>NZ_KB906674.1:89813-551775 GCF_000381545.1 Rhodonellum psychrophilum GCM71 = DSM 17998 | reverse complement strand
CAGAACCCCTAAGGATCGTCGCCTTGGTAAGCCGTTACCTTACCAACTAGCTAATCCTACGCATGCCCGTCTTATACCGCCCGAAGGCTTTAATCAATCTCCCATGCAGGAAATAAATACTACGGGGTATTAATCCGGGTTTCCCCGGGCTATCCCCCTGTATAAGGTAGGTTGCATACGCGTTACGCACCCGTGCGCCACTCTCACCAAAAGCAAGCTTCTGGATCCCGTTCGACTTGCATGTATTAGGCCTGCCGCTAGCGTTCATCCTGAGCCAGGATCAAACTCTCCATTGTATAGTTTGTTTTGCAGATCGCTCTGCTGTGTCTTCCTGCCCAAGGTCACAATGCATAAGCATTGTGCTACTATTTTCGTTTTGTCTTACACTACTTCAATGAACTTTTTCTCCGTAAGAGAATGGTTTCGGAGGACATTTCCCCTGAAAGCGAGTGCAAATATCGGGAGATAATTTTAACTTACAAAACACTTTTTGAAATTTCTTTTCAGAAATGTTTTGCCTCTTTCTCGATATTTGAATTTCAATGTGTTTTGGAAAACCTTCTTTCCAACTCCCCTCATTTGGGTTTGCAAACATAGGGGAGTTTTACAAAAATACCAAAAATGGCACTTAAATAATTTCTATGAAATGAGTAAATCTCTGTGGCAAAGCTCAATAATTTTATTTCGCCACCTTATACAAGGGCACTGTACTGCAAGGCTCGCCATACATGATGGATTTTGCATGACCTTGTATCTTGGCAACGATCCTTCCATAGGCATACATGGGGACTGGAAATTTACTGCAACCTTTGATCACGACCGGTTTATCTTTGAAATCCACAGGGTTGATTTTTGAAATTGCCTCCTCAAAAAGAAATTGCTCTAGGGACTTCAAATCACCAATGACATATTCCACCCCTATTTTGGTCAATTGAATCCCTACAAGCATAAAGGCCCAGTTCGGAACAATAGCATCCACACTGCAATCTATGGCCACCAATTTCCCTCTGTATGCTTCCCAATCCAAATCTTTCAATGCTAACCGAAAGTCTTTTTCCCTCAACACCAATTCCTGGAATAAATAATCCTTGAGGTCAAAAACCATTCTTTCCTCCGGTCTATAGAAATTTTCTAAATCTATCGTGACAAGAGGGCTGTTTGCTACTTTGTTGATGATTTCACTCATACCAGAAATGGGTTTTTCTTCGATTTCACAATCCTGAATTCCTTGATATAGTTTGGCTCGAAGTAAGCCAAGCTTTCAAAATCAGCCTTCAGAAATTTTTTGTATGCCAATTCACCGATGGATTGGCTAGAATTGAAAAGTGGGACAAATCGCGAATTTGGATGGGAAAGGATCTCTTTGGATTTAGGTACTCCATCACCCAAAAAAAACACCTTCCCCTTTTCCAGGTATTCCATAAAAGGATTATCCTCCAAAATGAACGGCTGAGGGGAGATGAGGGTATCCCCAAGACCATCCATTACCAAAGCATACACTTCCATTCTTCTTGCGTCCAGCATTGGAATGATGGTGTCCGTTGAATCAGAAAAAGGAATGGCCCTAAAGGCAAGTGCTTCAAGCGTTCCAACACCAATAACGGGTTTGTCCAAGGCATAAGCCAAACCTTTGGCAACAGAGACCCCGATCCTTAACCCAGTATAAGAACCTGGACCAGAGGAAACCGCTACGGCATCCAAGGCTGTTTTCTCAAGGCCTGCTTGCTCAAACACATTCCGCACCAGCCCCATCAAACTTCTGGCATGAACGTTATCTTGATGGAGCTCATGGAACGCCATCAGACGTCCATCTTCGTGTAAGGCAACTGAACAAACCGCAGTAGCGGTTTCTATAGATAAAATTAAAGCCATTTGGGGAATTAAGATTCCAAAATCTTACTTACTCCTGTTTGAAGCAATCAACAATTTGGTCATCCTTGATCGATCGTTTAAAACCTCCAAGGATTTTTCGACCTCAGCATCTTTTCGCAACGATGCTTCGATGATACCTTCCTGAAAATAATACCTAGAAACGATTTCCTCCAGCAAAGCATCTTTAATATCCTGTTTGAAAGTGACTAAGTCTTGTTCCTTGCTGTGACTGACCTTCTTCTTCAAGTCTTCAATTTGGACTTTGATTTCGTCATAATACTTTTCTTTTTGGGCGTACTTTTCAAGGTCCTCGATACTTTTTTCCACGTATGTGGTATAATCATATTCTTTTCCTTCGAGAGACTTGATAAATCCGTCGTAGATCTTGTCGGTAATCTCAAATTCCCTTGGTGAAGCGATTTCTTTGTTGGCTCTGAAAAACTCAGTCCCAAAATCAAATACATGGTTTCTGGCCACCAAGCTATAGGCAATAGGTGAATAGGATTTCAATTCTACTTTAGTGTCTGGTTCGATACCAGCGCCATCAAGTACAATCCGCCCATTTTTGGTCTTGAACTCTTTTCTCAAGGAGTCAGGAATGGCAATCGAATTACCATTCTCATCCCGATTGCTATAATCAATGGCTTGGATACAACGGCCACTTGGAATATAATATTTAGCGGTTGTCACTTTCACCTGGGAATTATACGAAAGGGGAATACTCGTCTGTACCAAACCTTTACCGAAAGTTTTCCTTCCTATCAACACTGCTCTGTCATAATCCTGCAATGCCCCCGCTACGATTTCCGCCGCAGATGCACTCCTTTCATTGATGAGGACCACCAATGGAATGTCTTTGTCCAGTGGTGTTTTTGTGGTTTTATAGACAGCGTTGACACTCTCAAGCTTTCCGATGGTCTTCACCACTTCTTTTCCTTTGGGGATAAAAAGGTTGACGATTTCGACGGCCTCTTTTAGGATCCCACCGGGATTGTCCCTTACATCGAGTACCAATCGGGTAATCCCCTGCGACTTCAAGTCGATTAGGGCTTTTCTTACATCTGCTGAAGCATTGGTGGTGAAGTCTGTCAGTTTGATATAACCTGTCTGCTCATCAAGTTTCCCATAGTAGGGGACATTGCTGATGACGATTTTCTTTCTTGTCAAATTTACCGAAAGCGTATCATCGCCTCTTTTCACCTCCACCATTACAGGTGTATTGGCGGGGCCTTTCAAAAGTTTAGAAATATCAGAGGTTAACTTTTCCCTGACATTTACTGTGTCAACCATTAGAATCTCATCCCCTATTCTCAGCCCACCTACTTGTGCCGGGAAACCTTTGTAGGGCATCAATATCATATTTATACCGGTGCGGTTACCGATCAGCGCACCTACGCCACCATACTCCCCTGTGGTCATCAACCTGAAGTCATCCGAATTTTCTTCGGGGATAAACTCAGTATAAGGATCCAATTCTTCGAGCATTGCCGCGATTCCAACCGTGACCAATTTTTCGGGATCGATTTCGTCCACATAATAAGAATCAAGCTCCCGAATCAATGAAGCGAAAATATCCAGGTTTTTGGCAATGGAAAAAAGCTTGTCGTCTTTGTTGGAAAATGAAAAAAGAAGCCCCAGCGTCAAAACCGAAGCGAGCAGGACCAATACCGTTTTGTTTTTTAATTTCATCATATTCTTTTAGAATCAAGAGGAATGTCCCAATGTTTGCAGTTTTTTCAAAATTTTCTGAATTTTTGACTGGATGATTTCAAAGCTGGACTTATCGGTAGAAACGTAAATCAGAGCAATTAATTTCTTGTGCTCTGATTCGTGATTCAAAAGGTGCTTGTGAAGCCTATAGGCTTCCTTTACCCTTCTCTTCACGAAGTTCCTGTGGACAGCTTTTTTAATCTTCTTCTTTGAAACGGAAAAAAGTACCTGATGGGTTCCGTTTTCAATTATTGATTGATCAAGGTAGAGTACCTTGAAGGGATATAAAAAAAAAGAGGAACCTTTGTCAAAAAGTTCCTTTATAGACTTTTTCGAATGTACTCTCTCATTCTTGGGAAGTTTGTAATTCATTGCATTTACTTTCACGTATTAAAAATACGAAATATAATGCAATGGATTACTTCTTCAGCGTTTTTTCGGAGGAAACGGAAAGTTTGTGTCTTCCTTTTGCTCTTCTGGCTTTGATTACTCTTCTACCATTTGCTGTAGACATTCTTTCTCTAAATCCGTGCTTGTTTCTTCTTTTTCTGCGAGAAGGCTGAAATGTTCTTTTCATGACAATATCCTTTAATAATATGTTTGTTTCTTAATTCGCTTTATGGGATCTACCCCGAAAAGGACTGCAAAGATAGATAGGTTTTTTTTATTTACAAACCAGTCGATTACTTTTGTTTGAATCCCAAAAACAAAGATACATGCATTATTTGATTTCCAGAAAATCTGTAGCCTCTCAATTTATCCAAATCGAGATTTCTCTTGCCTGTTTGGATCATGAAACCTTAGACCTTCAGCTGCCTGCTTGGAGACCGGGAAGATACGAAATGGCCAATTATGCTCAAAAAATTCGGGGTTTTCAGGTGAAATTCAGAGGAAAGGATATCGCATGGAACAAGCCCACAAAGGATTTATGGCAATTCAGGGCAGATGAAAAGGGCACTTACCAAATCATCTATGAATTTTATGCCAATCAGATGGATGCTGGAGGCAGCTGGTCAGATGATGTTCAATTGTATTTGAATTTCACAAATTGTGCCTTTGAAGTTTTGCAAAGGAAGATGGAAAACATCACCATCGAACTCAAGATCCCCGAAAGTTTTCAGGTAGCCACGTCTATGCCCAACAGAGAGGGGTTCAAGTTCGAAGCTACGGATTTCCAAAATTTAATCGATAGTCCCTTACTCGCAAGCGAAAATTTAAAACATTTCCAATATAAAATCGCCCATACCACTTTCCACTTGTGGTTTCAAGGTGAAATCCATTTTGATATGGATGGTCTCATTGCCATTTTCCTGGCCTTCACTCAAAAACAAATCCTTGCCTTTGGCGAATTCCCTTCCGAAGACTATCATTTCATCTTTCAATTGCTCCCCTATCCACACTACCATGGCGTAGAACATGCCATGAGCACAGTCATCACCTTTGGGCCTGCAGAAAGCCTGAAGGAAAAGAATAATTTAGACAAACTTATCGGAGTAAGTTCGCACGAGCTTTATCATTATTGGAATGTCTGCCGGATCAGGCCAAAGGAGCTCCTCCCCTTTGATCTCTCTAAAGAAACCTATCTTGACACCGGACTTGTCTTGGAAGGCGTTACGACCTACATGGGTGACTTGATGCTCCTTAAATCGGGGTATTATAGTCTAACCGAATACCTCGCTATTTTGGAAAAACAGATCCAGCGGGAATTCGATGGCTTGGGATGGAAAAACCAATCAATAGTGGAATCAAGTCTTGATCTATGGGTAGACGGCTACAAGCCAGGTATCCCGAATAAGAAAGTCAATATTTATAACCGGGGTGCTTTGATTACCCTCTGTTTGGATTTGATGCTGGTCAGTGAGGGATCCTCGATCGAAGAAATCATGAAAGAAATGTGGTTGAATTATGGTAAAACCCAATTGGGGTACACACTAAACGACTATGAAGAACTGATCACCAAGAAATTTTCCGCCGGAAACAATTCAATCCAAAACTTTTTCCAGTCTTTTGTTTATGGCAAAGAGGACATTTTCAATACCCTTGAAAAATTATTGGCGGGCATTGGTGTCAAGGTGATTCAAGAATACAACTCAGACTTCCTTGTCCATCGGTATGGAATTAAATTCGATCCCTCCGGTAAAATCATCGAGGTACACCCGGAATCGAAAGCCTACTATCAGGTAATGCTCGGTGACAAAATTTTGGAACTCAACGGAATTGAATTTTCAGCAGAGATCACCCACGAACCTTCAGAAGTAACCCTGATCCTTTTGAGATGGGGAAGAATAATCAATGTCGATTTGAAAAAAGATCCCACTTTGTATTTTCCTAATTATTCCTTGATGGCTCCGGATAAAGTTGGGTATCAAGAAATGTGGAAGCCCTAAGAAAAGGACATAATACATTGTTATACTGATGATTATAAATAAATAATTGGCAATTCATTCCAATTTTTAGTAAATTGAAATGTACAATAAATCAATTGAAAAAAATGGATGCTGTAGCCAAAATCGAAAAATGGGCGGACAAGCATCATCCTATTTGGATAGATTATGTCCGCATTGCCTTGGGTTTATTTATCCTTTATAAGGGTATCTTGTTTATTTCCGACACTGATGCATTGATTGGGATTTCAAAAACGGCAGATTTAGCGTTTTTTAATATGGCATTGGCGCACTATGTTGCTTTTGCACATTTGGTGGGTGGTATTTTGATAGCCCTCGGTCTTGTGACCAGGTTGGCGGTGTTATTTCAATTGCCTATACTTTTTTTTGCTGTCTTTTTTGTCAATATCCAACAGGGATTTCTTTCCTTGGGAAACAACCTTGAATTTGAAATTTCATTGGTTATCCTACTACTTCTGATTGTTTTCCTTGTCTATGGATCGGGTAAATACTCCGTAGACCATTGGATGAAAACCCATCCTAATGCATAAAAAAAGGCTTTCCGGAAATGGAAAGCCTTTTTTTCTTAATATGTTTTCAAACTTATTTAAAATCCGCATCCGTCAATTTCTGATTGAAAACGATAGAAGTCACTTTGCCTTCCAAAGCAATTGGCAGCATTGCATTTTTGATAGTCAGTGTCATTGGGATCAACAGCCCATCCACTTCCTGGTAATCTGAATAATCGATGTCACCTGTTGCATCAGAACTCGTTTTCAGTTTCAAACCACTGGCTACACTGTAATATTCCATGATCTTCATTCCATTTGGAAACGTGATGACAAGAGCATTGGCATCTTCCCCGCTTATGGTTTCGGTACCCCTGATTTCCAAGCCAAATCCCATTTCCTTATAATGCTCCTCTGGAAAAAGGTACATCTGGGATTTAATCATTTGCATCATTTCTTCAGTGATCGCCTGCTCCTGCCCCATTGCTGAGATTGTTCCCACACCGTTGACAACGACGGTTTTTTGGACCACATTTCCCATTACACTGGTCTCTTGGATCATGCGACTGTTTTCTTGATCACTGATTCCTTTGATCAAAATTGTATTTCCTTGAAAATCCGCTTCCATGACCCTTACCGAGTTCAGGATTTTTGCAATTTTTTCTTTTCCTCCAACAGCCTTCAAGTATTTTGCAATTACCTCTGATGGATCTATCTCCCTAATCTTTAATTTTGTCTCGGTTTTTGAAGTAAATCTTTTGCTTTCCATGGCCTCAGTGCCAGCCATTGCAGAGACATGAAGTGCTCCTACTGTCAATATTGTTGCGAATAAACCAAGTTTTTTCATGAATGTTGATTTGTTTTAAATTGTTCGATGGGAAAAACAAAAAGAGGGCCAAGACCCTCTTTTTGTTTTTCTTTAATTCATTTCCTCACTAGAAATGGCAACATTGAATTCTATTTTTTCAACTTTACTTTCCAAGGGAACAGGAATCATCGGGGATTTGATGACCGTTTCCATCGGGTATTTTACCCCTTGAATTTCTTCATAGCTCCCAAATGAGGAATCACCCGCCTCAGCATTCTCATTTTTGATTTTCAAACCCGTGGCAACGCTGTAATAATTCACTTGTTTTGAACCGGTTGGATTAGTGACAATGACTTTGTAAGCTTCCTCTCCCTCCACATCTTTGATACCATCTAATTCTATGTTGTATCCTAGATCTTCAAAATGGAGCTCTGGAAAAATAAACATCCCCATTTTTGCAGCCTCGAATTGCTCGTCAGTCAACTCCTGAGTTTGTCCACCTGCGGACATCACGGCCTTTCCATCCTTAATGGTTGTATTGGAGGCAACGTTACCCATCATCATTACTTTTTGGTTGAAAGCCGCTTTTGGCTCATCATAAAGGAATAAAAACGACAATTTCATTCCTTGGATCTCTGCGGAAGATTCAATTTTTGCAGTCTTGATCTTTTTTAGATTTTCTTCTCCGCCGATTGCTGTGATATAATTGTCGATGACTTTACTGGCGGTCATGTCCGCATCTGCCATTTGCATTTCCTTTTCAGGTTCCCCCATATTGGTGAAGGTTTTGATTTCTCCGAAAGCCGTCAGCTTGTCCTTGATTTCGCTTCCATTGCCAACAACGGTGATATACATGTTATCAGGTTTAAGGTGTTTTTTTGCGGCAGCATTTACATCCTCTATGGTGATCGCATTCAATCTCTGTAGGTAGGTAGTATAGAAATCCTTCGGCAATTTATATCTCTCCGTGTTGATGGCGAAATTGGCGATTGTGGAAGGACTCTCCAGTGATCTTCCAAATGAACCACTCAGATTGGCTTTGGCTGTTTCCAATTCAGATTGGGTAATCCCTTTATCGGCCAAGTTCCGGATTTCATAAATCATTTCATGAATGGAACTATCGGTCGCAGTTTGTTTAACGCTGGCATTTGCAGAAAAACTGGTTACCAATTTATCCGCTCCGATGGAGGAATAGGCACCATAGGTATATCCTTTGTCTTCTCTTAGATTTAAGAAAAGCCTTGAAGAAGATCCTCCACCCAAGATATAATTCAACACCCTTGTGGTCAAATACTCAGGATTGTCCAATCTCATTTCCATGGGATAGGTAATGTTAACGACGGTTTGTACTGACGCAGACCTATCTACCAATGCCACCTGATTTTTTTCAGGTAAGGCAGGTTTGGCATACGTTTTCTTTGGCACTTCTCCTTTTTTCCACTTGCTGAAATATTGTTCTACCAATTTCCTTGCTTCTTTTTCATCGATGTCTCCCACGATGGCCAAGTATGCAATGTTGGGCTTGTAATAAGTCTGATAATATCCTTTGATATCCTCCACCGTGATGTTATTGATCGTGGCTTCTGTCTCAGACTCTCCATACGGGTGATCTTTTCCATAAACCAAGGCAGCACTCAATCTTCTTGATATCGAATTTGGATCGTCCTTGCTTGTTGCCAAGCCGGAGATGGATTGTTTTTTCAATTTGTCCAATTCTTCTTGTGGAAAAATCGGATTGAACAAGACATCCGACATCAGTTCCAACACTTTTCCTTGGTGTTTTTTCAAGGAGGAGGCAAAAATGGAATTGGCACTGGCGCTCAACGAACCACCGATGAAATCGATTTCCTGATCCAGTTGGTCTTTCGTCCTGTTCGATGTGCCAGCAGTCATCATTTCTCCCACCAATCCCAGCATACCGGCTTTATTCCCCTCAAAGATCGGGTCACGCTCCAACACCAAAGAGAAAGCTACGCGAGGAAGTTTTGAGTTCTTAACCACAAATACCTTCAAGCCATTCTTCAGGGTAAAGGACTCAGCATCCCCCAATTTGATTTCCCTGGCTGGACCAGCTTCTGGATAAGTCGACCTATCAACCTGAGCCATTCCCGCAGGAATCATCAAGCTCATAATAAAATATAGCAATATCTTTTTCATGTTTCTCTTATTTTAAAAGGATCAAAAATTATTCGGCTGGTTGAGCGGATTTTGGAAGGTAATAAAGTACTACCCTTCCATCGAGATTGAGGTATTGTTTGGCTACTCTCTGGAGATCTTCTCTTTTCACTGCCCTGAAAAAACTCAATTCATTGTTGATGTAATCGGTTCCGCCAAAGAACAATCTTGATTCTGCAAGATTCTGAGCAATTCCAGCCATGGAGCTGTTTTTGCTGACCAAATTGTTTTCTATGATATTCTGGAGTTTTTGGAAGTCATTTTCAGAAATCCCTTCGTCCTGTACTTTTTTCAATAAACCATCCATTTCGGCTTCCAAATCTTTTGGTTCCACCCCCATATTGGTAATTGCATACATCAAAAACACGCCGCCATCTTCCAAATCCAAAGGAATGGCTGCTACCGCAAGTGCTTTCTGCTGATTGTCCACCAATTCCTTGGTCATCAAAGAAGATTTCCCTCCTGTCAAATAGGTAGAAAGCATGGACATTGCATAAGAATCCGGGTGGTTTTTGGGAGGAAGATTGTAAGACTGGATAATAGCTGGAATTTGTATGTTGTCATACACGATATCCCTAACTTCAGCAGTTTTCACTGCCTCTTTCACATTCGGCCTGTAAAACTCGCTGGGTCCTTTAGGAATTTCAGTAAAATAAGCCTTCACCCATTCTTCTGTTTGGTCATAATCAATATCCCCTGCAATGGTCAATGTTGCATTGTTGGGGACATAATACGCTTTGTGGAACGCCATAAATTCTTCCAGCTTCGCTGCATCCAAACCTTCCATGGATCCGATCACCGGCCACATGTAGGGATGTGTAAGGAAAGCACGTTTCATCGTTTCTGGAAGGATGGTGCCATAAGGCCTGTTGTCATAAGACTGACGCTTTTCCTCCTTGATCACCTCACGCTGTGTATCCACGCCAACCTGATCGATTTTGGGATGGAGCATCCGCTCACTTTCCATGTAAATCGCAGTTTCCAGTTGGTTGGAAGGTACTATTTCGTAATAATACGTAATGTCATTTGAGGTGAATGCATTGAGGGTGCCGCCGATCGACTCGATCTTGGACATGTACTCCCCCTTGCCAATGTTTTCTGTTCCCTCGAAAAGTAGGTGTTCGAAAAAATGGGCAAATCCAGTTCTCTCTGGATTTTCATTTTTGGAGCCAACATGATACAATACTGATGTGGCTACAATCGGAGTCGTATTGTCTTGGTGGAGAATCACATGCAGTCCATTGTCCAAGGTAAATTCCTTGAACTCGATTTTGTTTTGAGCGATTGATGAGAGACTTGTCAGTCCGGTCAACAACATTAAAAAGGTAAACTTTCTCATATTGGTTCTATTTGAATTTGGATTTGATTCGGCTTTTTAGTTAAACACATTTTCATAGGGTAAAGGTTTTGCAGAGGGCACCAAAAACAACCAATTATTTATGAATCTCTAAAAAGGGTTGGAAAAATATAATTAATAATCAAAAGAAACAAACTTGGGAACTAATTTATATTTAAATATAGATTAGTTCCCCCTAAACATTAAAAAATTCGATTCTGGGGTACGCGGAGATACTTGAGAATGCTCTCTTAAAAAAAATAATCCCATCACTCTTCTCAGAAATGCTTGAAAAAAAAGCATTAAAAAAAATAAAACCCTTCCCGATTTTCAAGATCGGAAAGGGTTTTGAACTCATGGTGTCAACCTGGTCAAAACTTCTTTGGCTTCGTGCCACTTCAACCGTGGGCCAAACTGACTTACGATTTTGGAACTGGCCATGGACGCAAGTTTTCCACTGGAAGCATAGGAATGTCCATTGGTAATGCCATACATAAAGGCTCCTGCAAACATATCCCCTGCTCCATTGCTGTCAATCGCCGTGGTTTTGTAGGGTTCGATATCGATAAAAGTATCCCCATCGTAAATCATCGCCCCATTCTTTCCTTGGGTGATGACAAAGTGTTTTGCCGCTTTTTTCAGTTCTTCTCTGGCTTCCAGAATATTATCCTTTTCGGTAAAGATCATGGCTTCCTCCTCATTGGCAAAAAGCAAGTCTACGCTGGGTCCAATCACATCATCAAAACCTGCCTTGAAGTATTTGACCATGGCCGGATCGGAAAAGGTCAGCGCAACTTTTGTCCCAGCCGCTTCTGCGATTTTCTTTGCATGGGCCATCGCCTCTTTCCCATTGGGAGAGGTGACCAAATAACCTTCTATGAACAAATACTTGGAATCCTTGATCGCAGCTTCATTGACATCCGCCTTGGAAAAGTTCTGTGTGATGCCCAAAAAGGTGTTCATCGTACGCTCTGAATCCTCGGTCACCATCACCAAACATTTTCCGGTGATGCCTTCGGCAAGATTGTCTGAAACAAGATTGTTATCTACGCCGGAATCTTTCATGTCCTGAACAAAGAAATGCCCCAACTCATCATTGGCCACTTTGCAGCAATAAAAGGAATTCCCACCAAACTGACTGACGGCAATAACTGTATTGGCAGCAGAACCTCCACATTGTTTTTTTGCTTCCTCAGTATCGATCACTTCCATCAGCGCATTTTGGCGCTCTTCGTCCACCAATGTCATCAAGCCTTTTTCAACCTTGTAATCCACAAAAAATTGATCTTTCACTTTGAACTCTATGTCCACCAAGGCATTTCCTATGCCCGTTACATCGTATTTTTTCATGTTTATATCTATTTAATTTTCGGTATTCAATTCATCTTGGCACGCGGTCGCCAGCTATCCAACGCCAAATTCGATGAGGTGTTCAAAAGTCCAGTTGGGGGTTTCCATTCATGTGACAACCCCAATTGTTGAAAATCTCCCGAGCCTTCATTTTCACTTTTATTTAATTATTCAAAAATTTTATGCCTTTCAAAGGGTTTTCTGCTGTCAAAAAGGAGACGGTAGGTGTGATGCGTTTTATAGATTTCGGCGTTGAGCTGCTCACAGACGCGCATCATTTTCGGATTGAAATCACCGATCCAATTCATTTCAATGGTTTTGTATGAGAAATGATCCTGACTGGCAAAGGTTTTATTGTACTGCATGATCATCGCACTTTCCACGCCCATGCCCTGAACTTCGGGGACGACGCCAAATACCAATCCAAGCATCTTGTCAGGCGGATTGAAAGTCTTATTCCAAAGAAACTTTAATTTTCCGATCAAATCCATTTTGCCATTCACAAATTTGAAAATCTGGTTAATTTCTGGAATATTGATGAAAAAAGAAACGGGTTCACCTTTGTGAAATCCAAAATAAATCAATCTAGGATCCATAATGGGTTTCATTTTCGCAAACATGAATTTGGTTTCCTTAAGTACCAAGGATTTGCCCATGTGTCTCGCCCAAGCCTTGTTGTATACCTCCATAAAATATTCAGGCGCCTTTTCCGACAATTCCTTTCCTTGCATGTGCCTGAATTCGAAATCGGAATCTGCCAATATTTTATTGGCCCGCTCTATCATTTTGGGATCAAAACCGAGCCCTTTCACGGGTCTCATATAGGTATATTGTTTGAAATATATCTGAAACCCATAATTTTCAAAAAACGCTTGATAATAGGGGAAGTTCCACGGCATATTGTAATTGGGGGGATAAAAACCATCGACCAAAAGCCCCCACCATTTGTCCCTTTCCCCAAAGTTGACTGGACCATCCATGGCTTCCATTCCCTGCGTTTTCAACCATTCCTTGGCAGTATCCATAAGCAAGAAAGCGGCAGCCTGATCCGCTATACATTCAAAAAAACCCATTCCTCCCGTTGGTTGCTTTTCTTTCCATTTTGGATGGACAAATGCAGCGATTCTTCCTATCGTTTCTCCGTAATCATTTACCAGCAACCATCTTTTGGCTTTCCCTCCCTGCTTAAAAAGTTTATTGGTCTCAGGTTGAAAGATGCCTTCAATATCTTTATCCAAAGGTCTGATCCAGTTTTTCTCGTTTTTATACAGCCTAATGGCCATTTCCAAAAACTCTCTTTCTTGCTTTTTACTGATGACTTCCAGTACCCTCATGGACATTTATATATTTGAATGGCCAAAAATAGAGAGATTAATTCAGGGCGCCAAGGGAGAGAGCCGGTGTGGAAAAAAAGTATTTGGTACTTGGTCTGTGCGCTGAGGGTTGTCGATGCAGGCGATGAATCTAAACCTGAAGGTCACATACTAAATACCCTATACCATAAAACTATCGCTTCGGAGCCAAATTCGGATAATCCGTAATGATACCATCCACGCCCATATCCAAAAGGGCTTCCATCTGTTCGGTGGTATTCACGGTCCAGGGAATGACTTTCATTCCTTTTTTATGCATTGCAGCCACTGCCTCTGACGTGAGTTTTGGGAAGTAGGGGGAATAAATCTGGGGTTGAAAACCCAGTTCATGGAGCTGCTCGGATGATTTGGAGGCGTCCTCCACCAACATGGCCAAAACGACCTCTGGATAAGTTTTGTGGTAATACTGCAACACCCTAAAATCAAAAGATTGGATATTGATTCTTTCCCAATCGATCCTACCATTGATCAATTGAAAAACCTTATCGGAAAAATCCCGCGGCACTGGATGGTAAATCCCATCTCCATCCGGTTGGCTTTTGATCTCAATATTGTAATTGGGTTGAGGCAGTCCAAAATCTTTTACATATTTCTCGACGGCTTCAAATAAGTCTGCCAGTTTTGGTTTGGCGACATTGAAATTGACTTGCTTTGGGAAACCTGAATGAGTTTTCGATCCACAATCATATTTCAACACCTCCGAGAAAGTCATTTTATAAATGTTGTGACCATGATCCCCCGCAGGGATCTGCGCTCCTTCTGGCGTGAGGCAAATCAAAGGATTCATCCAAGGTTCGTGGGAAACGATGATTTCCCCATCTTTGGTTACTGCCAAATCCAATTCCAAAGTGGTCACTCCCAAATCCAAGGCTTTGATCATCGCAGGAATGGTGTTTTCCGGCATTAAGCCTCTGGCACCTCGATGGCCCTGGAGATCGAAAGAAAATTGCGCCTGTGAAATCATGGGAAACAGGATTAGAAAAATGAAAGTCAACTTTTTCATGTCTTTTTTTGGGAAATTAGTCATTGTCTCTTTAAATAATCAACCTAGGGACTTTATAAAATTGTTATTTTTCAAAGTCCCAAAATAAGTTTTACTATTTCTTTGTCCAATTCCTTCCAGTCAGCGCATAGAACCTGGCCTTTAAACTTGTATTCTGCATTGCCAATTCTATTCCAGTCTGAGTTTACTTAATTAACAGTCTTTGTTTACAGTTTTTGACTTCACCAAATCGCTAAAATCCGTTATCCTCCAAACAGTCTGATTTTCTTTCCGTTTCAAGCCCCATTAGGAAGGCCAATGCATCACTCGGATTAAAATTAATTTCTCTGGAATTTGGTCCAAAAAATGGATCCGGTGCAAAAAAAATACCCAATGATCTTGAAATCATTGGGCAGCTATTTTGCTTTTTTTGAAAGCATCAATTTAAAACTTCTCCATATAGATCAAACTCTGTCGCATCAGTGATTTTCACCTGAACGAAATCCCCGACCCTGCAATAATGTTTGGCTGCATCGATCAGCACTTCATTGTCAACCTCCACAGAATCAAACTCTGTTCTTCCGACAAAATGTCCATTTTCTTTTTTATCGATGAGGACTTTGAATTCCTTACCGATTTTTTCTTGGTTCAGATCATAAGAAATCTGCTCCTGGATTTCCATCAAATGGTTTGCTCTTTCCTGTTTGACTTCCTGAGGAATGATGTCTTCCATCGTGTGCGCGTGGGTATTTTCCTCATGGGAATAGGTAAAGACGCCCAATCGTTCAAATTTCATTCTTTCCACGAAATCAACCATTTCCTGGAATTCAGCTTCGCCCTCGCCCGGATGTCCGGCGATCAAAGTGGTTCGGATTGCTATTTCAGGAATCAAATCCCTGATCGAATGGATCAATTCTTCCTGTTTTTCGCGGGTCGTTCCCCTTCGCATGCTTTTAAGCACGGCACTGGAACCATGCTGCAGGGGAATGTCCAAATAATTACAAATATTGGGTCTTTCCTTCATCACCTCAATCACGTCCATGGGAAAACCTGTTGGATAGGCATAATGCAACCTGATCCAATCAATTCCTTCCACGTCGGAAAGTGCGCGCATCAGGTCGGCAAGCCTTCTTTTTTTGTACAGATCCAGTCCATAATAGGTGGAATCCTGTGCAATGAGCAAGAGTTCCTTGGTACCATTGGCAGCTTTGTGCTGGGCTTCCTTGACCAAATCCTCGATGGATCTTGAAACATGTCCTCCTCGCATGATGGGAATGGCGCAGAAAGAACAAGGCCTGTCACAACCTTCGGATATCTTCATGTAGGCATAATGTGCGGAATGGGTGAGCAAACGCTCCCCTACCAACTCATGCTTGTAATCCGCCTTGAATTTTTTCAGAATGGCGGGAAGCTCTCTTGTCCCGAAAAATGCATCTACCTGAGGGATTTCCAATTCCAACTCTTCCCGGTAACGCTGTGAAAGACAACCTGTCACATATACCTTGTCCACCTTGCCCTTCTCCTTGGCTTTCACATATTTAAGAATGGTATCAATGGATTCCTGTTTGGCATTGTCAATAAATCCACAAGTATTGATGATGATGATGTTGTTGTCTTTGGTATTGGATTCATGCGAGGCATCAATCCCGTTCCCTATCAACTGCGTCAATAAAACCTCTGAATCTACCAGGTTTTTGGAACAACCCATGGTGATGATATTGACCTTGTCTTTTTTTAATGTTCTCGCTTTCACTGATTTCCTGCTTTGGGGGCAAAGGTATAAAATTTAAAGGTTGGAACATTGAAAAATTAAAAGATTAGCTTTTTCCAAGTTTGATAGATAGGAGAATTTCCATCATTCAAGAGGTTTTAAATCCAAAAATGCTCTCCGGGAAGAAGAATGAAATTTTGCCGAAGGCTTTTACCAGAGAAGGATGTGATCGTGAAATCCAAAAGGCTGAAAAAACAAGGTTATCAAATCGTTACGATTAAGAGGTTTTTTGCATGCATAATTAAAGTATTCTTAATGATTTGGTTGCCGTTGCCCATTAGAATCTCCCTAGATTTGAGACATACAGCAAACGAACATTTTTTAAGCTTCTTGCATTATTTTTAGGCGTCGACGAAAGTCGACGCCTTTGCTGTTTTTCAGGGACTTGACGCTTCCCAACCTTGTCCACTTTTACTTTTTAGCTTCTTGTATGCCGAGGGAGTCATCCCTGTCAACTTTTTAAATTGGGAGGAAAGATGCTGTACACTGCTATAATTTAGCTTCCACGCCATTTCACTCAGGGAAAGTTCTTCATAAAAAAGCCATTCCTTGACTTTGTCAATTTTCATTTGGATCAGGAATTTCTCGATGGTGATGCCTTCCAAACTGCTAAAAAGATGGCTGATACTGCTGTAATCCTCGGGAATACTTTCGGTGAGGTAACTGGATATTGTAAACCCGGAAGGGATTTCCTCCTTTTGAAATAGTGCCGACAAGAGATTTTTTATCTTTTCTATGCGTTGGACATCCTTTCCTTTTAGGATTTCAAATCCGAGTTGCCGCAAAGCGCCTTCGAAGGCCTCGTTTTGACTACTACTCAATGATTCCTTTATCACCGCCTTACCCAGTACCACTTTCGAGAAAGGGATTCCCTGAACCTCGAGCACATTTTCAACCGCCATCACACAACGGGGACAAACCATGTTTTTGATCAGGATTTCCTCCATGTTCTTTATTTCTAAAGGTATTTAAAATTTGACCTGGCTTAAATTTAGCTCTTTTTAATCCCTCTTACTGCCCAATGCCAAATAGAAAGAGGCCACTCTGTTTTTCCTAGAACCAATATTTTTTCAAAATAAGTCGGTTTCCATGAACAAAAAAGCGCCTATTACTTCAATTCGTTCGAACGCACTATTTCCTTTCTTGTTTTGGTCGCTCCAATAGCCATTTGCTTGAAATGGGATCTCACCAAAATTGCAGTCTTCATCCTTTGTTGCCCAAGAACTTTGTTATAATTTGGTGGGGAAAATAAACCCTCATGATGACTTCACAGAACAGCAACAGCCCTTCGATTATTTTTGACCGCAAGGAATACGATGATCAAACATTGATTTCGCTATATGAATCACTTTTGGTCCCTCGGAGGATTGAGGAAAAGATGTTGATCCTGCTCAGACAAGGGAAGATTTCAAAATGGTTTAGCGGTTGGGGCCAAGAAGCGATATCGATCGGTGCGGTGAATGCCTTGTCCCAGGATGAATATATCCTGCCAATGCACCGCAATCTTGGGATTTTTACGGGGAGAAATATACCCTTGGAAAAACTTTTCGCACAATTCCAGGGCAAAAAATCAGGCTTTACCAAAGGCCGAGACAGGTCCTTTCATTTTGGGACAAACGACTTTAATATCGTAGGAATGATCTCTCATTTGGGGCCTCAAATGGCCGTCGCAGATGGGATCGCCTTGGCAGATATATTGTCGAAGGAACAGAAAGTGACTTTGGTATTTACAGGAGATGGCGCGAGCTCGGAGGGCGATTTTCATGAAGGGTTGAACGTCGCCGCCACGTGGAAACTCCCAGTTATTTTCATGGTAGAACACAATGGTTATGGACTTTCGACTCCGAGTGAGGAACAATTTGCTTTCAAAAACTTCACCGACAAAGGTATTGGATATGGAATGGAGGCGATCCGAATCGATGGCAACAATATTTTGGAAGTATATGACACCATTCTGAAACTGGCTGAGGATATTCGCCAAAACCCAAGACCTGTTTTGGTGGAAGCGATGACTTTCCGAATGCGCGGGCACGAAGAGGCTTCCGGCACCAAATATGTCCCCAAGGATTTGATGGAAACATGGGCGCTAAAAGACCCTGTGGAAAACTACGAACGGTATTTGGAAGAAATCGGTTTGCTGACGCCATTGCTTAAGGAAAAAATCAATCAGGAGATTAAAGCCAGCATCAACGATGCTTTGGAAATTGCCTTTGGCGAGGAGACCATTAAAGCGGATACTTTGGAAGAAATGGCAGATTTGTTTTATCCTTTCGAACAGAAAACCATCCATCCCAATTCGGAAAAGGTGACAGAAAAAAGATTTGTAGATGCCATTTCCGATGGGCTGAGGCAGTCCATGGAAAAGTTTCCGAAACTGGTTTTGATGGGCCAGGATATCGGGACGTATGGGGGAGTTTTCAAAATCACGGATGGCTTTAAAGATGCTTTTGGAGCGGAAAGGGTAAGGAATACACCACTCTGTGAAAGCGCCATTCTCGGCGCCGCCCTAGGCTTGTCCATCAAAGGCTACAAAGCCATGGTAGAAATGCAGTTTGCAGATTTTGTCACCGTGGGCTTCAACCAAATCGTAAATAATCTCGCCAAAAGCCATTACCGCTGGGGACAAAATGCAGATGTGGTCGTGCGCATGCCAACCGGTGCAGGCGTCGCTGCGGGACCTTTCCATTCCCAATCCAACGAGGCCTGGTTTTTTCATACCCCAGGATTGAAGATTGTTTACCCCTCCAACCCCTACGATGCAAAGGGATTGCTCAATTCCGCAATCGAGGACCCGAATCCTTATCTCTATTTTGAACATAAAGCACTCTATCGGTCACTTTCCGGATCGGTTCCAGATGCGTATTATACCATCGAAATCGGGAAAGCCAATCTCGTTTCACAAGGAGATGCTGTCAGCATCATTACTTACGGCATGGGTGTCCATTGGGCAAAAGAAGCTGTGAAGGAAATGGGGATTTCCGCAGACATTTTGGATCTGAGGACTTTGCTGCCATGGGACAAATCAGCCGTGGAAACCACTGTAAAGAAAACAGGCAAGGTTATTTTCCTTCAGGAAGATTGTCTGACTGGGGGGATCGGTGCGGAAATTGTTGCTTGGATTTCTGAAAACTGTTTTGAATTCCTAGATGCACCCGTCATGCGGGAAGGAAGCTTGGATACTCCCGTTCCCTTTGCGCCAAGTTTGGAAAAGAATTTTCTGCCGATAGAACGGTTTAGAGAGAAGTTGGAAAAATTGCTGGCTTATTAAATAGAGGAGTTTATTGTCAGGTTATTTTTTGGTAAATTGGGTTTATGAAAAATGAGGAAAAAATCCCAGATAAAGTAAAGGAGCCCTTTACCGAATATGGCAGGTACAGCTATGCAGATTACCTGACCTGGGAGATAAAGGCACCAGGAAATATCCGTCAAGATAACCAATAGATTTTATAATTTTTTGGAGGGAAAAAACTGCAAAGTTTACCAAGCCCCTTTTGATGTGCGTTTGCCTGTTCATTCAAAAAAGAATGAGGACATTTTTACGGTAGTCCAGCCCGATATCTGTGTGATATGTGACCGAAGCAAACTCGATGAAGCCGGATGTATTGGGGCACCGGATCTGATCATAGAAATTCTTTCTCCCGGTAACAATCAAAAAGAACTCAAATACAAATATAAAGTCTATGAAGAAAGTGGAGTGAAGGAATATTGGATCATCCATCCTGAGGAACAGACTTTGCTGATCTATTCCTTGACCGCTGGCAATTTTGTCCCCTCCAAGCTATTTACAAATGGAGATATTGTTGGTTCCAGATGTATCGAGGGATTCAGTATGGATTTGGAAGATGTTTTCAGGGATTTAGACTAAACAATTCTTTTGCACTTTTCGTAAGTGTTGAATATGAGATTTATGCGACGTTTATTGTTCCTTCTTACTTTTCTTTCTCCATTTTTGGAGACAAATGCCCAAGATTTTATCGGAGGCTTTCAGGTCAAAACCGGGATTCCCATTGGTGATTTTAAAGCTGCTGCTGGTGGCATCTTGTTGCCTGAATTGGCTTTTTGGGCAAATTACCAAATCCCTAAAACCCCTTTGGAAATTGGATTAAGTTTTGGCTATGGCATATATGGCACCAAACTGGAAAAAAGGGATGATCTCTATGTAGGTTTCAACGATGAATTGCGGCTGAGGCGAAACAACAACATGCTCACCATGATGGGTGTTTTTCGGTTTTTCCCAGAGATCTATGGAAAAGTATTCCCATTTATCGAAGCTCAGGCAGGAGGGATCTATGCCTACACGCGGTACAAAATCAGGGCAAGCATATTTGAAGATGTTATTGAGGAAGACCGGGATTTTTCCGATTGGTCGAGAGCCTATCAACTCGGTGGCGGAGTGATGATCCCATTCAAATCCGCACAAAAAGGCCAACTGGAAATTAGACTGATGTATCAAAACAGCACCAGGCTGGACTACCTCACACGCCAAGACACTGAATACCAATATGACCCAGACGGAGAAGTGGATGGTGAATTCGTCTATTCGACAAGGCGATCACCATTTACCATGATCCAACCTTCCATTGGTGTGAGCTTTTATTTTTGAAACCATCATTTCAAATCCATTTTTAGGGGTTTTTGTATCTTATTCATTCACGAAAAAATGAATTCCAATTGCGGTGGCAATAAGAAAACCATCAGCTTTTTTACTGTTTGATTTTCAGTTTGTAAAATATATTGTAATCCCTCTCTTCCTCTGGGTTCGCATTGTCGTTGACATATAAGATTCCATTGGCATCCATGAATTCTAATTCCCCATTTACAGAGAGATTATCAATGATTCCGATCTGCTTTCCGTTCTTGACTACGATATGGTAGGTTTTCACATATTTTTTCTGAGCTTCTTTGAACTCCGGCAACCTGTAATATTCCTCCGATTTGGCTCGAAGTTCGGTGATGACTGATAAAGGAATCTTGGAGCTGAACGAAGCAATCAAGTATTCTCCCGAAAATAGAATATTGTTGAATTTGGGATATTCTGAATCGGAATTCTCAAATTCAGTGGAATGCAGCGGTGACAAGTCTGGCCGGAGCGTATGAGAAAGGTGGATGTCCTTCGTCAAGATTGGCTTTCCTTCCCTGAATTCATAAACAAAAACCTGATTACCGACCATAGGCAACAATGCATATTTTTGTTTGGAATCATGAAGGGCCACAAATGGGAAATCAGGCCCCACAAAACGGTCGTTCAATCTCGGTTCCCATAATTCTGGATAGGATTCCAATATTTCATTTTCCTCAGAATTCAAATTGTAGCGGTAGACCCCACTGATTTTGGCATAATATGCTGTCCCGAGTTTTTTATAATCAGCATCCTCATTCGAAAAAAAGTTCTGCTCTTCCCCAAGCATCAGATCCTGCCCATTTTCGACAAAAGGATGAAAAGTCGTTCTATTGCGGTAAATACTCAATCGATACAGCTCTTTGGCATTGTTGGCAACTTTGCGAATTTGATTACCCTGAAGATCATAAATAAAATAACCAGAGAACGCACCCTGAGCCACAAACCTCTCTTTGTCAATAAATTTATACCCAAAAGCACCGTTGGCACCAGTTCCATTTGGCCCTTCTTTGGAAAGGTTAAATCTGTGGATGATTTCACCTTTTTCATCAACGAAAATGGGGTTTTTGGACTTGGAGTCAAATAGGATAAAAAGTCCGACTTCCTTAGAATAATCCTGCAAGCGCAAGGGAACCAATTCATCCACCATCAAGGAATCTACCAATTCAAGTTCCAGTGAAACAAGAGGATCATCGATTACCCCTTCATCACCTGATGAACAGTGCGAAAAAATCAAGGTGGAAAAAATTAATATAATGGGAAGGGGATGACGTTTCATAAAAAGGATTGTTTTGACAGCATCCCAAAATTGGTAGCCTTATGCTTTAGTGTCGGGAATTATGATTTATATGACAGGATGCTCAATTATTTTTGTCCTGAAAAGACTTTAACCCCTCTCATTTTTTCCTCCACAAAAAGACAGGAAGCGCCAAAAACACCCCAACAATACTGAAGATCAATCCGCCTATCGTACCGATCGCAAGCGAAAACCAGAAGATTTCATTTTGCCCTTCCATGATAAAGGGAATCAAACCAAAGCAGGTTGATAAGATGGTCAGCATAATCGGTATGGCTTTTCCGGCGACAGCCTTCAAGACATTCCTGTTGTAAGTCCCACTGGTTCGGTTATTCAAATCATTGACAATAAAAATTGCCGCATTCACCGCCAAGCCACCCAGCATTACAAATGCAGCATACCCACCTTGGTCAAAATAAAAATCAAATAATGAGAAAATCAAAAACAAGCCTATGAAGGATAGCGGAATAATGGCAATGATGTAAAATGGCTGCTTGAGGTTTTCAAATAGTACCGAGCAGATAAAGAAAATAGCGACCACTAAGATCAAAATCAGACCATATTGTCGTTTGGTTTTGTTGAAATCCCAATTGTAAGATTGTTTTTTTGCGGAATAGCCGATAGGCATGGAAGCTTTCACATCCCCCAAAACCTCATCCAAATATTCATTGCCAAATTTCGCTGAACCCATGTATTCAAATGCCACAATTCTGATGTACTGTCGGTCTTCTTTGTGCAGGGCATTGGTGGTGGTTTCCTTGGTGAGGGTGCCGAAATTACTCACCTTGAATATCTTGTCTTTTCCACCGATCAGACTATTTTCTTCCAAATCAAATTTAGAATATTTTTGCGCGTCTTTTTCCCTGATCACCACTCCGTAATTTTTGTCTGCCAAAGCCAAATACGTCGTGGGGCCCACAGGTTTGGATACGTCATTCAATGCATTGATAACTTCGTATTGGTTGGTTTGTCCAAGGGCAAGGCTTGACTGATCCAAACGAAGTACATATTCTTCAGTTTTCCGCTCATTGTAATTCAATCTCTCATTGGTATTGACTTCTTGGATTCTTTTGTGCAAAAGAAGCTTATCTGCCAAAACCACGGATTGTTTTTCCAATTCATCATAATTATACCCTTTCATTTCCACCCTAAAAGATGGAATCCCATCACCTGTTCCTCCGGTGGAAAATCCCTGTCCCACTCCGTAGATACTCCAACCGGCTCCGGACCAATCCGTGGATTTCACCGAAAGTCTTCCCTTCAATTGGTAAGGCAGAGCTGATTTTTCGTAGGCTTCCTTGAAAGTGATCACGATTTGGGCATATTGGCCGGACTGGATATAGGTGACAAATTGATCGATTCCCTCCACACCTTTCAAAAAGTTCTCAAACTCTTTCATGATAAAATCCATTTGGTCCAAAGTATTCCCAAAAGGAAGCCTGGCGGACACGTAAAGCCGGGTTTTCTCCGCCTCCCGATAGGATGATTTTTCAAAAACGCCCCTGACGAACATCCGGAGAGATCCCCCTAAATACTTATCCACATGTGGCCGTATGTCTTCCTGATAGACAGTGGACCCAATGGTTTTGTTGTACCATTCCTGCCCTTCCCATTTGGCCGGAAGGAAAAACACCGGCAACCCAAAGATCAAAATCAATACGGTAACAAAAGCTTTTCTGTATTTGGCCGTAAACGAAATCCCATTTCTGAAGATCCTGAAAGCCTTTACCCTATTTCTCAGTTGAGGGATAGATAGCACCCTTCCTTTGTTTCCTTTGGACCCAAAAAACATCTCATATAATGCTGGCGTAAACAACAAGGCTACAAAAAGAGACACCGCCAGCATGACCGATACCACCACAGAAAATTCAGTGAGGTTTTTCCGATCCTCCTCTGGTAGGAAAAATACGATCATCAGCGCCGCAATGGTCGTCAAGGAAGCTGCCAACAAGGCCAAAAACACTTTTCGGTTTTTATGCTTGTGCAAATGGTCGACCATGATGATGGCATTGTCCACGATCAAGCCAAATGAAATGGTCAATCCTGCTAGGGAATACAAATGGATATCCACCTTAAGCAGATAAAGTATAATTCCCGAGATACTCAGATTGACGAATATGCCAAGAAAAAGGATCCCTAAGTATTTGATATTTCTATTGATCAGGAAAATAAAGACAATGAGGATCAAGATGGAAAGACCCGATCGCTTGTATATTTTTTGGAGTTCCTTTTCCAAAAACTCCGTGTCATCATTTTCCAAACGCACCTCAAATCCAGCCGGGAGAAGGCTTTTGGAGTTTTCAATCGCAGCTTTGATGTTTTTTGCCAGGATCACCTTGTTCACTCCATCCCTGTTGATGACCGAAAGCGTGACGGAATTATTGCCGTTGATCCTGTAATAGGTGTTGGGTTCGGATTCTTCCAGGGTCAATTGGGCAATATCCCGTAGATAAATTTCCTTCCCTGCCTTGGTAGTGATCAGCAGATTTTCCAGTTGACTGATTTCTTTCAGAGAGCGATCCACTTGGATAAAAAGCGTTTCATTTTTATTGTTGACCACTGCGCCGGGATAAGTTCGCCCAAAAGCATTGGATACAGCCGTGGAAATATTGCTTTTGGAAAGCGATAGTGACTGGAGTTTTTGGATATCATAGGTCACGTAAAGCTGCAAGTCATTTGCTCCCCTGATCGTGACCTCTTCGATTTCTTCAAAGCGATTGAGTGCTGTTTTGAGTACGTCTTCAGCTATTTTTTTGATTTCGAAGGAAGCAAATGGCCCATTCACACTGTAGGTGAGAATAGGGGTTTTGAGATCCGTTCTCCGCTCGGAGGATTGTGTCACCAGGGGATAGGCAACCTTTGGGTCCAACGAGGGATAAACCTGACGGATAATGGAAGCCACTTCGAATTTCTTGAATTCCATGTCCGTCCTTTTGTCAAACCGAAGTGTTATCGATCCACGGTCATAATTGGAAACGGAATTGATTTTTTTCAATTCTGCCAATTGGGACATCGCTCCTTCTAAAGGTGAGGTAGCCAATTTTTCCACCAATTCCGGAGAAGATCTCGGCACATTGTAACTGATGGACAAAATCGGCTCTTGTTCCCTGGGGTTCAGGTCCACCGAGAGCTTCGGCACCAGAGCAATGCCAATGATGGAGAGAACGATAAAAGCGATGACGATTCTAAAAGGAGTCATTTTTTTGAGATAAAAGAATAGGCCAATGGCACAAAATACAGTGCAGTGAATGTCCCGATGGTAAGTCCTCCGATTACCGAAAAGACCAATGGTCGCTGCAAATCAGCACCCAATCCAGCACTGAAAACTACCGGAAGCAAAGCCAAGATGGTCGTGATGGAGGTCATCATAATCGGCTTCAACCTTATTTCTCCGGCCTCAAACAAAGCCTTGTCCAGAATTTGTGATGAATTCATCAAAGGATCACTTTTGTATTTGATCTTCAATCGGTTGATCGTGTCAATTTTCAGGATGGCATCATTGACCATGATTCCCAGCATGACCACCAAGCCAATGGCCGACATCACATTGAGCGAAGTGCCTGTAATCCATAACACCACGAACGCCCCAGCAATACCCAACGGCAAGGTGAAAATCACGATGAGAGGTTGGATGAAACTTTCGAATTGGGCACAAAGGATGAAATAAAGCAAAAGAACGGAAATCAAAAGGATGCCAATCAACTGCCGGATATTTTCACGATCCCGAAAATACTGTCCAAAAAAACTTACACCCAAGTTCCGATCGGCTCCCCATTGGGAAATTTCAGCATTGAAATCGGAAGGATTTTGGCTTTCCAACGTGACAGATTGATAGATACCTCCCTTGTCAGCGGTCACATTCTTGTAGTGGTTTTCGTAAGTAAAAGAGATAAAATTACCAAGGGCGTATTCGTTCCCGTCTCTGCCAATCAAATAATTGGTTTGTAGCATCTGTTCAAAATTAATGTCCTTAGATTTTAACCTGATCGGCGTAATCTCTCCAAACCGCTTGATCTCTGTAATGGAAAAATTGCCGAAAAGCCTTAAAATCTGGTCCTGAATCCTGGATAGATCAATCCCGTAAAGCGCCATTTTTGCTGCATCCAGCCTGAAAATCACCGAGGCTTCTTTTTGCAAGGCCGGCCCACGTTCCCATTGATCCACAGGAAATACTTCCAGCCATTGATCCATTTTAGCTTCCTCAATTGGCTTTTTGGTCGCAAGATCTTTCCATCGGACTTCATAATAAGGCATATTGGAATTAAAAAGCTGATCAAAAGCATTAGGAGCATCCATAATGCCAACAGCCGCTTGGGGAAAATTTTGTGCAATCAGATTTCCCAGCAATCGCATTTGTTCCTCTTTTTCACTTTCGCTTTCAAAAAGGAAATAAAGACTCGCCTTCTGAATAGAGCTTTCCCCATCAAATAACAAAAATTGGCGTACACCAATATCGGATTCCGCTTTGCTGTATTTGCCCTTGATGGATTCCATCAAACTGACAATTCTGTCTTTGTTTTGCAAGGCCGCAATGGGTTCATTCCAGTCAATCTCCACCATCACATCAAACTTTTCAATGGGTGGAAGCCCTTGTGTATCCAAGAAAAAACCGATTGATAATCCTGCAGGAATCAAGATTAAAAAAATACCTAAACTCAATTTCCTTCTAAGGAAAACCTTTCTAAACAATGCTTTGTAGCCCTTTAAAATGCCACTAAATGCTTTGCTGTTTTCATTGTCCATTATTTTATCTCCCTTTGACCTAAAGAAAAAATAATAGAGCATCGGCAGGAAGATAAAGGCCACCATAAGGGAAACAAAAAGGATCGCTGCCACCGAAACCGCCTGATCATAAAACAAGGCACCTGAAATTCCGCTGAGGAAAACCAAGGGTATAAAAACAGCCAGTGTGGTCAAAACGGAGCTGATCAATGCGGACTGCACTTCATTCACCCCTTCTACACAGGCTTCAAAAAGATCCAATCCTTCGGCTCTTTTGCGGGTAATATTGTCCAATACAATGATGGCATTATCGATCAACATCCCTAAGCCCAAGGCCAAACCGCTGAGGGAAATCACATTGATGGAAATGTCAAAAAAGTAAAACACCAAAAAACTGATGATCAGGGAAGTCGGCAAACTGATCCCGATGATTACCGGTGTGCGGTAATTGCCGATAAAGACAAACAACACCGCGAAGGCGAACAGTCCACCGAATAGCAAGCTGGTCTGTAGGTTGCTGATTCCGGCATTGAGCAACATGGATTGATCCTGCGTCAGTTCGAAGGTTACTTCTGGATAATCAGCTTTGAACACCTCCAATGATTCATAAATCAATGGAATCAACAAGTTCATTTTGGCAGAAGCCTGTTTGTGTACCGTGATGACCAAGCCTTCTTGACTCCCAGTAAGATGATACCCCAAGGGCTCTTTAATTTCGTACTTGACCTCAGCCACGCGTCCCAGGTCCACCGCTAGACCATCCTCTCCCGGGACGGGAAGTTTCATGATGTCTTCGGGAGTGTCCACTCTGGTGGCAAGCCGTAGGTAATATCTGAATTGACCATCTTCAACACTGATTCCCGGAAGTTCTTCATTGCCAAATCGGATGGCATTGATCACATTGTCAGTGGTCAAGCCCAAAGCCCTGAGTGCAGCAAGGTTGGGACTGATGGTGATGATACGGTCTTTTTTACCATTGATATCCACTAGGGAGACACCTTCCAATTGCTCCAGTCTCTTTTTCAAGACATTCTCTGCGAGCAAACTGACTTCATTGTAATTGATGCCTTCTTTTGGGGTCACTTGGACCCTGACCACCGGGATGTCATTGGTATTGATTCGGATTACCTGAGGCCTAGGAAGTCCCGAAGGTAAACTGCTGGTAATTCGATCTATTTTTTCATTGACATCGATATAGGCCAATTCCATTTTAGTGCCGTAATCAAAGCTGAGCCGAATGGTACCAACTTCCCCTCCAGCCTTACTTTCCATGTCTTCAAGCCCCTTGAGTGTCATCAAGCCTTCTCTGATGGGAGATAGCACATTTTGCTCAATCGCTTCGGGGGAAGCATTGGGATAATTTATCTTGACCACAATCTGTGGCACATCGATGGGAGGTAAAAGGGAAATCGGAAGAGATTGAAAAACGATAAGGCTAAACACCATCAAGGCGACAAAAGTCATCAAAACCGCGATAGGCCTCGCCAATAAAAATCTAACCATAGCCCTTAGTCTTTTGCGATTTGAATGGGTGCCTGATGGGCCAGCTGAAGATTGTTGGAAGTGATCACCGTGGCATTAACTTCGATACCGGTGAGGATTTCAACTTCTTTCCCGTTGTCTTTGCCGACTTCCACATAATTCCATTTGGATTCATTTTTTTCGACCGTAAAGACCACTGGTCTCCCCGACCGGTAAACCAAAGCCTGTTTTGGCACTACAATACTGTTATTTTGGGGAGAACGGATGACTGCTCTCGCATTCATCCCTGGTAAAAGCCCAGTGTTGCCGCTGACTTGAATACTGACCTGAACGAGACCATTATCATCCACTTTGGGATTGATGCTGCGGACTGTTCCCAGAATGTCTCCAGCCCCTCCGCTTACAGGGAAAATGGAGGCACTTTGACCAATGGAAATCTGACTGATATCCGATTCGAGGACCTTGACTTTTAGCTCCAGCTGATTGACGTTGATGATTTCGAGCAAATCCTCTCCTGAAGAGACCAAACTTCCCTTCTTGATTTTGAGATCTGCTATTCTGCCGGAGATGGAGGCAATGACAACCCCTTTTTGGAGATCCAGTTCCGCCTCTTTCATCTCTATCTCGGAGGTAAACAAACCGCTTTTTGCTTTCAGTTGGTCTTGGATGCGCGCGATTTTTGCTGTATCCCCGGATTCCATGAGGGTTTGAAAACTCAAAATCTCTGACTGGTAATTGGCTTCTGCATTTTTTCTTTGGATTTTGGCTTTCTCGAGATTGAACTGGATATTGGATTCATCCAATCTGGCGAGGATTTTTCCTTTTTCCACAAAATCTCCTTCCTTAACATAAAGCTCGTTCAAAATCCCCTGTCGCTGTACCACGATTTTAACTTGATTGACCGCCTCCAGTTTTCCGGATGCATTAATAAGATAGTCAAAAGATTTTTTTTCAGCAATGGCAATATTCACTAGGGTGGCCGCTACTTCTCCTCGGAAGGATTCTAGGGTTTGGTCCTGACTTTCTGGTTTCTCTTGCTTACAGGAAAGTACAGTCATTAAAAATAAAATGCCAAGAAAAACCAATCTGTTTGGATTCATAAGAAATCATGTTAACCTAATCGTTCACTAATAAACTAAATAATTAAATTCTATCAAAAGGAAAATTTGCTAAATTTAGGAAATCAATTGAATTCCGGAGTCAAAGCATCCTAATGGTATTTATGATAAAATAAGTGTGATTGGCAAGAAACGGCAATTAACCGAAATTGGAAAACGGGAATTGTCCTCAACAAAATCAAAATTCATTCAATGATGGAAGGGCCTGTGAAATAAAAAGGATCTGCTATCTGCTTTTAGGTTCAACCCCAGAATAACTTCCAATAAGCACTCCATTTGAATTTGGAACAACATTTCAGAAAAATTAAAGCAATCCCTTACCGACAAAGAACAATAACGTCTACCGCCATAACAATCATAAATTTTTGATGAAACTACACAATATACTGTCCATAGTCGTTTAGCGATACGCTGAAATCAGCGGGACATTTTAATTGATTTAATTTGGTCTCAATTTAAAAAAAGCATAAAAATAAGTGGCTAGTTATTTTTCACCGAGTAGGACGAAAACAAAAAAGGCAGCCAGATGGCTGCCTTTTTAATTCATGAAATTTAGTATTTATTTTTTGGATAAAGGAAAATAGGCTGATTCCCCTAGTAATTCCTCGATTCTTAGCAATTGATTATACTTTGCCATTCTATCAGATCTTGAGGCTGAACCGGTTTTGATTTGACCACAGTTGGCTGCAACAGCCAAATCAGCAATGGTAGAATCTTCGGTTTCACCAGACCTATGCGACATCACTGTAGTAAAACCAGCTTTGTGAGCAAGGGCAATTGCATTCAGTGTCTCTGTCAAAGTCCCTATTTGGTTCACTTTAATCAGAATGGAGTTTGCTGATTTTTCCTCAATTCCTCTTTGAAGAAATTTCACATTGGTAACAAAAAGATCGTCTCCTACCAATTGAATTTTGTCGCCGATTTTAGCGGTAAGCATGGCCCAACCAGCCCAATCTTCCTCAGCAAAACCATCTTCAATAGAATCTATTGGGTATTTCTCAGAAAGCTCTGCCAAGTAAGCAACTTGTTCTTCTCTGGTTCTGGTTTTCCCGGATTCGCCTTCAAATTTTTTATAGTCATACATCCCGTCCTTATAGAACTCTGAAGCGGCACAATCCAATGCAATGGTAACGTCGTCACCTGCTTTGTATCCTGCCTTCTGAATTGCATCCAAAATGCAACCCAATGCTTCTTCAGTACCACCAGAAAAATTGGGTGCAAAACCACCTTCATCACCTACGGCTGTACTCAAACCTTTATCATGAAGTATCTTTTTCAAATGATGGAAAATTTCAGTACCCATTCTGATGGCCTCAGAAAAGTTGGGTGCTCCAATAGGTCGGATCATGAACTCCTGAAAGGCTATAGGAGCATCAGAATGTGAACCTCCATTGATGATATTCATCATAGGAACAGGGAGTGTATTGGCGTTTACACCGCCGATATATCTGTAAAGTGGTTGTCCTGATTCCATCGCCGCAGCTTTGGCGACTGCCAAGGAAACTCCTAAAATAGCATTGGCTCCAAGTTTACTTTTGTTTGGAGTTCCATCAAGACCAATCATGATCTGGTCAATCAGGTTTTGCTCAAAAATATCCATGCCTACCAATTCTGGGGCAATAATATCATTCACATTGGAAACCGCTTTTAACACACCTTTGCCAAGGTATTTGCTTTTGTCCCCATCGCGTAGCTCTACTGCTTCATTGACTCCTGTGGAGGCTCCACTAGGTACAGCTGCTCTTCCGAATGCACCAGTTTCGGTGTAAACATCCACTTCCACGGTTGGGTTACCCCTGGAGTCTAAAATTTGTCTTGCATGAATAGATTGAATCAATGTCATAATGTAAAAGGTTTATTAGGTTCTAATTATTTTGAATTAAAGATATAAAATCATCAAATAAATATCTCGAGTCATGAGGACCGGGAGAAGATTCAGGATGATACTGGACAGAAAAAGCTGGTTTATCTTTCAATCGGATTCCTGCAACTGTTCCATCATTAAGATGAACGTGTGTAATTTCAATATTTTCGTTTTTTTCAACGTCTTCCCTATTGACCACAAATCCGTGGTTTTGTGAAGTAATTTCACTTTTCCCAGTCACTAGATTTTTGATGGGGTGGTTTAATCCCCTATGGCCATGGTGCATTTTAAAAGTGGAAACACCATTGGCTTCCGCCAATATTTGGTGACCCAAACAAATTCCAAAAAGTGGTTTGCCGGTTTGAAGAATGGATTGCGTAGTTTCCACGGCATATCCCATCACAGCTGGATCTCCAGGTCCATTCGAAAGAAAATAACCATCAGGGTTCCAAGCTTCCATTTCGGCAAGATTGGTTTTGGCTGGAAAAACTTTACAATAGACTCCCCTACTTGCAAGACTCCTCAGTATGTTCTTCTTTATTCCAAAATCTAAACAAGCAACCTTAATATCAGCAGTGTCATCTCCAAAATAGTAAGGTTCGGTAGTGCAAACTTTGGAAGAAAGTTCAAGCCCGTCCATGTTGGGAATTTTCTCAAGCTCGGCTCTTAAACCTTCCAAATCATTTTCAAACTCAGAACTGATTATGGCATTCATTGCTCCTTGCGATCTGATATGTCTTACAAGTTTGCGTGTATCAATATCCGCAATGCCTGAAATACCATGCTTGACAAGGTAGTCTTGTAAGGATCCTGAGGCATCAAGTCTACTGAAAACCTGAGAGAAGCTGTTGACCACAATCCCAGCAATAGATGGGGATTCGGATTCGGATTCGTCATCCATCACACCATAATTCCCTATATGTGATGTGGTGTTGACTATGATTTGACCAGTATACGAGGGATCGGTATAGATTTCTTGATAACCGGTCATTCCGGTATTAAAACAAATTTCACCGCCATTGGTACCAGAATTCCCGATGAGGTTGCCATGAAACACGGTTCCATCTGCCAGGAGTAGAGTTGCTTTTTGTTTGTTCATTTCGAAAATTGGATATTCAAATTTAATGATTTTCTCAGGATATGCCTTGTTAAACTTAAAGGATATAAAAAAAGGGATTGAACTAATGTCCAATCCCTTTATATAAAGAAGCGTTTCGCATAATATTATTCAGCGGATTTATCTTCTTTTTTGTCTTCTGATTCAGTTTCTTCAGCTTTCGGCTCTGCCTTTGCTGCTTTAGGAGTTACCGCAGCAGCTTCTTCTGGTTTGTCAGAACTTCTACGGCTTCTTCTTGTAGTTTTCTTCGCAGGCTTGGCTTCTTTCAACATCAATTCGTTGTAATCTACCAATTCCACGATACACATTTCAGCATTATCACCCAAACGGAAATCCGTTTTGATAATTCTAACATATCCACCCGGTCTATCTCCTACTTTCACAACCACTTCACCAAAAAGTTCTTTAATGGAGTCTTTGTTTTGAAGATAGGAAAAAGCGATACGTCTGTTATGTGTAGTATCTTCTTTAGCTCTTGTAATAAGAGGTTCTACATATTTTCTCAATTCCTTAGCCTTTGCAAGCGTTGTTGAAATACGCTTGTGAAGAATTAGGGAAGTGGCCATATTGGAAAGCATTGCCCTTCTATGGCTAGCTGTCCTACCAAGGTGGTTAAATTTCTTACCGTGTCTCATTTTAATTTATTCTTCATCAAGTTTATACTTAGATAAATCCATGCCGAAGGTCAAGCCTTTTTCTTGAATCAATTGTTCAAGTTCTGCCAAGGATTTTTTTCCGAAATTTCTGAATTTCATCATGTCGGAAATTTCCAATCTGGCTAGGTCGCCTAAGGTTTTTACGTCAGCCGCTTTCAGGCAGTTGAACGCACGAACTGAAAGATCCAAATCACTCAATGAAGTCTTCAAAAGTTTCCTCATGTGAAGAAACTCCTCGTCAATTGGTTCCGGTTCAGTAACTCCAGTAGAATCCAAGACCATAGTTTGATCAGAAAACAACATAAAATGTTGTATCAAAATCTTGGCTGCCTCCTGTAGTGCTTTTTCTGGATGTATGGAACCATCCGTATTAACTTCGAGAATTAGTTTTTCAAAATCAGTTTTTTGTTCTACCCTAGTATTTTCAACGCTGTATTTAACGTTTTTGATAGGGGTAAAAATGGCATCAATAGGAATAACACCGAATATTTGATCTTTTGGTTTGGAATCTTCCGCAGGAAGGTATCCTCTGCCTTTTTCTACTGAAAGCTCTATCTCCAAACTTCTTGAATCATCGAGATGGCAAATCACCAACTCAGGGTTCAACACCTCAAACGAAGAGGTAAACTTAGCGATATCTCCAGCAGTGACGATAGACTGATTTTTAATTTCTACAGTAATTTTTCCATCAATTGCCTCATGGACTTTTTTGAATCTTACTTGTTTCAAATTAAGAATAATATCAGTCACGTCTTCCACTACTCCTTCAATGGTGGAAAATTCATGAACCACACCTGGTAATTTAACAGATGTGATGGCATACCCTTCCAATGAAGATAGCAAAATTCTCCTCAAGGCATTACCAATGGTGACCCCATAACCCTTTTCCAATGGCTTGAAGGTAAACAGACCGTGAAAATCATCTGCTTTCTCCATCACCACTTTTTCGGGCATTTGAAATGCTAGTATGGACATATCATTAGTTCTTTTAAAGTCAGAAAGTTTATTATTACTTAGAGTAAAGTTCGACAATCAGTTGTTCCTTAATGTTTTCAGGAATATCATCCCTTGTAGGAACCAAAACAAACTTACCTGTCAAAGAACTATTATCCCACTCTAACCAAGGATAACGATTTGTTCCTTTACCGGACAAACTTGCGGTAATTGCCTCTAGTGATTTAGACCTTTCCCTTACAGATATTGTATCCCCAGGTTTAAGAGTATAAGAAGGAATGTTTACCACCTCTCCGTTCACTAAAATATGCTTGTGACTGACCAATTGTCTCGCACCTCTTCTGGTTGGAGAAATTCCCAATCTGTATACGGTGTTGTCTAATCTAGCCTCCAGCAATTGAAGAAGATTTTCACCTGTGATACCTTGTTTTCTGGAAGCAATACCAAACATCTTAGCGAATTGTCTTTCCAATACGCCGTAAATGTATTTTGCTTTTTGCTTTTCCATCAACTGGATCGCATATTCGGACTGTTTTTTCCTTCTACCTCTCCCATGCATGCCGGGAGGATAATTTTTCTTCTGAAGTACTTTACTTTGTCCTTCAATAGGCTCACCGAATTTTCTGGCAATTTTTGCCTTTGGACCTCTATATCTAGCCATTATTTATCTAAATTAATAAATTAAACTCTTCTACGTTTTGGTGGACGACAACCATTGTGTGGAAGTGGAGTCACATCGACAATCGTAGTTACATCTAAGCCAACATTTTGCAAAGTCCTGATCGCTGACTCTCTGCCAGACCCAGGTCCTTTTACAAAAACCTCAATTTTTCTCAATCCTAAGTCATACGCAACTTGACCACAATTTTGTGCAGCCATTTGTGCAGCGTAAGGTGTGTTCTTTTTTGAACCTCTGAATCCCATTTTACCGGCAGAAGCCCAAGAGATCACCTGACCAGAATTATTGGTAATGGAGATGATGATATTGTTAAAGGAAGCTTTGATATGCACTTGACCTATCGCCTCTACTTTAACTACCCTTTTTTTACCTTTAGCTTTATCGTTTCTTTTCTGAGCCATAATCTAAATCAAGATTTATTTAGTTGCTTTTTTCTTGTTAGCAACAGTTTTTCTCTTACCTTTTCTTGTTCTAGCGTTATTTTTAGTTCCTTGACCCCTTACAGGTAAACCTTTACGGTGTCTCAAACCTCTATAACAACCTATATCCATCAATCTTTTGATGTTCAATTGAATCTCTGATTTCAAAACACCTTCTGTTCTGTATTCTTCAGCAATCAAATTCCTGATAGCGGTAGATTCTTCATCATCCCACTCTCCAGCTTTCTTATCAAAAGAAATCCCTGCTTTCAGCAGGATCGCTTTGGCCGCACTTCTACCAATTCCGAAGATGTAGGTTAAGCCAATTTCACCACGTTTGTTGTCCGGTATGTCAACACCTGCAATTCTTGCCATAATTTTTAACCTTGTCTTTGTTTAAACTTTGGATTCTTTTTGTTGATCACATAAAGCTTTCCATTTCTTCTGACAACCTTACAATCAACACTTCTTTTCTTAATTGATGTCTTTACTTTCATGACAAATTTATTTGTATCGATAAACAATTCTACCTTTTGAAAGATCATAAGGAGACAACTCTAATTTCACTTTGTCACCCGGCAGGATCTTTATGTAATTCATTCTCATTTTACCTGAAATATGTGCAATCAATTGATGACCATTTTCAAGTTCCACTTTAAACATTGCATTAGACAATGCTTCTACTATTGTACCATCTTGTTCAATAGATGTCTGTTTAGCCATACTTAGAATTTATAATTTTCTTCTATATATTGATGTGTGGTCAAAATTTCTGTTCTATCTTGAAATATGGCCACCGTATGCTCAAAATGAGCTGAAGGTTTCTTATCCGCAGTCCGGATGGTCCAACCATCCCGTTCCTGAACAATATTCCTCGAACCCAGATTCACCATCGGTTCAATTGCAATTACCAATCCAGCATCCAAGATAGGTCCACTTCCTTTTTTTCCATAATTTGGAACTTCCGGTGATTCATGAAGACTCTTTCCCAAACCGTGACCGACCAACTCTCTTACAATTGTATAACCTTTCGATTCTACAAACTTTTGTATGGAATGACCGATGTCACCTACCCTGTTGCCGAAAACCGCTTTTTCGATACCTAGATACAACGACTCTTTTGTAGTCTTTAACAATGACAATACTTGTGGGGAAACTTCACCGACAGGGTAAGTATAAGCGCAATCGCTATGAAAACCTTGGTGAAAGACTCCACAATCTATTGAGATTATATCGCCATCTTTCAAAACATATTCGCTAGGAAACCCATGTACAACGACTTCATTTACTGAAATACAAAGTGTCGAAGGGAAACCATTATATCCTTTAAACGAAGGTACACCATTATTGTCTCTGATGTATTCTTCGGCAATTTTATCTAAGAAGGAGGTTTTAACTCCCTCTTTGATATATTTTGCAACTTCTCCGTGAGCTTTACCTAAAATCTTGGCACTTTCCTTGATTAATTGGATCTCTTCAGCAGATTTATAATGAATCATATTAAGCAACTACGTAATCAGTGGGATTATTTTTCATATTCCCGCTTTTCATCATTCCCTCATAATGCCTCATCAACAAATAACTCTCAATCTGTCTTAAGGTATCCATGATTACACCTACCATGATCAGCAATGAAGTCCCACCATAAAATTGAGCAAATTCACCACTGACACCCGCTATAATTGCAAATGCAGGAAGGATCGCGACCAGAGCCAGTAAGATCGACCCAGGAAGGGTGATTTTAGAGATAATATTATCAATGAAATCACCGGTAGGAGCTCCAGGTTTGATACCCGGAACAAAACCACCATTTCGTTTAAGATCTTCTGCTATCTGTTCCGGATTGACAGTGATTGCAGTGTAAAAGAAAGTAAATAAAATGATCATCGTAGCAAACACCAAATTGTATTGCCATGAAGTAAAATCACTAAATGTACTCCCAATGTAATTCGCGATATCATTATCCGCCGACCAAATTTGTGCGACCAAAGCAGGTACAAACATCAGAGATTGGGCAAAGATAATGGGCATTACACCAGAAGCATTCACTTTAATCGGAATGTACTGACGCTGTCCACCGTATACTTTACCACCAACAACCTGTTTTGCATACTGGACTGGGATTCTTCTTACTGCTTCGGTCAAAGCGACAACTCCTACTACTACAAAGAACAGAACAGCTGCTTCAATGATTAACAAAAGAGCTCCAGAAGTACCTTTGGATAGACCTTCTGCTATAATGGCGCCGGGAAACCTTGATATGATCCCAATCATAATCAGCATAGAAATACCGTTTCCGATACCTTTTTCGGTTATTTTTTCACCTAGCCACATACAAAACATTGTGCCTGCAGCGAGTAAAACCAAAGAACTAAACATGAAAAGGGATGTACTTACCATAACAGCACCAGTTGGAAGGATGGTAGCAGTGATGTAACCAACTCCTTGAGCAACCGTGATGACAATGGTCAGAACCCTGGTAATTTGAGTGATCCTCTTCCTACCAGACTCTCCTTCCTTTTGTAACTTTTGAAAATAAGGAACTCCAACAGTTAATAACTGCAACACAATCGAAGCAGATATATAGGGCATAATACCCAGTCCAAAAATGGAAGCGTTACTAAACGCTCCACCAAGGAAAGTATCTATCAGTCCAAAAATTCCTTCGGGAGCATCTCCTAATTTAGAAGGATCTACGCCAGGTAGGACGATAAAAGATCCTAATCTGAATACAATTAGAAAACCTATTGTATTCAAAATACGAATTCTTAGATCTTCAATAGAAAAGATGTTCTTAACTGTTGAAATAAACTTTTTCATTTATTTAAATCTTGTTTACTGTTCCACCTAATTTTTCAATCGCCTCAACTGCTGACGCGGAGAAATAATGGGCACTTACGTTCAATTTTGATGTAAGTTCGCCTCTTCCTAGAACTTTAACAACATCTTTTTTACCGACTAAGCCATTTTCTACCAAAACATCAACTGAAATGGTGTCTAAAGATAGCTTTTCTGATAATTCTTGAAGAACGTTAAGATTAATAACATTGCATTCAACTCTATTGATGCTTTTAAAGCCGAATTTAGGAACACGTCTTTGAAGTGGCATTTGTCCACCTTCAAATCCAAGCTTAGACTTATATCCTGATCTAGATTTGGCTCCTTTGTGGCCTCTTGTAGAGGTACCACCTCTGCCTGAACCTTGACCACGACCGATTCTTTTTCTATTTTTGGTAGATCCTTCGGCTGGTTTTAATGTATGTAGTTTCATGATTAAACTTCCTCCACTTTAACAAGGTGACTTACTTTTCTTACCATTCCAGCGATCTGTGGAGTATTTTCAACTTCCACAGTCCTGTTTATTTTACCCAGACCAAGCGCCTTAATGGTGTCTTTTTGATCCTTAGGTCTGTCGATAATACTTCTGAGCTGTGTGATTTTTATCTTAGCCATGTTATTATCCGTTAAAAACTTTAGACATTTTTACACCTCTTTGTTGAGAAACATTGATTGCATCCCTTAATTGAACCAAGGCATCAATAGTCGCTTTCACAACATTGTGTGGATTTGAAGAACCTTTGGATTTAGCCAAAACGTCTGTTACGCCAGCACTTTCCAAAACGGCTCTCATTGCACCACCCGCGATTACACCTGTACCAGGTGCAGCCGGCTTGATCAATACGAATCCGCCTCCAAACTTACCTAATTGCTCATGCGGTATAGTTCCTTTCAAAATCGGAACCTTAACAAGATTCTTCTTCGCGTCTTCTATGCCTTTGGTAATAGCATCAGTGACCTCATTGGCTTTGCCTAAACCATAACCTACAATACCACTTCCATCACCAACAACAACGATCGCAGAGAAGGAAAATCTTCTACCTCCTTTTACTACTTTCGCAACTCGGTTTATAGCTACAACTTTCTCCTTAAGTTCAGTATCAGTTGCCCTTATGGGTTTTCTTTTAATTTGTGACATAATTTCTATTAAAATTTAAGGCCACCTTCTCTTGCACCTTCAGCAAGAGCTTTAACATTCCCATGATAAAGGTAACCACTTCTGTCAAATACAACCTCAGTGACTCCATTCGCAACAGCCTTTTCAGCTATTTTCAACCCAACTTCCTTTGAAATCGAAAGCTTGGTGTTTTGCAAAGATCCAAGTTCTTTGGATGATGCATACGCAAGGGTGTTACCCTTAAGATCATCGATCAGTTGCGCATATATACCAGTATTGCTTTTGAATACTGATAAACGAGGTCTAGAATCGGTACCGGAGATCTTTCTACGAATACTCTTTTTGATTCTAAGTCTTCTAGAATTCTTATTGAAAGCCATATTAATTATTTTTTACCAGCGGTTTTACCAGCCTTACGTCTAACAATCTCTCCAGCGAATCGAACACCTTTACCTTTGTAAGGCTCGACTTTACGTAACGATCTTATTTTAGCAGCAACTTGACCGATCAATTCTTTGTCTATACCTTCTAAACTTACGGAAGGGTTTTTACCCTTTGGTGTCTCAGTAGACAAGGAAATCGATTCCGGTAGTGCAAAATAGATGCTATGTGAATATCCAAGAGCCAGTTCTAAAACTTGACCTTGATTAGAAGCTTTATATCCAACACCTACCAATTCCAATTTCTTCTTGTAACCCTCTGAAACGCCAATGACCATATTATTGATCAAGGAACGATAGAGGCCATGAAGAGATTTGTGTCTTTTGGAATCCGTTGGCCTGGTTAAAACAACCTGATTTTCTTCAATTGCTACGATGATATCAGGATTTACATCCTGAGTCAAAGTACCTTTGGGACCTTTAACAGTAACAGTATTGTGTGCTGCCACGTCTACAGTAACACCCGCGGGTATATTTATTGGTTTTTTACCTATTCTGGACATAACGGTTTATTAATAAACGTAACAAAGTACTTCTCCACCTACACCCTCAGTACGGGCTTCCTTATCGGTCATTACACCTTTGGACGTGGAAACGATGGCGACACCCAAGCCATTTATGACTCTGGGTAGTGCGTCATGCTTAACATATTTTCTCAACCCTGGCTTACTAACTCTTGTCAAGTTGACAATGGCGTTTTGCTTAGACGTTGGATTGTATTTCAAAGCTATTTTGATAGTTCCCTGAGGACCATTTTCTTCAAATTTATAGTTTTGGATATATCCTTTGTCATGAAGCACCTTTGTCATCTCTTTTTTGATGTTAGAGGCGGGTATCTCAACGATTCGATGAGAAGCCTTAATGGCATTTCTCAATCTGGTTAGATAATCAGCTATTGGATCAGTCATATTTATATAAGTCTAACTGCGTACCCGTTATGGGCGTGCAAAGTTACACAATGATTTTTAGAATAAAAACTTTTGTCTGATTATTACCAGCTCGATTTCGTAACCCCAGGAATCTTACCAGCAGAAGCCATTTCTCTGAAGGTAACCCTACTGATACCAAACTTTCTCATGTAACCTTTAGGACGACCAGTTAATTTACATCTATTGTGCAGACGCACAGGTGATGAATTTTTTGGTAACTTATCCAAAGCTTCATAGTTTCCAGCAGCCTTTAACTCTGCTCTTTTCTTGGAGTACTTGGCTACAAGACGTTCTCTTTTTCTCTCACGAGCTTTTAATGACTCTCTTGCCATGATTATTCTGGATTATTTTTGTTGATGAAAGGCATTCCAAAAGCTTTTAACAAGGCAAAGCCTTCTTCGTCTGTGTTGGCTGTGGTCACAAAAGTGATATCCATACCAGAGATTCTGTTGACTTTTTCAATGCTGATTTCAGGAAAGATAATCTGTTCTGTCACACCGAGAGTGTAATTCCCTCTTCCGTCAAATCCTTTATCGTTGATCCCTTTAAAATCCCTTACACGTGGTAGAGCAACTGAGATCAATCTGTCAAGGAATTCATACATTCTATGACCTCTCAAAGTAACTTTCGCACCGATGGGCATATCTTCTCTCAATTTAAAATTGGAGATTGAGTTTTTCGCTTTTGTAGCTACAGCTTTCTGACCAGTGATCAATGAAAGTTCTTCAACTCCTTGATCTACCAATTTTTTATCTGCTACTGCAGCGCCAATACCTTTATTCAGGACGATTTTCGTCAATTTAGGTACTTGCATTACAGACTGATACTGAAATTTTTCCTTCAAAGAAGGTGCAATTTCTGCGATGAATTTATCTTTAATTCTTGGATTAGCCATTGATTACCTCCCCAGTTTTCTTAGAATACCTAACTAATTTACCATTTTCGCCCGGCTTTCTTCCAGTCCTAGTCGCTTCACCAGTTTTTGGATCTACAAGCATAAGGTTACTTAGATGAATAGCGGCTTCTTTCTTCTCGATTCCACCTTGAGGACTTGTAGCAGTAGGCTTCACGTGTTTGGTGACCATATTGATCCCTTCCACGATAGCTTTCCTTTTTTCTAAGTTCACTGATTGAACTTTTCCCGTTTTTCCATTATCATCACCGGCGATAATTTTTACTGTATCGCCAGTTTTGATATGCAATTTTGGTTGCTTATTGAATTTTCTTTCCATGATTACAATACTTCTGGGGCTAAAGACACAATTTTCATAAACTGCTTTTCTCTCAATTCCCTAGCAACTGGACCAAAGATACGTGTACCTCTAGGCTCGTCATTGTTATTCAAAAGAACTGCTGCATTATCTTCAAATCGGATATATGAACCGTCTTTTCTTCTAATTTCTTTCCTAGTTCTCACGATAACCGCTTTTGAAACGGTACCTTTTTTCATGCTGCTGGAAGAAATAGCTGATTTTACAGTTACTACAACTTTATCACCAATAGAAGCATATCTTTTCTTGGTTCCTCCCAATACACGGATCACAAGCACCTCTTTGGCACCCGAATTATCCGCTACGCTTAGTCTGGATTCTTGTTGTATCATGATTATTTAGCCTTTTCTATTATTTCTACTAATCTCCAACGCTTATTCTTACTCAGCGGACGAGTCTCACTAATCTTTACAAGGTCACCTGGGTGACACTCGTTGTTCTCGTCATGAACCATAAATTTGGTAGTCTTTGCAACAAACTTACCGTAGATAGGGTGTTTTACCCTTCTCTCCACGGCAACAGTAGCGGATTTCTCCATCTTGTTGCTAACTACTTTTCCTATTCTTTCTTTCCGTAGATTTCTCTCAGTAGTAGCCATCTTAATTCTTATTTAGCTAATTGTTTGGCGCTCAAGGTTGTTTTCAATCTTGCGACCAACAACTTTGTCTCTCTTATTTTATTGGGATTCTCTATTGGAGAAATGGCATGGGCAAAACGTAATTTAGTCAAATTGCTTTGCTCAGCTACAATCCGCTCACTGATTTCACTTTCTGAAAGTGATCTGATTTCTGAGTTTTTCATAGTTTCTATTATCCTACGTAGTCTCTACGTACTACAAATCTTGTACTGACGGGAAGCTTCTGTTGAGCCAATCTCAAAGCTTCCTGTGCAGTTTCCATACTGACGCCAGTGGCTTCAAAAAGGATTGTTCCTGGTTTGATAACCGCAACCCAATATTCCGGAGCTCCTTTACCCTTACCCATACGAACCTCTGCAGGTTTTTTGGTGATAGGCTTGTCAGGGAAAATCCTTATCCATACTTGACCTTCTCTTTTCATCGCTCTGGTCATCGCGATACGAGCTGCTTCTATCTGACGGGATGTAATCCAACCAGCTTCAAGGGATTTGACACCAAAGTTGCCGAAAGAAAGCGTATGCCCTCTTTGCGCCAAGCCTTTGACTCTCCCCTTGTGCATTTTTCTATATTTAGTTCTCTTTGGCTGTAACATGATTTCTCACTTAGGGTGAAAATTAGGGGTTTCTCTTTCTTCTTTTTGGGCCGCCTTCTCTTCTCTTATTACCCCTGGTTGCACTGGCTTTTGGATCATTGGTCGCACCTTGGTTTGGAGATAAATCTCTTTTACCATATACTTCACCTTTGAAGATCCAAACTTTGATACCAATGATACCATAGATAGTATGAGCTTCAGAAATAGCATAATCGATATCTGCTCTCAAAGTATGTAGAGGAATTCTACCTTCTTTGTACATTTCAGATCTCGCCATTTCAGCACCTCCCAGTCGTCCGGAAAGTTTCACTTTTATACCTTCAGCACCCACTCTCATGGTAGCTGCGATGGATTGCTTCATCGCTCTTCTAAATGATATTCGAGCCTGAAGCTGTTGCGCTATAGATTCGCCTACCAATTTAGCATCCATTTCAGGTCGCTTTATTTCAAATATATTGATTTGAACATCCTTGTTGGTTAGCTTTTTGAGCTCTTCCTTAAGTTTATCTACTTCAGCACCACCTTTACCAATCACAACACCCGGACGGGCAGTATGGATGGTTAGCGTGATTCTTTTAAGCGTTCTTTCAATGATTATTTTTGAAATACCTCCTTTTGGAATTCTGGCGTTGACATATTTTCTGATTTGCTGATCTTCGTAAAGCTTCTCAGCAAAATCCTTACCACCATACCAATTCGAATCCCAACCTTTGACTATTCCAAGTCTAAAACCAATAGGGTTTACTTTTTGTCCCATAGTCTATTCTTAATTAGAATTTTCTTTTGTTTCTATTGTATCAGCGGTAACAGGAGTCTTGATATTATCAACAACCAATGTTACATGATTTGATCTTTTACGGATTCTATGTGCTCTACCCTGCGGTGCTGGTCTCAGTCTTTTCAACATACGACCACCATCTACTTGAATAGTTTTGATATATAGATCAGCATCCTCAAGCTTTTCATCAGGATTCTTAGCTTGCCAGTTGGCCACAGCCGAAAGAAGAAGCTTTTCTACTCTAATGGCAGCATGATTGGGTGTGAATTTCAATATGCTCAAGGCATATCCAACCTTTTTGCCTCTGATGAGGTCTACTACCAACCGCATTTTTCGCGGAGAAGTAGGAACGTTATTTAATCTTGCTATCGCTTCCATGATTATCTCTTTCCTTTGTCTTTTTTGGCAACGTGACCTCTAAAGTTCCTTGTTGGTGCAAATTCACCAAGTTTGTGACCGACCATATTGTCCGTTACGAAAACCGGGATAAATTTATTGCCATTATGAACAGCGAAGGTATTGCTTACAAAATCCGGAGAAATCATAGATCTTCTTGACCAAGTCTTGATGACTGATTTTTTTCCAGATTCGTTCATCACATCGACTTTTTTCAATAAGTGATGCTCTATATAAGGACCTTTCTTTAATGAACGTGCCATAATTATTTAGATCGTTTGCTGATAATGAATTTATTTGAATACTTCTTGGGTGATCTGGTTTTCTTTCCTTTGGAAAGTAGACCAGTTCTTGATCTTGGTTGACCACCTGAAGCACGACCTTCACCACCACCCATAGGGTGATCGACAGGGTTCATTGCTACACCCCTTGTTCTTGGTCTTCTTCCCAACCAACGATTTCTACCGGCTTTACCCAATCTCACGTTCATGTGATCTCCATTGGAAACAGTTCCAACAGTTACCATACAAGTACCCAAAATCAACCTCATTTCGCCGGAAGGCAATTTGATGGTGACATATTTACCTTCTCTTGCTACAATTTGACCATAACCACCAGCACTTCTGGCCAAAGCTCCACCTCTACCAGGCTTCAACTCTATGTTGTGGACAATCGTACCCAAAGGAACATTGATTGAATGCATTGCATTTCCAACTTCAGGAGGAGCAATTTCGCCAGATACGATGGTCTGACCAACTTCCAACCCTTCGGGGGCAATGATATATGCTTTTGCACCATCCACATAATACAACAAAGCCAAACGAGCGGTCCTATTTGGATCATACTCTATAGACTTCACTACAGCAGGGATACCGTACTTTGTTCTTTTAAAATCAACGATTCTAAGTCTTCTTTTATGTCCACCGCCCACGTAACGGACGGTCATTTTACCGACATTATTTCTACCACCTGATTTTTTCAAAGGTGCCAATAGAGACTTTTCTGGTTTTGATGCTGTAATCTCATCAAATACCGGAGCAACTCTAAATCTGGTTCCTGGGGTTACAGGTTTTAATTTTTTAACTGCCATGATTCTGATTCAATTAAATTTCTCCGTAAAAATCAATTACTTCACCTTCCGCTACCTGTACAATCGCTTTCTTGAAAGCATTGGTGTAACCGGAAACAACTTTTGCTTTGGTGTATCTTGTCTTATGCTTTGCAGCATAACGCATGGTCCTTACGGCCACTACTTTCACACCAAACATTTTTTCTACGGCATTTTTGATTTCTGGCTTTTTTGCTGTTCTTTCAACCACGAACCCATAGACTCCCTGTTCGTTCATTGCAGAAATCTTTTCCGTAATCAAAGGCTTTTTAAGTATATCCATTTTCTTACTTTAATAAAAGGGTTTCCAACATACTTACAGAATCCTCACAGAGTACAAGCTTATCAGCATGCAATAGTTCGTAAGTATTTACATCATTAACAGTGACAACTTTCGCCTTAGGTACATTCCTGCTTGACAAGTAAACATTCTTGTTTTGTTCCGGAAGAACCAAAAGTGTTTTTTCACCTGATAAAGAAAGACCATTTAATAAAGCAATGTATCCTTTGGTGCTTGGCTTGTCGAATGAAACATTCTCCAAAATCATGACACTATTGTCCTTTGCTTTGTAAGTCAGGGCTGATTTTCTGGCCAACTGCTTCAATTTTTTATTGAGTTTGAAAGAATAATCTCTCGGTCTTGGACCGAAAACTCTTCCTCCTCCTCTAAATATCGGGGATTTGATGGAACCTGCTCTTGCTCCTCCAGTACCTTTCTGCTTTTTGATCTTTTTGGTGGATCCAGCGATTTCGTTACGCTCTTTGGATTTGTGCGTCCCCTGTCTCTGGTTGGCCAAATATTGCTTTACATCAAGGTAGATTGCGTGATCATTGGTTTCGATCGCGAATATATCGTCAGAAAGAGTGATCTTTCTACCTGTGTCTTCACCGTTATGTTTTATTACTGCTAATTCCATTTTCTTACTTCTCTAGAATAACGAAAGAATTTTTTGGACCAGGGACAGAGCCACTTACCAAGATCAAGTTCTTTTCTGGGTAAATTTTAAGTACTCTAAGGTTGATCACCTTTACTCTGTCACCACCAGTTCTACCTGCCATACGCATTCCTTTGAATACTCTGGAAGGCCAAGAACATGCACCAATGGAACCAGGATGTCTCGCTCTGTTGTGCTGACCGTGGGTAGCACCACCTACTCCAGCAAAACCATGACGCTTTACAACACCTTGGAAACCTTTTCCTTTGGAAGTTCCAATCGCATCCAAGAAGTCTCCTTCAATGAATACCTCATCCGCTTTTACGGTTTTCCCAAGATCTACTTGACCTTCGAATTCGATTCTAAAATCTCTGAATTCAACAACCTTCTTTTTTGGCGTAGTACCGGCTTTTTTGAAATGGCCGATCAATGGTCTTGGCGTATTTTTTTCTTTACGCTCACCATAAGCCAACTGAACTGCGTTGTACCCATCTGATTCTACATTTTTTACTTGCGTCACTACGCAAGGACCAGCTTCTATTAGCGTGCATGCGACGTTACGTCCATCGGCACTAAAAATGCTAGTCATTCCTACTTTTCTTCCTATTATTCCAGACATCTTCTGATATATAATACAATTAAACACAAGAGTTTATAAACTTGTGCCCCTTTTTAAGGACTGCAAAGTTAGGAATTTATATCCACGTTACAAACCCCAACTATAATATTTTCAATTATTTACGAAAAAACATTTTAGAATCTCTCCCTTTTTGGGATTTTCAAACTCTTCAATGTTTCAAACTTATACTTTTGGCAAAAGAAAAACCTACACCAAGAGGATGCAGGTTTTTCAATTCCATTAACCAAAAGGATCAGACTTTGATTTCAACGTCCACTCCACTTGGAAGCTCGATTTTCATCAAGGCATCCACAGTTTTTGAACTGTTGGAATAAATATCCACCAATCTTTTATAGGTACAAAGTTGAAATTGGTCCCTTGCTTTTTTATTCACGTGTGGGGATTTCAAAACTGTAAATTTTTCTTTCTTGGTTGGAAGCGGAATTGGACCAACGACAATCGCGCCAGTTGCTTTTACCGCTTTTACAATCTTCTCTGATGACTTGTCCACCAGGCTATGATCGTAAGATTTCAGTTTTATTCTTATTTTTTGATTCATCTTGGCGTAAATTTAAGATTTCTCTCCTTTAACCTTGGCTATTACACCTTCGGCAATATTATTAGGAATAGGCTCATAATGTGAGAAGGTAAGGGAGGCTGCGGCTCTTCCTGAAGTAATAGTCCTCAAGTCCGTCACGTATCCAAACAATTCGGAAAGTGGCACACTGGCTTTCACCACGGTAGCATTTCCTTTTGTATCCATACCTTTCATCAATCCCCTTCTTCTATTCAAATCACCTGTAACTGGACCGGTGAATTCGTCTGGAGTCACTACCTCAACAGCCATGATTGGCTCCAAAAGTTGTGGCTTACATTTCCTTGCTGCTTCCTTGAAACCAATTCTTGCAGCCAATTCAAATGCAAGTGCATCGGAATCGACGTCGTGGAATGATCCGTGGAACAATCTCACTTTCATGGATTCGATCGGGTATCCTGCAAGAGGACCATTTTTCATAGACTCTTGGAAACCTTTTTGGATAGCCGGGATAAATTCCTTTGGAATAACACCACCAACGATTCCATTCACGAAATCCAATCCGCCTTTGATTTCACCTGTTTCTGGATCTGGATCTTTTGGACCAAGTTCAAAAACGATGTCGGCAAACTTACCTTTACCACCTGTTTGTTTTTTAAACACTTCTTTGTGTTCAACTTTAGCAAACAAAGCTTCTTTATAAGCAACTTGGGGAGCACCTTGATTGATCTCAACCTTAAACTCTCTTCTCATCCTATCGATGATGATCTCGAGGTGAAGTTCACCCATACCCCTAAGGATAGTTTGACCAGTCTCTTGATCTGTATGGACGTGAAGGGTTGGATCCTCTTCCACCAATTTGGCAATCGCCATTCCCAATTTATCAACATCCGCTTGAGTTTTTGGCTCAATTGCATATCCGATAACCGGTTCTGGGAAAGTCATGGTCTCAAGGACGATTTTGTTTTTCTCATCACAAAGGGTATCCCCTGTTTTGATATCCTTAAATCCTACACCGGCACAAATGTCACCAGCTTCAACCCTATCGATTGGGTTTTGCTTGTTGGAGTGCATCTGCATCAGACGGGAAATTCTTTCTTTTTTACTTGTCCTTGTGTTGAATACATAAGAACCAGAGTCCAATGTTCCTGAATATACACGCATAAATGCAAGTCTACCCACGAATGGATCTGTTGCGATTTTAAAAGCCAATGCTGCGAATGGCTCTTTGCTGTCTGGATTTCTGATGATCTCTTCTTCTGTATCCGGATCCAATCCTTTTACTGGAGGAAGATCCATTGGAGAAGGCAAGTAAGCGATAACTGCATCTAGCAAAGCTTGTACACCTTTGTTTTTGAACGCAGACCCACAAAGTACCGGAGAAAAATCCATGTTGATTACCGCTTTTCTAATAGCAGCCATCATTTCTTCTTTGGTGATTGAGTTTTCGTCTTCGAAGAATTTCTCCATCAAAGCGTCATCATATGCTGCTACTTGCTCAATCAGGTTTTGTCTGTATTCGGCAACAACTTCTTGAAGGTCCTCAGGAATTTCAATGACTTTATAAGTCATTCCCTGATCTTCTTCGTTCCAAACAATTGCTTGGTTGGTAATTAAGTCAACAACACCCTTAAAAGTATCTTCGGCTCCGATTGGGATTTGAAGAGGAACAGGTTTAGCACCTAATTTTTCTTTGATTTCCAATATCGCTTTAAAGAAATCAGCACCTGCTCTGTCCATTTTGTTGACAAAACAGATTCTTGGAACACCATATTTATCGGCTTGTCTCCAGACCGTTTCGGATTGTGGTTCCACTCCGGATACTGCGCAAAACAATGCAACAGCTCCATCAAGTACTCTCAGAGAACGTTCAACTTCAACAGTAAAGTCAACGTGACCTGGAGTATCGATCAAATTGATCTGATATTCTTTACTGCTAGGAAGCGCAACTCCTTGATCTGTTGGATATTTCCATTTGGTGGTTGTGGCAGCAGAAGTGATGGTAATCCCTCTTTCCTGCTCTTGTTCCATCCAATCCATAGTAGCGGCTCCATCATGGACCTCTCCTATTTTGTGGGATATACCTGTATAATAAAGAATACGTTCTGAAGTGGTGGTCTTTCCGGCATCAATGTGAGCCATGATACCAATATTTCTTAGGAACTTTAAATCTTTAGCCATTATAATTAAAATCTAAAGTGTGAGAATGCTTTGTTGGCTTCTGCCATTCTGTGCGTATCATCTTTCTTCTTCACTCCGGCACCTTCGCCTTTCGCTGCGGCGATGATTTCACCAGCTAGTCTGTCCATCATTGTCTTCTCACCCCTTCTTCTGGCGTAAGTAATCATCCACTTGATTCCAAGGGATACTTTTCTTTCAGGTCTAACTTCCATTGGCACCTGGAATGTAGCACCACCAACTCTACGACTCTTCACCTCTACAGATGGAGTAATATTGTTAAGCGCCTTCTTCCAAACCTCAAGACCGTTCTCACCTACCTTGGTTTCTACTTTTGCAACTGCATCGTAGAAAATCCTATAAGCAATACTCTTCTTCCCATCGACCATCAGACAGTTCACAAACTTTGTTACCAAAGTATCATTAAACTTCGGATCAGGAAGAATATATCTCTTTTTTGGTTTCGCTTTTCTCATTTCTTTGAATGTGTAATATTTAAATTATTTTTTCTTTGCCGGAGCTGCTGCGCCACCTTTGCCAGCCTTCGGTCTTTTAGCACCATACTTGGAACGACCTTGTTTACGGTCTTTAACTCCTGCAGTATCAAGTGCACCTCTGATGATGTGATAACGCACACCCGGAAGATCTTTCACACGGCCACCTCTAATCAAAACAATAGAGTGTTCCTGCAAATTATGTCCTTCTCCTGGAATGTAAGCATTCACTTCTTTTCCATTTGTCAATCTTACCCTGGCCACTTTTCTCATCGCTGAGTTTGGTTTCTTGGGCGTGGTAGTGTACACTCTGGTACACACTCCCCTACGCTGAGGGCACGCATCCAAAGCTCTAGACTTGGATTTGGTCTCAAGGGTTTTTCTACCTTTTCGTACTAACTGTTGTATAGTAGGCATTAACTGTTAAAATTTAGTTTTTCCTTACTTCTTTAAACTTGTGAATTTTGGACTGCAAAGGTAAACAAATCGGTAAAACAAACAAAATTAAGATGTTATATTTTAAATTAAGTCTTCACTGACTTTTCATTAATCCTCTCCCCAATCCCTACTCATTATTACATTACAAAAACCGATTCATCAAAATGTTGACATTTTGTAATCTCAACATTCCTCAATAGGTTTTTCCAATTATGCTTCGCCTGGTCTTCCTCCAAAATTAACTGGAAACTGAGGCACCCCTCCTCCATTGTTGATCTTCCCAAAAGCATTTTCGTACTTTTCGATATTGTCTTTCAAAGCAGCCAACAATCTTTTGGCATGATCAGGAGTCATGATTATCCGTGATTTCACTTTTGCCTTCGGCACTCCAGGCATCAGTCTGATAAAATCAACTACAAACTCAGAGTTGGAATGGGCAATCATGGCCAGATTAGAATAAATTCCTTCCGCAATTTCTTCTGACAACTCGATATTAATCTGTTGATCCGGGATGGATTTTGGTGTTTTATCGTCTTCCATGATTATTTGATTAAAAAAAGGCCTGTAATGATACAGGCCTTTTTAGGGTAAAATCAATTGTTTATTACTTTACTGCCTCTTTCGATTTTTTGATAGATCTCTCCTTCTCACTGGATAATCTTTCATACTCCTCCAAAGAGCCCACTATTATTTTTTGGAATGGACGTTGACCCGTTCCTGCAGGGATAAGGTGACCAACGATCACGTTTTCTTTCAATCCCAACAATTCGTCACGCTTCCCACGGATCGCCGCTTCACTTAATACTTTGGTTGTTTCCTGGAAGGAAGCCGCTGAAATAAAGCTTTCGGTACCCAATGATGCTGCTGTGATCCCTTGCAATGTAGGCTTGGAAACTGCCGTTTCTGCATCTCTTACCTGCACAAGTTTCAGATCTTTTCGCTTCAGGCTGGAGTTTTCGTCCCTTAATCTTCTGGAAGAAAGGATCATTCCTGGCTTCAAGGTAGAAGAATCTCCTACTTCCATAACCACCTTTTTATCCAAAATGCTATCATTCTCCTGTCTAAAGGCCCACTTATCAACAATCTGACCTTGAAGGAATCCTGTGTCACCTGCATCAAGTATTTCAACTTTTTGCATCATTTGGCTTACAATCACCTCAATGTGTTTATCATTGATTTTCACACCTTGAAGACGGTAAACTTCTTGGATTTCATTCACAAGATATTCCTGAACAGCCGTTGGGCCTTTGATGGAAAGGATATCGTTTGGCGTGATGGCACCATCCGAAAGTGGTTCACCCGCTCTGATAAAATCGTTTTCCTGAACAAGAATATGCTTGGAAAGTGATACCATGTATCTCTTTTTTACACCATCCTTAGATTCAATAAAGATTTCCCTGTTACCCCTTTTGATACCGCCATAAGTCACTACACCGTCGATTTCTGAAACCACAGCCGGATTGGATGGGTTTCTGGCTTCGAACAATTCCGTAACTCTTGGAAGACCTCCGGTAATATCTCTTGTCTTACCAACAGATCTTGGTATTTTCACAAGGATTTGACCGGATTTCACAGTCTCTCCTTCTTCAACAGCAAGGTGAGCTCCTACCGGAATATTGTATGCTTTAAGATCCTCACCATAATTGATCACCACGGCAGGGTTCTTGGTTTTATCTTTTGTGTCAATGATTACCTTTTCACGATAACCCGTTTGATCATCGGCAACTTCCTTGAAAGTGATACCTTGGATGATTGAATCAAACTCCACTTTACCATCGTATTCTGAAAGAATGACGGCATTATATGGATCCCAAGTACACAATGAATCTCCCTTGGCTATTTTTTGACCATCTTTTACATTCAAGAGTGCACCATAGGGGACGTGATTGGAAACCAATGTCTTGCCTGTTTTGGCATCGTTGATTTTGATCTCACCCGATCTTCCCATGACAATGGCAACATCGCTGCCATCTTTGCTGGTCGTTTGGATCCATCTCAATTCCTCTTCGAATTCAATGACACCTTCAAATTTGGCATTGATACTTGCTTCTACTGAAATATTGGATGCAGTACCCCCAACGTGGAAAGTTCTTAATGTCAACTGAGTACCTGGCTCACCAATGGACTGTGCAGCGATAACACCGACAGATTCCCCATTCTGAACCATCCTACCCGTGGCAAGATTACGTCCGTAACATTTTGCACAAACTCCTCTTCTGGTTTCGCAGGTCAATACAGACCTAATCTCAACCTCCTCGATCGTAGATTCATCTACTTTCTTGGCAACCTCATCGGAAATCTCTATTCCGGCGGTAATAAGAAGCTCTTCCGACACAGGGTCATAGACATCATGAACAGAAACCCTACCTACTATTCTTTCGGATAGCGGCTCTACGATCTCGTCATTGTCTTTCAATGGCTGTACAATCAGTCCTCTTAATGTACCACAATCATCTTCTGAGATAATCATGTCCTGCGCCACATCCACCAATCTTCTGGTCAAGTAACCAGCATCGGCAGTTTTAAGGGCTGTATCAGCAAGACCCTTACGGGCACCGTGAGTAGAAATAAAGTATTCCAATACATCAAGACCTTCCTTAAAGTTGGAGAGAATCGGGTTTTCGATGATTTCACCAACCGAACCTTGAAGGTTTTTCTGTGGTTTGGCCATCAGCCCTCTCATTCCGCCCAACTGACGAATTTGTTCTCTCGAACCCCTTGCGCCGGAGTGCATCATCATATAAATGGCATTGAACCCTTGGTTATCCTCCTCCATCTGTTTCATCAGAATGTTGGTAAGGTTGGAATTGGTTCTTGTCCAAATATCAATTACTTGATTGTATCTTTCATTGTCTGTGATCAGACCCATGAGGTAGTTGTTCCAAACTTGGTCCACATCACCCTTTGCCTTATCGATCAAAACATCCTTTTCTTCCGGAATAATAACATCGTTCAATCCCATGGATAGACCGCCTTCATATGCCATTTGAAATCCAAGATGCTTGATATCATCCAAGAAATGTACAGTTTTTGCGATACCGCAAATCTTTACGATCTCCGAAATAATTTGCTGTAACTTCTTCTTGGTCAAAAGTTCGTTTACATAACCTACTTCTTCAGGAACAAATTGGTTGAAAATCAATCTACCGGCAACGGTTTCAATGATTTTTTCAACTCTGTCTCCGTTGTCTTCTCTTACCATTACCTTACACTTGATAAAGGCGTGAAGAGAAACTTGTCCTTCATTCAAGGCTATAATAACTTCTTCCTGTCCGTAGAAAGTCATTCCTTCTCCCAAAACAATTTCATCTGGCGTGGATCGCTTACCTTTTGTAACGTAATACAATCCGAGAACCATATCCTGCGAAGGTACCGTAATCGGTGCTCCATTGGCAGGATTCAGAATATTGTGGGAAGAAAGCATTAAAGTAGAGGCTTCCAAGATCGCTTCATGTCCCAAAGGAACGTGAACAGCCATCTGGTCACCATCGAAATCGGCATTGAATGCGGTACATACCAAAGGATGCAATTGTATGGCTTTTCCTTCAATCAACTTCGGTTGGAATGCTTGAATACCCAATCTGTGTAGGGTAGGAGCACGATTCAAAAGAATCGGATGACCTTTCAATACATTCTCAAGGATATCCCAAACAACCGGATCCTTACGATCAACGATTTTCTTTGCAGATTTTACGGTTTTCACAATTCCTCTTTCTATCAATTTTCTGATAATAAAAGGCTTGAAAAGTTCCGCTGCCATATTCTTGGGCAAACCGCACTCGTGAAGCTTTAATTCCGGTCCTACAACAATCACTGAACGTCCAGAATAATCAACCCTTTTTCCCAAAAGGTTTTGACGGAAACGACCTTGTTTACCTTTCAACATATCTGAAAGTGACTTCAAGGCTCGATTGCCATCAGATCTTACAGCGTTTACTTTTCTTGAATTGTCGAAAAGTGAATCCACTGCTTCCTGTAGCATCCTTTTTTCGTTTCTCAAGATCACCTCAGGCGCCTTGATATCAATCAATCTTTTCAGACGGTTGTTTCTGATGATCACCCTTCTGTACAGATCATTCAAATCTGAAGTGGCAAATCTACCACCATCCAAAGGAACCAAAGGTCTCAACTCCGGTGGAATCACAGGAACCATACGAACCACCATCCACTCGGGACGGTTTTCGATCCTGGTTCTTGCATCTCTAAAAGCTTCTACAACTTTCAACCTTTTCAAAGCTTCCGCTTTTCTTTGTTGAGAAGTATCGGTAGCCGCCTGATGTCTTAGGCTATAGGAAAGATCATCAAGATCCAACCTGGACAACAACATCTCGATGACTTCCGCGCCCATTTTGGCGATGAATTTATTTGGATCGGCATCATCAAGCATTTGGTTTTCCTTAGGGAGTTTATCCATAATGTCCAAATACTCATCTTCAGTCAAAAAATCAAGATACTGAATGCCATCTTCACCTTTGATACCTGCTTGAACCACTGCATACCTTTCATAGTAAACAATTTGATCAAGTTTTTTGGTAGGCAAGCCCAATAGGTAACCTATTTTGTTGGGAAGGGATTTGAAGTACCAGATATGCGCAACAGGAACGACCAATTCAATGTGGCCCATTCTTTCTCTACGCACTTTCTTTTCGGTAACCTCAACGCCACAACGGTCACAAATAATCCCTTTATATCTTATGCGCTTATATTTTCCACAATGACATTCCCAGTCTTTCACGGGACCGAAAATTCGCTCACAAAACAATCCACCCATTTCAGGCTTGTAAGTTCTGTAATTGATAGTTTCAGGCTGCGTCACTTCTCCATGAGAGCTATCCAGGATTGATTCCGGAGAAGCTAAACTAATGGTGACTCTGGAAAAGTCGTTGTTTAGTTTTTTGTTTTTTCTGAACGCCATAATTCTTTATGAATATGTGAAGGGCTTTATAGGCCCATTTTTTTTGAATTAGTCTAATGTAATTTCGAGTGCCAAGCCTCTTAGTTCATGAACCAATACATTAAAGGATTCCGGAATATTTGGTTTCGGAAGGTTTTCCCCTTTTACAATTGCTTCATATGCCTTGGCTCTACCCACTACATCATCAGACTTCACGGTAAGTATTTCTTGCAACACATGAGAAGCACCAAATGCCTCCAATGCCCATACTTCCATTTCCCCAAAACGCTGACCACCAAACTGGGCTTTACCACCCAATGGCTGTTGTGTAATCAAGGAGTATGGTCCGATAGACCTTGCGTGCATCTTGTCATCTACAAGGTGCCCAAGTTTAAGCATGTAAGTGATCCCTATCGTAACCGGTTGATCAAACTTCTTACCCGAAAGACCATCATAAAGGTATGTTCTACCATATGGAGGCAATTTCGCTTCGGCTAATTCCGCAGCGACTTCTTCCATGGTCGCACCATCAAAAATTGGTGTAGAATACTTTCTTCCCAATTCTTTACCGGCCCATGCCAATACAGTTTCGAAAATCTGTCCGATATTCATCCTTGAAGGAACACCAAGTGGATTCAATACAATGTCCATTGGCGTACCGTCTTCTAAGAATGGCATGTCCTCTTCTCTCACGATTTTCGCAACAATACCTTTATTACCGTGACGCCCAGCCATTTTATCTCCAACTTTCAACTTACGTTTTTTGGCAACATAAACCTTGGCAAGTTGAACGATACCGGCAGGCAATTCATCTCCTACCTCAAGCGTAAACTTATCTCTTTTGAATATACCTGAGATCTCGTTTCTGGTGTTTGTATAGTTTTTGACCAATTTCTGGATCAAACTATTTGTATGGGCATCTTCTGTCCAATCATCCAAAATGATATCAGAAATCAAATTCGCTTCTTCCTGTACATTGTAATTGCTTTCGTCCCTATATGGGTTTTTGGCAGGGAACAAGTTGTGATCGATGTTTTTGAAGCTGAATTTAACTCCTTTACTAATGATTTCGTCACCAAACTTATGCCTCACTCCAAGGGAAGTTTTACCATCCAATAAAGTCACTAATTTGTTGATCATTTGAGCCCTAACACCCAAAAGATCTTTGGCATATTTTGACTTCAATTTTTCAACCTCAGCTTTGGATTTGATTCTCAAATCCTTGTCTTTTTTCGGTCTTGAGAAAAGTTTGGTTTCAATCACGACTCCATTCAATGAAGGCGAGGCTTTCAAAGATGCATCTTTTACATCTCCAGCCTTATCTCCAAATATCGCCCTAAGCAATTTTTCTTCAGGAGTTGGGTCTGTTTCACCCTTTGGCGTAATCTTACCAATAATGATATCTCCTTCCTTCAGTTCTGCACCTATTCTGATAATCCCGTTTTCATCCAGGTTTTTCACAGCTTCTTCAGAGACGTTAGGAATCTCAGAAGTCAATTCTTCTTCCCCTCTCTTTGTATCTCTAACTTCAAGCTGGAATTCTTCAATGTGGATGGACGTAAATACGTCCTCACGTACGACTCTTTCAGAAATAACGATCGCATCTTCAAAGTTGTAACCTTGCCAAGGCATATAAGCAACCCTTAGGTTCTTACCAAGAGCTAGCTCACCTTTGTTGGTGGAATATCCCTCAACCAAAACCTGACCTTTAGAAATCTTTTCTCCCTTCAAAACCAAGGGGGTAAGGTTTATGGTTGTGTCCTGATTGGTTCTCCTGAATTTGATCAGGTCATATGTTTTATATTCGTCACTGAAATTGACTAAAATGTCATCTTCGGTAAGTTTATATTTAACGATGATTTTTTTGGCATCTACATAATCTATCACACCATCCATCTCCGCAATGATCAACGATCTTGAATCGATCGCAGCTCTTGCTTCCAGACCTGTACCCACGATTGGCGCTTCTGCTTTCAATAATGGAACAGCCTGGCGTTGCATGTTAGATCCCATCAAAGCTCTATTCGCATCATCATGTTCCAAGAAAGGAATAAGTGAAGCAGCAACAGAAACAATCTGATTCGGTGCAACATCCATAAAGGTGATTTCTTTTGGATCCAGTACCGGAAAATCTCCTTCAAATCTCGCCTTTACTTTCTCGTTTATGAAGTATCCCTTCACATCCAAAGGTGCATTTGCCTGCGCAATGTTGTTGTCATCTTCTTCCTCAGCGGTAAGGAATACGATATCATTGACATCCATACTCACTTTACCTTCCTTCACCTTACGGTAAGGTGTTTCTAAGAAGCCCATTGAATTCACTTTGGCGTGAACGCAAAGCGAGGAAATCAAACCAATGTTTGGACCCTCTGGGGTTTCAATGGTACAAAGACGGCCGTAATGCGTGTAATGCACATCTCGAACTTCGAATCCTGCTCTCTCTCTGGAAAGTCCACCTGGACCCAAAGCTGACAATCTTCTTTTGTGTGTCAACTCAGCCAATGGATTGGTTTGATCCATGAATTGGGAAAGCTGATTCGTTCCAAAAAATGAATTGATAACAGAAGAAAGCGTTCTTGCATTAATCAAATCAACTGGTTTGAAATCTTCGTTGTCACGAACGTTCATCCTTTCACGGATGGTTCTCGCCATTCTAGAAAGTCCAACACCAAATTGACTGTACAATTGCTCGCCTACAGTTCTTACCCTTCTATTACTCAAGTGATCTATATCATCCACAACTGCTTTAGAATTGATCAGTCCGATCAAATATTTTACAATGCTGATAATATCTTCAGTAGTAAGAACGATCTTTTCAGAATCAATACTTAACCCTAATTTTTTGTTGATTCTATACCTACCAACTTCACCCAAATCATACCGCTTGTCTGAAAAGAAAAGTCCGTGGATTACCTCTCTTGCAGTTGCTTCATCGGGAGCTTCCGTATTTCTAAGTTGCCTATAGATAACTTCAACCGCTTCTTTTTCAGAGTTGGAATTGTCCTTTTGCAACGTATTGTAAATGATGGAAAAATCTGCAACGTTTACATCTTCTCTATGGAGAATGATGGATTTCGCACCAGATTCCAAGATCATTTCGATATCTTCGTCTGAAAGTATGGAATCTCTTTCCAGCAATACTTCGTTTCTATCGATAGAAACTACTTCACCAGTATCCTCATCTACAAAATCCTCTACCCATGTTCTCAAAACACGCGCGGCGAGTTTTCTTCCGGTGACTTTTTTAAGATTGGCTTTAGTTGAGGAAATTTCCTCTGAAAGACCGAATAAATCAAGGATGTCCTTATCAGAACCATAACCAATTGCCCTCAACAAAGTAGTTACAGGGAATTTTTTCTTACGGTCAATGTAAGCATACATCACATTGTTGATGTCGGTAGCAAATTCTATCCAACTTCCCTTGAACGGGATAATTCTGGCTGAATATAGTTTAGTTCCGTTGGTATGTTTACTTTGGGCAAAGAACACACCTGGAGACCTGTGAAGTTGGGAAACGATGACTCGTTCAGCCCCATTGATCACAAATGATCCTTTTTCGGTCATGTAAGGTAGATTTCCAAGAAATACCTCTTGCTCAATAGTTTCAAAATCCTCGTTGTCTTCGTCAGAACAAAGTAAACGTAGTTTGGCTTTCAGGGGTACAGAATAGGTTAATCCCCTATCGATACATTCCCCGACGCTGTACTTTGGAGGATCCACATTATAATCAATAAATTCAAGTGTGAAATTTTCCCTGGAATCGCTTATTGGGAAATTCTCGGAAAACACCTTGAAAAGACCATCCTGTCTTCTTTTTTCTGCGGGAGTATCCAATTGAAAGAAATCCTTGAAAGATTGTAATTGGATATTTAGGAAATCAGGATAGTCTTTGACTACCTTAATGGATGAGAAACTTTTCCTTTCGGTTTGATTCTGGATAGCCAAGTCAGTATAAGTTTATAGTGATAATGAATAACGTAATAGGGATATTTATGCTTGGAATAATGCTATTTTCAGCATGGTCACAAACAGGAAAAGACCTGACTCTTCAGTCAGGTCATTTCTGATAACCTTTACCTATGAGGTAAGGTTATTCAAATTATTTAACTTCTACTTCAGCACCAGCCTCAATAAGAGCAGCTTTCAAAGCTTCAGCTTCGTCTTTGGTTACACCTTCTTTAACAGCTTTTGGAGCTGAGTCAACAAGCTCTTTTGCTTCTTTCAAACCAAGACCGGTTAATTCTTTTACAAGTTTAACTACAGCTAGTTTAGAACCACCAGCAGCTTTAAGAATAACATCAAAAGAAGTTTTTTCTTCTTCAGCAGCACCTTCTCCTGCTCCACCACCAGCTACAACTGTAGCTGCAGCTGCTGCAGGTTCGATACCATATTCATCCTTAAGGATTGCGGCTAATTCACTTACTTCTTTAACAGTTAGGTTAACTAACTGTTCAGCGAACGCTTTAAGATCTGCCATTGTATTATTTTTTAAATTGTTGATTTTTAACTGATTGATTGTATAATATTATTGTTCTCTTTCGGAAAGGGTTTTAACAAGCCCAGCCAATGTATTCTGACCACTCTTAAGAGCAGAGATAACATTTTTGGCAGGAGATTGAAGAAGACCGATAACGTCTCCGATCAATTCATTCTTAGTTTTAAGGTTGGAAAGCAATTCTAATTGCTCTTCACCAATATATAAACTTGAATCTATCGAAGCACCTTTGAATAAAGGTCTTGTTTCTTTCTTACCTTGTTTCTTTCTAAAATCAAGAAGGACTTTAGCAGGAAGGTTACCCAACTCTTTCGAGAACATAACTCCTGAGAATCCTTTCAAGGTTTTTTCTGCAAATTCAGTATAATCTGTCTCAAGATTTTCTAATGCTTTCTTGATCAGTGTATTTTTGTAAACCTTATATTCTACACCTTTGTCAAAGCAGGACCTTCTGAAAGCGTTTACTTGCGCTACAGAAAAACCCGATGCATTCGTGATATAGAAATATGGATTTTCTTTGAATTTCTCAGTAAGACCTTCGATTATTTTACTTTTTTCCTCTCTAGTCATGATTAAATTCCTTGAATACTTCCTTTATCTACTATTATTCCAGGAGACATTGTGCTTGACAAATGTATACTTCTGAAATATGTACCTTTAGAAGAAGATGGTTTTAACTTAGAGATCGTTTGGATAAGTTCTTTAACATTCTCTTGGATTTTCTCCGGGTCGAATGAAACTTTCCCTACACTTGCGTGAATGATCCCGAATTTATCTACTTTAAAGTCGATTTTACCCGCTTTCACCTCTTTTACTGCTTTTGCAACATCCAAAGTTACTGTTCCAGATTTCGGGTTCGGCATCAAGCCTCTTGGACCCAAAACCCTACCTAGTCTACCGACTTTAGCCATTACGTTAGGCATGGTGATAATCACATCGATATCAGTCCATCCACTTTCGATTTTTGCTATATAGTCGTCTAATCCAACATAGTCCGCACCTGCTTCTTTTGCTTCTTCTACTTTATCGGGCGTGCAGAGTACAAGTACTCTAACATCTTTACCTGTGCCATGCGGCAAGGCAACAACACCTCTTACCATTTGGTCAGCTTTCCTAGGATCAACACCCAATCGGACATCGATATCCACGGAGGCATCAAATTTGGTTAGAGATATTTCTTTCACGATAGAAGAAGCTTCCTCCAAGGAGTACTGTTGGCTTGCGTCGTACTTAGAAAGAGCTTCTTTTTGCTTTTTTGTTAACTTAGCCATAGTTTTTTAATTATCCCTCCCAGGGGGCTTTTCCAGATACTGTGATTCCCATGCTTCTTGCTGTTCCAGCTATCATTTTCATAGCTGACTCAACCTTAAAGGCATTTAGATCAGGCATTTTCACTTCAGCAATTTCTTTAACCTGATCCCATGTGACAGAGCCTACTTTTTTCCTATTCGGTTCAGCAGATCCATTTTTTACCTTTGCAGCCTCAATCAGCATATTTGCAGCTGGTGGAGTTTTTACCACAAAGTCAAAAGACTTGTCTGAATAAATAGTAATCAAAACGGGCACAACCTGTCCCATTTTCTCTTGGGTTCTAGCATTGAATTGCTTACAGAACTCCATGATGTTCAAACCCTTGGAACCAAGGGCAGGACCAACTGGAGGCGATGGATTTGCCTGGCCACCTTTCACCTGTAATTTCACATAACCAGTGATTTCCTTAGCCATTTCCTAGTCTTGTTTTTCTACTTGTATAAAGTTTAATTCTACAGGTGTGTTTCGACCGAAGATCTTGACCATAACATTCAATTTCTTCTTGTCTTCGAACACCTCTTCTATTGTTCCCGCGAAACCACTAAAAGGACCATCCATTACTTTAACGGTTTCTCCTATTATAAATGGCGTATCAAGCTTCTCTGTAAACTCGTCAATCTCCTCAACACGACCTAAAATCCTATTGATTTCCGACTGACGTAATGGTTCAGGGGTTTTGGAAGCCCCCCCTTTGTTTGACCCTAAGAAACCGATAACACCCGGGATACTTGTAATCACATGATTGGCCTCACCATGGCTCAAATCCGCATTGACCAATACATAGCCAGGGAAAAAATTTCTTTCCCTCACTCTTTTCTTGCCATTACGCATTTCGTAAACTTTTTCGGAAGGTATCAGCACCTCAGGAATATAATCCTCAAGCTTTTGACGAAGAATTTCATTGTCTAAATAAGTTTTAGCTTTCTTTTCTTGTCCTGCTACCACCCTAAGTACGTACCACTTATGTTCAGTCATCAGTAATTGTAATTCAATTAAAATAAATCATAAAACCACGTCATCAAATTTTCAAACCCCAAATCGATAAGCCCTATAACCAGGGCAAAGACCAATGAAGCGACGATGACCAAAACAGCACTGTTTTGTAAAAATGAATAAGGAGGCCATGTGACCTTATTTTTCATTTCATCAATTGACTCAACGACAAAGTTTTTGATATTCATGGTTATTCTGTTTTGAAGCACGGGCAGAGAGATTCGAACTCCCATCAACGGTTTTGGAGACCGCTATTCTACCATTGAACTATGCCCGTAAAATTTTCACATCCAAAAGGAATGCAAAATTAGACATAAAAGGATAAAGAAACAAATGCGATCCCAAAATAAATTGAGATCGCATTTTTATTTTATAGAGAAATGTGAAGAATTAATCCAAGATCTCAGTCACCTGACCAGCACCTACAGTTCTACCTCCTTCACGGATTGCAAATCTAAGGCCTTTTTCAAGTGCAATTGGACTCAACAACTTCACTTCAATAGTAACGTTATCACCAGGCATAACCATTTCTACATTTTCAGGTAGCATGATTTCTCCTGTTACATCCGTAGTTCTCAAATAGAACTGTGGACGGTATTTGTTGAAAAATGGAGTATGTCTTCCACCTTCTTCTTTGGAAAGAACGTAAACTTCAGCTTTGAAATGCGCATGTGGCTTTACAGAACCTGGCTTACAGATAATCATTCCTCTTTTGATCTGGGATTTTTCAATACCTCTCAACAATAGACCAACGTTATCTCCAGCTTCTCCTCTGTTAAGGATCTTACGGAACATTTCAACACCTGTTACAGTGGATTTCAAACCTTCAGCACCCATACCAATGATGTCTACAGGCTCTCCAGAGTTGATTACACCTCTTTCGATTCTTCCGGTAGCTACAGTACCACGACCAGTGATAGAGAACACATCTTCAACAGGCATCAAGAAATCTTTATCGATCAACCTTTCTGGGATTGGAATAAAGTTATCTACAGCGTTCATCAATTCCATTACAGTATCTTCCCATTTGGCTTCTCCGTTAAGAGCACCAAGTGCAGAACCTGCAATTACTGGGATATTATCCCCATCAAAATCATAGAATGAAAGAAGCTCTCTGATCTCCATCTCAACAAGTTCGAGAAGTTCAGGATCATCTACCATATCCACTTTGTTCATAAATACCACAAGAGAAGGTACACCTACCTGACGGGCAAGAAGGATATGCTCTCTAGTTTGTGGCATTGGACCGTCAGTCGCGGCCACTACCAAGATAGCGCCATCCATTTGAGCAGCACCAGTTACCATGTTCTTCACATAATCCGCGTGACCAGGACAATCTACGTGAGCGTAGTGTCTGTTTTCAGTCGAATATTCAACGTGAGATGTGTTGATAGTGATACCTCTTTCTTTTTCTTCCGGAGCGTTGTCGATAGAAGAGAAATCTCTTAATTCAGAAAGACCCTTTTTGGCCAATACTGTTGTAATGGCAGCAGTCAAAGTTGTCTTACCATGATCTACGTGACCAATCGTGCCGATATTTACGTGCGGTTTGGAACGGTCAAAGGTTGCTTTTGCCATGCGTGAAAATCCTCTGTTTTAGTTAAAGATATGAATTAGTTAAATTATTCAATGTTTCTGAGCCAACGAGGGGATTTGAACCCCTGACCCCTTCCTTACCAAGGAAGTACTCTACCACTGAGCTACGCCGGCTGGTAACATTACTCAATGCTAGAAAAAGCATTGAGCGGGAGACGAGGCTCGAACCCGCGACCTGCAGCTTGGAAGGCTGCCGCTCTACCAACTGAGCTACTCCCGCTTTTAATACTCTGTGCAAAACTAGTCAAAATTTCCCACATTATGCAATAGTGGGGGAAACAGGATTCGAACCTGTGAAGACATAAGTCAACGGATTTACAGTCCGTCCCAGTTGGCCGCTTTGGTATTCCCCCAACTGATTGTCGTTAATCCCTGTTTAAAAAAGCAACTAAGCCTTTTTAACTGTCTTAACGGATGGCAAAATTATACCCTTTTCTCAAACATTCAAAGAATTGGTATAAAATTTATCAGTATTTTTCATTGAGACCAATTAATCAGATAGAAATCAAGGATTTAATTTTTCATCCAGATAGGGTGTAAGGTAAAATTCCATGTATCTCTTGGCCAATTCATCCTTTTCGTTCTGAAACAATTCCATTGTTTTCGCCAAAACTCCAGGCTCATCAATAAATCCGAACAACGACTGAAAAGCGGCAACCCTCACATAGTTTTCTTTCTCCTTCGATCCAATTGCATAAAGTTTTTCAATCGCATCAGCCGTTCCTTCTGAAGGCATGCTGGAAAAGTAATCCCCAAAATAGCCCAAGAAGTAATAAAGGGACTGCCCCGATAGATTCAAAAGCTTTTCATGGAACCAATCCCCTTTTAGGTCGACGCTGTCTTCTATGTAGTATTCTGCAAGTGCCACGAGCATCCTCACGTTTTTTTCCTGCTCAAATCTTTCTGAAATCTCTCTTCGATTGAGATTGTTTTCATTCTCCAAATAGGCCGACAAGGCCGCTCCTGCCACATAATACGATGGTGCCTGCATCCACCTGAGAAAAGACGGAGAATACTTATCGGGATCCAAAGCAGCCAATACCTCAATTGCGGCAGATTTTACCGTGTTTTTCGGGTCATTTTCCGCCATTTCCAATAATCTCGCCTCCAATCCGATTATTTCCATTTGCCATTCTGGATGCTTGGCAATTTGCATCAATGCCATTTCCCGGATGGACCAAAAAGGATCTTGAAGCGCCGCTCCAAATGTTTTCGCCAAATCCTCAGCTTCTGCATAATTGCTCCCCAAACTATCCAGCGCTTCATATCTGGCAATTCCCAATTCAGAAATACCAAACTGGGTGATGAAATGCGCTTTACCCCTTGCACTTTTCTTCTCCGAGAGCAATTCCTTTGCTTCATCAAAAAACAATGTTTTGACAGGTGTTTGATTTTCAATCGCGAACTGTTGTTTCTTTTTGTCCAGCACAAATTCTTTCTCCTGCCTTTCTCCCTCTTGATACCAGCTTACTTTAAATGGTATTTTGTAGAGTGGCGTTTTTTTGAGGTCCTGCGTTTGGGTGATAGTCAGGAGCAAATTTTCTGGTTGGGAATAATCAACCACATATTCCAAGATGGGATGGCCTGCATTTAGAAACCATTGGTTAAAAAACCAATTCAAATCCTGACCGGTCACTTTTTCAAATGCCAATCTTAGATCATGCACCTCCACGGTGGAAAATGCATGTTGAACCAGATAATGATTCAGCGATTTGAAAAATGCTTCGTCCCCCAAGTGTCTTCTCAGCATATGTAGGATCCTGCCGCCTTTTGCATAAGAGTGGCTGTCAAACATTTCTTCGGAATCTTCGTGGTAAAACCTAATCAAATCCACTTGTTTTTCTGTAGACTCATCCAGGTATACCTCCATCTCGGAGACATGGTGCAAGTCTGCATCATCCCTCCCTTCCTTGTATTCATACCACAGGTACTCTGAATAATTGGCAAAGGCCTCATTTAAGGCCAAATTTGCCCAAGACTCTGTAGTTACATAATTCCCAAACCATTGATGGAAGAGTTCATGAGCGATTATTCCGTCCCATTCGCTATCAATCGCTTCTCTTGCGTCCAAATTCAAGGCTTCCATGAAGACTGATAGCGTGGTGTTCTCCATAGCACCTGAGACAAAATCCCTGACCACCACCTGATCATATTTTTGCCACGGGTATTTCACACCAAGTATTTCAGAAAAAAAAGCGATCATTTCTGGCGTATTTTGAAATACTTTTTTTGCTCCTTCTTCAAATTCCTTTTCAACGTAATAATTCACTTGGGTATCCTCCCATTTGTCGACAATTTCAGCAAATTCGCCAATAACGACGGCTGCCAGATAAGGTGAATGTGGCAAATCCATGACCCAATGATCCGTTCGGGTTCCGTCCCCGTTTTGAATTTTTGATTTCAAAACCCCATTGCTGATCGTTCGGTATTTTTGGTCCACCGTCAATCGGATTTCTTGGGTAGCCTTTTCATTGGGTGTGTCCAGGGTTGGGAACCATTTTGAGTTGTGTTCGGTCTCCCCTTGCGTCCAAATCTGTACGGGTTTGTTTTCATTCCCCGATGCATTGATAAAATACAAACCTTTGGTATCCGTGATGGCTGCGCTTCCTCCACCAGGACTTTCATTCGGTTTGGCCGTGTATTTGATTTTGACAGTCAAAGTATCCGTAGCTTCATAAACCTTGGGCAAAAAAGCAACTATTTTTTGGGTCTCATAACGATAATTCAAAGGTGTTTCCCCTTTATCTTCAAGTAAAGAAAATTCATGGATATCAAAATCCTGGGCATCCAAAACCAATTCGTATTGAGAGAAAAAATGGGGTTTCAAGGTAAGGACTGCCTCCCCTTTTACCCATTCGTTTTTATAATCGAAAGAAAGGTCCAAAGCGGTATGCAAAAGATCAAAATCTCTGGTCCTGGAACCTTTGTAATCTGAAATGCGTGATTCCAAATTCCGTGCGAAAATTTCATAGTCTTCAGCAGCCTTGAATTCCCTTTGGATTGTTTCCAAAGAATCAACTGCGTCGTTATCCACCATTTTTTTACTTCCCTGGCAAGAGAGTACCATGGAAAGTAAAAGTAAAATCCCCAACTTTGGATATTCAATTCTCATAAAAGGCATTTTAAAGATTAATTGTATATTTAGCGCAAAATAAAGGAAATGTATTCAGTTACCATCGACAAAGCAGCATTAACGGTAGAAAAATCCCCAGAAGGGTATATCGTCAATTCAGAGATCCTAAAATGGGATTTTGCGCAAATCAGCGAAAACCATTTTCATGTCCTTCATGAGGGCAAATCATTCAATTTGGAGCTGATCAGCCTGAATGCGGAAACCAAAACCGTCCGAATCAAACTCAACAACAAGGTCACTGAAGTCATATTAAAGGACAAATTTGATCAGTTATTGGAGAAACTTGGAATGAATGGCTCCCAAAACCTGCAAATCAAAGACCTCAAAGCCCCAATGCCTGGTTTGATTTTTGATATTAAGGTCAAAGTCGGAGACGAAGTCAAAAAAAATGATCCTATTTTGATCCTTGAAGCGATGAAAATGGAAAACATCCTGAAATCTCCAAGAGATGGCACCATTAAGGTTTTGAAAATCAAAAAAGGGGACAGTGTGGAAAAAAATCAGGTGTTAATTCAATTTTAACCTTTTAGCTTTAGAATTCTAAGCTGAACAAATTATATTTGTCGGATTTTAAAGTTGGATCAAACTCATTCAAACTGCATCGTTTTTCAAATTTTACATAAATCATGAAGTACAAAAGGATATTGCTAAAGTTAAGTGGCGAAGCTTTGATGGGGGACCAGAATTATGGTATTGACCCAAAAAAGCTCAATCAATATGCCCAGGAAATCAAGAAGGTGAAAGACCTGGGAACTGAAATCGCCATCGTAATCGGAGGAGGCAATATCTACCGAGGGGTACAAGCCGAGACAGGCGGAATTGACCGCGTCCAAGGAGATTATATGGGTATGTTGGCGACATTGATCAATGCAATGGCGCTTCAAAGTGCCTTGGAACAAAATAAGATGTACACCAGACTCATGTCCGGTTTTAAAGTCGAAAATGTTTGCGAGCCTTTTATTCGAAGAAGGGCCATCAGGCACTTGGAAAAGGGTAGAATCGTTATTTTTGGCGCAGGTATTGGCAATCCGTATTTCACCACAGATTCCACGGCAAGCTTGAGGGCAATCGAAATCGAAGCAGAAGTGGTCTTGAAGGGGACGCGTGTGGATGGTGTATACACTGCAGATCCTGAGAAGGACAAAAATGCGACAAGATATACCACACTATCTTTTCAGGAAGCCTACGAAAAAAATCTCAGCATCATGGACATGACTGCTTTTACCCTTTGCCAAGAAAACAACCTTCCAATTATCGTTTTTGACATGAATAAATCCGGAAATTTGGAGAAATTGGTAATGGGAGAGGAAATAGGGACATTAATCACTTCAAAATAAGCCAGAATCAACATGGAAGAAATTCAATTGCAACTGGAGGAAACGAAAGAACTCATGCAAAAGGCCGTGGATCATACCGCTGCCGAACTACTTAAAATCCGAGCAGGCAAGGCAATGCCAAATCTCTTGGACGGAATTATGGTTTCCTATTATGGAACACCGACCCCCTTACAGCAAGTGGCATCTGTCACTACACCTGATGCGCGTACACTTTCCATTAAGCCTTGGGAAAGAACCCTGATCAGTGAGATTGAAAGATCAATCGTGAATTCCGATTTGGGTCTTGCTCCTCAAAACAATGGAGAACTCATCATCTTGACAATCCCTCCCCTGACTGAAGAAAGAAGAAAAAACCTCGCAAAACAAGCAAAGCAAGAATGTGAATCCGGCAAAATCAGCTTACGCACCGTCAGGAAAGACACCAACGATTCTTTGAAAAAACTTCAAAAAGAGGGTGCCTCAGAGGATGAAGTGAAAAAAGCGGAGGATTCCGTTCAAAAATTAACCGAACAATATTCTTCCAAACTCGACGAATTGTTGGTGAAAAAGGAAGTTGAGATCATGAAGGTCTGATGAAATCAAAATAGAAGAATTGTAATCGCCCGGCTTGAATTGGCCGGGCTTTTTTGTGCGCAGAAGTATATGTTTTTTGGAAATTTCATTGGCTGCACTAAAAATTCTCCATGAGCTTCATTTGCTAATGACCGGGTGATTTTCCGCCGGCTTTTGCTTCCTTCGGCAAAAGCCCAAAATGCTTTTTGTAGGCAGCACTAAAATGTGTAGCATGGTTGTATCCTAATTTATCGGCAATATCAGAAATTTTGAGTGTTGGATCCTGCAGTAAATAATTTGCCATTTCCATTTTATAATCCAATAAAAAGCCGAAAACGGTTCTTCCATAAACGAGCTTGAAATTCCTTTTCAGATGGTATTCATTGGTCCCAACCTGATGCGAAAGTTCTTTTAACGTAATACCGTCTTTCAGACTGTTGAGTAGTATTTCTTTTGCAGCTTCCATTTTTTCAACCTGATCTGAATCCAATGTGTCATGGGAATGGCCCTGATCGTGATGGGCCAACTGATTCCAATGATAGATTAGGAATTCCCGAACTTTGGCCTCCACAAAGAAGAATTTCAAAGACCCTGAAAGTTTCTCCTCGAGCAACTGTCGAAGTAAAAATTTGATTTTATTATCCAGATGCAAATGTTTATTGGACAGCACTGCCGATTCGTTTTTATGGACCGATTCCAAAAACAATGTCCAAAGGGGAGAGTCAAAAGGTTGGAAGGTTTCCAAATAGCCTTTTTTTAAATAGAGGACAAGCCCCTCAAAACCTTCGGCAGAAAAGGATTGAACCGATAATTCTTTTTGTGCAAAATGGATGACATTATAAAGCCCTTCCCGAATATCCAGTGCCGTTTTTTCTACCTCTCCACAGCGGTAACAAAAACCTCCCATTAAGCAGAAAATAACTTGGATGTAATCCATCGGTAAATTGATGGTAACGCTGCTTGGGACACCTTTCTCCAACTTTACATGACGAAAATAAATGTCCTCAGAAAAATATTCGTAGCCCGCACCTAGACTAAAATCAAGAATTTTTTCCGAAAAGGAATTTTTATGGGCATGTGCATCGAAAGCAACTATCTCTCGATTAACGGGCTGGTTTTGAAGCTCTTCCTCAATCAAAGACTTAAATACCTCGGAAGACAATATTCCTTTATCCGTCATTTTTTATTCCTTTTATAGTCATTCCCAAAATAGAATGGCTTCTATATTTGCACAAAGTTAATCTTTTTTAGATTAAGTCTAAATAATATTAAGCTTTCGAGTTTCTGATCCAATTGTCTTGATAAAACAAACTAACAAATGAAAATAAAACACCTATTGGCCCTGTTACTGCTGGGCTTGTCAGTCAAACTTTACGCACAAAAAACCCACATTAATGGGTTGATCAAAGAAAACACTACCGGACTGCCCTTGCCTGGAGCGACTGTTCAAGTAAAAGGCACTCCCATCACATCGGTTTCTGACAAGAATGGGCTTTTTAGAATGTATGCTGAGCCAGGCCAGACCTTGGAAATCAAGTTCCTAGGATTTGTTACCCAAGATATTATTGCGCCAGGGGATGAAGCTTTGTTTGAAATTTACATGAAAGAAGACACCAGAATCCTTTCCGAGATAGTCGTAACAGGGGCGCTGGGCATCCAAAGGGCCGCAAAAGAAATAGGTGGCGGAACCCAAGTGGTTTCGAATGAATACTTGAATCAAGGCAAAACCATCAATCCCTTAACTGGATTGGCCAGTAAAGTAGCGGGGCTTAGGATCAACATGTACGACAGCAAGGTGGATCCCCAAATCCAAATTGTGATCAGAGGTACCCGCTCATTGAATCGGTCCGAAAATGCGCCCATTTATGTAGTAGATGGTGTTCCGGTACCTGATATTAGCCGTCTCAATCCCAATGATATTGAAAGCATAACGGTACTCAAAGGCGCCAATGCCGCTGCACTTTATGGTTCCGAGGGAGTGAATGGCGCACTGATGATCACCACGAAGACTGGATCCAGAGGAACCGAACGTATCCAGTTTAGCAACACCACGACTTTTTCAAAAGCTTTTCTTTTGCCGAAGGCACAAAAAGAATTTGGTCAGGGTCAGAATGGCATCTATGATCCTATTCAAAGTGAATCTTGGGGACCTCGGTTCGATGGAAGTTTGAGGGATTTTGGAAGACTACTTCCAGATGGAACCCAACCACAGCTTTTGTACGCTGCTCCAAGCGAGGACAATCGATTGGGAATCTTCCAAACTGGTGTCAATATCCAAAATGACCTTTCCTTTTCAGGAGGAGATGAAAGCTCGACTTATTTCGTCTCCATACAGGATGTCTCCATCAAAGGGATTCTCCCCGGAGACGAAAGTCAGAGAACAGGCGCCCGATTCAATGGATCGAAAAAATTCGGGAAGTTGAAAACCTCCTACAATATCAACTATATCCGATTCAAAAAAGATATGGCACCTGATGGCCCATGGTTGGCCGCCTATACTTCCCCCGCAAATATTGATTATTCAAGTTTAAAAGATTGGCTAGACCCAAACAGCATCGCCAATCCCAACCTGTACTTTACAGACCAGGTCAAAAACCCCTTTTTCCTATTGGACAACAACAGGCAATCCAACAAACAACAAACCCTTAATGGCAAAATAGAGCTGGAATACGAAATTACGCCATGGTTTAGCGCCCTGTATCGACTGGGGATGTACAGCAGCTTTGATGAAAGCCAAAACAGAAGCGGGAAATTTGAGGCGGCAGGCCGACGCAATGTGGTCGGAAGCGTTACGGATATCAATGATAATTTCCAGAGACTCAACGGGGATTTTATCCTGAACTTCAACAAACAAATTGGCCGTTTTTCAACCTCCTTGATTTTGGGGCAAAATTTCAGATCAGACAATCGAAAAACAGTAACCGTCGGTGCTTCAAACTTGTTGCTTCCTGACCTTTTCAATCCCGCAAGTCGAATTGGTGAATTGTCCTCAGGTTCTGGATCTTCCCTCACTGAATACAGATCCCTTGCGGTTTATGGAGAATTCACCACTGGGTACAATGATTACCTTTTCCTGACCTTGACGGGCCGAAAAGACTGGGTTTCTGTTTTGGCCCCTTCCAATAGATCCTATTTTTATCCAGGAGTCAGCACTTCCTTTGTTTTCAACGATGCCATTCCCGCCCTTAAAGACAGCCGCGTGCTGACTTTCGGTAAGATTTTCGCCTCCTGGAACAAAACAGGAAATGTCACCCTCCAACCCTACAGTTTAAACAATGCCTATAGTCAATCAAACGGATTTCCTTTCGGAAATACGGTGGGCTTCTCCCCCGGCAGCGCTTATCCCAATCCTTCCATTCAACCCGAATTCGTGACTTCATTTGAGATTGGGACCCAATTGAGTCTATTTGACAACAGGCTGCATTTTGAAGGGAGTTATGTCTATTCAGATTCTGAAGGACAGATTTTCAATGCCACCACTTCCCGCGCGACGGGGTACAGCACGGCGATTGTGAACGCTGGAAGATTGACCAATAACATCATTGAATTGAGCATCAATGCAGATGTCCTCCACACAAAGGACCAGAAATTAAACCTGGGCTTGAATTATTCCCATATCAAAAACCAAGTCAAGGAACTTTATGAAGGCACATCCTATAATATCTTCAGACAATCCTACGCAAATGTTGGGCAAGCTTATCCGAGCCTAATGGTCAGCGATTACAAAAGAGATCCCGAGGGAAGAATTGTGATCAACCCATCAACCGGCTATCCTGTTCTTGCTGATGCAGAAACCCATTTGGGAAGTATGGTTCCCCCGTTCCAATTGGGTTTTAGCTCCTTCTACCAATACAAATCCGTCAGCATAGGTGCCCAATTTGACAGTCGCTGGGGTGGATGGCTTTATTCAGAAATCATCCCAAGACAATACACTGCCGGTACACATCCAAATACGGTAGCTTATGACCGCCAACCCTTCATTTATCCAAATTCCTCCATAGAATTGGAAGATGGACGTTTCGTGGAAAACAGAGATGTTTTTTCACCTGGTGACAAAGCCTTTTGGGATTTTGAAGGAAAAGTCCAATCCAATACCGCAGTCCAATCCGATTTCTTCAAACTCAGGGAGCTCAACCTTACTTTCAATCTTCCCCCTTCCCTGCTCTCTGGCCAAAAAATCATCAAAACAGCAAGCCTTTCCTTGATCGGGACCAACCTATTTATCATCAGGCATAAGGACAATGATCATGGAGACCCCGAATACCTTTACAATTCCACCGATGGATATGTAAGTTTCAGACAGGTTCCGCCTTATCGAACTTATGGATTCAATATCAATGTCGGCTTTTAAGTGGCCTCCATGCAACTGGTTTCTTCCTCAAATTTCACTACTACTCTTATGAAAAGCTTCAATAAATTATTCTTTTCCCCAATAATCCTGATCGCCTTACTCAGCTTTGGATGCAATGGATTTCTGGATGTAAATGACAACCCCAATGCACCTGTTTCGGAAAATCTAAAATTAAGTGCAACTTTCCCCGCAGCTTTGGTGGCATCGGTAAACCAAGAAACAGGACAACTCAATCAACTCGGCGCACTTTGGGGCGGATACTGGGGCACTACGAGTGAGGGAATCAACCTGTTCTTCAATCAAAAGACCTACAATGGTCCAGGCCTGCGTGATGTCCGGGATGGATTTCCTGTCTGGGAAACAACTTATACCACCTTGCTTTATTACCGATTGATCAGAAATCAAGCAGCCCAAGAAGGCGCTTTGTTTTACGAAGGTGCTGCCAAAATCATGCAAGGCTTTCATTTTTTACGCTTGGTGGATTTTTATGACAACATCCCTTTTGATGAGGCCTTGCAGGGGACAACACATGCCACACCTGCATATGAATCCGGTGAAATGGTGTATAAAAAAGCAGTTGATCTGATCTCGGAAGGAATCGAAGACATGAAAAATGCCCCCGCAGGAACTCTTGCCGGGCAAGATGATGTACTCTTTGCCGGAAATGTAACGTTGTGGGCCAAATTTGGAAACACTGTCAAACTAAGGGCGCTGGTACGGCAAAGTGAAGTCAGTCCTTTGGCCTATATCCAGGAAGAAATCAAAAAGATCAATATTGAAGGAAGCGGCTTTTTGATGCTGGGCCAAAGTGCCATGGTACAACCTGGCTACTTGAATTCTGCCGGAAAACTCAATCCTTTTTGGGAGAATTATTATCGAAATGTCCAAAATGCGGTCACAGGAAATTACCAGGATATTCGTCCAACCCAATTCCTCCTGGAGCAATACCAACTGCGCAATGACCCCAGATTGAATCAATTGTACGTACCTGTAAAAGGCGAATTCCGAGGAGTCCTTTTTGGTGATCCCGAAGTGAACCATTCCCTATATGGAAGAAATGTAACCTCACCAATGAAAGGGCCGGCTGAAAATAACGGCCAGGCTGGAGCACTCCTAAAAAGCTCAACCCAAGCTTCTGTTTTACTCAGTTCCTTTGAAAGCCTTTTTCTTCAAGCAGAGGCTGCCCAAAGGGGATGGATTTCTGACGCCCCAAAATCACTTTATGAAGCAGCCATTCAGGAGTCTTTTTCCTATATGAATGTCGAAAAATTCTTGTTCACCGCTTACAATTCACAAGAAAGTGTCGCCTATGATGGTTCGTTGGCCAAGATAATTACCCAAAAATGGCTTTCCCTGAACAGCATCAGCAGCATCGAGGCATGGAATGATTATCGAAGACTGGGACTTCCCAACTTTCCCAATTCTTTACAATCCCCAAATCCAACAGCCCATCCACTCCGCCTGATGTATCCAGAAACCGAACGGATGACTAATCTGGATGAGGTCCTCAAACAAGGCAATGATAACATCACCGAATCCCGCATTTGGTGGGCAAAATAAACTCAAGACATAAATCAAAACATTAAGCTGTGATAATGAAAAATAGAAAAACGGGAATCTGGCCAAAAATTCGAAGAGTGATCAATGAAATCCATTTATGGCTGGGTATAGCCAGTGGCCTGATTATTTTTGTGGTCTGTTTAAGCGGGACCATTTACACTTTTAGTGATGAAATCCAGCGATTTTTGGAACCGAGCCGATATAAGGTCAATGGGCCCATCGGTGATTCGAAACTGCCAATTGCACAATTGATCCTGCAACTGGAAAAAGATAATGATGGAAAAGTCACCACCATCAACATCCCAGCAAAACCCGATGAAACCTACCAATTCACCCTTCTGAAAAAGGACGAAAAGGGAAGAGGGACCGGATTTTCCCTTGACCCTTACTCGGGACAAGTCACGGCTTCAGGCGAAGCTGTGGGATCGGTTTTTTTCATGAAGATGTTTCGGCTCCATCGCTGGTTGCTGTTGGATACATCCATCGGAAGGCCCATTGTGGGATGGGCAACCGTGATTTTCACGCTTCTGATCCTGACTGGCATGTGCATCTGGATCCCCCAGAAAGTCCGATATTGGAAACAGGGATTAAAAATCAAATTCGATTCCAATTGGAAAAGAATCAACCATGATCTTCACAATACTTTGGGTTTTTATGCCGCATTCCTGATGTTGGTCATGTCACTCACAGGGCTATACTGGTCTTTTGATTGGTACAAAAGTGGCTTATACTCCATATTTCAAGTGGAGCAACCAAAAGGCAGAGGAGGAAGGCCGCCAATGGCTGAGGCAAAAAAAGGAGAAAAGGTTGAAAAAGAGACAAGCCCCATCGATATTGCCCTGCTTCCATGGGAACAGTACTTGGAAAAAGCCAATGAAAGACTTTCCTACCCGGGCAATTTCAGGATTTCAATCCCAGAGGCATCGGATAAATCAATAAATCTTTCCAAAACCAGAACAGGTTTTTTTGCGTCTGCTGCCGGAGACAAAATCATTTTGGACAAAGCTTCTGCCGAAATCCTGGAAGTGGACATCTTTCGGGACAAACCGCTTAACGAAAGAGTAATGGGATCCATCAAAGCATTACATGTTGGAAACGTTTTTGGCACTTTTTCCAAAATTCTCTACTTCATTTCCTGTCTAATCGCCACATCCTTGCCTGTTTCCGGAACAATTATCTGGATCAATAAATTGAGGAAAAAATCCAAACGCAAAGGAGCGGTTTTGGCTTAATTATCAGGACGATATAAATGCTAGACCCGAAATAAGCATAAGGCTTCGACTGGGGGAAATTCCCGGGGAAAATCAAATGTCCAATTTTCTAGAGAATTCCAAATAAAAACTTGCAGTGGGCCAAGGAAAAAGTTGACAAAAAAACTTGGGCTTGGAAATGTGAGCTTACCAATTCAAAAAAGCTTGAAATAAAGATTAAACAGCCATGGGCTGTAAAATCTTTCCAATTGTTAAACCTTACTGGGACCAATATAGAGGGATTTGGTCCAATCTCCAAATTTCCAAAACGCACGCATTTCTTATGTGCGTTTTGGAAATTTACGGAATCCGAAAATACTTAGTTATCAAACCCTATGTTGATAAAACTCGCGACTCCAAACCTAACCCCTCCCCTGGAATAATTCCCGTTTTCAAACCCGGCACCGATCTCCACCCTGAAAATCCTGAAAAGGTTATCCAAGGAATATCCCAGCTCCACATAATGGGGAGAATTTTGGGTTTTGAGGTAATTGAGGAAGAGGTTTTCCCGGACTCCCGAAAAGCGCAACATGGGCAATTGGGTCAATAAGAACTTCCTAAACTGGTAATGGACAATGCTACTGATGTATTGGGATTGGGTGCTGTATTGGTAATAATCCAGAAACCGGTAATTGGATGCCACGCCCATATTCGCGAAAATGGTTCTGTTTCCGCCAAAATGCTTGTAATCCGCAAAATACACCTGATCATTGTTGATAAAAGTTCCAGCATTGATATTGAAATCCAATTTGCCGCTCACTCCAAAATTGAAAACGTACTCAATCCCGGCTTCTACCAGATCGAATTTCGCAGCCGAAGCGCCGGCATCAAAAATGCCATTGATCCCCTTTTTGTAAGAAAGATTGATTAGGGGAGCAGAGCTGAAGATTGGACTTTTCCTTCCATTTCGAATGCTATATTTCAACCCAGGCCTCCATTCCACCGAGGTTTGCCAAACCATTGCTTTATGATCCTGAAATGCAGTCGGACCAGCCTCCACGTTTTCCGGCACGTTAGCGGTGTAGTCTCTTTCTGGTTTTTTATAAAAGCTGAAATTCGAGTTGTTTTCCAGTTCTCTCCTATTGGCCAAGGTAAAATTCGACCTGTAGGTGAAGGCATCACTTATCCTTTGGGCATAATAAAGTTTGAGGAAATCCTGCTCATAAAGTTTCATGTAATTTTGCCTGAACCAAACAGAATAGATCGCATTGACCTGCTCGCTGATGGGATTGTCTCCATTGAATTGATAAATGTAGGATCCTCCCGTAAGCCCAATCGTCTGACTCGATTGGCCTTTGGTGATCGATCTCCTGACGTCCAATGTACCATAGGTTTGTTTGCTTGCAAAACCATAGCGGACTTCTGGCCTGAAATTCCAAGAGCGCACATGGTTAGTGACACTGTCCGCCATCTTGGTGCTTTTTTCTATTCGATAATAGCCAGAAAGCCCAATTTTATACCCCTCCACGGTATTGAAGGACATTTTCGCGATATTGGGATGGAATCCTGCGGATTTCCCTTTCCCGAAATAATAGGTCCCTCCGGTCAATATTTCCAAGAATTTTAAATTGCGTTTGGCTTTTTGCACGGTGCTGTCTTGATCACTCACTTTGGCTGCTTCCACTACCGCTAGACTATCATCGCGCTGATAGCCCTTAATTTCCGCTTCGGTCAGTTTGATCGGACGGATACTGTCCCAATAGCTCAGGTCTCTTTTTTTCGCCAGGGAATCAATTTTATAGCTTCTCTCTGAGACCACCTCTATTTCTTCCCTTTCCTTTAAGGCCTCTTTTTCATATTCGTTGACCAGTTTCCTAAAATCCTTTCTGGTCATTTTATCGGCTTGGCCCATTTGTTCAAGCGCTGAAATGCTTTTGTTAAAAGCATTTGCATCCTTGGGCACCTCATCCACTTTTTCATCGATGATTTTGGTTTCAACCAATAAATCAGGATTTAGGGTGATTTTATAATCCCTAGTGGAAGCCAAGTATTTATACTCCCCCGCAAACCCAAAAAACTTACCTCCGAAGGTATAGGTGTGCGTTGTCGGCATCCAAACATTTTCCGCCACCGGTGCATAAAGTTGCTTTACCCCAATATCAAAACCCAATAAAGAAGTGGTGAAATCAAGGCTATGGATCGCCCATATGTCCTCGATAATGTAAATATGACCGTCAAAAACCCGCTCTCCTTTTGATCGTGGACTGACTCTGATCTTGCTCACCATCACGCCATCCTCAAAGAAAGATCCTTCATATTTGAATTTATAATAGGCAAATGCCGATGGGGATAAAGGAGAGATGGCATCGTTGATTTTATCATTGTAAAAGCTTGTCGCCAAAAAAGGTGCGGGAGAGGTTTGGTTGTTGTCCCCATTGGTCCGAATACTGATTACCTCCTCCTCAACCTTGTTGGGTTGGGAAAACTTTATTTTGGATACCGATTCGGTGGTGTAGGCTTCATTAAGTTTGACCCCTTCCTTTTTCAATTCCTTTTTCACAAAGAAGGGAGCATTCGTCAACTGTCCCGTTCCTTTCAGGTAAACCATCATGCTGTACTCCTGTACTTGTAACCTATGGAATTTGGCTTTCGAAATTGCCTTTCTCATGATGGTCAAGGCTGGATCTTCCTGCCCGCTTTTCACAATCACCTCCTGAAGCGCATAAACCTGTTGTGCCAACACAAAATCCAGCTCGACCCAATTTGTCCCTACCTCCACTGTCTTGAGTACCGATGTATATCCCATATGCTGAACCAAAACATCATAAAATCCTGCCTTGAGACCAAATTCATATTCCCCATTTTGGTTTGTGGGAACACCATCGGCAAGATTCCGAATGTAAACTGAGGCAAAAGCCATGGATTCGCCTGAGTCAGAAGTGACTTTCCCTCTGATTCCCTGGGCATTCCCCTCAAAAAAAAGAAATTGAAGGAATCCAAAAATCAAGACGACAAATAAGGTTTTCTGATATTTCTGCATAAAGTTGATGAGAAGGACTTCGTAAAAATAGTGTCGTTTATTTGAAACGCCCAAGTCTAAAATGAGGTTTGACAATATTTAACGAATATGTTCTCTGGGAACAAAACTCATTTTTAGTCAAACACATTGGGAGTACAAAAACAGTGACCCATTTTACATTGCTCTATTCCTCACCTAAAAAATGTGATTTGATCGTGAAATTTTGCCTTGTAAAATTTTCATCGCCAATAATTCTGATCGTTTTTTGCGAAAAGACAGAATTTCACAAAAACACCAAAAATGAGTTAGGTGATTGAAATTTAACATTTTGGGCTTAAATCATCAGTTTTAAAAAAAAGCCAGAATATTTTGACATTTTTAATAAAATCGGAAAAATTTAACATTTCGCAAATTTCAAACGTTTTCGGTTGCTGTTTATATAACATACCCTCACGTTTGTTAAGCATTAACGAAAAATACCTTTAATCCATTAACAGGACTTTAGTCAAATGGCAAGTGTGTCAAATGTTAAAAATTGTAAAATTAAAATTAAACAATCATTTTTGATTAGGCTTTAAATCTTAAAACCAAATCGTTTTTTACAAAACAACAAACCCTATGAGAAATTATTTACTAAAAATGAAAGCATTTATGCTGATGACATTGCTCGTTGTAGCAACGATTCTATCGGCAAATGCACAAAGCAGGGAGGTAACAGGAACCATCCTGGATGCTACCTTGAAAGATCCTTTACCAGGTGTGACCATTCTCGTCAAAGGAACGACGAAAGGCACCACCACCGACTTGGATGGCAAATTCAGAATCAGTCTTCAACAAGGAGAAGATGTTTTGGTATTTTCCTTTATAGGGTTTACCTCCCAGGAAGTTGTGGTTGGCAATCAAAGTGTGATCAATATAGAATTGGCTGAAGACATCCGAAGCCTACAGGAAGCTGTGGTCATTGGTTATGGTACCCAAGATAAAAAAGAGATTACCAGTTCTGTTGCCAGCGTAGGCGTAGAACAATTCAACAGAGGTAACTTCACCAATCCACAAAGCTTATTACAAGGTAAAGTTGCGGGTTTGAATATCTCCACTCCGGGTGGTTCGCCAAATGCACAACCAACCGTTCGATTGAGAGGTATCTCTTCCTTCGGAGCCAACTCATCTCCTCTAGTCGTATTGGATGGTGTGATCGGTGCTTCAATCGATGCTGTTGATCCCAATGACATCGAATCAATTGATGTGTTGAAAGATGCATCAGCTGCTGCGATCTATGGTACAAGAGGTGCTTCTGGTGTGATTTTGATCACGACCAAGAAGGGCAGCTCCAGAAAAGGTTTTGCAAATGTAACGATCAATACTTTTGGTTCTGCTGAGCAAGCCACTGGTCTTATTCCTGTTTTGAGTCCTGATGAATTCAGAGCAAATAGAGCTCCTACGGCTGATTTTGGCCAAAACACAAATTGGAGAGATGAGATCCTTAGAACTGCGATGAACGGTACTACCAACGCATCCATTTCTGGAGGTCATCAAAACACAAACTACTTTGCATCAGTTAACTACAGAAACAATCAAGGTGTAGTGAAAAATTCAGGTAGGGAGACATTGAATACGAGATTAAACTTATCGCACGGTGCGTTGAATAACAGGTTGAGAATGAACTTCAATTTGTCTTTCACCAATACCGAGGCGACTGATATCCCTGGAGAGGCTTTGCTTTACGCAACTATCCTCAATCCAACCATGCCGATTTATGAAGGAACGGGTGAAAACAGACAGTTTTTCCAACCTTCTGGATTTGACAACAACAATCCTGTTGGATTGATCAACACAAGAACAAATCAGACCAAGGTCAGAAATGGACTTTATTCCTACAGAGTGGAGTATGACATCATCGATAATTTGGTCATTTCTGCTCAGTTTTCCCAAGATGTATTGAATACCTTAAACGGACAATACAACTCAAGAAGCGATAGAGCTCCAGGTGGTGGCGCTGCCAACAATGGCGTTGCACAGCAAAACACCTATGACAGGACCAATACCATCGCCTCAGCAAACTTGAGATACGAAACGGAAATTGGAAGTGGATTAAGCATGACAGTATTGGGTGGTGTCGAAACGCAATTGTTTGAGGACAGAGCTTTCGGCGCACAGGCAAGACAATTCTTGTACGACCAAAGCTGGAATAACTTGGGAGCTGCTGGTATTCGATTTGGTGAAAACACCAATCTTTATAGCAATGCAAGCAAATCTACTTTGAACTCCGTGTTTGGTAGAGCCAATTTCAACTTTAGAAACATGTATTTCTTTTCTGCAACACTTAGAGCAGAAACTTATTCAGGCTTTGGTGCTCAAAATCAAACAGGTTATTTCCCTGCTTTCTCTACAGGTGCTGACCTTACCCAGATTTTTGACATGGGTCCTTTTAGCCAATTTAAGCTTAGAGGATCATTTGGAATAGTAGGTCAATTGCCTCCATCTCCAACTTTGGCAATTGGCGTTTATGGAAACGGCAACAGAATCCAATTGGATCCACTTAACCTTAACTCTGCATGGGTAGCCCCAGTACAGTTGAACAACGCAAACCAATTCTTGAAATGGGAAACCACAAGGGAATTTACAGTCGGTGTAGACTATGCGTTATTTGATGGAAAGATCACGGGTAGTATGGACTATTACCGAAGAAACATCAAAGATTTGTTGTTTGATGTAGGGGTAAATATTGGCCAGCCAAACCCATTCAATCCAAGAGCAGATCAGCCTGGACAATTCTTCCCTTACACGGCAGGTTCCATTTGGGCAAATATCGCAGGATTAAACAGTTCAGGTTTTGAGTTTTTAATGACTGCAAACAACATCAACATCGGTGGTGGTGTGACTTGGACTCCTACTGCTATATTCACGATTTACAAAAGAGCAAGAATTGAGAATATTGGTGCAGGTGGATTGACATTGCCTGAAATCAGAAGAGGTGTACCTGGTTCTCCTGGTGTAAACAATGCTCAAGTGATCAGAAACCTTGAGGGTGAAAGAGTCGGCGACATTTATGGACCAAGACTACTTAACATTTCCGAAAACGGAACTACTGTATTGTCTACAGAAAACCCAGACGATTTCGAAGTTCTTGGCAATGCCTTGCCAACTGGTGATTTTGGTTTGACCAACCAATTCAATTTCAAAAACTGGGATTTGAATTTCTTGTTGAGAGGCTCATGGGGACACCAAATGCTGAACTCTTACAGATTGTTCTACGAAGGTGATGGAAATGCCACTTGGAATTCTGTTATCACAAAAAACACACCTACTAGCCCAAGAATATCCAACGCGCCTAGCCAAATCTCTGATTTCTATATTGAAAGAGGTGATTTTATCAGGATGGACAATCTTCAATTGGGTTACAATATTCCTACTACCTCAGATGCGATTTCAAATTTGAGATTGTACGCAGGTGTTCAGAATCTATTTACACTTTCCAACTTCACAGGAGTAGATCCTGAAGTAAGATGGGGAGATCCAACGGACAATGGTTTAGACCAATTGGCGCCAGGTATCGAAAGAAGAGATACTTATTTCATCCCAAGAATCTGGACTCTTGGATTAACCATAACCTTTAAATAACATAAACTCAAAATAAATATGTTACGATCAATTAAAACAATATGTGTAGGCGCACTCGCGACAATGACCATGATGTCATGCGAGTTGGAGCAGGAAGTATTGACTGGGGTCACACAAGAAAGATTGACCAATGAAGCCCCACCAGAACTTGCTGAGGTTTTAAAGCAATCTGCTTATACCAGGCTTATGGGAAATGGTAGCTGGGGAGGACATGGTGGGTTCTATAGTTATCAAGAAATCACTTCTGATGAAGCAGCCATTCCTGTAAAGGGTGGTGACTGGGCTGATGGTGGTACTTGGGTGAGAGCCCACAGACATACTTGGCAGGTAGGTGATGGAGAGATCAACGGTGTTTGGGACACCCCTTTTAGGGTGATTGCAGAAGCCAACGCATTGCTCCAGCAATATCCGGATTTGGAAGACCTGGGCAGAGAAATGAGAGTTTTAAGAGCCTTCTCTTACTTGATTTTATTGGATAACTTCGGTGGTGGAGTTCCGTTGATCATAGAAACGACCACGGATGCAAACCCTCCAAGTTCTTCAAGACAAGAGTTGTTTGATTTTATTCAATCTGAGGTATTGGAAAATGGACCACTTTTGACAAAGGAAAACACCAAAACCAATTTCAATTTCTGGACAGCTCACATGATCCTTGCAAAATTGTACCTGAATGCTGAAGTCTACATTGGTCAACCCAAATGGGCAGAAGCTGAAACCATGATTGATGTCATCATGACGGGGCCTTACAGTATAGCGTCAAACTACTTTTCAAATTTCGCTTCAGTTAACGCTGGATCTGTTGAAAACATGTTTACCCTTCCCTATGATGCCAACAACGCAGGTGGTTTTAATATCCATCAAATGTCATTGCATTACGAGTCCCAAAAGACTTTTGATCTCGTCGATCAGCCTTGGAATGGCTATGTTGCATTGGAAGAATTCTACAACAGCTATGATGAAGCCGATCTCAGGAAAAATAATTTCAGAGCGGGTTTACAGTATGCAAGTGATGGTGTAACTATTTTGGAAGATGCCGCAGGTTTTGATGGTGATCCAGATGGAGTACAAGTTAATTTCACTCCACGCATCAATCAATTGGAACCAAATGCATTCAGACAAGCAGGTGTAAGAACCAATAAATTTGAAATCGCTACCGGTGCTCAACCAGATTTGAACAATGATTTCCCTGTATTTAGATATGGTGATGTGATTTTAATGAAAGCCGAAGTAAGATTGAGACGGAGTGATCCTTCTGGTGCACTTCCTTTTGTGAATCAAATAAGAGACAGAGCGGGAGCAGACCTTTTCACTTCTATCACTTTGGATCAATTACTTGCAGAAAGAGGACGTGAAATGTATGCTGAGGGATGGAGAAGATCGGACCTTATCAGATTCGGAAGATTTGGAGCCCCTTGGTGGGAAAAACCAACTTCCACTGCCAATAGAAACGTATTCCCGGTACCTTTGAACAAGATACAGTCCAATACGAAATTGACACAAAACCCAGGATATTAATACTGGATTACTGATTGAGATTCATGAAAGAAGTGCACGAAGGTGCACTTCTTTCTTATTTAATGGATATCTTAGAAATAGAAATTGACGTCAACCCCAAATTAATTCTCTATTCATGTCAGCCCCGACACGCATCGTCACACTTCTTTTTTCCGCTACAATCTTGCTGATTTCCTGCTCAAAAAAAGCGGAAAAGGAAACGGTGCTTTTTGAATTGATGGACAAAGATTGGACAGGCATTGAATTTAAAAATGACCTGAAATACACCGAGAATTTCAACCCCTACCTTTTCCGTAACTTTTACAATGGTGCCGGAGTGGCCATTGGAGACATCAACAACGATGGATTGGTGGATATTTTTTTTGCAGGTAACCAAGCCGAAAACAAACTCTATCTGAACAAGGGTGATTTTCAATTTGAAGACATTACCGAAAAGGCCGGTTTGGCTATATCCGGGATTTGGTCCACGGGTGTAAGCATGGCCGATATCAATGGTGACGGGTTATTGGACATTTATATTTGTAAATCCGGGCCCTTAGGAGGTGAACAACGACACAATTCACTTTTTATCAATAACGGAGACTTGACTTTTACCGAAAAAGCAAAGGAATACGGACTTGCCGACGAAGGGCTTTCTCAGCATGCTGTATTCTTTGACTATGACAAAGATGGTGACCTGGACATGTACCTACTCAACAATTCGGCCCGCTCGGTTGGAATCAATGATTTGAGAACAGGACAAAGGGACCTTCGCGATCCATTTGGAGGAAACAAACTTTATCGAAATGACCAAGGAAAATTCACGGACGTAAGTGCCGAGGCAGGCATTTATGGCAGCACCATTGGATATGGATTGGGCGTCACAGTAGCCGACCTGAACAAGGATGGTTGGCCGGACCTCTATGTTTCAAATGATTTTTTTGAAAAAGACTATGTCTACCTCAACAATGGTGACGGCACTTTTACAGAAGCGTTGGAGGAAATGCTCACCGAAATCAGCATGGGTTCCATGGGTGCAGACATTGCGGACTTGGACAACAATGGTTGGCCAGATATTTTCGTGACCGAGATGCTCCCGGCTACCATGGAAAGATTCAAGACCAAAACACCATTTGAGGACTGGGACAAATACCAAAACAACGTGAAATCGGGATACTTCCATCAATTTACCAGGAATACCCTCCAACGCAACCTAGGCCTAAAACCAAATTCCGATCAGGTTCATTTTATCGATGTGGCCCGTCAATCCGGTGTACATGCGACGGATTGGAGCTGGGGAGCCTTGATTTTTGATGTGGACAACGATGGATTGAAGGATATTTTTGTAGCCAATGGTATCGTCAAAGACTTGACAGATTTCGATTTTGTGGATTATTACATGAATAACCAAAGCCTGATCGACCAATTCAAAAAGGACAGCGTTTTGCTTACGAAAATGATCGATGAATTCCCTTCCATTCCCCAACAGAATTTTTTGTTCAAAAACCTGGGGGATTTCAAATTCAACAATATTGCTGCCCACTCCGGAATGGAGCAACTCACCTTTTCCACAGGTGCGGCCTATGCGGATTTGGACAATGATGGAGACCTGGACTTGGTCGTCAACAATCTCAACGGAGAAGCCTCCATTTTCAAAAACAACAGCAGGGAAATCAATGCCAACCATTTCCTCCAGCTGGATCTTCAGGGGCAATTTGGCGCTCAAGTATCTGTCTTTGCCAGTGGTCAATTGTTCTATGCTGAAAACAATCCTGTCAAGGGCTACATGTCTTCAGTGGATCACCGCCTACATTTTGGCTTGGGAAAAATTACAAAAATCGATTCCCTTAAAATCCTTTGGCCAAACGGAAAAACCACGCTAAAAACTCAAGTGGTTATGGATACACTTCTGGTTTTGGGGCCTGAATCCGCATCAATTGAACAAAAACCCAATTTATCTTTCAAGAACACGCTGATCAAACCATTCGCCAAGCAAATTCCCTGGAAACACGAGGAAAGTGATTTCATAGACTTTGACCGGGACAGGCTGCGGTTTCACATGATTTCAAACGAGGGACCCAAAATTGCCGTAGGCGACCTCAACGGGGATTCACTGGACGACCTCTTCCTTCCAGGAGCAAAAGGGCAAGCCTCATCGATTTGGATTCAAAAAGCAGGTGGCTCCTTCTATTCGGCCCAAGAATTTACCGAAGATCAATTGGCGGAGGATGTTGACGCTGTGCTTTTTGATGCCAACGGAAATGGGCATTTGGATCTTTACGTGGCAAGTGGCAGTATTGAATTCGGTAACAACAACCCGAATTATCAGGACCGACTATATCTCAATGATGGCAAGGGGCGATTTACCAAAACCAAAGAAAACCTTCCCTTGCGCTTTGAACCCACCGCGTTTGTGAAGGTGTTTGACCACAATGGAGACGGAAAACCGGATCTTTTGATAGGCACAAGATCCATTCCTTTTGCCTATGGAATCCCCACGGATGTTCTGATCTTGGAGAACCAAGGCAATGGGGCATTCAAAAACATATCCGCAGAGCTTGCCCCTGAATTCAAGGGGATTGGGATGAGCAGAGATGCCAGTATTGTGGATATTGATGGAGATGGACAGGAAGAAATCATTGTCGTAGGCGAATGGATGTCCATCAAGGTCTTCAAAAAAACCGAAGGAAAATATCGCAATGTCTCCCAGGCATTTGGCTTTGACCAAACCAATGGATTTTGGAATACGATTCAGATCTTGGACATCAACCAAGATGGATTACCGGATATCCTTGCCGGAAACATGGGATTGAACACCCGACTGCTCGCCAGCCCGGAAAAACCCCTTCAGTTGCACCTCAATGATTTTGACCAAAACGGCAGTATCGAACAGATTCTTACCCAATATGAAGGTGACTTCTCCTATCCTTTGGTTTTGAAACGCAGTCTAATCAAGCAATTGCCTTATTTGAGGAAGCAATTATTGACCTATGATGCTTATAAGAATAAACGGATGGAGGATTTATTCCCAGTAGATGTTTTGTCCAAAACCATGGTTTTGGACGTCCATACCTTGGAAACAAGCCTATTTATCAATCAAGGAAATGGTACATTTGTAAAGTCAAAACTACCCTCACCCATCCAAAGCAGCCCCGTGTCCGCAATCCATTCCTTTAGAGACGAATCAGGCAAAACACACCTCTTGATTGGGGGGAATCAAAGCCGGATCAAGCCTGAGTTGGGCATCAATATGGGAAGTTTCGGTTGGCACCTAACGGGGACAAATGAAAAAAACCTTATCATTATCCCTGCAAATCAATCCGGGTTCTTCGTCCATGGAGAGATCCGAGATATCAAAAGCATAAAAACCATCAATGGAAATCGTATCCTCGTCAGTAGAAATAATGATTTGCCATTGGTTTTGGAAATGGTAAAGCGCCCGACAATCGGCCCGAATTGAAAACCTCAAAAGGATGGGGTTTAACAGAATGAATTTCAAATTTTGAATTGAACAAAAAATGATCAGAATATTTATTGCCCTTTTTGCATTCAGTTTGGTCTATTCTTGCCAGACCAAGTCAGAATATGATTCAATCAAGGAAAGGGAACTTTCTTCGGGGAAAGTGGTAGAAGAATTATTCCTCGACCTGAAATTCGGCATGAATAAGAAAGATTTTTACACGACTTGCTGGGAGTGGAACAAGAAGGGTGTGTTGGTCAACGGTGCTCATGAACTGCAAGTCCGATATTCCCCTGAAATGCCATCCGGAAAAGAGACGGAGATGTATTTCTATCCCCAATTTGAAAATGGTATGCTCTATTTTATGCCGATTGAATTCCGCTATCTTGGTTGGACCCCCACCTCTCCAGAAACTACAAATGAAAAGTTGCTTGAAGATGTGGTTTCGTTTTTGGAAGGTTGGTATGGAAAAGGTTTTTTTGAAGTCAAGGACAAAAGTGGCAAAGTCAGTGTTTGGGTTAAGATAGATGGAAACCGTTTGATCCGCACCTTTATAAAAGAAAGGACACTGGTCAGGGTCGAAATGCTTGACCTCAGAGTTAAAGGAATTTCAGAAATAAAATAAGATGAAGATGAAAATCAATTCAAGCTTTCTTTCTTATTTGTTTGCAATAGGCCTCATTTCTGGCTGTAAGCAGGTTGATACACACAAAAAAGATACTGTATTTGAAAAAATAGACGCTGCTATCTCAGGTATTGACTTCCGGAATGATCTTCCCTTCGACGAGGAGTTCAATATTTTCACCTATAGAAATTTCTACAATGGGGGTGGCGTGGCCCTTGGCGATGTCAATAACGATGGGCTTTTGGATATTTACCTCACCTCCAATCTTGGCACAAACAAACTCTACCTCAACGAAGGCGAATTCAAATTCCGTGATGTCACCGAGGAAGCCGGAGTCGCAGGGACCCGTGCATGGAGTACCGGCGTTGCCATGGCCGACATCAATGGTGATGGTTTGCTTGATATTTATGTCTGCAATTCGGGAGATATCAGCGGGGACAACAAACAGAATGAACTCTTCATCAACAACGGTGACGGGACTTTTTCGGAGATGGCCGAAGCTTATGGCCTGGCTGACCAAGGATATTCCACCCACGCTGTTTTTTTTGATTTTGACAATGATGGCGACTTGGATGTCTATCTCTTGAACAACAGCTACCAATCTATCGGTAGTTTCAACAAGATGCAGAATGAACGCCCAAAAAGGGATCCCGTCGGAGGTGACAAGCTTTTCCGGAATGACGGAGAAAAGTTTACGGATGTCAGTGAGGAAGCGGGTATCTATGGCAGCCTAATTGGATTTGGACTTGGCATTACCATCGGCGATGTCAACCAAGATGGATGGATGGATATTTTTATTTCCAATGACTTCTTCGAAAGAGATTACCTCTACATCAACAATCAGGACGGGACATTCTCCGAAAAACTTGAATCCCACATGCGGTCCACCAGTGCAGCCTCCATGGGAGCGGATATTGCAGACATCAACAACAACGGATTGCTGGATATTTTTGTAACCGAAATGCTTCCAGAGCCGCAGGAAAGACTAAAACAGATCACCACTTTTGAAAGCTGGGACAAATTCCAATTCAACGTGGAACACGGGTACCATTACCAATATACCCGCAACATGCTTCATGTAAACAATGGAGATGGGACATTCAGCGATATGGGTAGAATGGCTGGCCTTGAAGCAACCGACTGGAGCTGGGGAGCCTTGATCTTTGATATGGACAATGATGGACTCAAGGATCTTTTTGTGGCCAATGGGATTTATCAGGACATCACCGACTTGGATTATCTCAATTTTATCGGTAATGATGAAACCAAAAAGAAAATCATCACACAATCGGGAGTGAACTACAAAGCTTTGGTAGACCCCATCCCCATCAATCCCATTTCCAATTATGCCTATAAGAACCGTGGTGATTTGAATTTCACCAATGTGGTTCATGAATGGGGTTTGGGAGATCCCATCCATTCCAATGGTTCGGCTTATGGCGATTTGAACAATGACGGCACTTTGGATTTGGTGATCAACAATGTGAACAATGAGGTCTTGATTTACAAAAACAAGAGCAAGCAATTCTTCCCGGAAAACCACAGCCTTCAAATCCAACTTATCGGGAAAAACCGAAATACCGCTGCCGTGGGAACCCAAATCCGGCTGAAGGTAGGTGACCAAATATTCTATCAAGAACAAATGCCAAATAGGGGTTTCCAATCCTCAGTAGATCCCAAACTTACCTTTGGTCTGGGCACGGTGGATCAACTTGACGAGGTTCAGGTAAGGTGGCCGGATGGGAAAGTTACCATACTCAAAGAAATATTGGCAGACCAGCTCCTGACATTAAAGTGGGAAGAAGCAGTCGATCCGCCCCTGGGTTATCAATTCTTTCCTGCTTTACCCGAACCGATTTTCACAAAAACCGATGCAAAATCAATTCTGGACTTCACCCATCAGGAAAACCAATTCGTGGATTTTGATCGGGACCGTTTGACCTACCACATGCTTTCCACAGAAGGGCCAAAAGCAGCCTTTGGGGACATCAATGGAGATGGTTTGGAAGACATTTATCTCGGAGCTGCCAAAGGCTTTGCTGGACAGCTCTTTGTGCAAAGAAAGAATGGAACCTTTCAAAAATCCATTCAGGAAGTTTTTGAAACCGATCGGTTTTCTGAGGACACCGATGCAGTTTTCTTTGATGCCAATGGTGATGGTCATCTTGACCTTTTTGTCACCTCCGGTGGAAATGAATCCGGTTTTGGGGCGATTGACCTTGCAGATAGGCTTTATCTGAATGATGGGAAAGGAAAATTCACCAAGGCACAAGACAGCGGGATAGCGGGATTAAAAATCAGCTCTTCCGTGGTCAAGGTGTTTGACATGAATGGAGATGGCCACCTGGATATTTTCGTCGGGGGAAGGTTGATTCCCTTTGTCTATGGTGTTCCCGCCAGCAGTTACCTCCTGATCAATGACGGAAAGGGAAACTTTATAAACGAAACAGCTTCTTTGGCACCAGGCCTACATGAAATTGGCATGGTCACCGATGCCGCTCTCATTGACTATGATGGCGACGGCAAGGAAGACCTTATTTTGGTCGGGGAATGGATGGCCCCTACTCTTTTCAGGAATACCGGGAAATCCTTGGAAAAAATAGAGATGCCCGAATGGGAAAATCACAAAGGCTGGTACCAAAGCATTGCCGTCGGTGACTTCAACAAGGATGGGAAACCTGATTTGGTGCTTGGCAATCACGGGCTGAATACCCGGTTCAAGGCGAGTCTGGAAAATCCCATCCGATTATTCATCAACGATATTGACCAAAATGGAAGTGTAGAACATCTTTTTACACAAAAACACGGTGACAAGCATGTCCTTTTCACGCTCAAGCATGAACTTGAAAGGCAAATTCCTTCGATTAAAAAAAGGTTTTTAAAATACAGTGCTTACAACAACCAGGCTCTTGAGGAAATATTCTCCTCCGATGAGCTCGAGAAGGCAATAGTCCAAGAGGCCAATTTCTTCTCCTCTGCCAGCATGATGAACCTTGGTGCTGGAAAATTTGAGATCAAGCCACTGCCCAGAATGGCCCAAAGGTCATGGATCTACGGCATATTGGTGACAGATATCAATGGTGATGGAATAGAAGATCTTATTTTGGGCGGCAATCTTTCCGCTGCAAAACCAGAGGTTGGAAAATACGACGCCAGTTACGGAGATGTTCTTCTGGGAAAAGGCGATGGTACTTTCGAATTCCAACCCAATGCCCTTCATGGTCTCCAACTCGATGGAGATATCCGTGGCCTCCACTCTTTTGAAATTTCCGGGCAAAGGCTGATGATGGTGGTGAAAAACAATGATGCGTTGGAATTTTGGAAGTATTGAAGAAAGTGAATGCCGAAAGAGAGCAATTGGAAACCAAAACTTGGGTACTATGGAGTAGATTCCCTGCATTGAATACCACCACTTTAATAATTTAAAAGAAAAATTTTAATGTTCAGAATATTTGCCTCTCTCCTTTTTCTCGTCATAGTCGCCTGCGGCAAACCGGAAGAAGAAAAACTGTTCACGCTACTTTCCTCTGATCAAACAGGGATTTCCTTTCGGAATGATTTGGTCTCCACAGCGGAAATGAATATTTTGGAGTACCTCTATTTTTACAATGGAGGAGGAGTTGCCACCGGTGACATCAACAATGACGGATTGGTGGATATTTATTTCACTTCCAATCAAGGTGAAAACAAACTCTATCTCAACAAAGGCAATTTCCAATTTGAAGACATCACCCTACGAGCAGGCGTAACCGGCGATGGCGGATGGTCCACTGGCGTAACCATGGCGGATGTCAATGGAGACGGATGGCTAGACATCTACGTTTGCCAAGTGGGAGATTACAAAGGACTTTCCGGCAAAAACAAACTCTACATCAACAATGGGGATTTGGGTTTTACGGAAATGGCCGCTGCATACGGCGTGGATTTCGTGGGGTTTTCCACACATGCTTTGTTTTTGGATTATGACCACGATGGAGATTTGGATCTCTACCTTTTGAACCATTCCATCAAAAAGCCAGAAGTCTTTTCCCATTCCGATACCAAGTTTGACAATCAGGATGAAAAGGGTGGTGACAAACTCTTCAAAAACCTTTTGTCCGAAGGTGAAAACAGAATGATTGAAGTCACCGAAGAAGCGGGGATTCTTTCCAGCAGCCTCGGCTTTGGATTGGGAGTTGCTGCTGCGGATATAAATGGTGATGGCTGGATTGACCTGTATGTTTCCAATGACTTTACTGAAGACGATTACTTGTACATCAACCAACAAGACGGAACTTTCAGGGAATCCCTTCAGGAATTCATCAGCAACACCAGCCGCTACAGCATGGGAAATGACATCAACGACATCAACAATGATGGAAGGCCTGACATTTTCACCACAGACATGCTGCCCGAAGACCCGAAAATTTGGATGAAATCCGTAGGGGAAGACAAGCAAGAAGTATATGATATCAAAAAGCGTTTGGGCTACAAGGACCAATATGTCCGCAACCATCTCCAGCTCAATCTCGGCAATGGGCGATTCTCTGAAATCGGTCTGTTGACAAATACCTACGCCTCGGACTGGAGCTGGTCACCCCTGATTTTTGACATGGACAATGACGGAAAAAAAGACATCCACATCACCAACGGAATCGTCAAGAGGCCTAACGATCTCGATTTCATCCAATACAGCCAGGACCTAGGTTCTGGACTGACTGCAGCGGAAATCCTTCAAAAACAGATTGAAATGCTCCCAACCGTGATGGTTCCCAACCACGCTTACCACAACCAAGGGGATTTGGTTTTTACCAATACCTCCAAAAATTGGGGATTGGATCAAGCCTCCTATTCCAATGGCTCCTCCTATGCGGATTTGGACAATGATGGGGATTTGGACCTTATTGTCAACAACAGTGACCAAGAAGCTTTTGTCTACCGAAACAACAGTTCTGCAATGCAGGCCAAGCATTTCATTCAATTTGATCTCAAAGCGAACAGCTTCAATACTTTTGGGATAGGGGCGCAAGTGATGGTTTTTCGCGGAGAGGAAATCCTCCACCAAACCCTGACCAGCAGCCGCGGCTTCCAATCGGGAGTTTCCACCACCCTCACTTTCGGCTTGGGTGACAGCCCTGCCTTGGATTCGATCCTGGTCGTCTGGCCCGGAAATGTGCAAGAATCTTTTATTGGATTGGCCGTGGGCCAAAAACATTCGCTCCAACAAGGAGCCGGCAAAAGCACCAAAATCCCATCTGGAAAAACAAAAGCCTTTTTTGAAATCGTGGATGTCGGAATTGACCGGGTTCATCTGGAAAACACCGCTTTTGATGACATGCGAAGGGAATATTTGATCCCCCGAAAATTCTCCACAGAAGGACCTGCACTCGCAGTCGGAGATGTAAATGGGGACGGTCTGGATGACATCTACTTTGGTGGTGCCACCAACCAACCCGGTGCAATCTTTCTGCAACAGCCCAATGGACAATTTTCCAAAACACAAAACCCGTTTTTCGAGCAGCTAAAAATGGCAGAAGATGTGGTGGCTGTATTTGAGGATTTCAATCAAGATGGTATTTTGGATCTCTATGTGGGCAGCGGGGGAAACGAACATGAAACTGGCAAATTCATTAATTTTGATCGGGTTTTTATAAACGATGGAAAGGGAAATATGATTTTCTCTCCCAACTCCCTGCCGCCCATCGGAGAAAACACCTCTACCATTGCCGTCCATGACGTAAATGGGAATGGGTTTTTGGACCTCTTTGTAGGCGCTTCGGTAGTGACAGGTAACTATGGTGCCAATCCAAAAAGTACCTTCCTGCTCAATGATGGCAAAGGAAGGTTTAGAGATGCCACTGAACAGTATTTCGGAAAAAATTTCCTCCCGGGAATGGTCCAGAAGGCAGTTTGGGCAGATTTAGACAATAAAGGTCATAAGGATTTGATTTTGGTGGGAGAATGGATGCAAATCCAGGTGTACCAAAGAAACCAAAATGGAACCTATGAAATCCAGCAAAACTCTCTAGAGGATCAATCCGGTTGGCATTATGGATTGAATGTGGCGGATTTGGACGGAGACGGAAAGCAGGAAATCATTGTTGGCAATCTTGGCCTCAACTCAAAACTGAAAGCCAATGCAGAAAATCCCACCAAACTTTATCACTTCGATTTTGATGGCAATGGACAGGAGGACCCCTTGCTTTTCCATTATATGGGAGGATATCTGATGCCCTTTGCCAGCAGAGATGATTTGATCAAACAAATCCCGGCAATAAAAAGACAGCACGCTTCCTATGCGGAATATGCAGAGACAAAATCTCCGAAGGAGCTATTAGATCCTAAACAAATGGAAGCCGCTGCGATCAAAGTCGCAAATGAATTCAGATCAGGGATCTACTGGAACAAAGGTGCCGGTGATTTCCAATTTGAGCCCTTTCCCATAGAAGGACAATTCAGCCCCATGCAGGATTTCGTTATATTTAAAGGCAAGGATGAAAAACGCTATCTGCTTGGTTTGGGCAATTTCTATGGTTTCAGAAATGATCTTGGCACATCTGCAGCCCAACCTTTGGTCCTATTTGTCCTTGAAGGTGAAAAAATAAACCCCATTCCAATCGGGTTGAATGCACAGGAATATTGGGGTGAATTCCGAAATGCTGAGAAAATCACAATCAATGGGGAATTGCACATCATCGCTGTCCGAAATAACAAAAGCCCGATTTTCCTCAAGCCGATTCCTTGACAAACCTGCCGAAAATCATTTATTTTCAGCAGCAGCAGTCATTTGAAATAAGGGAAATATCGCTAGTTTTAAGGATTGAAAGCCAAGATATTGAAGTGGTTTTTGACTGAAAACCAAGTATTTATTATCTTTGAGTTTATTAAAAAAAATTAAATTGAAACCATGAAGCAAGTTTTTATTAAAACTACCCTGATCTTGTTGCTAGTAGGATCTCTAATGGCTTGCCAGGAAAATGGGGATTATAAAGAGGCCATGAAAGATGGCGCATACCAAATTTCGGCACAGACCAAATTGACGGATGTCATGATCCATGATATTTTTTCACCTCCTGTAGCCAGCAGGATTTATGCCTATTCTTCCATTGCCGCCTATGAGGTCGCTGTATTGGCGGATTCTTCCTACCAATCCATGATGGGCCAATTGAATGGTTTTGAAAAAACAAACTTCGATACCTCCGTAGAAATCCATTATCCTTTAGCTTCTCTGGCAGCCTATTACAAAGTCGCCACTGCTTTGATATTTTCGGAGGAGATGATGAATGCGCATTATAATACAGCACTGAAGGAAATCAAATCCAAAGGCATTCCCAGTAAAGTTTTTGAAAACTCTTTGGCTTTGGGTGAATCGGTAGGCCAACACGTCTTGGACTACACCAAAAAAGACAATTATCACCAAAGCAGATCCTTTGAAAAATACACGATCAGAAATGATCCGGGGTCATGGCAGCCCACGCCACCGGCCTACATGGAAGGAATAGAGCCTCATTGGAGCAAAATAAGAACACTCACACTGGATTCTGCCAATCAGTTCATCTCCGCACCTCCAACAGTTTTCAGTTCAGATTCAAGCAGTCAGTTCTTTTCTGAGGCAAAAGAGGTTTTCAACATTGTCAGTAACCTTACAAAAGAACAAAAAGACATTGCTTTTTTCTGGGATTGCAATCCCTACAAGATGAATGTAAAAGGCCATGTCATGTTTGCCGAAAAGAAAATCACACCGGGTGGACATTGGATGGGTATTGCTGGGATTTCTTCCAAAACAGCCAATCTGGACTGGAAAGGAACTTCGGAAGCCTTAGCAATGACCAGCATCGCCCTTTTTGATGGATTCATTGCCTGCTGGGATGAAAAGTACCGGAGCGTAGTGATCCGCCCGGAAACATACATCAACCGATTCATAGACGAAGATTGGCTACCTGTATTGCAAACACCTCCTTTTCCTGAATATACCAGCGGCCATAGTGTCGTATCCAATGCCGCAGCGGAGACTTTGACACATCTATTTGGGGATTCTTTTCATTTTGTGGATTCCACTGAAGTGGCTTATGGACTTCCGATTAGGGAATTTAACTCTTTTAGGCTCGCCGCAGAAGAAGCCGCCATCAGCAGGCTTTATGGGGGAATCCATTACATGCCAGCGATTGTCAATGGAGCAACCAAAGGAACGCATGTGGGCAACCACCTTCTTGCCAAAGTAAAGACACGCAAGGATGAAAATAACAGCGCAATTGCTGCCAAGTCTGAAGAAATCAAATAATCACATCCAAACGTGATCTTCATAAAACCTATAGCAAAAGGAAAGAGCCGAAACCTCTTTCCTTTTGTTTTAACATTTTTCGGAAAATGGCTGATATTTCTTTCAATCAAGCTATTTTTGTACCTGAATTTACCCAATCTTAAAAAATGGACATCATCCTCAAGTATTTCCCTGATTTGACAGAAAAGCAAAAAGAGCAGTTTGCCAAATTGGGTCCCATCTACCAAGATTGGAATGAGAAAATCAATTTGATCAGCCGAAAGGACATGGATTTTTTTTACGAACGCCATGTTTTACATGCCTTGGGAATCGCCAAAGTCATGCCTTTTCAGCCTGGAACCAAAATATTGGACGTCGGCACAGGAGGTGGTTTTCCGGGGATCCCATTGGCCATCTTGTTTCCTGACACCCATTTCCATTTGGTGGATTCAATCGGTAAAAAAATCACGGTTGTCAAAGATGTGGTCAAACAATTAAAATTGTCCAATGTCGAAGCCGAACAAGTCCGGGCCGAAGAATTGGTGCGGAAATACGATTTCATCATCAGCAGGGCAGTGACCCGATTCGCCAATTTTTATCCATGGATGAAAGGAAAGTTCAAAAAAGAGGATTTTAATGAATTCCCAAATGGAATGTTGTTCCTGAAAGGTGGGGAAGTCGATGAGGAAATGGAAGAATTACAGGTGTCCTATATCAATTACCATCTGGAGGATTATTTTAAGGAAGAATTTTTCGAAACAAAAAAAGTGGTATTTGTGCCTTGGGAAGGCAAAAGGTAAATTGGATCCGGAAGTGCTTCTCAGAATCGCTTCCGGATTTTTTCTCAATTTTTTTATCCCAAAAACGAGCCCCTCACCGATCCAAGTATTACAGATCATAAATAGTACCTCTTCCCAAATCATGCAAGATTAGGACAATTCATTTGAACCTTGGACCTGATTCCTCACCTGTTTGATGGTCCAACTTCAGCCGCGTCCAAGGAAATAGGAAGCCAAAAATAAACACTATAATATTCTCGGTTTTAAGTCAGGTAGACCTTTTGGTTTCCGGGAAATTTTAAAAATAAATCCCGACAATTTCCGCCACAGTATTGGCACATCAGGGAGATAAATCTTAATTTACAATCCCCAAATTCAAGAAGTCTTTATGTACATTATTTTTGATACCGAAACCACCGGCTTACCAAGGGATTACAACGCCCCCATCACAGATCTGGACAATTGGCCGCGGCTAGTTCAGCTTGCGTGGCAGCTGCACGATGAAAGAGGGAAGCTCCTTTCCAACAATAACTTCGTGGTCAAACCGGAAGGCTTTACAATCCCCTACAATGCGGAAAAAGTGCATGGAATCTCCACTGCAAGGGCATTGAGGGAAGGGCACTCGCTTTCCAAGGTATTGGAGATTTTTCACTTGGATGTCGTCAAGGCCAAATATTTGGTCGGTCACAATGTCGGTTTTGACATCAATGTGGTGGGATCGGAATTCTTGAGAAAAGAAATCCCAATGCAGCTGCTCGAAAAGCAGGAACTGGACACCAAAGACATTTCCACGGATTTTTGCGCCTTACCTGGGGGAAGAGGCGGCAAATTCAAGTGGCCCACTTTGACGGAATTGCACCAAAAATTATTCGGGAAAGGATTCGTCGATGCCCACGATGCAGCCTATGACGTCGACGCAACCGCAAGGTGTTTTTTCGGACTAATCACTCAAAAGGTCCTGCTTCCCGAAAAGGGATTGGATGCCAGGGAAGTCATTTATGAGGCCCCAACACTGGAGGCAGCCAACTTTGCCCAAGCCAAAGACCCACAGAAAAGCGCCGCAAAAGATGTGTTGAAAGGAGTGGGTAAGGCGGACATTTCTGACCTGAAGGATGTGCCTTTTACACATCTCCATGTGCATACCCAATATTCCATTCTTCAAGCCACTTCGGAAATCCCGGCCATGATCCAATTGGCCAAGTCACTGAACATGCCTGCCATTGCCATGACTGACCATGGCAACATGATGGGCGCATTCCACTTTGTTCGGGAAGCTTTGGCCAATGACATCAAACCTATTGTAGGCTGTGAATTCAATGTCTGTAGAGACAGGAGAAACAAATCCCAAAAAGACGATGGATACCAAACTGTCCTCTTGGCAAAAAACAAGGCTGGATACCACAACCTGGCCAAGCTATCCTCCTATGCCAATATCCAAGGATTCTATTATCTCCCCAGAATTGACAAAGAGGTACTTCTCGAGTACAAAACCGACCTGATCGCCACAACCGGTGGAATCTGGGGTGAAATCCCCTTTTTGATCCTCAATGTGGGCGAAACCCAAGCCGAAGAGGCATTTGTCTGGTGGAAAGAACAATTTGGGGAGGATTTTTATGTTGAACTCAACCGACATGGCATTCCTGAAGAGGAAAAAGTCAATGAGGTATTATTGGGCTTTGCCAAAAAATACGGCGTCAAATATTTTGCAGCCAACAACACCTATTACAACCAGAAAAAAGATGCGAATGCCCATGACATTCTCCTGTGCGTGAAAGATGGGGAATTGGTGGAAAAACCAAAGAAATATATCGGCAAACGGGGCCGAGAATTCCGATATGGATTCCCAAATGAGGAATTTTACATCAAGACGCCCGAGGAAATGAAGAAGCTCTTCGCAGATCTTCCGGAGGCGATTGAATGTACCAATGAGATTGAGGGAAAAATTGAAGCCTATAAACTTGCGCGAGAGGTTTTGCTTCCGAAATTTGATATTCCGGAAGAATTCAAAGATGCCAAAGATGAGGAAGATGGAGGAAAACGAGGCGAAAATGCCTATCTGAAATTCCTGACATATGAGGGGGCGAAATTGCGCTATCCGGAACTCACCCCGGAAATCGTGGAGAGGCTGGAGTTTGAATTGGCAACGATTGAGCGGACTGGCTATCCGGGTTACTTTTTGATCGTACAGGATTTCACCCGTGCAGCCCGGGACATGGGCGTGTCCGTGGGACCCGGAAGAGGATCAGCCGCTGGATCGGCGGTCGCTTATTGTGTCAAAATCACCAATGTAGATCCCATCAAGTATGACCTCCTCTTCGAGAGATTTCTAAATCCAGACAGGGTTTCCCTTCCAGATATTGATATTGACTTCGATGACGAAGGCAGGCAAAGCGTCATCGATTATGTGATCAATAAATACGGATCCAATCAAGTTGCCCAGATCATTACCTATGGAACCATGGCAGCCAAATCTGCGATCAGGGATACCGCAAGGGTACTTAATCTACCTCTGGCAGATGCTGATAGGCTCTCGAAATTGGTGCCAGACATCAAGCTCAAAGCACTCTTTGCAGTCGGATTGGATAGGGCGAAGTTGGCGGACAAGCTCAAAAACAATTCAGAAAACATAGGACGTGCAGAGGAGCTGATCCGGATTTCCAAATCCAATGACAGCCTTTCCAGAACAGTCAACCAAGCGGCCGTTCTTGAAGGATCTGTTCGGAATACAGGGATCCATGCCTGTGGGGTGATCATTACCCCAAGTGACATCACGGATTTTGTTCCGGTGGCCTTGGCCAAGGATTCAGACATGGTCTGCACCCAGTTTGACAACTCGGTGGTGGAAAATGCCGGCTTGCTAAAAATGGACTTTTTGGGATTGAAAACCCTGACCTTGATCAAGGATGCCGTCAAAATCGTAAAAGAACGGCACGGCATTGAACTCGATCCGGATAATTTTCCGATTGACGATGAGAAAACCTACGAACTTTTTCAGAAAGGGGAAACCGTTGGCATATTCCAGTATGAATCTGCGGGGATGCAGAAATACATGCGGGAACTGAAACCCACCGTTTTTGCGGATTTGATTGCCATGAATGCGCTTTACCGTCCGGGTCCATTGGAATATATCCCGAGTTTTATTGGGCGTAAGCATGGGACCGAGCCCATTGTTTATGATTTGGAGGACATGAAAGAATACCTGGAGGAAACTTACGGGATCACAGTCTATCAAGAACAAGTAATGCTTTTGTCTCAGAAACTTGCTGGATTTACCAAAGGTGAGGCCGATGTGCTGCGAAAGGCAATGGGTAAGAAACAGAAAGATGTTTTGGACAAAATGAAACCCAAATTTGTGCAGCAAGCCTCCGCAAAAGGGCATGATGCCAAAAGATTGGAAAAAATCTGGAAAGACTGGGAAGCCTTCGCTTCGTATGCCTTCAATAAATCCCACTCCACCTGTTACGCTTGGATAGCATATCAAACGGCCTACCTAAAGGCGCGATATCCAGCCGAATACATGGCTTCCGTATTGAGTAACAACATGAACGACATCAGTCAGGTGACCTTCTTTATGGAGGAATGCAAACGGATGGGATTAGCAGTATTGGGTCCAGATGTCAATGAATCCAAAAGCGGATTTACCGTCAACAAAGAAGGAAAAATCAGGTTTGGGTTAGCAGCCATCAAAGGCGCTGGCAGTGCCGCGGTGCATGCGATCATCGCTGACCGGGAAAAAACGGGAAATTACCTCAACATCTTCGATTTTACAAAAAGAGTGAATTCCAAAGCTGTCAATAAAAAAACCCTTGAGGCCTTGGCCATGGGAGGTGGATTTGACTGCTTCCACGCACACCATAGAAGACAATATCTCGAAGCACCGGAAGGAGAAGGAACCTTGCTGGAGAAGGCTGTGAGATACGCCGTCAAAGTCCAACAAGAATCTGAAAGTTCTCAGGTGAGTCTATTTGGCGGAGGATCGGGAATGGAAGTTCCGCTTCCAACAATCCCCCCCATGGAACCCTTCAGCCAGTTGCAGCAATTGAACATCGAAAAGGAAGTCGTGGGATTGTATATCTCTGGGCATCCCTTGGATCAGTTCAAAATTGAAATTGATTCCTTTACGAACACGCCTCTCCCGGATATGGCCAACATTGAAGCACTTCGCTCCAAGGGTGATTTGAGAATAGCTGGGATGGTGACGAGTTTTGCCCATAGAACGACCAAAACCGGAAAACCCTTTGGCACCTTGACCATGGAAGATTACCATGGTGGCCATACGTTTTTCATTTTTGGGGAAGACTATGTCAAGTTCAAGGAGTATTTCATGACAGGCTGGCACCTGTATATCATTGGGTCTGTACATCCAAACCGGTGGAAGGAAAATGAGTTTGAATTCAAAATCAATTCAATCATGCTCCTCGGCGAAGTCCGTGCGAAAATGATCAAGGGACTTCGGGTGAATATCGACTTGGATGATCTTACTTTGGACCTGATGGAAAAACTCGAAGCCATCACCAAAAAGTATAAAGGGGAGGCCAAACTGTACATCAATGTAATTGACAGGAAAGAAAACATCACTTTGGACTTGATGTCCAGCCGGTATTCCATAGACCCTTCCAATGAGATGATCAAGGACTTGGACCAACTCCCGGAGGTGGTTTATCAAATCATTTAAGATGGGGAATTGACGCGCTGCCCAGAAAAATCAACAAATTTGACTGAATTTTCGAAGCTTGTGTCAATTATGAAATTGGGAAATAATCCTGCCTTTCAGGATAAAATTCCTCACATTAGGAACTTATCAACCCCTTTTCTACTTTAGAAGTATATTTGAAAATTAAGAAATATCAATAAATACAATACAATGGCAAAAGCAATAGAAATTACTGACGCAAATTTTGAGGAAATCATGAATTCTGACCAACCAATTTTGGTCGATTTTTGGGCAGAATGGTGTGGCCCGTGTAAAATGATCGGACCCTTGGTGGAAGAATTGGCCGGAGATTATGAGGGCAAAGCCATCATCGGAAAAGTGGATGTAGACGCCAATCCTGGCGTTGCACAGCAATTCGGCATCAGAAGCATCCCCACCCTCTTGTTCTTCAAAGGTGGCGAAATCGTTGACAAACAAGTTGGTGCAGTTCCAAAAGCAGTTTTAGCTAAAAAATTGGACGCTCAATTATAAGAATAAGCTTTGAGCATAGACCCCGAAAACTAGTTTTCGGGGTCTATTTTTTTCAGGTTTACTTTTCTATCCTCACACTTCACGGATTGGTGTTTTCCATTTCAAATTTATAAACATGGAATACCAATTTTCCCTCATCTACATCTTGGTTCAAATAATGTGAAAAAGGGAGGTGCAACCCACTTTTTGTTACAAACATAGATAAAGCATTGTAGGTTTTTGAAGGCAACTCCATTTCCTGGAGGATATTGAAATTCTCATCAAATACAGTCAGGAAGATCGGCTTCTCAAAAACAGAATTGATATCATCTTCATCGATTTGAAATGAAACTCCCCCTGAATGGATACGGTAAAAAAGTTTCCTGAATGGATCGTGTACCACGTTATAGAAGTAAGTATTTTCAATCTGATGAATGATTCTCTTTTGGATATCATGATAGTCATCAGGAGCCATATATTCAATTGAATTTTTCGAATTTAGACTTTCCCCACCAAAAACCTCTTTTTCTTTTGTGGTTAGATTATAAGTATAAATGGAGGGATCTGCAGGAAATGAATATATGATTCGGTTATCAACAAATATGACATTTGGCTCCATGTATTCACCTAGGATTTTATCCGTCTCAAGGTAAATTTTGGGGAATTGGATAGGTATAGTATCCATGTCCGAATTCCTTAAATCAATAAATGAAACAAAGGGTTCTTTGAAGTAGGCGTGATTGTTCGGTAAATGACTAAAGGAATAACTGTTCAGGTACATTTTATTTTTCTCCTGATTTAAGAAAATTTTAAATGTAATTGGATTGGCTTTATATCCGTAATTACCCATCGGGTCCTCCAATTTGAAGACACTGAGTACTTTTCCTGAGGTATCAAGAAGCGTTAGCTTGGAATCTTTTCCCAAATAATAGATTGAATCTAAACTTTGGATAAAAAAATCCCAAGGATCGTCCATCCCATTTGGACCATCCTTTTCCAATATCGTTGAAAACGAATATTTTAAACCCTCTAAACTGAAGAAATCCAATTTATGTAGGCCCGAATTGTAACCGACAAAATAGGTTTCGGAACCATCAAAAAACCTGGAGGAGTACGGATAATCAAAATTTAATTCTTTATTTAATTTGATAGTCAATGTATCAATCCCAAAACTGATCTTTTTATCGGAATACAAGGTTTTTGCGGATTCCGATTCATTTCTTGTTGTACATCCCATCAGGAGAAGAAAAAAAAGAGAGGCTGTCAAAAAAATACACTGATTGTCCATAAGATCTTTAATGCAATAAAAACATTACGCTTGATTTGGGTAGCATGATTCATTTTTTAAAAAAGGAATTTTCTAAGAGCTTTTAAAGCTAATTTATTCCCGAAATACCATCGCCCTAGATTACTAGGTTTTTCTTCCTGACAGGTGTTTAAAGGCTTTTCAAATACTCGAGAAACAACGGATGACAATTATTCATTCACAAATTCCACAATTGGCCTCAAGCTGAAGGTAAAGGAAATTTTTCGACAAATAAACTTCAAAACAAAAATCCTTGCCCAAGGTTCTAAATCTTCTATATGCTTTGACATAATTCTCATCCTCAATTATTCATTTTATTTTTAGTAGCTTTCAAAATATGTCGGAAAAATTAATAACCCTCTCTGAATTCTTGAAATTACGGGAAACACTTCCCATCCTAGATGCCCGTAGCGAGAGTGAATTTATCCAAAGTCATATCCCAGGAGCCCTAAACTTACCGATTTTAAATGATGGGGAGAGAGAAATTGTGGGTACACTTTATAAGCAAGAAGGGAATGAATCTGCAGTCCTCAAGGGCTTTGAACTGGTCGGACCAAGATTTCATCAAATCCAAAAGGAAGTCCTGCTGAATTATCCTGACAAAAAAATTCTCCTCTATTGTTGGCGGGGCGGGATGAGGAGTCAAATATTGTCTTGGCTACTGGGAATGGTCGGCTTTGAGGTGTTCAGATTAAAAGGAGGTTACAAAACCTACCGAACCTTTACCTATGAAAGAGTCCGAAAACCCTATAATTTCATTGTCCTAGGTGGAAAAACCGGGACAGGTAAAACCGTTTTGCTCAAAGCACTGGAGGACAAAGGTGAACAAGTGGTCGATCTGGAAGGTTTAGCCCACCATAGAGGTTCCTCCTTCGGGGGAATTGGCCAAGAAAAGCAACCCAGTGTAGAACAATTTGAAAATCTCCTTGCCGAAAGGTTGATTCAATTGGATCAAATACATCCGATTTGGATTGAAAACGAAAGTAGGAATATCGGGAAGGTGACACTTCCAGATGGGATATTCCAACAAATCCTGACCGCTCCGATCATCAAAATTTCCAAAACCGAAGCGGAGCGGATCACACATATCGAAGAAGAATATGCTTCCCTGCCCAAGGAGGAATTAAAAAGTGCCATCCTCAGGCTGAGCAATAAGCTGGGAGGACTTAGAACCACAGAAGCCCTAGAAGATCTGGAAATGGGGAGACACCGATCCTGGATCGAAAACATGTTGGTCTATTACGACAAAACTTATGGTTTTGACCTGAACAAACCCATTCGTCAACACGAACTTTCTTTGGATCTATCCCAAATCCCATTATCAGAGGCTTGCCAAAATCTACTCAAAATAAAAAATGATATCAATGCAAAAAGTGGAAATCAAACTGACACAGTGGAGTGAAGGATCGGGTTGTGGCTGTAAAATCGCTCCGGCCGTTTTGGACCAAATTCTGGGAAGCAGTCAAACCATACAGAAACCCGATCAAAATCTTTTGGTCGGCAATGACAAAAAAGACGATGCCGCAGTTTACCTGATCTCGGAAAACCAAGCGGTCATCAATACGGTTGATTTTTTCACGCCGATCGTGGATGATCCTTATGATTTTGGAAGGATTGCGGCGGCCAATGCCCTGTCGGACATTTATGCAATGGGAGGCAAGCCTCTCTTCGCAAATGCAATACTGAGCTGGCCTGTGGAGAAGCTCGCGCCAGAGCTAGCCGCTAAGGTCTTGGAGGGCGCCAAAGCCATTTGTGGCCAAGCGGGTGTCATCATCGCTGGAGGGCATAGCATTGCAGCAAAAGACCCGATTTTCGGCTTATCCGTCACTGGCTCCATCGATCCCGTGAACCTGAAGACCAATAACGGGGCAAAAGCAGGAGATCTGATCTATATCACCAAACCCATCGGCATCGGCGTATTGGCCACGGCTTTGAAAAGGGAGAAGATCAACGTAGACGATTACCAAAAACTGATTCAATATACCTGTGTGCTGAACAGCATCGGCGAGAAAATTGGCCCTGTATCCTTTGTCCATGCGATGACAGATGTTACAGGCTTTGGTTTGGTCGGTCATTTGATCGAAATGTGTGAAGGTTCTGGGCTTTCTGCAAAAATTGTATTAAAAGATATCCCTTTGATTGATGGCGTTCAGGCCTATATTGACCAGTTTATTTTCCCAGACAATACCTACAGAAACTGGAATGCCTTCAGCGCCAAAACAGAAGGTGTGAACGGAATGGAGCTTGTCATCCTTTGCGATCCACAAACCAGTGGTGGATTGATGCTGGCAGTTGATCCCAGCGAAAAAGAAGTGTTCGAGAAATGGATGGTAGATGAAGGTTCCCAGTCCTTCTTGATCGGAGCTTTTATGGAAAAGGGGGAATCAGTGGTCAAACTTTCCTAAAAGCCACAAATGGTGGGTTCAAATGGGTTCTAAAAAAAATAGAGTAAATAAAAATTTGAAGCGCATCTTAGTGCGGGACAAGTATCTTACTCTTCAATTCAACCCTAATGAAACTTTCAATTTAAATCGATAGCTATGATTTTGGTCAACGACTTCAACATAACCGGACACAATATTCTGCTTTGGCAAGCCATCAATCTTGGCCTCATTTTAATAGTGCTTTTTGGAATTTGGAAAATTTATAGGGCAATCACTAAAACAAAGAATTGATTTTCCGGTCACTCTAAATTTTGCCTCAAGGATCAATGGCTGATCTTTCATGAGGTAAACTCAGGTAAAAAAATGAAATTTCTTGAAAAATCCCTTAAAAGGCACCTTCAATTGAGTGTCTTTTAAGGGATTTTTAATTGGTGTTTTTAAGATAATCCTGACCTGATCCAAAAAACCAAAAGATTATTAAAACATAAATTCCTTAAGGCAATAATTTTACCTGAATGTTTTTGTAATAAATGACGCTTTTCGGATCATGTGCCTGAAGCGCGATGGTTCCGCTGCTCAGCTTTTGAGTTCCGATTTTGGCAGGATCTCTTTCCTTGTCCTCAGATTCGACATATTCCATCACAACTTTGTCATTGATCTTCACCGTGATTTTGTCGCCCTTGACGATGATGTGCTGGGTGTACCATTCGTTGTCTTTGACGAACACTTCCTTTACATCATTCACGGAATATAGACTTCCTGTTTTCCTCCAGTCGCTATGCGTTTGGTTTACCTGAATTTCATAGCCTACGGACGGCCAACCCTCTTCCTGGAATTGAGTATGAATGAATATACCTGAATTTGCACCAGGTTTTGTCTTCACCTCAGCCTTGAATTCAAAGTTCTTGAAATCATGGTTGCCAATCGGACCATCGTAGAAGAGGTGGGCACGCTTGCCATCCACCTTGAGTACACCCTCTTCAATCGAAAAAGAAGCTGGATTTTCGGAAATTTTCCAGCCATCGAGACTTTTCCCGTCAAAAAGAGAAATCCAATCCCCTTGTGCGGTGGCGTGAAAGGTTAAAAAGCAAAGGGTGAGAATCAAGAGTAATTTGTTCATGGTGTTTATAGGTTTTTTTGGGGTACAAAATTGAGTTGTTTGAATTTCAAGTTCGGGACAAAATAATTGAATTCATAAAATTCGGGATTTTTATACCCGTTTAGCTCAATTTATTAATATGCGAAACCCCGCCTGAAACAATGAACTTCATGATGTCCGCACTTTTTACATTGTTCAGGACCCTCACGTTTTTTTGAGGAACCAGATAGAGATTGCCACTGAAGTTGTAACTGTGGGGAAAATAAATGGCGACCAACTCCTCTTCTTCAAGCACCAGGAGATTGTCTTGGGTAATGAATCCCAACCGGGACATCCCCTCGGAAAGTTTTACGATCACGGGGATGTTGAATTTTTTCTTATCGCCCACAAAAGCCGACATCAGGTCTTTGATACTCGTATAAAGGATATTGATCAGTGGAATTTTAAAAACCCACCGTTCGAAAATATCAAACAATGGCTTGGTGATAAAAAGCCCCGCCAGATAGCCAACAAAGGTAATAAACATGAGCATGATCAGAATCCCCAATCCAGGCACGGGAATGGGTAAAATCCCATCCAAAAAATTAATAATCAATACAATGACATAAATAGTCAAAGCCAAGGGGACCACAAAGAGCAATCCGCGAAAGAAGTAGGTGATAAATCTTTTGGAAGTAAATGACATAACAGGGAAGACTGGATGATTGGAGCCCTTAAATTACAAAAGGATGTTCGAAATAAATGAAAAAAATTAAATTGACTGCCAAGGATACTCTAGAAAAATAAACCAAATTAAAAATTGAATAGTAAATCCATAGGAGAATCATCCAAAAAGATCACAGGTAGTATTGCTTTTCAATTACCTGATTATAAGTCTTGGGATGAAAAAAAAGGAAAAGGCTAAACAAAGGCTAGGAACAAAACCTGGGAGATCATTGAAAATTCAAAGATCCCCCGGGTTACATTCAAACAGGAAAATGTTAATTCAAGGAAAAAATCAATATTGTCGGATTACGATCCTTATCTGGATTATCCACCAAACTCTTCTCTGAATATTCCTCCGGGTTTAAAAAAGCATAAACCCTGTTTTCATCAACATGGAATAGATTTTTCGCACTCAACTCCTCCGATTCAATGCCATAATTTTTGTTTTCCTTTTGGTTAAAGGCAGAGAGCCGACGCTCGCCATTGTCGCCAGACCAAAGAAAAAATACCCATTCCCGATTCTCAAATACTCTTCCCCAATGAAAAAATGGCGAAGTAGTCATTATTTTTTGCCTCGCCTCCATCACGTCTGCATTTCTGATATCATCGGTTATTTTCCTATTCCCAAAATCAAAAACAAACTTGGGTTGATAGCCTTTTTCGGTAACCTGATATACGGTGTCATTCATGGATTTGGCAAATAGCACACCCAAGCTCCCTCTTGTAAATTCTTGGTCTACGGCCATATAATCCGTATTCCCAAAATCAAATACACCCGCGTTTAAAATTTCCTTTTTATGAATGTCTGCAATGATTCCCAAATCATGTTTTCCTTCTCCAAATTCCCTTCCATCCAAATGAAATGCATATTGATCTCCCCCAACATGAGAAAATCGCATGGCCTGAAACTCTCCATAACGGCTCTCATTTATAAATTCACCATTACTCGATTGAAAGAATAAAACCTTACGCTGATTTACATCCAGAATGGCAATCGCATCTTTTTCTATATCCAATTCAAAATCAAATGGCAAAATATATTTCCCCAAACCATCTCCTTGTGATTCTATTCTGAAAATAAATTGACCCTCCTTGCCAAACTTGGTGATCGATTTGGTTATTGTTTTATCTAGCACATAGTAGCCACTATCATCCACTAAAATCTTATCAACCATGCCTACGATACAATCCTCACAAAATTCAAGCGGCACAGTTGATTCAAGACTGAGGGTCCCCTCAGGCAAAATATCATTTTCATTATTGACCTGAATGGTTTTCAAATCAAGGTCAGAATACGGACCTTGATTTGACTGATTACAACTGAGCAGAACCAAGAAACCAAACAAGATCAGATTTAAATGTTTCATTGCAGTGGAAGGTTAAGTTATAGATTTAAAAAAATAATGAAAATTGATACTGACATACATTCTTTCATAAAAAGATATATTAAGTTAAACATACACAATTATATATGTTGTCATCAAAATTTATTCGCTTCATTATTAGACAATCTTTCACCTAAATAGAAAAAGCCCTTGGGAAATCAATCCCAAGGGCTTTTTTAAAACCATTTAAGAGGTAATCTTACAAATCAATTCCCATAAAGGACATGAATGCAATCCCCATCAAGCCTGTCAAGAGCATGGTGATACCAAGTCCCTTTAGTCCATTGGGCACGTTTGAATATTTCAGTTTTTCCCTGATCGCTGCCAATGCTACCATCGCCAACAAGAAGCCTGTTCCAGATCCAAATCCATACACTACGGACTCAGCCAAGGTATAGTCTCTTTGTGCCATGAAAAGTGATCCACCCAAAATCGCACAGTTAACGGCGATCAAAGGAAGGAAAATACCCAATGCTCCGTAAAGAGCAGGAGCAAATTTTTCCACTACCATCTCCACCAACTGTACCATCGCTGCAATGATCGCAATAAACATGATAAACCTTAAAAAGGTAAGGTCAATTGTGGCAAAAGTCTCTCCCAAAAATGACAAAGCACCTTCTTTCAATACAAATTCATTTAACAACCAATTGACAGGTACGGTGACGGTCAGTACAAAGACAACCGCAGCGCCCAATCCTATTGCTGTACTTACTTTTTTGGATACGGCCAAAAAGGAACACATCCCAAGAAAGTAAGCGAAAACCATGTTATCGATAAATATCGATCTTATTCCCAAGCTAATTAATTCCATGTCTCAGTGCTTTATTAATGTTCTACATATCCAGTTTTGGTACGTTGTACCCAAATGATCAATCCCAGAATGATGAAGGCACCTACAGGTGAAACCATCAGGCCATTGGTGGCCAAGCTGAAATCTTCTCCGAAAAGGTTAGAAATCGGCTCATATATCGCCACACCGAATACCGACCCTGATCCCAATAGCTCCCTAAAGAATGCTACTGCAAGGATGATCCAAGAATAACCCAATGCACTACCGAAACCATCCAAGACAGAATCGTATGGTTTGTTCCCCAAAGCAAACGCTTCAAGACGACCCATTACTATACAATTGGTAATGATCAACCCAACGAATACGGACAATTCCTTGTACATGTCATAAGCAAAAGCTTTCAACACTTCGTTTACAAGCGTCACAAGGGTGGCAACTACAGCCAATTGAACAATGATCCTTACCCTTCCAGGAATGGTATTTCTCAAAAGGGATATCGTTAAATTGGACATGACGATTACAAAAATAACCGAAATGGCCATCACCAAGGTTGGCTGCATCTGCGTGGTCACTGCCAAAGCCGAACAAATACCCAATACCTGGATGGTAATTGGATTGCTGTCGATCAAAGGATCGGTGATTAATTTTTTTCTTCTTTTGGACAAAAGCTCCTCAGCAGGCTTTTTCACTGTTGTCACTTGTGCTGTTTCTGTACTCATTATTTTTGGCTTGAAACGTTCAAATTCAATTTAATACCGCTACTTCTGAAGCACTACCGGATTTTTGCTTTTCTAGAAAAGGCTTGTAATGTCCGATGTAGTTTTTCAACATGTTGTTGACGCCATTTGCGGTGATCGTGGCTCCAGACAATCCATCCACTTTATGCTTGTCTCCGGAGTAGTCCTTTCCTTCACCTTTTTGCATGACCACAGATTGTAGATTTCCTTCTTCGTCAAAAATTTCCTTCCCCTGGTATCTTTCCTGAACATTGGAGGCGGTAATTCTTGCTCCCAATCCGGGAGTTTCTCCTTTGTGGGAGAATGTTACCCCTTCAATGGTATTCAGATTGGTCTGAAGTGCAACGTAGCCCCAAATTTCGTCCCAAAGCCCTGCACCATATACTGGCAAGATGTAGTTTTCTATGTCTTCAGGGTTTCCCTCAGCATGATAGATAAAGATCGGATATTGCCTTTTTTCAGGAGCCAATTTGTAATTTTTGCTTACGTTGACCTTTTCAGCGACGATTGGATTTCCATCGGCACCTTTCTCTACTTCATTGCCTTGGATATCGACAACCATGGAGGAAATTCTGTTTTCATAATAGGCGAGAACTTCTTCTGGTTTCAGGACTGATAATTCCTTTGGATCCATAACGGCACCTAAGATTTGCTTCTTATTGTCCAAATCTTCGGCTTTCTTCTGAAGAGGTCCCAAGACCTGAGAAGTTCCCGATAGCAATAATCCCAATACTACTGTGAGTATTATTGAGAATGTGATGATATAAGCGTTAGACTGTTGCACGTTGTAACCTCCTTTTCTTGTTTGCTTTCACTACATAAAAATCAATCAGTGGGGCAAAGACGTTCATCAACAGAACGGCAAGCATGATTCCCTCTGGATACGCTGGATTGGTAACCCTGATGATCACGGTAAGCACACCGATCAGCAATCCATAAATCCATTTTCCTGTCTCGGTTTGAGAGGCGGAAACTGGATCAGTTGCCATAAAGACAACACCGAAAGCCAAGCCACCCATTACCAAATGGTACTCTGGACCCATGGCCATGTATTCGTTTACGGCAAATGCATTCATGATGAGACCCATCAAATATGCACCTGCAAAACCACTTACTATGATTTTCCAACTTGCCACTCCTGTACCTATCAAAATCGCAGCACCGATCAAAGCCATCAATGTTGATGTCTCGCCGATAGATCCTGGGATCCAACCCACAAACAAATTGACAAAACTAAACAACCCGTCTCCAAGAACGCTGTTGTGTGAAGCCAAAGCTGTGCTGACCTGTTCTCCGTCAACTCCTGCATTGTAGGCAACGGCTAGGGCCGTGGCTCCTGAAAAACCGTCTACAGGTGCTTTGTCACCTAGGTAGGTCCAAACTTGATCTCCTGATATTTGGGCAGGATAAGCAAAATAAAGAAAAGCCCTTGCCGTCATCGCGACGTTTAGGATATTCATTCCTGTACCTCCAAAAACTTCCTTTGCAATCACCACCGCAAAAATGGTGGCCAATGCTACCTGCCATAAAGGCAAAGATGCGGGAACCACCAAAGGAATCAGCATTCCCGTTACCAGGAAGCCTTCATTGATGGGGTGTTTTCTGATCACTGCAAAAGCTGCCTCTACCAATCCACCTGCAGCATAAGCCACGATAACGATTGGAAGCACTAATTGAAGACCCAAAAGCATTTTCGGACCGAAGTCTTCCCACAACCCGGCGGTTTCCCCAACGGCTAGAAAGTGCTGGTGACCTGTATTGTACATGCCAAAAAGAAGACAAGGAATCATGGCCACTACTACGGTGATCATCATTCTCTTTAAATCTATCGCATCCTTTACTTGTGCGCCTTTGATACCATTGGTGTGATTTGGTGAAAACATAAAAGTCTCCCCAGCTTCAAACAAATAGTAAAGGTTTTCCAATTTCCCTCCTTTATGAAAAAGGGGTTTCTGTTTGTCTAACAGTTCTCTTAGAAACTTCATATGATTAACTATATTGAATTAAATCTATTCCTTTTCTTAGGATTTCCTGAACCGGGTGTTTGGAAACATCCACGAATTCACATAAGGCCAAATCCTCCTCAACCAACTCATAAATCCCCAATTCTTCCATTTCGTCATAATCCTCAGCCAAAATTGCCTTGAGAAGATAAACTGGAAGGATGTCCATCGGGGTAACGCTTTCAAAAACTCCTGTTTGAACAAAAGCTCTTTCCTCACCTCTGACATTACTGTCCAATACAAATTCTTTGTTTGGAGTCAGGAACGACAAAAGGCCCAAGGCCCTATGGTAGCTGAGTTTGCTGGCAGTTGGTTTCATCCAACCCAAAAACTCATAATAGTCCCCTTCAGGAATAAGTGTGATTTGGTTATGGTAATATCCCAAATAACCATCCTTGTTGATTTTTTCTCCCGTCAAGACATTTCCGGAAATAACTCGGGTATGTTCTTTCACGAGGTTGCCAGCGACAAATTTATCGACACAAGCTCCCAAATACGTTTTTGTATATGCTGTGATTTTGGCTTCAGAACCCGTAATTGCGATTATTTTAGAAGCATCATAGATCCCCTCCAAGAATAATTTACCGACTTGAACAACACCAAAAGGACTGATTGTCCAAGCGATTTCGCCTTTGCTGACAGGATTGAGATGGTGGATTTGAACGCCAACATTCCCCGCTGGGTGCGGTCCCGAGAAACTATTGATCTGGGCACCTTGGATTTTGGAAAAAACAGAAGAACCTTCGCTGTCGGCATTGACATTTAAATGAACAATTCCAGTGGTCAGTTTTTTCAAAACATCGATTCCAGCTTGAAAAAATCTTTCCATCCCTTTCAAGGTAAAGGAAAGATCGGGAGCCAATGGATGGGTATCGAATCCAGAAACAAATATGGCTTTTGGAGAATCACTTGGATTGGCAACAATACCAAAGGGTCTTTGGATAAATTGAGGCCAAACTCCACCTTTTGTCAATTGTGCCAGTGCATCTTGTTTGGAAAGCGATTTGAGCTCCTGCTCTGAATATTTTTGGAAAGATTCAAAGCTGATTTCCTTATCGGCCAAAATCTTGATCTCCAACAATTTTCTTTTTTCACCTCTCTTGATCTCAACGATTTCACCGGATACTGGCGATACATAAAGCACTTGGTCCATCGCCTTGTCGAACAAAAGCGGTGCGCCGGCCTTTACAATATCTCCTTCATTGACAACGACTTTGGGTCTTTGCATCCCAATAAAGTCGGTGGGCTTAATCGCGAAAGTTTGAACAGGCAGGAAATCAACGATCTTCTTTTCTGCTTTTCCTACAAGCTTGATATCAAATCCCTTCTTGAGCTTAACTAGTTTTGACATATTAATTTTTGAACTGAATGGTCCTTTGAAAACGCCTCAAATCTAATAAAATACATTAGTTATTAGAAGATAATTCTGGTAATATTTGTTGCCCTCTTGTTTTATGACCCAATATTTTGGACAGAAGACTGTTTATCCTTTTGTCAAAACCAAATCTTCATGCAGTGAATTGAGGAAGCGCTGCACTTGTTCCATCAACCACATCGGAGTGGATGTTGCCCCGCAAATGCCGACCTTATCCTCAAATTTAAACCAAGTGGCATCTATTTCTGTTTCATTTTCCACAAAATAACTCCTTTCATTTTCGGTTTTGCAAACCTGATAAAGGGCCTTTCCATTTGAACTTTTCTTTCCGGAAACGAAAATGATGACATCGTTCTCTTTGGAAAAATTCAAAAGTTGCGGTTCTCTATTGGATACTTGCCTGCAAATGGAATCATTTGCATTGAAATCCATTTCCTTGAATTCGCCATTTGCTTCCTTTATTTTGGCTTCTATTTTCTCCTTCAATTCATAGAAACCTTTAGTACTCTTGGTGGTCTGACTAAAAAGAGTGACTGGTTTGGTGTAATCGATTTTTTCCAAATCCTTTTCCTCCATCACCACGATGGCCTTTTCCAAGGTCTGGCCTGTCAAGCCTATTACCTCAGCATGTCCTTTTTTGCCATAAATGACAATTTGACCCTGCTCCCTTTCCATTTTATCAAAGGCATATTTTACCCTGTTTTGAAGTTTCAAAACGACAGGACAGGAGGCATCAATCAATTCAATGTCATTCTCCAATGCAGTTCTGTAGGTTTCAGGCGGTTCCCCATGGGCCCTGATCAACACCTTGCAATTTCTGAGTTGCTGAAGTTGTTCCCTATCGATCACCACCAATCCTTTTTCATTGAGCCTTTTGACTTCCATGTCATTGTGGACAATGTCACCCAAACAATAAAGTTTGTCAGACATTTCCATTTCATCCTCAGCCATTTTTATGGCGAATTCCACCCCAAAACAATATCCTGAATTTTTATCAATGGTTACTTCCATACTTCCATCTGATTTAGGCAATCTTTTTTTTAGCCAATTCAACAATTTGATTCACCTGATCCTCGAAATCCATAAAACTGGTATCAATCTCCACTGCATCATTGGCTTTTAGCAATGGGCTTTCTTTTCGTGTAGAATCAATTCGATCTCTTTCTTTTAAGTTATTGGCGATTTTATCCAATTCTACCAATTCCCCTCTTTCAAGAAGTTCTTTTTGCCTTCTTTCTGCGCGGATCAGTAAGTCCGCAGTCATGAAAACCTTCAATTCGGCATCCGGGAAAACGACGGTGCCAATGTCCCTGCCATCCATGACGACTCCTTTTTTCTTACCGAGTTTTTGCTGCTGTGCTACCAACTCAACCCTCACTTCCTTGATTTTGCTTACCTCGCTGACATTTTCGGAAACCCGCATCGATCGGATTTCTTCTTCTACATTCAATCCATTCAAAAAGGTTTCCTGACGGCCATTCTCTTCGCTGGGATGAAAGGCAATGGAAAGCGTATCCAAGGATTTTTCCACCTCCACAGGATTGGTCAAAACCGTCATCCTATTCAAAAAATGAAGTGTTGCCGCGCGATACATGGCACCTGAATCAATATACGTATACCCCAGTTCCTTTGCCACCGTCTTTGCGGTGGAACTTTTTCCACAACCCGAGAAGCCATCAATTGCAACTACAATCTTTCTCATTTACGAAAAGTAACTTTCCTCTTTTTTTTAATTTCAGGCGCAAATATAGTAGTTTTAAATCTAATTCCTTTGGCAAAAGGATGTATTCCCTGTTCCTGTAAGGATAGTGCTTATTATTGTTGAAATTTGGAAATCAAATCTTTAAATCTATCTTAATATGAAAGCTTTTTTAATCTCTGGTCAACTTGTTGACATCCCCAACCGCTGTATTTATCCGGCTGAAATCAAAGTGGATTTGGGGAAAATAGTATCCATACGCAAAATCAAACGCATCGGTGACATGCCCTATATCCTACCGGGATTTATCGATGCGCACGTCCATGTCGAATCCTCCATGTTGGTCCCTTCTGAGTTTGCAAGGCTGGCAGTAGTCCACGGTACGGTAGCCACCTTGTCTGATCCCCATGAAATCGCCAATGTTTGTGGACTGGAGGGCGTGGAATACATGATCGAGAATGGACGTCAAGTACCTTTCAAGTTTTATTTTGGTGCGCCTTCCTGCGTGCCTGCTACCCCGTTTGAAACCGCAGGTGGAGAAATCACCGCCGCTGACATCAACAAGCTCCTGGAAAGGAAGGAAATCGTTTATCTGGCAGAAATGATGAACTGGCCCGGCACGATCAATAAGGACCCTCTGGTGATGGAGAAATTGGACCTGGCCAAAAAATACGGAAAGCCCGTCGATGGCCATGCCCCTGGACTCAAAGGAGAAATGGCCGCAAAATACGCCTCTGCAGGAATCACCACTGATCACGAGTGTTTTACCAAGGAGGAGGCGCTTGACAAAATCAAATTGGGAATGAAGATCGCCATTCGGGAAGGCAGTGCCGCCAAAAATTTTGAGGTTTTAATTGACCTGATTGATGATTATCCCGAAATGATCATGTTTTGTTCCGATGACAAACACCCGGACAGTCTGGCCATCGGACATATCAATGAATTGGCAGCAAGAGCCATTGCCAAAGGAAAAAACCTTTATGACGTGCTTCAAGCTGCCTGTATCAATCCCATTCTACACTACAGCCTCCAAGTGGGTAGGCTTCGACTAGGTGACCCTGCTGATTTCACAATGGTCCAAGACCTGAAGGATTTTAAGGTTCAAAAGACCTACATCGACGGTAAATTGGTAGCAGAAAATGGAAAAACATTGATTCCCAGAGTGGAAAATAAGGTGATCAATAATTTTCAAACTTCTTTAAAGAGCGAACTGGATTTCTCATTGGACCCACAAGGGGACAAGGTGAGGGTGATTGAAGCCTTGGATGGCCAATTGATCACACCAGAAATAGAAGGTGAAGTAAGGGTTTTGGAGGGAAAAGCGGTTTCGAATCCGGAGGCGGATATCTTGAAAATCACGGTGGTGAACAGGTATGCAGACGCCCCTCCTGCGGTGGCTTTCATCAAGAATATCGGCTTGAAGGAAGGAGCCATTGCCTCATCCGTTGGCCATGATTCCCATAATATCATCGCAGTTGGGGTAGATGACTCCTCAATCTGTAGAGCTGTAAACCTTCTGATTGAAGCCAAGGGTGGGATTTCAGCGGTAAGGAATGGAGAAGAAAAAATCCTCCCACTTCCCGTCGGTGGGATCATGTCCACAGAGGATGGCTATCAGATCGCAGCAGCCTATACTGCCATCGATCGTATGGCAAAGGAGATGGGTTCCAAACTGCAATCCCCCTTCATGACCTTGAGTTTTATGGCACTTTTGGTCATCCCCGACCTAAAATTGAGCGACAAAGGCTTGTTTGATGGACAAAAGTTTGAGTTTGTGGATTTGTTTTTGGACCCAAAACCTTCCCGAACCGGATAAGTTAATACCTTTGTACCTAGAAATATAACCCAAAAAATTACTTTAGACATGATGATGAGTTTCGAGCTCAACGAAAATCAAGGGATGATCGCACAGATGATCCGTGATTTTGGAGCAAAAGAGATTACCCCTTTCCGCAAGGAATGGGATGACAATCAACATTTTCCAAACGACCTTTTCAAAAAACTTGGTGAACTTGGATTGATGGGGGTTTTGGTTCCTGCCGAATATGGTGGATCGGGATTCGGCTACTTCGAATATGTAACTGCTATCGTTGAATTGACCAAACTTGATCCTTCCGTCGGCCTCTCCATGGCTGCACACAATTCGCTGTGTACAGGCCATATCATGATGTTTGGCAATGAAGAACAAAAGAAAAAATATATCCCCAAACTTGCTTCGGGCGAGTGGTTGGGCGCTTGGGGTCTTACAGAACCCAACACCGGATCAGATGCTGGAAATATGAGAACTGTTGCGGTTGAGGACGGTGATTATTACGTGCTCAACGGTGCCAAAAACTTTATCACCCACGGTGTTTCCGGAGATGTGGCAGTGGTGATTGCCCGTACGGGAAATGTGGGCGACTCCCATGGAATGACGGCATTCGTCGTAGAAAGAGGAACTCCGGGTTTCAAGGGCGGAAGAAAGGAAGACAAAATGGGCATGCGTGCCTCCGAAACCGCCGAAATGATTTTTGAAGATTGCAGGCTTCACAAGAGCCAAGTATTGGGAGATGTTGGAAATGGTTTTATCCAATCCATGAAGATCCTTGACGGAGGTAGAATTTCCATCGCTGCACTTTCCCTGGGAATTGCAGAAGGTGCTTTGGAAGCTTCCATCCAATATTCCAAAGAAAGAGAGCAATTCAACCAACCCATCAGCAAATTTCAGGGCATTGCCTTCAAACTTGCCGATATGGCTACCCAAGTGGAAGCCGCCAGTTTGCTTACTTTCAAAGCTGCTGATCTTAAGAACAGGGGACAAAAGGTAACATTGGCAGGTGCTCAAGCCAAACTCTATGCTTCTGAGGTGGCCGTTTCGGTTTCCAATGAAGCGGTTCAGATTTTTGGTGGATATGGGTTTATCAAAGACTATCCAGTGGAAAAATACTACAGGGATTCGAAGCTTTGTACGATTGGCGAAGGAACTTCTGAAATCCAAAAACTGGTGATTTCCAGAGAGATCTTGAAATAATCGGTATCAAATACTATTTGAGCCCCTTTAGAAATTCAAAATTCCTAAAGGGGCTTTTTTTGCTTATTTTTTTTTAATTTGGGAAGGAGTTATTGACTCTTAGCTTGATAAGCATGTGGGAATCATCCATTAGCTTTTCTTTGCTTTTATCAAAAAACCCATGCACATTATTGCTGCTCACCTGTACATTTTTTCCAGAAAAGGTGTTTACATAATCATTATAAAAACTGGTTGTACTGATGGAATAAACCAATTCATTTTCGGAAAAAGTCCAGGGATATCCTTCAAATTTCATTTGATCCAAGTCATTTTCCAGATGCTGAAATTGACCAATTTTTTGAAAAGTTTGATCAAGCAATAAGTAATGCATTTTAGCTGCCCCCTGCTTTACAATTGTAATGTAATGGTTTTTGAATGGAAAAAAAGCTGCCAAATCAACCACCAAGTTTCTTTGGGATTGAATCTCCTGTATAGTCGTAGATCTTTCTTTTAAAACCCTTGTTTCAGTATTGTGTTTGCCGAAATCGAATTGAATGATTCTGGAGAGGTTTCCATTTTTTTTATTGAATACCGCAACCTCTGTAGAATAAGGAATATTAAAATAAATAAAAGGATTGTGGGGATCCTCAATAAAACCTGTATGAGAATTGAAATTCACTATATTTTCTTTATCCTTTTCAAATGAAACAAAGCCTTTTAAACCTTCCTCATTTTCTCTCAAAAAATTAAATCTCCCATGATCAATGTTATAGCTATTGAAAAAAAGTTTGTATTCAGACCCTAAATAGAAATTATTATTATCTAAATCATGCCTGATTTCTTGGATAAAACTTCCGGAAAAATCAAATTGAATGATTTTATTCAAAAAGAAATCAAGAATATAAATCGATTCTCCTTTGATCTGGAAGTCATTCATTTGAAAATACTCTCCAGGGCCTTTTCCCATCGCTTTAATAACCCTTTCGAATCTTCCTTTTTCATCAAAAATAAAAAGCTGATTTGTCGCCCAATCCCTTACAAATATCCTTTTATCCGAAAATTTTATATTGTGTGGCTCCACTAATGGGAAATCCTCTGGTGTAACCAATAGGATATATTCAATATCGTCAAACAGGTCTGAAAATTTGCCATTTTTTGATGTATCTAAGTCTATTTGTAAGACAGATATATTTTCAAAATTTGATTTTTCTTGACAAGCCAGAAGAAAAATTAATATTAAATAAATTAGGCTGTGCTTCATTAAGGTAAGAGTAAGGGAGGTGGGAATCCCACCTCCTGATTAACATTTCAATAGGGTTCTTGTATGGATGGATCGCAATAGGATTCATAATCCACCCATTCGCATATTTCCACCATTTTACCACTGTCCTTACAAATTTTTACAATTTGTTTAAATCCAGCTCCGGGCAAAGACTCCTGCGCAAAAGAAGGTGGAGCAATAAAGGTAAATGATGCCACAATTGCTCCCAAAAAGAATTTTTTCTTAACATTAAAATTTAAAGTTCATCAAATAATTAAAAGATTTAAAAAGTAGTCACTAAATAAACCGTTCTAAAGAAAGAAAGAAGCAAACTATTAGTTAAAAATAATCCCATCCATGAAAAAAATCCACAACTCTTCACTTAAAAAAATCTTTATTTCTTAACCCTCAATTTGATCAACATCCAATTATCATCTTTCAGTTTATCCCCGTATTTATTGAAAAAACTGTGGACATCGCTGTTGCCCAGTTGCACCTTTTGGTTGGCAAAGACATTGATATAATCATTGTAAAAATTGGAGGTCCTGCTCAGATAAACTACTTCATTCTCAGTAAAAGACCAAGGAATTTTATAAATGGACAATTGGTCCAGATCATTTTCAGGATCAACAATCTGGCTTTTTACCTTCAGATCCCCTCATCAGCGTATAATTAAATCATACCATCCCTCCAGCACCCAATAACAAATAGATCCCTGCTGCCAAAGCGGCCCCGATAATTGGCCCAACTATCGGCACCCAGCTATATTGCCAATCACTTCCACCTTTTCCCTTGATCGGCAAGAATTGATGCATCAGCCTTGGCCCGAAATCACGGGCGGGATTGATCGCATATCCGGTCGTCCCACCAAGTGATAACCCAATCACCCAAACCAAAAAGGCAACCGGCAATGCGCCCAATGATCCCAATCCAATGGGAGTACCGTTGGTGTCATTCAACATCGGCTCCGTAGAATACAAAATCACGATGATCAAAACAGAAGTTCCCACGATCTCCGAGATCAAGTTGGAAGAATAATTCCGGATGGCCGGGACGGTTCCAAATGGAGCGAATTTCAAACCTGGATCTTCTGTTGCATCAAAATGGTCCTTATACACCAACCATGCAATGGTGGAACCAAACATTGCGCCCAGAATTTGGGCAAATATGTATTTTGGAACCATTTCCCATGGAAAGTCTCCCACGATGGCCAAGCCGATACTGACAGCGGGATTCAAGTGGGCACCACTGTAAGGTCCAGCCACCACCACACCGATAAAAACCCCCAACGCCCAAGCGGTGGTAATCACCATCCAGCCACTGTTTTGTCCTTTGGTTTTGTTCAAAACCACATTGGCCACCACGCCTGAGCCCATGGCAATCAGGAGGGATGTCCCTACAAATTCTGCTACAAACTCATCCATTACTCTACCCAGTTTTTAGACCTGTCAACAGCCTTGTGCCAAAAATGCAAATAATGAGCGACCTGCTTCTGGTCCATTTGTGGCTCGAAACTCTGATCTGCCTCCCATAGGGATTTCAATTCTTCTTCATTTTTCCAAAAACCAACCGCCAGTCCGGCAAAAAACGCTGCTCCAAGAGCCGTGGTCTCAATGATTTTTGGCCTTTTGATCTCACATCCCAAGATGTCTGCCTGAAACTGCATCAGGAAATTGTTGGCAGTTGCGCCGCCATCTACACGAAGTTCCAATGTAGGTTCTCCACTGTCTTTTTCCATGGCTTTGAGGACATCGTTCACCTGATAGGCAATGGCTTCCAAGGCCGCTCGCGTCATGTGGGCGATGGTTGTACCCCTGGTAATCCCAAAAAAAGCACCTCTCGCATTTTGGTCCCAATGTGGAGCGCCCAATCCCGCCAATGCCGGAACAAAATATACGCCATCGTTATCTTTAAGACTTATCGCCAGTTTTTCACTTTCTTTGGCATGGCCAAAAAATTCTATACCATCACGCAACCATTGGATCGCTGCTCCTCCAATGAAAACGCTTCCCTCCAGTGCATAAGTCACTTTTCCGTTCAACTCCCAGGCAATGGTGGTCAACAATCTATTGTTTGATTTTACAGGCTGATCGCCTGTATTCATCACTAGGAAACAACCCGTACCATAAGTGGTTTTCGCCATTCCTGCTTTGGTGCAAAGTTGGCCAAAAAGAGCCGCCTGCTGGTCTCCCGCAATTCCTGCAATAGGGATTTTCACAGAAAGCACATCTCCGGCAGTATGGCAATACACTTCACTACTGGATTTTACGGCTGGCAACATCGAATCCGGAATATCAAAAAGAGCCAACAATTCCTTGTCCCACTTTTTTTCGTGGATATTGAAAAGCATGGTCCTGCTGGCGTTGGTGATGTCCGTAATGTGGGTTTGTCCCGCTGTGAGTTTCCAAACCAACCAGGTATCGATGGTTCCAAAAGCCAATTCACCTTTTTCAGCCTGTTCCCTTGCCCCCTCCACATTGTCCAAAATCCATTTGATTTTGGTGGCCGAAAAATAGGCATCTAAGATCAACCCTGTCTTTTCGGCGATCATTTCAGCTTTCCCAGCGGCTTTCAATTCATCGCAAAAAGCGGCTGTCCTTCTGTCCTGCCATACAATCGCATTGTAAAGAGGTTTGCTTGTTTTTCTGTCCCATACTATAGTAGTCTCCCTTTGGTTGGTGATGCCAATGGCGGCGATCTGATCGGGTTTAATCCCTTCTTTGACCAAGGCTTCGATCATGACGGCGGATTGGGAAGACCATATTTCGGCCGGATCGTGTTCCACCCATCCCGCTTTTGGAAAATGTTGTTTAAAATCTTTTTGGGCCGCCGAGACAATTTGGCCTTGGTGGTCAAAAACAATTGCCCTGGAACTCGTCGTTCCTTGGTCAAGTGCCAAAATGTATTGATTCGCTTGGTTCATGGGTTGGGGTTTATTGCTTGACTTAGGATTTCTATAAAATATACTTCTGCGCTACTTTCTGAAAATCGGCAAGTTCTTGCTGGATCCAAGCTTCTCCACCTCCAAGTTCCTGCTCCATTATCGCAGCGACTTTCGGAGCCATCTGTATCGCTGCTTTGGCATCCAAAAACAAAATACGAATTCTTCTGGATAAAACATCTTCAACTTTGATGGCCATCTCGTTCCGCACCGCCCATACAACTTCCGCCAAGGTGTATGGATAATCGGGATGGAGTTTTTCCTTTAATTCTTTATCGCTTTTCATCAAAGCCTCAATCTGCAAAGCATCGGTCCCATATCCTGCCAAATGGCCATAGGCCTTCCCCTTGGTATATCCATGCAGGTGTTTCTCTGCCGAAAGGCTCTTGGATAATTTTTGACCCGTGATTTTGGCGAAATACTCCACGGTATCTTCCCCCATTTTTCGGAAGGTAGTCCATTTTCCACCTGTCAAAGTCACCAAGTTACTTTCCGAGAGAATGATTTTGTGGCTTCTGGAAATTTCCTTGGTCTTGGTACTTCCTTCCTTTGGTGCTGCCAAAGGCCGCAGTCCTGCATAAACGGAAAGCACATCCGCTCTGGTGGGTTGTCTGGTCAGATAGGCCGAAGCTGTTTCAAGCACAAAATCAATCTCACTTTTCAAGGCTTCTGGCTCTAATTTGGCTTTTTCCCTCAGCGTATCGGTGGTTCCCAATACCAATTTCCCTTGCCACGGAACAGCAAACAGCACTCTACCATCAGAGGTCTTGGGAATCATCAAGGCGTCATTTCCGCCCAAAAAAGATTGGTCCAAAACCAAATGGATTCCCTGACTGGGTTGAATGCTCTTCACTGCATCAGGCTGGTCCATCTTGAGGATTTTGTCTGCAAAAACACCCGTCGCATTTACGACCATTTTGGCTTGGAGGGTATAATCCTTGTTCCCGATCACATCCCTGACGACCAGTCCATTGATTTTCCCGTTTGCATCTTTTTTCAAGGCATCGACTTTGGCGTAATTGACCATGCAGCCACCCATTTCATTGCAGGTCTGTGCGATCGAAAGTGCCAACCGGGCATCATCAAATTGACCGTCATAGTATACTACTCCTCCATGAAGACCCTTTTCTTTCAGTTGGGGAAGTCTGGTTAAGGTTTCCTTTCTAGAGATGAACTTCGATTTGCCCAACCTGAGACGGCCTGCCATCCAATCATAAAGCTTTAAGCCAACACTGTACTGAATCCTGTCAAACCACGAATAGATAGGAATAATGAAGGGCTGATTATGCGTAAGATGTGGCGCATTTTTCAACATTCTCCCACGCTCTTTCAAGGCCTCAAAAACCAACATCACATCCCCTTGGGCCAGATATCGGACCCCACCATGCACCAATTTGGTACTCCTGCTTGAAGTCCCTTTGGCATAATCGGCCTTTTCGAACAAAGCCACGGATAATCCCCTGGACAAAGCGTCCAAAGCCACCCCCAAGCCTGACGCACCCCCACCGATCACCACAATATCCCAAACTTTCTCTTTCGACTCAAGTTGCTTTATGTTTTTATTCCTATCCATTTGTACCCTATTTGAATTCAAAAATAATAAAATAAAATCAAAAGAAACAAAAGGAAATGTATTTATTCGTTTTTCTTTCGCTATTAAGAATAAATATTATCCTTGAGTACTCCAGGCGGGAGAATCCCAAAACGGAATTTCATCTAAGTCCTTCAATTTACTCAGAAACATGCATTGGGTTTCACAATGGGCTTGAATCCGAAATATGCATTCGGTTTCACAATGAGACCGATACTGGAAGGAAATCAGACTATTGGGAGACCAATTCCTGACACCAATAGGGTGAAGTCAAAAATGGTAAGCAACCGTCTAATTATAAGGCAATATTAGGCTGGAATATAAATTGGTATTGCATAAAATGGCTTGAAGGTTCTTCTGGATGTGCTAACCAACCGGAATATGAAAATCAAATGAGATTCATCTGGAGGGTGAAAACCTTATCATCGAGAATTATTGACTTCCAAACTTAAAAAATTCAGGATAAGCCAATTGCCAAAAAAATCCGATATGTATAAATTGGAATTTAAATTAAGGAATTTCAGAAAAACGGGTATCAAAGCCAAAACAAAAGCTTTTTGTGATGATGAAATTTACCGAAGTGAACCAGATCGATTTGATTGTTGAAAAATTTTCTAAATAGGATCACTCCCAAATCCTCAATACCTAGGGGTGGTCCCTTCCACCACAAACGTAACCGCGTTGACCAAAACCCCAATGGGCCCCAAAAGTGCATCTTCGGTTGTGTTGAAGAGGACAAGGTATTGCCCACTTTCAAAGGTTCTGACTTCAGCCTCTTTCCAATTCGTGATTACCGTCGCTTTCTCAGCCTCGGACAATGAATTGTAAGCGACTTCCCGTGCCTTCATCAGATTGTTTTGTTCGGCATCTTCATTGCTGCAAGCTGACATGGCTAAGAAAGAAAACAACAGGGATAGAAGTAAAATCTTTTTCATGGCAATAGAATTTAAACAGCGTTAAAATAAATTTTATTGAATGAATTTTATTACGGGATAGATATCAAATGGTTTTCAAGAGAATAATTTGATTTCAAAAATCCCTGTAAATTTTACGTTCCACACGAGATGTCCCGTTAGGGTTTAAGGACACCACAAAAATAAAATTATATTCAATGTCTGTCAATTCTGGATATGGGTCAGATTTTCCAACAAAATAATTGGCCAAATGATGAACAGTATTGCTATGTCCCACGACAAGCATATTTCCCTTCCTATTTTTCAACTCCTTGACCAAATCATCATGGTTTTTGGGATCATAGAACTCTATTTCCAGTCCACTTTGGTCTATCACCGGTTGTACAGTGGCCTTGGTCCGAATGGTATTCGTGGAGAAAACGTGCGCAATCTCCTTGTCAGACATGATTTGGCCCAATTTCTTTGCCCTAACCGTTCCTGCCACATTCAATGTTGGATCGTCAACATTCAATAATTTTTCGGCATGTCGCACGATATAAATTGTTTTGGGCTCTTGTTTGGCACCACAACCAAGCAACAAAAAAATCAGACAGAAAAAGGAGAGCAAAATTTTCGTGTTCATGGATTTGGTTTTTGGAATATCAATGATATTCAATTTTCGGAAGTTTTCCCAGTCACAACCCAATTCTCTTATTTGGGGGTTCGCAATTGTCAGAGATAAATCCCAGCTCTGGGAAAGGATATTTTACAGCCTTAAAAAAACACCGCATCAAAATGAAGCTATAGGGCATCGGATTCTAAATTCTAAAGCAATGGGGAATCCCTAAGGTTCCCCATTGCTTTAATTTTTTTGATTAACCACTGAAGGTATTGTCGATGTGTTGGTCTTTGGCTTTGATGTTTTCAAATTCCAGGAATTGCTCCCAGAAAGGCTCCTCCGGAAGCGCTGCTCTCAAATACAATTTTTCTTTTCTGATCGGGTGGACAAAAACCAATTGAAAGGCATGCAGGTTAATGCTGGCATCTATATTGGGTTTGGCAAAACCATACTTCAAATCTCCTCGGATCGGACACCTGATGGACGATAGCTGCACCCTGATCTGGTGTGGTCTTCCCGAAACTGGCCTGACTTCCATGAGCCAGTGGTCATTCAGAGTTCCCAACCTTTTATAAGTCAGTTCAGCCTTTTGGGAACCTTCGACTTCCATATCGTAAGCAGTCACCACATTTCTCTGCTCGTCCTTCACCAACCAATGGGTCAGTTTTTCCAATTCCTCTTTGGGCTTCTTTTTGACAATAGCCCAATAAACTTTATGAATATCCCGCTTGCGGAAGAGTTCCATCATCCTTTCCAGTGCTTTGGAGGTTCTGGCGAAGATGACCAATCCGCTGACAGGTCTGTCCAATCGATGAACCGGATGTAAAAAAACAGCTCCTGGCTTGTCGTATTTTTCCGCTATATATTCCCGGCAATAATCCGTCAGGGTTTTGTCCTTGGTCTTGTCTCCCTGAACCAAAACACCTGCTGCTTTATTTACCACAAGCAAGTGATTGTCTTCGTAGACGACCGTAAATGGTTTTTTTCTCATTTCATTGAATTTTAAAGGATGAAGGAATAAATCAGAAATCCATTCTCCATCAATATTTTTGTGAATGTTTGGCCTCGGCCCTTTTGAAAATAAATTTTGATCCCTTACTGCAATCAAAATTTCATTCCCCTGTATTGTTTGGCGCCGATTGGCAACCTAAAACTTGTTTTTCTATTGAAATTCAGAAGTGAAATGGAATTCAATATCTGGATAATTGTCCTGAACCATTTGCAACCATGACTTTGACTCGGCCATAAAAACCAACTTACCGTCTTTGTCACGGGCAATATGCCTGTTTTTGGAACGCACAAATTCATCCAATTGCTTCTTGTCCTTGCTGCTTATCCAGCAGGCTTTGTAGAGGTTCATCGGAGCAAATTCAACAGAGGCGTTGTATTCCTGTTTCAATCTAAACTGAATGACCTCAAACTGGAGTTGCCCCACAGTTCCCACCACTTTTCTGGAACCCATGTCAAAGGTAAACAATTGGGCGACACCTTCTTCCATCAATTGCTTGAGGCCCTTCTCCAATTGCTTGGTTTTCATGGCGTCTTTATTGATCACCTCTTTGAAAATCTCAGGGGAGAAACTGGGGATTCCCTTGAAGGTCATATTTTCTCCTTCGGTCAAGGTATCCCCTATTTTGAGGTTTCCGGTATCGTACAAACCGATAATATCACCAGGATAGGCTTCATCTACGATTTCTCGATCCTGGGCCATAAACTGGGTAACGTTGGAAAAACGAAGCGGTTTTGGGCCTCGGACATGGTTATAAGGCTTGTTCCTCTCGAATTTGCCAGAGCAAATCCTCAAGAAGGCAATACGGTTCCGGTGATTCGGATCCATATTGGCGTGGATTTTAAAAACAAATCCAGAAAACTTAGACTCATCGGGCTTGACTTCCCTTTCTTCCGTAAATCGGCTTTTGGGTGCTGGCGCAATTTTGATAAAAGTATCCAGCATTTCGTTTACCCCAAAATTATTGACCGCTGACCCGAAAAATACAGGTGCTACTTTTCCTTCCAGATATTCTTTGGGGTCAAAATCCGGATAAACACCTTCGATCAGCTCCACATCCTCCCGAAGCTGTTTGGCATTGTTCATCCCGACGAGTTCCTCCAAATTAGAATCCTCCAGATTTTCAATGGTCAACCTGTCATCGCTGAGTTTTCTTTGACTCGGGGTGAATAGGTTTAACTTTTTGTCAAAAAGATTATAGACACCTTTGAAGCCTTTCCCCATACTTATTGGCCAGGAAAGTGGGCGTACCTGAATGTTCAGCTTTTCTTCGACCTCATCCAGCAAATCATAGGGGTCACGACCTTCTCTATCCAGTTTATTGATAAAACAGATTACCGGTGTATTTCGCATCCTACAGACTTCCATTAGTTTTTCCGTCTGGATTTCCACGCCTTTTACACAGTCAATAACCATGATCACCGAATCCACTGCAGTAAGTGTCCGGTAGGTGTCTTCCGCAAAATCTTGGTGACCTGGAGTATCAAGTAAATTGATTTTCATTCCCTTATACTCAAATCCCATTACAGAGGTGGCAACAGAAATTCCCCGTTGCTTTTCGATTTCCATCCAATCGGATTTAGTAGAAGTATCGATTTTGTTGGATTTAACAGCTCCTGCGGTTTGAATAGCACCGCCAAAAAGTAACAGCTTTTCTGTCAAAGTGGTTTTTCCAGCATCCGGGTGGGCAATGATGGCAAAGGTTCTTCTCTTTTCAATCTCTTTTGTCAAACTCATTTTTGGGCAATCTTAAATTCAGTCCACAAAGGTACGTTTTTATTGGAAGATTTGGAAAACAGAAAATGGGAAAGCCGTAAGCCTATCATGTATGGCTAATTTAACTGAATTTTTTATAGAGAAACCCTTCTGGCTTGATTTCGGGAATGCTATCCTTCACCCCGTTGAGCACGATCCGAAAAGTGGTGCCTTTGCCTGTTTCAGAGTGCTTGACGAAAACTTTCCCCTTATGGTATCCTTCGATAATCCTTTTGGCCAAAGTCAGTCCCAAACCCCAACCCCTCCTTCGGGTGGTAAAACCAGGATTGAAAACTTTCTTGTACATATTCTTCTCCATCCCCTTGCCAGTGTCGCTAATATCGACGAAAACAAATTTCTCACTTTCCTTGACGATATCTATCGAAATCACACCTTGGCCCTTCATGGCATCTACTGCGTTTTTGCAAATATTTTCGATTACCCATTCAAACAAGGGCTTGTTGATCATGGCATCGATGTTTTCTGAATAGCCATTGACCTTCATCTCCACTTTTGTGGAAATCCGGGGCCTAAGGTAAGAAATCGCTTCATCGACCACTTGGAATACATTTTCAGGCTGGATGATCGGGGCACTTCCAATTGAGCTAAACCTTTCGGTGACCATTCGGAGCTTGACGACATCCTTGTCCATTTCTTGGATTACCTCCTTATTTTCTTCCCATACAGGGGAGTCCTTCAGGTAATCCATCCAGGCCATCAGGGAGGCAATCGGCGTCCCCAATTGGTGTGCGGTTTCTTTGGTCAATCCAGCCCAAACCCGGTTTTGCTCCGCTACCTTGGATTGGTTGAAAACTGCATAGGCCAAGATTCCAAAAACCAAAATAACGGAAAGCTGGATGTAGGGGTAATACTTGAGGGAAGTCAACAATTCGGAGTTTCGGTAATAAACCAAAGCATCTTCCATCGCGATGGGCTCATATTCAGCTTTCATCTTGACCAACTCTTCTTTAAGGATTTCCAGAACCTCATCCTTTTTGAGATTCTTATTGAGTTTGATATTCCGATATTCAATCGGGTTGTCATAGGCATCGACGACGATGACCGGTATCGAATTGTTCTCTTGGATGATTTCTTGATTGATAAAATTGAGATTCTCTGTATACAGGGAAGCGTATTCCAAGGCCTTTGCCAAAAGTTCTATCTGTCTCTTTTCCCTTTCTTTCAATTCTTCAACAAGCCTATTTGTATAATAAATGGACCCAAAGCCGATCACCATGGAACAAATAAAAATAAGCCATTTTATCCTATTTTTATTTTGGACCAAATCCAAAGTAGCAATGTCCTGAAGTCTGTTCTTCATTTTCTAACAAAAAGATTGGTTGGGAGTTTCATTATAGGAAACTCAATTTGTACATAGATATTATCAATATGACAAAATTACTTTTCAGCTTCGCTGGCCTCATATTTGTTGTATTGGTATTAATTATTTAAATCAAAAATAGAAATAATATGAGCACTAACGACATCGGATTAGAAATAAAAGAAAGTAAGGCCTCCGTAGTAAAACTGAATGGGCTTCTTGCCAATTATGAAGTTTATTACCAAAATCTTAGAAATTTTCATTGGAATGTTAGCGGCGCAAATTTTTTTGAATTGCATGCTAAATTCGAAGAACTTTATAATGCTGCAAACTTGGGCATCGATGAGACTGCTGAGCGGATCTTGACTTTAGGAGAAAGACCCTACTCCTCATTTGAGGAATTCCTTAAAAATTCAAAAATCAAGGAAGCCAAAAACATCACAGACCCGAAGAAAATGGTGGAGATTGTCAGAGACAACCTGAATACCCTTTTGGAATTGGAAAGAGATGTCATCGAGACGGCTTCAGCCCAAAATGACGAAGGAACCGTCACCTTGATCAGTGATTATATCACTGCAAAAGAGAAAATCGTTTGGATGCTTTCTGCTTATTTGAAGTAAGACAGGAGTTTGACCCCACAAAAAAAACCGGCTATCCGCCGGTTTTTTTTGTGGGGCTCATTTTTTAACCCATTTTATGCATTGCAAAATCAATTTAATACTACAATAACCTGATATTCAATTGGTTATTTACTGTTTTTAAATTCTCCTACTGGTGTCGGGATTTATCCTGCCAAAAGTCTGGTTTTTTTTCAATTTCAACCCCATGTGGAAATCTATTGCATCTTTCGGGTTTAATCAACTGGTGGTAATCCATTTCCAAAGTGTTTTATAATTCACTTTGGCACCATGAATCAAAATACCTATCCGATAAATCTTCCCGGCAAACCAAGTCGTGAATAGAAAAGCCAAAACCAAAAACCCCATTGAAAGTATCAAATCGAAAGCGGGAACACCATAACTGGCCCTACCCATCATGGCTATTGGCGAAGTGAAAGGGATCACCGACAACCAAAAAGAAACCCTGCTATTGGGATCATCCAAAACAAAGATGAAAAGCCCCAAATAAGCAATGATCAATGGAATAGTTACCGGAAGCATAAATTGTTGGGCGTCGGAAGGGCTGTCTACAGCCGCCCCTATTGCCGCAAAAAAAGCACCATAGAGCAAATAGCCACCGATAAAGTAAAAAAGGAACATCAAGGTGATTTTGACGAAATCAATTCCTTGCAACACCTGAATGATGTTGTTGCTGTCAAAAGAATCATCCATAAGCAAACCCAATTCCGGGTTGGCCATTTCCATAGCTTGTTGTTGAGGCATTTGGAGTCCGAAATACCCCATTACAATGGAAGTAATGGTCCCTATCAGAAGCATCCAAATCAAAAACTGGGTCAAGCCCACCGCTCCGATCCCAATTATTTTACCAAGCATAAGCTGAAAAGGCTTGATAGAGGAGACCAGTATTTCCACAATCCGACTGGATTTCTCTTCGATAACGCCCTGCATGATTTGATTTCCGTAAACAAAAATAAATACATAAATCATGATTCCCGCAAAAAACCCAATCCCATAATTGACCGTGGCATCGGATATTTTTTCCTCGCCGGCATTGTCCAATGTGACGGATTGGATCGAAACTTTTGTTCTGAAAGCATCAATGACATTTGGGTCAATTCCTGATTGGTAGAGACGCTGTTCTTCGATGGTACGCTTTAGGCTGCTTTCAAGCGTACTGATCAGACTCATACTTGGATTTTTCTCTCCGAAATACACAATTCCAGCAGGTTTGGAAAGCTCAATTTTCGGAATGTATAGGAAACCGAACCGTTCTCCCTCTTGAACCATGAGTTTCCCCTCTTCTCTGCTGATTTTGGAAAATGAAAAGGCATATTGCTCCGAGCTTTCCAAAAAAAACAAATCATTTTCATCTACAACTTCGATGATCCTCAGGGAAAAGCCATCTTTTTCTCCCACAGAAATCCAAAGAAACAAGCCCATAATGGCTGGAAAAATCAAAGGCGTCAATATTGTCGCCAACAAAAAAGATCTCTTTTTGACTCGAGAAAAGTATTCCCTTTGAATGACCAAAAATATTTTACCCATGCGGATGTGATTTAACCTGTTGAATGAATAATTCCTCCATGGTGGGAAGGATCTCCCTAAACTCCAAGATGTCTCCAAAGGACATGAGTTCCAGTAGCAATTGATTTGGCCTTTTGCCGTTCAAGGGAACTTGGATTTCGACTTTGTCGGATGTCCGATGGATTCCCCATTCCGCTGGCATTTGGGTTCCGTTAGGACTTAATGCAACTTGATAAACGTGGGGCCTGAATTTCCTTTTTATGTCGGAAAGCTTTCCCTCAAGTATCTTTTTGGACTTGTGGATCATGGCGATTTCATCGCAAAGCAATTCCACGGATTCCATTCTGTGTGTGGACAAGACAACGGTGATCCCTTTGTCTTTCAATTCCAGAATCTCATTTTTGATGATCTCGGCATTCATTGGGTCAAAGCCTGAAAAAGGTTCGTCGAGGATCAACAATTCGGGTTCGTGAATGACTGTAGAGATGAATTGGACTTTCTGGGCCATTCCCTTGGATAGATCTTCAATACGTTTTTCCCTCCAAGAGGAAATCTCAAGCTTTTCCAACCAATATTTGACTTTCTCTTTTGCCATCGAAGCAGACATGCCCTTGAGTCTGGCAAAATAGATCAGTTGATCCCAGACTTTCATTTTTTTATAAAGGCCGCGCTCTTCAGGCAAGTAGCCAATTTGGGAAATGTGCTTGGAACTCAAAGGCTCCCCCTTGAAAAGAATCAGACCTGAATCGCCATCAATAATTTGGTTGATAATCCTGATCAGGGTTGTTTTCCCTGCTCCATTTGGGCCTAAAAGACCAAAGATAACACCTCTGGGGACCACAAGATCAATATGAGACAGTGCTGGTTGCTGACCAAATGATTTACTTAAATCCTGAATCTTAAGAATTTCCAATTTGACAAAGATTTATTAAACCCGTTTTATGCATTACCAATTCAATTCTAGCCTAAAAATACTATATAATCAGTCGGTTGTTTATTGTTTTTTACTTCACCATATCGAGAATAGACCCTATTCTCCCAATAGTCTGATTTTCCTGAAGATTGAACCCATGCTTGTAAATCCAATGCATATTTCGGTTTATACCACAAATGGATCAGTTTTAAAATAATTATTTGATGGTAACCGATCCAACAGAAACATCGATGGTAAAAGTCATAAGATTTTCTGCGTTTTCCTTATAATTTTTACTTACATAAGTTTTATTCCCAATGTCCTTCAAATGCTTGGGAATATTGGTTCTGCACATCGGTGTCGATTTGACCTTGATGATAAATGGCTGATCATACGCTGGGAGTTCGAGACTCACCTTTCCTGCTCCAACAATTGTATGGATATTGATTCTTTCTGACACGGGCTCTGAAAAAAACAAGTCTACCGTTCCATAATTGATCTCAAAAAACATCTCTTTTGCATTGGAAAAATTAATGTTTTTGGCATCTAGCGACCCCATATTGATGGTCACCATGAGGGTGTCCATTTTAACTGAATTGGCGATTTTCTTACTATAATCCAATTTCACATCTGCGCTTGCGGTCTTGATGATGCAGTTGGAAACCGGGAGATTGGAGAGATCCAAATAGGCTTTCCCAATTCCAAAATTCAAATGAAGGTCATATAGAAAATTGGAATTCATTTCAATGTCCCATTTGTGGTCGAAATCCTCGTTGGTGGTTGAAAAAAGTTTGTAGGAAAGGCTTTTCCCAAGGTTTTCGGACTCCACATTTCTATGGACCAACTGAGTATAAAGGACCTCGCTCACGATTTCTTGGGAAAAAGAAGGGAGAATATTGACTTTGGATAGTTTTGAAAAAATATGGACTGGGCTGGCCCCCATCCCCTTTTTAATATGCGTGACTCCCTTATAAACATTAAAATCTAAGTGAACAAGACCATAGCCCCTGGTATGGTCCACTTTAAATTCCTTGGTAATTTGAGCTTTAAGCTGGAAAACAATCCCCAATAAGAAACAAATTAATAGGCAATTTATTCTCAACATAGGGTTAAGTTACGACTTGGGGGAGAAAAGGTTTTTTAAAAATATAAAAAAAAGCCGGATTTGTATCCGGCTTCAATTTATTTTAAAAAAACTCTTTCATCTTCTCAAAGAAACTTTTCTCCGACTTGCTTGGGTCTGGTTTGAAGTTTTCTGATTCTCTTAGATTTTCAAGGATTTGCTTTTCTTCCTTGCTGAGTTGCTTTGGCGTCCAGACATTGACATGGATCAATTGATCACCTTTTCCATACCCGTTGATATCTTTGATACCCTTCCCTTTCAGGCGAAGCATTTTACCGCTTTGGGTAGCAGGGTCGATTTTTATTTTCACTTTCCCTTCTATGGTAGGCACTTCAATTTGAGCACCCAGTGCAGCATCGACAAAACTTACATAGAGATCATAGACAACGTTGTTGCCATCTCTCTGGAGAATCTCATCTTCTATCTCTTCGATGACGATCAAAAGATCTCCAGGAATCCCACCTGCAGTTTCATTTCCTTTTCCCGACATGCTCAATTGCATTCCATCTGCAACACCACCTGGAATATTGATCGAAATCACCTCTTCTTTCAGAAGTAGTCCCCTGGCATCTGCTTCTGCTGGTTTTTTGTCGACAATCTGTCCGCTTCCACCACAAGACGGGCAGGTACTTGCTGACACCATTTGACCCAACATGGTATTGACTACCTTTTTGATCTGGCCGGTTCCTTGACAGGAAGAGCAGGATTTGAAAGTGACGCCGTCTGCCAATATCTGGCGTTTTACTTTTATTTTCTTCTCAACACCATTGGCTATTTCCTGAAGGTTGAGCTTCAATTTCACTCGTAGATTGGTGCCTTTTTTTGTTCTTCGGCCTCCTCTGCCACCGCCAAAGAATGATTCAAAACCGCCTCCGCCAAAGATATCCCCAAATTGGGAGAATATATCTTCGGTGTTCATTCCTCCACCATAACCTCCGTTTGCACCGAGCCCTTGATGTCCAAATTGATCGTACCGTTGTCGCTTTTCAGCATTGCTCAATATTTCGTAAGCCTCAGCTGCTTCCTTGAATTTGTCCTCCGCAGCTGGATTGTCAGGATTTTTATCTGGATGAAACTGAATTGCTAATTTTCGATACGCTTTTTTTAATTCTTCAGAGGTTGCGCTTTTGGAAACACCCAATACCTCGTAATAATCTCTCTTTGCCATATTTTTACGCTCCTATTACCACTTTGGCATACCTTACTACTTTATCGCCAAGAGTATATCCCTTTTCAATAACATCAATCACCTTTCCTTTCAATTCTTCACTTGGCGCCGGCACATTGGTAATCGCTTCTTGTTTATCCGCATCAAAAGGCTTTCCTATCAAATCTTCCATGACTTTGAGCCCTTTTATTTCCAATACTTTCACAAGCTTGTGGAAAATCAACTGGTTGCCATTCCTTACCACTTCTACATCCTTTTCATCTTCACTGGCCTTGAATGCTCTTTCGAAATCATCCACAACAGGAATAATCTCAGCAATGACATCTTCGGAAGCTGTTTTGATCAAGTCAATCCTCTCCTTGGAGGTCCTTCTCCTGTAATTTTCGAATTCTGAGTAAAGTCTAAGGTATTTATCCTTTAACTCCTGAATTTCCCCAATCAACTTTTCCTCCCCTGACAATACATCGGCATCATTTTCAGTGACAGAAGCATCATTTGTCAAAACATCCTCTTCTTTATTGACTTCTTTCTCCTCAGGTGCAGTATTTTCGCTGTTCATCGCCTTTTATATCTTAATGTACACAAACTCCTCCAAGCGAGGATTTTTAACAATTCATTGATTCGACACAATTTGTTTGCCACAGCAGACAAACTGACAAACTGACATCTATTAGCTATTGATTGCCTGCCATAGCAGATCTTTCAATTTCTCCAGATTATATTGGCTGACAGCGGAGATAAAAATGTAGGGAAGGTCTTTGGGTATTTCCGCTTCCATTTCTTTCATCAATTCCTCGTCCAACATATCTGTTTTTGATATTGCCAGAATACGTTTCTTGTCCAATAATTCCGGATTGTATTTTTCCAGTTCATTCAAAAGAATTTTATACTGTTCGGCTATACTTCCTGCATCTGCGGGAATGAGGAAAAGCAAAATCGAATTCCTCTCGATATGTCTCAGAAATCTGGTACCCAATCCTTTTCCCTCTGCAGCCCCTTCAATGATCCCGGGGATATCTGCCATTACAAAGGATTTGTCATCTTTGTAACCCACCACTCCGAGATTGGGGACTAAAGTGGTAAAGGGGTAATCTCCAATTTCAGGTTTGGCCGCCGAAATAGAGGCCAAAAGTGTGGATTTTCCTGCATTGGGAAATCCAACCAAACCGACGTCTGCCAAAAGCTTCAATTCAAGAATCATCCATTCCTCGATTCCGGATTCTCCCGGCTGGGCATAATGGGGTGCTTGATTGGTTGCTGTTTTGAAATTTTCATTTCCCAAGCCTCCTCTTCCACCCTGCGTAAGGATTATTTCTTGTCCATCTTCGGTTATTTCGGCAACGATCTCATGGGTCTCGGCATTTCTAGCCACAGTTCCCAATGGAACTTCAAGGATGACATCCTCCCCATCCCTGCCTTTTCTTCTACCACCCTCTCCGCCTTTGCCACTTTCGGCGATGACGTGTTTCTTGTATTTCAAGTGGAGCAAAGTCCAGTGCTGGGTATTTCCCCTCAAAATTATGTGTCCTCCACGGCCTCCATCACCACCGTCTGGACCTCCCTTTGGCACATGTTTTTCTCTTCTGAAATGAACAGAACCTGGGCCACCGGCACCTGATCTTGAACAAAACTTCACATAATCAATAAAATTGGAATCGGCCACTGTTGTCGTTTTTAATATTGAGGTTCAACAAAAATGGCTAAGCAATTAAGCTTAGCCAATTTACGTAACCGCAAAGGTACAAATTATTTAAAGATTAATATTGGTCTATCACGGCCGATATCTTTTGGAAGATCTCATCAATCTCTCCAACGCCGTGAATTTTTTTGAGCTTGCCCTGGGTAGAATAATAATCAGAAACTGGTAGCGTTTCCTCTAAATAAACCCTAATCCTGGTCTCTATTTTTGATTCTTCCTGGTCATCAGCCCTGCCTGAAGTTTTACTTCTCTCACGGATTCGTTCCTTCAGAATTTCTTCGGGCACATCCAAGGCTATCATCCCCGAAATGCTCAAGGAGTTTTTTGAAAGCAATGCATCCAAAGCCTCAGCTTGCGCAACTGTCCTTGGAAAACCATCAAATATAAACCCATTCACCTCTGGGGTGCTTTTTATTTTATCTTCAACCATGCCAATCACCACTTCATCCGGGACCAATCTCCCCTCATCCATGTACTTTCTAGCCAATTTTCCCAGATCCGTCCCATCACCTAGGTGCTTTCTGAACAAATCTCCGGTTGCAATATGTGTCAAGTTGTATTTTGCTATTATTTTTTCGCTTTGGGTACCTTTTCCCGCCCCGGGAGGGCCAAATAGAACTATATTGAGCATAATCAGATTGTTAGGGTATAAAATCTATTGTCGGTTTAAAATCAATTTTTCAACTGGTAAATCTCGGGAAGGTTTCTTCCCCATCCATCATAATCCAATCCATATCCCACCACAAACTTATTGGGAATTTCAAACCCGATATAATCGATTTTGAAATCATATTTAAATGCCTCGGGCTTGAGCAAAAGAGTGGCAATCGCTATCTTTTTTGGGGTTTGTTTGAGAATCAGGGAGATCAGAAAATCCATAGTCAAACCTGAATCTACGATGTCCTCCACAATAATGACGCTCCTACCCGTCAGGTCAATATCAAGACCCATGAGGGTTTTGACATCACCAGTCGAAACAGTCCCCGAATAGGAGGCTATTTTAACAAGGGAAATTTCGGCCGGAATGGTCACGCGTTTGGCAAGGTCAGACAGGAACATAAAGGAACCATTCAAAACACCTAGCAATATCGGATCCTCTCCCGCAAAATCATTGGAAATTTGCACACCCAATTGGCTTACCCTTGAGGCAAGGTTATCAGAACTTATAAAAGGGACAAAATCCTTGTCTTTTACTTTAATCATCTCTCTAAACAAAAAAGCCCTCTATCGAAGGGCAATACAAATATAGGTAAAAATGGTTTGGTTAGAAGCCTTAAAAAGATAAATCCCTAAAGATGAGCCATTAAATATTTATACATCCGGAGCATACTCTCCAAATCCATCAAGGAAACCTTTTCAAAAGGGGTATGGACATTGTCCTCTGCGGCACCAATAAAACACCAGTCGATTGGATACGGGGAGAATTGAATCTCTTTTCCGTCACTGCCACCCACCCCTTCTACTTCTATTTGATAAGGAATCCCACTTTGCCGTGCCAAAGAAATAATCCTATCAATAAAGACCCTTCTTGGAATAAATTTATCGCGAATGGATATCGCTACACCATTATGATGATTGACCCCTTCGGTTATCCAAGTGATATCGGAAATCAAAGCTTGGCGTATCGGCGATTTTTTTTGGATAAAATCCAACAAAAAAGGAACACTTCCCCCTCCGTTTTCTTCATAAGTAGAGAAGACAATCCACCCATCTTCTATTTCCTCACACAGTTTCAATGCATTGTATATTCCAAGACGATTGTCCAAGTAGGCTGCCTGGATGAACTCATCATCAATTTTGATCTCCTGAGCAAAGGAGAAGCAAGTCCCGGGTAGAACGGCTCTCGGAAAATCATGGAATAAAAAATCTTCGACTATTTTTACATTACAGGAAATAGGGCCCAAAGCATCATTTCCCACGATTTTAGTGTCATCCAATAATTCAGGACCTCCAATGGTAATCAATTGATTTTCATACCTGGACATGAACCCAATCGTATCCAAATGTGCAAAAACAGCAGTTCTTGGATTACCAAATTTTAAAAGCACACAATCTTGAAATTGCTCCCCACAAAATACCTCAGGCAAAACCTTCCAGTCAAATTTACGTAATCCAATATAGCTTTTAAGGAATTCGTTAATTCTGGACTCGTCCCCGGACACACTTTGGATCTGCAATAATTCTCTTAATAGTTCCATTTTGGCACAATTTATGACATATTATTTGAAATTTCTTTACCTAAAAAAACCCAAAAGAATTTTAATAAAGTTTAAAGTTTTAAATTATTAATCTACATTTGTGATTAGTTAAAGTTTTATAAATTTGCATCTCAATCAATTAAACACTCAAACTTTGAAAAAAAATTTTTTATTATGAAAAAAATAATACTATCAACAATTCTAGCAGGTGCCCTAGCTATAGGAGCAAATGCGCAGACCGATTTTAACAAATGGTCAATTGAAGTAAATGGAGGATTTAACAAACCTATGGCACCGCTTACGCCTGGTTTCTTGTCTCCTTCATTGAACCTTGGACATGCAGACCTTGGTGTAAGGTACATGTTCAATGAAAAATTTGGTGCGAAGCTTGATTATGGCTTCGGTTCTTTCAAAGAGTCGGATGGAAACAGCCCTGGCTTCTCTACTAATTACTATAGATTGAACCTTCAGGGTGTTGCCAATTTGGGCAGGATCATGAATTGGGAATCTTTCACAAGAAGAGTAAATCTATTGGGTCATTTTGGAGCAGGTATCGGTCAAGTAAGCCCGCAAGAGAATACTTTTAATGATTTCAATGATCAGGTTTACAATTTCATTGCTGGCTTCACAGGTCAAGTGAAATTATCTGAAAGAGTTGCTTTGACTGGTGATATCAGCACTATCCTTAACGGTCGTCAGACGGTAGCATTTGACGGAGCTTCTGCAATCGGACCTCAAGACAATGGTTTCTACGGAACCAATGGTACTTGGTGGACAGGAACTTTAGGTTTGAATTTCTATCTTGGAAGCAAGGCAAGTCATGCTGACTGGTACATCGCTCCAGAGAAGTATGCAACCAAAGAAGAATTGGCAACACAGATCGGTGAGATCAAAGATATGTTGAAGGATTCTGACGGTGATGGTATTCCAGATTACTTGGACAAAGAGCCAAATACTCCAGCAAATGCAAGAGTAGATTCTAGCGGAAGAACACTTGATTCTGACGGTGATGGCATCCCTGATCACTTGGACAAATGTCCTTTTGCTCCTGGTCCAGCATCAAATGAAGGTTGTCCAATCGAAGAGGTAAAAGAAATCGATTACTTCAAAAAAGCAATCAACGAAGGTTATGTTAATGTATACTATGCATTTGACAGCTCAAAACCACTTGGTTATTCTGCATCTGCAACTAACTACGTAGCAAACTTCTTGAAGAAAAATCCATCTGTAAGTGTAGAAATTAAAGGATTCGCTGACGAATTGGGTCCTGAAGATTACAACATGAGACTTTCTGAAAGAAGAGCAAAAGCAGTTTATGACATGTTGATTTCCAGTGGAATCGATGCTTCAAGACTTTCTTACAAAGGTTACGGTGAAGACACTAGCGTAGACAAAAAATCTGCTGATGCTCGTCAACTTGCAAGAAGAGCAAGTTTCGAAGTGAAGTAATTCAACCGAAATAAATATTGAAAGCCCAATCCATCAGGATTGGGCTTTTTTTTGACCAAAATCAAAATGAGGAGAAACCCATATATTGGGAAATTTCTCTACTTTTGCATTGAAAAAATTCCTTACATCACCGCCTAAACTCACTTTGAAATGCAGAAAATTATATTTTCCATTTGTCTTTTAACTTTACTCGCTGGTTTTTCAAAAGCTCAAACTGAGTATAACCAATGGTCAATAGAAACCTCTGCCGGATTCAATAAAGCAATGGCCCCTTTTACACCGGGCTATTATAGCCCTACCCTAAACATTGGGCATTTGGATGTTGGTACGAGGTACATGTTCAATGAAAAATTTGGCGTAAAGGGTGATATTGGATTTGGCCAATTCAGGGAAGCGAAAGGAATTAGCCCCGAGTTCCGAACCAACTACCTTCGGTTTTCCGGTCAGGGTGTCGCCAATTTAGGGAAAATCATGAACTGGCATTCCTTCAGCAATAAATTTGGACTTTTATTCCATGCCGGATCTGGATTTTCAAGGATAGACTACAAAACCAGCAGATTAGGAGATATTAGACCAGATTATGTTTACAATATTATCTCGGGATTCACCGGCCAAATCAAATTAACAGAACGATTGGCCCTAACGGGTGATGTGACCATGGTCATAAATGGGAGGCAAACCCTTAATCTGGATGGAAATGAATATAACTCTCCCGTTATCACGATCTTCCCTATAAATCCGTATGTACACGCCACAGGGACCTGGTGGACCGGAACTTTAGGATTAAACTTTTATTTGGGTAAAAAAGAAACCCATGCAGACTGGTATATCGCTCCAGAAAAATACGCTACCAAAGAAGAACTTGCCTCTGAAATCGGACAAATCAAAGACATGTTGAAAGATTCGGATGGGGATGGTATCCCGGATTATTTGGACAAAGAGCCAAATACTCCCGCTGACGCAAGAGTTGATTCAAGTGGAAGAACGGTTGATTCCGATGGGGATGGTATTCCTGACCATTTGGACAAATGTCCTTTCGTCCCTGGTCCAGCTTCCAACGAAGGTTGCCCAATAGATGAAGTGAAGGAAGTCGATTACTTCAAAAAAGCCATCAATGAAGGATATGTGAATGTATATTTTGCTTTTGACAGTGCCAATCCACTTGGATACTCTGCATCAGCAACGAACTACGTCGCAAACTTCCTCAAGAAAAACCCGGAAGTAAAGGTAGAAATAAAAGGATTCGCAGACGAATTGGGACCTGAAAACTATAACATTAAACTTTCAGAGAGAAGGGCAAAAGGCGTTTACCAAATATTGATATCTTCGGGAATCGATCCCTCAAGACTTTCCTACAAAGGTTACGGAGAAGATACCAGCGTGGAGAAATCATCAGCCGATGCCAGACAACTGGCGAGAAGAGTCAGCTTTGAAGTGAAGTAAACTCCAATTTCAAAAATTATCAAAATCAACCTTGTCATTTCCCAATTAAATATGTTTGTCCTAAACCAATCAAAAAGTATTGCAAATCAATTCCTTGCCGAATTGAGGGATATACATATCCAAAAAGACAGCATGCGTTTTCGTAAAAACCTTGAAAGGCTAGGGGAAATCATGGCGTATGAGGTGTCGAAATCACTCGCTTACCAAAACAAAGAAATAACAACACCCCTCCAAACCACGAGTCTTGCGGTTCTGGCAGACCAACCTGTGCTAATTGGGATTTTAAGGGCTGCATTACCTTTTTTTCAGGGCTTTTTAAATTTTTATGATCAGGCAGAAAGTGGTTTTATTGGTGCATATAGACAAGAAAAAAAAACGAATGGGGAGGAGGCAATAGAAATTGATTTCTTATACCAAGCAGCCCCTTCCATTGAAGGAAAAGAGGTCATCCTAATAGACCCGATGCTGGCTACGGGGAAGTCTTATGTCACAAGCATCGAACACCTGCTTAAAAATGGGACGCCGAAAAAAATTCATATTGTGAGCGTCATAGGGGCTCCCGAAGGAATCGCTTACATCGGTCAAAACACCAAAATCCCAATTCAATTCTGGATTTGTGCGATCGATGAAAAATTAAATGACCAAGCATATATCCTTCCCGGTTTGGGTGATGCGGGAGATCTTTCTTTCGGAGAAAAAATTTAAAATTGATGATTTATTTACTCTTAGTTATTGGACTGGTCATTTTATTGGCCGGCGGGAAACTTCTGGTGGACGGAGCTTCCGCTTTGGCTGCAAAATTGGGCTTGAGCGCTGGCTTGATTGGTTTGACCGTGGTGTCCTTTGGCACTTCAGCTCCCGAGCTTTTGGTCAGTGTGAGTGCTGCCTTAAAAGGAAACAGCGATATTTCGTTGGGAAATGTAATTGGATCAAACATCACCAATATCTCTTTGGTTTTGGGAATCAGTGCGATCGTATTTCCAATAGCCATCCATAAGTCGGTCTTAAAATTGGACTACCTTTTCATGCTATTGAGTTCATTGCTTTTTTATATTCTTTCATTCAATGGCCTCATCTCTAGAATTGAAGGGATATTGTTTGTCATTTTATTGGTGGTTTTAAATTGGTATTTCTTTAGAAAACTCAAAGGACCTGCGGCCGAATTGGATGAGGAAGAGACCGAAAATTTGAAAAAATCACCAATATGGAAGGCCATTGCCTTGGTTTTGGGGGGCGTCTTGGGTTTGTATTTCGGTGCGGATTTATTCGTCGACAATGCTGTCGAAATATCCAAAATATTTGGAATCAGTGAACGCGTGATCGGTGTTACAGTTATCGCAATTGGCACAAGTCTGCCAGAATTGACTACATCCATCATTGCAGCGATCAATAAAAAAACGGATATCGCGATCGGTAATATTCTTGGAAGCAATATCATGAACATCCTTGCAATCATTGGCATCACCGCCTTGGTTCAGCCGATATCTGTCTCGGAGGTCTTTCTGAAACAAGATTTTATCTGGATGCTTGCTTTGACTTTACTTCTATTCCCTATCCTCAGGACAAAGCTTAGGATTTCGAGGTGGGAAGGTATGTTGTTGGTGATGGTATATGCCGTTTATATTTTCACCATTCTATGATCACCTACCTATTGAAATTCTTGGGGATTTACGTAATCTGCCTCTTTAAATTTGTAGCCGGGCCGATTCTTGGCTATACCGCGGGTTATGGTCTGTTTGAAATCATCCTTGTTTCTGTAAGCGGAATGATGACCACTGTCATTTTGCTGACCTATCTTGGCGATTGGTTTAAAGCTTACTGGGCAATAAGGGTCACCACCAAGAAAAAACGCTTTACGCCCAAAATTCGACGTATTGTCAAAATTTGGCAAAAATTTGGGGCCGCAGGAATCGCATTCATCACCCCAATATTTCTAACCCCAATTGGTGGAACAATCATCATGAATGCATTTGGGGTCAAAAAAAATAAAATTTTCCTCTACATGTTGATCAGCGGTTTGGTGTGGGCGACCCTTATGGGATTAAGCATCGAAGGGGTGCTCCAAATACCTTTCTTCAACGATCTACTCAGGTAGCGTTTCATCGGGCAAAATCTCAATGTCCCGGATCAAAACCCTTTTGGCTATTGTCTGACCCGTTAGCGTCATCGCTAAGCCTCCCATTGCGGTTTCCTTGTACTTACTCTCCATCGAAGACCCGATCTCTCCCATCGCTTCAATACATTCGTCAACAGGGATAACAGCACTGACGTCAGCCAATGCAATCTGTGCCGAACTGTTGGCAATTGCCGCGGCGCTTGCATTTCTAACCACACAGGGGATCTCAACCAAGCCCGCCACTGGGTCACAGATCAGTCCTAACATACACTGAATGGTAATGGCCACTGCATTGAAAACTTGTTCAATCGTCCCGTCAAGACAATAGACCATTGCCCCGGCAGCCATTGCCGCTGCGGATCCAGTTTCTGCCTGGCATCCACCAACGGCACCCGCCAAACTTGCTTTTTCCTCTATAATCAATGCAATTCCGGCACCGACCAAAAGACCCTCCAAAATTTTCCTGTCTGACAAATGATGAATTTCCTGTAGGGTGTACAAAGTCCCTGGAAGAATTCCGGAAGCCCCTGCTGTAGGTGCTGCCACGACACGCCCCATGCAAGAATTGACCTCTTTGGCAGCGAGAGCCCTTGAAATCAACCTCTGGAACTCTGGCGACAATACCGATACCGGATGGTTATAAACTTTTTTAGCCCCATTGTTGATCATGCCGGATCTAGAGGTCATGTCTTCCCGAAGACCTGTTTCCACAGCATCCTTCATCACCGTGTAGGCTTTCTGAAGTCCTTCCCAAATATCTTTCTCCGACTTCCCTTTTTGGACAATCTCATATTCAATTACTGAATCATAGAGATTGGCACCATTTTCTTCACAATATTTTTTCCATCCCTTAAAACTTTCAAAAAGATAACTCATTCTATACTTGGGTTTGTTTACACCAAAGTTGGGAATTGCATCGGATAAAAAAAATTTTTTGAAATGAAAAGAAAAAGCCCCGTTTGAAGATTCAAACGGGGCTTTTTCTGGTAGTCTATTTCACATCCACGATCGTCGCTTTGAACAGCAAGGGTTCGTAAGGTCTTGCAATCTGGTTGATGATTGATTTTTCAAAAAGATCCTTTCTGATGCCATAGGGAAAAACCTGTGATGTTCCTCCATATCCCAAATGGGATGGAGCAATCACTTCAATTTCCATGGTTTTGTTAACTTTCATGAGCGATAAATCCAAAAATTTCAAATTTGTGGAAAGGCCCAAGGAAATCTGAAAGGGAACATTGTTCGTTGACTCCGCAAGTAGAAGCTGCCCCTCCAGTTGAATGAGTTTGTATGTAAAACCTACCACACTACCGGTTTTTGATTCCACATTTTCGGCTGAACCTGGGTTGACAATTTTCACATAGAGACCATCCGGCGATCTGACAAATCCTTCCAACCCTTTTTCTTCTATGTAAGATTCAATCAATCCTTGCTCAAATACTTTCAGCTCCTCTTTTTCATAGGTTTTGGCATACTTAACCTTCACTACCAAGTTGGAATTGGGAAGCACCAATTGCTGATAGCCATAGTTTTGGTAGCCAAGATAGGAGGGAATATAAAGTGTAAAGGTTTCTCCTTCCCTTGCCAAACCCGAGGCAAAATTCATCGCTCTTGGGATCAAGCCTCCTTCACTGTAGCTATAAAGCCTTGGCGGTTTTGATTCATCAAGATGACTCTCTATCAATTGTCCTTCGATGTTTTTGATTTCATAATAGATGCCCACGATATCATCATTGACAATTTGATTTCCCAGATCATTCGCAATTTCCTTTTTGTAATAATAACCGACTTGGGTTTCCGTTGCCTCAATGTTATTTTTAGTGAGGTATTCCTTAATTATTTTATCGTCCCTGACAACAGCTAGCTCAAAATCCGATTTCTCAGTTTCAATGCATCCAACCGACATGATCGCCAAGCCTAGAACAGAAAATATTGAATGTTTAATATTCATAATCACAATTGCTTTTTTATTTTTTGAGTTGAAAATTCATCCTTAAATTAATCCCGCCAATGGAAAACTGTTGATTGACAAAAGTCTGATTCCCGATAGACATTTTATAGAACGGCTCCAATGAAAGGAATGTACCATTGGAAAGGTTGTATTCATAACCTACCGAAAGATTGAGCAGCCTTCCACTGTCTGTGTTGTTCATATTTCCTTCAGGCTGGGTTGTTTCCGTAAAGGTCTGTACCATGGGTTTTGCGGTCATGAATCCTACGTTGGAAAAATTAGCGGCACTAAAGGTTCCCACGTTCTTCTGATTAAGGTAAACCATATTTGACAATCCGGTAATCAAATAAAACGCTGATGCATTTTTTTCCATCACCCTATATTTAAGGTTGATGGGGATCTCCAGTTGCCCAAAACTTAGCTCATAACTCGCATTCAATAAATTATTGGAAAAATTTGCTTGTCTGTCTTGGATGTCCATGGCGAGATACCCACCTCGATTACTTCCTCCCGTAGGTGTCAGGTTCTGTTTTGCATAAGCCAGTCCCACATCCAGCTTAAGTCTTTTTGAGAATGCAAATTCTGTCATTAGTCCCCCGCCCAAATTGAGGGACTGTGTGGCATTGGAAATGGATTGTGGCGCTAGCAATACGCCCAAACGAAAGGATTTCGCAAAACTCTCCCCACTTTTTTCCTCCTCCAATTTCGGATTGGCATCAGCCAACCATTCGTTGATGGTTTTCTGGGCATTTTCCGGCTCAGACATTGATTCCTTATCTTTTAATATACTGATTAAAGGAGCCGGGTTGATTTCTGATTCCACTTTTCTCCCCAAATCCACCACTTGTCCATTTTCGGATTCAAAATGGGTTATGGTACCCTTTCTTTCTTCCGAATCGGGGAGTCTCGCCAAATTCAAGGAAGGTTTAACCTCAGTTGATTTTCCGGACAGAAATTTGATTGAAGTATTCCTATTAATTGACTCTTGCGTTTTTACCTGATGCGTATCGCTATTGGCAGCACTAGGCTTCAATTCGTCGGGATTTTGATTTGTTTTTTTTGCTCCCAAATCTCCATCGGCCTCGGAAGTCTGGCTTTTCACGGATAAAGTATCCGCTTGTGATAACCGTGATTTCTCCTCTGTTCCCCTCTCCGGGATTAGGAAAAATGAGATCACGAGGGCCGCAGCAATTCCAGCTATCCAAATTCCCCATTTGGATAGATATCCTCTTTTCATGGACCCATAGTAAGTCCTTGAAAATTTCTCCCATTCCTTGGGATCAAATGGCTCTTCATTTTGGAGAAAGGAGTCTTTGATCTTTTCAACAAGTTTCTTATCGAATTGCTCCCTCATTCTTGATCTGATTTATTTCTGTAACTTTTTCTCTTAATTTTTGCTTTGCCCTGGCCAGGTAGGTTCTGGATGTGCTTGCAGGAATGTCCAATTGCTCCCCTATTTCATTATGGGAAAACCCCTCTATTTCATACATATTGAAAACCATCCTCAGCATTTCGGGCAGCGCTCTCAAGAGAGATAGAATGTCATCTTTGGAAAGCTGGCTGATGATCTCCGGCTCAAGACTCTCGGCATCGGCTTTTTCAATATCCATGACGCTGAAATACTTTACATTTTTCCGATAATAATCAATTGAGGTATTGATCAATATCCGCCGAAACCAGCCTTTGAAGGAATTGGAGGTATTGTATTGCGGTAGTTTATCAAAAACCTTCATGAAGCTGTCATTCACGATTTCACAAGCCTCTTCTCTCGAGTTGGAATACCTCAAAGCAATGCTCATGGCATAGCCATAGAAATGTTTATAAAACATCTCCAATGACTTGGAATCGCCTTGTTTGGCTTTTTGTATGAGATGGTGCTCCAAAGAATTGTTGTTTGACATCGGCCGCTTCTGGTATAAGACGAATGAAGAGCGAAAAACGCTACACAGGCAAAAATAATCTTTCTACTTTTTTTCCTCTTTAAGAATCTAAATCCTCTTCCATTTCCCAGGGATTGAATTTCCTGCTTCTGGTAAAATAGCCATACTGGCTTGGAGTTAGAAATTCCGATTTCCCCCATTCCCCACGAGCAGCCACGCAACATTCACAAAGCCTCTACGGGAAAATCTGCTGTATAATAAGGTGCTAGCCTTCTTTGGAAATGAAAGGTCGCTTAATTCATCTTTCTATTCTGAAATGCGGATGGGAAAAGATTTACCAAAAAACCGTTTTAAATAGAAGCCATAAACACTTACTTTTATTATTCGTTTAGTAACTTAGACCCAAAATTAGCGTTAAATTCCTGACTAAGACATGAAAAAAGGGATAAAATATATATTCGCATCGGCATTCTTGATGGTCCACTTTTTATCTTTTGGACAGCGGGAAGATGCCGGCAACTATGAATATGATCGGGAAGTGCTTTTTGGGATCAACAAAAACACGAATGGCGGCTTGATCGGTGGCTTTTCCATGAAGATTGGGACGCGGATCGACGATACGAATTTCCAGTTTTTCGGATTGGAGCTGTCCCATGTCAAAAACACTAAGGAAGCAAGGTATCCTACCCCTTTAGGAAATTCCTTTATTTTCGGAAAATCCAACTATCTCTATTCCATTCGCCCACACTATGGAAGGGAAATTATATTGTTCAGAAAAGCACCTCAGCAGGGCGTACAGATTTCCGCATTGGCAGCAGTGGGCCCAAGCATAGGTATTATCGCCCCCTATTATGTAGAATACCCCATAAGTCGTACCGAGACAGTCAGGGAACAATACAATCCTGAAGTCCACCAAAGCCGATTCAACATCCTTGGACCTGGACGTTTGTTTGAAGGGATAGGGGAATCAGAACTCGCAATCGGAGCCAATGCGAAAGCGGCATTGTCCTTTGAATTCGGGATTTTCAAATCCAGTGTTACCGGTGTGGAACTAGGATACCAATTGGAGGGTTTTACCAAAGAAATCCCCTTGATGCCGACAACTGATAACAGGCAAATATTCCAGTCTGTATATTTCACCTTTTTCTACGGCTTCAGGAAATAGAGATTCCATTGGGTTTCTAAGCCCTTATCCATTAATTTTGTCCATCCATAAAGTAAGACACAATGATCGAATTACCCGTAATTTCCCAAGAAGCGACCAAAAGAAAAAAACCCGACTGGCTGAGGGTGAAGTTACCGATAGGGAAGGAATATGCGAATGTCAGAAAACTCGTTGATGAACATAAACTCCACACCATTTGCGAAAGCGGCAACTGCCCCAATATGGGCGAATGCTGGGGCGCTGGTACTGCAACCTTCATGATATTGGGTAATGTATGTACCCGATCTTGTTCTTTCTGCGCAGTGGCCACTGGAAGACCACCGGAGTACGACACAGATGAGCCGAGGAGGGTTGCCGAGGCGATTAAACTGATGGGGGTAAAACACGCAGTACTTACTTCTGTCAATAGAGACGAACTGAAAGACCGGGGCGCCGAAATATGGTACCAAACGGTGGTTGAAACAAAAAAACTTTCCCCTAAAACAACAATAGAAACGCTTATTCCAGATGTAAAATCCAACTGGGATGCTTTATACCGAATGATCAGCGGCGGCCAAGAAGTGGTTTCCCACAATATGGAAACTGTGGAAAGCCTTTACCGCAGGGTTCGGCCACAGGCAAGGTACAACCGCTCTTTGGAACAAATCAAATTGACCAAGGAATATGGAAAAAGAACCAAGACCGGAATCATGCTGGGCTTAGGAGAAAAACAAGATGAAGTTTTCAAGGCTATGGAAGACCTTGTTACCCATGGGTGTGACATTTTGACCTTGGGACAATATCTACAACCCACCAAAATGCATATCGAAGTCGCGGAGTTTATCCATCCGGATGTATTTGCAATGTATCGCGAAGAAGGACTAAAAAGAGGATTGAAATACGTGGAGTCCGGCCCTTTGGTCAGGTCCTCTTATCATGCCGAAAGACATGTCAATGTGTAAGCAATCCCTAAACTAGCATATATCAAGAAAGCCGCTGAAATCTCAGCGGCTTTTTTAATGTCTATTCTTCTTCGGTATAATTAAAACTATCGGCTTGTTCCATCACCCAGTCTTTGTACTTCTGGAGTCTGAACTCGATCCATCTGTCCTTGTACTTGCCAGAACTGTCGATCAAAAACTTAAATCCCGTGGCTGGCTTTGGTTTACTTAAGGCATTGACCAATTCATCTTGAAAATTTTTTTCTTTTACCACATAATCGGTAAAATGCTCCATCATCTGATGTTCTTGGTTGGGCTCCATTTTGGTAAACTCGGCAAAATTATCAGGATTTTCATCAATTTCATCCAGTATATCCTCTTCTTCCGGGGTTAAATCATAATTGAAATAATCCTCGTCATCTGGCAGGTGATAGATTTTTTTGTTGTCTAATTGATAAAAACAAATCATCCCCTTTAGCAGGAGTGCTGCTATTTTCTCGGCTTCTTTTTCTGACAGGGTCAACATTATTGGTGAAGGCTAAAATTTTATGAAAATTAACACACTAGTGGTTAAGATCAAACAATTATTTAAGGATCAAGCCATCCTTTTTACTTCTATTGAAAGATTTCTTGCAATAAAGGGAGGTAAAGTTCATGCCCCCCTGGATATGTATGCTGCTTGACGGTCACATCAAGATTTTTTATCAGTGCTTCCTGATTTTTCAGGCTCTCCGGCGTCATAAACTCATCTGAGGAACCAATGGCAATATGCATTTGGGTATCCTTGAGCTTTTGCCCAACCTCACTGACGATCAAATCATGTGCAAACCCGCCGCCCCAAAGTACAAGTGTGTCTATCGGAAAGGAAAGTTGACCGACCCAACGGGTGGCAGTGGCTGCTCCCTGGGAAAAACCCAAGACCTTGATCAATGGCCGACTTTGGTATTTTTCCAAGATCGATTCCAAAAGGGTGTTGAGATATTGATGATTGTTGGAAATGGCAATTTCCCGCTCGTGGCTGGTCATCCAGTTGGCACCGACCCTTCCGGAAAATCCTTCCAAATAACCATAATTCGTGGCTTCAGGAGCAATGATCAAGCGATCTTCCCGGAATAAGGGCTCAAATTTTCTCAAAAAGAATGCCGCCAATTGTCCGTAACCGTGAAGGACAATCCATATTTCCTTCTCTTGCCTATTGATCGTATGAGAAGTTTGAAACTGGGCTATATGCTGATATTTTATATTGATCTTCATTAACTGTTTAGGTCGTTAAATCTGAAGGGAAGCAATTGATCTATTCCTGAGGCTTTCAGAATTTCCCCTTGGGGATTGAGCATCAGGATTTCTATGGGATGCCCAAATTTCACTTCATATTCATTGATGGTCTGCCGACAAAGTCCGCATGGGGTTACCGTGGCGACTTCTTGGTCTGCCCTCCTTTTGGCCACGATCGCTATTTTAAGGGGCCGTTGGTCTGGATGATTTCCAAGCGCGTAACTCAATACAATTCTCTCTGCGCAAACGCCCACAGGAAACGAAACATTTTCCTGGTTGTTTGCCACAAATATTTCTCCATTTTCGAGCAAGAGCGCTGCTCCCACCAAAAAATCTGAATACGGTGCATGGGCTTTTTCCAAGATCCCTCTTGCTTTTTCTATCAATAAGGTATCTGTTTCTGTCCATTCCTCCGGCGAAAAAACTTCCAAGGACACTTTAAATTCTATTCTTTTTGTCATGATTTTACTTTAAAAAAGGGTTTGAATTAACAAAAAATAATCGGCATTTGTTCTTTCCCTACAATATTTTGAGATGAATTTTTTCCCCTCAACCTTTTTTCACATCTTCGGATTCTATAATTAATTTTTGGAAAGCCCATGAAAACCATCTTGATTTTAGGTGCCGGAAAATCCTCCACATACCTGATCGATTATCTTTTGGAGAGTGCACATTCCAAAAACAGAAAATTGATCATCGCAGATCTCTCAAAAGAAATCGCTGAGAAAAAAATCAAAAACCATCCAAATGCCAGGGCAGAACCTATTATTTTGGAACAGGAAAATTCCCGGAAAGACCTTATTGGTCAATCCGATGTGGTCATTTCCATGTTGCCTGCATTTCTACACCCGATCATTGCCAAGGATTGCCTTGCAATGGGAAAGCATTTTTTTTCTGCTTCTTATGAATCGGAAGAGTTGCGTCAATTGGAGCCTGAAATCAAAGCAAAAAACCTGCTCTTTCTCAATGAATGCGGACTCGATCCCGGGATTGATCACATGTCTGCGATGAAAATCATTGAATCCGAAAAAGCCAAGGGGCATGAAATCATTGGCTTCAAATCCTATACCGGGGGATTGCTTTCCCCGGAATCAGAGGACAATCCCTGGAAATACAAATTCACCTGGAATCCCCGAAATGTGGTCTTGGCGGGACAAGGTACATCAAGATTTATCAGAAATGGCAGGTACAAATACATCCCCTACCACATGCTTTTCAGACGGTTGGAGAACATCCATTTTGAGGGTTTAGGGGATTTTGAGGGCTACCCCAACAGGGATTCTTTGAGCTATCGCAAAATCTATGGACTGGACAATATCCCAACCCTGCTCAGGGGCACATTGAGAAGGGCTGGTTTTTGCCAAAGTTGGGATGTATTCGTGCAACTGGGCATGACAGATGATTCTTTCCAGATGGATTTGCCTGAGGGATTTACTTACCGGATGTTTATCAATTCCTTTCTGCCCTTTCATGAAGATCAAAAAGCGGAAGCAAAGCTCAAAGATTTGCTCCCTTGGATCAATGATGAAATCATGGATAAAATCAAATGGCTTGGATTCTTCAGCAACTACATTCTCCCAAAAACAAAGGGAAGTCCCGCAGCAATATTACAGGAAATCCTTGAAGAAAGGTGGACGCTCAATCCCGAGGACAAGGACATGATCGTGATGCAACATCAGTTTGAGGTCAAAACACCTTCAGGCATGAAAAAAATCACTTCCAGTCTTGTTTGCAAAGGCCAAAACCAAGAATACACTGCAATGGCCAAAACCGTCGGCTTACCCTTGGCAATAGCCGTCGATTTGTTTCTGGAAGGCAAAATCGATATCCGCGGATTGAAAATCCCCATAATCCCTCAGATTTATTCCCCGATTCTTGAAGCTTTGGAATCGGAAGGGATAATTTTCGAAGATAAAGAAGAACAAATTGGCTAATCCACAGTTTTTAATTGTTCCGTTTTTTTATGGAAAACTAACCCAAAAATCTGAGTTTGTTCCTCAGTCTTCCTTAAACCCATTTTATGTACTATCAATTCTATTCCGACCTGAGATTGCTTAATAATCAGTCGATTGTTTATTATTTTTGACTTCACCCTATTGGACTATAAATAATTATCCAAATAGTCTGATTTTCTTGTAGGTACAGTCCTATTAGGAAGCCTGGTGCATCTTTCGCGTTGAAAAACTAAATATTCCTGCTGTTTGCAATAACTATTGCCCCCAACTCAGGGTGAGTCCTGAATTGGGGGCAAATGCATTTTCGGTGAGTCAGTTTGGGTTCCAATCCGAAGGGATAGCTGTATCCGCTCCAGGAAAGATCCTGCAGTCATCTGGAATGATGCTTGGCGTCTGCAAAAGTTTCTGATCCAAGTTCGTTCTTTTTATATAAATCTGCTTGGTATCGATGTCCGCCGCTATGAAATATCCAAGGACTACTTCGTCTGGATCAGCCAAATTGATCATGTTGCCCCGGATATTTGCAGGGGGTTGATCAAAAACACTTCCGGTGATGCTCAGTTGCTGTTCTATCAATTTCAAAAAGCGATATGCATTGTCAGAAATCGCCATCTGCTGCACCTCCGCCCGATAGGTATCTTTGAATCTCAATCCATCATCCTCAATGAAAGTCACCTGTTTCCGTGTGGAAAGTCCATTGAAATCCACATCTGTACCGATGGCAAAGTTTTGGACCCTACGTTGCTCCTGATAGTAACATATCGCACAACAGTCCTTCGGGGCAGCCCCCCTTGGATTGGTCGGGTGATTGGGCGACAAGGTAAAAAGTTCTGGGTTTGCGACCACCACGAAAGTGGCAGGCCCTGTTCTCCAGTAATAAAAATTGCTTTCGTCACCTGGATCCTTAAAATGCGCGGTAAGCTGCACTCCAGAACGATCCAAAAGCCTGCTGTCGGTAGCGACACTCACAGACCTGTAACTCACGGAATCCATCTTCGGCACGGCTTTCACAAGCTCGGGCAAAGAGGAATAGGATTGACCGTTCGACAAGTCGATTTGAAGCGTATAAGACATGCCCACTTTCGCCCTAAAGTTGGCCGGTGTTTCATAAACTCCTTGGGAAGTTTCCGTCAAAAAGGAAACCAAGCCCTCGCTATCCCTTACGGCTACGGTTGCTTGCACGACTGGTCTTATCAAACCCTCAAACGCGCTACCGTAAGTATCCGTCCTTGTGAGCTTGATACTATGGGGCCCGGGATCTGTGGTGATATAACCTTCCACGGTCAGGTATCTTTCTCCATCGGGTGCATTGACATTATAGGGATCTATACAGGCCAATGGCAGCAACAGCAACAGAAATACAAGTCGTCTCAACATTGGCATCAGAATTTAAGGGAATAACTAAGGGTAGGAAGTGGCACGCCCAAGATGGCCAATCGAAATGCCTGTGGCGGAGATCCTACCTGATCGGCAAAGAACAACGAGAATGGATTCTTGCGCCCGTAGACGTTCATAACAGCAAAAGTCCAGTCTCCATCATAAAATTTTCCCTTTCCCTTGAATTTGAAATTCATGGAAAGATCCAAACGGTGAAAATCGGGAATACGCTGAAGATTTCGATTATTGAAATAGGCCAGTGAATTCCCGGCAAAATCAAACTTGGCCTCCGGAAACGTGACGGGTCTACCGGTACTGTAGCCAAATGTTGCAGAAAGCGAAATCAAGGCACTCAATTTATAATTCCCAATCAGTGTCAAATCATGGGGTTTGTCAAAGTTAGAGGGGAACCAATCTCCTCCATTGATATTTTCTTCCTCAAATGGGGAAATGACCCTCCTCAAGCTCCTGGAATACGTATAACTGATCCAGCCCGTGGTCCTGCCGAGATTTTTCTTGACAAATAGCTCCAGACCATAGGCTTTTCCCTGGCCGGGGATCACTTCTGTTTCAAGGTTGTTTTGAAGGATGAGGTTTGCACCATCTTTGTATTCCACAATATTCTGAATATCCTTGTAATACACCTCAACGGAGGTTTCAAAGATGTTTCCCCTGAAATTCTTGTAGATCCCTAGAGAAATTTGATCTACGATTTGTGGGGCCAGAAACTGATCGCTGAGCTTCCATATATCCGTCGGCGCAATGGTCGCAGTGTTGGAAATCAGATGGATAAATTGGTACATTTTGTTATACCCCAGCTTTATGGAAGTTTTGGGATCAAGGGAATACCTCAAGGATGCCCGCGGGCCGAAACCATCGTAGCTTTGTATTTTTTCTCCCTCCGCATAATTCTTTTCTCCTATAACATTGGCTGGGGAAATGGGGAGATTTTCGGCATACTCCTTTACAGCCCTTTGGCCCAAATACTGGTAATTGTCATACCTCAGACCATAGGAAACTCCTATCTTTTCTCCAAACTCCAAATCATGTTGAAAAAATACTCCCGACTCCTGACCATATTCAGACTGTACTTTTTTTGGCAAAAGGCCTGAATCTGTGGAAGCATTGGGAATCAACTCACCCGGGTTTATGGTCAATTTTTTGGTGTCCGCCCCGATATTGAATTTATTTTTATCGCTGAATTGGTAGGCGAATTTCACTTTGAGACCGGTGTCCTTTATTCCCGAGATCAGGTCAAAATCGTTGGTCCCAGATGCATTGAAGATCGAGTAATCATACACGGTATGGTAGCCAAGAATATCAATCGCGGTTTTTTCCGAAAAGGAACCCTCATATTTCAGTGAATGGCTCTGGTTCTTCCATGAAATTGTCGTGTCAGAAGCCAAAGCAAAATCATCATAACTGTTGTAGAAACTGTAGGTGACATTGTTTTTTTCATTGATTTCCCCGTAAACAATTCCATTTGCATCATAAAAATTTGCCTGACTGGTCCTTAAGTCAGGGTTATTGAGGGATTTAAGGAGCCAGTTGATATAAGAGCCTCTAAGACCCATCTGCGCAGAAATCCGATCCTTTACAATAGGACCGTTTAAGGAGAGTTTTCCGGAAAAATTTCCAGCCATCAGATCTCCTCCCCATTTGGTGAGACTTCCTGACTTTGGCACGATATCCAAGATAGAGGAACCCCTCCCACCAAATTCGGCAGGAATCACTGCCTTGTACAGCGTAACATTGTTGACAATATCAGGGTTGAAGGCGGTAAACAAGCCAAAAAGATGCGTAGGATTATAAATGGGTGCTCCTGCAAAAAGGATCAGGTTTTGATCCGATCCCCCTCCCCTGACATTGAGTCCTGCGGAAGCTTCCCCCACCTGACTCACTCCCGGCAAGGTGGCCATTGACCGGATGATATCGACTTCACCCAAAAACGGGGGCAATTCCCTGATCGTATTCATGTTGAGGGTAATGGCTCCCATCTCAGTGCTCCGGATGTTTTTTTCAGGATCACTCCCAAATATCACCACATCGTCAAGTTCAAAATCTTCTTGAATCATCCTGATGCTGATCCTTCCTTCCCCTACTGCTACGAAAGGATATTTAACGGTTTCGTACCCTACATATCTCACCTCCAAGTTGTACTCGGCACGGTCAAGTTCCAATAAAAAATTACCATTGGTATTGGTGATCTCTGTTTTGTTGAGTTCTTTCACCGTGACAGATGCACCAACCAAAGCTTCTCCGGTAATCTGATCGGTCACTCTTCCTGAAATCTTAATGCCTTTTAATTCTCCGATGTCTCGGCCAATTATATTTTTTTGTTGCGCGAATACAGTTCCGGATAGGATAAAACCGAACAATAATAACAGAAGTATATTTTTCTTCATACAAAATCTTTAAAAGCCATTGGGGTCAAATGACCACAATTCCATTGGTGTGGAAAGTTGTATTTCCGGACTACGAAGGATATAAATCAAACCGTTGTCGGCAAACACGCCAGCATTTCTGGCTATAGGGGATCCCGAAAAATTATTCTTTTTCACCCAATTCAGGTTTGTCATGTTCAATTCCCACAATTCCAAAGATCTGTTTGTCATCCCAACATAAACCCTGTCACCGATGGCTAAACCAAATCCTGCACCAGCACCAAATTCACCTGGATAAGTACCGACAACCCCCCAAAAACCTGATAACGCATCAAATGCCACCAATTCCCTGTTTTCGGGATTGATGAAATACTGTTTGTTTTGAAAATTGAAATTGATGATGGAGGAGTTGATGGAGAATGGTGCATTTTGGATTCTTGCCCATAACCCCGTTGATTTTTGATACCTGTGTGCCTCAAAAGGAAATCCAACATCACCCCCTACCACATACAGATAATCCCCTATCTCAAAAGCAACCGAATTGATTCGATCAAAAGGCAAATCGGGAAGCTTTTTGTAAACCCCATCTGTCACTTGCCAAAAATCCCTTGCCGCCAAATAGGGCGCACGGCCCAAGACATAGGAACCACCACCAAAAAACTGACCGCTGGAAAAAGACATCATCAAAGGTCTTCCGGGAAATCCAGTGTTTTCCCAGGCCGCAGTCATGGGGCTATATTTCCAAATATTCTGATTCAAGTTTAGCCCTCTATCCGATCCAAGGCCGACAAAAAATTGATTGCCTTGTTGGAAATAAATATTGTCCAAAAGCCGGAGGGCTTCGGGGAAATTGGACAGCTTGGTGTATTTACCAACAGTGTATTCAAAGGGTGTAATCATGGGCATTTCTTTTCCTTGACTCACCACCTTCACCGCCACTACCGCCCGACCTGCAATGGGAGGAACCCTCACCGTGATTCTGGATTCGAATGAAATGTCCAGAATTTCGGCCGGAACGTCCCCAAAAAAAACCTTGGAGTCGGCAGTGAAATTTTTCCCAAACACATTGACGATCAACCCACCCGTTCCATTGTTTGGTGAAAATTGAAAGGCCTCGGGACTTAGGGTCTGAAGGGCGATGGTATTTCCAAACTGAAGGCTTCCGTTTAATGCAATGAAAGATTTACCATAATAAGTCTTTTCGATATTCAGCTCCCCTGTTTCCCCAATAAACCGACCGGGCCGCTCTCTTTCCCCCAAGGAGACAATAATGGGATTGGAAAATGCTTCATTGTCGGCGATATAAAAACCATGATCGCTGGCATTGATGTTTTCGGTGGTGATAATCCTTGCCAAAAGACGGACCCTTTCTCCACTGACATATAAGATGTCCTCCGTCACCAAAGATGGAGAGACGTCGATATCTTCTTCACAGGAGGAAAAAATACAAATCACTGACATGAACAGTGCAAAGAAACCAATATTACCTATTTTCATTTACCCAAGCCTTAATGAAGGTCATAAAAATACGCTAATCTTGGATTTAAAAAAATTTTTGAAAGAAACCAGTACTAAAACTCCCTGTTTACGCTAAAAAATCAAAAGAAACTCCCTTAACAAATCCCTATACCTTTTTGAAAATTCCCCGTCCTCGTCCTTGATCAATAGATCCTGAATTGAACGTTCTTTTTTTTGAAAGGAAAATTCTTGGATGATCCTCAGAATTTTTTTCCCCGGCCGATCACTCAGATGATATGCGGCACCGGGAAAGAGCTCAAAAAATGCGGCGATCGATTCCAAGTCCTGCATTTGTCTTTGGGGTAAAATGACCCAAAAAACGCCCTCCGGAGACAATAATTTCACCACCCCTTTGATCAAATCCCCAAAGGAAAGACCCACATCATGAAGTGCCATATTCCGTTTGTCATCCGAAGTTTGGAGATGATTGGGGAAATAAGGCGGATTGGAAACGATAAGGTCAAATTTTCCTACAAATTCCCGGGAAAATTCCTGAAAAGAGACCTCATGAAAATTTACGCTTTCCTTCCATGGACTGGAAACCGCATTTTCACATGCTTGCAAATACGCATCTTTGTCCAGCTCCACACCCAAAAGAGAACATTCGGGGAATCGCTGTACCAGCATCAGAGAAACAACTCCAGTACCCACTCCTATTTCCAAAATGGATTTTGGGTCTTCCTTCCCAGTACCCGCCAATGCCCCCAAAACCACCGCGTCCGTACTCACCTTCATCGCACATCGGTCTTGATGAATGGTGAATTGCTTGAATTTAAAGTAGGTGTTTGACATAGTGTCTTGCTGGGAATTTATAATATTTTGGCTTTGGTTTTTTATTGTCGAGGTGAAGTCAGAAAAATATCAGAAAGTCCGGAAGTATAATTCACTTGAAAGATACTGATCGTCTTTCTTTTCAAAAAATCCCGCCGTTTTTCTCCCTTTCATAAGCCTCATCAGCCGGTAGGTTTCTGCGCAAGGCGGCTTCAACCGCAAGTTCATCACACCTTTCATTGAGCAGATGTCCGGCATGTCCTTTTACCCAAACAAACTTCGGCTTGTATTTCAAATGAAGCGGGATATAGATTTTCCATAGATCCACGTTCTTTTTGTCCTTGAACCCGGTTTTTTGCCACTTCCAGATCCATCCTTTTTCAACGGCATCCACCACGTATTTACTGTCAGAATAAACAGTCACAGGTATCCCCTCCACTTTCAGTTCTTGAAGCCCCTTGATGACAGCCATCAGCTCCATCCTGTTGTTTGTCGTCAGCCGAAAACCTTCGGAAAGTTCTTTTCGATGTTGGTTGTAGAGCAAAATAGTCCCATAACCTCCCGGTCCTGGATTCCCTTTGGCCGCTCCATCTGTATAAATCTTAATCATGGTACAAAGAAAAGAAGATCATGGGAAAACTCTCCAACAAGCGGATATTTTCCCATGATCTTCGATTTATTAAATTTTAAATACCCAAACAGAATTAAATCATCTCCCCGGAAAAAAGCGCTCCCTTAAAGATCTTGATGGCTATGGAAAGGAGAATAATGCCAAAAATCCTGCGCAACACATCCAAACCGGTTTTGCCCAATTTTCTTTCCAGCCAGTTGGTACTTTTCAAAACCCCGTAAACGATCACCAAGTTGATCACAATGCCAACAGCAATATTGGCTTGGGTATATTCTGATTTTAGGGTCAAAATAGTCGTCAAGGTGCCTGCACCTGCGATAAGTGGAAAGGCGATCGGGACGATGGATGCTCCGCTGGATGCTTCTGGATCAGGTTTGAAAAGTTCGATTCCCAAAATCATTTCAGCGCCCAAGGCAAAAATGATCAGCGCACCGGCAATGGCAAAATCTTCCACACCGATCCCAAAGAGATTAAGAATGGATTTTCCCACCAGAAGAAAAAGAATCATCAAGAATCCCGCTGCCAGTGTTGCTTTTTCGGATTGGATATGGCCAACTTTCTTCCTCAAATTGACCACTATGGGGATGGATCCCAAGATATCAATGACGGAAAACAGGATCAAGGTGACAGACAAAATTTGCTTTAAATCGAACATTTCCTAAAATTTTGCACAAAGGTAAATCTAATCTTTGGCAAAATCCATTTTTACAGATTAATATTCTTTTGGGAGACTACCAAAAAAAATCCTTCCCCAAAACCAAAGAATTTGGATTCGGGGAAGGACAGGTCAGCAAATCCTAAGCTACTGATCAATAATTCTTGAGAAAGGAAATCAACTTGTCAAATTCGGCATCGGTAATGGCCGGGAAATTGGCAATCCTGAAGCTGGTCGGCTTCAAAGCTCCATAACCACTCCCCATCTGCATGCCTTCCTTTTCTGCTGCTTTTTTCACTTCTGTAATAAACTCCTGTTTTCCCGAAACCCCCATCACCGTGGAGCTTCTCGTCTCCGCATTTTGGATCAACATTCTCAATTTGGGACTGCGGGCAATGGTGGTTTCCAAAATCCTCATCCGTTCTTTTATCAACTTGTCCACATGCTGGATTTCAGGCATATCCTTCAGTACCCTGTACAGCAGGTAAATCCCAAGAACATTGGGGGTATAATGTGTCTGGAAGTTTTCGGCATTTTCCAACATAAAGCTCAGGCTGTTGTACCGACCGGACTCTCCCTTTTCTTTCACCTTGGCGATCGCCTTCGGAGAAAGAATCAGAATCCCAAGACCCGCGGGTAGCCCGAAACACTTCTGGACCGATGCATACCAGATGTCCGCCAAAGAAAAATCAAGCTCAATTCCAGCCATGGAGGAGGTTGTGTCCACAGCGATCATTTTCTCTGGATATTTGTCGGCTATCGCAGCAATCAACTCATTTTTGACCTGAGTCGCATTGGAAGTTTCGTTTTGGGTAATGGCAATCAAGTCGAAATCTGCGGAGATATCCAAGCCTTCCACGTCTATTTCCTGCTCGGGATCAAGCTTTAAAGCTGCCGATTTGGGTGTGATGTGTTGGGCATAATCAAACCATTTTTTTCCAAATGAGCCTGAAAAAATATGATAACTCGCCGCCTGTACGATCGACTGGTTGATGATTTCCCAGTTCTCGGTGGCACTGGAAGTAAACAGCAATTTATAGTCTGCCGGTACATGAAGTTTTTCCTTGAGCAGGTTCTCTGTTTCCTGGTAGAGATTCATAAATGCCGCACTTCTGTGGTTGGCACTTAAAATGCCTTCAGAATAGGCTTCCTGCATGTACTTGGGAAGGGAATCATAGACCTTGGAAGGTCCCGGAGCAAATGTCAACATAGGTTTAAATTAAACTGGTAGAAAATAAGAAATCCCCAAGGCATAGCCCTTCAAACCAAGACCGGAAATCATCCCGACACATTCTTTGGAAATGATGCTTTTGTGTCGAAACTCTTCCCTTTTATAAATATTGGAGATGTGGACTTCAAGTGTGGGTGTAGGCACACCGGCGATCGCATCCGAAATGGCAACGGAAGTGTGGGTATAGCCTCCCGCATTCAGCAAAATGGCGTCAAAACTGAATCCTACCGCATGGATTTTGTCGATAAGTTCTCCTTCTATGTTACTTTGAAAATAGTGGAGGTCCACATTGGGGAATTGGCCTTTCAAGGATTCAAAATATTCTTCAAATGAAGTGGTGCCATAAATTTCAGGCTCTCTTTTTCCCAGAAGATTGAGATTGGGACCATTGATAATGATGATTTTCAAAACAAAATTTTGTTAGTGGTGGCTTGAATAAATATTCGATATAAAGTTAAGGAATGCATTTGAAATTGCCTTCCCAAAATTGGCTTCTGACTGAAACTTCCCCAGAAATTTACAATGCCAAAACAAGCCTCCAGCGAAAAGGGCTTTTCGAGAAAATTTGATCCTGATATTAAAATCCCTCCTGTTCGGTTCTCCGATTCCATCGCTTATCTTTACCGGATGGCCAGTCAATGGGGAAATTCCATCAAAAAATTCCAGCATTACCTCAGGATCGAGCGTTCCCTGAGCAAAAACTCCATTTTGGCGTACTTGCAGGATATGGAAAAACTCAGCCGTTTTATGGAAAACAGTTTTCCAGAGGTCCGGCCTGAGGAGGTAAAACTCCAACACCTTCGATATTTTGTCAACGGGATAGCTGAATTGGAAATATCAGAATATTCCCAAGCGAGGATCATTTCCGGAATCAAAGCCTTCTATAAATACTTGATGTTTGAGGACCTGATCCATGAAGATCCTGCCCAGCTTCTGGAAGCACCCAAACTTGGCCGTAAACTGCCCGACACGCTCAGCTTTCAGGAAATCTCCCAGATCCTGGACAATGTCCAGACAGGTGTCGGCGAAGGGCAGCGCAACCGTGCCATCCTGGAAGTCCTCTACAGCAGTGGCCTGAGGGTTTCTGAGCTGGTGGATTTAAAAATCGGAAACATCTACGCAGACATCGGATTTATCCGGGTCATCGGCAAAGGCAACAAGGAAAGACTGGTCCCGATCGGATCGGATGCGCTCAAGTACCTAAAAATCTACATCGAAGACTCGAGGCAGCATCCCGATCCCGCAAAAGGCCATGAACAGTTTGTTTTCCTCAACAGAAGGGGAAAAAAACTCAGCCGTGTCATGATATTCCTGATGATCAAAAAACAAGTCGCAGAGGTTGGCATGAACAAAAACGTAAGTCCACATACATTTCGACATAGTTTTGCCACGCATTTGATCGAAGGTGGGGCAGATCTGAGGGCCGTACAGGAAATGTTGGGACATGAAAGCATCACCACAACAGAGATCTACACGCATCTGGACAGGGATTACTTGAGACAAGTGCTGGTCGAGTTTCACCCGAGAAAATAAATTTTAAAGAAACCCAAAACACCAAATCTACAGAAGCTCAAAAAGCAACAAAGAGATATGCTGCTTTTTGAGCTTCTGAATTCATGTGGAAAACCAGTGAAGACGATTTTTCAAACACTAAATAAAATTCACAAGACCTTCCAATTTCATCCCCCTACTGCCCTTAATCAAAATCAGGTAATCCTCGAATTTGGAATCCTCCAGCCAATTCCGAAGAGAAAATGGATCTGGAAAATACAGCGATTTTGGTGCTTTTGACAAAGCGGCCTGGGTAAGATTCCCCGTAAAACACACCTTGTCAAAATCATATTGACAGACCCATTCACCCAATTTTTGGTGTTCGGCTTCGGCACTTTCCCCCAATTCAAACATGTCTCCCAGGATGACCATTTTGTGTTTTCTCCCGGTCATTTCCCCAAAAGCTTTGATCGCCACTTCCATGCTGGATGGGTTGGCATTGTAAGCATCCAAAATAATCAAATTGCTGCGTTTTTCGATCAATTGAGAACGCATGTTGGACGGATGGTAACCTAGGATTCCCTCCACGGCTTTTTCCATCGGCACACCAAAATATTTCCCGACGGTCAAGGCGGTAGCAATGTTTCCAAAATTATAAGCGCCGATCAAGGCGGATTGGTAGACTATCGGATCATTTTCAACCTTGAACTTGACAAAGGGGTCCGCCCCTTCAAAACTTACCTGACAAAAATCGTCCGCTCCCGGGTACAAAACAGGGGAATCAAACCGTTTGGCCATATTTGAAAGCATTGGGTCTTGGGTATTGATAAATACGGTCCCTTTCGTTTCTCTTAAAAATTGAAAAAGCTCTGTTTTCGTCTTCAAAACACCTTCTATGCCCCCCATTCCTTCCAAATGTGCACGACCAATATTTGTGATAAAACCATGTGTAGGCTCGGCAATATCACAGAGTTCCTTGATATCCCCTGGCTTGTTTGCCCCCATTTCAATGATGGCGATTTCCGCATCCCTTCCGATGGAAAGCAAGGTCAAGGGTACGCCAATGTGGTTATTGAGATTTCCAACGGTCGCAACGGTCTTGAATTTTTGCTTCAAAACCGCCTGAATAAGTTCTTTGGAAGTAGTCTTTCCATTGCTTCCCGTCAGGCCTATGATTGGGATATCCAGCTGTTTCCGATGGTGATTTGCCAATTTCTGCAAGGAGGTCAACACATCCTCAACCAAGAAATAACGGGTATCACCTGCAGGAATCACCCTCTCTTCATCCACGACCACCAAGGCTGCACCGGCTTCTAATGCTTGGGGTGCAAAATCGTTTGCATTGAAACTGGGCCCCTTCAAGGCAAAAAACAGGTTTCCTTTTTCGATCTTTCTTGTGTCGGAACTGACTCCTGTGGAAGAAATAAAATGGGAATAGAGTGCGGTGATGTCCATGGAATATTTTTCTTGAAAGGCCAAAATTAAAGGAATACAAAACATCTTATAACAAATTCTAACGTTTAATTTTAAGAATTCATTTGAAACAAACCCATGAAGCATTTCCTTGTCCTGATTTTTTTGATTCTCCCAACATTCGCTTTTTCCCAAACCGCATTCGAACTTGATCAACAAGTCAAGGTGACCGTAGCCGAAAAATCCTTGCTGATGCCTTTTGCAGGGGGAATTAACGCTTCCCAGTTTCAGGAAATGGATGTAGACAATGATGGAGTCGAGGAATTGATTGCTTGGGACATCAACACCAGAAGGGTTTCTGTATTCAAGATTGTCGAAGATGAAATTACCTTTTTGCCGGAGATGAGTTACTATTTCCCCTCGGATGTCAATGGATTTCTGGTTCTGGCAGACTTCGACGGGGATGGCAAAAAGGACCTTTTCACCAGTAGCACCTTGGGGATCAAAGCCTATCGCAACAGTACTCCCACAAACGGGAAATTTCCGGTGTGGGAATTGGCCCAGAATTTTCTTCGATTGGACAATGGCTCCAATTTACAGGCAAACAACTTGGATATCCCCATCATCATGGATTTGGACGGTGACGGAGATCTGGATATTGCCACGTTCAATTTTGCTTCCGGGGATTTTTTGGAATTTTATCTCAACACCAGCGTGGAAAGAAAAGGAGTTGCGGACATTGACGGCTTTGCTTTTCCGGAAACCCGTTGGGGAAAATTTGAATTCTGTGGTTGCGGAAGCTTTAGCTTTGGCATCACTTGCTCAGGTTTGCCAATCTCCAGAGCAATGGATTTTCCAGAGAATCAAAGGATCCAGCATTCTGGGGGACATTCTATTCTGTATTCAGATTTTGACGGGGATGGCATCAGGGACCTCTTGATGGGTCAGGACCAATGCAACACTTTGTATTTTTTGGTCAACAAAGGAACAAATGCCCAACCTTTGTTCGATGAATTTTCGACTGAATTGCCCGGATTGGGACCTTTGCCGGAATTCCCAATATTCCACACCTCCTATTTATTCCAAAACCAATTGTTGATCAGCAGCAATTCCTCAGCAGTCGCTGCACAATATCAAACTGACTTTGCCAACTCGATTTACCAGTTCAGTTTGGGCGAAAACACATCCCTGATCAGCACTGCTTTCTTACAAAAAGAAATGTTGGATATGGGTGAAAATTCCAGACCTTTTTTCAGGGGAAACAGCAGCAATGGCGAAATGATTGTCACCGCCAACAGCCTTAAAAATGGGAAAATTGTGGGAAAAGCTTCCCTTTTCAAGGTGGAAAATGAAAACTGGAGTCTACAGGAAAGCGACTATTTAGGGCTTTCAAACCTTGGATTGACAGATCTCCAATACCAAGAATTTGTCAATTCCAAAAACCAGAATACTTCATGGTTTGCAGGGACTGACACCCTCAATTTTGCCCTGGTCAAAAAACTGTTTGTGATCAACAAGGAGAATCTTGCCGAATCAAAGGAGGTGACCATTCCCGTGACTGGCATCCGACCGATGGATCATTTTGAGTTTTTCTCCTATCAAAAAAAGGATTATCTGCTTTTGGCGAAACAAACCGGCGAACTGGTTCTATTCGATGTGGATTTTGCACCCGACATCACCATCCGACTCAATCAAAGGGATTTTCTTGGTTTTTCTGACAATCCTGCTTCAAGAAACCTGAACGTTCACCTCATCTCAGGGGCATTGCCTTCCCTGTATGTGGTCGACCAAAGAGGTGTTTTGGCCTATCTTGAAAACTTCATGAACAGCAATGTGAGGGAATCCATTTCATTAAGATTGTTGGACAACCAAACAGGACAGAGCAGATTGAGCAGAAATTCATGGATTGCCCATATCCCAAAACCCTTTGGAGAAAATTTTGACCTTGTGATAGGGAATAATGGGGCTGGACTTCAGTATTTAAAAAGTATTTCCAGCGAACAAATCCCTTCTGAGAATGATTTTTTAGTGAAGGTTTTCCCCAATCCCAGTACTGGCCCTTTCAAAATTATTTCTTCCCAGGTGACCAATGCAAGGTTGATTACAAGCATTGGTCAGGTGATTTGGGAAAATGGCGAAATAAAGGCAAACATTGAAATGGAAATCGATGCTTCAATACTTTCCCCGGGACTTTACATTCTTCAGTTGGTGAATGAAAAAGGGCAAAGTGTCAGCAAAAAAATCATCATCAAAGACTAAGCCCTGAAATTCGGGCTCAATAACTTTCCGATTCATTGGGGAAATCCCTTGACTTCACATCCTTGATATAATGTTCGACCGCTCCAAGCATGGTGGTCCTTAGGTCCGCATATTGTCTGAGGAAGCGGGGCTTGAATTCTTGGGTGATGCCCAGCATGTCATGCACCACAAGCACCTGTCCATCCACATCTCCTCCAGCACCGATGCCGATCACGGGGATCGTTACCGTTTCTGCTACTTTTTTGGCCAGCTTGGCCGGGATTTTTTCCAATACGATGGCAAAGCATCCACAGCTTTCCAGCAACTTTGCGTCTTCCAGCAATTTGTTGGCTTCTTCTTCTTCCTTGGCCCTTACGGTGTAGGTTCCAAATTTATATATGGATTGTGGCGTGAGGCCCAAATGTCCCATGACCGGCACTCCTGCACTCAATATTCTGATGACAGATTCTTTGATTTCCGAACCTCCTTCAACCTTCACGGCATGTGCACCAGACTCTTTCATGATCCTGATAGTTGAACGCAAGGCCTCAGAGCTATTGCCTTGATAGGAACCAAAAGGAATATCCACAACCACAAATGCCCTCTTCACGGCTCGAACTACGGCAGATGCATGATAGATCATTTGGTCCAAGGTAATGGGCAAGGTGGTTTCATGACCAGCCATTACGTTGGAAGCTGAATCTCCTACAAGGATGATGTCCACTCCCGCTTCATCCACGATTCCCGCCATGGAATAATCGTAGGCGGTCAGCATGGATATTTTTTCCCCCCTCGATTTCATTTCCTGAAGGATATGGGTAGTGATTCTTTTGATATTGGAGGATTGGTGTACGGACATTTCAAAAATCAGTGTAGGTGAACGGAAAATTGATCAGAAGAGAGATCAACGGTGATGTGCTCGCTTAAAGTGGTGGACAACTCAAGACCAGCATAATCCGGGGTAACCGGGAAGAGCTTGTGGCTTCTGTTGACCAAAACGGCGATTTCAATTTTTTTAATGGGGGATTCCAAAAATGGCTTGAGTGAATACGCCAGGGTTTTGCCGGTATTGAGCACGTCATCAACAAGGATAAGGCATTTGTCGTCAAAAGAAATTTCGTCGGATAGGCTGACTTTGCCTTGGACAACCGCATCTTTTTCCAACAGAATCTCGACAACCTTTACATTTAGCGGGGAAATTTCCCTGAGTTTTTCTGCCAGCAATCCTGCCAAAATATAGCCCATACCTGAAATCCCAGCAAAAATCACCCCTTGTTCGGCAACATTTCGCTCATAGATTTCAAAAGCCATTCTGGTGATTTTCTGCTGAATCTGCCTGTGGTTCAGCACCAAGGTCATTGTTTCGCTCATGCTTCTCTGCTTAAAGGTAATAAGGAACGAAAATTAAAGTAAATAAGGATTGATTCAAAGGTTTGGAGAAGAAAGTTCCAGTTTGACGAAATCCACGCTATACTTTGAATATAAATTGACTCAAATCCATTCCTGAACATGACAACCTCCTTACCGATGAGAATCCTCCTCAGTCAAAATATTGATGTAACTGTCATATCGATAGGGATGGATATACCCTTCCTCTAACTTCTCCAACACGACACAACCGGGTTCATTGAGGTGGCGGCAATCATTGTATTTACATTGGCCTAAATATTTTCTCATTTCCACAAAATAATGGGACAAAACATTATCATCAATATCCAAAATCCCGAATTCCTTGATCCCAGGTGTGTCAATCAAATATCCACCCCCTTCGAGCGCAAACATTTCCGCAAAAGTCGTCGTGTGTACACCTTTTGCACTGAATTTTGATATCTCCTTGGTTTGTTGCTGGGCTTCAGGAATGAGTTTGTTCAGCAAGGTAGATTTCCCGACGCCAGAATGTCCGGAAAGCAGTGTGGTTTTCCCCTTCAGAAGAGAGAGAAATTTTTCCTTTAGGTCACCTTCATTCAATGCGGAAATCTCCAACACCGGATAACCCAATGGTTCATAAATCTCCCGGATATCCTGAAGGTATTCTTTGTCCTTTTCCTTATGGATCAAATCTGTTTTGTTCACCACGATGGTCGCGGGAATCCTAAAACTTTCAGTGCTGACCAAAAACCGATCGATAAATCCCAGGGATGTCCTTGGGTTATTCAAGGTCACCATCAAAAAAGCCTGATCGATGTTCGAGGCAATGATATGCGAAAAATGGTTCTTTCGCGTAGACTTTCTGATAATGTAATTCTCCCTGAGGTGGATTTCATCAATTGTCCAAGTTGGTTGATCTGCTTCCTTTTTGATCTCCACATAATCCCCAACGGCAATGGGATTGGTGAGCTTCAGGTCGTCTTGCTTGAACTTTCCCCTTAACCGGCATTTCAACAATTCGTCTCCTGCCTTCACGATATACCAACTTCCGGTGGATTTGATGACCCTTCCCTTCATGATTTTTTTATTTGATCCATAACTGATTGGATAATTTTTGCAGCGCTTCCGAGATTTCCCGAAACCAGTTTCTCTGCAGAAGAACATGCTTTTTGATACACTTCCGGGTCTTCCAATTCACCCATGATTTCCTCAAATTCCTTTTCGGTGGACACGGAAAAACCACAGCCCTGGTTTTTGCTGATTTCAGCTTCCGGAAATTTAGTCACTTTTTGGAGATTCCCGAAAACCACCGGTATGCCATAGGCTAAAGGCTCCAATATATTGTGCAATCCCTTTCCAAATGCTCCACCAATATAAGCTATGCGGGCATACTGATAAAGCGAGGAAAGCATTCCAATATTGTCAATAAAAAGCACGTCGGCGCTCTGGTTTTTGCCGATTTCCGAATATTTGATGGATTTTCTCACGATTCTCTTCTGCCATTTTTCGATTGCCTGGACATTGATGTCATGGGGAGCGACGATGTAGCAATACTCAGAATGTGTATTGATAAATGGAAGAATCAAATCCATGTCTTCCTCCCAAGCGGAGCCTACCACCAAGACGGGTTTTCCTGCCACAAAGGACTTTATTTCCGGAAAACTCTTTGGGTGTTGGCTGATCTGCTTCACCCGATCATATCGGGTATCCCCAGTCAAGGTCGTGCAGCCAATCCCGACGCCTTCCAACAAATCGATCGTTTCTCTGTTCTGTGTAAAAATATGTGCAAAGGACTCCAATATTTTCCTGAAAAACCCCCCATAAACCTTGAAATAAATCTGATCCGCACGCATGGAGGCAGAAATCAAAAAGAGCGGGATCTTCATTTTTTTCGCTGTTAAAATATGGTTTGCCCAAAGGTCATATTTCACAAAAAAAGCAAGTGCGGGCTGAAGAATCCCCAAAAACATTTTCGCATTGCGCGGCGTGTCTATCGGCAGGTAGGTGATGAAATCCACATCTGATTGGCTTTTATTGGACACGTGATCAAATCCAGAGGGGCTAAAAAAACTGACTACAACTCCATATTCGGGCATTTTTCTTTTCAATTCCGCGATTACCGGCCTTGCTTGCTCATATTCCCCCAAAGAGGCGACATGAAACCAAGCAATCGGGGCAGTAAAGTTTTTCCTGAATTCGGCAAGCTTCCCAAACAGGTTTTCCCTACCGTCCACCAATTTCCCCAACTTGGAATTGGTCCCTGTGGCTATTTTTGCCAAGGTGGAAAAAAGATGGGTGGAAAAATCATAAATTGGCTTCATCGGAGCAAAAATAGGCAATACAGTCCATAAAGATTCCATTTCAACCACCGATCTTCCCAAAAAGCAAAAAACCCTGACCGAGGCCAGGGTTTTGATTCTTAATTTAAAGCTTGTATCAATTTTTGCTCAAATAAGCGGCAACACCTTCTTTGGTTGCACTCATTGCCTCTTTTCCATCTTCCCAGTTGGCTGGACAAACCTCACCAAATTTCTCCACGTGGTGAAGGGCATCTACCAAACGGATCATTTCGTCGATGTTTCTTCCCAATGGAAGATCATTGATGGTTTCTTGTCTTACAACACCATTTTTGTCGATCAAGAAAGTACCTCTATAAGCCACAGGAGCTCCTTCGAAAGTCAATTCTCCATCTTCTGAATAATTCCATTCGCCAGCCAAAACGCCAAAGTTGTGGGCAACTGTCTTCGCGCCATCGGCTACGATTGGGTAAGTAACACCCATGATACCGCCTTGTTCTTTTGGAAGGTTCAACCAAGCCAAATGTGATTCTTCAGAATCCGTAGATGCAGCCACAACAGCTACGCCTCTTTTTTCAAATTCACCCAATTTCTCTTGGAAAGCCAAAATTTCAGTTGGACAAACGAAAGTAAAATCCTTTGGATAGAAGAAGAAAACAACGTCTTTTTTTCCAAGGTATTGATCCAAAGAAAAATTCTCAACGATTTCTTCTCCATTGATTACCGCTGGAACAGAAAATAAGGGTGCTTTTTTTCCTACTAATGACATAATATTATTGTTTTTGTTTATAAAGTTCTAATTGAAGATTTCCGGTTTTTTAAATCCTTTGAAAACCACCGAAATCTCATCCACCTGAAAACCCGCTATGGGATGGGATTGAATGAATTCATTCAGCAATTTTTCCAATTCTACATTTCGGTAATCTCTGATTTCATGGGATTCCATACAATAAAGATGGCTATGGGCCTCCACGATGGCATCAAAACGCATCAAACCATTCTGATCCATGAATTTCTGGATGATCCCGGCTTGTACAAAGCTATCCAGTGTTTTGTAGACCGTGCCCAATGAAACTGTGGGGTTGGCTAACTTTATTTGATCAAAAACCAACTCTGCCGTAGGATGTTCTTCGGCATTGTAAAGCGCATTGTAGATCACCATCCGCTGGTGGGTGAATTTTAATCCACTTTGTGTTACTTTATTTTTGACAAATTCCAGATTCATTGAATAATTTCTAATAGATAACCATTATCATTTGCGAATTGTTACACAAAGGTATCCTTTATTGACATAATCACAAAATTTATCCCAAATAATATTTTGTGTGTTTTGTGTTTTTGGGGTTTTACCCTTATAAATACGGGGGTATTGAAAGGTTATATCCTTATATTGAACAGCATGTCAGATTATTAAGAATAATATTTCGTAAATAATTTTCTTTTTTATTCCGATAAGATTGCCAACTTTGAGTGGGGTTGTTAAAATTTATTTAACTTGGTCTTTACTTCAATTAATAAATAGCAATCAGTCTTTTTTATGATCAAAGTATTATTCGTGTGTTTGGGCAACATCTGCAGGTCTCCCTTGGCTGAAGCTATTTTCAATCACAAGTTAAAAGCACAGAATCTTATCGATAAATTTTCCAGTGACAGTTGCGGAACCTCTGATTACCACATTGGTGAGTTGCCGGACGAGCGAACCCTGAAGTGCGCCAAAAGAAACAATATCCCCATCGACCATCGGGGGAGACAGATCCACAGGGTGGATATTCGTGAATTTCAATATATCATTGCGATGGACGATTCCAACAAATCCAACATTCAAGAACAAATCAAACAATCCGGACTCAAGCACAAAAAGGTGTTCTTGATGCGGGAATTCCAATCGGATCCTGATCACATCGATGTGCCGGACCCCTATTATGGAAATGAGGATGGATTTGACTTGGTTTACAACATACTGGACGATTCCATCAACAGCCTTCTTGAACATTTGAAATCCGAACATAAAATTTTCGTCTGAGCCGGATTCACCTTATATTTTTTAAGATTCCGGAAAGCTCACTTGACCAAGCCAACTGAACCAATCGCTCCGACTGCAATCAGGGCTTATGGACAAATTGAAAGGTGGATCTTGTCACTTGTTCCAACAATGCTTCCTTCCCTTTTAGGAGTGCTTCCACCAAATCTGCATTTTGGTTTTTTACAGTAATCAGTTGAAGGGCATCATTGTATTTCACCGAAAAGTCATTTTGGAGTGTGGAAATGAGTTGATCCAAGGCAAACATTTCCATATCAATGACGATGGAAATACTGATGGCGGATACCTGCAACATGTTCACCTTCAATTTGAGCTTCTTCAGGACTTCATACACCCGATGAATGTGGGATTCTGCTATGAAAGTGAAATCCGTCACTCTAAAACTCACCAGAATCTGATTGTCCTTGACCACGGTGCAAGGGATGTGCATCGGCTCTGAAACCTGACAGATCTTGGTGCCGACAGCTTCTGGTGATAAAAATGACTTCACATATAGAGGAATGGACAGGTTTGCCAGCGGTTTGATTGTTTTGGGATGGATCACGGAGGCTCCGTAAAATGCCAACTCTGCAGCTTCCCGATAATCCAACTCCTCAAACTTGACCGTGTCGGGAAACCGTTTTGGATCGGCATTTCGGACACCATCCACATCTTTCCAAATGGTGACTGATTGTGCATTCAGGCAAAAAGCAAGGATCGCGGCAGTAAAGTCCGAGCCTTCCCTTCCCAAAGTAGTCGTTTTGCCTTTCGGATCCGCACCGATAAAACCTTGGGTAACGACAGGATACTGCTCCAATTTGGATCCCAAATGTTTCAGACAAAGGTTTTTCGTTTTGTCCCAATCCACCTCTACAAAACGGTAATTGCTATTGGTCGAGATGATTTCACGGGCATCCTGCCAAATACAGAATATCCCCTTGAAACAAAGATATTCCTGCAAAATCCGAGAAGAGAGCAATTCCCCATAGGAAACAATCTGATCATAATAGGCATCATAATTCTCCTGCGTAAGCGGCTTGTCCAGATCCCTGTCCATTTGCATAAAAAGATTTTCGATGATCGAGAAAATCATGCTTTCCGGAGGGAATATTTCTCGGCAAATGCCCAAATGAAAATCCTTTATTTTTGCACTATTCGAAGATGTCAAATCCCCATTTAATTTCAATCTCAAAATCTCTTCCAAACCATTCGTCGTCTTTCCCATCGCCGAAATAACGATGAGAGTACGATTTCGCAATCGATTGAATAAAATATTGAATAGGTTTTCGATGGATTTCGCATCTTTTACAGATGCACCCCCAAATTTGAACACAATTGTTTTTGACATCAAAATATTAATTGTAATTTTCCACTATTAAACTCAAAAATTGTATTTTTAAAAGACATGAAAATCAAGCCCTACACTCCAGACAATTCCACTTTAGCCTATTCTGTAGGCGTAACCCTGGACAGATTTATTAAGAAGAAACAGGATGATTTCCCTTTTGCTTCGGGAGAACTTTCCCAACTGCTCAGGGACATTGCCTTGGCGACAAAGATAGTAAATCGGGAAACCAATCGTGCCGGTCTTTCCAATATTGGAGGGGCCTTTGGCCAAACCAATGTTCAGGGAGAAGAGCAGCAAAAACTGGATGTGATCGCCAACATTCGCTTTACACGAGCATTGACCAAAGGAGGCGAAGTCTGCGCAGTGGTCTCTGAGGAAGACGATGAAGTGATCGACCTTCAAAACAGCTCCGGAAAATACGTGATCGCAATCGATCCACTGGATGGATCTTCAAATATTGATGTCAATATCTCAATTGGGACCATTTTTTCAATTTACCGCAGGGTAACACCCACTGGAAGCCCTATCCAACCGGAGGACATCATGCAACCCGGAAACCAGCAAGTGGCTGCTGGATATGTGCTTTATGGTTCTTCCACCATGTTGGTGTACACCACAGGCAACGGTGTGAATGGATTTACCTACGAGCAATCCCTTGGAGAATTTTTCCTTTCCCATCCCGATATCTGCGCTCCAAAAACCGGGAAAATCTACAGCATCAACGAAGGGTCCTACCATTCCTTTGAAGATGGGCTCAAATCTTACCTCGATCATTGCAAAAGAAAAGAATACAATGCCCGCTATATCGGCAGCTTGGTGGCGGATTTTCACAGGAATCTTCTGAAAGGCGGAATCTACATTTATCCCAAAACCAAAAAATCCCCAACCGGAAAACTCAGGCTGCTCTATGAGGCAAATGCACTCGCTTTTATCGCAGAGCAAGCTGGAGCAAGGGCAACTGACGGGAAAGATAGAATTTTGGACATCATTCCAAATTCCCTCCACCAAAGAACGCCTCTTTACATTGGATCCACCAAAATGGTAGTGGAGGCGGAATCTTTTTTGGAGGTGAAACAAGAAAGTATTCACGAAAAATAAACGGTTTTCCTACTCAAAACCAAAGGCTTTTGTGGGATTGATCCGGTGTCAATCAGCCTGCGGAATACCTTCTGCGGATTTCGATTTTCAACTTGTGTCGGGCGATGATGGCTCTTGCCAAATCGGAAGCCATTTCGTTGGGCTCACTTTCGTGCAGGATGTGTTTGAAGGTGTTCTCGCCCAAGTCTATTTTGTAACAAATTTGAAGCAAGCGCTCAAAATCCCTGTTGAGGAGATGCTGAAGCACGGGGGTAAATAAAATGATCAGCTGCTCCTCGGTCAGTTCGGATTGAACGGCCGGAAGGTCAAAATCCTTTTGAAGGAGCTGTATGGCTTCTTGCAGTAGGGAAGGTTCCATCAATTCTTGATTTTGAAAAATGCTCAAAACAAACGAAGCGGAAATTCACAATGAATTTCCGCTTCGTTTGTTAATTCAACCGTAAAGAAAGCTTAAATACCTAAGGGAATTAAGCCTCTTTTGAATCTTCCGAAGACTCAACGTTGGCATCTGCGCCCTCTTCAGCAACCACTTCCTCCAAGGATTCCGGAACCTGCTTTCTGATGATTTGGTACCAAGTGATCAATTTTTTGATATCGGAAGCATATACCCTGTCTTCGTCAAACTCAGGAAGGACATGCTTGAGGAATGCCTTCAGCTCATCCGCATCGGCAGTACCATCAACACCAAGATCTCCCTTAAATTCCTTTTCGATTTTTTTCATCACGTCTTCCAATGCGATGGCACCTTCTTCCGTCGTGGTATAGATGGAGATCTCGCTCAAAATGGAAACACGTTGACTGGCACCGACGACCAATTTACTTTTCTTTTCATCCAAAGCTTCGAGAATAACGCCGCTTCTGGTTGGTTTTAAGACTTTATACAATCCGGGCTTGCCGGATACTGTTGCTAATTCTTTAAATTTCATATGATCGTTTGCTTAAATCAGGCTGCAAAGATAGACTTTCAATGATAAAGCCCAAATCTTAGTTTGGTGTTGCGTAATATTCTTTCACTTGTTCCTCTATAAAAGAAACCACATCCTTCTTTCCATCGGCTGTTTCAGCGGAGGTAATGAAATAAAGTGGCGCTTCTTGGAAAATCGCTTCGGAGGCATTGAGGAATTTATCCACAGAGGCGTGTGTCTTGGTCTTGGACTGTTTGTCCGCCTTGGTAAAAATGATCACGACGGGAACCCCATTCTTTCCGCACCAAGTGAGAAATTCCAAATCAGGATTCTGGGGGTCCAACCTGCTGTCGATCAGCACAAATACAGCAACGAGATTTTCCCTGCTGGTCAAATAACTTTTGATCATTTTATCCCAATCGGCCTTCAGGGATTTGCTGACCTTAGCAAAGCCATAACCTGGCAAATCGACCATGTACCACTTCCCATCAATATCAAAATGATTGATCAGCTGTGTTTTTCCCGGGGTTCCGGAGATTTTTGCTAGTTTTTTGTTATTGGTGAGCATATTGATCAAAGAACTCTTGCCCACGTTGGAGCGGCCGATAAAGGCAAACTCTGGTTTATTGGGTGCAGGACATTTTTCATGGTCCGTGTTGCTGATTAAAAAGGTGGCAGTTTTGATCATTGTTTTTTAATTTAAACACAAATATAAGGCTTTCAGTCCAAAATCAACCAGCAGGAATCCAAATCCAGCCCTTTAACTTTGTTTTCAAGATTCAAAATGCTCTGGTTTCTCGTCCCAAATAGCCGTATTCTACCATTTCCCCCCCGCTGCATTGGAATATAGAAAGTGGATATATCCTTAACATTTTTCCATTGCGCAGGTTTATTAGTAATATTGCACCATCATTTAATAAAAGTACATGGCAGTAGTCCCATATAAAAACAAACAGGAAGGCAAAAAAGAGCAGGTTGCGGAAATGTTCAACAACATCAGCAAGCGGTACGACTTGTTGAATCATGTGCTCAGCTTGGGAATCGATATTATTTGGAGGAAAAAGGCAATCAAATTGCTCCAAAAAGACAAACCCAAACTGATTTTGGACATTGCCACAGGTACCGGAGATTTTGCGATCGAGGCACTTGCCCTCAACCCCGATAAAATCATCGGTGTGGATATTTCGGCAGGAATGTTGGAAGAAGGCAGAAAAAAGATGAAAAAGCGAAACTTGGAACATATCATCGATCTTCAGATGGGTGATTCCGAAAAGCTCCTTTTTGAGGATAATAAATTTGATGCCGTCATCGTTTCATTTGGAGTCAGAAACTTTGAAACCTTGGAAAAAGGAATTGCCGACATGTATCGGGTGTTGAAACCTGGAGGAAAAACCGTGATCGTGGAATTTTCAAAGCCAAAGAAATTCCCAATGAAGCAAGGATATAATTTTTATTTCAAATATATTTTACCTCGAATCGGTAAACTCGTCTCAAAAGATGATTCCGCCTATACCTATTTGCCAGAGTCGGTACAGGCTTTCCCGGACGGGAATGATTTTCTGGAAGTATTAGAAAAAGTTGGTTTTAAAAACACAAAATGCAAACCCCTGACCTTCGGCATCAGCTCAATTTACATCGGAGAAAAATAGCAGCGAGTCTTTTCCTGCTTCTTTTCACCAGTTCCTCTCTTTTTGCCCAAGCCAGATTCAATGCCATCAGCACGGCTGGTCAGGATGAAAAAGCCATTTCTTATGGTTTTTTTCTTGCCACCCACACCAACTCCTGGAGGCTGAAATATTCAGAAGAATTTCTCAATTCCCAAAATGCGGTTTTGGGACAGGTACAGAGTATCATGCCCGTCTATACACCGGGTTTTTCGCTGGGTTTCCTGACCACATTTAGGCTACACGATCAACTCAATATCCTCTTTACCCCAAAAGTGGCTTTCTACGAATTTAAGACAGATATCAATTTCTTTGGCAACGTTCAACTCGACAACACCATAGATGGAGCACCGCAAGGCAATTCAAGAACGATCGTAACAGAGTCCACCATGGTGGAATTCCCCTTACTTCTCAAATACAAGGCACAAAGATTCAACAATTCCCGGATGTTTTTTACTGCCGGAGGAAGCGCCATGTTCAGGACAAAAGATCAAGATGAGGCGGATATCGAGGGCTTGGTCACCACAGGAAGAGATTTCACCGTGGACATGGGTATCGGATTCGATCTTTATTTCAAATTCTTCAAATTCTCTCCCGAGGTTCGTTTCTCCCATGGATTGAACAACATGTACCGACCGGAAGCTTCTGATTCGGAATTTGCCGGAGCAATCGAATCCCTGAAAAGAAAAAGCATCACGCTGTATTTGAATTTTCAATAAAATGAAAAAAAAGATAGCACTCATTACAGGCGCCACCTCAGGAATAGGAAAAGCCACTGCCCTTTCCCTAGCCAACTTGGGGTACAATATCATTGCCACAGGTAGGAGAAAGGAAAGACTGGAAGCGCTCAAGGCGGAACTACCAGAAGAAGCCCAACTTTTTACACTCTGCTTCGATGTCAAGGATAGAGAGGCGGTGAAAGCAGCCTTTGCCTCACTACCTGAATCTTGGAGAGCCATCGATGTCCTGATCAACAATGCTGGAAATGCCCACGGTATGGATCCCATCCAATCCGGAAATGTGGACAATTGGGATGCCATGATGGACATCAATGTCAAGGGATTGCTATACGTTTCTAAGGAAGTGATGCCAGGTATGGTGGAAAGAGAATCAGGGACCATCGTCAACATTGGCTCCATCGCAGGAAAAGAAGTCTATCCAAACGGAAATGTGTACTGTGCCTCCAAACATGCGGTCGATGCGATCACGAATGGCATGCGGATGGACCTCAATCCATTTGGCATCAAAGTCATCGGAATCCATCCAGGCCTTGTCGAAACAGAATTTTCATTGGTCCGCTTCAAAGGGGATGAAGACCGATCAAAAAAGGTTTACCAAGGTTATGACCCTTTGAAGGCTGCTGACATTGCCGAAATCATAGCCTTCGCCGTGACGCGACCGGCTCATGTGGTCATGGCAGACATCGTCATCCTACCCACTGCGCAGGCAAGTGCAACGATCTTGAAGAAAACGCTTTAAACCTGTGTCCATAAAACAACGCTTCTTTCTTATTGTGGTCTCTGCATTGGTTTTCCAATGCAATCCAAAAACTGTGACTGAAGAGGAAATGGAAATTCCAGCCGAATCAGTGGAAATAGCGAAGGAAGTGATTGCTGAGCCAATTGATGTTGAATCCATCGGTGATTTGGAACAAAGCCTGATCGAGGCGGGATTGGTGAATATTGAAACCGAAATCCCAGGGGTTTTTGTGGAGTTAAAATATTCAACTACGGACAATTTTTTTGGTCAGGATGTCTATGGCGATTTGACTAAGGCATATATCCAACAGGAAGTGGCCCAAATGCTTAAGAAAGCCCACCAAAGACTCAAGGAAGAACATCCGGAACTCACCTTTTTGGTTTATGACGGGGTCAGACCGCTGAGCGTCCAACAAATCCTTTGGGACAATTTGGACAAACCCGACAGTCTCAAACCGCTGTATGTTGCCGACCCAAAAATCGGTGGATTACACAATTATGGTGTGGCTGTGGACCTGACACTAGCCTACCAAGAATCCGGTCAAGCGCTAAACATGGGAACAGGATATGATTTTTTTGGGTATCCCGCCTATCCCGACAGGGAAAATCAAATGCTTCGAGAAGGAAAAATCACCAAGGAACATGTGGCCAACAGAGAAATCCTCCGAAAAGTCATGAAACATGGTGGATTTACGGGAATCGGTTCCGAATGGTGGCATTTCAATGCTTTTTCAAGGAAAGAGGCTGCGGTGAAATTCGATTTGGTAAAATAGTCAATTCGAAAACACGCTTCGGGTTCAAACCGAAGAAACCATTTTTGGCCCAATCCACTTTTACTTTTTCTCAAAAGAGATCATTACCGATAATGGAAAAGGGATGCAAACCATCGGTTTTTAATTATGGAATTACCATTGTACTTGGTATCTTGTAATTTACACATAAACAAACCCACATGAACTCAAAAACCTATTTAACCTCCATGTTGCTTGCACTTTTTATGGTCATCGGCACTGTGGAAATGTCCTTTGGCCAAAGAAATGCCCAGTTCCGGGCTTTGGTATTTAGCAAAACCAAGGGGTTCCGGCACCAGTCCATCCCAGATGGGGTCATGGCCATAAAAAAACTTTCCAGGGAAAATGTCTTTGACATGCATTCCACGGAAGACGCCGATTATATCACGGACAAGAACCTCGCAAATTTTGATGTCATCATCCTGATGAGTACCACCGGTACGATTTTCAATGAAGAACAGAAAGCAGTCATCCAAAGATTTGTCCAAAGTGGTAAGGGAATCGTGGGCATCCACAGTGCCACCGACACCGAATACGACTGGCCTTGGTACACCAAACTGATCGGTGCCCAGTTCATGAACCACCCTCACCAACAAACATTGAAGTTGAATGTCATCAACCGCGAACATCCCTCCACCTATCATTTGCCTGCCAAATGGGTATGGACAGACGAATTGTATGCTTTCAAAAACTTCAATCCAGACGTAACGGTATTGATCACTGCAGACGAAAGAACCTATGACCCTAAAGGTGGAATGGGCGAATTTCACCCGATGTCTTGGACCCATGAGTACGATGGCGGCCGGATTTTCTACACCGCTTTGGGACATACAGATGAATCCTTTTTGGATGACAATTTCCTAAAACACATCCTGGGCGGAATCTGGTGGTCTGCCAAAGGTTTTCCTGTTGATTGAACTAAAGATTAGATGCGTAAAGGCCTTTGGTTTCTGGATTTTTCCAGCAATCAAAGGCTTTTTTATTTCATACTTTTCATTATCAGAAGCATGGATTGGGTCATGGATGCTTTTTTTCACTTTTATTTTTTGCCACTGTCATATAAATCCTGATTTTAGACACTAAGGGATAAGCATGAAAAAACCACAGCTGGAAAAAATCATTAAAGAACTTCACCATGAAGCCTATTTCTGGTCAAGACAATGCTGTGGATTTGATGATGAACAGGCAAAGGATATTCTCCAGCACGTTTATTTGAAAATCCTTGAGGGTACCGCCAAGTTTGATGAAAAATCCAAGGTGAAAACATGGTTGTTTTCGGTGGTAAGATTTACAGCGTCGGAGTGGCGAAAAAAGGAGAACAATCATATAAGGATGGAAGATGGATTTGACATTCCGGAAAACGCGGCACCCATTATAGCCGAATCCCATGAAGAGCTCATCCAAATGCTCCCATTGAGGCAAAAGGAGGTTTTGTTACTGGTGTTTTACCACGGACTGACCTTGGAGAAAGCCGCTGAAGTAATGGAGATCGGCATTGGTTCTACCAGAACACATTATGATCGTGGAAAAACCAATCTCAAAAAACTCATTCTAAAGAAGCAAGCCCATGAAAATGCCAGATAAAGAAACCGATTTAGAATTGCAGGGATTTTTCGCAGAAATGAAGAAGCAGGATGCCCAATCCCAAATCCCTCCCCTTCCAAAATTCCCCAAGACCAAAAATTGGCTTTGGGTTCCCATTGGGATCGCTGCGTCTTTGATTATGGGGATCTGGTATTTTACGCCAATCGATTCCGATTATAAATTGGAAGAGGACATCATCATCATTTCGCTGATACAAGACAAGAACAATGAGTTGCAATTTTCGATAGAGTCCACGACATCCATGGATAGCTGGGAAGCTTCTTCTTCCTCCTTACTTACAGAATTTTAACCAAAATCGAATTACTATGAAAAAGTTAATCTTAATCGCCTTTTTATCTGTCACAGGAATTGCGCAGGCACAGGATATCTTTCAAGGAGACCTTTTCCCTGCTGATCTCATCATGAAAAACAGGGATAAAATTTCTCTGACTGATCAACAGGCAGATAAAATAAAAAAAATACACAGTGTAAATGCAGGAGAATTCAGCACCCTGAAATGGGATTTGGATGCTGCCAACTCAAAGTTAAAGGCTTTACTCAGCGAAACAAAAGTCAACCAGGATGCCGTCCAAAAACAGATGGATGTGGTACTTGCCATAGAAAACAACTTGAAAAAGAAGCAGCTGACCAACCTCGTGGCCATTAAGAATGAGCTGAATGAAAACCAGGTTGATTTACTTAAAGAAACCAAGGGGATTCGTGTAACAGGGTATGCAAGCCAAAAAACAGGTGATAATGCTTCTTCTCCTTTTGCCATTACGGTGAAAAGTGGAGAGAGTGAAGGCCCAAAGCCAAACTTTTATCTTTCTGAAAAAGGCAAGTTGACCAGAACCAAAGACATCAATGCCATCAATCCGAAGGATATAGAAAAAATGGAAGTCTTAAAAGGAAAAGCCGCAACTGACAAAGTGGGTGAAGATGGAAAGAATGGCATCGTCATCATCACCCTTAAAAAGAATTAGGAAAATATCCGCTGAATGAATTCACCTCAACCTCGGAATCAGAATCGAAGTTGAGGTGAATTTTTATTTATGTTTTTTCGTACTCGAGCTCTTTCTTCAAGCAAAAAAAGGAATCAAGAATATTCCATCAATCCAAAAACCTCCATGAACTCTTGTAATCCTTCGGTAAAGTCTCTCCTTTTATCCTGGCCCGAAGCAATTCCACGGGTACGGTGTTTTGGGTGATGATAAAGTCATGAAAGGCTTTTTCGGTCATTTTTCCCGTGTCGACCAATTCCGCCTTCAGCGCATAAAACTGTAACCCTCCGATCATGTAGGCAATTTGGTAAAGTGGCCCATATCTTCCGGTAAAGGATCTTCTCACTTCTGCTTCCGCATTGGCCCGTTCATGGCCTACTTTTTCCACCAAATAGTCGATGCATTCCTGCGGACTCATCTTTCCCAAATGATAGTTGAGGGAGAAAACGATCCTTGCGCAACGGTGCATTCTCCAGAACAACATCCCGATTCGATCCTCTGCCGATCTTGGAAAGTCCTTGTCCCAAAGATTGAATTCCCAATACAAAGCCCAGCCCTCAGTCCAAAATGGCGTGCTGAACAATCTCCTGTGCGGATGATGGCGTTGGTTCATAAACTGCTGCAAATGATGACCGGGAATCAACTCATGTTGAACCGTCGCCCTTGAAAAATGGGGGTTGTTTCCCCGCATGCTCATCATTTTCTCTTCATGCGTCATGTCAGAAGTGGGATACGAAATCTGGATTTCCTCACCACCCAAGAAAAAAGGACTTACCCTTTGTCTTTCAGCCGAAATCATACTCGTCCTCCAGGTTTCTTTGGCGAGCTCAGGCACTGTGATCAGATCATATTTCTCCAAAAAAGCAATCGCTTCATCCGCCATTTCCGTCACCATTCCCGGCCAAACACCCGCCGGAACATACGTGTTTTTCACCATCTCCAAAGCTGCTTTCCAGTCATTGCCAAATCCCAGTTCATTCGATGCTTTCAGCATTTCCTTCTCGCACCAGGCATATTGTTTTTCAGCTTCCTTGATCAATTCTTCGGGACTGTAGTTGATGAATTCAAACTCAAGCTCCTTTTCTATGGCCATCTTCCCTATCGGTTTGCCGATGATTCCGCTGCCATCATCTTTGATCACCGTATTTTCAAAATGGGTTTTCAAAAATGCCTCGTATTCCTGCAAGCCTTTGTTCACCTTTGCGAAAGGCTCCTGCATCCACCAGGTGAATTCCGGATCATAATCAAAGTAAAAATTATAGGCCTCTTCCGTATTCTTCCTCAAGGCCGCAATGACATTGGCCGCCAATTCAGCCTTTTGCCAACTTTCGAAAGGTTTGGATTTCTTCATTTTTTCCCAATCCGCCAGCATGAGTCGATGGGAATCTTCAAAAGCGGCTGCAAGTTTGGGCGATTCTGGCTGCTTCGCTTTTCTTCTATTGGTATAAAAAGCCTGGAGGTGCGATGAAAAACCAGCCACATGGGCCACTGTTTTGTATTCTTGAAATTCCGAATTGTGGAAATAACTTTGTTTTTCGAGATGATTTCTAAAAAGCAAGTAATCCGTTTTCCCGTCTTCAGAAAATGAATCGTAAGACAACGCTTCCAGATTCCCCATCCAATCTCTATACAATTGCTCCATTCTCAGGAAATATTCTTCCGAAAGCGGGTTGCTGTACTTTCGGCTCAGGGAAGAACGGTCTGCCTGATAGGCCATGATGGCTTCATAGAGTTCTGAGGCAGTCGCCTGAAAACCCATCAGTATGACAAGGGAAAAGAGGAGTATTTTTTTCATATCGATTAAAATTGGACTTGCTTTCTGAATGCTTTTGGAGTGTGATGCGTATATTTTTTAAATGCCCGGTTAAAATTGGAAAGATTCTGAAATCCAGTTTGGTAAGCAATCTGGGAGACGGACAAATCAGATTCCTGAAGGTGATGACAAGCTTTGTGAATACGCAGTTGGTTGAGAAATTCGGTGAAGGTTTTCCCTGTTCGTTCCTTGAAAAACCTACAAAAAGCCTCTTTACTCATGTTGGCCACTTCTGCCACTTCGTGTAAGGCGATGTTTCTTTGGCTTTCGGCCAAAATAAACTGCATGACATTCCCCATCCGCTTCCCTTCAAGCTCAGAATAATCTTTACCAGGCATCATTTGATTGAGCTGTACCAATGCTTCCATTTCCTGTAAGGACTTTAGGATCGTCAGGGCAGCGAGAAATTTCTCCAGCCCAGCATTTGCTCCGAATCTTTGGATAGATCTTCCGATCGACTCCTTTTTTTTGCCTTGGATGGAGTAGCAGCCTTTGATGGTCATCATCCATTGTTTGAGTGCCAAAAACTCCTCCACTGCCCATATCTCTTTTCCCAAAGCATCAAAATCAAAAAAAAGGGTATTGCTGCGTGATTTTTTTTGATTTTCACTGGCAAAATATTCCTCATCGCTTCTAAAAACATGGGGCACATTGGAACTCAACAGATAAATATCACCGGGCTCGAATCTTCCCAGATAATCCCCGACCATCAACTGTCCTTTTCCTTCCAAAATCAGCGTCAATTGCCACTCTGGATGCTGGTGTAGCTTGCCATAGAAGTGTTTGCCTTCGTCGATTTGGAAGCGAAGAAACTCCTTCTGGGATTTGGGGATTTTGAATGGGATGATTTTTGACATTTCAATATGATATTAATCAATATTAGAATTAATTCATAAAATAAAATCAATATAATACCAGTATTCATTAATTCAGTGTATAAAAACTTTTAAAAGGCATCCTACCTTTGATAAAAACCACGAAAACTATGAATTGGAAAGGAGTATTCCCCGCAGTGACCACCAAGTTTCACCAGGATGGAAGCTTGGATATGGACATGTTTTTCAAAAACCTGGAAGCCCAAGTAAAAGCAGGCGTACATGGAATTATTCTGGGGGGCACCTTGGGGGAATCCAGTGTGCTCAGCTTGGAAGAAAAAATGGTGTTGACCAAGGAAACGATCAAAGAGCTCAATGGTCAGCTCCCCGTAATCCTGAATATCGCTGAGGGAGCGACCCAAGATGCAATATTTTGGGCGCACAAAGCCGAAGAATTGGGTGCCTCCGGTCTCATGCTGCTTCCACCCATGCGGTATGCCGCAGATGCCCGGGAAACGGTCACTTATTTCAAGGCGGTAGCGAAAAGCACAAGGCTTCCCATCATGATTTACAACAATCCCGTGGATTACAAGACACTTGTGACACTTCCCATGTTTGAGGACCTCCTTGACTGTGAAAATATCCAGGCCGTAAAAGAATCCACCAGAGACATCTCCAATGTCACGCGGATGATCAACAAATTTGGAGATCGGTACAATATCCTTTGTGGAGTGGATACTTTGGCGATGGAAGAATTGCTGATGGGCGCCTCGGGATGGGTAGCCGGATTGGTCTGTGCCTTCCCCAAGGAAACCGTTGCGATTTACAATCTTTTGCAGGAGGGAAAAATTGAAGAAGCCTTGAAAATCTATCGCTGGTTCTTACCTTTATTGGAGTTGGATATCCACCCGAAACTGGTCCAATACATCAAGTTGGCAGAACAAATGGCGGGCATCGGTACCGAATATGTCCGTGCCCCGCGATTGACTTTGGTAGGAGAAGAGAGAATAAAAGTGGAAAACATCATCAAGAGAGGCCTTGAGCATCGGCCGATCATCTAAAACGGTAAATGCTGAGAAAAGCCTTGGTTGAAATCAATTCACCTTTCTAAATCTCCCTTTCCCACAGGAATTTGCTTCATTTTGTCTAATTTGTACATCAGAGATGCAACCTGAAATTGGATCCATTTTATTTTGTACGCATAAAAATTTTGCAAGCAATGGTATCTTCGCCACCCTCCCAAAATCATGGGGATTAATGGGAAGATGCATTTTATTATATTTTATTTCACCTCAAACCAAAAAACCATGACCTACGACCCCATCTTTCAAAAAGCCCAAGAAGCATTCTTTTTTTACAAAAATGTTCCGGGAAAGGAGAAAGCTGCTTTTCTCAGGAAGATTGCGGATGGAATAGAGTCGGAAAAGACCCAATTGATCCCGCTTGCCTCAGAGGAATCCAATCTTCCGGAAGGAAGGATCACCGGCGAACTGGGCCGGACCTGTGGACAGATCAGGTTGTTCGCCAATTTGGTGGAGGAGGGTTCCTGGGTGGAAGCCACCATTGACCATGGTGATCCGACCCGAACGCCCGCAGCAAAGCCGGATTTGAGAAGATTTTTGACCCCATTGGGTCCTGTAGTCGTGTTTGGTGCCAGTAATTTTCCCTTGGCGTTTTCCACTGCCGGAGGGGACACGGTTTCTGCATTGGCTGCCGGTTGCCCTGTGCTCTACAAGGCACATCCAGCGCATCCCAAAACTTCCACACTTGTTTCTTCGATAATCCAAAAAGCGGTAAAAGATTCCGCATTTCCCAGTGGACTATTCCAGCAAGTGGAAGGCGGCGTGGAGACTGGTCAGGCATTGGTAAAGCATCCCATGGCAAAAGCGGTGGCTTTCACTGGCTCGCATGTGGGAGGAAAGTCTTTGTTCGACTTGGCCAACCAAAGGGAGGAGCCCATACCGGTTTTTGCAGAAATGGGTTCTGTGAATCCTATTTTTACATTCCCCAAAAAACTTGAAAACGATATTGTGGGTGCCGCAAAATCTTTTGTGGGCTCGCTGACTTTGGGAGCCGGCCAGTTTTGTACGAACCCGGGATTGATCTTTGTTCCCAAAAGCTTGGAAAAGGAATTTGCGGATGCGGTGAAAAGTGAATTGGAAGATATCACGGCGGCGCCCATGCTGCATGAAGGAATTGCCGAAAGCTATTATTCTGCACTTCAATACCTTCAGGGAAGAAACGAATTGGCATGGGTCAAGGTAGCCGCAGCCAAGGATTTGATCAAAGGCCATCCTGCCCTTGCCAAGATCAAGTCGAAAGACTGGTTGAAGGACAATAAATTCCAGCAGGAAGTTTTCGGCGCTTTTGCTTTGATGGTGGTATATAAAAGTGAGGACGAGCTATTGGAAATCGCCCAAAAACTCCAAGGACAACTCACCGTGACCATCTGGGCCGAAGAGGAGGAATTGAAAGACCAGCTCTATTTGATTAACTTATTGGAAGAAAAATGTGGGAGAATGCTTTACAAAGGTGTTCCGACAGGGGTGGAAGTGGGTTATGCCATGCATCATGGTGGACCATACCCTTCCACGACCGATAGCAGAAGTACTTCAGTAGGGGTGTATTCAATCAAACGCTTTGCGCGCCCGATCGCCTTGCAGGACATGCCGGACATCCTTCTGCCAGATGCACTTAGAGAAGGCAATCCCTTGAAAATCTGGAGAATGGTGGATGGGGAATTTAAAAAATAGGGACAGAAGTAACTTGAGTATCCCAGATTCTTATTCGCCTAATCCTTTCATAAAAAGCCAATTTATTGTTCAGTAATGAAAAAAACATTCAGTTGCATCGATGCGCATACCTGTGGCAATCCCGTCAGACTGGTTTCGGGTGGGGTTCCTTTTTTGGAGGGGAGCAATATGGTGGAAAAGCGACAGTTCTTTTTGGACCATTATGACTGGATCCGAAAAGGTTTGATGTTTGAGCCGAGGGGTCATGATATGATGTCCGGTTCCATGCTTTTTCCTCCCCATGATCCCGCAAATGATGTTGCGGTTCTTTTTATCGAAACCAGTGGCTGTCTTCCCATGTGCGGTCATGGTACGATTGGTACGGTGACAATTGCAATTGAGGAAGGTTTGATTTTACCCAAAACCCCCGGTAAGCTCCGCATAGAAACTCCTGCCGGATTGGTTCATGTTACCTATGTGCAGGAAGGGAAAAAAGTAAAATCCGTCAAGTTGGTAAACATCGCTTCCTATCTCGCAGCTCGGGACATTGAGGTAGAATGTGGTGACTTGGGAATACTGAAGGTAGATGTGGCGTATGGGGGAAATTTCTATGCGATCGTTGATCCACAGGAGAATTTCTCGGGCATCGAAAATTACCGTGCGGAGCAACTTATCACCTGGAGCAGGGAGATCCGCAATAAAATCAATGCTGCCCATGCATTCATTCATCCCGAAAAACCATCCATCAGGGGCCTTTCCCATTTACTATGGACTGGAAAAACAATTGACAGCAATTCAACTGCGCGAAATGCAGTTTTCTACGGAGACAAGGCAATTGACCGCTCTCCCTGCGGAACGGGAACCTCAGCCCGAATGGCCCAATGGCATGCCAAAGGGTTGCTGAAAAAGGGTGAGCTTTTTATTCATGAAAGCTTTATCGGGTCAAAATTCACGGGCGAGGTCGTGGAAGAAACCAAAGTCGGAGATTTCCCAGCCATTATTCCCAGCATCGAGGGATGGGCGATGGTAACGGGATACAACACCATTTTCCTGGATGATGAAGATCCTTATGTGCATGGATTTCAGGTGATTTAGGATTATTATGAATTCCAATCAAGCCATTCTGATGATAAATACACCTTCATTCATAGTCCCTTCTCAATTTCAAGCCATGCAATTTCAATCCCGATTATGAAACCAACCCTTATCATCGGCGGCGGAATCGTCGGATTGTTTACGGCTTATTTTCTACGGGAAGCTGGAGTAGAGGTCATTGTCATTGACAAAGGAGACATGGAGATCAATTGCTCCACGGGAAATGCCGGAATGATCGGACCCAGCCATATTGTCCCCTTGGCTTCACCGGGGTTTATAAACTCCTGCAGTGGTGCCTGCTTTTAGTTTTTGAATCCAACATCAAATACTACCTGCAGACCTTCATATTTCCTTTCAATGACAGTTACATAAAATACATTTGTAAAGGCAGCGCAGATCAGTTCATGCATTTCAACTTTATAGATTAGTTTATTATTGCATATAAACACTTGCTGCCTGTTAAATTCTGCACATTGGTGATGGCGGTAGCGCCCGGCAAGGATGAAATATTTTTCAAAATCAATGGCTGGAAGTTCAGTGTTACAGGTAAAATATTTGATATAGTCAGCTTGTGACTTGATGACAAGGTTTACTTCCCTGGTATCAGGATTTATATGCTGAATGCTACATGGCAAATTTTCCAACTCCTCATTGTAAAAAGTCTCTATCCGTTGGCTATTTTCACCCTCACAACTTTGGTTCAAACTCTCTTCCTGACAACTGCCCAAAAGCACTGTCAAAAGCAATAGAATTGTCACCGATTTAAATTGGTTTTTCATAGTATTTTGCATTGTAATATTGTTTTAAGTACATATAATTCATTTAATGATTGAATAAGAATATGCAAGACACCACACTTAATTTTGGCTCTAGTATCCCTCATTATTTTATGAATTCATTTTTTTTTAAATGTGCTGGAAATTCCTGGTTTTCTATCACAGGGATGCCGGTACTTTAACCGGATTAAGATAAACCTTGCATCGGCATTGCTTTGGTTTAGAACCCATTCTAAATATAACCTTGATATTCCGTTGAAAAAATACCCTGCACAGGGTATTTTTTGCCTATTTTCACCTTTTTTCCTAATATATCCCATGCTCATCTTTGATTCAGACTTATATTTTTTATTATATTCCCTCCAATCAATATGGTATGGCAACAAGTCAACTGAGTGGGATGAATAGTTTCAGATTTGAATTACCTTTATTCGGATTTCATTTGTTGATATCCAATTTGTATAAATGGTTCGAATTCCAAATCTTGCCTACCTAAATTTTCTAAACTCTTTATTCTTGGCTCTTTATACTAGCTACTAAAATATGAAACCAACCCTTATCATCGGCGGCGGAATCGTCGGATTGTTTACGGCTTATTTTCTACGGGAAGCCGGAGTGGAGGTCATTGTCATTGACAAAGGAGACATGGAGATCAATTGCTCCACCGGAAATGCCGGCATGATCGTGCCTAGCCATATTGTCCCCTTGGCAGCGCCGGGAATGATCAGCAAGGGGATTTCCTGGATGTTTTCGGCCAAAAGCCCCTTCTACATCCATCCCAAAATGGACCGAAAACTCCTCCAATGGTGCTTGCTCTTTTACCGCTCGGCCAACAAAAACCATGTGGAAAAAAGCATTCCCTTCCTCAAAAACCTGAGCTTGCTCAGCAAGGCGCTGTATCAGGAGTTCAATGAAAAATATCGGGATGCGGATTTGGGACTGGTTGAAAAAGGCCTCATGATGCTTTACCAGACGCCGGAAGCAGAAAAAGAAGAAATCGAATTTGCCCATCTGGCAAGAAAACACGGTTTGGAAGCCGAAATTTTAACCCCTTCGGATATCCAGAAAAAAGAACCCAACCTGGAAGTCAAAGCCCGAGGTGCATTGCTGTTCCCTGGAGATGCGCATTTATCGCCCTCTTCCCTGTACCGCTTTTTGAAAAATCATCTTGAGAAAAATGGCGTTCAGTTTCAAAACCAGGTAACCGTTACCGGTTTCGAGAAAATTGGTGGAGCTGTAAATGCTGTCCTGACAACAGAAGGGAGAATCGAAGGCGCTAATTTTATGCTCTGCGGCGGGGCTTGGTCTGCTGAATTGGCCAAAATGCTGGGTTTTTCCCTGCCGATGATGGGCGGAAAGGGCTACAGTTTTATGCAGGAAAACCGACCGGAAATCCTCCAGGCCTCCATTCTGACCGAGATGAAGGTTTCCGTCAGCCCATTTGGGAATGAAGTGCGGTTTGGGGGAACCATGGAAATCGCCGGCACGGATGAAACGATCAACATGAACCGCGTCAAAGGGATTTTCGAATCCATCAACCGCTATTACCCTGATTTTCAGGCCAAATTCCCCGAAAAAGACCACATCTGGAAAGGCCTCAGACCTTGCTCCCCTGACGGATTGCCCTATATCGGAGCCGCTCCAGGCCTCAACAATGTTTGGGTGGGTTCCGGCCACAGCATGATGGGAATCAGTCTGGCGCCGGGTACAGGGAAAATCCTGGCGGAAATGCACCAGCATAAAACGACGGAAATGCAGTTGGAGGGATTTAAAGTCGATAGATTCAGATGATTCTTCATCAATAAACAGTAAAAGTCAGTCCCACTAAGTTTAAAGATGAGGTATATCGCTCATTAAAATTAAGCGATTCAAATCTACTCCAAAATAGCTTCAAACGGGGCATAATGGTATAATCAACCCTGGTCATAAATTTATGATCATCGAAAAATCCATGATCCGACAGCACTCTGTACCCATATTGGATAGAGGTTTTATTGAAAAAAACATCGGATTCATATCCTACACCCAAAAAAACATCATTTCCCATTATAAATTTATTCTCCTCATTTTTTTGCTGAAACGTAAGTAAATTCATTGCAAAAAACAATGTATGGTTAATTGGCTTGTCTTTTTTTGATTTCAATCGGATATTGTATCTGGGAGTGACCATAAAAGGAATTTCATTCCCCACCAACCCTATACCAACCTCTGCATTTAATTTTGGATAATAGGGATTTTCTTTATTTTGGAACGTTTCGATGCTGATTTCCCCATCTTCGGAAATTATCATGGACTTGTAGAATTTTTTCTTTTTATAATCTGTATACCATTTATTTTCCTCCCCAATATCTGCCACCAACTGGTTAATATCAGCTTCTTTTAGAATAAGAATTTCATCTAATTCGCCTAAGAAAAAATCCACCTCCATTAAATTAGAAAAATAAGTAAGGGTAACCTGATGCCTGTAAACAGGTAGAAATTCACCATCGATTCTGGAAAATCTAGCAGAAGGAGTTAAGATAACCTTGAGTTCCTCGGTTTCGGGACTGAAAATAAAGTGGTAATTGTTTTTGTCCGGTGCCAAATCAAGACTTTTTACATTTTGAAGAAATTTTTCTATGTCATTGTTGAATCCTAACCAGCCGTCAAATCCTTTCTGTTTGCTCACATCATTCCAGCGGTAGGAAATCTTCTTATTTTCCCCAATAAATATTTCCAAAGTATCATTCACCCCCGTCAGCTGGATTTCAGAACGATCATAAAACCTTTCAGCATTCCTATTTTGAGCCTTATAAGCATTTGGATTGAGGAGAAATAAATCTGTTGGAACTTGCGATGACACCAAAAAAGGAATCAAACTCAATAGGCAAATCATTCCCCATTTCATACAATTCGTCGTTTTCATTTTTTTGTGGTTTTAATGTTTTGACCTCTATTGGTTACAGATTTTTCCTTTGTAAAATGATTTCTCGCTTTCAGCATTTGTTCCATGCTCAACTTTTCGACAACCAATTTTTCTTGTATCCTTTCATTGGATTTAAGCTTGGCCAATGATTTTTTAAGTGCCTGGGCCGAAGGACTCAAGGGTTCTGGTGTGGATTGCTCGACTCTAAATATTTGTGGCAGATTTCTCTCTGGTTCAGAAGGTACTGGCTTCAATGGAATTTCTTTAATTTCTACAATTTCCGGAATCGAGATTTTCTCCGGTGTTTCCTTATTTATATTCTCAAATTCTTTGCTGTCTACACCTGAAGTTGTTGGTTCATCCAGTACCACAACAAGAGGAATGTCAAAATCCGGCTCCTGAACGGTGGTTGTCAATAGGGCATTCTCCTTTGGCATATTATAGGGACTCATCCACCAAAGACCCCCTGACAATAAAATGAAACATGCCGCTATTGAAACGAATTTTAGCCAAAGTCTTTTTTTGGTGTTTCTATTATGGATTTTCGCCCAAATCAGTTCTTTCCTGAAAACCACACCTTCAGGCAAAGTTGCCAATCTATCAATATCTTGAAGTTTTTTAAGACGCATTGTGCCAACCTTTTTTGATGATTATATGTCTGAGATAAGCTTTTGCCTTACTCAGTTGCGATTTTGAGGTGCCTTTACTGATATCCAGTTGCGCTGCAATTTCAGCATGTGAAAACCCCTCTATTTCATATAAATTGAATACCGTTCGGTATCCTTCGGGTAATCTCAGGATTAATCCATAAAGCTCATCACTGGATAATTTTTCCAATATGTTTTCTTCAAGGCATTCTTGGTTTTCATCTGGCTCCACAATAAGAGGCTGTCTTTTTAACTTTCGCAGCAACATCAGACATTCATTGATCATGATCCTTTTGATCCAAACTTCAATAGACCCGTCCCCTCGGTATTCAAATGCGTTTAAGGAATTAAACACTTTTGTAAAACCCGTACTCAGCACATCTTCAGCATCTTCCTGAACTTTGACATAGCGCAGACACAACATAAACATGGGCTTCGAAAGCACCTCGAAAAGAAGTCTGAGCGCTTTTTGGTCTCCCTTCTTTGCTTTATCGATGTTGAGTTTATTTATCAAGGATTTAATGAGATGCTTTACCTGAAAAATGCAGAATTAACGAAAGTGGTTGCCTGAAGAAAGAAAAAAATTTCTTTAAAAAGAACAGGAGCCCAAATTAGTTTGATCAATAAGCAGAATGGAATAGATGAATCTCTTCAACAACTTCAAAATATGTAGAATTTCAGCAGGGATGTGGTCAAAATCCAAACTCATAGATACTTTCGACTAGATCTTACAGCTTTTTTTTAAAACACATCCCTTTTCTTACATTGAATTCAGGTTTTCTTTAAGCAGAAAATCCCCAAACCATAAAATGATTTGAGGATTTTTCGAAAAAAAAATATAGAAACGGTCAATTTCTCGATCAGGTCGTATAAACCGAATTGAACAACACATAATCGGTGGTCAGGTCACTGCCCCAGCCCACCGCCTCCTCATGCCCTGTATTCACTTCGAGGTGAATGCGAATATGGGATTCACGGAGAATTTTTTTCATGTAATTCTTATCAAAATCTGTTGGATTTCCTTTTTCCAAAACAGTGACCATGTGGGTTTTGTCCCCGATCATCAGGTTGACTTTCTTGTAATTGAAAGCAATCCCGGCATTTCCGCAAGCAGCGATAATCCTTCCCCAATTGGGATCCCGACCAAACATGGCAGTTTTGACCAAAGTGGAATCAGAAATGGCCCTTACCAATTTCCTTGCATTTTCCTCCGAACGGGCTTTGGAAACTTTATACTCGATAAACTTGGAGGCGCCCTCACCGTCTGACACAATCAGTTTGGCGAGATGGGTAAGGATTTCAAGCAGTTTTTCCCGAAACACAATAAATCCAGGATCACTTTCAGAGGTGACCTTGGTGTTTCCAGCCATTCCATTTGCCAGGATGGCCACCATATCATTGGTCGAGGTGTCTCCGTCCACCGTGATCATGTTGAAAGTCCTGTCCACACAATACCTTAAGGTCGACTGCAACAAATTTTTATCGATGTCAAAATCCGTGATCACAAAAGCCAGCATCGTCGCCATATTGGGATGGATCATTCCCGATCCCTTGGCTACTCCACCCATATGGATGGTGATCCCTTCATGCTCAAACTCTACAAAGCCTTCCTTGGCAAAAGTATCCGTGGTCAAAATGGCATTGGCCACAAATGAACCTGCCTTCGCTTCCGTGCTCAATTTGGGGATATTCACGCGAATGCCTTCCACTACTTCTTCCGTTGGGAATTTTTCCCCTATCAGTCCGGTAGAAGCCACAATGACATCCTCCTCCGAAATACCCAGCATTTCGGCAGTCACCCGGACCATGGCTTCTGCTCCCAAACGCCCCTGTTCGCCAGTACAGGCGTTTGCATTGCCGGCATTGCAGACAATGACTTGGGCCTGGTTGTTGGCCAGGTTTCTTTGCGTGATTTTTATCGGTTCTGCCTGAACCTTATTCTGAGTCAAAGTTGCCGCAGCTGCTGCAGGAACTTCTGAATAAATGATGGCCAAATCCCTTCTCATGGATTTGATGCCCGAATGGGCACCCCAACATTTGAAACCTCTTACATTTGTAATGTTTTTGATCATAATTTCTTCCCTTTTAGGGTTTTAATGGGATTTGTGATAATCCAGTCGACTCCGACAAACCCAGCATCAAATTCATATTGTGAACTGCCTGACTGGCAGCACCTTTTAATAAATTGTCTATCACGGATACAACAATCACTCTCTGTGTACGCGCATCCCAGACGGGACAGATGTCACAAAAATGACTGCCCCGCACATCTTTCACTCCCGGAGGACTTTTCCGCAATCTGATAAACTGCTTGTCCTGATAAAATTCATGGTAGATTTTATCCAGTTTTTCCTGATTCATTTCCTCAGTCACACTTGCATAAGCCGTCACCAGAATTCCCCTATCAATCGGTAATAAATGTGGTGTAAACTGTAAAGTTACCTTGTTTTGGGACAATGTGGATAATTGTTCCTCTATCTCTACCGTATGCCTATGACTTCCGATGCTGTAGGCTTTGAAATTTTCATTGACATTCGAAAAATGTGTGGTTGCATTCGCCTTGATGCCCGCCCCGGTCAGTCCAGATTTTGCATCGATCACCACACTGCCTTTTTGAATCTTGTTTCTTGCAAACAAAGGACTCAATGCAAGGATCGAAGCTGTCGGATAGCAGCCTGGATTGGCCACCAGATTTGCATCCTTGATCTGGTCAGCATTGAGTTCGGGCAAACCATAGATGGCATTCTTGAATCCTTGTGGGTAAGAATGGTTCTTTTCATACCAATTCTCATAAACCTCGGGACTTGAAAGCCGGAAATCCCCGGAAAGATCAATTATTTTTGCTCCCAGAGGCTCCCATTTGGCCACAAAATCCATGGAAATCCCATGGGGCAATGCCAAAAATATAATGTCTGGTTTTGAATTCTCCACCGCAGAGGCACTCACAAGCTCCATATCCAAAATCCCATAAAACTGGGGATGAAGGTCGGAAAATGGTTTTCCGGTATGCGTTTCCGAGGTTATCATCATTATTTCCACTGCAGGGTGGTGGACAAGCAGGCGGGCCAATTCTGATCCCGTAAATCCTGATGCCCCAACGATTACTACCTTATATATAGGATTATCCATTCTTTTCATCTTTTAATTGTTGTTCCAAAACTTCCTCGATTTTGAGAAGAACTGTTTCCAGATCCTTCTGATCGATGTTCAATGGTGGGACCAAGCGCAGGACCGAATCGGCAGTGGCGTTGGCGATCACTCCTTTTTCCATCAGGGATTTTACCAAAGGGGCTGCAGGCTTGTCAAACTGCACCCCGAGCATAAGCCCAAGTCCTCTGATTTCCAAAATGGAGGGGTATCTTTTCTGAAGCTTCATAAAAGCCGATTTCAGCCATTCTCCCTTTTGGGTAGCTGCTTCGCAGAGCTTTTCTTCCGAGATCACTTGGAGTGTAGCCAATGAAGCTGCAGCCATAAGAGGATTGCCTCCGAAGGTGGTGCCATGATCGCCAAACTGAATAGCGGAGCTCACTTTTTCATTGCAGAGGAAAGCGCCAATGGGAACTCCACCTCCCAAGCCTTTGGCTAAGGTCATGATATCGGGTTGCACACCATAATGGTCTTTTGCAAACCAATTCCCCGTCCTGCCGATACCACTCTGTATTTCATCAAAAATCAGGAGTACATCGTTTTCATCGCAGAGGGTTCTCAGCGATTTCAGATATTCCATTTCCGCCGGAACAATCCCACCTTCCCCTTGAATGGGTTCGAGGATAATTGCCGCCGTTTCTCGGCTCAGAAGATTCTTGATCGCCTCCAAATCATTGAATGGCGCTTGGGAAAACCCGCCTGGAATAGGCTCAAAACCCTGTTGGTATTTGGCTTGGCCAGTTGCGATGGTGGCCAAGGTCCTACCATGAAAAGAATTCAACATGGAAATTACCTGCCCCCCTTTCCCAATTTTGTGGGCATATCTACGGGCAATCTTGATCGCTCCTTCCACGGATTCCGCACCACTATTGGTCAGAAACACCCTGTCCATTCCGGAAATCTTCACCAACAACTCACTCAGGGCCACTTGCGGTGGACTGACGAAAAAATTGGAAATATGCATCAATTCCGCCGCTTGCTCCTGAATGGCTTTCACGACTTTGGGATGACAATGCCCCACGCTGTTCACTGCAATGCCCGCGAGCATATCGATATATTCCTTTCCATCGGCATCCCAAAGCCTGCTTCCTTTTCCTTTGATAAAGGCCAAAGGAAATCTTTTAAAGGTTGGGAGATAGTTTTCCTGATCTATTTCGTGTAGTACCTGATTGCTTATCTGCATGGATTACGGGGTCAAAGTGGTTCCTAAAGATTCATTTTCAAGGATATACCTGCGAAGCTGGTCAGGCTGGGTTCCATTGAGGATTACCGCTTTCCTGACTCCAGCCACAACGGCTTCTTCACAGGATTTTATCTTCGGGATCATCCCGCCTTGGATCGTGGAACCGTAATGTTGGGAAAGATCTGAAAGTCGGAGTTCCCGGATAATGGATTTGGGATCTGGATAATCAGAAAAAAGCCCGTCCACATCGGTGAGAAGGATATATTGGTCCACTTTTAAAGCCGCAGCGATTTGGCCGGCAAAAGTATCCCCATTGATATTGTATCCCGTCCCATCCTTGTCGTTGGCGATACAGGTCATGATAGGTGTGAAACCCCCACTTAACAACAAATCCAACAAGCTGGTGTCCACTGTATCAACCCGTCCTACTTGTCCGAGATCCACATGGATTGGATTCCCTTTACCATCCTTAGATTCGTGATCATATTTGACGGCGGTGACCGAGTTGCCGTCCTTACCGGAAAGCCCCACGGCTTTGAGCCCCGCTTGATTAAAAATACCGACAAGATCTGTATTGACTTCCCCGATTAGGGTTTTTTCTATATGAAGAAAAGCTTCGGAAGTGGTTTTGCGTTGACCATCAAAAAATTCCGATTGGATATCGGCGGATCTTAAGGCCTTGTTGATAAAGGGGCCTCCACCGTGGACCAGAATTACCTGATATCCTTCATCGCTGAGTGCCAACACCTGTTTTGCGATTTCACTTTTCAGAGATTGGTTGGTCATTGCATTCCCACCATACTTGATGAGAAGTTTTTTGGTTTGCATGCTTTTTTGAATTTTATTAAGCTGTTTTTTTGACTATTTTCATTGAAATTCAGGAAAGAAGTCTCAAAACAATTGGAGAAAGGAAGGAACAGAATATTTTGGAAAATGATCAAAAATGCCTTCCGGCCCAATTTAAGCAATAACTATACCATGGGAAGGCAAATAAAGATTTAAAATGATAAAGCCTCCCGATTATTGAAATAGTGTATTTATAAATTTGTTTTTTACCATTTAAGGAATGTTTACTGCCAGTATGTCTGTGCCTCCCGATCTTTTGTACACTGGGCAAGACCAGCTAAAGCTCAACCCGTGTTTTGCCTTACAATTCCACTCCAGCTAACAATTGTCTACCAATCGGAACACTGTCAACCGATTTTGATTTCACCTTATCGGCCCCAAGGCATATTCTTCAAATGGCCTGATTTTCTTGCAGTTTCCACCCTTATTGGAAAACTGAATCCATATTTCAGGTGAAACAGGTAGAAGATTTAACCCGTTTTATGCATGATCAATTCTATTCCGACCTGAAGTTGCTCATTTATCAGCCGGTTTTTTACTGTTTTTGACTATGCATTATTATCCAATTGGTGCGATTTTCTTGTCGTTAGAGGCCTATTGGGCAGCCTCATGCATATTTCCATCTGACTTACTTCAAGTTAGATGCCCTACGTTACTTTTCCGCTGTCTTAGAATTCGGGTTTAAAAACACAAAACAATCCATGATCATCTTACGGAAGAAGCCTCCCATTATGGTTTCCGGCAAGGACCTTCTGAACTTTGGCATTTACTGGTAATACTGAGGATATACACAAAACATTATTTATAAAACAAATAATTATACTTATAAATAAAAATTAACTTTATGGGCAATAAATTATTCAAATGATTTTCATTAAATTAATGGCATTATTTATCTGAATCCTTTGGACAGAAATCTCTTTAAACACCGTTTTTATGATAACCATGGAAAAAAACACTGTTTCTTCAGCACAAAAACCGCCAATCGTATGGGATTTCCCAGTAGGAATCCCCGACACCAAATTCCGGAAGTGGGCAAAAATCGGAGCAGGACAATTGATGTTGCTTTTAAAACCCGGATTGAAAGATAAATTTTTTTCAGGCCACTACCCGAAAGACCGGTATGAAAGGGCGGCATTGGCAAGCTTGGTGAACAATTTGAAAAAATCACAAGATGTGGACCATCTCGCGAAATTACACCAGCAGATCTGGGCCAAAACCTCTGGTTTTAGCGCATATGAGTCCACGGAGGAATTGTTGATGGAGGTAGAACCCTACCTGATGAAAAGTTTCGACAAGCTCCTTGACAAGTCTGCTTTCAAAACCTTGGTAGAGATCGGCTGCGGAACTGGAAAATTCCTCAATTATTTTTCAGAAAAATTCCCCATGATTGATAAATTTATAGGGATTGACATCAGTGCAGGACAGATTGAATTGAACAAAGCGAAATACGAACACAATCCCCGACTTGAATTCCATGCCGGAGACGCTATAGAATGGCTCAAGAAAAATTCCAGTACAAACACGGTTTACGTCACCTACGGAGGGGTTTTGGAGTATTTCAATGAGGACCAGGTCAACAATATGCTTGATTCCATGACGCAGCATGCCCCTGCAGGCCTTGTGGTGTTTGAGCCCATTGCAGATGGCTTTGATCCAAAGAAAGAAAAGCACTCCAAAGTAGACGGCTATGAATTCAACTTCAGCCATCCCTACCCCCACTTCGCCAGACAAGCCGGCATGGAAATCCAATATGAAAAAGTGTTTTATACCGACAATGCCTGGTGGATCATCTTATCGGCAGTCAAAAAATAGTGGTCAGAACAAATATTGGTGTTTCTGCTAATTCCCCACTGTAATATTTTTCAAAACTCAATCAAAGATTTAGCTTAAGAAACTCAAAGGCTGGAATTAGCCCCACCACCTTCCCGTTTTCTTCAAATCGATCGCTATGATTTTCAGTTACAATCACGCCTTTATCAAGATTGAAAAAATCCATGGCCTGAATCAGGCCCGCATATTCCCTCGTGAAATTTTCATCAGAGACATGATAACATACCTGAATAGCATGGGATACTTTTCCTTTTGTGATACCAGAAAATCACACTCTCCTTTTTCCTTGAAAAAATGAATGGAGGTGTACTTGCGGCGGAGATGGAGGTAAACCAGATTTTCTAATTTTCTACCCAAGTTTTCTGAAAAGGAAGTAGAGATAGCAGTGACTAAACCCATATCCATGGCATAGACTTTTTTAGGATTACGATTTTGGGCTTTGAGTGAATAGCTGAATTGGGGTACAAAATCAATCAGGTAGGCATCTTGGAAATAGGAGAAAAAGTCCAAAATCGTCACCGCCGATTTAATCCCAAACATACCTGTAAGTTTATTGGCGGATGTAGGCACCCCTAGATTAATCATCAAATAAAGTGCGAGTTGCTTCAACGAGGCCACGTCTCTAATTCCATGACGGACGGCGATATCTTTCACCAAAATATCATCCAACAAAGCAATTATGATCAACTCATTTTGACTTTTGACAAACTCAGGAATACCGCCAATTTTTTAGTATTCTTCAAGAGATTCCTGAGAGGCTACACGATTGGTAAAAGCGACAAACTCTTGGTAAGAAAAGGGAAACAACTCCATAGACAACTGCCTTCAAAAAGAAGCCCTATTGCACACCTAAAACTTGTACTACGGTTAATTAAAAAGAAGCTGAGTAGTTACAAATTTCTTTATTCAATTATTATTTATTGTTTTTCAATAAATATTTACCGATGTTTGAGATATCAAATTCAAACTCAACAGGCTATGTCTCCTAAAACCGACCTCGTCATCAAGTTCCTACACGTGATCTCATGGATCATCTTCATTGGCCTTTGCATCCAGACGGGAACCCTGATTTTCAATTACGCATTCATCCAGTTTCATATCTTCGAGGTGAAATACCTTTACCTGATTTTGGATCTATCTGAGCTATTTACTCAGAATGAAATCTATTTCGGAATGCTTTTCAGTTTGGCGATCGGCATCACTGCATTGAAAGCTTACACTTTTTTTCTGATCACACAGATTTTTGAGCATTTAAAATTGGATAAGCCATTCAGCATTGAGATTTCCAATCTGATTTCAAAGATCAGCTACTACATTTTCTCAGTTGGAATACTCGGTACAATTGCACACCGATTCAACCAGCAGTTAGCCAAAAGAGGTTATCCAGTCGAAAATGCCTGGGAATATTGGAATGACTATTCAGCCTTTTTGATGATGGCTGCGGTGGTTTTTGTGATCGCACAAATTTTCAAAAAAGGGATGGAATTGCAGTCTGAAAATGAACTCACAGTCTAAGCCTTTCTACTTCGATTATTAAAAAAAGACAGTTTTTTATGAAAACAACTAAAGTATTACTCTGGATTGCATATATCAGTTTTGTGTCATCAATCATAGCCCTTAGTATTTTGGGAGCGGTTTTTTTTCAAACTGAATTCGATGCTGAAGAAGCTGAAAAAGGAAGTTTAGAGGGTGTGGTTTCCAAAAGCACTACCAATAAGTTCGAGCTGCCCATGAACTTGAATGTGGAGTACTATTTCCGAATCAAAAATGGCGTGTTATTAGTAGACAGCTATTTTTTAAAACTTCAAAAGAAATTCCTAACTAATTCTGCAGAAGCGCAAGTCGCGGAAAAGGATGTAGATTACCCTGTATTACTACAGGAAAATTTTTACACAATGCCAGACTCAGAAAGCTATTTGTATATTCCAATTTCATATTCAAGTATTCAGGCTGCAATCACATTTGGAAAGTTTTACTTCTTTTTGGCGGCAGCAATCCTATTATTTGCCATTTTTATAACTATAAGATTCCTGAGAAACTGTGATAAAGGACATTTCTTCGTTCATGCTAACATCACATATATACGGATTATTTCTTATATCGCTATTGGATACAGTTTGATTGACTATGGAGCTCAATGGCATATCTTTAAGAAATTAAACAATAGCTTTAGCGAATTTCCAATCAATATTGATTCTGCTTTGGATTTCAATTGGACTTACGTGATTGCTTCACTTTTCTTATTACTGATCACCCAAGCCTTCAGTGAAGGAATCAAATTAAAAGAAGAACAGTCCTTAACCATCTAAATCATGCCAATAATAGTCAATTTAGATGTCATGATGGCCAAGCGGAAAATGTCCCTCAATGAGCTTTCTGAGAAAGTAGATATCACGCTCTCCAACCTTTCCATTCTCAAGACCGGCAAAGCCAAAGCCATTCGGTTCAGCACGCTGGAGGCGATCTGTCAGGCGCTGCACTGCCAGCCGGGGGATATTCTGGAGTTTAGAGAATGCCTTGAATGACGATTGACGAAGTATAATTTAAGCGCTACAATTCAGCGTTTGACCTACCTCAATAACATGAATGAACCTGAAACCACTTTCGTCTGAGAACCAACGGCCCAATATTCCACCTTATACGCATAAATACCTGGAGAAGAATTCACCCCATTAACTGTTCCATCCCATCCTTTATCTGTTAGCGAATCGGAATAAAACATCAAAGTTCCCCATCGGTCAAAAACCCATAATTTCAACGATTCAATTTGTCTGAATACTGGAAAAAAATAATCATTACTGCCATTTTTGTCGGGAGCAAATGCATCAGGGACTCTTAATGCCGGCCCTCCTACCTCAATGATTTTTTTAATTTCTTTAAAGCAGCCATCACTTGAATTCACTGATAATATGATCTCATAATTTCCTGGCTCAGTATAACTGTGGATAGGGGAAAATTCAGAACTCATAACGCCATTTCCAAAATCCCAAGTGAAGTCCAACTGACCGCTTCCAATTGATAGATTTTCAAACAAAATTATTTCGTTGGGTTCTATCGATCCACTTTGATTTATATTAGAACTCTTCCATTCAAAATTCGCCTCCAAATACGCTATATCCTCATTTTCAATAATTAAGTTAGAAGATTGACTACAGCCTTCGGTGTTTTCAACTCTAATATTGTAGTTCCCGGGACCTATTTCTTTAAACTCAAATGTCCCGATGGATAAATTAGAATTAGTGAAATTAAATGATTCTCCCTCACCTGTTGTTCCTTCAATTGTAAGGTAAAAAGTATCCTCAATTTCGGAATCTATAGCAATTGACAGCGCAAAATCAGAGAAATCCGGGCAGATCCCTTTTTGTCCAATTTTCTGAATATCTACCGTAAAACTTTGCAGAGGTAAAATTTCAAATTCAAGTTCCTGACTGCACCCCAAAGAATTTTGCGCTACTACCTGGTGTTTACCGACTGGAAACGATCTACTGTAGTCTTGGACAAATCCATTGCCATCCAAATAGTCATAACTAACTGCAATATCTTGATTTAATGAATTGAAAGTTACCAATCGATCAGTTATGCTTCCTCCACAACCTGCCTCTTCAATCTCTATCTCCAGATCGAAAAACCCGGACCGAAGGCCAAATTCTTTTGGACAATTTGGGTTATCGGAAGGAATTGCAAAATAGGTTTGACTTATATTGAATGGAATTTCATTTACATATTCAATGGTCGACTCACTAACAGGGAAACTATCGAAATATCTGGTTCCAACCGGAAATAAACTATTAAATTTGGAAATGTTCACCACAGAATTACTTTCCGGTTGGCAAATTGAAATCAAAGAATTGGCTTGATCAAAACCGCATTCTTGAATCAAATATTCGCCCGCTAATACATCCAACAAAACAGGGCCATAAATAGGTGATTCAAGACAGGATCCTCCTTCATCTGCTCCAATTTTTAATGGTGCGGTAGCCATTGAGGTACCTGTAATGCTATTGATCCCCACAATATTACCATCTAGGACAAATGGAAGTCCGCAAGATTGAACTAGGAGATTGCATTGTCCGGTCACCTTTACTTTATATGCGATTTTTCCAAGAATTTGATCCTTTGAATTTGGTATCGGCAAATCACCTATTTCCCAATTTAATACCCCATTACTGAATTCAGGTAATTGTCCGGAAGAATTTGAAAAAAAATATTCAGTTTCTGCACTAACAAATTCAAGTCCATTAGGAATATTCAATTCTAAAAGAGCCTTTTCTATTGAAATTTGTCCCAGATTCCTAATCTCAACCTCCAGTTCTATTTCATCCAATGGCTTAATTTCCGGTATTTCTCCATTAGCATCAGGGGTAATATAATGGTAACCTTCAACAAGGGGCTCATTCGCCTCTACTGCTGTAATGATATTATATATAACATATGCGTCCCCATCAGTTCCATATCGAAAGCGAGTGCCCGTCTGTCCATTCTTAAGAATTTCATTATTATCGTTGGGAATTTCAAAAATGGAAATATCCATTCCCGTATTATTTTTCAATTGCGGATTCCTTAGATTTCCACCTGTGGAAATACTTGAATTGAAAAAATTATTAATTGAATTCCCAGAATGAGAAAGTCTTATAAAATTACCAGAGCCTTCTTCTTTTTCTATTTCAAAGTAATCTCCAAAAGCAGCTACATCGCCTTCGCCTGCAGCGACTCCCAATTTCATTCTTACCGGACCTGAATCGACTGTAGAAAATCCTGAGATCGGAATTGTATAATCCGCAACTACACTTCCCCGAACAAATGCATAACCATCAAATACGGTAATACTTCTGTTAATCATCGAAGGATTCTCGTAAACCACAACCATTGACCATCCTCCATAATGATAGTTTGTTCCTTCTATTGCTGCCAAATCAGCAACAGTATATTCTCCTTCACCGGAATTTTTAACGAAATCAGTGACTTCCACAAAGCCAACAAAAAGACCCAAATCATTGGGTAAATCCAAACCGTAAGTGTACCTTATATCATTTGCTTTTGCTGTAAAAGTTTGTGTAATTCCTGTTGGTCCTTTTAATGTTACCTTCCTTCTATCCAGCTTTTTATTTATACAGGATCCTTTTGACACTTCGAATTCATCCTCAGTAGGCCCCCTTCCAGACCAATACATACCTGCGAATAAAACTTGAGAACAATCAGTATTTGCTCCATTTTCATTTGAAAATTTTAATGTAGCTGAGGATGAATTAATTGTATTTGAATCCCCATCTACATCCACATATATTAGAAGATTATCATTCATCAAGTTGTCTCCATAGTTTTGAAGCGTCAAATTGGTATTGCCTATCAAAACAAAGTCTCCTTTAATTTCAAAGGTTTTCCTGCTTTGATTATTTTGAGAAGCTCTTTCTTGAAAAGGTACTCGAACTTGCGCAATGGCCTGGGAGAAAATAAACGTTAAAAAGAAGAAAATTAACGTTCCAAATAGTTTTCGCATAGCGTTGGTGAAATAATAACACAAGTTCATAGTTAATAAAAATCTAACTTAAATTCGTCCTGAATATCTTATTTTTTTGAAACAAAACTATCCTACAAAATCTAAACGATTGTATTCATGTCCATGTCAGAGAAATCTATGTAACAGACAAAGGCAAGTTTAACCTCACATGGGTACAAATTGCCATCAGTAAAATAAAGAAACAGCTGCAAACCTACCATATGATCAGTGAACGAATGTTTATAAAACATCTAGATAAGTTTTGATATAAGCTGAACAAAAGACACTTCGGTCAAAAGCTTTTTGACAGGCTCATCATTTCTTCAATATAAACTTACTGGCCTGATTGCGGATAATCATATTCCAAAATAATCGATTCCAAAGTTTTACTTTTCGCTATTCAATTTTTGATTTGGGGCAAATTGGTTGTTGGTTTACTGGATAATTGAGGTTTGAAAATTATGTTTAATTTTTCCGTCCCACTGTAAGAGCTCTTTTTCTTGAGGGGTTGTAAAAAAAATTAATCAGAAGAAAGAATGAAAAGGATAGAAATATTCGAATATAGGTTGAGTTTTTTTAATAAATACTTAATCTCCGCATTCCAATGAAAAGTCCGTTATAAAAACAGATCTGGAAGGTTCAGCTGTCATAGTGGTACAAATATTCTTCTCTTCAGGAAGTAACTCTCTGAACTCAAAGAAGAAACTCTGACCTAATTTTGGCTCCTCAATCGGCTCTCCAAAATATTCGTAAAATGCACTCCCTATAGGTATCCTGGCAGCGATTACATTTTCAACCCTACCTGCTCCGCTTTCCATAAAAGAATTCACTGAACGATTTGTTACTTTAATAACAAATCCATCACATGCGTAAGATTGGATCTTTCCCTGATAAGCCAAACACTCTTGCTGCTGATCCGTGCATCGGCAAAGGCAACCAATCACAAAGATCCAAATGGAAATGTTCAAAAATGGTTTCATAGTATGTTTTATAGGTAATAAGACGAGAGTACTCCTTAGTTCGCTACAAGCTCAACGAAAATTGCTTTGTTATCCCTGACCATGAGATGGGATATACCGTTGCGGTATGAATCAATTGACTAATGCCCTTCCAAAGAATCTTTTCCAGATTGAGATTGATGTAGTGCCTTCCTTTCCGATTAATGCACAAATAAATCACCTCTCCCTCGGAGGATTTCTTGCTCTTGGAATTCAAAACAGCAGAGATTTTGAAATCTATCATGGTTCAAAACACCTAGAAAAATTAAGAAGGACAAGAAGGGGGACAAAAAAGGGGACAAAATCATTGGAATTTAACAGAATCAAACAGATTCGAAATAGTGCTAAATGCCTGAAAAACAAAAAACTCCGAACAATTTTTACATTGTTCGGAGTCTAAAAGTAGCGGGAACAGGACTCGAACCTGTGACCTTCGGGTTATGAGCCCGACGAGCTACCAACTGCTCCATCCCGCGATATATCTTTGTAATTATTGGTATCGATCTGAAAATTAAAGGGGCTTCAAATCATTTTTTGACGCCTTGTCCTTTATTGTGATACAAAGGTAAATAGATATTCTATAAAATCAAGTACCTTTGCAAAAAAAAATTATTGTCATGACTGAAATCACACACAAAGCTGGCTTTGTCAATATCATCGGAAAACCCAATGTAGGCAAATCCACGCTCATGAATGTGCTTATAGGTGAAAGACTTTCGATCATCTCCTCCAAGGCACAAACGACCCGTCACAGGATCATGGGCCTGATCAATGACGACAACTATCAGATTGTTTTTTCCGATACCCCCGGAATGCTGAAGCCCAAGTACGAGCTTCACAAAAGCATGATGAGTTTTGTCAACATCTCCCTGGAGGATGCAGATGTGATCCTTTTCGTAACCGATCTATTTGAAACTGAAGAAGAAATAGAAGACGTAATTGAAAAGATCAACCAATCCGGTACTCCTGTACTTCTGGTCATCAACAAAATTGATCTTTCCAAGGAAAATCAATTGGAAGAGGTGACTGCCTACTGGACCCAAAGATTAAAAGCCGAAACGGTAATCCCCATTTCGGCCACAGAAAGTTTTAACACAGAGCGTATTCTCCAGGAAATCCTTGACAGGCTTCCTGACCATCCCCCATTTTACGACAAAGCCGAACTTACCGACAAGCCGGAACGTTTCTTTGCTTCTGAAATCATCCGGGAGAAAATCTTCAACAATTATAAAAAAGAAATCCCCTACAGCACTGAAGTGGCGATTGAGGACTTTTATGAGGATGAGAAAATCATACGGATCCGAGCCATTATCTACGTCGAGAGAGAAAGCCAAAAAGGCATCATCATCGGTGAAGGTGGAAAGGCACTGAAAAGAGTGGGTATCCAAGCCCGTGCTGAAATGGAAAAGTTCTTCGGAAAGAAAATCTTCCTGGAAACCTACGTGAAGGTGGAAGACGACTGGAGAAAAAATAAATTGAAATTGAAAAAATTTGGTTACGACCAATAAGATAAAAACAGAATGGCAAATATAGTAGCGATAGTGGGTAGACCCAATGTTGGGAAGTCTACCTTTTTCAATAGGTTAGTAGAGGAGCGAAAAGCCATCGAAGACAACATGAGCGGTGTCACCAGAGACCGCCATTACGGGCATGCTCAGTGGGGAGGAAAATTTTTCTCCGTGATCGATACCGGTGGATATGTCATCGGATCAGAAGATATATTTGAATCAGAAATCAGAAAACAAGTGAAACTTGCCTTGGATGAGGCCAGCGTGATTTTGTTTGTGGTGGATTGTTTCGAAGGAGTGACAGAACTGGATTTGGAATTCGCCAAAGTACTCAGGAAGACCAAAAAACCTATTTTCATTGTCGCCAACAAGGCCGACAATACAGAAAGGTTGTTGATGGCTACAGAATTCTACAGCCTGGGACTTGGTGACAACGAAGTGTATCCCATCGCTGCGGTCAGTGGAAGTGGCACAGGAGACCTCTTGGATGCAGTCATCAAGGAATTTCCCGACGAAGGAGACGAAGATCCAGATGCAGGAGTGCCAAAAATCGCCATCCTCGGCCGACCAAACGTGGGTAAATCCTCTTTCCTCAACACCCTTTTGGGCACAGAACGCTCCATCGTCACCGACGAAGCAGGAACCACCCGTGATGCCATCCACACCAGATACAAACTCTTCGGTCAGGATTTCATCATCACCGATACGGCAGGAATCAGGAAAAAAGCCAAAGTACATGAAGATATCGAGTTTTACTCCGTCATGCGCTCGCTGAGAACATTGGAAGAATCCGATGTACTGATCATCATGATCGACGCCACCAGAGGACTTGAGGCACAGGACAGCAACTTGATCTCCTTGGGGATAAAAAATAACAAAGGCATCATGATTGTTGTCAACAAATGGGATTTGATCGAAAAGGATCACAAAACCATGGACAAATTCAAGGAAGACATGCTTGAAAAACTTGGCGAAAACAGATGGATACCCATCATTTTCACTTCGGTGGTCAACAAACAAAGGATTTTGCAGGCAATAGAACTGGCTGTAAAGGTGTATGAAAACAAGACCCGAAAAATCCCTACGTCGAAATTGAATGACATCATCTTGGCGGAAATCGAAAGATATCCTCCACCAGCCTGGAAAGGGAAGTATATCAAAATCAAATACATCACCCAACTTCCGACAAGAAATCCGGTGATTGCTTTCTTCTGTAACCTTCCACAATACATCAAGGCGCCTTATACACGATATTTGGAAAACAGAATCAGGGAAAACTTTGATTTTGAGGGCGTTCCAATCAAGGTGACTTACAAAAAGAAATAAAAAATATTTGATCGATTGCTTGATAGTTACATGAATGGTCGTAAATTTGCATCCTTGAATTAAGAAACAAACAAAAAAACATGAAAAAGGTATTTGCATTATTCGCTGTAGCTGGTATGTTGTTCACTGCATCTTGCGGAAACAAAGAAGTTTCAGAAGAGACTACTGAAGTTGAAGTAGTCATTGAAGAAACTCCTGAAGTTATTGAAGAAGCTACTGAAGAAGTACTTGAAGATTCAACTGAAAATGTTGAAGTTGTAGTTGAAGGTTAATTCCTCACTCTTCAAAAAAAATTAAAAACCCCGCATCTGCGGGGTTTTTTTTTGATCAATCCTATTTATCTTTGAGTGGATGAGTACTGCCCAAAAAATCTTCAATTCCCTAAACCTTCATCTTCCCGAGAATTCCGTTCAATATTGCTGGGATCTTTGGAACGAGGACCCTTTCAATTTTTTGATCACCAAGAGCAGAAGCACCAAGTTGGGTGATTTTAGGTATAGGAAGGATAGACCCATCCAGACCATCACAATCAATTCAGACCTCAATACCTTTCAATTCCTGATCACCTACATCCATGAGGTTGCACACCATCGGGCATTCAAGAATTATGGCATTGCGATCAAGCCACACGGGTTGGAATGGAAAAAAACTTTTCAGGAAATCATTTCGCCTATGCTGTCAGATTTGGTCTTCCCCAAAGACATCCTCATCCCTCTCAAAAGACACATGCTCAATCCAAAAGCGAGTACAGGCGCAGATCTCTTTTTAAATAGGGAAATCAAGAAATACAATCTCCAAAACCAGGAACCGGGACATTCACTATTGAATGATATAAAACTGGGGTCAATTTTTGAATTGAAAGGACGGAAATTCCAAAAGGAAACTGTACGAAGAACAAGGGTTCTTTGCATTGAAATTCCCTCCGGAAAAAAATACCTCATCTCCGCACATGCAGAAGTCAGAAAAATTGAGGCATAACTACTCTTTCTCCTCTCCGATCTGGTTTTCTTCCTGAGAAAAATCCTTGGGCTGAGGAAGGTCCTTCAATGCATTGATGCCAAAATATTCCATGAATTTATCACTTGTTCCATAAAGCATAGGCCTGCCCACCCCTTCCGATTTTCCTTTGATCGCAACCAATTCCTTCTCCAATAATTTCTGGACAGAATAATCACAATTCACGCCGCGAATCTGTTCAATTTCGGATTTGGTAACCGGTTGTTTGTAGGCAATAATGGAAAGTGTCTCCATTTGAGCCGTGGAGAGTCTTTTGTGCGATTGTTGTTTGAGCAATATGGAAATGCTGGCTTTGTAGGCCGGCTTGGTCAAAAATTGATACCCACCACCTAAATGCTCCAAGGAAAACGAAAAATCATCCTCTTGGTACTTGTTGCGCAAAGTCAAAATAGCTGCTTTGATGTGCTCATTCGGGACTTCACTTTCAAACATTTCCGTTAGACACTTTTGAATCTCCTCAATGCCTAACGGAGATGGTGAACAAAATATCAAAGCTTCAATATGCTTGGGAAGAAAATCCACTTATTTTTTCGCGAGCTTGGCTTCAATTGAATGCATGGTGTGCGGAACGGCCCTTAACCTTTCCTTGGGAATCAACTTCCCTGTATCCACACAAACCCCGTATGTTGCATTTTTAATACGGACAAGGGCATTTTCGAGATTGGTGATGAATTTTTGTTGCCTAGCAGCAAGTTGACTCAAGCTTTCCCTTTCCAAAGTGTCTGCTCCATCTTCCAGCAATTTTGATGTTGATGAAGTGAAATCAGTTCCGGTATCGTTTTTTTTGCTCAAGGTTTCTTTTAGAGAGACCAGTTCTTCTTTGGCTATTGCCAATTTTCCCAAAATAAGTTCTTCGAATTCCTTAAGCTCTTCTGGAGCGTAAGCTGTTTTTTCTACCTGGTTCATATCTTTGTCGTTAAAGAAGTGTTTTTTTGATCTTTAGATCTCAATCAAAAAGTCCTCTAAAATACACCAAGCAATTTGAAATAAAAAAAAAACCGTCTTTCGACGGCTTTTTAATTTATAGAGAGATTTTGCAACCTCTTCTGCAGTAGCTTTTCATCCATCGCCAAATTGTACTTTATTCTCAGGTATCGCTGGATAACCTTTAGATTCTTGCCCTTTTTTAGGAAATAGGTCTTTAATGTTTGGGTGATTAGGTCATTTTCCATAAGAGCTTTGTTTTAATTGATTTTCACTTTCTAATATAGTACTTTTTACCTTAAATTTTCATTTTTTTTTAAAATTTGGATCCAACAACAACAGTTTTCTTGATCCGACTGACATTTCCATTTAGATCAAAAATTTCTACCCAAACGATGTAATAACCTGGCCTGACTTTTCTTCCTCCTTGATCTGTGCCCTCCCAGGTATAAAACCCGGAATCTCCCCAAATCTCCCCCTGTGCCAATTCCTTCACCAGTTTCCCATCTATCCCGTAGATCCTGATGGTCGCCAAATTACCGGATTGTTCCATTTTGTAGGAGATGGTGGTGAAATTCTGCTGTCCCAGAGCATCTGGGGCAAATACCTTTGGTTGAACATGAATGCCAAATTCCCCCTCTTCTGTATATACTTGCGAGTTTTTATATCCCGGAGTGGCAAACCCCTCAGAGGCCGAGGCAGAATGCCAATTGCTTGGCTTTTCAATTTGAACTGAAGCAGACAACCTTTCCAATGAGACTCCCCTGGTTTCCTTCAATAGGGCATGGTGCATCTTGTCTGAATAGGAAAAATGCTCCTTGATGCTTTCATCAGGATTCAGAAAAACAACATTCCCAGCAGCTATCGGATAACTTGGCAATGCTGCCAATTCCACAAACCTGCCGGCATCCCCCTTTGGGTATTCGGATTTTAACTTTTTAGCATCCGTAGTGAACACCATATAGGAAAAAGGATCCACCAGTTGGTCTTCATGAAACAATACCGTACGGTTGGCCACAAGGCCATCGTTGTCCAGATTGGCCAGTTTCCAATCCCTCAAGTTCAGGTATTTTCCAGAGGCATTGTAAATTTCCACAAATTTGGGAAAACCCGTCCTTGGATTGAAAAGGACTTCATTGAGAATCAAATCCCCCAAAACCGCCTCCGAAGGAATGGCAAAAAACATCTCATTGTGCTCCGGACTGATCAGATTACCGACACAATCCCTGACATTTCCCACCTGAATGGAATACCTCGTCCCCTCTTTCAGTTCCTCCCCAAATGTCACAATCACAGATAATCCATTGGCCGATAAGGAAAAATTTTTCAGGGGTAGATTTGGCACAAAGGACAATTTTGCGGCTGCCAAATCTGCAGCCAAGGATTTTGAAAACAAAAGTACCACCGCAGAATCCCCGACAGCCCTTGCCTGAAGCAATCTCGGAGCAATTCTGTCCGGCGTATCGTCAAAAACGGAATTGATCTTTCCTGGCGTCCCACGATTTGGAGACAAGGAAGGTTTTAGGTTGGAAGTCGCATGGCAAGGATAATATGGATTGACGATTTCCAGACTGTAGCCTCCCTGAGCGATCGCAGAACCCCCATAACTTAAGGTAGAATATAGGAGGCTGTCCACAATATTCCCCGTTCTGTCAAGCAATCTGAGGTGATCTCCGGCATTGAGCAATGTTGGCCAATTCGTCAAACCCAACACCTTCCCAAATTCAACAAACTGACTCGCTTGTGTTCTGGACACCAAAAGTACATATCCACCAGGCCCCAGTGTATCTGCCGGCAAAACCGTCGCGCTTCTGGAATTGGCCAGTGACAATCCTCCAAGGGAAATCCATTCTTGGCTCACATTCAAGAGCTCGATATATTCCACATTGGGCAAAATATTTTCATCCCTAGGCGCAGCCATCACCTCATTGATGATCAGGGATTTGAAAACCAAGCGGTCCGGATCCTTGAAGAGGAAAGGAAATGCGCTTGGGACAATAAAATTTCCTGCCCGATCCGGAATCTGGCTGATCTCAAGCACATAGTTTGCCTGGTCCAAGAAGGATTGCTCCCACACCAAAACCACCTGACTAGGATTTTCCTGAAGAATGACCGATTCGGGTTGTTTTCCTCCTAGGGTATAATTTTGGGGCATGGACGCAAACACCGGATCGATTGGCTCCGAAAAAGTCAAGAGAAGTTTCTTTGGCCCTATGCCGATTGCGCTGACCAAAGTCGGCGAGGTCTTATCCCAGACGATTTCCTTTTTGGAACCAGGAATCCAAATCCCCCTTCGACTCCTTCTAGGAGGTATGGAAAAGAGATATTGAAGGTTTTCCTCCATTTCTCTATTCAAAGAAAGGGAAAGTACCCTCAAGTCATCAGGCACTTCCAAGCGCTGGAAAGTAAAATCCTGATCCGCAATCCTGAAACGTTCCAGGTCCAGTACATCCATGTCCAACTCGAGATCATGGATGAGTTGGATCGTCTTGGAATCCTTGGCAAAGACAGCCTCCAAGTAGTCGTCGTAATAGATTTCCCGCTTTTGGTTTTGACCCTCCTTCCCATTTGTTCCTTTGTTACTGAACACGGTGATCTCATGAAGTTGCGATAGGGGAAGTGGATTGTCCAACAGCAGCTCCACTTCAAACAGATTTTCCATCAGCAAAATATCCACAGGGCTTCGTCCATTGACTTGGTAAAGTGAAGTCTGCGAAGTGACCGCCGGGTCAAAAAACCGGCTGAAGCTGAGCCTAATCCTTTCCGGTCCCACAATCAATACTTCCCCAAGGGAAATGGTATCGTTTCGTATCTCCAGCGATAGATCCGTGGTCAAATCTCCGTTTTTGGCAGTCACATTTTGAAGGATGATTTGTTGGGAATCGGCTACAATTGGCTCATTGAAATGTAAGACGAAGGTGGAATCGGTGGGAAAAGCGAGCCTTGATAGGGAATTGCCCTGCAAAGTCACTTGCTCCTGGGCAAGGCCTTTGATTTCTTGATCCATTTTAAGGAACACAGAAAATGGATTCAGCAATCGTTTTTCCAATACACGGATTTGCCCACGGGGCATTGGACTGGAAGCAAGTCCAAAATCATCCATTAAAAACCTGGCAGCCGACCCGGAACCTAGCCCATAAAGCACCTCTATTTTGACGACCAATTTGGCTTCACTTTGTAGCAATTGGGGGATGGGGATTTCAAAAAATGCGTACTCTGAATTTTTGTTTTGGAAGGTTCCGTTTTCTCCTACCTGCGTTCGAAATTGGAATTCCGCTCCCTGGTTTTTGGAAAAGGAGAGAAAAACAGAAACAGGTCTGGTGCCCGACCCATTCTGTTTGGTTTTGGCATAAAACCCAATTGCTGGAGATGGAAATGTACCCAAAATGATTTCGGTAAAAATCTCGGCATTGAATGAACCGATGGTTTGGACGGCTAAAGCATTTGACCCATTTTTCCCTTCCCCTTTGGCATGAAAAACCCTTGAGGAACTTGCGCTGACCACATTGGCTGACCAATTGGGCAAAAATGTTTCAGGATGATTGACGATCGCAAACTCATTTTCAAAGCCTTGTACCTGTGCAAACGCATTGCACGAAGTCGAAAAAAGCAGGGCGAGAAGGCCAAAAGCGCCAAAACACCAAGAAAAACCCAAATTTCCCATAAAAATAAATTTAAAAAATAGTTTTTAAATGGGCTTCAAAATAAACGTTTACCCGACTAAGCTTGCGTTTTTTGCAACAATCGGGACATTCGTTTGATATTAAAGTAATTATCGCATCAATAATTAGCACAAATGGGAATTCTTACCTTACATTTGCAGGGCATATTTAACCATCATTAAAATCCATAAGCATGAAACTCGCAGTTGTGGGAGCTACCGGTCTGGTAGGCTCAGAAATCCTCGAGGTGCTGCATGAGCACCAATTCCAATTTGACGAATTACTTTTGGTCGCCAGCGAAAGATCTGCGGGCAAAAAAATCACTTACCAAGGTAAGGAACATACAGTCGTTGGATTGAAACAGGCAATTTCTGAGAAACCGGACATTGCTATTTTTTCGGCAGGCGGAAGTACATCTCTGGAATGGGCACCTCAGTTTGCGGCAGTAGGCACGGTCGTCATCGACAATTCCTCTGCCTGGAGAATGGATCCAAGCAAAAAATTGGTGGTTCCTGAAATCAACGCCTCTGAATTGACGAAAGAGGACAAAATCATTGCAAATCCAAATTGCTCCACCATTCAGATGGTATTGGCTTTGGATCCCCTTCGGAAAAAATATGGTATAAAACGTGTCGTGGTATCCACCTATCAATCCGTCACCGGAACCGGCAAAGCCGCAGTGGACCAAATGATGGCGGAAAGAAACGGAGAAACTCCTGAAATGGTCTATCCACACAAAATTGACTTGAACGTCCTTCCCCATATCGATGTATTCCAGGAAAACGGATACACCAAGGAAGAAATGAAAATGATCAAGGAGACCAAAAAGATCTTCAGCGATGACAGCATCCAAGTCACTGCTACCACAGTCAGAATCCCAACCATGGGCGGACATTCCGAATCAGTCAACGTGGAATTCAACAATGATTTTGATTTGGCTGAGGTTAGGGAATTGCTTTCCAATGCCCCGGGAATCGTCGTACAGGATGATCCGGCCAACAATATTTACCCCATGCCATTGACGGCGCACAAGAAGGACGATGTATTTGTCGGCCGATTGAGAAGAGACGAATCCCAGCCAAACACACTCAACATGTGGATAGTGGCCGATAATTTAAGAAAAGGCGCTGCAACAAATGCGGTACAAATCGCGGATTATCTGATAAAAAAAGGATTGGTCTAAATTGGACTTCAAAAGCCTCCATACCGAAGCTTTGAAAAAATTCGTGCAGGATCATCTTCAAGAAGATCCTGCACTTTTACTTTTTAAATATCAGGGGAAAACGGATTTTGACCTGAAAACTGCCGTACAGCAAATTTCTGCCCGACAAAAGGCCAAAAAAAAACTCCCCACCTGGGCAGCAAATCCAGAGGTTATATTTCCAGCGGGGATTTCGGTGGAGCAATGCTCTTCAGAAGAAACCGCAAAGTTTAAAGCCGAATTCGTTTCAGGCAGAGGTTTTCTGGACATGACCGGAGGATTTGGCGTGGACACTTTTTTTATTGGGCAGCATTTCGACACCGTCACTTATTTTGAGCGAAATGAAAGCCTTGCGGCGATCGTCCAACAAAATTTTGAGCTCTTGCAGCCGAATAAATTTGCGGTCCATTCCGGGGATGCCATCACGTTCCTGCGAACTACTCCCCACTATTTTGACCTGATCTATCTTGACCCGGCCCGACGGGGAGACCATAACCAGAAACTCTATAAATTCTCGGATTGCGAACCGGATGTAACGGACCTCTGGGATTTGTTGACCAATAAGGCAAACCAAATACTGGTCAAGGCCTCTCCTATTCTTGAAATCAAGAGTGCATTGAAAGAACTGCCCAAAATCCAAAAAATATGGGTCTTATCGGTCAAAAACGAAGTGAAGGAAATCCTGCTTTACTGGAGCAATGCCGAAGCTGAAAACGAGCCAGAAATCATCTGTACGGATTTGACCCCCGAAGGAAAACAGACCTTTGCATTTACTTATAATGAGGAAGAAACCGCGAACGCCATATTTGGGGCAACGGGCAAGTATTTGATCGAACCCAATGCATCCCTGCTGAAAGCCGGGGCTTTCAAATCCTTTTCAGAAAGGTTTCAACTGAAGAAACTGCATCCCAACAGTCATCTGTATACCACCGATGTATTGGAGGAGCGCATTCCAGGAAGGGTTTTTGAGGTAATCGGGGAAGTGAAGGCAGACAAAAAAGAGCTGAAGAAAAAATTCCCAAAGGGTATTGTCAATGTTATCACCCGGAACTATTCCCTGAAAGCGGAAGCCTTCAAAAACAAATTCAACCTCAAAGATGGAGGCCATGAATTCTTAATTGGAACCAAAGAAGGGGAGAAATACAGGGTGTACCATTGCAAACCCTTTTCCCAAAAAAATCAAAACCTTTGATCTTCTATTCTTTTACTTCTTCATAATCGACATAATCCCCGCCCCTGATTTCCTTGGATTTTCTTTCCTTGAAATCCGTCGGGACAAAATCAACGTTCACGCTTCCATCGGCAGGCCTCTTTCTCCGCTGTTCTTCTTTCTGGAGATTATCGGAATGCGCCACAAATTGTTTCAACTTGCTTCTGAGGAAAAACCCCATCAGCTTGGAAAAGATCCATGAGATGGCAATAAAAAAGAGCAATAATTTGAATACTAATCCCATATTTAAATTTTTTATTGGAAAAGGGAAGGAAGATTTTCCTCTTGGGATATCTTCCTTCCCCAAGCTTATTTATCTACTTAGGTACAAGTTCCTCTCGGAATAGATCTTCAGGAAATAATCATCCATCAGGTCATCGATGAAGTAAATCGCTTCACCCGTGGATTTCATCTCGGGTCCCAATTCCTTGTTCACGTTAGGAAATTTATGGAAAGAGAAAACCGGTTCTTTGATCGCATAACCCTTTTTGGTCGGGTTGAAAACAAAATCCGTCACTTTTTTCTCTCCTAACATAACCTTAACGGCATAATTGACATAGGGTTCCTGATATGCCTTACAAATAAAAGGAACAGTTCTGGAAGCCCTTGGATTGGCTTCAATCACATATACTTTGTCATTCTTGATGGCAAACTGGATGTTGATCAATCCTACAGTCCTGAGTGCAAGGGCGATTTTTTCTGTATAGCTCTCAATCTGGCGCATCACGAAATCCCCTAGGTTATAAGGAGGAAGCACAGCATAGGAATCACCCGAGTGGATACCCGCTGGCTCAATGTGCTGCATGATGCCGATAATATAGACATTTTCCCCATCGCAGATCGCATCCGCTTCGGCTTCAATGGCATTTTCAAGGAAATGATCCAACAAAATCTCGTTGTTGGGAATGTCCCGCAAGACTTCCACAACGTGCTCTTCCAGTTCCTTTTCGTTGATGACAATCTTCATTCCCTGACCACCCAATACATAGGAAGGTCTCACCAAAAGAGGGAAGCCTATCGTTTTGCAAAGCTCAAGTGCCTCATCCGTGCTGTGGATGGTGCCAAATTCCGGATAAGGGACATTGTTGTCCTTCAATAAGGTTGAAAATCTCCCTCTGTCCTCAGCCAAGTCGAGTGCTTCATAACTGGTGCCAAGGATTGGAATACCGAGTTTGTCCAGCTTTTCGGCAAGTTTCAAAGCTGTTTGACCGCCAAGTTGGACGATCACACCGACAGGGTTTTCCAAAAGAATGATTTCGTAAATATGTTCCCAAAATACAGGCTCGAAGTAGAGTTTATCGGAAATATCAAAATCAGTGGAAACCGTCTCAGGATTGCAGTTGATCATGATCGTTTCGTAACCGCATTCTTTGGCAGCCAAAACCCCATGGACACAGGAATAGTCAAACTCGATGCCTTGTCCGACACGATTGGGGCCGGAACCCAACACCACTACTTTTTTGCGGTCTGAAGGGATGGATTCGTTTTCTTCACCAAAGGTGGAGTAGAAATAAGGGGTTTTGGCTTCAAACTCAGCCGCACAGGTATCCACGAGTTTGTACACCCGCTTGATGCCCATTTCCTTGTACCTTTTGTTAAAAACCTCACTTTCCAAACAGCGCAGCAGATGGGCAATTTGACGGTCGGAATAGCCTTTTTTCTTGGCTGTTTCCATCAAATCCTTAGGAATGTTCTCCAAGGTATGTTTTTCAATTTCCCCTTCCAAAAGGATCAGTTCCTCAATCTGCTTGAGAAACCATTTGTCGATTTTGGTCAGGTCATGGATGGTTCTGAAGGAAATGCCCAACTTGAAGGCATCGTAAATATGAAAAAGCCTATCCCAACTTGCATTGGCCAGACTGTAAAGAATTTTTTCTTGGTCCCTGAGCTCTTTGCCGTCGGCACCCAAACCATTTCTCTTGATTTCCAGAGACTGACAGGCTTTTTGAAGCGCTTCTTGGAAATTTCGCCCGATACCCATTACTTCTCCAACGGATTTCATGGACAAGCCCAGTTTCTTATCCGAACCCTTGAATTTGTCAAAATTCCATCTTGGTATTTTGACAATTACATAATCGATGGCGGGTTCAAAAAATGCGGAGGTATTTCCTGTGATCGAATTGGGGATTTCATCCAGATTATAGCCAATGGCCAATTTGGCGGCTACTTTCGCAATCGGGTATCCTGTGGCCTTGGAGGCCAAAGCCGAGGAACGCGACACCCTCGGGTTGATTTCTATGCCGATGATGGTTTTGTTGTCCGGGCTGACGGAAAACTGCACGTTGCAGCCGCCCGCAAAATTACCGATCCCATTCATCATTTTGATTGCCTGGTTCCTAAGCTCCTGATAAACGGTATCAGGCAAAGTCATCGCCGGGGCTACTGTGATGGAATCCCCCGTGTGAATGCCCATTGGATCGAAGTTTTCGATCGAGCAGATTACCACCATGTTGCCGATACTGTCTCTCAGTACCTCCAACTCATATTCCTTCCAGCCCGTGATGCTTTGTTCGATCAATACCTCATGGGTTGGGGAAGCTTGCAATCCAGTGACAAGCGCTTTTTCAAAATCTTCTGCTCTCTCCACGAATCCTCCACCAGATCCACCCAATGTGTAGGAAGGACGGATCACCAAAGGGAAACCTATTTCTTGAGCGATTTCTTTTCCTTCGAGGAAGGAGGAGGCCGTATCACCGATACAAACGCCCACACCAAGCTTTTCCATCAAGGCCTTGAATTTCTCCCTGTTTTCGGCAGTTTCAATGGCATCGATATCCACACCGATCATGCGGATGTTGAATTTGTTCCAAATCCCGGCCTTGTCACAGTCAATGGCAAGGTTGAGGGCCGTTTGGCCGCCCATGGTTGGGAGCACACAGTCAATGTCCGGATGGTCCTGAAGGATTTTGATGATGGATTTCTTTTCCAGCGGGAGCAAATAAACATGATCTGCAGTGACGGGATCCGTCATGATCGTGGCAGGATTCGAATTGATCAGGGTGACGGTAATCCCTTCATCCCGGAGTGATCTGGAGGCTTGGGAGCCTGCATAATCAAATTCACAAGCTTGACCAATGACGATTGGACCTGAACCGATAATAAGTACGTGTTTGATACTGCTATCCTTAGGCATTAAGAACGGAGGTTTAGGAGGTTTATATATTGATGGCTAAATTGGTGCAAAATTAGGGAAATAATTTAAAGTAGCCCGATACATTGGGAAAAAAGCGAAATAAAACCCCGACCCTTGATCAATTGTTTTTTTTTTAATTTAAGCCGATTGATATTGAAAAGGCAAGAGGATTTCTTAAAACCAAGCCCTTTTGGATCAGTTCAACCCGTTTTATGCAGTACGAACGCCATTCAAGATTGTAATTGCTGAATTAAGCCGTCTTTGTTTTAATTTTTGACTTCACCAAATCAGTGATATGGGTAATTCTCCCAATAGCCTGATTTTCTTGCCGTTTCAGCCCCATTAGGAAGCCTCATGCATATTTCGGATTCAACCCATTTTTTGAAAAGCTGAGAGAATCTTCCCTTTTTTCCTTAATCATGGCCTGCTCTTTTTTTCATGACTCCTCCCTTTACCTCCTTGATACTTTGCACATAAAAGAAAGCATTTGGATCAATTTCCGCAGCAGCTTCCTTCATGCGGTGAATTTCCAGACGGGTCACGATGGTCATGATGATGTCACAGTCAAATTTGACATCGAAGCTTTTGGGCAAATAACCCCGCTCCCCTTTGTAGACCGATATCGCCTTCCCAAAATCCACTACCAGAAGTCTCTTGATGGCCCGGTGCTCCTTGGAAATGATGGTGAGTGCGGTGTATTCCTCAAAACCATCCACCACGTAGTCCGAGGTTTTCATAGCCGTGAAGTAAACGAGTATGGAATACATGGCGGTTTCAATCCCAAATTCGTAGGCAGCGCCCAAGATAATCAAGGTGTTCAAGACCAAGATGATCTCCCCTGAGCTGAACCCTGATTTTTTTTGGGTGTAGTAGCCGATGACCTCAAGGCCGTCGATGACACCCCCACCCCTGATGACAAAGCCAATTCCAAGTCCAATAAAAAAGCCCCCGAATACCGCAATCAGGACCTTGTCGGTGGTGAAAGGCTGGATATGAAAGAAGTACATCCCCAAGGCCAGCAATATAACCGCAATAGTCGCCTTGATCCCAAAGGTGTAGCCTATTTTCCTGAACCCGATAATCAAAAAGGGAATATTAAAAAAAACGAGAAGAAAACTGATGTGTATGTTTGAAAACCCTGTTGCCAGAATAGAGAGACCCGTGACCCCTCCATCCAAAAAATTATTGGGCACCATAAAGCCCTGAAGGCCTACCACCGCAAAAAAGACCCCAATGAGTGTGAATAAAATAGATTTGGGATTAAAAATGGACTTCCAGTTAATTTTCTTTTTCGTATTCATCATTTGATTGGGGATTATGCTTGTTTGAGCCGCCTGTTTCTACTCGATCACTTCAAAGGCTTTTATGGAATTTTTTTTGTTTTTCAGACTCAAAAGCCCTACTTCTCGGCATTTAAAGGAGTCTTTTACTTGGAGGTAGCAATCCTCCGATATCAAGATCTGGTTTTTGCTGGCAGCGGTCTGCAAGCGTGAGGCCACGTTGACCGTGTCCCCGATAACTGTGTAATCCAATCTTTTGAGGGTAACGGAGCCTATATTTCCCCAGACCATCCCTCCCGTATTGATGCCAATGGAAACCTCAGGTTGGTAGGACCCTGACTCGATTTTTCCGCCGACTTCCTTTATTTTTTCTTTGATGGAAAGGCAGGCATCAATCGCTCTGTCCAGGTGATAATCTCCCCAAAAAGTGGCCATTATCGCATCTCCCATAAATTTGTCCACCACACCATTTTCCCTGATAATTTCCTTCACCATGATATCGAAATAAGTATTCAATAGCTCCACTACTCTATTGGCTGGCTCATTTTCGGAAATGGAAGTAAACCCGCAAATATCAATAAACACCACGGATCCCTGCATGAATTCATTGTGTGCAAGAATGTTGTCGATTTTCTTTCCACCCATAAAGTTGAGGACATTCTCATCCACATACATCTTGAGGATGTTATTTTCCTTCACTGTTTTAAGCATTTCGCGGATGGTTTGTACATGCTTGAAGGTCTTGTCGATGGTGATTTCCAAGTCTGGGAAATTGACCGGCTTTGTGACAAAGTCAAATGCGCCCCTATTCATCGCCGTGCGGATATTGTCCATATCACCGTAAGCCGATACCATCACGGATTTCAGCAAAACGTCCTGCTCATTGAGCTTGCTGAGCAGGGTGAGGCCGTCCATTTCGGGCATGTTGATGTCGCTGAGCACGATGTCCACGTCGGGGTGTTCCAAAAGCTTATCCAGCGCATCCCGTCCGTTATAGGCGAAGACAAACTCGTATTCATTCTGTCTGATTTTTTGCCTGAACTTCTGTTTGATCAGAACTTCCAAATCCACTTCATCATCCACTACAAGTATTTTGACCATTGTTTTATTTGTTAATGGGTTTTGCTATTTTCACCTTGAGTGAATCAAAAAGTATTGTCTTGGCAATAAACTCTTTGGAGCCGGAACTGACCCCCTTGTGGTGGTTTGCTTCGTCTCCGTATGCTGCAATCATGCTTTCATTGATTGCGGTTTGTTTGGCTTTGACTAGTCTCAGCAGTTCCAAGCCAGCCATCCCGGACATGCTGATATCTGAAAAGGCATCCCTCACTTTGGGGGCTTTTCTTTCCCAAGGAACACCAAATCATTTTGCCTAGAAAAAGCACATTCCAAATACACTTCCCCTCTTCTCATTTCCTTTCGGGATTTTGACGGAACAGCATTTCCGCGTCTTTCTCATCATCAACGCTCAATATTCTCATTCTGTGAATTCAAATGGGTTGGGATTTTAATTATAAACCTGGTGAAAAGCTTCTCCTCACTTTCAAGAGCCAAGCTTCCTTTATGGTTTTTGATGATGTCCTGGGTGATCCCAAGGCCCAAACCTGTGCCCTGCAATCTATTTTTGGTTGTAAAAAAAGGTTCAAATATTTTCTCGCGATGGGACTTGGGAATACCGGGGCCATTGTCCTCAATTTCCAATACAACCCATTCTTCCTTCCACACAGATTTAACGGTAAGCTTTGGCCCTTCGTGATGGGGACCCTCCGAATATTCACGATTTAGTCTCTTGTCGTTCTTTTCTCTTAATGCGTCAAAAGCATTGTTGCAGAGGTTCAGGATCACCCGGCTGAAATCTTCAGCCTTCAATGGGACAAGAGGAATGCTTCTATCAAGATCAAGCTGAATATCCACATTGATGGGGTCTTTGCCTGCTCGCATCCCGTGAAAAGCGAGGTTGACAAACTCCGTGATGAGTAAGTTGAGATCGTAGGGTTCAAACTGCCCTGAGCCCTCTCGAGAATGAAGGAGCATGGAGGTGACAATGCGATTGATTCTGCCTCCATGGTGCTGGATTTTGTTCAGGTTAGTCTCAACATCCTCTATCAAGTCCCGTATTTCGTTTGTCTCGGATTGTTCTTGGATTGACGTGAGTTGTTCCTTGACTTCTTGAAGGTATTCTATGCTCAACTCGGAAAAATTATTGATGAAGCCCAAAGGGTTTTTGATTTCATGGACAATGCCTGCCGAAAGAAGCCCCAAAGTGGAGAGTTTCTCTGCCCGAAGCAATTGTTTTCTTAGCACAGCCCGCTCCTTAAGCATCTCCTGTATTTGAGAGGATTGCGCATCGATGATTTTGTTCAACTGAATTGACTTTTCTTCTCCCGTCATTTCCATAGGGCACATCACTTTAAAGGCAAAAAGCTTCCTGGATGGAATGCTTTTTGAAAAACAAACTGTTTGGCATAAGCCAATTACGCGAATTAACCCCTAATAACATCATGATTAGGAAGGCTAAAAATAAATCTATGAAAAATAATGAGGTCTTCGTCCTTTTCACTTAAAAAAGGTAGAAAACATCATTGTTTATCCATGTTCTTTTTGCTTCAAAGGCTTACACCTAAAAGCTTTTTTAGCTTTTGGAAACACCCTCCCCCCTCTAAAAAAGAATATTTTCTGACTTGAAACAAAATTTTATATAAGTTGGAAAACAAAATTTCTTTAACTGAACAAGATTATCCATGGGTTCAATTTCTCGGAAAGTGTGAATACCGGAAACAATTTAGGCTGAAACTACCTCCACTTAAAGGCCTTGTCATCCATCGCCCTCATCGTGCAGAGCACTCCATTCAAGTGATCAAATTCATGTTGGATCAATTCTGCAATCGCTCCATCCACATCCCACGATTGCCTTTCCCAATTTTCATCCAAATATTCCAGTGTGAGGGATTGGTGCCTCTTCACTTTGACAAGGAGATTGGGAAAACTCATGCAATCATCCCAAAGTTCGAACATTTCTTCACTCGGATTTTTTATTTCGGGATTGATGATGGTATAGCGTTTGTCCAGATTGAGGTAGAAAAGACGTTTCATGATCCCCAATTGTGGGGCTGCAATGCCACGCCCAAAGCCAAACCTTCTCCGGACATCTTCCATCGCTTGGTGGAGTTCCTGCACCCAATTTTCCACTAAAGGAAGTTCTTCATGTGTCACTGGAGAACAAATTTCATAAAGGCGGGGATCACCCAATTTGAGGATATCTTCAACTTTTTTCATCAATAATATTTTAACCCGGAATATGCATTGGTCTTACAAATAAGCCTGTAAATACAAGAAAATCGGACTATTTAGATAATTAATATATCGTCCAACATGATGAAGTCAAAAACACTAAAAACCAACTGATTATGAATCAATTCCAGGTCGGAATAGAATTGATAATGCATAATACGGGTTTAAGAAACAAAACTTAAAATAACCAAACACTCAGCCCACTCACCGGATTGTTTTCTGTAGACAGACCACCTTCCTTCTGCACATTTGGAGCCGCAATATCTGCTTTGGAAAAAGAAGACCATCGCATCGTCCCTAAAAAAAACAGGCTCGGAAAAGGTGAATATTTGACCTCCTCCCATATTTGCAACAACCATTTTTTCCTCTTGGGAAGCAACTTTCAGCTTTGATTCAAAATCATGGACAGTTTTAATTTTCTTGTTCTCAACTAAACCCAATAGAAATTTTCGCTCCTCTTTTGAGAGCTCACATTTTTGGTTTTGCCCCTTGGTAGAAAAACCAGAACCCTCTGTCTCCAGGACTTTTTTTAACCTCATAATGGCCCAATCAGGAATTTCTGAAGAACACTTTATGGGATCATCGGAAATGGAATCAAAGATTTGATTCAGAAACCCATTTCTCGAACTCTCCTGCGCAATAAGAGGAAAAGAGATAAAAAACAAAAGGAAGAAAACTAAATAGATCTGTTTGAACATGATTAAACCCGTGTTATGCTTTACAATGCTATTCCAGTCTGAAATCGCCTATTATTCAGTATTTTTTTACAATTCTTGACTTCACCATATCGGCAAAATACCTTATTCTCCAAAGAGGCTGATTTTCTTGCAGTTTCAACCCCATTTGGAAACCCATTGTATATTTCCATCTAACTTCCCTCAAGTTAGCTGCTTTCCGTTACTTTTCTGCTGTATTGGAATTCGGTTTGAACGTAAGCGTCAGAAATTATTTATCCAAACATAAAAATAAAAACCTGCCAGATTTGGAATTCTGGCAGGTTTAGTAAGCTTGACTTGATGCGATTAAAGATCAAATATGAAGTGCTCTATTGTCCGTAGCGGCCAAACATGCTTCCTTGAAAGCTTCCGTATAGGTCGGATGGGCGTGTGACATCCGGGCAATATCTTCGGCCGAAGCCCTGAATTCCATCGCCACGACCGCCTCTGCAATCATGTCTGCGGTTCTTGGCCCGATCATGTGCACACCCAGGATTTCATCCGTCTCGGCATCTGCCAATACTTTCACCAGTCCGTCGGTATCCATCGAAGCTCTAGCCCTTCCCGATGCCATAAACGGGAATTTACCGGTCTTGTATTTGGTTCCTTTTTCTTTCAATTGCTCCTCGGTATACCCGACAGAAGCCACTTCAGGCCAGGTATAGACAACCCCTGGGATCAAAAGGTAATTGATATGGGGCTTTTGTCCGGCAATGACTTCGGCAACGAAAGTGCCTTCTTCTTCGGCTTTATGGGCAAGCATCGCACCTTTTACCACATCGCCGATGGCGTATATATTTGGAACGTTTGTCCGCAAATGGTCATCCACTTCCACCAATCCGCGGTCGCTTATCTTGACCCCGGCGGCTTCGGCATTCAACCCATCGGTATAGGCTTTTCTGCCAATGGAAACGAGTACATAATCCCCTTTCAGTTCAACGATTTCTCCTTTGCTGTTTTCGGCTTTTACGGTGACCTCTTTTCCTTTTCTTTCAACACCTGTGACTTTGTGTTTGAGGTAAAAATCAAAACCCAATTTCTTGAGTGATTTTTGAAGTTCCTTGCCCATGGTCTTGTCCATGGAAGGAATCAAAGAATCCAAATATTCCACTACGGAAACCTTCGCCCCCATTCTGCCATACACGGAACCGAGTTCCATTCCAATCACGCCACCGCCGATCACGATCATGTGTTTGGGAATCTCTTTCAGGTTCAGCGCTTCCGTGGAAGTAATGACCCTGTCCTTGTCCAATTTGATAAAGGGAAGGGAAGCAGGCTTGGAGCCTGTGGCAATGATGATGTTTTTACCTTGGAGATCTTGGCTTGTTCCATCGTCTTTGGTCACGCGGACAGTATTCTTGTCCACGAAAGAACCCAAACCTTGGTGGACTTCAATCTTGTTTTTCTTCATCAAATACTGGATTCCATCCACGTTTTGCTTGACCACGTCGTCCTTGCGAAGGATCATCTGCTTGAGATCCACTTTCAGGTTGGTCAAGTTGATGCCATGGGTTTTAAAAGTGTGGGCCGCATTGTGATAATGCTCGGAAGAATCCAAAAGTGCCTTGGATGGGATACAGCCAACATTCAGACAGGTCCCTCCCAAAGTTGGGTATTTTTCAATAATGGCCGTTTTCATACCAAGCTGTGCCGCCCTAATGGCTGCCACATATCCTCCCGGCCCGGAGCCAATTACAATTACGTCGTACATGTGTTTTTATTTGTACCATGTACCAAGTAAGAAGTACCCGGCACAGGTGGGTTTACTGAATATTCAAACTTTTTTTCAATTTGACAATCATATTCTGAATATGCTCCAATTCCAGTTCGAATTTTTCAAATTCTTGATCACTGAGATAATTCAGCTTATTTGAGATTACCAGTTGGGTGTCCAACTCAAAGCAAGATCCGAGGGCTATTCCCAAGAAATTGTTAAAATCTTTTGGGCCATTTCTTCCTGCTCCTTCTGCAATGTTGGAAGGTATTGAAACTGACGCGCGATTCATTTGACTGACAAGCCCAAAACGTTCTTCTTTTGGGAACCTTCCTGTTATTTGATAAATGTCTACGGACAATTGAATGGCCTTTTGCCAAACCTTCAAATCCTTGTATCTATTCAAAATTTGTTGTTTTAAAGTGAAAACTAATCTAGTATTTAAAATAGATAGTTTTCACTTTAAAACAAAATCAAGAACGTAGTTTTAATTACTTAGTACTTAAGACTTTTTACTTAGTACACGATAACCAATTACACCCCAAACAACAACCTTTCCGGTGCTTCAAGAAGCTGCTTTACGCGAACCAGGAAGCTTACAGACTCGCGGCCATCGATGACACGGTGGTCATAGGAAAGGGCCAAATACATCATGGGAAGGATTTTCACTTCGCCATTGACTGCCATCGGCCTTTCGACGATGTTGTGCATGCCTAAAATGGCTGATTGTGGCGCATTGATGATCGGAGTCGACATCATGGAACCGAATATACCGCCATTGGTAAGGGTAAAAGTCCCCCCTGTCATTTCCTCTATGGACAATTTGTTGTCTCTGGCTTTAAGCGCCAACCTGACGACCTCTTTTTCGATTTGATCGAAACTCATCGATTCGGCATTTCGGATCACCGGAACGACCAAGCCTTTTGGCGCGGACACGGCGATGGAGATGTCACAGAAATGGTTGTACACAATTTCGTTTCCATCGATTTGTGCATTCACAGCCGGCCATTCTTGCAGGGCTACGCAAACGGCTTTGGTGAAGAAGGACATAAAGCCCAGGTTCACCCCATGCTTTTCCTTGAATTGATCCTTGTATTTCTTTCTCATTTCCATGATCGGACCCATGTTCACTTCATTGAAGGTCGTGAGCATGGCGGTTTCATTTTTCACAGCTACCAATCTTCTGGAAATGGTCCTTCTCAAGGAGGTCATTTTCTCTCTTTTGGTATCTCTGGAACCGGCAATCTTTGGGGCAGAAGAAGGTGCCGTTGCTTCGGTCTTCGGCGTTGGCTTACTTTCCGCTTTCGGTGTTTCTTTGGCTGCCACTTGGGCTCTTTCAGCATCCTCTTTGGTGATTCGACCATCTTTACCGGTGCCTTGGATTCCCTTAGCATCCATTCCTTTTTCGGAAAGAATTTTGGCTGCTGCGGGAGAAGCATGTCCGGTTGCATAAGTGTCTTTTCCAGATACTGAAGTACTGGCTGCTTGGGATCCTCCGTTAGAGGTTGCTTCTTCTTGTTCAGGAGCACCACCTTCTGTCACCTCAATTTTGCAGATCAAGCCTCCAATTTCCAAGGTATCGCCTTCTTGGGCGACGTGTCTCAATATCCCGGTGGCTTCCGCAGGAAGTTCAAAAGTTGCTTTGTCGGAATCCACTTCTGCGATGATCTCGTCGAGCTCCACGAAATCCCCATCGGCTTTCAGCCAATTTGCCAAAGTCACCTCGGTGATCGATTCCCCAACGGTAGGAACTATCATGTCTTTGATTTCGCCTGTTTTGCCTCCTTTGTTGGAGACAGGCTGACTTTCTTCTTTCTTGGTATCATCGGAAGCGCTTTCTCCGGCACTTGCCGAAGAGTCGATCTCACAGATCACTTCGCCGATTTCCAAGGTATCGCCTTCTCCAGCTTTGATTTTCAAAATCCCGGCTGCTTCAGCCGTCAATTCAAAAGTTGCTTTATCAGATTCCAGTTCGCAGATCACCTCATCCATTTCTACAAAATCTCCATCTTTCTTGAACCACTGACCAATGGTGACTTCGGTAATGGATTCCCCTACGGTAGGGACTTTAATTTCTAGGCTCATTGTTTTTCTTTTTTACCCCCAAACCAGTTGGTCCAAGGTTAATTTAACATGATTTTTTTAAATTAAACCAAAAGCAGAGTAAACGATTATGATCCTCTCTGGATCACAATCGTTTTTATGCTGCTCAGGGGTGATTATGAAAGTTTTAAGGCTTTTCTGACGATCGCCGTTTGTTCTTCAACGTGCACTTTGTTATAGCCAGTGGCAGGGGAAGCACTGTTTTTTCGGGCGATCAATTCCATTGGCAGTTCTTTGTAGAGCAACCTAAGGAGATAATTCCAATAACCCATGTTCTCAGGCTCTTCCTGTACCCAGAATACCTCGGCATTTTTGTATTGCTTAAGCGCTTCGAACATCTGTTTTTTCGGCAAAGGGTGCAATTGTTCTATCCGGATGATGGCAACATCAGTGACTTTCTCTTTTTCCCTGACTTCTTCCAGATCATAATAGATCTTTCCGGAACAAAGCACAACCCTTTTTACCTCATCGGGATTGGTTTTGGTATCAAGAATGATTTCTCTAAACCTACCATTGGTAAACTCACTGATCGGGGACATCACTTTGGGGTGCCTCAGCAAGGATTTGGGAGACATCACGACGCAGGGCTTTCTGAATTCCCAGGCCAACTGTCTCCTGAGTAGGTGAAAGAAATTGGAAGGCTCGGTGATGTTGGCCACGATGATGTTGTATTCAGCGGACAGCTGGAGGAATCTTTCCGGCCTGGCATTGGAATGCTCAGGACCCTGACCTTCATAGCCGTGCGGAAGAAGCATGACAAGGCCGTTCATTTTTTGCCATTTGGATTCACCAGAGGTGATAAACTGGTCAATCATGGTCTGGGCACCATTGGCAAAATCACCAAATTGTGCTTCCCATACGGTCAAAGAATGCGGATTGGCCATCCCGTAGCCGTATTCAAAGCCCAAAACTGCATATTCTGACAGCAGGGAATTGTAGATGTAGAATTTACCATCATGCCCTTTCAATTCCTTCAGGAAGTTGTGTGGCGTGTTGGTGTTGGCATCATGGACGACTGCATGTCGATGCGAAAATGTTCCCCGCTGACAATCCTGTCCCGTGATCCTAACCGTTTCTCCATCTTTCAAAAGAGACCCATAAGCCAACAATTCTGCCGCAGCCCAGTTCAAGGATTTGGAATTGAAGAACATGTCCTTCCGTTGCTTGAGCTGAACTTCGATTTGTTTGATTGGCTTGAATCCTTTTGGAATGGTGGTCAGGGCATCGGCAACCACTTTGATGGTTTCTTCCGAAATCCCAGTTTCAGGTGAAAGTTCAAAATCCTCAGGGGTTGATCTCCTCAAAGACTCCCAAACCGTTTCAAACTTGGTTTGTTGATAGGGAAGTGGTTTTTCCTTGACCATGTTCAGTCTGTCCTGAAGCAACTGGCGGAATTCCTCATCCATTTGTTTGGCAATCTTGGCATCGAAATCTCCCCTTTCCGTGAGTTTTTTTACGTAAATTTCACGAGGATTGGGATGCTTAGAGATGATATTATAAAGGGAGGGTTGCGTGAATTTAGGCTCATCAGACTCATTGTGTCCATGCCTTCGGTAGCACACCATATCCACAAATATGTCTTTGTTGAATTTTTGACGGAACTCGGAAGCCAAGCGTGCTGCAAAAACCACTGCCTCGGCGTTGTCACCATTGACGTGAATGACGGGCGCATCGATGATCTTGGCCACATCGGTACAATAAATGGATGACCTCGCATCGTCAAAATCAGTGGTGAAACCCACTTGGTTGTTGATGACAAAATGGATGGTCCCTCCTGTGTTGTATCCTTTCAATTCCGCCATTTGGGTAACCTCATAGACGATTCCCTGACCGGCGACAGCAGCGTCTCCATGGATCAAAATGGCCATTGCTTTTTTGGAATCCCCCTTGTGTTGGGAATCGATTTTGGCACGGATGAATCCTTCAACCACTGGATTGACTGCCTCTAAGTGGGAAGGATTGGGCGCCAATTTCAAATGGATTTTTTTATTGTTGGGAGTAACCAAATCGCTGGAGTATCCCATATGGTATTTGACGTCACCATCACCCATGGTCAAATCTGGCTTGGCGGTCCCTTCGAACTCTGAAAAAATCTGTTCGTAGGTCTTCCCCATGATGTTGGCGAGTACGTTAAGACGTCCTCTGTGGGCCATGCCCAGCATGAATTCCTCCACGCCAAGGTCTGCACTTGCATTGACAACTGCATCAAGGAAAGGAATGGTACTTTCCCCACCTTCCAGTGAAAAACGCTTCTGTCCAATGTATTTAGTATGCAAAAAGTTTTCAAAAACTACCGCTTGGTTTAATTTTGACAGGATTTGTTTTTTCTCCTCCACGGAAGGATTGAAGGCCAATGCCTCTTTTTCCACCTTAGTTTTGAACCAATCCAGCATTTCCGGATCACGGATATAGAGGTATTCAAACCCCATTGGGCCTTCGTATATTGTCTTGAGGGCCTCCATGATTTTGGAGAGCTTGGCTGTCCCAATGCCAATTTCTTTTCCAGCTTGGAATTCGGTATTCAAATCTTGTTGGTCCAACCCAAAATCCTCCAGATCGATAAGCGCTTTTCGATCCTTTCGTTCCCTTACTGGATTGGTTTTTGACCTTAAATGTGCTCTGGATCTGTATGCGTGGATCAAGGCCCTCACTTTGATTTCTTTGGGCAACAATTCCATGTCCATGATGGTCCCCTTAGTCGCTAAGGATCCACTGGAGGTAGGTGTTGTGCTTGGTTCCGCCTCAGCCATACTGGTTCCTTTTAAGGCCCCACCGTTTTCATCTTCACCATATTGGGTAATGGCAAATTCAAAACCGTCAAAAAATGACTTCCAACTGGGATCTACTGATTCTGGATTTTTTTTGTACTCCACATACAGCTCATCAATATAAGCAACGTGGGCATTGGCGATATACGAGAATTTATCCATGTTTGAGTTTTTGCTAACCTTACAAATGTAGATTCAAATTAATTGATATAAAAATTGCATATTCGGATACCCAAATATTATTGGAAATCAGACCTCTACTCGTCAGTAACGGAATTTTATTTTTTAATTTTGATAAAGAGAAATAATTTTAACTGTTTGATTTCTAAAAAATAGCCTTTGACAAATATAATATCCTTTCTGCCCCTGTGATGCATTACCATTTCTGATCCCGCATAAATTTGATCACCAATCCGTCAATTGTAAACTATTATAGACTTCTCCACTGAGGAAATACTCCTAACGCTCCAATAGTCTGATTTTCTTGCAGTTTAACCCAATTTAGAAACCTAATGCAGGTTACGGGTTTAAAGCAGTAAACTGAATAGAAAAGTGATGATTTTCTTCAAATAAAAAAGCAGCACCCATAGGGAGCTGCTTTTTTATTTGAAGAAAGTTTACTCAGTCAATTATCTCAAAGTACTTGGCCATGTGAAACCAGCTGGAGCAATAAGGGTTGTTCTACTCGCCTCATTGTCTGTCGTGATCCAATCAAATACAAGGTTTTTGCCATCGTTGCTGACGAAAGTGAAAGTATAAGTACTTCCGTACTTGTCAGCACCTGTAAAATTAAGTATTCCACAGGAATCATTCAGACGCAAGTTTCCTGCACCCCATCCTGAGTCTGAGCAATCAAACATCCCAAATGAACCATCAGAAATAGTATAGGCAGTTGAGTTGGTAACTGGAGTCAGAGAAATGGTTCCCGTCAAAACCTTTCCTTCACATGATCTTGCATATGGAGAATTGGTAACCACGGTACTGAATGCGTAAGTACCGCCCAAAGCTGTCGGACAAACCACACCTACATTGTACAAGAAAGGGGAAGCATAAAAGAAACCACCTGCCACATCGGAACTTCTATTGTCAGAAGAGAAAACCCTTCCATTCGTAGTCGTCAACACCAGTCTGAATTCAAATGTATCTCCACCTTCAATCTGTGCAGGTGTTAAACCTACGGCAGTAATTGCATCTAGGGCAGCAACTTCAAAAGAAGTTCTCAAGAACCTGCTATTTGGATTTGGTCCAAAATCGGAAGCACTAAGGGTCTTCACCAAGACATCATTTGTTGGTGTATATTCCAAACCTACACCTGGAATCAACCTTCTGTGTCTTACTCTGATTTCCACCGTTGACACTGTCGCTCCATCTTCGATATCCACAGCTTCCAAGGTCAATGCGAATTTGGAAGATTGGAGGTCAAAGAAATTAAAACTATCGCTTGTTCTCGCTATCGTCCTAAGATATGTTGCCGTATCAAAGGTTTTATAGGGAATTCTTGGTTCTACAAAGTCAGTGCAGGAGGTCGCAAGGACCAACAAGGCAACCAACAATCCATAACTATATTTTAGTATTTTCATATTTTTTAGCTATTTATAGATTAATACACCCAAGCATTTCCTTCAGGATTGGTATCCCAGAATACTCGCAAACGCTGAGAAGCCTTCTGAGATGCGCTTGTATTCGTCACCAAATAGTTATTTGGATAGAAAAAGGATCTAGGGAAATCACCGAAATTTGCAATCAAGCCAGGCTGCATGCCATCAGGCTGACCAGTTCTTCTGTAAAGGTTATAGGCTTCATTGCCACTTCCGTACAAAGACAACCAATATTCTCTACCGATGATATTCATCTTCCTTCCCGCAGGAGCAGCATCCCATTCACTTGCAACGAATGTAAGGTAATTCGTTACGGCAGTATTGAATGCAGCTATCGGCTGGAAAGTTGTGATTGCGGCAGCGTCTGCAGTAGAAGTCGAGTAAGCCCTCACATAATCCATGTGCTTTTTGATCCCGCTAAGTGTAAGCGCTTTTGGATCTCCAGAAACACCATCCATTGTCTGGATCGCTTCCGCCAACATAAAGTCAACGAAGGCTGGCAACATAATCGGCTGGATACCCGCTCCAAGTCCACCTAATGTTGGAGAACTAACAGGAGCGCCAGAATTATTGTCGAATCTGCCTCCAGCGGGATAAATACCCCACACCGTTCTATCAAATCCATCCGGCGGAATACCTTCAGCATTCAAATGGTCTCTTCCCCAGTAACCTCTGTCACCAGGCAAGCAGAATGGAAATCCACCAGCAAGATAATGGCCGGGCGCAATTTCAGAAAGACATCTAAGCTTGTCAGGATCAGTTGGATTTACGAGTACTTGTCTGTAGAAGTAATATCTCGCTCTTGGATCATCAAACCCTTTTTCCTCAGTCAAATGATACATGTACCATGTGGACTGATAGTCTCCTCCGCCGGCACCATAAGCGGCAAACCGCGGGTGACGTGAATCAGGATTGGTCAAGCTCGTTCCATATCTGAAAACGAATTCCTGTCCGGGCGCAATGAAATTGTTAGCAGCAATCAAAGCATTGATCGCTGAAGTACTTCCCGATGCATCCACAAGCTTTCTGTTCAAATGGTATTTCAATTCCAAAGAATTGATCAATTTGAGCCATTTGGCTGCATCATTTGCGTAAAAGAAATCATTTGGCGTCCCAACTGAAGGGGCTGCAAAATCAAGTCTTGCTTGTGCCAAGGCAGCGAATGCAGCCTGGTAAACTTGGGCACCTGGATCCACAACCGGGTTGAAATTGGCTGGATCCAAAGCTTCAGTCAAAGGTACTGCATCAAAATAATCAACCATTGTCAACAAAACATAGGCTTTGATTGTCCTGGCGATACCAAGGTGTCTTTTAAATCCTGCTGTTTCAGCCAATGGCTCAAGAAATTTGATATCGTTCAGGATATCTGCATATCCCGTGGTCCAAATCCCGTTGAAATTCACAGGCACATATGCCTGCTCATAAAGGTTACTAGGCTGTCCCAAAACCCGGGTCAATCGCATCCCATTGTTTCCAGTAGTATTGAAGAAACCGGCAAAATCAACCTGGATTTTATTCAGTACTAAATTAGGAGATGCAGTTCCCGGCGTCACCTCATTTGGATCGTCTTGCAAATTCAAATCGCAGGAACTTACCACCAAAACACTCAAGGCGATAAATAGGCTATATAATTTTATTTTCATTGTCTTTTCGTTTTGGGGATTAGAAAGAAAGGGTTACTGTACCACCAAATCTTCTGGAGCTAGGACCAGTTACAAAATCAAAGCCTAAACCATTCCCAACACCAAGTCCCAATACATCCGTATCAAAGTTCATGTTTGGAGGGAAGTTCAAAGCTCTAAACCAAAGGTTGGTTCCACTCAAAGCTATTGAAGCACGTTTGAATGGCGTTTTGCTAACCAAGTTGGATGGGATATCATAACCCAAGGATACTTCTCTTAGTCTGATGGTACTTCCATCAAAGATGTTGGATTCGTCAGCACCAGTATGGTATTGATTGAAGAAGTAGTTTGAAGCTGTGATTTGAATATCATTTGGCGTTCCATCTTGTTTGACACCAGGAAGGATAAAGGTCAATTCCCTATCCACTACAGGATCTTTCGTCACACCCCTTGCCAAAGAGGCCGTTACGGTGTTCGAGAAAATGGTCCCTTTGTGTCTGTATTCCATCATGACGTTCAAGCTCAAACCTTTATACCTAAAGGTATTGATCCAAGATCCTGTCCAAGCTGGATTAGGATCACCCAATTCAACCAATTCAGCAGCGGTTTGGTAATCTCCATTGGGTAATACGATTGGCTGTCCCGTTTGCTCATCTCTTGCAAAACCGGTTCCTTTGATAATGTTGAAAGGTTTGCCTGGTATGGCGAAGTTACCCAAATCGGTAAATCCCGATACGACCACTTCTTCCAATCCTCCACCAAGTTCCATCACGATGGTTCTGTAAAGCCCGAAATTCACAATGGATTCCCAGCTAAAGCCGGACGCTGTACTTACTGGAGTGGCGGTGGCCTGAAGTTCAACTCCCCTGTTTCTGATTTTACCGATGTTGATTTCAGTAAGTGTATAACCAGTGGCCGGATCAATTGGCGCACCAGTGATCAGATCCTTCGTGTTTTTCTGATACACCGAAAGGTCAAGTCTCAATTTGTTATTGAACATGGCTGATTCTACACCAAACTCAAATTCTTCGTGCAACTCAGGTTTCAAATTTGGATTTCCCAAACGTCTGCTCACAGATTGGGATTGAAAAACACTTCCTCCTCTTTCGAAAGACTGAGCATTTTGTTCCAAAATATTCCTGGTTCTGTAAGGGCTTGGAAACCCTGCTGACGTACCGTATCCAAATCTCAATTTAAGATCATTGACAGTACTGGAATTCCAATTAAAAGCCTGGCTAGGCAAGAAAGAAACAGATGCACCTGGATAAAGAATTCTTCTGTTTTCTTTTTCAACAGTTGATGTCCAATCATTTCTTGCAGAAAGGTTCAAGAACAAATAATCATTATAATCCAAAGTAACCGCTGCATAAACCCCCATTCTTCTTTCTTCCTGGGTAAAGTTCAATGCTGCACCATTAAATGGATCTCTTGATGCTGAAGTAAGGAAGTTGGTATGTCTAAAGAGATCAAACGCCAACTGCCCTGTGGAAACAATACCATCCTGAGCATAGGAATCATACCTGGAGTTTCCTCCTATCAAGGCACTGAATCCTATTTTTTCGGAAAGGTCTTTTTTGAAGTTGATGACCAAATCCTGGTTCCAGATGGTGTTTCTGATGCTCAAAGACCTGAAGTACCCCGAATTGACAAGAACACTTGACCCTGTTCCGCCGCCTTTGTTGTACATATTGTCACGCTGTTCGGTGTAGGTATCCAAACCAATCCTGTAGGTAACAGAGAAATTATCGTTTACGTCATAGTTCAACGAAGTTGAATTGAAGAAACGATTCACCAAGCTTGTGTTTCTATAATATTTCGCCAACCAAAGGGGATTGGTCTGGTCATTTCCTGATCTGTAATAAACAGAACTTCTATCCACCGGATTCTCAAATGGCAAATTCGCGATATCCACCGATCTTGGAGTGTACAATACGTTGGCAAATACGGATGGAATACCACCACTTGCACCTGAACCGAAGGCCGCATTTACCGGAGGTGTTTCCAAATCCGTAATGGCGAAGGTAAAGGAAGAGTTCACGGAAAGTTTATCAGTAATGGCTGAGTTTACACCCAAACCAAAATTGAATTTCTGAAGCTCATTTCCAGGTGTAAATCCCTGATCCTTGGTATAGCCAAAAGAGGCGCTGAAGCCTGTTTTGTCCGAAGAACCTGACATTTGTAAAGAAGTATTGGAAACCAAACCTGTTCTAAAGAAAGCAGTACTGATGTCTTCATAGGCTTTGTAGTCATACAAGATAGGCGTACCGTCTGGATTTCTAAATTCTGGGAAAGCGTTTCTGATACTGGCCAAACCTGAGGCCGCAACCGGATGATTAACCTGTAACCCTGTATCCATTCTTGGTCCAAAGTTGGAGAAGAAGAATCCTGGCTGCTGTTGGAAACCATTTCCGTAAATATTCCCGAATGTTGGAAGAGAAGCCGCTTTGTTGGTGAAGAAAGACTGGTTGACAGTCACTTCTGCTGGTCTTCTTTTTGCAGCACCGGATTTGGTTGTAATCAAGATTACACCGTTTCTTCCCTGGTCGCCATACAATACGGTGGCGGAAAGACCTTTCAACACGTTTACACTTTCGATGTTGTTGGGATCAATATCCAAGAAACGGGAGGAAGTAGTGGCTCCACCGGTACTGAATCCATTGGCAGCATTGGTTCCTGTACTGAAAGGAACACCATCAACAATAAACAGAGGCTGGTTGGATCCGGTAGCAGAGGAATATCCCCTGATGATGATATTGGTACCTGAACCGGACATCCCGTTTGTGGCGGTAATGTTTACACCGGCTACTTTACCCTGCAATACCCTAGAGACATCGGCCTCAGGGCGATTAGAAATCTGCTCTTCTCCTACGGAAGAAACAGCATAACCCAATGCCTTCTTTTCCCTTTCGATACCGATCGCCGTTACAACCACTTCTGAAAGCTGGGCAGCATCGATATTGAGGGTGACATTGATAACGGACCTGTTACCGATTGCTTCTTCTTTGGTCTTCAAACCAATAAAGGAGTAGATCAGAACATTTGATCCTGCGGGGACATTGATGGAGTAGTTACCATCCAAATCGGTGGTAGTACCCACTGTAGTCCCTTTGACTAGGATGGATGCGCCTGGCAGGCCCAAACCATCTTCCTCGGAAATTACCTTTCCGGTAATTACCCGTTGTTGCGCCGACACTTCATAGCTGAGAGCCATCGTGAAAAGCGCAAGAACAAGGAGTAAAGCTTTTCTCATAAGGTATTTAGTTTAGTTGATGCGTAAATAAAAATCAATTATCGCACATTTCAAAATATGCCTCTTTTTAGTTGGATTATCTGAATTTTTCAGAACAATACCCCATTATTCAATTAAAAAGCATCCGTTATTGAAATATTAACATAGCTTAACGTTTAATTAACATTTAGAGGATCTGATTACAATAAGTGGCCATTTTTTTGTGTGGACGGTTGAAAAAGCTGAAAATTTGGCAGGAATGCCTTTTTTGCCAAATTTTTAATGCAAAAAGAATTCATTTGACAATAAATAAAAATTTTATTTTGTTCAATTAAATTCAACAACATCGGTACTAAATTCATTTTTACGGCATATATTTTATATTTTTATTAAAAAAAGCATTTTTTCTTGTGTTTATTTCAATAAATATCATTTATACTGACTTTAAACAAAAAACAATCCAGCTGAATACTTTCAGCAAATTTTATGAGACAGCCTATCTATAAATTTTTATTTCATTCTGAAAAAAAATAAATAAGGGGTCCAGAATAAATTTAAAATTGCTTAAAAATAAATTTCAGGGTCAAAAAAAACCCTAAAATTTTAAAAATGTTATTTAGACTTTAGATTTACAGAATTTAAAACCCAACTTTATTCATTTTAACAAAATTGGGTTCATATTCTAAACCAAATAAAATTTTTACCACACTCCTGGTTATAAAAACCGAATAAATCCCAAAAGAGTATCCCAATTTAGATCCATTCGGGAAATCCAAAGGGCCAAAACCAATGGGTAGGAAGAGTTGAACCCTAATTCTCTCGGCAGGGAACTTGGAATGTTCTGACCTTTGAGAGATTGAAGAAAGGGCGCTCCGTAGTTTCTCTGACAAGGTCTCCTACATTAAACCCGAATTCTAAGACATCGAAAAAGTAACGTAAAGCATCTAACTTGATTAAGTAAGTTTGAATAGACAATAGGTTTCCAAATGGGATTGAAACGGAATTTTTATTTTGGGTTCAAGCGCTGCACCACAGATGAGGTCCTACCTGCCTACTTGCATCCAAGGATTGATTCAAATAAAAAAAGGGGCTTAAAAGCCCCTTTTTTTATTTGAATCAGATCATAAATCCAATTATTGAACATCCCACCATATGCGACCATCCAGGTCATCACTTGAAAAGCCTTGACGGGTGAGTGCTTCCTGATGATTTTCAGTGTTCAAATTCGCTTCAGTGGTACCATATGCTTGTCTTCTAGGAATCTGCAAGCTTGGAGTCAGCGCATTGGCCGCAGGCGTAAGACTTGGAATCCCAGTTCTTCTCCATTCTGCCCATGCCTCGTATCCATTTGGAAAAAGAGCAATCCATTTTTGCGTTAGGATTTGCTCCAGCTCCCTTCCGGAACTAAATGCCACTTCAGTATTCGTCATGTAAGCATCGAAGGAAGAACCAACTCCATGTTGATTTAGAGAAGCCTGAATTCCTTGATCGTAATAGGATTTGGCATTTCCAGGAATCCAACCTCTAACAACCCCTTCCGCCAATGCGAAAGCAATCTGTGCAGAAGTGTAGATATAGGCAGGGGAATTTTGTTGCCTAAAGGCATTCCCCAAAAATGACACCCTAGAATTCGGAATTGAACCCGCATCAGCCTCTGACAAACCATAAGGCATCCCAACAAACTGATTGGTCGTATTTTCCAAAGGATTGGCATAAACCGGTAAGCGGGGATCAGCCAGCTTATCCATCTTCCCTCTTGATCCATTATGGGGACTTGCGTAGGAATTCAATTGCATAAAATTCATCACTGGATCTGCAACTGTCCAATCCAAACGCCCTTGGGAGACAAAAGAACTGTAGTATGGATTTTCATAGGTCTGAATATTCAAATACTTGAACATTACATTTTCTGAATTATCGAGTGCAATAACCCCTACATTAAAAGCCAATGCAAATTCTGCAGCGGCCTTGGTTGGGTTAACTTTAGAGAGCCTTTGCGCAGCTACCAAGCGGATTGTGTTGGAAACCTTTTTCCACAACTCCATATTTCCATTCAATAGAATATCTCCTTTAACCGGAATTGTACCAGGCCCTGTAACGATCATGGCCGAAGCATCTTTGAGTGCCTGAATACATCCATCGTATATTTCCGATTGTGGATCAAACTTAGGAGTGAGTATTCCTTCATTCCCTTTAAGCGCTTCAGAATACGGAAGATCGCCCCAACGATCAGTCAAAAACAAGAAATAATACGATTGCATAATTTTGGCAATCGCTATCTGGTTTTCATTTGATCCATCTGCTGATGCAACTACTTTGGTCAACTCATTGGAGTTGATCTCAATGATTTTCTGGAGATCTGCCAAAGGGCCATTGTACCAAAAATCTGAGGCGAAATTAATCGTCTGATAATTATCCGCAGAGGTGTATTGCTTATTGGAAATATGTTGAACATAAAGGGCGCCTTGAGTAGCCAAGACATTCCCACCAGTTGTCAACATACTATTGGTAAGCAATGCACTGGTCTTCGGTGAAGTAGATTCGTTTGGATTGACATTTAAATCCCCAAAGTCATCCCAACTGCATGATCCCATGACCAAACAAATGGATATTGCTGCTATGTAATTCTTCATCGTTTTCATAATTAAAATTTAACCCTTAAATCAACACCAAAGCTTCTTGTTCCTGGTAAGTTTCCACTTTCAACCCAAGATCCATTATTCCTTGCTTGTACTGAATCTCCTCCAATTTCGGAAGGATCTATACCATCCACTTTGGAATACAAAAGGAAAGGATTATTGGCAACCAATGCAATTGATGCACTTTTCACGTAGCTTAACCTGTCCATTAAAACACTTGGGAAGTTATACCCAATTCGCAATTCCCTCATTTTCACAAAGGTAGCATCATACATCCACTGTTCGCTGGTTCCAAACATGGTTTTGAAGTATTGGTCTGCGCGCAGATAGATGTTGTTTTGTGATCCATCTTCAAATACACCACCGAATGAAAGTCCACCACCATCTTCTACAGCATCCCTCATTGGGTTTCCTTTGTCATTATTCCCAACAGTTTCTGATGTTTGACCGGAATAAGCACCAAACATACGGGAGATTGACATAAATGAACCCCCAATCTGATAATCAATGGTAAATGCCAATTCAAAATTCTTATAACTTACTCTATTGAAAATACCACCGGTAAAATCGGGAAGGATTTTGCCCAAGTCTTGATTTTCATCCAAAAGAGGTCGTCCAGCGCTGTTAACGATTACATTGCCATTGTCATCTGTTCTAAATTTACGACCGACAATTCTACCCCACTCATCATTTTCTCTTGCCAATGCCTGACCATTCCATCCACCGACAGTACTCGTTCCCCTGAAAGCATTTGCTAAAGGAAAAGAGGTCAATCCATATCCAAGCTCTTCAATGAAAACCTTATTTCGCGAAATATTGAAATTCACATCCCAGTTTAGCCCTCTAACCTTTTGAATGGGACTTCCACCAATTGACAATTCCCAGCCTTTGGTGTATGATTTGATTGAATTGGTCAAAAATCCACTTCCTCCAGATTGCGAAGGAATCGTAATGCTCAACAATTCATTTGAATTGTCCATGTGGTAAATCGAGAATTCAGTATTGATTCTGTTGTTCAGAAAACCCAGTTCCGCTCCAACTTCTATTGAATTAGTGGTGGCAGCTCTTAAGTTGGGATCTATCAAAGCGTTGGGCACAGAGGTAACTGCATTGCCAGCATAAGGAATCCCCAGTGCATAGGTCTGTTGCGTTCTGTACAAACCAATCTCATTCCCAACTTTTGCGAAACTTGACCTTAATTTACCGAAGGAAAGGAATCTCAAATCAACAAGCTCTGTGAACACGAAACTCGCCGAAACCGATGGGTACACATAATTATTGTTGCCATTGGGCAATCTCGAATCATAATCCTGACGGATGGTGGCATCCAAATAAAGAAAGTCCTTGTAGCCGATTGATCCTTGACCAAAATAACTGTTTACTTTACTTTTTCCTTCAAAATTGGTGGCGACATATGGATCAACGGATGCTGAAATGTTGAACAAATTGTCCACACTCAAACCACCGGAGGTATTCATGCCCCATCTTTTTATCGTATTGGTTCTCCAGTTTACACCTACGTTTGCCACAACAGAAAAATCACCAAACCGCTTGTCATAACTGAGCAAACCTTGGATATTGTCTTCATTTTCCCGGTAACTGTTTGTCGCAAAACGAGCAACTTCCAATGTACCTGTAGCAGTTTGGGAAGTACCTCCACCCGATACAGTATTTCGAGTTCCCTGTACGGATACTTTAAGGCCCTCAACAATCTCATACGCCAACGCAAATTTTGTACTTAAAACCTCCCTATTGGTCTCATTGGGATTTGCATAAAGGGTGGTAAAAGGATTGTCCCAATATAGGGGTCTGGTATTGGTTGGCGAATTGATGTTCCAGGAAGTAAACCGACCATCAGGCATTTGGTAATATTCCCGTAACAAATCGGTATTCAATTGTCTTTGATACCATTGGTTCACATTTGAACCAATACTGTTGTATCCTTCAAATAGATTTCCAAAAGTATTGGCTTCACTATAATTCGCACCGGCAATCAACTCAAGCTTTTTGGATAGTTTGGCATTGAAATTCATGTTCAAAAACAACTTGTCTTGGTTGGTGTTCTCCATTACGCCAGTTCTGGATGACTTGGACAGTGTTGTATTGAGAGCATAATTCTCTCCACTTTTCCCAATGTTGATACTGGTGTTGTTGAGTGCGCCTGTTCTAAAGACATCCCTAACATTGTTTGGCTGTGGTGACCAAGGTCGGGCTTGTCCAAAGCCTCTTGTGCCAGGAGTAAAAGCATCCCATTGTGCAACCATTCGACCATCCAATTTTGGTCCCCAGCTCTCATCAGCATAAAACTCTGTCATTGGAAGCCCGTTCAGCCCAGAAAGTCCCGGGTCATGAATGGTTGGATCAAAATTGAATATCGGGAATTCCTGAGAATAACCGCCACCATATTCATTTTGGAATTTTGGGAGGATATAAACCCTTTCAAAAGTGTTGGTTTGGTTAAAGTCAATATTTACCTGATCACCTTTCCCACCTTTTCTTGAGGTAAGCACCACCACACCATCGCGTGCCCTGGAACCATACAATGCCGCAGCATTGGCTCCCTTCAGCACATTGATGTCTTGGATGTTGTCCATATTGATGGAGGCTGCATCATTGACGATGATCCCATCCAAAACATACAAAGGATCTTGAGCACTTATTCCCCTCAAGCCCCGGATTCGGATGGCAGGCGCACCAAACTTGGCACCTGATCCTGAAACGATCTGGACTCCAGCGATTTTTCCAGCCAATGCAGTATTCACATTGGTTTCACGGGCAACCCTAATGTTGTCCCCACTCACTTGCTGGGTAGCGTATCCCAAGGAACTTTTGTCCCGCTCAATACCCAATGCAGTCACTACTATTTCAGAAAGTTCCGAAGCATCAGGAGACAGGGTTACATTGATGACGGATCTGTTACCGATCGATTCTTCCAGGGTTTTTAACCCAATAAAAGAGAAGACCAAGACATTGGAACCTGCTGGTACATTAATGGAATAATTACCATCCAAATCGGTGGTTGTTCCCATTACGGTACCTTTCACTAAAATGGATGCACCCGGTAGGCCCAATCCATCTTCGTTGGAAATTACCTTTCCGGTAATTGCCCGTTGTTGCGCAGACACATCATAGCTGAGTGCCATCGTGAAAAGCGCAAGAACAAGAAGTAAAGCTTTTCTCATAATGTATTTAGTTTAGTTGATTGGTAAATAAAAATTAATTATCACAGAATTCAAAACGCGCACTATTTTCAGACGATACTATTGTTTTATTTAAATTTTTCTTTACTATATTTAATTATTTTTAATAATACATGATTTTAATTATAGATTATAATGGTTATTTATTATTACAATGTGTAATTAAAATGAGCAGACATTTTTTTGTTTGAATCGTTGAATAAATGAAATCATTATAAAACGCACCTCGTATAAAACTTCTTGAATGAAAAAAAAATAAATTACATAGGCGTGTTTTTTACATTATTTTTAATATAATCACATTATATTGACCTATTCTAATAATTTCCCCACTATACTAGCTTTTATTAAAAATAAATTAATTCATTAATCCAGTTAAAAAATTTTAACAAAAGCCCTTTGTGTAATTTTTTATTTTTATTTAACATTATAGCCCTTATAGCCCTAATGGAAGAAAATTGTCGCTACAAAATAATTTTTGGCTCAAAAAAAAACCACTTTTTAAAAAAAATGCCTAAATCAATTAAAAATTTAAGCTATAGGAGCCAAATTCATTCTTTTCTACAAAACTATATTTATAATCAAACCCAAATAAAATCTATCTTGAATTTGCCAAATCAAAACATCAGGGATAAACAAGCTCACAGTAAAACCATTCGACCAAAAAAGTTAAAAGCAAGATTCAGAATCTGACCAATATTGATCTATAAAAACATAGAGAATCGTGAAAAAGCTGGATCATGACATCACTCCTTCCAAAAACGCAAAAAAAATAGTCTGACCCATCAGGGCCAGACTATTCTCACAAAGTATAAAATCATCTCTAGAATCAATCTGAGCAGTAGACTTATTTAGAAAGTAAACCTGATGGACAAAGCCACCTCATCTCCCCAAAAACCTGCATCTCTGGTCAAGTTGATGGTTGGTTTCCAATCCAAAGACAAGTTGATCGGTGCATCTTCGAATTTATAATCCAATCCGATGATCAAATCCAACCCAATAGCAGTATAACTTCTGTTGCGGTCTCCCCAAGGCGTATTTCCCCTACCAGCATTCCAAGTACCGATATGGGCACCTCCACCATAAAACCATTGTAGATTTTTGACTTCCCTGATATCATTGTGGACTTCGTACAATCCGCCAAAAATCAAGCCTCTCCATCTTGTGTATAAAATACCTTCCAGAGCCGCCTTATCGCTGATGAAATGTTTTACAGTCAATCCATTTCCCGAACCGGCTCTCAAGCCGATCGCAGTATTGTAGCCTTGGGCCAATGCCTCATTTCCAAATCCCAAAAGCGCAAACAAAATAAAGGAGTAGAATATTTTTTTCATAGTACTGAAGTTTATTGATTTAAGTTTTATTTAAAGCGTTCCAACGAAATGGTTTCCTAAAAGGAAAGGATCTTTCCAGGTGTAATACAAATATCCAATGCAATATCGTGATTTTCATGCGGGATAGATTCCACTGGATCAAAATAACTGAATCCGACCTTGAAAACGGGCTGTTTCAAAGACTCCAGAAACCTATCATAAAAACCTTTCCCATAACCCAACCTGTGCCCTTTCAAATCAAATGCCAAAAGCGGGATCACGACCAATTGTATTTCGTCCGATGAAATTTTTTCTGCGTTTTCGGGTATCGGGATGCCCCACTTGTCTATAGCAAAAACACTTTCCCGATGCAAGGCGACTGTGTCAAGCGTGATTTTATCCTTGCTGACCAAGGAAGTATAGACATTGATCTTCCTTTCGAACAGTTTTTTAAGAAGGGCATAAGTATTCACCTCCAACAATCTTTCAATGGGGAGAAAAATATGGATATGCTGTATCTCCTTCCGCTTATCCAAAAATTCAAGAAACCGCTCAGTGATTTTTTCAGATAGGATTTCCCTCTCCTCATTTTTCAGGGATTTCCGCAGCATTCTATGCCTTTCCCTTATTTCTGATTTACTTGTCATCGGAGGCCAAAACCATGAAATCAAAATCGAAGGGGTCAAACAATCCAAATAATTTTTCCACAAAATCATTGTCTGAAAGATAGAACTTCATAAAATTCTCCACACGTTCCTGTGGACTTCCTCCAGGAAAAAAATACGCTTGCACCGCCTTCATGCGATCCAATTCCTCCCCGAATTTTCTTTCCTCAGCTTTCCGGACTTTTACAGACAATTGATCCAAGATCTTCGTCGCACGGACTTTTGCCGAAGCATACGCGCTTTCCAGCGTAGGGTCGATTGAACGGGCGGACAATGCTGCTTGATCAAATAGGTCCTGCAGCTTTTTCTTTTCCCCGACCAAATGAATATCCACATTAGAGTGCTTGGAAACAAATTCTTTTTTCCAGTCTGTGAAATCCATGAACAAGTCCTGAGGTGACAGGTTCAGCTTTTTAATTTTCCTGACAGTCGGCGCATCCAAAACAGCTGCAAAATTCCTTGGCATCACCACCGGAAAAGGGGTTTCAAAATGATCGAACATGGACTTCAACTGAAGCCAGTAAATGACTTCTGCGGGCCCGCCGACATAGGCAAGGTTTGGAAGGATCTGTTCTTGATAGAGTGGCCTGAGCACAACATTTGGACTGAATTTTTCGGGGGAATTTTCAACCATGTCCAAGAACTCGGCTTCTTCGAATTTCAAATCCGTATTCAGTACAAAATATTGTGTTCCTTTCTTTTCGATTCGCTCCCGTAATCCATCTTCCATATAAAAGAAATTGATCGGCCTGGGGAAAATCTGGCTCTTATAGCCCAATGCATCCAATTTGGCGGTTTGCGCATTGACCAATTCGTGCGGGGTTTCGTTCACCAAATCCTCTCGCATCACAGGGATAAATTGCCGCTTGAGGTTGGCATCATTTCCGTCCACAACGACAATTCCTTTTTCACCAAAAAGATGGTGGACGTATTTTCTGACTGCTTCCGAAAGAGTCTTGGAAGACAGGTAAGCTTCCTTAAAAAATGATGGCGCGAAGGCAACCGTTTTCATAAAAGCCTTGAAACTCTCCTCTAGCTTGAAGTCCCCAACCGGTCCTTTCTGTTCCGTTTGCCATTGGTATTTTTTACCGTCTAACTTGAAATAATTGATCTCTTCAAAGTCGTGGTCCTCCGTCGCCATCCAGTAAACGGGAACAAATTCAAATTTGGGATAAGCCTCCTTTAATTTCTTTGCCAAATTAATGGTAGTCACTATTTTGTAGATGAAATAAAGTGGACCCGTAAACAAGTTGAGTTGATGTCCAGTCGTCACCGTGAAAGTGGTTTCGAGCCCCAGTTTCTCGATCTGGGCCTTGGTCAGGGCCAAGTCCTCCACTTCCGAATATTGCGAAAGCAAAGCTTTGACCAATACTTCCCGCTTTTTCCCATCGAATTTTCTTTCCGCGATGATTTTCGCAAAGTTTTCAATCTTGGGAAATTGATTGTAAAAAGGAGAAAGAGCCGGTTTTTGATGAATGTAATCAATAAAAAAGGAAGAAAACTGACCGGTACAGTCTGGCTCAATGGTGGCTTTATTCATGAAATGAAGAAATCAAGGGTCTCAATTTGGGTACAAGTTACACTAACTTCCAGATGGGCTGTAAAGTTCGTGTTTTTTTCTCTATTACAAGAACGGTTGAATCAGGTTTAACCTGTATCATGTCTTGGCAATTCCATCCCATAAATCAATTATACAATAATCAGCCTCTTGCGCATTTTTTTTGACTTCACCGTATCGGTATTTTGCTCTATATTCCGAATAGTCTGATTTTCTTGCCATTTCAAGCTCCATTTAGGAACCCAACGCTTGTTCCCGGTTTAATCTTTTCCGAAATGATATAAAGTTAAGCAAGGCTTTATCGATAAATTTGTAATCAAACAACAAAAGGAAAACAGGAATTCAGACCACAATTGCACTCTCACACCGCACCTGAAATCCTGCCAATTTTAAAAAAAAGCCCCAAATGACACAGAAAAAAGAAGTCCCTGTGACCGGAATGAGTTGCGCAGCTTGTGCGATCAGTGTCGAAAAAACCCTGGCCAAAAAACCTGGGGTAAAAAATGCAGCCGTGAATTATGCCAACCAATCCGCTTGGATAGAATGGGATGAAAAGGCAACAAGTCTTGATGAATTGCAAAAAGAGGTTCAATCCAGCGGATACGACCTGGTCATCCAAGATAAGGATGTAGATGACTTGGAGGACATTCAAAACCAAGCCTATAAAAAACTCAAGCAAAGAACCTTATTTGCTGGGATTTTGGCATTCCCTGTATTTTTGATCGGGATGTTTTGGATGTCAATGCCCTACGGTCATTTCATTATGTGGGCGCTGACCACTCCTGTACTGTTTGTTTTTGGGAACCAATTCTTTCGGCACGCATGGACTTTGGCAAAAAAAGGTCAGACCAACATGGACACCTTGGTTGCCTTGAGTACGGGAATTGCCTATATCTACAGTACTTTCAATACCTTTTTCCCAGAGTTTTTGGAATCAAGAGGGATAGAACCACATGTGTATTTTGAGGCCGCCGCCGTCATTGTCTTTTTTATTCTTCTTGGAAAATCCCTGGAATCCGGCGCAAAATCAGGAACTGGAGCAGCACTGAAAAAGCTGATGGGCTTGCAGCCACAAGAACTCACTGTCTTTGAAAACAACAAGGAGATCATCAAAAAAACCATTGAAGTGGGCGTGGGTGAAATCATTCTGATCAAACCGGGACAAAAAATCCCATTGGACGGAAAGGTTTTGAATGGAGATTCTTACGTGAATGAAAGCATGCTCACAGGGGAGCCAATCCCTGTTTTGAAGAAAACGGGAGAAAAGGTATTTGCCGGAACCATCAACCAAACGGGAAGCTTCACCTTCACTGCCGAGCAGGTGGGGGACAACACGCTTTTGTCCCAAATCATCCAAAGAGTGAAAGCTGCCCAAGGATCCAAGGCTCCCGTCCAAAAATTGGTGGACAAAGCTGCCAGTATTTTTGTCCCCACGGTATTGGTGATCGGCTTGATCACCTTGTTGATATGGGGTTTTAGTGGAGCAGAGGATGCCTGGCTGAGGGGGATGTTGGCCATGATCACCGTATTGGTGATCGCTTGCCCCTGTGCTTTGGGTTTGGCAACGCCGACTGCCATCATGGCCGCAATGGGAAATGGTGCACAAATGGGTGTCCTTATAAAAGATGCGGAGAGTCTGGAAAAAGGAAAAAAAATAGACACGCTGGTACTCGACAAAACAGGGACAATCACGGAAGGCAAACCGCAAGTAACCGCCGTCTATCATGGTGAAAAATGGGATGATGGGGATGCGAAAATCCTAGCTGCCCTTGAATCAAGGAGCGAACACCCTTTGGCCAAAGCCATCGTAGAAAACCTTTCCAATTCCGAGGACAATAAGGAACTGGATACTTTCAAGAGTTTTACGGGAAAAGGGGTCTTAGGAAGTGTCAATGGAAACGAATACAGAATTGGTAATTGGAAATGGTTGGAAGCCACAGGCGTTGCTCCGGATTTGACCTTGCTCAAAAAGGCGGAGGAAGCTTCAGATGAAGGCGCCACGGTTGTTTTTGCAACTAAAAACAACGATTTGGTGGCTGCCTTTAAAATCCAGGACCCTATCAAAGCCGACTCCATTTCAGCCATTCAGGAATTGAAGAAAATGGGAATCACCATCCACATGCTGACAGGAGACCAACAGAAAACCGCAGAATGGGTGGCCCGAGATGTTGGAATTGAGCATTTCAAGGCCGAAGTGCTTCCCCAAGACAAGGCAGCCTATATCCAAAACCTACAAGACCAAGGAAAAAAGGTAGCCATGGCGGGTGATGGCATCAACGACAGTGAAGCCCTCAGCCTCGCGGATTTGAGCATTGCAATGGGTCAGGGAACAGACATTGCCATGGATATTGCCGAAGTCACTTTGGTCCAATCCGAACTCTCCAAAATCCCAAGAACCCTCGAGCTTACCAAAAAAACCGTGAAAATCATCCGCCAAAATTTGTTCTGGGCATTTATTTACAATATTATCGGCATTCCGATTGCCGCAGGCGTTCTGTTTCCCGCTTTTGGGTTTATGTTAAACCCCATGATTGCGGGCGCTGCGATGGCTTTGAGCTCGGTGTCGGTAGTCACCAACAGTCTTCGCTTGAGGTAATTCAGGGCCGAATATCCCTCTAACCACCGCTAGTGAATACAGGATTGCGTTTATTATTTTCATTCGACCCATAAAAACGTCCCTTCGGGAATACAAAAACATGAAAACACAACAATTCAAAACCAATGTAAAGTGCGGCGCTTGCGTACAGGCCATCACGCCCGAAATGGCAAAATTAGAAGCTGATTCTTGGGCAGTGGATTTGCAGGACAAGGACAGAGTCCTGACCGTAACCGGTGATTTGGACCAGGATTCCATATTGGAAGCCCTGAAGAAATCCGGATATCAGGGAGAGCCTATTTAGGCAAACAAAATCCTCCCAAATTGCTTTAATTTATTAGCTTTGCTTAAAACTCAATATGATCGACTACCAAAAATTTGTTCTGGACAATGGCTTACAGGTTTTGGTCCATGAGGACCATACCACCAAGATGGCCGTTTTGAACATCCTCTACAAGGTAGGATCCAGAAATGAAATTCCAGGTAAAACAGGCTTGGCACATTTTTTTGAACACCTCATGTTCGGGAGTTCGAAAAATGTCCCTGTGTTCGACACCCCTTTGGAGAAAGTCGGAGGCTCCTGCAATGCCTTTACCAACACGGATATCACCAATTATTATATCACGCTTCCAGCCATCAATATCGAAACCGCCTTTTGGCTGGAATCTGACCGGATGCTGCAATTGAACCTCAGCGAGAAGACGATTGAAACCCAGAGAAAGGTGGTTTTGGAAGAATTCAAGCAACGGTACCTGAACCAACCCTATGGAGATGTTTTTCACCATTTGAAAGGTCTGGCCTATGATACACATCCCTATCAGTGGCCCACAATCGGCAAAAACCTTGAAGATATTATCGGCTTTACCGCTGCCGATGTCGCCGACTTTTACTACACCCACTACAGACCCGACAATGCCACCATGGTAGTCGCCGGCGATGTGACCTTGGAGCAGGTAAAAAACCTGGTGGAAAAGTGGTTTGGAGATATCCCCAAAGGAATATTACCCAAGAAAGGCATTCTGCAAGAACTCCCGCAAAAAGTCAAAAAAACGCTGACCATTGAGGCCGATGTACCCACCGATGCCTTGTATAAGGTGTACCATATGCCAGCAAGGCTCCACGATGGTTATTTGGAGGCTGATCTGATCACCGACATCTTGGGTTTTGGCAGATCATCCACACTAGAGCAGAGATTGGTGAAAAACGGAAAGGTCTTTGCATCTGTGGGAGGCTATGTTTTGGGAAGTGTGGATCCTGGACTCTTGGTTTTTTCGGGGAAAATGGAAAAAGGCCAATCCGCGGAAGAAGCGGAAAAGGAACTGGACGATGTCATTGAAGATTTTAAAAACAACCCAATCCAGAAATCCATCCTCACCAAGGTAAAAAACCAAGCGGAAGCCATGAAGACGTACGAGTCGATTGAGTTGCTCAACCGCGCCATGAGCCTTGCCTATTATGCACACTTGGGAAATCCGGAGCACTATCAAACCGAATACGAAAAAAAGACCCGGATCAAGCCAGAAGAAATTCTTTCTTGGGCCAACAAGATTTTAAAAGAGGAAAACAGCTCCGTTCTCTATTATAAAAGCAGGGCTTAGGCCTGTATGCAAGCGGGAGTTTGACCAGTTTGATCCATTAAAAAATACTACGGAATCAGAAAATGACGAATTTTAGAATAGGTTTTGGTTATGACGTTCATCAACTCAAAGAGGGATATGAATTTTGGCTGGGGGGCATCAAGCTGGAGCACGAAAAAGGTGCCGTAGGGCATTCCGATGCAGATACACTGATCCATGTGATTTGTGATGCACTTCTTGGCGCTGCCAACCTTAGGGACATTGGGTTTCATTTTTCGGACAAAGACCCCAAATACAAAGGGATCGACAGTAAGATCCTGTTGAAGGAAGTAATGGTACTTGTTCGGAAGGAAGGATATGAAATCGGAAATTTAGATACCACAATTTGTCTTCAAATCCCAAAGGTCAATCCCCACATTCCCGAGATGAAAAAATGCTTAGCTACTGTGATGGAAATCCCCGAAAACAATATTTCCATCAAAGCCACCACTACTGAAAACCTGGGTTTTGTCGGTCGCCAAGAGGGCATCTCCGCCTACTGCGTCGCCTTAATATATCATCAATAGCACATGAACAAAGAAATCAAGATCGTCACAACAGCGGACGGATCCAATACCTTGCTTTTACCGGAATTTGACGAAACCTATCATTCCATGGAAGGGGCCTTTCGCGAAGCCATCCATGTTTTTATGCTCTATGGACTCGAAGCTTGGCTTATTCGCAATCAAGGGGTTCAACCCATCCGGGTTTTCGAAGTGGGATTTGGAACTGGTCTGAATGCCTGGCTGACTTTGGTCTGGGCCGAACAAAACAAAATCCCAGTCCTGTACCATTCCATCGAACCTTTCCCGGTTGACAAGGAGATTTATTCCCAGTTGAATTATACCGAAATAGACCAAACGATCTACCATTTTGCCCCTTATTTCAATAGGCTCCATGAGGCACCATGGGACGAGGGCTTCATCGCTTCGGAATATTTCAACATGAAAAAGGAAAAAACCACCTTGGAAGATGCCGTTCTGTATCACGCGGACGTGGTTTTTTACAATCCTTTTTCAAAAAAGACCCAAGCGGAACTTTGGGATAAATCCATCTTGGAGAAGGTAGTGGAAACCATGAACCCCAATGCTGTTTTGGTGACCCCGAGTGCTGAAAACCAACTGCGATCAGACCTCAAGTCTTTGGGACTGGAGGTAGAAATTCTCCCTGGTCCTTCGGACAAAAACGAGATGACAAGGGCACGTTTGCTTGTGTAAAAAAAAGCCCATTGGATGGTAAAATCCAACGGGCTTTTTTTTGTGATTATCCCTATAAATTCGATTCCTATTTTTCTTTCTTTTTCTTCGGCGGTTTGGGTTGCCCAAGTCCAACACTCCCTTTCAAGCCTGACATCGTTGTTGCCCACCAGTAATTGAAAATAAAGCGCTGGTCATCCCGTGGTTCATATATCGTGGAACTGACGGTATTTTTAAACAATTTCCGTGGATTGTGGCTTTTCACGGCAAATGTATTGATCACAAAGGTCAAAATCCTTCTTCTTCCTTTGGCCTTTTCGAGGGTTCTTTCATCCAGCAAGACCACTTTGATATCGTTGTAAAGCAATGTCATGTTCCCTTTGGCACTGTTGTCATCCGCGATGAACGACCATTCTCCACTGTTTATTTTCCCATCTTCCACTCGTGCAAACGCATTAGTTTCTGTCATCGAATTGACACGCCTCAGGTCAAGTTCCCCGATTTTTACAGAGATCTCCATCGGAAAGGGATGCTCAAAATACAATTCCCCCTCCAAGCCAAGCAAAGCCTCTCCAAACAGGAGCGCATTTGCTGAAATTGAGGTCATTTCTGTCGGATAGGCGTTCGATTCCTTATTCAGGTGGAAGGGGAACAGGCTTGCATTTAATTCTGAGAAGTATATATCCCCTGGAACCATTCCCTTTTCCGGAAATTCAGTATAACTGATCTTTCCATTGAAAACTTGGAGTGTATCCAAATGAACCACCATTCCTGACTTTTTCATGAGCGCTTGCGGCATAAACCTATAATTATCCTTTGGAATAGGATACCTTTTATCCCTGAATATCTCGGCTTCCAAACCCGTTATACTGATCGACTTCGCAATTAGCTCTTGGTCTTGGACAAATCTTACCAAATCCAAATCCTTCACCAAGATCTCAGGTGCAATGACCTGGATCACGTCGGTCTGGGTTCCGAATTGTCTGGTATATTGATATCTGCCCAATCTCGGGGTCATTTTCACAGCCTGCAGCTTTAGCCCCTTATTGGTCAGGGTGATCATTCCAATGTGAATCTGGTTCAGGGAGTCTTTTAGCAATACATGATAGTTGGGCAGGGTGATGTTGAAGTCCTTTTCGAGCAAGCTTTTTTGGTCCAATCCTGAAAGATCCCTCAGGTCAACCCGGAGATCGGCCAAACTCATGTTGAGTTTCTTGAAGTTCCGGGTGGGTTTGGAGGAATTTTTGTCGAGAATGGCCAAGTTCCCTTCCACAATTTCGAAGTCATCGATGATCATGTTTTCAAGGAATAAATCTTTGATGGCCCTCAATTCCTCTTCCTTGGTTTCAAGGCTTACCTCGTCCACAAAAACCTCTATATCCGGCCGGAAAAGCCTCAATTCCTTCAGCCAAAGATCTTTGCTGGACTGAAGTTCTGTCAACACGTTGGTTTTGATCAGCGCCCTCGGAATATGTGCTGAAATAACGGGCACCCCGGGTTTTCCCGAAAGATTCTTTGGGATCACCCTAAAGTTATTCAGCAAAATCCCTTCATTCCGGGTATCTAGTTCCACCTTACTGAAGGTGATTTGATGGATGCTATCAGCCAAGGTTAGCCAAAATTCATCCACACCCATCGACATTCCACTAAAAAACCCTGCGATATCACCTTGGGACAATTTGGCGGAGTCTAGCAAAAAATCATAAATGGTCAAGTCTATCCCCGTATTCATCAATTCACGCTGGACACCATTTTCCCTGAAAGCAAGATTGAAGATCGCTTTTCCAGCTTCGACGGTGTCTATTTTGACCACATCAATGGTCTTGGGAAGGTTCCTATCGCGGCTTCCCCTCCTTCTGGAAACAGCTTTTTCGTCCTCTTCAAAATCCTTGTTGATCAATAGATTGACTTTCGACCCCAAGAGCGAAACCTTGCTCAAACTTAGGGTATTGTCGAACAAGAAGGCCTCTATGTCGACTCCACGGAAAGCTAGAGAGGGGATTTGAGCCGAAACACTGGCTTTATCCTTGCTGTTCCTGCTGGGGTTAAGTCTTACATTGGAGGTGATGATTTCTTCTCTTGCCGTGTTGAAACTGATCCTGTCTGCAAGGATATTGTATTTCCCACCGGCCAGACTGAATACATAATTGTTCAGCCTGAGGTCCACTTCTTCAGAAAACAGAAGCTTGAAAGCCTCCGGGTCGGTCCCTTCGTGGATGTGGAAATTCTTCACTGCTATGGATACGTTGTCTTCCGAAAAGGTTCTCATTCGGTCCCCGGCATAATTCTCGAAATTAAGGGTTCCCTTTTCCAAGATGAGGGAATCTACGGTTACCTCTGAAAAATAACTGGTCAAAAGGTCCAAAATATCCTGTTGTTTGACTGGAGTTCCTAAATCATCCACTTTGGTCCTGTACCTGAGCAAATTGATTTTTGGCGAAGGCACCTTGATTTGTTTCACCTTCAAAACCCCTTCAAAATAGGCTCTTGGAATATCGACTCCTGTGGCCAGGAATTGGGGGATATAAATATCCAAGCTCGTCGTTTTCCCATATCGGTCCAAGGCAGACTGGATTTGGTCGGGGTATTCGGGTCTGATCGAAAAACCATCTATCCTGATCAGCTCCCTTTTGGTATCCAAAAACAATTTGTCGGCGGTAAAAACATGGAGGTTGTCGGAAAGTTTCAAAGCATAATCATCCAGCTCAAGCTGAAGATATTCTGCCATAAAAATCCCCTTGAATTCCCCATCGCCCGTGCTTTCATCGAGGGAAAAATTCTCCAACACCAGATTGATTTTCCCAAATGAAAGGCTATCCTGCCGGACTCTCAGGTTATTGTCAAGAATCAAGGACCCCTCCTGAATTTCCAGTCGATCCACATAGATAGAGGAAAGGAAATCACGGGTGATCATTTCAAGGTCAAATGGCAACTTCTCCTGGTCTTTTCCCTGCACATCCTTCAAGAGAATATCGGGCTTCATCAGCACGATTTCCCGGATATCCAAGATCCCTTCGTTATAGATTTTCCTCAGATTGGCCTCATTGATATTCAATTCGGGAATATCGATTTCAATCAAGGTCTTATTTTGGTCCAGCTCATTCTCCACGAAAGGCGTCAGTGTAAACCCTTCTATTTTGATGTCGTCCGTAAAAGAAGAAAGCTGCACCCTATCTCCTCGGATCCAATGAATGCTATCCACCAGAGCCAGTTCTACCTGAAAAAGGTCCACCTGGGCATCCTGGGAATAAAAGAACTGATTTTTTTTCTTCTCCTGATCCGGACCTATGTACACGTCCTTCATCACAAAATCTATCCTTTCGGCCTTGATCCGGTGTTTGGCCTGATCCGAAAAATTCCGCTGCATAAACTGCCCTTCTTCAATGGACAAATCTGTAATACTGATCGATTTCAACAAGCCCTCGATCAAAGCATAAAGATCAAAAATATCGGTCTCTGCTTTTTTCGAGCTTTTGGTGGAAATAAGATCAAAAATAGGTTTGTTCAGTTTCAATTTCCCAATTTCCACTTCTGAAGTGTAGAATACCTTGTTGATATCGGCATCCGTGAGCTCCAGGTCATCAAGATTTATTTTCAGGTAAGTCTTGGAGGCTTTGGAAAGATCCGGGATAATCTCGATTTTATTGGCTTGGATATATTGTTTCAGGGAGGAAATATGGATTTCCGATGCCTTTACTCTGTGTACACTGTCCGACAACATGACCTCAAATTGCTCGAGATCCACCGAAAAACCCTCTGCATTGAAGGGCGTTTCGGGAATTCTCATTTGGAGCAATTGGATGTCTTTCATCCACAAATCCGCATTGACCGCCTGAATGGCATGTTGGCTGATGAAATTCCTGAACAGAAAATCAGCATTTTCGATAAACAGGTTTTTAATCCTTATTTCCTCCAAACTTGATCCCAAAAATGATTTTTTGATCTCCTCCTGAAGGACTTTAAGTGCAGACTCCTGGTTTTCATCAAGCCCCTCTTTTTCCAGAAAGAAATCAATGACCGGACTGTCCAGCGAGAGTTTTCCTATTTGGAATTCCTTTTTTCTAAATAGGTAATTGATGTTTTTCAGGGAAATCTCCGGCATGGAAATCTTATAAAAAGGGTTCCCGGACAACTCCAAGAGTTCGCTTTCCACGGGACTGAGGACGAATCCATCAAAAGATATTCCCCTTTGAAGCAAGGAAATATAAAACCGGTCAAAATCTATCTCATATTTGTTGTTCGAGGCCAATTTCACCTTCTCCTTCAAAAAATTCCGAAGCAAGAAGTCTGCGGAAAAATAAAGGGTCACCTGAAGAAAGAGCAAGGCAATAACAGACCAGCCTAAAATCCTCAAAAGCTTCCGGGAAGGTCTAAATCCAAATTTTTCTTTATCTTTTTTCTCTGCCATAGGTGCATCTACTAAGGTAAAAGTAATACAATTCGGCCTGAAAAAATAAAAAGAAAGTTTCCTGTTTTATGGGGACAAAAAAAAGGGAATCCAAAAGTGCCGAAAAGCAGCCTTTGAATTCCCTTTTTTGTGTTGGATAAATTGCTGTAGGAGAAGGATTCGAACCTCCACGAGGTAGTTAGGCAACACAAGAGCTCTATGTGCGCTTTATCCTAAACTCCTCACCCCCGAGACAGGAGGGCTTGTCTGCCAGTTTCAACATCCTACAAAGGTTGATTCAAGCGCTTTTGCCTAAATATTTTGCCAAAGTTAACAAACTGGTTTGTTTATTAAACAATTATCAAGAAAATATAATAATTTTTACATTATCATCAATATAACAAACATATATTGCCAAATAATAAAAAAACGATAAAATAAGGAGCAATAATTGGCAAATTCTCAATCCCCCAAACCACTTCTAGCTACATTTCTATGTTATTGATTGGTTTTATATGGCAATAAGTGATTTTTGAAAAATAATGTTTCTTTTTCCTTCTGAATTTTTAGACAATAAAAAAAGCTATGAAACAAAATCTCATAGCTTTAGTCAATTAACAATAAACCCAAAATAACCTGCTGTAAGGAAAGGACTCGAACCTCTACGGAGCATTTAGGCAATATACGAGCTCCATATATGCTTTGTCATTTATCTCCACCCTCGAGACCGGAGGGCTTGTCTGCCAATTTCAACACCTTACAGTATATGTCAACAAAGCCTTTTGCCATTCTTGATACATCAAAGGTAATGCACAGAATCTGTTATTAAAAATAATTCAATAATTTTGCTAAAAATTTACAGTAAATTTAAAATAACGGGATATTTTTTAAATAAATAAAAATTACAACGATTGCGAAAACCCCGATTTTGAAAACTTGACAATTGAATTGAAGTTTCCTATTGAGAATTCAAAAAAATTTAGCAAAATGTTTAATGATTTGCTAAAATATAATGGATAAATTAATAATTGTGTAACACTTTCGCGTCCCCCACTCGAAATCTTCAAAAATTCATCTTTCATGGGAGGTTTTGGCTCTTATATTCATTCATTCAGAATAAAATTTCTTGAAAAAGGGAATGTCATGCTCACAAAAGGGCATAAAAAAGCGCAAAAGTAAATAAGTCAAAATTGACCTTATTCCCTTTGCGCTTCTCTGCTTTTTTTTATTTAATGATTCAGTTCCTGGTAAGGTTCGAAAACCAAATATTCATTAATTCTCATAGGTCACATAATTCTCCCATTTCTCCAATACTTGGGCGAAATCGGCAGGCAATGGTGCCTCAAAATACATTTTCTCCTTCGTGAAAGGATGGACAAATCCAAGCGACATCGCATGCAATGCCTGCCTCGGGATCATCGCAAAACAATTGTGAACGAAGGATTTATATTTGGAAAATTGTGTCCCTTTGCGGATTTTATCTCCACCATACATCGCATCATTGAACAAGGGATGTCCAATATACCTCATGTGGGCACGGATTTGATGGGTTCTCCCCGTTTCCAGGTTACATTGCACCAGAGACACGTACCTCAGGCTTTTCAAAACCTTCCAGTGCGTGATCGCGTGCTTTCCTTGGCTGCCGTCTGGATAGGCTTCGATGACCTTTCTGTTTTTGGCACTTCTGCCCACGTGGGTGTTTATGGTTCCCACCTCATCCTTTGGTTCTCCCCAGACCAAGGCCAAATAGGTCCTCTCGATCGTGTGGTGAAAAAACTGTCCAGCCAAGTCTGACATGGCCAATTCGGATTTGGCGACTACCAACAAACCCGAAGTGTCCTTATCAATCCGATGCACCAATCCTGGCCTCCCGGTATTTCCCGGAAGTTCCGGCAATTGATTGAAATGATACATCAATCCATTGACCAAGGTCCCGGTCCAATTCCCATGCGCAGGATGAACGACCATCCCAGCCGGCTTATTGACGATCATCAAATGCTCATCTTCATACAATATGTCGAGGTCCAAATCTTCCGGTTGGGATTCGGTTTTCTTGGACGGACTTTCCATCATTACCTTGACTTCATCCAAAGGTCTCACCTTATAATTGGATTTCGTCACCGCACCGTTTACCAAAACCATTCCGGTATCTATGGCATTCTGTACTTTGTTTCGGGTGGCATTGGTCACCCTTTCCGTTAAGAACTTATCGATACGGGTTGGAGACTGCCCTTTATCGATAATAAAATTATAATGTTCAAAGAGCTCCAACTCTTCTTCTTCGAATTCTTCTCCGTCAAACACTTCTTCCATTTTACAAAAATAAGGTGCATTTCATAAAGTTTCGGTTATTTGCAGAATAATTCCTCTGAATGTTTTGTTGATCCCTTCCCATATCCCCACCCAAAAAATCGAAAACCCTCTCCTTTTGGAGAAAGGCATCCATCTTTTTGTCAAAAGACTGGACCTTGTTCATCCTTTGGTTTCGGGCAATAAATTTTACAAACTCAAACACAATCTTATAAAAGCAAAGGAGGAAGGCCATTCCCAAATCCTGACTTTTGGAGGTGCATATTCCAACCATATTTATGCTGCTGCTGTGGCAGCCAAGGAAATGGGATTGAAGGCAATCGGTATCATCAGGGGAGAAGAAACCCTTCCTTTGAACCCTACACTGGCTTTCGCAAAGGAAAAGGGCATGCTGCTTCACTACCTGAACCGATCCACCTACAGATCCAAAAACACAACAGAAGTCCTGGAGGGCCTGGCCGCACAATTCGGTCACTTTTACCTTATTCCCGAAGGGGGTACGAATGCACTTGCCATCCAAGGCTGTGGTGAAATACTCTCCCTTGATGACGCACAATTTGATTTTGTATCCCTGAGCATCGGGACTGGGGGCACCTTTACAGGTATCGCCTCAAGCTTGGCGGCAAACCAACAGTTATTGGGGTTTTCTTCCCTAAAGGGAAATTTCATCCATCAGGAAATATTAGACCTGCTTCAACAGCATGTCAATTCCCCACCTTCAAATTATCAGATTTTGGATCAATATCACTTTGGGGGCTATGGAAAACATAACAAGATCTTGGTTGATTTTATAAAGGATTTCTATCTCCAAACCGGAATTCCTCTTGACCCGATTTATACCGGGAAAATGATGTTTGGCTTATTTGACCTTATCAACAAAGGGTTTTTTGAAAGGGGAACAAAAATCCTCGCCATCCATACCGGAGGTCTACAGGGGAATATTGGCTTCAACCAGCAGCACGGAACAGACCTTGACCTGAGTTGATGCCAATCGTATTGCATCATGGGCAATCTTTTCGGAGGAAAGGCCACGAAACCTCTCTAATTATTCTTTCAGGCAGTAGAGGTCTTCTGTTTCTCGGGGGATAATTTTCAACACGTTGGCCAAAACCAGCCGAACCAGCGTCTTGGATGCCAAAATGCGGGGCAAATTGGCCACACTGCAATATTCACTCAGCGTGATGGTTCCTTTTTGCGCCAGCGCCTTCATCAGGATATCCTCTTTTTCCCTGTAAGTAAAAATGATGTCTTTTTGTTTTTTGCCCTGCCGAAGGATTTCCCAGATTTCTTTGCTCGCATGAAGACTTTGATCGGCAGCCCTTATAAAAGCTTTTTTTCGGTTTCCCTCCAACAAAAAATGGGGTCTATGCTCTGATTTTTCAATATGAAAAACAGCGACTCCTTTCTTAGCATTGATTTTCAGCACACTGAGTTGGTAGTTTAATTTAGGCAAGATCAGTTCCGCAATGGCTTTTTCCATGACAAAAACCTCCTCCTCGATGAATTTCTGTCCGCTCACTGTACCATCATCGTCTACCCCAATCAACAAATGCCCCCCTTCCGTATTGGCCAAGGCGATGATCTCCCGAACGATTTTTTCGGGAAATGCAGCTTTCTTTTTGAATTCGATCTTCAAACCTTCCCCCTGCTGGGCCAATCTATGTATTTCCTGAAGTGTCATTTTTTTAGGGCATTTGTATCCAGGCTTAGAAATCCTACATCCCAGCATTCCGAAATGGCCACTGAACTGAATTCTAATCGGGAATTGATTAAGCGTCTATTTCGCCCTTTGTTCAGAAAGGAAGAAAAAAATCCGGTGATTATCCAGAAACGCCTCTGTTCATTTGCTCCAATCTGTTTTTCATTCCCTGCCATTCATCTCTCAATCGTGCAGCCTCCATGAAATCAAGCTCTTTGGCGGCTTTTTCCATCATCTTTTGGGTCTGACCGATCAGTTTTTCGAGTTTATCCTTACTCAGGTATTGCAACAGGGGATCTGCGGCAACCTGTGCTTCCAATTCCAAGGTTTCCTGGTAGATTTTTGCATTTCTCTTGCTGTCCGCCACCTTGGTCTGACCCAGGATTTTTTCCCTGGATTTGATGATGGTGGTGGGTGTGATCCCATGCTTTTCGTTGTATTCTGATTGCACAGCTCTCCGTCTCCGGGTTTCATCCATGGCCAGCTGCATGGAATTGGTCACTTTGTCGGCATACATGATCACCCTTCCATTTTCATTCCTTGCAGCACGACCAATGGTTTGTACCAAACTCCGTTCATTTCTCAAAAAGCCTTCCTTATCCGCATCCAAGATTGCCACCAAGGATACCTCGGGAAGATCCAGCCCTTCTCTCAATAAGTTGACTCCGACCAATACATCGAAAACCCCCAATCGCAGTTCCCTGAGAATCTCAACCCTATCCAGTGGTTTTACCTCGGAATGGATGTAGCGGCTTTTCACGCCGGTTCTTTCCAGGTATTTCTGGAGTTCCTCTGCCATTCTTTTGGTCAACGTGGTGATCAACACCCTGTCGCCAGCCTGAATGGTTTGGTCAATTTCTTCCAAAAGATCATCGATCTGATTGGCACTTGGTCGCACTTCGATGTTCGGATCCAGAAGACCTGTTGGCCTGATGATCTGTTCCACCACGACTCCCTCCGTTTTGGCCAATTCATAATCGGCCGGTGTGGCGCTGACGTAGATCACCTGATTGGTGATGCTCTCAAACTCCTCAAATTGAAGGGGTCTATTGTCCAATGCGGAAGGGAGCCTGAAACCGTATTCGACCAAATTCATTTTTCTGGAACGGTCACCTCCCCACATCGCACGAACCTGGGAAACCGTCACATGGCTTTCGTCAATCACCATCAGGTAATCATCGGGAAAGTAATCCAACAAGCAGAAAGGCCTTGTTCCGGGAAGTCTTCTGTCAAAGTATCGGGAATAATTCTCCACTCCGGAACAGTAACCCAACTCTCGGATCATCTCAAGGTCGAATTCCGTTCTTTCCTTCAATCTTTTTGCCTCGATCAACCTCATGTCCTTTTCGAAAAAAGCCACTTGGGCCACCATGTCATCCTGGATTTCATGGATGGCGGTATCGATCACGTCCCGGCCCGTGACGAAGAGATTGGCAGGGAAAATAGAAATGATTTTTTCGTCTGAAATTTTCTTTCCGGAATCTGGATCGATTCTATGAATCGCTTCGATCTCATCGCCCCAAAAATAAATCCTGTACCCAAAGTCCGCGTAGGCTACAAAAACATCCACCGTGTCCCCTTTTACCCGGAAGGTACCGTGGGTAAGGTCTTGATTGACCCGACTGTAAAGAATGTCCACCAACTTGAACAAAAGCTGGTTGCGGGGAATGCGATCCCCTTCCTGTAGCTTGATGATGTTTTTCCCAAACTCATCGGGATTTCCGATGCCGTAGATGCAGGAAACCGAAGCCACGACGATCACGTCCCTTCTGCCCGAAAGCAGGGAAGACGTGGCGCTCAACCTCAATTTCTCTATTTCCTCGTTGATGGAAAGGTCTTTTTCTATATAGGTACCGCTGGAGGGAATAAAGGCCTCCGGCTGATAATAGTCATAATAAGAGATGAAATACTCAACGGCATTGTCTGGGAAAAACTGCTTGAATTCACCGTAAAGTTGGGCGGCAAGGGTCTTGTTATGGCTCAGGACCAAAGTGGGCTTTCCGGTCTGTTGGATCACATTGGCGACGGTGAACGTCTTGCCCGAACCCGTCACCCCCAGCAGCACTTGGCTGGCATCACCCCTGTTGACACCCTCGACAAGTTGTTCGATGGCAACGGGCTGATCTCCGGTTGGTTTGAATTCTGAAACTAATCTGAAGTCCATAAGGATGTATTGTATTTTAGAGTAAACAGAGAATACCCCTCAAATAGTTTTCCGAACTTCCTTTAATTACCTGCCCTGATCTTTTTGAACTTGTCCAGGTTGTAATAAAGGAAGTTGGTTCTGAGAATGAGGACCAACAATAAAGGCACTATACTCGGGTGGAAAGATTGCCAGCCGAGTATCCAAAAGACAATGGCGGCATCGGCCATGATCAAGGCAAACATCAGGTACTTTCTCACCCAAACTGCGGGTTTGGCTTGAAGAAGGCCATATACCAAGACTAGGTGAGGAGGAAATGCCCAGAGGATATTCCAGTTGTATTTGGTTTGGGAATGGAAAGTGAAAAACCAAAGCATGACAATAACCAAACCCAGGACGCCCAACACCGCAAAAAGCGTGACGTCAAACCCAATCAGGAGGCGTTGCTTTTTGTATCCAAAATAAGTAATCAAAAGAAAAACGATGGCCACTAACCAAAATAGCAGATAGGGATTGAATAAAGAACCGTCCCCTTCTCCATCCGCAAATTCAAGGATTGTTCGCTCTTCTTTGACCAAAGGACGGGTTGGCCCATCCCCTTCTATCGTAGCCGTGGCAAATGCCGCTTCGACATAATCCGGCAAGAACTGTTTTTGCCATTCTGAGGCTTTTCGGTCTATGACCGAACCCAAGGCAAGGTCAATCCCAAAATCCGCCCAAGGCATAGCATAAACATATTCATCGATCAGGTTCCGGTAGGTTTTCTCCTCTGCTGCGGGATCATCGTTCCATTTCAAGCTTTTTCCCAGCACCGATTCCATCATGTCCCTTATCCTTGTGGAGCAATTGTCATAGAAGAAATCATAACGGTAAGCCCGGTTTTCGGGAAGCTGGTTGATCTGTAAAAAACGGACCATATCTGCGGATTGGGTAGGATTCAAGTCCAGGATTTGCTCCCTGACATCTCTTTCATTGTAATGGTACTCCATTAAAAACCTTTCGTAGGTGGTCACACTCAAGATATAATCGAGTGTTCTTTGGGTGAATTTCACGTAGAAAAAGGGGGTATTGAAGTCAAAAGTCCCATAGTTGAAAACCAAATCCTGTCCGGTCTCCCTATCCAAAACCCGTACAGCGCTGTGGCCAAAGGCAGAGTACAATTCCTCTCCCGGATCACAGGTCAGCAGGCTGATCTGATAGTCTTGCGCTGAGGCAATGAAAATAGTCGAATAAATAAACGAATAAATCAGCAACAGTTTTTTCAAATAAGGGGGCATATGTATAGATTTATTCTGGTCCTAATTTTTTAAGCATGACTTTTTGCAAACTCCAACATAAGCTTAGATTTCACAATTTGTGGCGAATTTACTGGATATTCTCCTTAAATCTCCTACAAATCCTTTTATTCTGTCCAAGGCTTTGTGCACAAATTGCATTGGAAACCAACGATTACAGGACCATTTCCTCCGGCAACTTTCAAAACCCCGCCATTTGGGAAACTTGGAATGGGGCGGCTTGGATTCCCACCCTCCTCAAACCAGACAGAAACAACAATATTTTCATTGATCAAGGCAACGAAGTCCGGCTGATGCAAAATGAAGAAGCCAAAAATGTTTATCTCTTCAGTGCTGCCAGCCCCGGAAGAAAACTCAATCTCCAGAATTTTGAGCTTCAGGTTTACGGTGCATTGAGGGGTATGGATAAAACCGCGGGAATATTTATAATCAACAGCGTGACCAATGCCACAACAGATTGGATTTACCCGGAAACAGGGAAAATCGTTTTCAAAGGGATTTCCAGAACGGTGGTAGATCGGATTTCCTGGAGTGCCAATACCACAAACAGCCGATTCACGGTGGTTTTTGAACCGGATTTTGGTGAAACCTTGATTGTCAATTCTGCATTTAAGGCAAACCGCTTCATCATCCAATCCGGAACGGTGATCCAAACCGTCAACACGATGGGCATCCCCGCTTGTTCCACTTTTTCTTTCAATACGCAGGCAATTTTCAATGGCAGCAATCCCTATGGAGATTTGATTATAGAGCCTTTGGCTACCTTGATTTCTGCATGTTCGGCGCCTCTGTCTGCGATCATCCGAAGATCCGAGTCCATTCCAGGAGCACTTTTTCACCTCAAGCCGACGGGAAATCTAATTTTATCTGGAAATATCCCCACCATGGATGTGGCCAATTTTATCATGGAGGGAAGTGTGTATTACAGCTCAAACACCGGCAACCAACAAATGCTCCGCTCAACTATGGCCACATCAGGACGTTTCAAAACCTACCAGAACTTGTTTTTCGAGAATGCGGCCACCAAAACACTGAATGATTCCATTTTCCTCAGAGGAAATTTTGTTTATCTTAACGGTGGCGCCGTATTGGATCGTCCCACATTCCTACGATTTGAAGGCGCAGGAGCGCAACAAATCATCAATCTTGAAATGGACCTCCACCAAATTGAAGTCAACAAGCCTTCCGGAACCCTTTTGACAAACAATAACCTCAGAATAAAATCGAATTTCCTTATGAAAAACGGGAGGGTCGATTTTGGAGGAAACAGGCTCTTTCTCAACACCAGCGGAAATGGTTTTTATACCTATCAAGGCGGAAGCTGGCTGAATCTAAGCCAATTGGTTTACAACCAGATACCAATGGGATTGAATGGGTCAAACGCTGCTTTCCCCTTCGAGGATTTTTATCAGGGAGGCATTCGAGAAGTCCGGCTTTTGGGAAATTCTCCCGGAGGGAATCTATCCATCCGGTTTTTGGAATTCCCAGGAGCAGACTGGGACCCTTCGTTCAATGATTCGGATGGTACTCCGATTTTGTATCAATTGTACAGTTTTTTTGAGTTTTCTGGACTAAATGCAGGTACAGATGATTTGGAGCTAAGAATTTCCGCTAAAAATCTCATCGTGGACGATGTCGATGATCTCAGGATTGTAAGTCTGGGACAAGCTGCTCCAGGAACGCACCTTCCCGGCTTGGATCCCGATAAACTGTGGGCCAGAAGGCAACTCACTTTTGGGGAATTGAACAATCAAACCTTAACTGTGGGCAGCTTTAGGATCATGAGTATCCTTCCAGTCACCTGGCTGGAAACCTCCGCGAAAAGAATTGCCGCAGGGGCTAAGGTCAACTGGTCTACTGCAAAAGAAACGAACAACCACAAATTCAAAATCCTTCAGTCTTTGGGAAATGTAGCATCCTTCAAATCGATTGGAGAGGTTCCAAGCTGGGGAGACAGTGATATTGTTCAACATTATGAATTTGAACACCATGATTTTTATGGCGCACAACCGGTTTATTTCAAAATAGAGCAAGTCGACAAAGATGGAAAATCAACATTGAGCAAGGTCTTCCGCATGATCAATTCTCAAAATCCGGATCGCATCAGCGGGGTTAAGATCTGGCCAAATCCCTATTCTTCAGGTCGGGTATCGATAGTTCTATCCGAATTTTTTGAGCCCAAAACCACAATTGTCCAAATCCATAACCCACAGGGAGTGATCCTCTACCATGATTTACTGGATAAATTATCCCTTGAAAAAGAATTGGAAGGCCTGAAGCCCGGATTGTATTTCATCTCCTTTGTGGACAGGGAAAATCATCAATACCTCCGCTTGCTTAAAGATTGACGGCAGGGAAATTTTACCATTCATCAAATATATCAATGGGCATGTTGAGCGGTTCTTAAATATTTTTTTAACTTAAAACCTCAAACCCAAACCTACCTATGACCATTTTATTTGTACTCCTTAGCATCCTGGTGCTTATTCTTTTAATTACCTGGGTAAAACTCAACCCTTTTCTTGCCTTTTTGATCTCCTCCATCCTTGCAGGCTTCCTCTTGGGAATCCCACCAGAAAAAATAGCCAAATCTGTGCAAATGGGGATGGGCAGCCTTTTGGGGGATTTGGTCATCGTGATCACCATGGGCGCCATGCTGGGAAAATTGGTTGCGGAAAGTGGTGCCGCCCAGAGAATCTCAGACACTTTGATGGCCATTTTTGGCGTGAAAAATGTCCATTGGGCAATGATGGTCACTGGATTGGTGGTCGGAATTCCCCTTTTTTACAATGTAGGATTTGTGTTGCTGGTCCCCTTGGTTTTCACAGTTTCCTACCAATACAAATTGCCAGCGGTGTATGTTGGAATGCCATTGCTGGCCGCATTGTCCGTAACGCATGGTTTTTTGCCCCCGCACCCCTCTCCGGCGGCATTGGTTGCCCAATTCGGAGCCAATATGGGACTCACTCTGGTGTATGGATTGATCATCGTTATTCCCACCATCATCATTGCAGGCCCTTTGTTTGCACGTTTTCTCAAAAACATCAAATCCTCTCCCTTGGAAACTTTCCAGGCCAAACCAAAAAGAGAAGAGGAACTCCCCGGAAATTTCAACAGTTTTTTCTCGGCGCTCTTTCCTGTTGCACTGTTGATCGGAACAACGGTTTTGGCCTTTCAGATTCCTGAAACCAGCAGCATTTACCACTACATCTTATTTGTTGGCGACCCAGGGATGGTGATGCTGATTTCCCTTCTGTTGGCCACTTATACCTTGGGCCTAAGAATGAATTTTTCCATCAATACATTGATGGACCTGTATGTGGTTTCGGTCAAAGATATATCCATGATCCTTTTGATCATTGCTGGAGCAGGCGCGCTCAAACAAGTATTGATGGACAGTGGCGTCAGCCAAACCATTGCAGACGGACTTCAAGGATGGGATGTTCATCCCTTGGTTTTGGCTTGGACGATCACGGCCATCATCCGGGTTTGCGTAGGCTCAGCAACCGTAGCGGGATTGACGACCGCAGGTATCATCGCGCCATTGGTATCGGGAGGTGTGGTGGACCCGAATCTGTTGGTACTGTCCATCGGAGCGGGAAGCCTGATGTTTTCCCATTTCAATGATGCTGGATTTTGGATGTTCAAGGAATATTTCAATGTCAGCATCAAAGACACCCTGAAGTCCTGGTCCTTGATGGAAACCATTGTGGCCGTTGTAGGGCTTGGTGGCGTCATGCTTTTGGATCTAATTATTTAAATTGCATCAGAAAAAAAGGAATTTGATCATTCAAGTGAAAATTTTTACACAAACAAGATGAAAACAGCAGAAGAAAATTTTGAGGCTTTGGGCCTAATATTGCCCCCTCCACCCAAACCGCTTGGGGTTTATAAGCCTTGCCTGATAGATGGCAAATACCTTTATCTGTCCGGACATGGAACTGTTCAAGAGGATGGCACTTTGATTATCGGTAGAATCGGAGAGGATTTGGACATTCAAGCCGGCAAAACCGCCGCACGGCAGGTTGGTTTGGCCATGTTGTCCACGATAAAAGCGAATCTGGGCAGCCTAAACAAAGTGAAACGAGTAATAAAAGTACTCGGAATGGTCAATTGCACATCGGATTTCGAAAAACATCCTTATGTCATCAACGGCTGCAGCGAATTGTTTGCCAGTGTTTGGGGAGAGGAAAATGGTATCGGGGTCAGAAGCGCCGTTGGCTTTGGCTCACTTCCCGACAATATTCCCGTCGAAATAGAGGCCATGTTTGAGCTGGAGCAATGAAAAGAGATAGGATCAACCGCTGTTGGCCAGTAAAATATATTTTCTAAGAAAAGGATTGGAAGACAGAAGCTGGAAGAAAGAAGAATCCTCCAATTAAGATTTTTGGCTTCTACTGGCGTTTTGCGGATATACATAAAAAAGAAAACTCCTTGCTCTGGCAGGGGAAATTTAACAAAAAAAAAAACACTCCAAACATGTTCACCATAGACGCTCATCTTGATTTAAGCATGAATGCCCTCGAATGGAACAGGGATTTGAGAAAACCACTTTCGGAGATCAACCGGAGGGAAAATGGGATGGTAGATAAACCAGACCGTGGAAAGGCCACCGTTTGTATTCCGGAATTGAGAAAAGGGGAAGTTGGCTTGGTGGTGGCGACCCAAATCGCCCGCTTTGTGTCAGAAGGAAATCCCCTCCCGGGATGGCATTCCCCAGAGCAGGCTTGGGCGCAGACGCAAGGACAACTGGCCTGGTACAAAGCCATGGAAGATGCTGGGGAAATGGTCCAGATAAATGACCTTGAAAGCCTGGAAAAGCATCTCCACCTCTGGCTGTTTGAGTTGCCTTGGAGCTACAAACCCATCGGGTACATCCTTTCCTTGGAAGGTGCGGACTCGATCGTGAACCTCAGTTACCTGGAGAAGGCGTACGAAAACGGACTTCGTGCTTTGGGTCCCGCCCATTACGGTCCTGGAAGGTATGCAAATGGGACAGATGCCACGGGCGGTTTGGGCCCGAATGGAAAAGAACTTTTGAAAGAAATGGAAAGGCTCAACATCATTTTGGACGCCACACATCTCTGTGACGATAGTTTTTGGGAAGCCCTGGCCAATTATAACGGTCCCGTCTGGGCAAGCCATAACAACTGCCGGGCACTGGTGAACCACAACAGGCAATTCAGCGATGATCAGCTCAAGGCATTGATCGAAAGGGGAGCCGTGATCGGAGGGGCTTTGGATGCTTGGATGATGGTCCCCAATTGGGAAAGGGGGAAATCAAACCCAAAGGAAATGGATTGTAATCTTGAGAAGATGATCGACCATATGGATCACATCTGTCAGCTGGCCGGAAATGCCAATCATATCGGAATCGGTTCGGATTTGGACGGTGCCTTTGGCCGGGAACAATGCCCCTATGATCTCGAGACCATAGGGGATTTCCAAAAAATTCCGAATCTTTTGACAAAAAGAGGTTACAGTCCAACCGACCTCAAAAAAGTCATGCATGGCAACTGGCTGGGTTTTTTGAAAAATGCATGGAAAGAATGAGGAGCAATCCGGAAACTTCGGAAGTGAATTTATCCAAGTCAATTCAGCCCGTGTCAGCATTCCCAATTCTATTGCGGCCTGAAATTTCTTGAGTAATCAGTCCTTGTTTACAATTTTTGACGACAACAAATCGGGAATATCCGTTATTCCCAAAATTGTCTGATTTTCTAGCTGTTTCCACTCCCATTAGGAAACGGAATACATCTTTCGGATTCAATAAAGAAAGCCCCCGTCCAAAAAAGGAGGAGGGCTTTCTTAATTAATAGGAATAAAAAAACAATCGCAAGGTTGATTAACCAGCGCGTTTTTTACCATCTTTTTTCTCTTTTTTCTCTGCTCTTTTTTCTTTCAGATTTTTTTCAGGCTTTTTTTTCTCTGCCTTCTTAACTGTTTTTTCTTTTGACATACCGGTAGAATTTGTACCAAGTTAATGATTCCCTTTGACAAAAAAAACAGCAAAAAAATCGGACTTGGTAGGTCACAGACCATGAACAGTTTAAACTCTCAAAACCATTTTCAAACAGGATTGTCGGATAAATCAAATCATTTTTCGGGGTTGATTCGGATGGGGTTTCTCTGAAAAAACGGATAAATCCCATTCACCTGCAGCCACTCAAAAAGGCATCCAGTCCGTTTGCCCGATTGAACTGGAGGGAACTGGTTTTCAATGTCTTTCAGACATGAACCCCGGAATTTTTCCAATAATATAGAGCCGGCATTGCAGTCCATCCAAAAATCCTTCACTTGAAGGAAGACGAATATTAATAAGGCATAAAAAAAGGGGACCAATCGTCCCCTTTAGATGGTTTAATAACCTGTTTTTGGTGGCCTCGCTAGGAATCGAACCTAGATCTAAAGTTTAGGAAACTTCTATTCTATCCATTGAACTACGAGGCCAGAATGTTTGTGAAAAAGAGATCAAAACGATTTTCCTTTCTAAAAACGATGCAATTTAAGTCATATATCTGTTAAAGTGCAAATATTATTATGGAAGTTGTTCTTTTCAATCAAAAAATCATATCTTTGCAGTCCAAAAAATAGGATGGACGAGATCCATCAATTCATTAAAAATCAACAATATATGGCAGTAAAAATCAGATTAGCGCGTAGAGGCAGAAAAAAATTAGCCATTTACGACGTAGTAGTAGCTGATGCAAGAGCTCCACGTGATGGACGCTTTATTGAAAAAATCGGTACTTATAACCCGAATTCTGACCCAGCATCCATCAACATCAACAATGAGCGCGCTCTTAAATGGTTGTTGAATGGTGCACAACCAACAGATACAGTAAAAGCAATGCTTTCTTACAGAGGCGTGATGCTTAAGAAACACCTTCAGATTGGTGTCTTGAAAGGCGCAATCACCCAAGAGCAGGCGGATGAGAAATTCCAAGTGTGGGCAGAAGGCAAAGAAACTGTCATCGCAGGTAAGGTAGAGAAATTAACCAAAGCAAAAGACGAAGCACGTCAGACCGCATTCGAGGCAGAAACTGCTAAGAACCAAGCGCGTTTGGATGTCATCAAATCAAGGGAAGATGAAGCAAAGGCTGTTGTAGCTGCTGCTGAAGCTGAAGCTGCCGCCGCAAAAGCTGCAATCGAAGCTGCAAAAGCACCTGTTGTTGAGCCTACTGTTGCTGAAGTTCCTGCTGAAGAAGCTCCTGCAGCAGAACCAGAAGCTGATGCACCTGAAGCATCTGCTGAAGGAGAAGAGTCTAAAGCATAATAGATAACCCCACCATGAACAAAGAAGATTGTTTCCAATTGGGCTACATTTCAAAAGTTCATGGTCTTCGTGGAGAAGTGACAGGAGTGTTAGATGTGGATTTTCCCGAGAACTACCAAGACCTCGAGCATGTCTTCATCGAACAGAAATCCAGATTGGTCCCCATGTTTCTTGAACATTTTGTCTTACAACCCGGAAATAAGGTTTTGGCGAAATTTGAAGATTTCAATTCCATAGACGAAGCAACTCCCCTGGTAGGATCGGCAATGTACCTTCCGCTATCTGAGTTGCCCAAACTTGAAGAAGACCAGTATTACTTCCACGAACTGATCGGATATGAGGTTTTGGATGAAAACCTTGGAAGGATCGGGGATATAAAGGTCATATATGACCTACAAACCCAGGATCTATTGGGTGTCGAACACAAAGGAAAAGAAGTGCTGATTCCGATTCAGGACGGCATTATTCAAAAAGTCGACAAAGCAGCTAAAAAAGTTTACTGCTCACTACCCGATGGATTGCTTGACATTTATTTGGAAGATTGATCCATGCGCATTGACATCATCACAGTAGTACCCGGATTGTTGGAAGGTCCTTTTGCCCACTCGATTCTGAAAAGAGCCGAAGACAAGGGATTGGCCATGGTCAGGGTCCACAACTTAAGGGATTATGCCAGTGGCAAGCAGAAGCAAGTCGACGACTATGCTTTTGGTGGCGGCGCAGGAATGGTCATGTCGATAGAACCTATCGCAAAGTGTATAGAAGCACTCAAAAGCGAAAGGGATTATGAAGAAGTCATTTATATGACCCCGGATGGTCAAACATTCGATCAGAAAATGGCCAACGCATTGTCGCTCAAAGGCAATATGATTATCCTCTGCGGTCATTACAAAGGCGTGGATGAAAGGGTCAGGCAAAAATTCATTACCAAAGAAATCAGCATCGGTGATTATGTCCTTTCGGGCGGAGAACTCGCTGCGGCAGTGGTAACGGATGCCATTATCCGGTTGATACCGGGCGTGCTCAATGACGAAACTTCGGCATTGACAGACTCCTTTCAAGACGGACTTTTGGCGCCACCGGTTTACACCAGACCTGCCGATTACGAAGGTATGGCGGTACCGGAGGTCTTGCTATCAGGACATCAAGCCCAAATAGAGCAATGGAGATTTGAGGCATCGGTTCGCCGGACCAAGGAAAGAAGACCCGACTTATTGGAAGGGTAGGATTTCCAAAGGCGATAGTAATAAGAGCTTAAAATTATAGAATTCACAAAAAATTGCGCTGAGGCGTGATTGCTACAAGCACATAAAATATACAGCTATGAGCGAACTACTTAAATTTGTAGAAGCGGAATATAAAGAGGTGAGAGCCAAATTCCCAACATTCAAAGCGGGGGACACCATCAATGTTCACGTGAGAATCACCGAAGGAAACAAAGACCGTATCCAGCAATTCCAGGGTACAGTGATCCAGAGGAGAAACATCAATTCCAATGGTGAAACCTTCACAGTAAGGAAAATATCCAATGGTGTGGGTGTAGAAAGAATTTTCCCTATCCTGGGTCCAAGCATCGAGAAAATCGAATTGCTGAGAGAAGGTAAGGTGAGAAGAGCAAGATTGTTCTACTTGAGAGGACGTCAAGGAAAAGCTGCCAAGATCAAAGAAAAGATCAGAAGCAGAAAAGCCTAATCTTAAAATCAATCAAAAAAAAGGAACTGGAAACGGTTCCTTTTTTTTGATTTTAAGTCTTGTTTTTTGGTATGAAAGACTTGATTGAACCCGTTTTATGCGTTATTCATTTAATTCCAGCCTAAAAAACCCAAATAATCAGTGAGTGAGTTTTGTTTGCTGTTTTTTATCTTCACCCTATCTGGCCTATACCTGATTTTTTTATCGCTTCAAACCCCATTACGAAACCTATTGCATATTTCGGGTTGAACCACAAACGATAGCTTTTCTCGACAATATTTTGAAAGAATCTTCAGTGATGGGGAACATGCTAATGGGGTGGATTTTCTTTTGAAAATTTGTGCTGGGTCCTTAAGAATTCAATTGATTTTTGATTATTTGGAAAGCGAAACCAACAAAAGCATCCCATAAATAAATGAACGCAGCAGGCAATCCAAAGCGCTTGCCCTTTTTGTTTAGACCAATCCTTATCTTTTCCTATCTTTGCAGTCTGAATTGATTCAGGACAACCAAAACAAGTGGGAAATTCCCGTGTTGTACAAAGCATAAATCAATACCATGAATAAAGAAGTACGCGTTAGATTTGCACCCTCCCCGACGGGAGCTTTACATATAGGAGGGGTTAGAACCGCCCTTTACAATTATCTTTTTGCCCGAAAAATGGGCGGAAAATTTTTATTAAGAATCGAGGATACAGACCAAAACCGTTTTGTTCCAGGTGCCGAAGAATACATCAAGGAATCCTTGAATTGGTTGGGAATCGCACCTGATGAAAGCCCTTGGAATCCGGGAGATTGCGGGCCTTACAGGCAGTCTGAGCGGAAGCCGATGTACATGCAATATGCGATGGATCTGATCGAAAAAGGCCACGCATACTACGCCTTCGATACGCCCGATGAATTAGATGCCATGAGGGAAAGGTTGACGGCAGCGCGCGTTGTGTCTCCGCAGTACAATTCCATCACAAGAACCCAGATGAAAAACTCCCTAACCCTTCCCGAGGATGAGGTAAAGGAAAGATTGGCCTCTGGAGAACCTTACGTGATCCGCGTCAAAATACCTAGAAAAGAAGAAGTAAGACTGAATGACATGATTCGTGGATGGGTTTTGGTTCATTCCAATTCACTGGATGACAAGGTTCTGATGAAATCAGACGGCATGCCCACTTACCACTTGGCCAATATCGTGGACGATCATCTTATGAAAATCACGCATGTGATCCGTGGAGAAGAATGGCTGCCTTCGGCACCTTTACACGTCTTGCTTTACAAGTACTTTGGATGGGAAGATACCATGCCTCAGTTTGCCCATTTGCCGTTGTTGTTGAAACCCGATGGAAATGGTAAACTCTCCAAAAGAGATGCCGAAAAACACGGTTTTCCTATTTTCCCCTTGGACTGGTCAGATCCAAACACCGGTGATATTGTTGCAGGTTTTAGGGAAGCTGGATATCTGCCAGATGCATTTTTGAATTTCCTTTCGTTTTTGGGTTGGAATCCTGGGGACCATCGTGAGTTATTCACTTTGGAGGAATTGGTAGAGGCATTTTCAGTCGAGCGGATTGGGAAATCAGGCACCAAATTCGACATCAACAAGGCCAAATGGTTCAATGAGCAATATCTGAGAGCCAAAACGGACGAGGAATTGGCGGCATATCTGATTGCTGATGTAGAAAAAGAAGGATTGACCGTGGAGGCAAGCAAGGCTGCCCAAATCGCCCATGTCGTCAAAGAGCGTGCAACTTTCCCTGCTGACCTTTGGAAAGAAGGTCGGTTTATGCTGATTGCGCCAAGTCAATTCGACCAAGACATCGCCTCAAAAAAGTGGAATACAGATACCGAAACAGTTTTGGGGACGTACAGAGAAAAGCTTTTGCAATTTTCGGGTGAGTTCACCCCTGAGAACGCAAAATCACTACTGGAAGCCGCTTCGGAAGAAAATGGTATAAAACTCGGCAAAATCATGCAAGCGATTCGACTCGCAGTAACCGGTGTTGGAGCGGGACCTGAATTGATGCCTGTTTTCAACATCATTGGGAAAGAAGAATTAATCAAAAGGATCTCTTTTGCGTTAGAAACCTTGAAAGTAAATTCATAAAAACCATCTCTTCGTTGGATTTGGACCTTTAGATTCTTGTAAACTAATCTAAGTCTGTCCAATTCATCCGAGAGAAACAACCGCAATGACCATGGCCAAGAAATCAAAAAAGGAAGAAAACCCCAAAGTCCACAGTGATCTTGAAGGGTTCAAGATGAACATCAATTCATTCGGTGAAATTTCCAGCAGTTTTCCCATCGACAAGCTCAATGAGTTCCTTAACAAAAACGTGGAAGATAAGAAACTGAAGGACAGGGAAGATATTGATGATATCAAGACGGGCAAGAAGAAAAAATAAGTACTCTTCCAATTCCATCCTAAATCCTTTCTCCAAATAAAAGGAGGGAAAGTCCTCCTACAAAGTTCAAAAAATCACAGCAACCCAAACGTTGCTGTGATTTTTTTTAATCTGAAATAGGCACATCAGGTCTCTTAAAGCGGAGCTGAAACTGCAAGAAAATCAGCCTATTTAAAGAATGAGGGGCAATATCGATAGGCTGAAGTCAATAAAAGCAAACACCTAAATGATTATTATTCAATTATAAGATGGAAGAAAATAGCCAATGCATAAAACGGGTTAAACCTCTTCAACTTAAATCTTTTAAAAAACAGCCCTCAACCTCCATTTTTGTACGATGGAAAACCAAGATTAAATCAATGATTTATCGTCAAAGTGTATGGCTTGGTAAATCATTTCTTATTTTTGGGCATGAAATGGAAAATACTGGTTTGCCTTTTTTCTCTTGGTTTGATTCTGACGGAAACCATTCAAGCCCAAACAAACATTGGGATTAGGGGTGGTTTTTCCACCTCCACCCTCACCTACCGGGCGGAGGTCGGTAGACGGGCAGACCGAGTCGGAGGAATCAAAGCCCCCACTTTTTCGTTTGTCATCGAACAGTATTTGGCAAAAAATGCGGGTGCGAGCCTGGAATTCCAGTTTATCAAACTCGGCTATACCCAAAGAGACACCTTGGAAAGAGTCAACCAAACCTCTTTGGAATACCTTAAAATTCCTTTTTTATCGAACTTTTATTTTGGAAACAGGGGCAAATTTCATGTCAAGCTTGGTCCACACTTCGGTTTTCTGATGAATGCAACTGACCTAAAGAGAGAATATGAAGGGAATGGCTTGTTGCCCACTTATGGCGGAGCTGGGGATGCCCCCAAGAATTTTATGTATGGCCTTACGGCGGGAGTTGGATTGTCCAATCTGTTTGGGAAAAGTACGGTGGCGGCAGATTTGAGATTCTCTTATGAATTTGGACGACCAGAAAGTCAAAACAGGATTTTTGACATGAATTCAACCAATCTGGAATTTACCCTCAGTTACCTTTTTCAAATCCTCAAACCAAAGTGGCAAAATTGATGGTTTCTGGAACTTATCACCCCGAATGCTGTTACTAAAATTACGAATCACAATTCAAACTCAATCTTACCATGTTGCAAGCTCAAAAGAAACCCGTTCATATATATATGGAAGCCAACCCAAACCCAAACTCACTGAAGTTTGTGGTGAATTTTATGTTGGCTGACGATGGCGTAAGCTTTGACTTTCCTGATCAGGAAAGCACTGAAAACTCGCCCTTGGCAAATGAATTGTTTAATTTCGACGCAGTGGAGCGTGTCTTTATTGCTTCGAACTTTGTAACAGTAACCAAAAACACTGAGGTAGATTGGATAGAAATCCAAGACATCGTCCGTGGCCATATCAAAAATTATCTGGAGTCTGGAAAACCTGCCGTACAAATAAACTTTGAAAAAGATCCGTTGTTCGATGAAAACGACTCTGAAGTCGTGAAAAAAATCAAAGGAATATTGGATGAATACATCAGACCTGCCGTCGAGCAGGATGGTGGTGCGATTGTCTTCCACAGTTTTCACGAAGGCGTGGTTAAGGTACTATTACAAGGGTCGTGCTCAGGTTGCCCTTCAAGTACCGTCACCCTCAAAGCCGGCATCCAAAATCTTCTGACCCGCATGCTCCCTGAAGTTAAGGAAGTGGTGGCCGAAGGAGTGTAATCCTCCGTTTCTTCACAAAAAATACGACACCTAAACACAAGTTTCCAGATTCTCAATCCTTATTGGGAACCTGGAGACGTTTGTGACGTAAGGGTTAACAACGGTAACCTTTAGGATAGCATCCTTTTGATTTCTCAAACCTCAAATAAACCCTCACCACCACAATGCTCAAAGGGAATTGGACATGGACCCTCTTGGGGCTGATCAGTCTGTTGATTCGGTATTTAACTGTTCAAAACCCCATAAAAACAGAGGCAATCTACTCAAGGACCATTTTTCCGGGCGTCAGAAACCTGATTGACAAAACCATCTCCCAGCTTCCTTTTGCCACAGTGTATCTATTCGTTGCCTCCATTTTCATTTTTTTTGGGATTTTCATTTATCATTTCAGAAAAAAGCAAGGTTGGAAAAACAAGTTGGGACATTCCATCCGTTCCCTCTTCAATTATCTTGGGGCTTTGGTTTTTTTCTTTTTGGTGCTTTGGGGATACAATTACCAAAGGATACCGATCTTTCAGCAAATCGGGATGAAACCGGTTCCGCTCAATGAGGAACAGCTGATCAGAGAAATTGAACTGACCAGGAATATCCTCAACCAGCTCCGCTACAATATCGAAGAAGATACCGTGCCGATTGGACAGACCATGGAATACGATGACCTTGAAAAATTGGTTCGGGCAAACATGCGCGAAAACATGTTCCTTTTGGGATTGAATTTTACGGGTGAACCCAGAACGAAACAATTTTATCCAGCTGGTTTTATGCGGAGAATGGGAATTCTGGGAATTTATTTCCCCTTTACCGGAGAAAGCTATATCGACCCCTCCTTGCATCCCCTGGAAAAACCCTTCACCATCGCCCACGAAATGGCGCACAGCTATGGTGTAACGGACGAGGGAGAAGCCAATTTTATAGGCTGGGTCATTTGCTCCAATAGCGATCACCCCTTGTTGCAGTATTCGGGGCAGCTGAGACTCCTTCGGTATCAGATGAACGACCTCTACAGAATGTCCAAGGAATTGTATACGCATTTTTACAAAACGCTTCCAAGAGGCATCCGAAATGATTTGGTCTCAATAAATGAAACGGGACAACAGTATAAGCCCATTTCATTGGAAATCAGCAGAAAATCCAATGATATTTTCCTAAAAGCACAGGGGGTAAAAGCGGGAGTCAACAGTTACCAACAATTGCCCATGCTGGCTTTTGCATGGAGAAATAGCCTTAACGAGTAATGGTTTTAATTTTTTTTGCACCAATAAATAATAAATTAGTCAAATTGTTTTTGTGTTTCAAAAAGATGGCCTTAATTTAAAGTTAAAATCAAAACTCTTTCGGTCATGCGTTTTTTTCTAATCCCCCTGTTTTCGGTCATCTTTAGCTTTTCCGCCTTTTCCCAAGTGAATACAACATCCGAATATGATAAGGATGGCAATGTGTTGATCTACGCAGAAAATCCCGATGTGATTCCCTATTCGCTGAAAATTGAATTCAAATCCCTGACAAACCTGATCCCTTCCTCGGGGATGGCTTCCTTTGCAGTTGCCAGCCCGGGAAGAAGTCAAGTCGCCAAGCTTAGAAAACAGGATCCAAATCAAAGTACCACCGTTAAATTTGCCACCACCATCTACAAAGGGAATTTTCTCGCCAAAAACAAGGAAGAAATCCCTTCCCTTCTCCCCGTGGACAAGGGAGTGGAAGTGACCGTTTACAACATGACCCATTTGGAAAACAGCTTAAAATTTGAAAAAACCAACGAAAGTTATGTTGGGATTTCCATTCATTTTGAGTCACCTACATTGATTTGCGCGCCAAGAAAAGGCGTCGTGAGTCAAATAAAGGAGGATGAGGAACTGAAAGGCACAAGCTACACCTTCAGTGCTTTGGACAACTTCATCGAACTCTACCATGAGGACGGTACCTTTACCAAACTTGTGGTGCTTAAGGCAGGTTCTGTCAAGGTAAAAATTGGAGAAACGGTATTTCCCGGTGATGTTTTGGCAGAATCCTCAGGAGAGAAATATGAATCCGGAAGACATGTTAGAATGATCCAAACCAGGCTGGAAAAGAATAATGAGGGATTGACAATGAAAACGATCCAGACCAAATTCTATGATGAAAGCCTTGGTTCCATAGTCACAGAAACGGGCACAAAAATCACCGCCGTACATCCAGGAGCAATGGTCACCAAAGAAATGAGTAAAAAAGAACTCAAAAAACACCAAGAATCAAATTAACCCCATATGGCCATTGGCTTTTTCTTCCTTTGGAATCGGCTTAGTTTGATCACTTTTAAAAAGAATATAATTGCCAAAAACAGTTGGGGATTTTAACTTATTTTGATTTTATAGTATTGATAGTCAAATACTTAATCCTAATTTTTTATTACTGATTGAAATTCGTTTCCGTAGCTATTGTTTTTTTATGAGTTCTTCAAAAAAAGATGTCGGAGCTGCACATTTATTCATCGAAAAAACCAAAAAAAAGGAAGGCTTCAAATGAATTTTTCCTTTTGTCCTTACCTTTTGTTCCCCACCCAAACCCCGACAATCACGGCTGCAATTCCAAAATAATGGCCAAGCAGAAGCACTTCTCCGTCCAATAAGCCCCAGAATATGGCGACGATAGGGATCAGGTAAGTCACAGAACTGGCAAAAACCGGTGTAGCGACCTTTACCATCACATTGAAAAGAATCAGCGCAATGGCCGTCCCCAGTATCCCGAGAAGCATGATGTAAGAAGCTGCCGTCCAAGCGCCTTCCACATGCACCAATTTGAATGAAAATTGGGTGAAAGCGAACAAGTAAATCAAGGCAGCTGGCAAGACCATCAGCAATGAAATGGCCGTAATCGCCACAGGTTTCAATGCAACAAATCGGTATTTGATGATATTCAGGTTGATGCCGTAACAAACGCAGGCCAAAAGCACAAAAAAAGCATAGGAATTGATGGATCCAAAACCCTCAAAACCCGCTCCTTCCTTTACCATCAGCAGGATGACCACACCGACAAAGGCAATCAACAAGCCCACCATGTTCCTGGACGTTATTCTCGCCTTGAAAAACAAGGCTCCGATAATCACCACAAATAAGGGCGTCATGGCATTGAATACCCCCGTCAATGAGCTGCTCAACTGTGTTTGGGCTTTTGCAAACAAAAATGCGGGAATAAAACTCCCCACCAGTCCAACGATGATCAGGTTTTTGACTTGCCTTTTGTTCAGCTGCTTTAATCTGGGAATAGAGAGTGGGATCAAAACCATTCCCGCCGCCACAATCCTAAAAGCACCGACTTCTCCCGGCGAAAAGATTTCAAGACCTCTCTTTATCAAAATAAAGGAACTTCCCCAAATCAAGGCCAATACGATCAGAAATCCCCAGGCTTTCAGGGCACTTTCCTGCTGCAAATCTTTTGTCATTTGTTAGACCATGTGTTCGTTGACCCGGTCAAATAGAGCTGAGTCTATGAAAGGGGTGATTTTAAGAATAATTTGTGCATCTAAATGTGGTTTTTCCGGTAGGGCAAAGAATCCTACCGGAATTCCCTAAAACTCATAATCCGCATACACCTCCGCTACCTGATCGAGAACGGCACAAACATGCTGATAGGTTTCTGCCGTAACCATCTCGGCCCGGAATGGCTTGAAATTGGGCATTCCTCTGAAATAGTTGGTATAATGCCTTCTCATTTCCAAAATTCCCTGTTTTTCCCCTTTCCACTGTACGGAGAAATCAAGATGCTTTTTGGTCACACGGATGCGCTGCTCCAGATCTGGTGCGGCTAATTTTTCTCCGGTGGCGAAGTAATGCTTGATTTCATTGAAAATCCAGGGATATCCAATGGATGCCCTACCGATCATCATGCCGTCTACATTGTATTTGTCCCGATATTCCTTTGCCTTTTCGGGACTGTCAATGTCACCGTTGCCAAAAACAGGAATGTGAAGCCTTGGGTTTGCTTTCACCAAATTCAGGTAGGACCAATCGGCCTCACCCTTGTACATCTGTTGTCTGGTTCTGGCGTGGATGCTGATGGCCTGGATGCCAACATCCTGAAGCCGCTCTGCCACTTCCACAATCCTGATGGTATCTTGGGACCATCCCAGGCGGGTTTTGACCGTTACCGGGATATTGACTGCTTTCACAATCTCGGCAGTCATCGCAACCATTTTGTCGATATCCAAAAGGATTCCAGCTCCAGCGCCTTTACAGGCCACTTTATTTACAGGACAGCCGTAATTGATGTCCAGAATATCCGGGCGCGCAGCTTCTACAATTGCTGCTGCTTCCCGCATGGATTGGATTTCATTTCCAAAAATCTGAATGCCCACAGGCCGTTCATATTCAAAAATATCGAGTTTTTGAATGCTTTTTGCCGCATCGCGGATAAGACCTTCGGAACTGATAAATTCCGTGTACATCAAGTCTGCACCATTCTCCTTACAAACGGCTCTGAAGGGAGGATCGCTTACATCCTCCATCGGCGCAAGCAGCAGGGGAAATTCCCCCAATTCTAAGTTTCCTATTTTTACCACTACTGAATTATAATTTTCGTGTAAATTTACCGCAATTATGGAGATATATAAAACACAATCCACAATTGCCTCGAGAAGTAATTGGCTTTTATCGATAATCGTGATTGTTTTGATCACGATTGGGGTAATGATCGTCATGCAAGGCATTGGAATCTTACTGATCAATCCCCTTTTTTCCATTCCCTTGGATGAAATGGTTTCCCTGTTCACGGGGGAGAGTCAACACCCCAATGGGCGAATGGCCTTTCTCTTTGCTCAGGGATTAGGCGGCGGATTGGCCTTTTTTCTTGCAGCCTTGGTGATTATCAAATGGGTGGACAAAGCCGATATTGAATGGAAACAACAAATTTACAACTTTAGGTTCACGGGTTTGGGATTGACACTCTTGGTGATGGTTGGCGGAGTCCTATTCAATGCTCTTTTGATTGACTGGAATGCCAATGTCAAATTCCCGGAAATGCTGAGTGGTCTGGAGCAAGTGTTAAAGGAAAAAGAGGAGATGGCCATGGGGATGACAAAATTCCTGACGGATTTTGATAATGTTGGGGAATTTTTGATGGGCTTGTTGGTCATTGGCCTATTGGCGGGTTTGGGAGAAGAATTTCTCTTTCGCGGCGTATTGCAACCAAAACTGCATCTGTACACCGGAAACGCCCATATTGGCATCTGGCTGACCGCCTTGATTTTTTCTGCAATCCATTTACAGTTCTATGGTTTTTTTCCAAGAATGCTTTTGGGAGCAATTTTCGGATATTTGTATCTGTACTCTGGAAGCCTTATTTATCCGATTGCCGCACACATAATGAACAATGCTTTTACGGTTATCTTGGTTTATTTAAATAAATTGGGTAAAGTTAACTTTGATATCGAGGAAACGGATCAGGTTTCCATATCTTTCGCCCTGCTGGGCTTATTGATCATGATCCTGGGCATCAAAGTTTTTAAGGAAAAAAACCAACAGCAAAGAGACAATGAAAAATTGGCAGAAGGTATTTGAAAACGGATCCCCGGTGAGGGCTGAGATCGTCAAGGGGGTCTTGGAGGAACATGGAATCAATGCAGTCATCATCAATAAAAAAGAATCAGTCTACCAAATTCATGGCCAATATGAAGTAATGGTACCCAATGACAATTCACTTATGGCCATTAACATCATACAGCATGAGATCACCTTTTAAACTAAGGTCAAGGTTCAACATCAACAACTACAGCAATCTTGGCCAAAGGGTAATCACAGCATTGATTGGCGCAAGTATCATCATCATCGGTTCACTTTACAGTGAATGGGCGTATTTTATTATTTTCGGATTGCTTTTGGGGTTTTCCCAGATGGAATTTTACAAACTTTCGGGCCTTGATGGCATGTTGCCATTGAGGAGTTTCGGTACATTCTTAGGCCTGACGATTTTCACCCTTTCATTTTTTATTGAAATCGGACATTTGGGAAATAAATTCTACTTTCTGATATTCCCCTTGGCCTCCTTGATTTTCTTCATCAAGCTTTATCGGAAATCTGACAAAAAACCATTTACGGGAATCGCCTACACCTTTTTGGGCATCTTCTATGTCTCCGTTCCCTTTTCACTCCTGAATGTATCCGCCTTTGCCGTTGATGGGACGTTTCACTATGAAGTCATCATTGGATCGCTTCTGATCTTATGGGCAAGTGACTCCGGTGCCTACTTTGCGGGAACGAAATTTGGAAAGACAAAATTGTTCGAAAGGGTTTCCCCCAAAAAATCCTGGGAGGGTTTTTTGGGAGGTGCAGCCACTGCGTTTTTGATGGCTTTTATCCTTTCCAACTATTTCAATTCCCTGGAATCTTGGCAATGGTACGTCATCACAGGAATTATCATCATTGCAGGTACTTATGGAGATCTGATAGAATCGCTTTTTAAGCGCAGCATCGAGATCAAAGATTCCGGAAAGGCCTTGCCTGGGCACGGTGGATTTATGGATCGTTTTGACGGATTGCTATTATCTGCCCCATTTATTGCCGCATTTTTGAAAATCTTTTAAAAATGCCTATACCCTATTAAAAATCTCATTAATATTGTATTGTAATTGATTCAATCAACTAAATGACCCCCAAATATGGCTTACATTGAACCGGCTCCTATTAAGGACAAAGAAAATCCTTTGGAGTCAATGATGGAAAGGTTTAACCTTGCAGCTGAAAAACTAGGCCTCTCTGATGAGGTTTACAACGTGCTGAAAAATCCCGCCAAACAAGTAATCGTATCGCTTCCCATTACCATGGACAATGGAAAAATCCAGGTATTTGAAGGCATCCGTGTGATTCACTCCAATATTTTGGGCCCTGCGAAGGGTGGAATCCGCTTTGCTCCAGATGTTCACTTGGATGAGGTAAGGGCATTGGCCGCATGGATGACTTGGAAATGTGCTGTCGTGGATATTCCTTTCGGAGGTGGTAAAGGTGGTGTTAAATGCAATCCCCGCGAAATGTCCGCAGGTGAAATTGAGCGGCTCGTCCGCGCCTATACCCTGTCGATGCTGGATGTTTTCGGTCCGGACAAGGATATCCCTGCTCCAGACATGGGGACAGGTCCACGGGAGATGGCATGGCTGATGGATGAATACTCCAAAGCCCATGGAATGACCGTGAATGCGGTGGTGACAGGTAAACCGCTTGTTTTGGGTGGTTCTTTGGGAAGAACCGAAGCCACCGGACGTGGAGTGATGGTGTCCACACTTGCAGCCATGCAAAAACTAAAAATCAATCCTTTTCAAGCCACTTGCGCAGTGCAGGGTTTTGGAAATGTGGGTTCTTGGGCATCCTTGCTTTTGGAAGAAAGAGGCTTGAAAATCGTTGCGATCTCCGATATTTCCGGTGCTTATTTCAATGCGGCTGGGATCAATATCCAGGAAGCCATTGCCTACCGAGATGGCAACAGAGGTACGCTTGAAGGATTCACCGGAGCAGACAAACTCAATGATCCAATGGAATTGTTGGAATTGGATGTGGACGTTTTGGTCCCTGCAGCGGTAGAAGATGTGATCACCATCCACAATGTGGACAGGATCAAGGCAAAACTTATCGTAGAAGGCGCCAACGGGCCAACTTCCGCAAAGGCAGATGCCATCATCAATGAAAAAGGTATCATGGCAGTGCCGGATATTCTGGCCAATGCAGGCGGCGTGACAGTCTCTTATTTCGAATGGGTACAAAACCGATTGGGATACAAATGGACTGCAGAAAGAGTCAACAGAAGGTCTGACAGGATCATGAAAGACGCTTTTGACAATGTTTATGCTACAGCGGTCAAATATGAAGTGCCTTTACGGATAGCAGCATACATCGTAGCCATCGATAAAGTGGCCAAGACTTATACCTACCGTGGAGGTTTCTAATCCCTGAAATAAGAAAGTTTATTATATTTGAGGTGTGGAAGCGATTTCCACACCTTTTAAATTTTTACCCCAACATGACAATTCACAAAGAAGGAAGGAAATTATTGTTCTGGATGTTGATTATACTGACAGGATTAAACTTAGCCCTACACCAGTTTTTGCCGGAGCAGGAAATGCTCTTGAATTTCAGCCTGCTTGTCAGCGTAATCCTTTATCTATTGGTTTTGCAATTTTTTAGAAACCCATATATCCCTTTGCCCAATGATGAGAACCTTGTCTATGCACCTGCAGATGGCAAAGTCGTGGTCATCGAGGAAACCATGGAATCGGAATACCTGAATGAGAGAAGGAAACAAGTTTCCATCTTCATGTCCCCTATAAACGTTCACGTCAACAGGTCTCCCATTTCCGGAGTGGTAGAATATTTCAAATACCATCCCGGGAAATATCTGGTGGCTTGGCACCCAAAATCCAGTTTCGAAAATGAACGTACCACCATGGTCATCCAAAACAAGGATGGTGTGAAACTTTTGGTCAGACAGATCGCTGGCGCAGTGGCCCGTCGAATCAAGTGGTATGTGAAAGAAGGCAGTCCCGTCATTCAGGGAGGAGAATTTGGCTTTATCAAGTTTGGCTCGCGTGTGGATGTATTTCTCCCGCTGGATGCTGAAATACTCGTGAAGATCGACGACAAAACCAAGGGTGCATTTACGCCGATTGCAAGGCTTAAAAGGCCATAAATTATAGGGTCTTCCAGTCTTTTGTGCTTCCTATAATTCCATGGAAATCGCACCTTAAAAGAAAAACCTTCCTAAAATGCCAAACGGATTTTAGGAAGGTTTTTCTTTTTTTCTTTATCCCTAATTCCAGAATTGACTTAAGCTTGAAGGGCTTTCTTTTTCTTATTATTTCCTTTTGAAAAATTTATATCCCAAGACAACAGTGCTTAGGAAAAATATCAAGGTGGTCCATTCATAAACCCTTTTATCGGATTTTTTCTCATTCACCACTTCCTCTTTTTCAGTCAATGCCCTTTTCAACTGGGTGATTTCCCTTTCCTGCTTTTGTGAAATGAATTTGTAGTCATTTTTCTCATAGGTGATTTCCGTTTTTTCGATCTCACTCATCAACTTCAATTCATCCATGATTTGGTTGTCCTTTTGAATGATCCGCTCCATCCAGTCATTCGTTTCCACCATGTCTTTTTTGGTTCGGTTGCCGAAAATCCCTGTTTTCTTGTTTTCTGAGGTTCTCCACTGTTGATGCAGGCTGTTTCTTTCGTTTACCATTTTGTCAAGTTTGGCTTGGGCAAAAAGACATAACGGCGAAAAAAGCATGAAAACCAATATTAATTTTTTCATTAAAGCGTTGTTTGTTTCGTGAATTTTGAAATTTCAAATAATGTGCCAATATACGAAGACAAAAACACTTAAATCCGAAATATGCATAGGCTACTCAATCGGGTTTAAACCACAAGAAAATCAGACCAATGGTAAACAAGGAATAGAACCGATATGGTGAAGTCAAAAACAATTGTCAAAGACTGATGAATACGCAATTTCAGACTGAAATGGAGTTGATCATGCAAAACACGGGTTAAAGCTTGAATTTTTTGCCGAATTTTTTCCTAAAAGTCCCCCTCCTCCTTTTGTTGTTGGTATAGAAATTATAAAAGAAATTCAAGGCAAAAACGGTGATCGTCAGGGGAATGAAAAATGAGGGCAACATCGTTTTGATTCCCAGAAGGATCAACAGTCCAGCAATCACCCCGATTTTTAAAGTCGTATGGCTATCGGGATAAATTTTACCCACCAAATAAAGACTCAAGATTTCAATGAAAGTCACCAAGATGATCAAATAGGTGAGCATGTCGCGCATGGTCGTATCGCCCGCCCACACCACCCAGGAAAGCCCTGCCGCCACGATGATCAAACTCAGGGATTGTATGGATGCATTCAGTTTCTCTCTCATAATGGCTGCTTTTTGGGGTTTTAAATTGAAATAAGATAGGGATTTTAAGCAAAAAAACAAAAAAGCAAGATCCCCGTGAAATGGATCTTGCCTTTTTTTGTTGCATTTGGAGAGGTCATAGCCTCGCAAAACGAATCACTGTATTTTTTAAATTCCTAACTGTAAATTATTTACAGCTTCCTTTTAATAAAGTCAGTCATCAAAGAATACAAATGCCAAGTGGTGTTTCCACCGTAAATCCCATGGTTCTTGTTGGGATAAAACATGGTTTCAAACTGCTTGTCGGCCTTGATAAGCGCATCGACCAAGTCAACAGAATTCTGGAAATGAACATTGTCATCCCCCGTTCCGTGGATCAAAAGGAAATTTCCTTTCAGTTTATTGACATGGGTGATCGGACTGTTGTCGTCATAACCCGCAGCATTGAGCTGTGGCGTTTGCAAGAAGCGCTCCGTGTAAACCGTGTCATAATATCTCCAAGTGGTCACCGGTGCTACTGCAATGGCTGTCTTGAACACATCATTGCCGATCATCAAGGCCAATGAGGACATGTATCCACCATAAGACCAACCCCAAATACCGATCCTTGTTTGGTCCACAAAAGGCAATCCTCCCAAATATTTGGCACCGGCTATCTGATCCTCGGTTTCATACTTGCCCAGATTGGCGTAGGTCACATGTTTGAAATCCCTACCTCTTCCCCCAGTGCCTCTATTGTCCACACAGACCACAATGTAGCCTTCGGATGCCAAATGCTGATGCCAAAAATCCCGGGTTCCTCCCCAGGAATTGTTGACGTTTTGCGAACCCGGTCCACCATAAACATACATCAGGACCGGATATTTTTTACCCTCGTCAAAATCTGCCGGTTTGATCATGTAGCCGTTCAAGGAGGTTCCGTCTACGGTATTGAATTTAAAAAACTCCTTTTGCGTGATTTCGAAATTTTCAAGCGACGTTTGAAGTGCCGCATTGTCTTCCAATCCCTTCAGAAGCTTCCCCGAGGAATCATGAAGCGTCACCTGCAAAGGCGTGCTGGAATTTGAAAAATTGGCAATGAAATATTTGAAATCCTTGCTCATGTTGACCGAATAGGTCCCTTTTTCTGGCGTCAGCATTTTTTTGCCCTTTCCATCCAAGTTGATGACAAAAAGATTCCTTTCCATCGGAGAAACCTCGGTAGACATAAAGTATATTTTCTTTCCCTTTTCATCGATCCCGACCAGATTGGTCACTTCCCAATCTCCGGTGGTGATTTGTCGAATCAACTTCCCTTGGTTGTCATGGTGGTAGATATGCTTGTAGCCATCCTTCTCTGAAGTTCTGATAAAGCCTTTGTTGCCCTCCAAGAATCGAAGGTCATCATTGTAATCCAAATCCACATAGGTCTCTGATTTGTCTTCAAGTATCAATTTGGTCTCTCCTGTTTCTCCATTCGCATAGAGCAGGTCAATTTGATTTTGAAGCCTGTTGACGCGCAAGAATGCGAGCGTATTGGCATCCCCTGTCCAATAAATCCGTGGCAGATAAATGTCTATTTCACTTCCAGCATCCACCTTAACGGTTTTTTGCGAGGACAATTCATACACGTGGATGCTTACCTCTGCATTCTTCTCCCCGGCTTTTGGATATTTGAATTTATAATCTTCAGGATACAATTTCCCCCAAGTCTGCATGTTGAATTCGGGAACATCGGTTTCATCAAATCGGATAAAAGCGATTTTCTTTCCGTCTGGAGACCAATCAAACGCCTGTGACATGGAAAATTCCTCTTCATAAACCCAGTCTGCCGATCCATTGATGATATGGTTCCACTTTCCATCAGTCGTGATTTGCGTAAGCTGATTGTTTGCCAAGGCAAGCATATAAAGGTTGTTGTCCTTCACAAAGGCAACCTTATCGTTGTCGGGAGAAAGGGTGGCATGCATGATTTTCTCGCCATCCATGAGTTTTTGCGCTTGACCTGTCTTGAGATCCACCACATGGTAAACTCCTTTGCTGGATCGCCTGTAAATGCTTTCCACTTCGGAACCGATCAAGGCTTTAGTCTCATCGGGATTGAAGGAATAACTGGAAAAATCCACGCGTAGGGCAGCACCATCAATCAAAACTCCTGATTCAGCACCGGTGGCCACATTGATTTTGACGACCTTTGGACCTGCTGTACCACGTTGCAAGGAACTGTAATATTGCCCGTCTTTCATCCAGTTGATCCCATAGACGGATTTTTGGCTAAAAGCATTGGACTTGAATACGTCGGCTAAGGCGACTTTCTTTTTTTCTTGGGCAATCGAGTTGTTGACAAGCAACAGGCCCAGCAACAATGCTGAGAATATCTTTAATTTATTCATGAATAAATGGGTTTTATTTCCAATGCTAAAGTTAAATAAATTGATCAAACGGAAATGTTCTTTTTGATAAATGGAAGCATAGGTTCACAACATTTCCTTACGTTAGACAGGTAGAGATTTCGGGGAATTGAAAAATAAACAAACTCTAGGAATGCCTGATTTTCAATCGTTTTGCAATGCTCACCCCTAACAAAACCAATTCCACATATAAGGAGAAAGATTCAAAAATGAACTCAATCCTTTGTCTTTTGAAAATTTCCCGATCATTCTTTGATAAATTAAGCTGATTTTTATGTAATTCGTGGTGTCAACCCCTGAGCGCTATGAAGAAAAAAATTGCCTTGGTCACCGGAGGATATACCGGTGAATCCGTCATTTCCCTTAAAAGTGCTACGGAAGTAGCGAAAAGCCTTGATCGGGAAAAGTACACTGTTTTTAAGATTTTGATTTATCCAGGGGATTGGTACCACGAAACCGAATCCGGCGAAAAAATATCCGTCGATCTCAATGACTTTTCCATTCTCCTGAATGACCAAAAAATCACCTTCGATGGCGTGTTCAACATTCTCCACGGATCTCCTGGGGAAGATGGAAAGCTTGCCGGTTATTTTGACATGATCGGAATCCCGTACACCACCTGCGATGCCCTTACTTCTGCAATTACCATGAATAAGGGGTATACAAAGGCGATTGTACAGGATATCCCTGAACTTTATGTGGCAAAATCCCTGCAACTTTTCGAGAATACCGGAGAAAACACCGCTAAAATCCTGAAGGAATTGAGACTCCCGCTTTTTGTCAAACCCAACAATGGTGGCAGCAGTATCGGAATGAGTAAGGTCAAAAATCCCGAGGAACTTCAGGAAGCGCTGGACAAGGCCTTTGCGGAAGACAATCAAGTCTTGGTGGAGGAATTTGTTTCCGGAAGGGAATTCTCCATCGGGGTGTTCAAAGCCGCAGGGACAACAACAGTTTTACCCGCCACTGAGATCGTAAGTTCTAAGGAGTTTTTTGACTTTGAAGCCAAATATACACCGGGCATCACGGAAGAAATCACGCCGGGAAGAATGTCTGAAGAGGAAGTAGAGCGCGTCAAAAGAGTCGTAGCCACAGTTTACCAAAAACTCAATTGCAAAGGAGCCGTCAGGGTGGATTACTTCTTGGAATTCGAAACCAACAAATTCTACTTTATAGAAATCAACACGGTTCCCGGGCAGACTGAAACCAGTTTGATCACCCAGCAAGTCAGGGCAATAGGCATGGAAATCAAGGATTTTTATACCGCATTGATCGAGGAAATGTTTCATTGAAGGCACATTTGAAAAAGTCTCCGTCCCAAAAATGCAATTCCATTAAAACAAAAAAGCGACTCCTGAGAGTCGCTTTTTTGTTTTATCAAAGGTTGAATGCTTTTTCTATCTTTTCCACATAGTCCAACTTTTCCCAAGTGAAAAGTTCCACTTCCAAGGTAAGTGGTTTTCCATCTGGGGTCTTGAAGGTTTTGGTCACCACTTCATTCACACGGCCCATGTGTCCATAAGCTGCTGTTTCTTCATAAATGGGGAACCTCAATTTCAAACGTTGCTCAATGGCATAGGGTCTCATGTCAAAAATCTCTTCAATCTTTTTGGCGATTTCACCATCAGAGAGTTTCACTTTTGCTGTTCCGTAAGTATTGACATAAATACCCATTGGTTTGGCTACGCCAATCGCATAGGAAACCTGAACCAATACTTCGTCTGCCAATCCCGCTGCCACCATGTTTTTTGCAATGTGACGGGTTGCGTAAGCTGCAGAACGGTCAACTTTGGAAGGGTCTTTCCCGGAAAATGCTCCTCCTCCATGGGCTCCTTTTCCACCGTAGGTATCTACGATGATTTTTCTCCCTGTCAAACCCGTGTCCCCATGTGGTCCCCCAATGACGAATTTCCCTGTTGGATTGATATGGTAGGTGATTTTATCTGTAAAAAGTGCCTGGATTTCCGGAAGAAGCTGCTCCTTCACCCTAGGGATCAGGATATTGATCATGTCCTCTTTGATCTTGGCCAACATAGTAGCTTCGATATCAAAATCATCGTGTTGCGTTGAGATTACAATGGCATCAATTCTCGTTGGCTTATTGTCATCATCATATTCAATAGTAACCTGCGACTTGGAATCGGGTCTTAAGTAAGCAATTTCGCTGTTTTCCCTTCTCATCGCTGCCAATTCCCTCAAAATTCTGTGGGAAAGATCCAATGCCAAAGGCATGTAATTGCCAGTTTCCTTGGTGGCATAACCAAACATCATTCCTTGATCTCCAGCGCCTTGTTCTTCGGGATTGCTCCGGTCCACACCTTGATTGATATCGGGAGATTGCTCGTGGATTGCCGAAAGCACACCACAGGAGTTCCCATCAAACATATATTCTCCTTTGGTATAACCAATACGGTTGATCACATCACGGGCGATTTTTTGAACGTCAAGGTAGGTGTCCGATTTCACTTCTCCTGCCAAAAAAACCTGTCCGGTGGTAACCAACGTTTCGCAAGCTACTTTGGAGCGGGGATCGAAAGCCAAAAAATTATCAATCAAGGCATCGGAAATTTGATCTGCTATTTTATCAGGATGGCCCTCAGAAACAGATTCAGAGGTAAATAAATAGGGCATATATTTTTATTTAATTTGTTTTTAAAATCAGTCCGTAAAAATACATTTTCAAAAGGAAATAAAAAATCCAAATCATTTTACCTTAAATCAAAAGGCAAAATGAAAAGACACTTAAACTTCAAGTCAACTTGAAATCAGCGGCAATCATTCCTTTGTAATTTTCAACACAACACCCTTGAGCCTTGAAAAAAAAGCTTCAGAACTTCAAACCTATCGATTTTCTGTCTTTACTTTTTTGGGGTTTGATAAAATTTCCAAAGATTAAATATAGGAAATTGAAATTTACTTTGAAATTTAAAAAAAGCAAAAAATTCCATTTCTTCAATACTTGCCGTATTGAACCTTTTTGATTTGCCAAAAAAAAGGCAAATCGGTGGGGATGGTACTGGTTTTACCCATCAAAACACAGTTATGCATATCAAATCCCTCATCCAAAAAGCTTTTAAACGGCAATCTTTCAATATTCATCCCCAATCCAAACAGAATCCTTAACTTTGCATTTCCAATAACGCTCACCAATAGCCCTATGAACGAACGGTATATGCAAAGGGGGGTTTCTGCCTCCAAAGAAGATGTCCACCAAGCAATCTCAAAATTGGACAAAGGCCTCTATCCCAATGCTTTTTGCAAAATCGTGGAAGACAGCCTAGGCAACGATCCGGAATATTGCAATATCATGCATGCGGACGGGGCAGGCACCAAATCTTCCTTGGCCTATATGTACTGGAAAGAAACCGGTGATCTAAGTGTTTGGAAGGGAATTGCACAGGATGCCATCATCATGAACACAGACGATCTCCTCTGCGTGGGTGCTGTGAACAATATTCTGGTTTCTTCCACAATCGGAAGAAACAAAAATCGAATTCCCGGCGAAGTCATTTCTGCTTTGATCCACGGAACCGAAGAAGTTTTGCAAATGCTCAGGGACCATGGAGTGAATGTGGTCCTCACAGGTGGGGAAACTGCCGATGTGGGCGACCTGGTAAGGACGATCATTGTGGACAGTACCGTTACTTGTCGGATGAGAAGGGAAGATGTGATTTCCAATGAGGCCATAAAACCCGGAGATGTCATCGTCGGTCTGGCTTCTTTTGGCCAAGCCAAATATGAAGATGCTTACAATGGTGGAATGGGAAGCAATGGCCTCACCTCCGCCAGACATGATGTTTTTAACAAAGTACTGAAAACCAAATATCCTGAAAGTTTTGATCCTGCCGTTCCCGACGACTTGGTGTACTCAGGAAAATACAACCTCACAGACCCTGCACCTGGAACATCCGTCAACATGGGCAAACTGGTACTGTCCCCTACCCGAACCTATGCCCCTATCATGGTGGATGTGTTGAAATACTTAAGGCCAAAAATCCATGGTATCGTCCATTGCAGTGGTGGCGCACAGACAAAAGTGCTCCATTTTGTGGACAATGTCCACGTCATCAAAGACAATCTCTTTGAAACCCCGCCACTTTTCAAAATCATCCAAGAAGAAAGCAATACCGACTGGAAGGAAATGTACAAAGTCTTCAATATGGGCCACCGTATGGAGATCTATTTGGACGAAAGATATGCGGAGGAAGTGATCGATATCGCCGAATCCTTCGGAGTAGAAGCACAGATCATTGGAAGGGTTGCTGCGAATAAAGGCAAAAAAGTAACCATTCAGAGCAGTCACGGTATATTTGAATATTGACATTTGTATCCGCCATCAACAAAACTTTAGTGGATCATTCTCCCTTTAAGATAAATTACCGGAACCCCAAAGCATCAAAATGAGTCAAAAAAAGTCCATCATCCAAAAATCCTTGCACATCATGGCTTGGATATTGGGAACAATGGCGATTCTGGTTCTTTTGACGATTACATGGGTGGATTGGGAAGATTACAGAGAGAAGGATTATTATACCGAAACGATGTCCGATCTGCAGGAGTTACAATTCAATTCCTCAGCATCAGACACCTGGATGGTGGGTTGGTCAACCATCAATGCGACTCCTGAACAACCCACAGCCCTTGTCGGGTACCGACCTAGGGGCAATTACGAATTTGTACTGGACAGCTCATATGTCAAAACCCTGGTCCTCGGAAATGGAAAAAAGAATGTGGCGATTCTCAATTATGAATTGCTGATTGTCCACCCCTATTTGTCCAAAAGAATCCAAGCCGCCATTCGCAGTGAAAATCTCCCCATAGACTTTGTTTATTTTACAGCAACACATACCCACAGCGGGCATGGCGGATACATTCCCGGCTTGATGGGGAAATTGGCATTCGGAGGATTTGATGAAACCATCGTGTCCCTTTTGGAACAAAAAACCATTGTAGGCATCAAATCGGCTTTGGCAACGCAGGATACCGCTGTTCTTCACTACCAAATGGCAAATGCAGACAGTTTGGTCGCCAATAGATTCAAACCGGAAGATCCCACCGACCCTTTTGTACGCCAATTGGTTTTCGAAAAAAGAAACGGTCAAAAAGGCACTTTCCTGACCTATAGCGCCCATCCCACTATCCTAAGTTCCAAGTATATGGGTTTGTCGGGGGATTATCCCTTTTATTTCAACAAAGCCTTGGAGCAGAACGGATACGTTTTTTCACTTTTTGCAGCGGGAACTGTTGGGAGCCATCGACCGGTAGCAAATGGAAATCAACCAGAGGATGTCAAACAATATGCCTTAGACCTGAACAAAAAACTGCCAAACCAAAGCGAAAAACCAAAGAGGATCAACAAGGCCAAAATCCTGACAGCCTGCTTACCCATTGAATTAAGGGAAGTCCATTACAGACTCAGCGACAATATTCGGTTGAGACCATGGATTTTCAATTGGGCTTTCGGGGAAACGAATGCCCACTTTGACATCCTTGTCTTGGGAAATACGCTGCTCATCGGCTCCAGCGGCGAAATCTCAGGCGTATTTTACGACAAATGGGAAAAGAAAGCTGCAGAATTGGGCTTAAATTTGATCATAACCTCTTTTAATGGTGGCTACATCGGCTACATTACGCCGGATAAGTATTACCAAGAGAAATACCACGAAGTTCGGGACATGAATTGGTTTGGCCCTTACAACGGCGCTTATTTCGATGAGATCATCGGTGCCTTAATTGAAAAGCAGCAATAAAAAGGGGAGTAAAAAGGAAAGCTCCAATCTTCTTCGCATAAGCTCGGGGTTCTGGCCTGCTTTCAGAAATTGGATGGCGTGAAAGAGTAAGATCAGCAAAAGGATCCCTGAAAAAATATGGAAATAGGAGGGCAACCAGAGCAGTAAACCCACAAAATACATCCCTCCAAAAACACCGAGTCCAATGATCAAAACTTCCAGTTGCCCTTTTGATAGAAAACTCAGAATAGATTCAAAACCATCTTTTTTATCCGAATCCCTATCTTGATAGGAAAGAATCAAAAGATTCAACCAAGCAACCAAAACATAACCAAAAGCCAGAAAGTAAGAAGAGCTGTTGATCAATTCCCGATCCGCTTTCAGGAAAGGCACCAGTAGGATTCCCAAAACATAAAAAAGCGCGATTGAAATTTCCTTAAGCCATACCGCCTGAGGAACAAGCTTGCGGATCACTACCATCCATAAAACCATTGTTACCCCCAAAGCCAGACCCGGGAGCAATACATAATGCAAAGATTCTGAAAGAATGACCAAAGCAGTTCCTAGTAAGCCCATAGTTCCCCAGCAAGCAAAAATCGTTTTAAAGTATTTTTGGTGAAAAGAATGTCTTTTTGTTTGTGCAATTTCTTTCAAACTCCATACATCAATAAGGTGGTCTAATGTATATACCCCCCAAACCGCCAAAGCCAACAAGAGATATTCAAGCGCTCTTGGATGGACTCCAAGGACAGTGGAAAAAAACACCATCCCTGCGACCGCTCCGAAGACCACATCCAAAGAGAGCAAATTGAGTTTTTGGTGGATTTTTTGAAGACCTTTCATATTAAAAAATAAAGATAGCAGCTTCATTAAAATTATCCAGTTTTAAAAGGTTAACACTGGACAATTTTCTAAATTGGCCATGTAGAAAATCAATCAAGTGTAGAGATTAAAACCATAATATGCATTTGGTTTCCTAATGGACATTAAAACGCCAAGAAAATCAAACTATCTGGTGCATAAGACAATTAACCGATTTGGTGCAGTCTATAGTCGCAACCAAAGATTAATTTTAAAGCCATTTTAGGCTCGAATAAAATTGGTTATGCTTAGAACGGGTAAAGTTGACATCCTTCCATTTAGCTCTCATTAATTATTATTTTACTTTCAAACCTCAATAAACCATTCATCTACTGCTATGAAAAAATCATTTCTGGGATTATTCATGATCCTCATCAGTGCGGGTTTTTCCTTTTCCCAGTCACAAATCAAAGTCGCGTGTATCGGCAACAGCATCACGCAAGGCCCGGGAAGGGACAATCCAGAAAGTTACCCGCTACAGATGCAAACCATTTTAGGGGACAAATATGATGTCAGAAATTTTGGGGTAAGTGGTCGGACGCTTTTGAAAAATGGAGACTTCCCCTATTGGAATGAACCCCAATATCAGGAAGTTTTGGCTTATACACCGGATATCGTGGTTATAAAATTGGGGACAAATGATTCTAAACCCCAAAATTGGAAATACGCAAAGGAGTTCAAACAAGACTATTTGGATTTGATCAGTTCAGTAAAAGCATCCATGCCTGAAGACGGAAAGATTTATATCTGCCTTCCGGTTCCTGTTTTCCAAACCAATTATGGCATCACTGAGAATATCATCAGGGAAGAAATGTTGCCAATCTTGCTGGACATTTCTAAGGAAACAGGTATAGAAATCATTGATCTTCATTCTCCATTTGAAGGAAAATCGGATTTGCTTGCCGATGGTGTGCATCCCAATACGGAAGGACTCGGCATCATGGCAAAGGTAGTTGCCGAAAAAATCAAAAAATGATCTTTGTTTAACCCGTTTTATGCATTATGAACTCCATTTAAAATTTTAATTTACTGATAATCAATTAGGTGTTGGCTAATTTTGACTTCACCCTATTCCTATTGGTGTCAGGAATTTTTCTCGCAATAGTCTGATTTTCTTTCAGTTTCAATCCCATTTGGAAACCTATTGCATATTTCAGGTTGAATGTTATTTTAAAGCACACAAAAAAACCAAAGCTCTTTCAAGCTTTGGTTTTTTTGTGTGCTTATGGGATTCAAAAATTATTTCCCACCAAGAGCGTTTGCTCCGGAGACAATTTCCAAGATTTCATTGGTAATGGCAGCCTGTCTGGTTCTGTTGTACATCAACCTCAGGTCTTTCAATAGATCACCTGCGTTCTCGGTTGCTTTGTCCATAGCGGTCATACGCGCACCATGTTCAGAAGCATTGCTTTCAAGAATCGCTTTGTAGAATTGAATCTTTAAGGAAGTTGGAACCAAATCCTCGATGATAAATTCTCTTGAAGGTTCAAGGATATAATCCACATCTGCACCTTTTATTACTCCCTCTTCCGCTATTTTCTCCATCGGAAGGAATTTTTCAACGATTACGTTTTGCGTCGCCACATTCTTAAATTCGTTGTAAACCAAAACGATCTGATCATAGTCACCGTTGACAAATCCATCCATCACAAAATCAGCAACCCTTCTCACATTTTCAAAAGTCACTTCTGAAAAGACCTGATAAAACTCACCGATAAACTTGTTGTCTTTCTTTTTGAAAAACTCAAAAGCTTTTTTTCCCAGGGGAAGTATTGTGACGTTTTTATCTGCAAAACGTTGGACGATAGCCAAATTAGCCGCCTTGAGAATGTTGGAATTGAAGGCTCCACAAAGACCTTTATCGGAAGTAATCGGTACGATCAAGACATTTTTTACTTCTCTTTTTTCTGCAAAAACAATGTCCTCATCGCCTTCGCTGGCAGAAGAAACATTATTCAAAATGGCAGTCAATTTCTGGGAATAAGGACGCATTTGGATGATTTTATCCTGCGCTCTTCTCAATTTAGAAGCAGAAACCATTTTCATGGCCTTGGTGATTTGCTGCGTCGAAACTACAGAATTAATCCTTTCTTTTACTTCCTTTAAGTTAGCCATAGCTTATTGATGTACTGACGAGGTCAATAGATATAAATTCTTATTGACGCACCCGTCTGGATGCGTCAATAAGAATTGAAGATGATTATTTAGCGTATTTTGGAGTCAATTCTTTTGCTGCAGTTGCAAGCAATTTACCAGCAGTATCAACGTCCCCTTTCTTGATCGCAACCAATGCTTCAGGATAAGCCGCTGACAAAAGGTTGTAGAATTCCTTCTCAAACTCCCTTGATCTGTCAACAGGAACTCCATCCATAAGCCCTTTTGTGGAGGCATAGATAATGGCCACTTGGTATTCAACAGCTACTGGAGAATACTGGGCTTGCTTCAGGATTTCCTGATTTCTTCTACCTCTTTCAATCGTCCTTTTGGTAGTTGCATCCAAATCAGAACCGAATTTAGAGAAAGCTTCCAATTCACGGAACTGTGCTTGATCCAACTTCAATGTACCTGCCACTTTTTTCATGGACTTGATTTGAGCATTACCACCCACTCTGGATACCGAGATACCCACGTTGATCGCAGGACGGATACCAGAGTTGAAAAGATTGGTTTCCAAGAAAATCTGACCATCCGTGATGGAAATCACGTTGGTTGGAATATAGGCAGAAACGTCACCAGCTTGTGTTTCGATAATCGGAAGTGCAGTCAAAGACCCTCCTCCTTTTACCAAATGCTTGATGGAATCTGGAAGATCATTCATCTGACGGGCGATTACGTCCGAACCGTTGATTTTAGCGGCTCTTTCCAACAACCTTGAGTGAAGATAAAACACGTCACCAGGATATGCTTCTCTTCCCGGAGGTCTTCTCAATAGCAAAGAGACTTCTCTGTAAGCTACAGCTTGCTTGGAAAGATCATCATAAACCACCAATGCCGGACGACCGGTATCTCTGAAAAACTCTCCAATAGCCGCTCCTGTGAAAGGTGCAAAAAACTGCATTGGTGCTGGATCAGCAGCTGAAGCAGCAACGACCACTGTATAAGGAAGGGCTCCGGCTTTTTCCAAAACTGCAACCACACCGGCTACCGTAGAGGCTTTTTGTCCGATGGCCACATAGATACAATAAACTGGCTCACCCTTTTCGTAAAATTCTTTTTGGTTAATAATCGCATCCACGGCAACGGCAGTTTTACCTGTCTGACGATCACCAATGATCAGTTCCCTTTGGCCTCTGCCAATTGGGATCATCGCATCGATGGATTTGATTCCTGTCTGCATCGGCTCATTCACCGGCTGCCGATATATAACACCTGGGGCTTTGCGCTCAAGGGGCATTTCATAAAGCTCTCCCAACAATGGACCTTTCCCATCAATTGGATTGCCTAGGGTATCGACAACACGACCGAGCATGCCTTCTCCAACATTGAGGGAAGCAATTTTCTTGGTACGTTTTACGACATCTCCTTCTTTCACTCCTTTGGAATCACCGAAAAGTACGGCTCCAACGTTATCTTCTTCAAGGTTAAGCACCATTGCTTTCAGACCGTTCTCAAACTCGAGCAACTCACCCGCCTGAGCTTTAGAAAGTCCATAAATACGGGCTACTCCATCACCTACTTGAAGGACAGTTCCCACTTCTTCAAGTTCAGCTTGCGTTTTAGCTCCAGAGAGTTGTTCTCTCAGAATTGCTGAAACTTCGTCAGGTCTTACATTTGCCATGCTTATATCTTTATACTGTTATTGCTAATTTTTAAAACTTCTTTTCATAAAGGTTTTGGGAAAATTCAAGTCGCAGCGCTTTCAATTTGCTGTTCAAGGATTCGTCCAATTGCCTGTCATTTACTTTCAAGATAAAGCCACCGATAATCTCAGGGTTTATTTTTTCTATCAACTCCACTTTTTCCAGACCCGAAATCTCTTTCACTATCTCGATAAATTCCTTTTTCAGCTTCTCATCGATGGGAAAGGTGGTCGTCACTGTTGCCAATTGGATCCCTTTGCTTTCGTTGTATTGATTGTGGAATTCTTTAGCAATCTCCATCAATACATTGTCTCTGTTCTTTTTGGAAACAATCTCAAAAAAAGGCAAAGTCAATTCCGATGAACCTTCGGGAAAGAGGGCTTTTAGAATTTTAAGCTTTTTATCTGAGCTGACAATGGGACTATTCAGCATCACCCCCAATTCAGGAGTTGCTTTGTCCAAGGTCAACAGTAATTGCATGTCTTGGTGTACTTCTTCAAGGATACCCTTTTCAATGGCAAGTTCCAAAATGGATTTGGCGTATCGGGAAGCTACTCTAATAGATGACATGGGCGGATTTAATTTAACTTAAGATCTCTAACAAATCCCTCTACCAACTCTTTTTGAGCTGAATCGGAAGCCAAATTCTTTCTCATCAGCTTTTCAGCTACTTCCAAAGTCAAAATGGCAATTTGGTTTTTCACTTCTGTCAAAGCCGCTTTTTTCTCGTTTTCAATGACAGCTTTGGCATTTTCAATCAATTTGGCACCTTCTGATAAGGAAATCTCTTTTGCTGCCTCAATGATTTTGTCCGATGCAGCATGCGCGGTTTTCAAGACTTCGTCTCTTTCCATTCTGGCTTCCATCAAAAGCTTTTCGCTTTTTTCATGGATGTTTGCCATTTCATTTCTAGCCAACTCTGCTGCGTGAAGTGCTGCTTCAATGCTGCTTTCCCTTTCGTCCAATGCCGACAAAATCGGTTTCCACGCAAATTTCGCCAAGATAAAAAGCAAAATCGAGAAGCCGATTATTTGCCAAATCATCAAGCCTGATGAAGGTATTATAAGATCCATAAAGAATTATATTTTAGTTATTATCTCTGTTTTGTTCAATAAAAAGAAAAGATAGGGTTGACTTAATGCCAACCCTATACATTTTTTCTTAGAAAGTGTAACCTTCTTTCAAAGCAATAAGTAGACAAACTACCACTGCGAAAAGAGACACAACTTCGATAAGTGCCGCGATGATCAACATGGCAGTTTGGATTTTTCCAGCTGCTTCAGGTTGACGAGCGATACCGTCCATGGCTTGACCACCGATTCTACCAATACCAAGACCTGCGCCTATCGCGACAATTCCGGCACCGATTCCAGCACCCATAAGTGCAAGACCGGCTGATAACAAGATTGAAGTTAACATACGTGTGTATTATTTATATAAATTGAACAAAGAAATTACGCATTCATTAATGGTGATCGTGTTCCGCTACTGCCTGACCGATGTACATGGCAGAGAAGAGTGTAAAGACGTAGGCTTGAATCGTGGCAACCAAAATCTCAATCATATTGATAAAGACGACCATGATGGTACTGGCAAAGCCCACTGCCATGGATTCAAACACAAAGATCAATCCGATAAAACTCAAGATCACAATGTGCCCCGCGGTAATGGCGACAAAAAGTCGAACCATCAATGCGAAAGGTTTGGTAAATAAGCCGATGATCTCCACAGGGACAATGACCAATAAGAGTGGAAGCGGGACTCCAGGAGTCGCTACCACGTGTTTCCAATAGTCTTTGTTTCCGTTTAGATTGGTTACGAAAAACGTAAATATCGCCAAGGTTGCTGTTACTGCGATGTTACCGGTCATGTTGGCTGCGCCTGGGATCAAACCCATTAAGTTGCCAAACCAGATAAAGAAAAATATGGTCAGTAAATAAGGCGTGAATTTTTTGTATTTGGGACCGATGTTAGACAAGGCGATTTCATCTCTTACAAAAACCACCAAAGGCTCTATAAATGAAGCCACGCCTCTCGGTGCAGTATTCGGATGCTTCTTGTAATGACTCGCCGCAGAGAGTGTCAATGAAATAACGACGATCAACACAATGAACAACATGGCGACATTTTTTGTGATGGAAAGCTCAAGGAAGGATCTGTCCTCAACTTCAGCTTTCAAATGGTCATGTTCATCAATATAGAATCCGTTTTTTCCATATTCCCTTCCAAATGCATGGGTCTCAGGATTCTGAAAATCTGAAGAGCTGAACACTTCCAAACCAGAGTCTTTTGAATAAACAATCACGGGAAGGGGAAGGGTAATGTGCGTATGCCCAAAAGTGGCAAAATGCCATTCATGGGAATCCTTCACGTGATGCATGATAAAACCAGTTTTATCCTCCTCATCAGAAGCAGCAACAGCCACATTCGCAAGCGGTAATAAAAGTGCTGTCAATAAAGCAGTTAGCCAAAGAAATTTACGAATCATTAAATGAATTTTTAAAACCTATTTCGAATGAGGGCGCAAATTAGCCATTAAGCTGTATATATCAAACAATAAGAATAAGAAATAAATAGCAAAGAAATTGGCCACAAACAGAATTTTATTCTCGACACCCAGTACAAGGAGTATTGCAACGAAGCCTGCACTGGCAATAAATCGAATAACTGTTGCTCCTAAAAGGATATTTGAAGAATTTTCTTTGCTCAACTTCATGAGGTATTGGACAAATAGCCCTGAAGCCCACACCAACAAAGCAAAAAAAGAAAGCACTTTCCATACACTTTCATGGATTAACTCGGGCATAATAAAATTTTGCAGCGAATAAACAATTCCTGCAATGACCAAGGAAAAGGAAAGGACTTTTAAGGTAAATATCAAGATTGGCTTCATGACCGTGTGAATCAGGTCGCAAATCTAGGGCTTTTTATTTTTCTGTTGCTCCTTTTCATCATTTTTAAGCGAAATGAAAAGTTGATAAAACGAAACAGCAATGGATAAAAAACAGAATGTCAATAGCCACACCGGGAAATTCATCTGACTTTTTTGCTGGATTTCCCAACCCAACCAAGTTCCCAATCCGATAACGGCGATCATTTGGAAAGACAATCCGATGTATTTGAGGTAGCTTGGGGAGTTATCCCGTGGCACTTTGTTTTCCTCTTTGCTCATTTTTGTCTTCAGATTTGGATACCACCATCGCATTTGTGTTCATCTGGCATTTCCCATTGAAGACCGCTCCGTTTTCCACCACAAGTTTTTGGGTCGTAATGTTCCCCGAAATAATTGCGCTTCTTCTAAGAAATAATATTTCGGTACATGTCACCTCACCCTCGACTTTTCCGGAAATCTCTGCCTCTACAGAGGTGATATTTCCCTTGATCACGGAGACTTCCCCGATGACCACTCTCCCTTTGGAATAAATAGTTCCATCTACAGAACCTTCTATTCGGATATTCCCCAAAGCCTGGATATCACCTGTGATCCTGGTTTCTTTGGAAATCACATTGCTAGTGTCAGTTTGCTCGACTGCAATAGTTCTTTTTTCCTCGATTTTCTCGCTTTTGTTGAACATAGTCTAATCAAATGTTATGAAATGCTGTGGATTCAATGGTTTACCTTTATACCATAATTCAAAATGAAGATGGTGCCCTGATGAAAGTTCGCCGGTGTCACCGACAATGGAAATAATCTCGCCACTTCTTACCAAGTCACCCATCCTCTTCAAAATTACCGAATTATGCTTATATATGGAAATCAATTCATTGGAATGCTGGATACCAATGATAAACCCGGTTTCCAATGTCCATACTGCCAATATTACCGTTCCATCACCGATTGCTTTGACGGGCTCATCTTCCTTGGTCACCACATCTATCCCAAAATGCCCCTTTTCTGGTTGGAAGACCGCGGTGACCACGCCTTTGATGGGGGAAAAAAAATAAGTATCTGTGAAAGGCGCTGAAGCCATTGTTTTCGGATTGGAAAAATCCAAGGGAGCCGATTTAAATTCCTCGATTATGGCTTTTGTTGCCTGGCTTTCTTGGTAATTTCCCTCCTGGACATTTCCCCGATTTGTCAAACCCTCTCGGCGGGAGATTTCCTGTTGCTCCTCGCTGATGTTTTCTCCGGAAATAATCCCCTGGATATTTTTCAAATATGCATCTCTTTGGCTGACTTCCACCGTCAGTGAGTCTATGGCCTCGGACAAAGCAAGAATTTTGGTGATGTTTTCGGATTCCACAAACTCAGGGTCGTACCAAGACCTTAAAAAAGTCCTGGACATCAACAGCGAAAAACCAAAGGCACACAAAAAGAACAAAACCAAAATCAGCGCAACACGGATCTTGGTGATGCTAAAGGAAGTGATCACAGAAAAATCATCTTCCTTTCTGATTACGAAAAGAAATTTGGTTTTTATCCAATCTTTTAATTTTCGCTGGATCTTCAAGCCATGGTGGGTTTATGTTTTGATGTCTTCAAAAATATAATATTAACCAAAAGCGTTTAATTAATTGAATCAAATGGAGTATTTTGGTCATTATTATAACGTACCCCTTCGCATGCACGCAAAATCAAGTCTGGTTATTTTATGTTTTGCCCTGCTTTTATCAGCATGCTCATCGGAGAAAAACACCTTCCCCAATAGATTGTACCACAATACGACCGCAAAATACAATGCCTTTTTTCTTGCAAAGGAGAAGATCATTGAATTGGAAAACTTATTTCAAAGCCAGCACCAAGAAGATTACAGCCAGATTTTACCGATTTTCTACCCGGTTGATAGCGCAACTATCGAACAAAACGAAGCTCTCTTAAAAGAAGCCCGAGAACTTGCTTCAAAGGCCATCGATTGGCACAGGATAAGCAAATGGGTGGACGACAGTTATTTTTTGATCGGGTTGATCGACTACTACCAAGCAAATTTTGATGATGCCATCAACACATTCAAATACATTAACGTCAACAGCAAGGACAAGGATTTGCGTCACAGAAGTCTTATCCAGTTGCTTCGGATTTTTACCGACCTCAAAAAGAACGAAGATGCAGCATTTGTGATTGATTATCTTTCCAAAGAATCCAAAATCAATCCCGATAACAAATTCCTCCTGTTCAAAACATTGGCCTATTATTATGATACTCGTGGGGAAATCAACGGAAAAATCGGAGCATTGGATAAATCCCTTGAATTTGTAAAAGACAAAAAAGACAAATCAAGAATCAATTTTATCCTAGCGCAACTCTATAAACGGGAAGATTTGGATGCCTTGGCCTTCAGTTATTATGGTGAAGCGGAAAAAGGAAACCCACCCTATGAGCGAAGCTTTTTCGCAAAACTTTATGCTCAGCAAGTCGCGGAATTAAATAAAAGCAAGGATTTGCAACGCGTCCGCAACTATTACAGCAGCCTATATGACGACAGTAAAAACAGGGATTTAAGGGATGTAATCCTGTATGAAAGGGCCCTTTTTGAATTGAAACAAAATGGAGAAGAGGAAGCCGAGCGCTTACTGACCCTTGCGGCAAAGGAGGAAGGAAAGAATCAAATCCAAAAAGGTTATATCTACGAAAAATTGGCCGATATCCGTTTTGACCTTAAAAAAGATTACAGAGCGGCCAAATACTATCTAGACAGTGCCTTGGTTTATTTCAAGCCAAGCGATCCTTCCCACTCCCCCATCACGAAAAGGAAGGAAGTGCTGGACGACTATGTCATCCATTTTGAGACCATTATCAGGAATGATAGCCTTATCGCCTTAAGCCTCCTGACTCCAGAGGAACAGGAATTGATAGCTGATGCATTCATCAAAGGGGAGGAAGAAAGACTGCTTAGGGAAGCTGCAAAGAAAGAGGAACCAAAGAGCTCCGGAATCTTTGAGAATCTTTTGGCTTTTAGCGGCAGGGGATCAGGTGAAAACTTCTATTTCGACAATGCAGTGGCCCTTCAGCAGGGATCCATTGATTTTTTCAGAAACTGGGGAAACAGGACACTGCAGGACAATTGGAGGAGAAGTGGTCAGGGATTTCAAAGTGCCATTTCAGAACCTGAGCAAAATATTGAAATCAAACCGAGTCCCTCAGACAGTATTCAAGTTGAGGACGAAAAACCTTTGCTTGGGCAACTTCCGGACAAGGAAAGTCTCATGGCCCAGATCCCAAAAACCGAAGAGTCTCTTAAGGTCCTCAGGGAAGCGCTTGACATCTCCTATTTTGAACTGGGTAAGCTTTTGTTTTTGGACCTGAAAGAACCAGATCCCGGCATTGGATATTTGGAAAACCATATTGAAAAATATCCAAATTCTGTCAAAAAGCCCGAATCCTATTACCTGCTCTATCTTGCACAAACCGAAATCAATGGAGATGCCAGACGCTATGTGGAAAGGCTCAACAAGGAGTTTCCGGAATCTCCATTTACCTTTTCTGTCAATAATCCCGAAGGGGCAACTGGCAATCTGGCATACTTGGAGTCGTCCAAAAAATATGAAGAGGCCTATTCCAAGTATTATTCGAGGCAATATCAGGAGGCAAGATCAATCATCCGTTCAACTCTGGAAGCTTATCCACTTACCCGAAATACCGAGAAATTCATGCTTTTGGATATTATGGTGTCAGGGAAAATCGATGATCGGGAAAGATACCAATCCCGATTGGAGAATTACATTCAGAATACCGAAGATACTGGACTGTTAAATATGGCAAGAAATATGCTGATAGCTTTGACAGGCGAGAAACCAAAAACAGAACAAAAAAATGAAGGATTAGAGGCTGTTGCACGTATTTCAGAGGAAGGAGATGACCGAAAATCAGAATCGGATTCCGAAGAAGCAGAAGAAGTGACTCCTTACAAAGAAAATCCTAACCAAACACATATATTTGTCATCGTCTTAGAACCAAAGCAGGCAGCGGAAGCGAAGGGCTTGCTGGCGGATTTGGAAAATTTCCACAGTCAAAATTTCTCCAATGCACGGTTGAGGACAGGAAATATGAACCTAAATTCTGAAAATGCGATTTTCATTGTAAGTCCGTTTAACAATGCCGAAAGGGCATTGGCCTATCGCGAAAAGTTCATGCAGGATTTCAACACCAGCTCCTTGAATTCATCGGACAAAGACAACAGTTTCCTGATCTCCATAGAGAATTTCCAGGAATTGAATAAAAGAAAAGACATAAACGAATACAGGAATTTCTATAAAAAAACATACCAGTAAATCTTCAAGTAATAAAATAAAATGACCCAAAAAATTATAAAATATATTTGGATAACTTTCACTGTAGGCCTAGCAGGGTTTATTTTGTTTATCTGGGCAGTAAGTGGAAATTTCTTAGGCTTGTTTGGTGAATTGCCGGATTTCAAAGCCTTGGAAAACCCCCAAAGCGAGCAAGCATCCGAACTCTACTCTGCTGACGGGGTACTTCTCGGAAATTATTTCCGTGAAAACAGAAGCCCGGTCACTTACAATGACCTCTCCCCAAATCTTGTCCATGCACTTATTGCCACTGAAGATGTGCGGTTTGAAAAACACTCCGGCATCGACTTCCAAAGCATGGGCCGTGTACTGTTCAAATCTCTCATTTTGAGACAATCCGCCGGTGGAGGTAGTACCTTAAGTCAGCAAACAGCAAAAAATCTCTTCAAATTGCGAACCCAGGAATCCCAAGGCTTACTGAGTAAAATCCCGGGCTTGAAAATGCTGATTATCAAAACCAAAGAATGGATCGTCGCTACAAGATTAGAGAAGAGTTACACCAAAAATGAGATTCTTACGCTTTATTTAAACACATCCGAATTCGGGAGCAATGCGTACGGAATCAAAACGGCAGCAAAAACCTTCTTCAAAAAAGAAACCAACAATCTTAATATCCAGGAATCCGCGACCTTGGTAGGTCTCTTCAAAGCTCCTTCTTATTACAGTCCTGTTTACAATCCTGAAAACTCCCTGCGAAGAAGAAATACCGTCTTGGGACAAATGGAAAAATATGAATATCTCACTAAGGCAGAATATGATTCGATTTCCAAACTCCCTGTAGAATTGGATTATAGAGTGGACAACCAAAATCAAGGCTCTGCCACTTACTTCAGAGAAATCATCAAAGCGGATTTGATCAAGTGGACCAAAGAAAATTTAAAATCGGACGGTTCAACTTATGACCTTTTTGGTGATGGGTTAAAAATATACACCACAATCGATAGCCGCATGCAACGCCATGCTGAAGAATCTGTGGACGAACACATGCGGGAACTTCAGAAGAAGTTTGAAAAGGAAATCGGCAACCGTGATCCTTGGATTGACAATACGGGAAAAGTGATCCCAAATTTCTTGGAAACTGCTGTAAAGCGGACGGAAACCTATCGTTTGTTGGTCAACAGGTATGGACAGAATTCTGATTCTATCCAAATCAAATTGAACGAGAAAAAGAAAATGCGCGTATTTTCCTGGAATAGGTCAGAAATTGACACGCTTATGAGTACCATGGATTCATTGCGTCATTATAAAAAGCATCTGCAGGCCGGTTTTGTATCCATGGATCCAGAAAATGGGCATATCAAGGCCTGGGTAGGTGGTATCAATCACAAACATTTCAAGTATGACCATGTGAAACAGGGAAAAAGACAGCCAGGTTCTACATTCAAGCCTTTTGTCTATGCTGCTGCCATCGAAAATGGTTACAGTCCTTGTTATACCGTCATGGACCAGCCTGTTCAGGTCAACATTCCTGGACAACCTGCATGGAGTCCAAAAAATGCCGATGGAAAATTTTCCTACACCAACATGACGATAAGAAGAGCAATGGCCCAGTCCGTGAACTCTGTTACCGCCTATATGATGAAGAAATTAAGTCCAAAAGTAGTGGTGGAAACAGCACACAGGCTTGGTATCACCAGTGATTTGGAGGAAGTTCCTGCATTGGCCTTGGGTACAAGCGATGTGACCATATTCGAAATGGTCGGGGCATTTGGCACCTTTGTTAACAAGGGTGAGCATATCGTACCTTTTTATATCGATAGGATTGAGGATAAAAATGGCAATGTCTTACAGCAATTTACGCCAAGGAAAAAACCGGCAATGAGCGAAGAGCATGCCTACTTAATGTTGTACATGTTGAGAGGTGGATTTGAGGAAACAAGAGGAACAAGTCAAGGAGTTTCCAGAGATATCAGAGACAATGGAAATGAATTGGGCGGAAAGACAGGAACCACACAAAATGCCTCCGATGGTTGGTACATGGGTGTCAGCAAAGACTTGGTAAGTGGTGTTTGGGTTGGAGGAGATGACAGAGCCATTCACTTCAGGAGTTGGATTAGTGGGCAAGGTGGCCAAACGGCAAGACCCATTTGGGTGAAATATATGGCGAAGGTTTATGCTGATCCAGCATTGAACATTACCAAAGGCCCATTCCCTCGACCGGAAAGACCATTGAGCATAGAAATCAATTGTGATCAATATGAAATGGAAAGCAATCAATTCAGTGATTTCGATTTTGATCCGAAAAAAAATGATTTCTAAAATTCTTTTTTGACAAGCAAAAAAAGCAGCCTCGGAAGAGGCTGCTTTTTTTATATTTACAGCATCATGGAAGCCTCCTTTTACACACCGGACCAAAGCAATCTATTACCCGACCAGCCTGGGGTATACAAATATTATAACAGTGAGAATGAACTGATCTATGTTGGCAAAGCAAAGAGTTTAAAAAAACGGGTAGCAAGCTATTTTACCAAAACAATTGGGTTGAATTACAAGACCAAAAAGATGGTCAAGGAAATCAGAAGGATTGAGATCACGATCGTTGATTCAGAATTTGATGCCCTCTTGCTGGAAAACAACCTGATCAAAAAAACCCAGCCCAGATACAATATTTTATTAAAAGACGATAAAACTTATCCTTACCTCCTGCTTACCAAAGAGCCCTTCCCAAGGATTTACCCAACCAGAAAGATGATTCAGGGAAAGGGAATCTATTATGGTCCTTTCGCCAGTATAAGAGGAATGAACAATGTCCTGGAGTTGATCAGAAGCTTGTTTACCATTCGGACATGCAAACTTGATTTGAACCCCTACAAAATTGGCGAGCAGAAGTACAAGGTCTGTTTGGAATACCATCTGGGAAATTGTCTTGGACCCTGTGAAGGCCTACAAGGAGAGCCTGATTATCTCAACGAAATCGAGCAAGCGAAAAACATTCTTAAAGGAAACCTTGGCGTCCCAAAGGCATATTTCAAACATCAGATGTTGAAATATGCTGAAATGATGGCTTTTGAAAAGGCGCAATTTTTTAAAGACAAAATGGAGTTGCTGGAAAAATATCAGGCAAAATCATTGGTCACCAGCCCTTCCATCCTCGATCTAGATGTCTTTGCGATAGAAACAGATGAAAAAAGCGCATATGTGAATTTTCTTAAGATCAAAAGAGGGGCAATCATCCTTACCAAAACAGTTGAACTCAAGAAAAAGCTGGATGAAACAGACACCGAACTTCTTTTGACTGCCATAGTAAGATTAAGGGATCAATTCCAGAGTGATGCCCAAGAGATTTTGGTCAACATTGATTTTGAGGAGGAATTTGAGGGATTGAACATCACTGTACCGAAAATCGGAGACAAGAAAAAACTTGTGGAACTCTCCCTGAAAAACGCCAAATTTTACAAAAAAGAAAAAGCACTCGCTTCTGGAGAAGTCCAAGACAAAAAATTCAGGGTACTAAAACAGTTGCAATCCGACCTTTCTTTAAAGGAGCTTCCAGATCACATCGAGTGTTTTGACAATTCTAACATCCATGGGACCAATCCAGTGGCAAGTATGGTTTGTTTTTTAAATGGAAAGCCTGCAGTGAAGGAGTACCGGCATTACCACATCAAGACAGTCGAGGGTCCGGATGATTTTGCGAGCATGACTGAGGTGGTTGGGAGAAGATATAAGCGGCTTTTGGAGGAAGCGAAAACACTACCAAAGTTGATTGTCATAGATGGTGGCAAGGGGCAATTGTCTTCCTCAGTGGAAGCACTGAAGCAATTGGGGATTTATGGTAAAATTCCAATTATCGGAATTGCCAAAAGATTGGAAGAGATCTATTTTCCAGAAGACCAATATCCGTTGCATATCGACAAGAAATCGGAATCCCTCCGACTTTTGCAAAGAATCAGGGACGAAGCCCATCGGTTCGCCATTACTTTCCACCGGGATTTGAGAAGCAAACAGGCATTGGGATCATCACTCACGGAAATTGAGGGGATCGGGCCGGAAACAGCGGAAAAATTGTTAAAGCAATTCAAATCTGTGAAAAAAATTAAAGAGGCCAGTGTGGAATCCCTCGAGGCGGTAATTGGAAAAAGTAAGGCGGATAAGCTTATTCAATCCTTCAAGGACATAAAAAAAGCGGGTGATTAAACCCGCTTTTTTTATTACCATTCCCAAAGTCCACTTTCGAACTCCAAGAGACTGTATTCATATTCAAGTGCATCGAGAAAAGCCTGCAGTTGGGGATTTGGATTGTCTGCCCTTACCATGTCCGCAACCAATGCATCATCTGAATTGGTGTATTTTCGAATCACCGATCTGAACAATCTCAAATCAAAGGCCTGATCATAGGTCAAATTTTTAGCTGTGTTCTGAAAATTCAACCACTTTGCCTCTGGATGATCTTTGAAATGATTGTAAAAATCCTTGTACCGAATATAAGCGATAGTCTTCTGACCTGCATTGGAATTTGTAGGGGAAGGCATTACCAACTCTAAATATTTAATATCAAACCTAACCTGAGAGTGATGTTTGTCGAAGATAAAATCCTCTCTAAAATCCAAATAATAAAGATTTTTTGAGAAAATACTGTCCCCATTTGCCGCCAACCAGTAATTTTCCTGGAAATCAGCGATGGACAAAGGCTGCTTAAAATCCTCGTCTCCAAATACCTCTAGGGCATTGTCATCCACAATGGCTTTGTAGATTTGGCTGATGATCCCGTTGTTTTTGGTATCCCCAGATCCATAAAGAGGAAGATTGTACTTTTCCCTAAGGTCTATCCTTCTCCAAACGGCAACTTGATACATTTTGTCATCCTCCCTGATCGGTCTGGCAGAAAATACGGTATCCACTTTGAATTGACGATCTCCAAAGACAGTGGGACTCACACTTGTGGCACCCTGCCCCATTACATCAGTCCCGAGCATTGTACCCAGGAGAGATAGCATTCCAATTAGTTTAACATGTAGTTTCATATGCCTTTTCATTTAAAGAGGATGTCCAAAACACATCTCTTGATCAATTATTTTATTGCAATCCTAATAATTTCAGATTGGTTGCTCTTGATTTTGTTTCCACGGAAATTCGTTCGTGTCACTTCAGTAACTCTTACAATCAGATTATCTCCGCTTTTGGCTGCGGCCAAAAGATTCCTGATCCCAACATTCTTACCCGTGATGGTAACTTTATCTCTAGGAACTTCATTTCTAAGGAGAATTACCTCTCCTCCTGTAACTTCAAAATTAGAGTCCCTTGCCATTGTCCTTCCAAAATTCGCTTCGGCAATTGCCTCAATGATCAATGATGAAGGACCTGGAGCTGGATAAGCGGTACTCAAATCTATCGGGCCCCTTGCGTCATAAGGACGAATACTAGGCGCAGGAACAGGTTTGATATCATAACTCACATCACCGATTTTATTTCCACCACTGCTTACTCCAATGACCGTTTTTCCAGAATTCCCTGGAATTACAGTTACTTGGCCTGGCTTGCTTCCTTTGATGATGCTACCATTATTAATGCTAAAATCAGGTGCATAACTGTTTCCCAATGCAGGAACATCAATGGAAAGGTCGTTTGCACAGTCAGCGTAAAGCTGATTGACTACTTCAGAAGTAACCTTGATAATCGGTTGGGCCACGTAGTATTCGTATTCCACGGGCAAAACTTTGTCTTCACCACCGACATTCGTTACGATTTCACCTTTTAGGACTCTTTTTGCAAGACCTCTATCATCGTATTGACCTGCCGGAGCTACAGTGAATTCAATTTTACCAAATCCGTTTTCAACTGGGATTGCTTTACCATCCAATCTCATGATAGGGGCGGCTGTAGAAGAACTTGAAGCGATGTACATATCTCCCTCAAATTTTGTACCTGCTGCGACAACGTTTGACAATGCTGCAACTCTTGCTTCCACAATATCCGCTTTGAAATAAAACGAACCGATGGATTTTGTTATTTCAGATAAGGACTCACTTTCTATGTTCAATACCTCATTTTGAAATTGAGAGATCAAAGCCATTACCGCTCCAACAGGGGATTTCACAAAATTCAGGTTGACAAAGTTTTTACCTCTGACATCCGGATCGTTTTTGAACAAATCAATATCCTTTGCATCTTTTGCGATAGGCTCAAATGTAAGGTCAATCCCAATCTTTGCCAATACCTCAGAAATTTGAGCAGGGTAAGCATTCAGCTTCTCTTGCATCTCAAATCCTTTCTTATTGTTATTGAAAATATTACCAGGTACATCCACATTTTTCAATGCGGAGTTATTATAGGTTCCTTGGTCGTTTTTTGCATTGGATACCGTTATCAATTCTTGCTTGAGATCCTCCAAATACGAAAACACTTCCGAAGTGATTACCCTAACTTCCTTTGCTGCACCTACTTTTGGTACATCTTTGGCATTGTTTCCCTGCGATTCTACTGTACTTTCAATAGAAGTTACTGTAAACTCATTTTTTTGAATATAATTCCTTGATGTTCTTTCCAAACCATCGTTCAACAAGACAAACTTCTGAAGAATTTGATTGCTTACCTGAAGTGCCAACAATGCTGTCAGCACCAAGTACATCATTCCAATCATCCGTTGCCTCGGTGTCTCTTTAGTACCAGCCATAGCTCTTTTCTAAAATCTTAATTAATAATTAATAAAAGGACTATGATTTCATGGCTGATAACATGCCACCATATATTTTATTCAAAGAACTCACGTTGTGATTCAATTTTGCCAATTCATTTTTGAAAGCCTCGGTTTCTTTACCGGCTTCGCTCAAACCTTCCATTGCGGAAGTAACATTGGAATAGAATTTATTGAGTGCTTTTACATGACTATTGGCATCCTGAAGTTCCATTTCATAGACTACATTCAGGGCCGATAGGTTCTTAGTCACAGTCAACACTTGGGAATGATACGCTTTGGCATCACTAGAAGCAGCAGAAAGTTCAGTCAAAACAGCAGCTGTTTTGCCATAGGACTGATTCATTTCCACCAATGATTTTGAAGCGTTTTTCACATTCGATGCATATTCGTTTGTAGCAACTGCAGCATCTGCCAAATTCCCCATCTTTTGGGCAGAAGAGGCAAGATTTTGCATTCCTTTACCCAAACTATCAATCAATTCCGGGCCGATTTTGGCATTGGAAAGCATTTCGTCGAATTTTTGTGAAACACTTTCACCGCCACCGCTTTTCACTGATTTCCTAACAGCAGGTTCTTCACCGGCCAATTCAGGATATACTTTAGTCCAATCAATCTCATCACTTTTGGGTTCAAATGCAGAAAGGAAAAATATGACTGCTTCGGTAGATAGACCAACCCCAATCATTAAACTGGCAAATGGCCAATCCAAGATTTTGAACATGGCTCCCAAAATAACAACAGATGCACCAATACCATAAATTTTAGGCATGATACTAAAATAGAATTTGTGCTTGAATGAATTTTTATTGTTTTCCATTGGTGATAAAGGTGATTTGTTGTTGGTAGGTTTTAAATTTTAAAATTATCTTTTTCTTCTTCTATTATTACTTACATCCATTGAACCAGATCTTCCGATAAAGGTCATTGCGGTTCTAAAGCCAATATGGGCAGCTTTTACATCTTGGTATTCATATGTCCTTGTACTTGTTTCCAAATAATGGGCCACATCTTTCCAAGATCCACCTCTAACAACTTTTCTTGGCTCGTTGGGATCATGGTTTATTGGATCCAAATCCCAAGTAAGTGCACTACTTACTGGATTGTAGGCATCAAGTACCCACTCCGCAACATTTCCAGACATATTGTAAAGGCCAAATCCATTTGGTGCAAAGACGTCGATGGGGGCGGTGTAGGCAAATCCATCATCGATGTAATTCCCTCTCCCTGGTTTAAAGTTAGCCATTAGGCAACCTCTTTTGTTTTTGATATAAGGACCTCCCCATGGATACTTGGCAATGTCTTTTCCACCTTTTGCCGCATATTCCCATTCCGCTTCTGTAGGAAGCCTGAATCTCGGCAAATCAAAATCAGATTTATCGTTGGCGTTCATGTGATACGTTCTCCACTCCGCATATTTCTGTGCTTGCTCCCAGCTGATTCCTACAACTGGATAATTGTCAAAAGCTGGATGGTCAAAATAGAATTCCATCAATGGATCTCCGTAGTGATAGGAAAAACTAGTAGACCAAACAGAAGTGTCTGGCATAACCTCATCCAAATTGAATTGTGGTGGATCTTTTAAAGTAGTCGGTGTGCTGTAAGAATACTCCCCCGCTCTAACCGCTTCCAAAAATTGTCGGTATTTGTTGTTGGATACTTCATACTTATCCATGAAAAATTCCGAGATGGTAACCTGTTTGTTAAATGCAGATTGGGTATATCCAATGTCCTCATCTGCTTGCCCCATCCAAAAAGTACCTGCTTTGACTGCAACCATATCGATGGGAAGGTTTTGTTGCCAGTTGGTTCTTTTTGGAACGCCGGTTACTTCACCCCTTCTATTGTCTTTCTCACTCGAAGACCCTTTTTTCCCCAGAAGGCCGCAACCTTGAAGAGTAGCGGCGACTAAAAAACCTGCTATAAGGGGTAAAAACCTAGAGTTCATTTTTGTATACATAAACAACACAAATTAAGTTATATAAATAACTAAGGATAATTCAAATTTAACGAGCCTGAAATTTAATGCAAAATCCGAGAAAAACACAAATTGCATATCAATTTCGGGTATTATTATTTTTTTTTTTAAAACCTAAACCTTGGCGTTCTCTGAATCACTTTTTGCAATTCCCTTGAGACAGAAGGTAAATTATACGTTAACATAAACTCGTGGCTGGTAGGTGATTTGGCATCAAGTCCACCCACAACCAAATCAAAGGCATATCCTATTTTCAAAGAGTTGTCCTTAAGAATGCTATAGCCTATCAATAATGATACCGACTCTTCGCCGCGAAATGCAATTCCCCCACTTATTTTTTGTTTATGCGTTGCTATAACGCTTACATCGTAAGAAAAATTATTGAACGAAACTGTTTTTAAAAGAAAAACTGGTTCAAATACCCACAAAGCAAAAGTCTTGAACCTATAGCCTGCTAGTAAATAAGTATGGTTTTTCAATTGGTTATCGATTGCTCCATCCCCAAAATCAAATCCTGGTTCATTGAGATGTTTGCTGCTTAAGCCCACATAATAATTCCCTTTGTCCAGTACCACTCCTGCTCCAAAATTCAAATTCATCTGGGTTTCACTGCCTGTATCTGGGACAAGTGGGTCAGGATTGACCACATTGAATTCATCAAAATTAATGGTGCTCGAAAAAACCCCTCCACTTACTCCAAAACTAAGTTTCCCTCCTCTGATGTTTTTGTGGTATGCAAGCGCCAAATTGATTTCCTGGCTATTGGTCAACCCAATATTATCATTCACAAAAGTCAAGCCGTATCCAATTCCTCTATCTCCCAGAGTTCCCGAAGCAGTTACCAATTGAGTAACTGGTGCTGGACCGTTGGTTCCGGAATAATTCAACCACTGTGTCCGATGCAGAGCCGAAAATCGGTAACCTGCATCTTTTCCCGCAAATGCCGGATTGTAAAACAGGCCATTGTACATGTACTGTGTAAATTGCGCATCCTGCTGGGCAATGGATTGCACAGCATACAAAAGACCAGCCGATAGGATCAGGAAAAATCTAAGAAGAGAAAAATTCAGTTTAACCATGTATCAAAAGATTTATCTTTTAAGTCTCTATTTTACACATTTAAACTGAAAATGGCCACAAAAGATTAAAAAGATGCTATAATAAATTATTCGCCTTCTTGATATAAAGCTCTAGGGCGCCAGTCATGCTTGGAGCATTCGGCATGGGGGCTTCAATATCCAAGATTAGACCGAGTTCTTTTACAGCCATGCCAGTAGTCGGTCCAAATGCAGCGATTCTGGTATTGTTTTGCTCAAACTCGGGAAAATTTTGTTTGAGCGACTTGATCCCGGAAGGACTGAAAAACGCCAAAACATCATATTTAATATCCCTCAGGTCTGAAAGGTCCGCTGACACGGTATGATAAATGATCGCCTCCGTGAACTCAATGTTGTTCTTTTCCATGTAATCAGGAATTTCACCCTTCCGGATGTCAGAACAAGGGAAAAGGTATTTCTCTGATTTATGCTTCTTGAAATAATCGAAAAGATCTGAAGCCGTTTTTTGACCTACAAATAATTTTCTCTTCCTGATAACAATGTATTTTTGAAGGTAGTGTGCGGTTTGGTCAGAGATACAGAAATATTTCATTTCCGGTGGCATCTCTATTTTCAGCTCTTTGCAAATCGTGAAAAAATGATCAATTGCATTTCTACTTGTAAAAATAACTGCCGTATGCTTCAGAATATCTATTTTCTGCTTCCTAAAATCCTTGATCGAAACTGGCTCCACCACAATGAATGGTCTGAAATCAATTTTCAATTTATATTTTTCAGCCAACTGGAAATAGGGTGATTTTAAATCCGTAGGCTTTGGTTGTGAAACTAATATGCTCCTCACTGGATTGAATCTGTCTTTAATAGATTTAGTCATCTTCTTTCGCTTCTCCTAAATTTTACCTTGTGTAAGAATCAGTACAACCCAAGAATCAATTTTGCAATTATCAAAAAGGGGACTAGTTCTGCGGTGCAAATGTAAGCAAATAAATGGTATTTTTTAAACGAAACTCTTTTCATCATAATGATAAATAACATGAAAATACCGAATACATAAACCCAGAAGAAGCTGGTTAAGCCATATTTGATTGCAAAAGGAATTTTTACAGGATTATTTAACGCAAACATGGCGATTACTACCACCATTAGAAAAACCAAAATGGAAATGATCCTCAACAAATAAAAGAAATGGGAAAATTCAAATTTCCCAAGGTCAAAAATAAAGGCCAAAAATCTTAAAAATAAAAATTTGAGGATGGTCACTCCAAATAAGATCAAGGTGACGAGCAGCCAATTTAAAAAGAGCTGGTTCAGGTCTCCATCGACAAAGGTGTACCATTTGGAAATTCCTGACCCTTGAATCACCGCCATCACAAGCAGGGTCAAAAGCATGTTGACGATCAGGATATAAAAAATGACATCAACGGAAAAAAACTTCTGAATGGAATTGCTCTCCGAGAAATCCTCCGCTGAAAAAACCGATACTGGGGTAATAATGGATGCCAGCACAAGTGGATAAATCATTTTATAGATCGCAACCAAAAACAATACGATTATCAATGCGAGAAAGTAAAAATCATAAAACTCGGTCTTTGCTCGCTTCTGGGGCAAATTGTCAACCAGTCTCACTTCGGTTTCCGAAGTCTCCACCCCGAAATACCCCTTTATTACGGAAACCTCCTCTTTAACTATTTCTTTTTTGAAGACTGTCAATTCCAAATTCCCTGCATTTGCCATTTTAAAATTCTCCCTCAAAAAAGAACTTGGGACTCGGAATGCCGTGTCCCTGACAGCGTAAAACCAAAGTTTTTGATCCAAAAAAACGGTTGAGGTTGCAGGAATACTGATTTTGAAAACACTAAGCGGGAAATTCTTCACATCCAAGTTGACCTGGATCATCTCTGACAACTGGAATCCATCAACCTGATCTACTGTCTTAAGTTTACTTTCATAATTTTCAATCACCTGGCCTTCAGTGCCAAAATGCAGGCAAAAAATCAATGTGAAAAGGAAAAATAATCTTTTATTGTAAATCATAGTTCAAAACCTTCCGGTGTACCCAAAGTGAATTTTTGAGAAATTGAGCACAAACTCCTGTGCATTGGATTTCCCGAGGGCATAGATGAAGTTGAAAATCCCGCTTCCGGTTTCCAAGCTGATGCCAACTCCTGTAGATACTGGGTAATCCGCCGGAAAACCCTGGACATTGTTTCCCAGTCTTCCCAAGTCTGCAAAAATCAGAAAATAAGAATAGGTATCAAAATAAAATCTCGGCTCCACATTGAAATAGATATAGTTTTGCGCGAAAAAATAATTTTCATTGAAGCCTCTGATGGATTTCAAACCTCCCAATCGATATAGATCGTTGCCAAAAAGATTCTTGCTGTCCATCATCCCAGCAGATAATCCAGTAAATGCACCAAAATTCTGATTGAGATAAAAATATTTTTTCAAAGCACCTTTGACAAAATACTGTACCGTTTTTGCGTCCAAGCCTTCATAGACGCTTTGGGGTATGCCTGTGTTTTGTAAAATGGACTTGTTCCCCACCCCAAATTCAAACTGTCCGTAAAACCCTCTTCTTGCCTGGAAAACATCATCCAAAAGAAACAATTCATATTGGACCCCATAATTATTGAATCTGAAATCCAAAAATTCAGGCAATGTTGTGATTTGACCCAAATCCGAAACCGCCAACAAATCCCCAGCTTGTCTTCTATAAAAGAAACTCAGGTAGCCATTAGCATTGGGCCGATAACCCAAATCCACCCTGAAATCACGATTCAAAAAAGTAGTATCTTCCTTTAGGAGATAAAAAGAGGCCTTTATATCCAGCATCGACCCCAAAATGAGCGGTTCTATCCCAGAGACTTTTAGATTTTGAGAGTATTGGCTGAGGCGTTGCCAATTGAGTTGATAATTCCGACCCCTTCCACCGACATTGTAGAGGGCAAGGTCAAATTGTCCGGTGACCAGTAACTTATTGTTTTCGATTTCATTGGGAAGAAAGCCGATGATGCCATCCAAAGTATTCATCCGGCGATCATTTAGGGGAAGATAAAGTATCGCCTCCTCGTTTTGAAAACTCAATTCTGGCTCTCCCTCCCATCGTAGATAGGGAAGATTCTTGATTTGACCGATGCCTTGATCCACTTTTTTTTGGGAAAAAGGATCCCCCGGACGGATCTGGAGCAACTTGGATAGATAGGTGGGGTTGATCTTGGAATTGCCCGTGATGCGCAATGAATCAAAGGATATGAAAGGCCCAGGATCAAGGTTTAGAGAGGCCGAAAAACCCTTCCCCGCCCTTTGGATACTGTCCAATTTGATGGAGGAAAATGGAAACCCTGAATTTTCCGATTCCCTCAAAAGCACTGCGAAAACTTTGGCCACCTCCTCATATTCAAAAGGCTTGTTCTGGAATTGTTTGACATCAATCCCGGATTTTACCCACAGCAGCGGGTCCACATTTCCCCTCCCGAGATGCAGCCATTCAAACCGCTCACCGGTTTGGATATGGAGAGACAATGTGTCCGAAGAGGAAGACTGAGGCATTGCCAAAGGATTCAGATATCCCAACAATGCGATCTCCTGGTATCGGCTTTTCACATAATTCACCAAGACCAATGTATCCTCAAAGGCAAGGATTTGCCGCTGGGTGATTCCTCCGGAGAGCTCCAGTTGGAGCCATTTCTTCTCCTGCGAAAAAGCCTGCTGCCCCAGAAGCGAAAGGAAAAATATCAGGAAAAATACCACTTGTTTCAATGTCAGCGCTTTGGTTTGGTTATCTTTGTGTGGCTAAAAGTAAATAAATTGTCCGGTATCTACATTCACATCCCCTATTGTAAACAGGCTTGTCACTACTGTGACTTTCATTTCAGCACCAATGCTTCCCAAATGCAGGAAATGGTGGACATGATCTGCAAGGAATTGATCCTAAGAAAAAACTATCTCCCTTCCAAAAACCCGATTAAAACCATTTATTTCGGCGGGGGTACGCCATCGCTGCTTTCGCTGGCTCAGATGGATCAAATTTTGGAAGTGATTGCGAAGCATTATTCTTTGGCCTTGAAAGAAATGACCCTTGAAGCCAACCCTGATGACCTTCAACCCTCAAAACTACTGGAATTGAAGGCATTGGGTTTCGACAGGCTGAGTATCGGCATCCAAAGTTTCGATGAGCAGATCCTCAAATTCTACAACCGGGCACACAATGCCAAGGAATCAATGCATGCAATTGCGCTGGCAAAACAGGCAGGGTTTCAAAAACTCTCCGTTGACCTTATTTATGGATTTCCTTCCCCCGACCACCAGATATGGAAGAAGGATTTGGAAATCGCACTTGGCCAGGACCCTGGACATATCAGCAGCTATTGCCTGACTGTGGAGCCAAAGACAGCCTTGGGGAATTGGACAAAAAAAGGGGTTTTCCAGCCTGCCTCGGAGGATTTTGCTGCCGAGCAATTCGAAATCCTTCAAGACACAATGGACCAATCTGGATACATTCAGTATGAAATATCCAATTTTGCACGGGAGGAAGCATTCGCACTCCACAACACCAATTACTGGAAGGCAATCCCCTATCTCGGGATCGGACCAAGCGCACACTCCTTTGATGGACAGGACCGTGGATCCAATCGGGCACACAATGCCCATTACATCAAAAACTTACAGCAGAATCAACCTGTGTTTGAGGTAGATTCAATGATCCCAATGGACCTTCTGAATGAATATATCCTCACCTCGATCCGAACCATTTGGGGCACTGACCTTGCTTACATCACAGAAAGGTTCGACTTGGATCTCCTAAAGGAAAATCAGAAGATCCTCAAAAAACTGACGGAAGAAGGTTTGGTCGAGAATCTAAAAAATCACCTCGTACTGACAAGAAGGGGAAAACTCCTGGCCGATAGTATTGCCGCTTCTCTTTTTATATCATAAATTCCATTTACTTTTGAGCCAAGGATGGAAAAACACAGGGATTTTACGGGAAGGAAAAAAGAGGTAGCCCCTCTGAAAGATGCGATTGAGGAATTGCTGAAAGCCTATAGACTCAAGGATAAATTTGACGAAAGGCGCATCATTCAAGCTTGGCCAGAAATCATTGGCCAAACCATCGCCAGCAGGACCAGCTCGATATATATCAAGGAGAAGAAACTCTTTGTCAAACTCACCTCCGGACCTGTCAAGAAAGAGCTGATCATGAACAGGTCCAAAGTCATGGACCTGATCGAAAAACAGTTTGGCAAAGGTGTGATAGAAGAATTGGTTTTTTTGTAGTGAATTACTTGTCTTGGGCGGCAAACACTTTTTTCATCAAAGCCGTCGATCTTTCCAATGGATTTTCCCGGATTTTCCTTTCTTCTTCCATGACCAATTTAAAAAGCCCATCAATGGCCCTTTCGGTCACATATTCTTTTAAATCTGGATTTATTTTCCTGCTGGTCAAGGGAAGGGAATTATAGCCATTGGCCAAATCACCGTAGTATTTGGTTGCACCAACTTCATTCAAGGCCTCTTGGATTTTCGGTTGAAACAAGGCAATCAATTGGGTTTCGGTTGATCTCCTCAGGTATTGAGAGGCAGCATCAGGTTCACCTTTAAGAATGGCAAATGCATCCTGGATGGTCATCTGTTTGATGGCATTGATAAACAAAGGCTTGGCTTCTTTAGCGGCACTTTCTGCACCACGATTGATGGCCAATAGGGCGCGGTCCACCTCTGCTCCAAGTCCCAACTGCCTCAGGGTGTTCTCTACTCTTTGGGCATCTTCAGGCAGTAGAATTTTAATCAGGTCATTCTTGAAAAAACCATCTGTCTGGGAAGCCCTATCTGCTCCATTTTGGATGCCTTGTACCAAGGCTTCTTTTAAACCTCCGGCGACTTCCTGTTGTGAAAGTGGCAATTGCCCGCCCACACCCTGCAGCACTTTGTTCAAGTCCGAGGTGGTACAGGCGGTAAAAAACATCAGCATGATAATCAGGAATGGGTAGGGATTTCGCATGGGAAACTTTAAATATTTTAACATTAATTTATATTTGATCAGGCTAACGTGAACGGGATTATTAAGTTTGTTTTGTATTATTGCGCTTGTCTTTGAATAATGTTTAAAATCCCCAGCATAAATATCGGAAAGATAAGTCTATTGGTTGCCATTTTAACTTGGCTTGCCTTACTTTTTGTAGATATATCAAGGATTTTTGCCGTTTTAAGCCAAATTGATTCGGGTATTTCCATTGAAATTTCCTGGATTCTGGAAATTTCTTTTTTCATAATGGTGTACATTTTTTACAATGACTCCATCCAAAAAAGCGAGAACAACAATTTTCTGGATATGATTTGGCGGGGAGCCACCACCGGCATTTTGGCAACCGCAGTTTCTTTGTTGATCATGTTTTTTTATTATCTTCTCGGCGAAAGCAGGCTGGCGACTGATCCCCTGCTGTTTAATTTTTTCTACCATGTCAATTTTGCCTTTATCACCTTATTTCTCATTTCAAGCACGCTGTTATGGCGGCATCTGATCCTTTACCAAAAAAACAAGAAGGTTGTCCAACAATGGCAAGCATTTGAAATCGCCCTGTTGATCAGTATGTTTTTCATATTTTTCAACAAAAACACGCTTGATTACAGCTTTCTTTTCGGATTGTTTTTTCTCTTGATCTTTGGCACCAGTCTTTCCGCCAACCTGAAGTGGATTCCTTATCTGACTTTCAAGGAGAAATGGAAATCGATCCTGTTTTTGGGCATCATACTGCTCTGTACCAGTTTTCTCTTTTTCCAGTTGCTTTCCTACAGTGAAAGTGCAGATATCTTGGTAAACCTGACGGACAATCTCTTTCTCCTTTCGCTGTTTGGATTCGTCTTTATCTACTCGCTTTTCAGCTTTCTGGTGACGTTTTTCAACCTGCCGACTTCCTCTGTGTTTGAACAAAAACTCTTGGAGGTGATCAACTTCCAGCGGTTAAGCCAATCCATCAAACCAGGGGAAAATGAAAGCCAGGTATTGGACATTCTTGTGGATTCGTGCATGAGTGCAGCCTATGTCGATGCCGCTTGGCTTGAATTGAAACAAGACCATAAGTCCCATTTTATCCATCAGCGGTTTGTGAAAAACAAAGAAAGAAGAGAGCTCTACGAGATGATCAACATGGCAAAACCTTTCTTGGAATTCAACTGGCAGGATCAAGGGAATGAAAGAAAGGTTTTTTATGGTAAAATTCCGCATCCAAAATTCAAGTCTGCCATGGTCATTCCACTGGTGGTCAATAAGGAAACAATGGGCAGGATTTTCCTGGCAAAGGAAGTAAAGGATGGGTTCAACAAGGAAATGATCAACATCATATCCACCTTTGTCGGCCAGGCTTGTATCTCCGTCGAAAACTCAAGGCTACTCAATGAGGCCATCAAAAACGAACGGTATAAGGAGGAATTGAAAATAGCCCAACAGGTACAGCGGAGCCTACTTCCTTCTCAACTCAACCATGATGAGACCTTCGAGATCTTTGGCTTTTCCGAAGCCGCGGATGAAGTTGGTGGTGATTATTATGATACCCATCAAATCGATGGGCATCGTTTTGCGGTAATTATTGGTGATGTCTCGGGCAAGGGAACGTCTGCGGCGTTCAACATGTCCCAAATGAAAGGCATCTTCCACAGCCTGGTCCAGATCGATCCCAGTCCCGGCGAATTCTTGATCAAGGCCAACACCGCACTGAGCAAATGCCTCGAAAAAAACCATTTCATTACCACCACTTATTATATCCTGGATACCAAAAACAAAAACATCTACTTTTCGAGAGCGGGTCATTGCCCAACTTTGTTTTTTGATGCCAGCACCGATTCCTGTGAATTTTTACGTGTTGGGGGAATGGGTTTGGGGATTGTCAGAAATAAGCTTTATGAAAATTATGTCCACGAAAACGAAATCCATTATGAAAAAGATGACCTCTTGGTGATGTACACCGATGGGATTTTGGAGGCCAAAGACGGAAATGGACAGGAGTTTGGCTACGACAGATTGAAGGCTTTGGTAAAAGCCAATCATACCCAATCCGCAAAAATAATAAATGAAAAAATCATTCAGGGTGTTTTTGAGTTTATAGGTGATAATGCAATTCTCGATGATGATTATTCAGTAATGGTAATTCGTTTCAACCAATAACTTAAGCATTTCAATAGCGTATAAGAAATCATGTTAAGGATCGAAAAAACAATTGTCCAGAAAAGTGTCATCCTCCAATTGATTGGAGAAGTGGATGCCAGCAATTCAGTGGAACTGGATGATGCTATCCAGACATTGGTCCAGGAAGATGCCAAAAGCATCCTTGTTGACGGAACAGGACTCGAATACATATCCTCTGCCGGACTTGGCGTTTTCATGTCCTATTTGGAAGAATTCGAAGAAAAACAAATCGTATTGGTGATTTTTGGTTTGAGTGATAAAGTCCAACAGGTGTTTCACATTCTGGGCCTTGATCAATTGATCAACATCAAAGAAACTAAAGAGGAGGCGCTGGAAGTCGTTTATGCAAAATAAGTTAAGACTATATTGTGATACGCAACAACTTGCGGAGCTAAGATTGTTTTTGAACGACTTTCTGATCACTACCCCACTACCAGAGATCGAACAGCACCAAGTCACCCTCGCCGTCGAGGAAGTGTGCGCCAATCTCATCATCCATTCCCATGACTGTAATTCCACTGAATTTATAGAACTCTCCGCCAGACAAAGCGAGGAGGGCTTGATTTTCGAAATAAAGGATTATGGTGTTGCCTTCAACCTTTTGGAATACAAAGAGCCTGAATTGTCCCGTGTCATCAAAGAAAAAAGAAAGGGAGGATTGGGTATTATTTTGGTGAAAAAAATCATGGATAAAATCGAATTTGAATCTTCGGAAACAGAAAACACCTGTCGATTATTCAAGAACCTAAAATCCAAATAATTGTTAATAATTGCTTCTTTCTCCATTCTGGCCCAATATTTCTACATTTTAATTTGTAACATTGCAGTATCATTTTCGGCATGTCACTAAATATGAGCGTCAAACATTTATGTATTGTTATACTGGTTTTCGTCTTTTCCTGTAGCCCCAAAGCTCTAATTCCACAAGAGACCCTACAAGACAATACACCAAAGCCACTTTTAATCATTGGAAACGAGGAAGTGTTTTCAGAGGAATTTTTGCACATTCTCTCCAAAAGCCGAGAGTTTCAGACAATGGATGAGAAGCTTACCTCAGAAGAGTTTGAGAAAAATCTAGCCCTTTTCATCAATTTCAAGCTAAAAGTGAAAGAAGCCGAAAACCTCGGCTTGGATAAGGTTGAGGAATTTGATAGGGAATTTGAAATGTTCAAGGAAGACTTGATCAAACCTTTTTTAATCAAAAATTCTCTCCAAGAAGGCGAATTGATGAAAGCTTACAACAGGATGCAGGAGGTCGTGAAAGCCAGCCACATTTTGCTCCAATTCCCAAACAATGCAAGCAGAGAAGATTCCATTGCTGTTTTCCGCATGGCCGAAAAACTAAAAAAGGAAGCGGAGGCAGGTGCTGATTTCAATGAATTGGCGGCCAAATACTCGGATGACCCCTCGGCCAAAGAAAACAAAGGCAGTTTGGGTTATTTCACTGCTCTGCAGATGGTGTACCAATTTGAGGATGCCGCATTTTCCCTCAATCCAGGGGAAATCTCCTCCCCGGTTTTGACCAATTTTGGATATCATATCATCAAACTCGAAGACAGAAAACCAAATCCTGGTGAAATCAAGGTCTCCCATATTCTGGTGAGAACCCAAGCTGGCGACCCTGTTTCCGAAGAAAGAGCCTTGCGCAAAATCGGTGACATCTACACCGAATTGCAAAAACCCGAAAGTATCTGGGAAGAAGTTTGCCAGGCCTATTCGGAGGATTTGGGGACCAAAAATACTGGCGGAAACCTGCCTTGGATTGGTGTAGGAGCAGTACTTCCCGATTTTGAGAGAGTTGCCTTTGCCCTGACGGAAGAAGGTGAAATTTCTCCTCCAGTAAAAACACTTTATGGCTTTCACATCATTCGCCTTGAAGATAAAAAGCCCATTGCACCCTATGAGGAGATGGAAGCTGCCATCAAGTCAAAAATCTTACGCGATAGCCGGTCCGGCTTAATCCAATCCCAAGTATTGGCGATGCAAAAATCAAAATTCGGCTATGTCGAAAATGAAGCGCTTATCGAGGAAGTGAAAAAGGTGTATACTGAAAATCAAAAAAACAATATTCAGGAAATTGTCTCGCAAAAACAATTGCTGGACAGTACGCTTTTCACGATTACCGCCAAACCCAAAACGGTTGGTGATTTTATCGGTTTTACCAAAGCAGACCGCCAAAACGTACGCATCACAGGAGAGGGATACTTCAAGTCTTGGTTTGATAAGTTTATTGAAGTGAGCCTCAATGAAGCAGAAGAAGCCGATCTTTTGGCCAACAATGACGACTACAGGCTCCTGATCAAGGAATACAGGGATGGCATCTTGTTGTTTTCTTTGATGAATGAGAAAGTTTGGCAAAAAGCATTGGAGGACAGCTTAGGCCAACAAAATTTCTTCGCAGAAAACATCGATAGGTATCAATGGAAAGAACGGGTAAATGCCCTGATCGTCAAAATGGGCAAGGATGAGTCGGCTCCAGCCGTCAAAAAATTCCTTTCCGACAAAAAATTGCTCCCCAATCTTCAGGACAGACTTGAAAACACCTTCTTGGACAAAGATCCTTTGGCATTTACAATGGAGGAAGGAATTTACGAATTGGAGGCACATCCCGTCTTGAAAAAAGCCGATCCGACTAAAACTTTTCAAGATTTGAAAATAGACGGAAAGGTGGTTTTTCTGGTCCTCGGGGAGAAAGTTCCTGCTGGGCCCAAAAAATTTGAGGAGACCAGAGGGAAAGTCATTCAGGATTTCCAGGAATATCTGGAAAAAGACATGGTCAGGATATTGAAAAAAAATTATATCATCAGGATCAATGAGGACGAAAAACAAAGGGTTTTCGAAACTGTGGTCAATAGGTAATTTCCTGCTGTTTGTTACCATTGGGATCAGCGTCACTTCCTGTGACCTTTTCAAATTCAAATCACAGGAAGAACTGGACGAATCAGATCCCATCGTGGCCACAGTGGCCAACCAACACCTTAGAAAATCGGAGCTTTCCTTCGTGAAAACAGAAAGCTCAACTGCAGAAGACAGCATGGAAATGGCCAACCGCTATGTCCAATCTTGGATCAAAAAACAACTGATGATTCGAGAGGCAGGTAAATCCATGGAATTTGATGAGGCGGAAATCAACAGAAAGCTTCTGGATTACAAATATGCCCTAATGGTCTATGAGTATGAAAAAGCTTATGTGAACTCCAAAATAGACCAAGAAATCAGTCTGCAGGAAATAGCGGAGTATTACGCAGCCAATCAAAAAAATTTCACCCTACGGGAAATCATCGTGCGGACAAATTTCCTCAAGATGGAAAAAGGAAACAGCCAAAACCGGGAACTTGAAAAATTGCTTTCCGGAAACAAATCCGCAGAGGACGTTAAAAAAATCGCACTCAAGGATGCTGTCAATTATTTTCTTGAAGACTCCACCTGGGTCAGATTTGAAGATATTATCATCAACACCCCCCTTGTCTCCAATAACAATAAGGTGCAACTCTTGAAGCAGAATTCATTGATAAAGGTAGACGATGAGGATTATCGTTATTACTTCAAAATATTGGAATACAAATTGCAAGATCAAATTCCACCACTGGACTTTGTCAAAGATGAGATTTCCAAAATCCTGATCAATAAAAAAAGGGTATCTTTAATCGATGCGCTCCAAAAAGAAATTTACAACCGAGCACTTGAAAACAATGAGATTAGATTATATGACTAAGATAAATGGATTGCTGATAATTTTCCTGATGTTCTTTGCGCAGGAAATTTCATTTGCACAGGGTCAAGACACTACTGCGACAGCCAAACCCGCAACACCCACACCCACTTCGGGTCAGGTGGTGGATAAGATCATCGCAAAAGTTGACAATTACATCATCCTGGAATCGGATCTTCAAAAAGCATTCCTAGAAGCCCAAGGACAGTCTCAGGAAGGTTTCCCAGTACCCACAAGGTGCGAGGTTTTCGAATCCCTGATGATCAACAAGCTGATGATGGCCAAAGCGGAAATCGATTCAGTCATGGTAACCGATGCTGAAGTAATCATTCAAGCTGACCAGAGATTTGCCATGGTCATGCAGCAATTCGGAGGAGACGAAGGAACCCTAGTTGAGATTTATGGTAAAACCGGCGAACAATTGAAAAAAGAAATCGAGGAGGCGCTAAGAGAACAGTTGACCGTGCAAAAAATGCAGGGGAAAATCACGCAAGGTCTGGCTGTATCTCCGGCTGAAGTGAGGAAATTCTTCAATTCCATCCAAAGGGATTCCCTTCCGTTTTTCTCTGCAGAAGTAACCGTGGGGCAGATTGTGAAAAAACCCGAAGTCAGTAGAGAGGTAAAAAATGACATTGTAAAACAAATGCTCGAATTCAAAAGGATGATTGGCACTGGAGAAAGTGATTTCGCCACGCTTGCCAAACAATACTCCCAAGATCCCGCCTCGGCCATTCAGGGGGGAGAATTGGGTTTCTTCAGAAGAGGGGAACTTGCTCCCGAATATGAGGCAACTTCCCTTTTATTGAAGCCCGGAGAAATCAGTGATCCTGTGGAAACAACCTTTGGATTTCACATGATTCAATTATTGGAAAGAAGGGGAAACACTTTTAACACCAGGCATATCTTGATCAGACCACAACCTTCAGAATCCGATATCCTAAAAGCTGAGAATTATCTTGACAGCCTACGGGCAACCATCCTGGACAAAAAACTCGAATTTGCCAAGGCAGCCAAGGAATACTCCGACGACAGAAACACATCGGACAACGGTGGTTTCTTTTCTGATCCAGGATCTGGATCCAACCGATTGACCTTGAGAACCCTCGAGGACCCTGTACTTTATTTCACCTTGGATAGTATGAAAATAGGGACCATCACCAAACCCATGCGTTTCGAAGACGAAAGGGAAGGAACGAAAGTAAGGATCCTCTATTACAAAGAGAGATTTCCTGCACACAGGGCAAACCTAAATGACGATTACGAAAAGCTTAAAATGGCCACCAAAAGGAAAAAAGAAGAAGAGCTGTTGAACAGCTGGTTTTTGATCGCCAAAGAGGATGTTTTTATTGACATCGATGCTGCATACGACAGGTGCAATGTCCTTCAGAAATAACAAAAATAAAATCGCCCCATAAAAAAGACCGTTGATCAGCGAGGATAAAACCAAAACTGACCAACGGTCTTTTTTTTCACTTTACCAAGCGCACTTTAAAGCATCGGCTTGAATTGCTTTAAAAATCTGACATCATTTTCAGTAAATAACCTCAAGTCCTTGATCTGATATTTCAGCATCGCAATCCGCTCGATCCCCATTCCAAAGGCAAAGCCTGTGTATTTTTTGGAGTCAATACCGCAATTATCCAACACATTGGGATCAACCATTCCAGAGCCACCGATTTCCACCCAACCACTTCCTTTGCAGATATTACAGCCCTTGCCACCGCAAAGTTGGCAGCTGATGTCTATCTCTGCACTAGGTTCTGTAAATGGGAAAAAGGAAGGTCTGAATCTCACTTTTGTTTCCTTGCCAAACATCTCCTTAGCAAAATGGTACAAGGTGTTTTTCAAATCCGCAAAACCCACGTTTTCATCCACATAAAGCCCTTCCACTTGGTGGAAGATACAATGCGCACGAGCAGAAATCGCCTCATTTCTGTACACGCGACCTGGAGAAAGGGTTCTGATGGGTGGCTTTTGGTTTTCCATCACGCGCACCTGCACCGATGAAGTATGCGTCCTGAGGGCAATGTCAGGATCTTTTTCTATAAAAAAAGTGTCCTGCATCTCCCTAGCGGGGTGGTTGATGGGGAAATTCAAAGCCGTGAAATTGTGCCAATCGTCCTCGATTTCAGGTCCTTCGGAAAGATTGAATCCGATGCGCTCAAAAATCTCGATAATCCGCTGACGTGTAGCCGTCAAAGGATGTATTCCCCCGGCCCCAACATTGCTCGGAGGCAGCGTGAGATCAATGTCAAATGCATTGGATTGCTTTTTGTCCGTATTGACCCTTTCTATCAACTCCTGGAATTTTTCCTCTGCAAGTTGCTTCAATTCATTGATCACCTGCCCGAAGACTTTCTTTTCCTCGTTGGGAATATTCTTCATCTCGGCAAAAAGCTCCCCAACAACACTTTTCTTGCTGATATATTCCATTCTATAAGCCTCCAACTCTTCGGGGGAGCTGGCCGTGGCTTGGGCGATGGCATTCTTGATTTCGGCAACCTTATCCTGATGCATGCGGTTTTTGATTTTATTCTTGAGTACAAATCTAAAAGAATCTGCTGGAAAAACTGAGTTGAATCAAAAATTAGGTGTTTACTTAAATCTAATACATGCAATCCCGTCTTTATTCAAGTAGGGACTCACCTATTCAATTGCCAACGGGTCAAACCAGATTCTTCCGAAATAACTTCCATTGCGCTTTTGGCAACATCTGGGAAGTATTTCCCCTCCTATCCACAAACTTTTGATACTTCTCAAGATCCACTTGAATTCAAGAGCGCCTTCCTCGCAATCAATTGTATGGTTGAGATCAGGGGCAATCCCAATGCTGTTTTTGATTGGGGGATATATTTGATTATAAATCGTTGACAATGTGACTCGTTTGGATGAAGTCATGTTTTTTTTATGTCCATAAGATCCAATCCTCTCCTCACTTCCGTAATTCTCCCCAAATAAACAAAAAAACTAAAAATCATGAAAACTATCAAATTATTTCAAGCAGCATTCTTGGCCATGTTTTTTCTAAGTGCTCAAGTAGCTTTTGCTCAAATGGAGAAGACGGTAGAAGTGGGCGGCGCCCCAATGTATCCCTCCAAAAATATTGTGGAAAATGCAGTGAAATCTGCTGACCACACGACATTGGTTGCTGCGGTGACCGCTGCTGGCTTGGTGGAAACGCTTCAAACCGCAGGTCCTTTCACGGTATTTGCTCCTACCAATGCAGCTTTCGCAAAATTACCAGCTGGAACTGTAGAGTCTTTGGTAAAACCAGAAAACAAAGCAACCTTGACCAACATTTTGACCTACCATGTAGTGGCCGGAAAAATGGGTTCCAAAGAAATCGCTGCCGCCATCAAGAAGGGTAACGGTAAAGCCAAATTGACAACTGTCAGTGGTGGAACATTGACGGCCTGGATGGAAGGAAAAGACCTTTACATCTCTGACGAAAATGGTGGAAAATCCAAAGTGACGATTGCAGATGTGTTTCAGTCAAACGGTGTGATTCACGTAGTGGACACAGTCGTACTTCCAAAAAGCTAAAATCAAGCAACACCACAAAAAAAGGAGTCTTCAGATATGGAGACTCCTTTTTTTGTGTCAAAATGACTCAAATCAAGCCCTATCAAGATGTAGAAAGGTTGTTTTGGTAAATTTGGGTTTACCTAGGAAAAGAAGGAAGGCAATGATTTTAAACGAACTGCTGTTATTTTCCTTTTAAGCCCAAAATGTGCATTAGGTTTCGCAATAGAGGTTGAAACTACAAAAAATCAGACTGTTTGGACAATAAGGTATCGTCCAATATGGCGAAGTCAAAAACAGTAAACAACCGACTGATTATTAAGCAATTTCAGGCCGGAATAGAATTGACAATGCATACTTTTGTGCTTTAAAATGGCTACATTAATCCTCTAAAAATGCCCTTATGAAATCTTTCACCCTTCTTTTTTTCCTGTTTATCCTACTCATAGGCTGCCAGCGCAAGGACGAGAGATCCGATAATTCTGATCTTGACAAAACCTCCAAAGACACCCTGAACTCCACAGAAAAGCCTAATATTTTGCCAGATTCGGCTTTAAAGCCAGCAAATGAAAAACCCATATTGGCTTTGACGTCCAATGCCCTGCAATTGGTCATTCTCTTGACAGGATCGACTAGGGAAATTTCCTTCGGAATGCCATTGGACCAGATGGTGGCATTGATGGATCAGGTTTTGGAACTGGAAGTATCCAATGTGGGGCTGAATGGAGAATGCGGTGCCGGTCCTTTGACAATGGCTACCTTGAGCAATGGTTTGACCTTGGTATTCCAAGAGGACAAGACAAAAAATGAATGGGTTTTTGAAGGATGGTATTTGGGAGAGGTTGCGAATTCAAAGGCAACCTTGACGACAATTGCAGGTATTGGCATAGGATCCACAAGGGCAGAAATGGAAGATGTGACTATCATCGAAGTCTTTGAATCCAGTCTGGGCCAGGAGTTTTCCACCGAATCGGGATTGTATGGGGTTTTTTCCGGCACGGGAAAAGATGCTAAAATCACTGATCTCTGGAGTGGGATCAGTTGTATTTTTAGGTAAATGCGCCTTTCATCAAAGTATCCAAAAACAAAAGAGGCCGGAATCAATCCCGGCCTCTTTTGTCAAATACTCATTTTTTACCAAGATCTTCCTCCTCCTCCCGGTCTGCCTCGCTGCCAAGGCTGCTCGGAAGAGGGTTCAGGCTGCTTGAAGTTGCCAAGAATATAAGTGAAGGTCAACATGCTGTATCGGGTCAAAACGTTGGTGAAGACATCCGTCACTGCCACATCGGAAATGGTTCTGGTGATGCTGTTGTTTTGATTGAGCAAATCAAAGATAACCAGCTTCAACTCGGCCTTGTTGTTTTTGGCGAAGCGAAAACCGCCCTCAATGTTCCACAGCCAAACCGACTGGTCAAATCCTTCCGATAGCCCTCTGTATAAAATATTGTTCACAGTGTTGCCCATGAACAATTTCCCGTTGTTTGGGGAAAAATAGAGGCGGAGGTTGGATTCCTGGATGAAATAATTGTTGTCCAGGTTCTGCTGAAGACTGCTGTTTACAATCGTGTAAGTCCCGGTGGTACTCAGGGTAAAGTCAACATTCTTGCTGATGTTACTCGTAAAGGTTACCCCTTGGCTCAAATCAATGTTGTCATTCAGATTTTTCTCCCCGTTGATGATTCCCGGCGTACGGTTGAATCCAAGACGCGTATTGGAATTGAATTGTGTTTTGATTCCCTTGATCGGTGCGCCATAGGTCAGGAAAAATCGAGTTCTGAAATTCCCGTCCAAATTGACCGGCTGCGAAATTTGTCCACCTGGACGAAGGAGGATTTCCCCATTGATCAAGGTGTCCTGGGCAGTGATGAAAGTACTGTTCCCGATAAAATTACTCGTGGATGAATAATTGACAAACATGAAGAGTGTCCGTGATTTTTCCAGATTGACCTTGCTGACATTTGCAAAGATGTTGTGGTTAAAGCTTTGTCCCAAGGAAGGGTTTCCGACTCGGAGATTCAAAGGGTTTTGGTTGTTGACCACATTCTGCAACTCCGCAACGCTCGGCTCATCTGTCCCTGTTCGGTAGCGAAGTCGGTAACTCAAGCCTGATTCACGGTTTCTGTAACTGATATTGGCACTTGGCAGGATATTGTTGAAGTCCCTCTTGAAAACTCCCACAGTAGGGAAAATACTGTTGTTGTCCAATCGGGCATTTTGGTAGTCAAGGTTCAAGTTGACATTCCAGCCTGCATTGTTGTAGGCATATCCTGACCGCAATCGTTGGGTGATAAATTTATTGTCAAACTCATTGCTGAGGGCGGTATCCAACACGTAAATGCCTTGCTCTTCCGCGACGACGAATGTTTTTTGGTCGGCAGAGGTCTTGTTGTTTCCGACTTGGTAGCCGAAGGTACCAATGGATTTTTCTCCCAAAGGTTCGGTGAAGGTGAGGTTTACCCGATAATTGAATCCATCGGAAAGTGCGGTGGTTTCCTGTAAAGTGGTATCCAAACTGGTTCTGATATAGTCCCTGCTTGCTGCCAAGAGATCCGAAAATTGGTCCCGCTTGTTTATCGCCGTGAATACATCCGTGGAAAATGTCCTTCCCACCTTATCGAATTTGTAACGGTAGGTAATGTTGTTGGAGATATTGTAGGACTTGGTTTCCGCATTGGTGACGGAACGAAGCGCACTCAGGGAATCGTTGGAATTTCCCAAGGTCAATGCATCCCTGTCACCAAATGTTTTGTTCGTTTGAAAGGAAATGCTCGGTGTGACGATGATGGCATTCTTTTCATTGAGGTCTGCCTCCATTCTCCCGCTTACCCGATGGTTGTAATTTTCCACTGTATTGATCAGATTTTCCTGATAATACTGTCTCAGATTCTGATTGACGACCGTTTCTCGGTTGGTGATTTGACGCAAATTGTTGGAGGTATTGTTGAAGAAATAACTCCCTGAAAAATTTACTTTTTTACCCCATTTGTCGCTGTAGTTCAATCCCAATGCGCCAGTGGAAAGAATTCCAATGTCATTGCCGACAAAGAAGTTGTTGTTTCCTCCACCTGGTCGGCCACCACCTCCAGGTCGGCCACCACCCCCTCCTCCGGTAGCATTGGCACTGACTCCGGCTAGATCCTGACTGGAAAAGTTTTGCTGGTTGATGTTGTTGAGCAGACCAAGTACCGAAACCCTTCGGTCCCCTTTGAAAAAGTTTAGACTTCCTCCCGCAGAGTAGCGGTCGTCGGTACCATAACCGCCATAAACCCGTCCAAACTGACCATTTTTCCGGTCTTCCCGAAGAATGATGTTGATGGTTTTGGAATAATTTCCATCATCAAATCCCGTCAACCTGCTTTGGTCGGATCGCTGATCCAAGATTTCGATCCTGTCGATGGCATCTGCTGGTAAATTTCTGAGCGCGATGCTCGGATCACTTCCAAAAAACTCCCGGCCATCGACCAAGATCTTCTGAACTTGCTCGCCTTGGGCCTGGATTTGACCTCCCTGAAAAGTGATTCCAGGTAATTTTCTTACCAAATCCTCCGCTTGTGCATTTTCTTGGGTTTTGAATGCATTGGCATTGAAGGACGTCGTATCTCCTTTCATTTCACCGACTGGAACCTGGCCTTCGATGACGACCTCTCCCAGAAGCTTGCTGTCTTCGACCAATACCAAGATGCCCAAATCGAGCGCATCTCCTCTGCTGAGGGTTCTCGTGATTTTCTTGTATCCCAAAAATGAAATTTCCACCACTACTGTCGGGATCCTGGGACGGTCTATTTCAAATGTACCATCTACTCCGGTCACTGTGGAAGTAAGCAAGGAATCCGTCACGGTTTTGATCAGGACATTTGCCCCGATCATCGTGTCTTTACTCAGGCCTTCGATGACTTGTCCTTTTATTTTTTGGACCTGTCCGCGGTTTTCGGGTCGCTGTGAATAGCCTTCCAGGGACATGCCAATCAAAAAAAGCGTGAAAAATAATTTTAAAGTAGAAATTTTCATCATGTGTAAAGTTATATCAGGTTCTTAGACACATGGCTTCCCAAAAAGTTTAAGTGGGTGGCGTCGAAAATTTTGAATGGATTTAAACCCTTTTAAAAGGTTTTAAATACCTATAAACTCAATAAGCATGAATTATTTGGCCTTCAACCCGAAATATGCAATAGGTTTCCAAATGGGATTGAAACTGAAAGAAAATCAGACTATTGGGAGAATAATTCCTGACTCCAATAGCGTTTAGTCAAAAACAGTAAACACCTAATTGATTATCAGTAAATTAAAATATTAAATGGAGTTCGTAATGCATAAAACGGGTTCAAAAACTGCATAAAAAAATAAGTCAAGTGAAATGCCCTATCGCAGAAAAAAGAAATTCCATCAAAAGGAAGAAAACCCTTCCTTTTGATGGAAAATTAAAACCAGTCAATGTACATGAACCTTGTTTCTGAATCAGAGCAGCACCATTGATTCCAAAGGACACAAGCGTGTTTTTTGCATGCCTCTAATCCATGCCCGGCGCGCTCCTTTTACAAGCGACCGATAATGTCGGCATAATTGATCCCCATGTGGCTGTTGTCATATACGGCCACACCTTCCTTGATCAGGATGACCTGTGGAGATTCATGGTAAACATCAAAAGCTTTGGCTACCTCATTGGAAACCTCCCTAAAGCTGATCAAATCCAGATAATAGGGAGTGGCTTTTTCGGAATCTTCCGGCTTCCAGTTTCTTTTCATTCTGTCCCAAGCCATGCTGCTGATGGAACAGCGCGTGGAATGCTTGAAGATCAGGACAGGCTTGTCCTTGCTTTGTGCTTTGATCTCTTGTAGTTGGGTTATATCCTCTAATTTATTCCAATCCATTTCTTAATTTTTCTTAATGCAATACCTGTCTTAACTTTGTTTGCCGTAAAAATAGTTCCTTTGCCCGATTGCCTTCTTACAAAATCCCGAAAAAATGCTTTTGGCACGATTTGGGTGCAAATTGATTTGAAATTACTTTAAGAAAAAATAAATGAGATTCTCCTACCTTTTGGGCTTGTTCCTGTTACTCTTTGTTTCTTGTAAAAGCATCAATCCAGAAAAACCAAAATACAAAGGTGCCCCCATCCTCTTGCCCATTGCCACCTCAAGCGTCAATATCCCCATCGAAATCCCCCTTTCGTACATCGAGGCCAACCTGAACAAAGACTGGAGCAACAAACTCTTTTCCGGTAAGGCAATGCCTTTGGGCAGTGGGATCTTCACGGACATCGATGTCACCAGAACCGGAAAAATCACCCTCTTGGGCATCGCCAACAACAGCCTGAAAGTAAAAATCCCCATGAAACTCAAAGGGGATTTGAAAATTGAAAAAAAGGTCTTCGGCCAAATGCTGTCCACTTCCATTCCCTTTGACGAATTGCTACAGCCCGAGATCAGTTTCAAACCGGAAATCGGCCGCAACTGGGAACTTGCCATCAAGAATGTGCAAATTGAGAATTGGGGGAAATCCCTAAAATACAACCTGATGGGCTTCGAGATCGACTTGGACCCGATCATCCGGGAGCAATTACAGTCGGTTTTGAGCCAACAACTCACTGCTTCAAATCTGGCGGGACTGAATTTCAGGAGCGTGGCGCAAGCCGCTTGGGACACCTATGGCAAACCCTACCCGGTGGAGCAGGAAGGCGTGCTGACTTATTTTTTCACCAATCCTTCCAAATTGAAAATCAGTGAAGAAGTCACCTCGGACCAAAAACTCAAACTCTATCTGGGAATGGAGGGAGAGGTTTTCTCCCAAGTGGGATCGGAGCCAAAATTCACGCCATCGGCCCTACCCAACATCTATTTCAACGACAAAACGGAAAACAAAATCGACATCATCCTTCCCTTGACCATCCGGTACAAGGACCTTGACCAATACCTGAATGAATCCCTTTCCGGGCAATCCCTGAAAATGGACAACAGTACCCAGCTGATTCCCTCCAACCTGAGTACCCAGAGTTTTGGCGATCGGATCCTGCTGAAGATGGATTTCAGGGCGCTGCGCAAGGGAAAGAAAGAAATCAAGGGAGAGCTATACTTTGTAGCAAAGCCTGTGTTCAACCCCGCCACCGAATCGATCCAATTGGAGCAGGTGGACTTTGATGTCAACACCAAAAACCTGCTGGCAAGAAGTGGGTCCTGGATGAAACAGGGCCAAGTCATCGCCCAGATCACCAAAATGGCCGTTTACCCCATTGGTGCTTACCTCAGGGATGCACGCAGGGAAATGCAAAAGCAAGGTTATTTCGAAACCGACTTTGCCACCTTCCGCGTCAAAAACCCAGACCTGGAAGTCGAGGGCATCTACAACACCGCGGACGACATCCGACTCTATCTCCGGTCTACCGGGCAGATGGACGTGAGGCTGAAAGAGGTGAAGTGAGGAGAATCCCCCCACTACCTCAAGCCCACCCGCAACACATACCCATCCGCAGTCATAAATAGCGTTTTTTTATCTGCCGAAAAGGCACAGTTGGAGGTGGCTTCACCGGTAAAGATTCTGGCGATGGGCTTGCCGGAGGGATTGAAAACCAAGATTCCACCGGGACCGCTGGCGAACAAGATTCCCGAAGGGTGCATTTTCATGCCATCGGGAAGCCCTTTCTGCCCTTCCTTTCCCACCAGGTCTGTGGAGTCAAAAAACAGCCTTTTATTGGTCAATTCTCCTGGGGAAACCACATCATATTGGTACCAAACCGCATGCTTGGGATCGGAATTGGCAACCAATAAACGGGTCTCATCAGGACTGAAAGCGATACCATTTGGGCGACTGTTCAAAGAATCGATCAGAACAAGTTCTCCGTTGGTTTTCAAACAATAGACTCCCTGAAAATCCAATTCTCTTGCTGGGTCGTCCACATTCCCTTCCAAGCCATAAGGCGGATCGGTGAAATACAGATTTCCAGCCTTATCAAAAACACCATCATTGGGGCTGTTCAGCCTTTTTCCCTGATAGTTGTCTGCAAGTGTGGTGAATTCCGGCACTGGCTGGGTAATGGATCCCCTCATTTTCGCCACCCTTCTGTCTCCATGTTGGAAGAGGACCAAGGCTCCTTCGGGATCCATGATCAAACCATTGGAACCCACTTCGCCTCCACGCGGAGTGGTGCCGGTATAGCCCGATGGTTTCAGGAAAACTTTGGGTTCCCCATCTTCTCCGATCTGGTAGAGGGTATTGGGCGGAATATCCGAAAACAATAAGATCTGCTGCTCCTCAAGCCAAAGCGGACCCTCTGTCCAGTCAAATCCCGAACAGATTACTTCGATCTCCGCCTCCGGATCGATCAGCGCCAAGGCTTCATTGTCCAGGATTTCAATAAAGGCATTGTCTTTTGTTTTGTTCTCGGAAGGCGCTGTTTGGCAAGAGGTGACGCCGAAAATCAAAAAGAGGAGGAGGGGAAAGGATTTTGGGTTTTTCATAAAACGGGATCTGCTTGATGCAAAATAAGCAAAAAACCAATGGGATCATTTTTTGCAAAAAAAACGGCTGATACAAAAAACAAATTAAGATTCAAGCGCTTGGAAGAATAACCTCTTTTTTTCAAGGTACTAGAAAGCCATCAACCCGTTTTCCTGTCAGCGCATCAAAGCTCCATAATCTTGGATCCCCTTCTGCTCGGCTATTTTCAGCAATTTCAATAGTAACTGGGCAGTCAAAAAAGCATCCCCGGCCGCAGTATGTCTGTCATCCAAAGAAATGTGGTACCTGCCACAAAGTTCATCCAGGGAAAACTCTCCCGGTTTTCCATATCGCGTGTCATAATTCGGCCCCATTTCCAGACGCACGGCCAAATCCTTGGTGTCAATCAGAGGATTGAGCAGCTTCTTGAGCCCAAATGGCTTCAATGCCTTTTCCAACATGGCAATATCAAAGCCAATATGATGGCCCACCAGAATGTCCGTTCCAATAAAGCCCAACATATCCTTGGCAAAATCCTGAAGCGAAAAGGCTTCATGTGAATGCATGATCTCGTGCACCTTCATGGATTCCCGGTTTTGAAGAGGGGCGTTTAAGTAAATTTCCAAGGCAGATTGTACACTGATTGTATAGCCTCGGACTTTCACTGCCCCAAAGGAGAGGATATAATCGGTTTTAGGTTGGAGGCCCGTAGTTTCCGTATCCAACACAATGAAATTCAACTGTGAAATGGGCCGCATCCTCGGGATCCCTTTCACAAAAAGCGCTTCGTAGTCCTTGACAAATCCCGCTTTGGCACTTTCTTTTTTCCCGAAAAAATCCAGCCAGCCCATATCAGTTCGTAAAATAGTCCAGTTGAAACCTCACCCGAATGATTTTTTGCAGCTCATCGATGGGTGCAAAAGCATTTTTCAGCAATTGACGCTGAATCTTGCCCATGCCTTCCGGACTGATAAACCTCCCCGAATTGTTGGACTGAAGTCCCTCAATCGCCCGCATCCGCATCAAGATTTCATAGGCTTTGCCCGCTTCCAAAAACAACTCCCTGTAATTCGGTTCCAACTCCGAAAGTTTTTCAAAACGCTTGAAGGTATTGTTGATGCCGACCACACGATGGCTGAGGACAAGCAGCCTGGCGATGTCGGCCAAAGGCATCATGGCCCGAAGTTTTATGTCAAATTTATCCCGATGTTCCCCGGATTTTTCCACGATGAAATTCCTGAAAAAACCCAAGGGGGCAGGGTTCAACAAGGCGTTCTTGGCCAGAAAATTCAGGAAAATGGTTTTGTCGGCGATTTCATTGTAGATGTGCTGGGTCATCTCCTCCGCCAATGGCTTGTACCCATAAATCGGCCTGAAATCAAAAAAAATGGTGGAATGCATGATCGCCAATTGATTGGGCTGCAAGATCCATTCACTGAAATATTTTTTCCATTCAGAAAGTGGCTGACACCATTTGGGATTGTTGGCCATCATGTCTCCGGGACAGGATTGGAAACCGCAGATCAGCAAAATCTCGATCACCTCCTGGGAAATCAGCAACATGTACTCCTTCACTTCCTTCAATTGTGCCTCCGGAACATCCGCAAAAACCATGGCATTGTCCAGGTCGGTGCGAAGCAATTGCTCCTCTCGCCCTTCACTTCCCAAGGAGAGGAAACAGAACTTCACCTTCGATGCTTCCGGATAATCGGCATCGTGCTTTTTCTTGGCCATCTGAACAGCCCTTTTGATAATGATGTCATTGATCTCCGAAATGATACTGGCCACAAAATCCATGGACAACTCGTTTTCCAGATAATACCGCAGCAGGCGCTCGGCGCTGTCCCTGACCTTGGCCATCTCCTTTACATCCCAAGTCTTCATCAAGGCATTGATCAAAACCGCCGGACTGTTTCCTTGGGAAAGCAGGATATCATGGTCGGATAGGATCCCGATGACCTTGCTTTGTGCAGTTCCATCTTCGGTGAAAATCAAGTGATGGAGCCTGTTTTTGATCATGGTCAGGTACAAGGCAGAAAAACCTGCATCTCTGGTCATGGTCATCACAGGAGAAGTCATGATCTCCTCCACGGGAGTTTCGTAAGGCATATTCTGGGCAATCAACCTGTTTCTGAGGTCTTTGTCCGTGATGATCCCCATAGGGTGTTCTTGCGCATCTGTCACCACAATCGATCCGACACCCATTGTCGACATCTTTTTGACAGCCTCAATGATGGTAATTCCTTGCTGACAGGTGACGACATCCTTGGAGAAATTCAAGTCTGACTGTCCTGTAAAAATCAGGAGGCCTGTGTCCTTGGAGGCTTCCATAAAAATCCCCCTTGCCTTCTGGGATTGGGAAAGATCTGTCCGGACCACCACTTGTCCCGAAGCAAATCCGGCGGCGAAATAAAGACTGACCCGACTATTTTCCTCCAGGATTATTTCAAAAATGGAAACCGGAATCGCATACACCAAACTTTCTTCCTCAGCTACGGCATTCAGAATATAAGGCCTTTTGCCCAGCAGGGCCAATACCCCAAACACATCCCCCTCGTCACAAACTTCCCTTACCTTGGTCTGTCCGTCTTGTGTCTCGGTGAGGTGGACTGAACCTTCCTTGAGCACAAAAAAGCAGTTTTGAGCTGGATCTCCCTGTTTAAAAAGAAATTCGCCTTTGGCAAAATAATGCACCTCAACACCCTTCGCTACAAGTTGTAGGGAAGCCTCACTGAGAAATGTGAAGGGTGGAAATCGTTTCAGAAATTCCTTTACCCGATTGACGATGACGTTGGACATAATTTTGGGTTAATGAGATAAGAGGCTGGCGGAAGGCGGCAGTTTAGCTTATGCAGCTGAACTCCGACATCCAATAGTGGTGTCTGTTTCCAAGTTAATAAATTACCCCATTTGTAAGCCAAATTCATTTCTTGCCGTAGACGAAATGCCGGAAGACCGAAGATTTATTTCTTCTGTCTTCCGGCTTCTCTTTATTTTCTACCTTCCATGATTTCGGTCACCACTTCTGGATCCATCAAGGTAGACGTATCTCCCAAACTTCCCAGATCTCCTTCGGCAACTTTTCGGAGAATCCTTCTCATGATCTTTCCGGAGCGGGTCTTGGGCAATCCGCTCACAATCTGAATCTTATCCGGTCTGGCAATGGCCCCAATGATTTTGGTGACCATTTCCTTGATTTCGTTGACCAGGTTTTCCTCGGTCCTGTTTTTCATGTCGCAGATAACATAGGCATAAATCCCCTGTCCCTTGATATCGTGGGGATAACCCACCACTGCGGATTCTAGCACCAATGGATGTTCGTTGATCGCATTTTCCACTTCGGCAGTTCCCAACCGATGTCCGGAAACATTCATGACATCGTCCACACGACCCAAAATCCTGTAGTAACCGTCATGGTCACGCTTGACCCCGTCACCTGTAAAGTACATTCCCTTGTAGGTTGAAAAATAGGTCTGCTTACACCTTTCATGGTCCCCGTAGATGGTCCTGACCATGCCTGGCCAAGGGAATTTGATGCACAGATTGCCTTCCACAGAATTGCCTGTCAATTCCTTTCCTTCGGGATCCACAATACTCAGCTGGATACCGGGCAGAGGCAATGTGGCATAGGCGGGTTTGGTAGGAGTGATCCCGGCCAAAGGCGAAACCATAATCCCCCCTGTTTCAGTCTGCCACCAAGTATCCACTATTGGGCATTTGGTCTTTCCGATATGGGTATGGTACCAATGCCATGCTTCTTCGTTGATGGGTTCTCCCACAGAGCCGATGACTTTCAATGAACTCAAATCGTAAGGCTGAATCGGATCAGTTCCGTAGGCCATCAAAGCCCTGATGGCAGTGGGAGCGGTATAAAATTGGTTGACTTTGTACTTTTCCACTACCTCCCAAAATCTTCCCGGATGGGGATAGGTAGGCACTCCCTCAAACATGATGGAAGTGGCGCCGGCCAATAAAGGGCCATACACGATATAGGAATGGCCGGTAATCCACCCAATGTCTGCCGTACACCAGAAGACATCCCCGGGTGAATATTGAAACACATTTTCAAACGAATATTTGGTATAGACCATATAGCCACCTGTGGTGTGCACCACCCCTTTGGGTTTTCCGGTCGAGCCAGAAGTGTAAAGGATGAAGAGCATGTCTTCACTGTCCATTTCCTCTGCCTTATTCGTGTCTTCCTGTCCTTCGATCACTTCATGCCACCAATGATCGCGGCCTTCTTTCATGGTGACCTCTTGTCCCGTTCTTTGGTAAACAATGACCGTTTCCACACTGGCTTTTTCCAAGGCTTCATCCACGATTGCCTTTACAGGTATCGTTTTGTTTCCCCTGAAATTCCCATCGGAAGTAAGTACCGCCTTTGCATTGCAGTCAATGATCCGATCTGAAAGGGCGTTGGAACTAAAACCTGCAAATACCACCGAATGCACTGCCCCGATTCTGGCACAAGCCAACATCGCAATGGCAGCTTCCGGCACCATCGGCATGTAAATGATCACTTTGTCCCCTTTGCCAATTCCCTTGGCTTTCAGGGCATTTGAAAAACGGCAAACTTCATGGTAAAGCTCCTTGTAGGTGATTGTTCTTCCCGCTTCGGTTGGATCATTGGGTTCCCAAATGATCGCGGCTCTGTCCCCAATCGTAAAAAGATGCCTTTCGAGTATGTTTTCGGTAATATTGAGCTTTCCGTTGACAAACCATTTTACATCCGGGCCTTCAAAATCCCATTCGAGCACTTTGTCCCAGTTCTTTTTCCAGTGGAAAGAATCCCCAATCCTCGCCCAGAATTTTTCGGGCTCTGCGATTGATTTTTGATATTCATGAAAGTAACCACTCAGGGTATGTATCCTATCACTCATAATGTTTATATTTTAGGTTATCGTAATTGATTTAATTCAGTAATGTTTTGACTTTTGCGACCAGTTCCTTGGTTGAGAAAGGCTTGACCAAGTACAAATCGGCTCCCAAGTCCAGGCCCTTTTGGATGTCCTGCTGTTTGCTTTTGGCAGTCAGGAAGATGATTTTTATTCCTTTGTGTTTCTCTCGAAGATGCTTTGCCACTTCGTATCCATCTACATTGGGCATCATGATGTCCAAAATAATCAGTTCAGGAAGATTTTCTGCAATGATGTCCAGGGCTTCCTCTCCGTCCCGGGCAATAAAGACATGGTAACCCTCTTTCTTGAAAAGAAACTCCAAGGAAAGGAGAATATTGGGCTCATCGTCGACAATGAGGATTTTAATCATGATTGTTTTTTTCCTGGTTCAACTTTATTTTCTCACTTTGGAAAGGCAGGGTAAATTCAAAGCAAGTCATTCCCTCCAATCTTTTCACCGATAGCTCCCCTCCATGGTATTCTATGATTTTTTTGGAAATGGCCAAGCCCAACCCACTTCCGATCGGTTTTTTGCTCGTTTGGTTATTGGCCTGGTAAAACTTTTCGAATATATACGGCAGTTCTTCCTCCTTTATCCCTTTTCCATCATCGCAAACTTGAACCATCAAGCCCATCGGGCTCTCAAATCCCACGAGCCTTATTTTGCTTGCTGCAAATTTGGCTGCATTGGACAGCAGGTTCAGCACCACTTGTTTGATCCTGTCCTCATCGATCATCAACTCCTGCGTTTCAAAATTGAGATGGATACTGAAGTCGATATTTTTTTCCCTAAAAACCTGCATCATGCTATCGGCGGACTGCAAAATACAGATTTTGGGGTCTGTCTTTTCAAAATTCATTTTCTGTCTTCCCGAATCAAAGCGCTCCAGGTCCAGTACCTGATCGATCAATCTGGTCATCCTTTGCGTTTCCTGGATAATAATTTCCAAAAATCGCTTTCTGTCGGCATCCTCAATATCTTCATCCAACAAGATCTCGGAAAATGCCCTGATCGAGGTCAGCGGAGTTTTCATCTCATGGGTTACGGTGGAGATAAACTCATCTTTCAGCATGTCATTCATCCTCAAGGCTTCATTCATTTTCTGGAGTTTATCTGATGCTTTTTTCAATTCCCTTGTCTTCAGGTTGAGCTTTTCGTTCAGCGATTTCAGTTCCTGGGTTTCCCTGAGGATTCCGATTACCTCTTCCATGCTGATCTCCTCCTCCTTGACCACGGAGGCCACCATGATCCTGGCCGAAGCCGACCCGATGATCCCTGAAAGCAGCCTTTCGGAGTAACTCACCAGCTCCGGATCCGCGTAGATGCCTGAGGTCAAGGTTTTTCCGCTGATTTGCCTGTATTCATCGAGTGCCATTTCTGTTTTTTCATTCCCGAGAAAATTGTCCAACAAGGACTTCAGGTCTGGCAAAAATGCCTGCCCTTTCCAGACTATGGAGCTGTCCAAAGCGCTGCTGTATTTGAAAATATCGACAAAAATCACAGCCTGATTGTGTTCTTTGGAACTTTGCTGGGAAAATAAGGATACGACAAGGTACAAGATCAAGTTTACCGAAAGGCTGTAAAACAACCCATGGGTGACATAACTCATCTCGTCCAAACCCAAAAGGGAATAGGGTTTAAGAAATCCCAAACCGAAGAGTCCATCGGTCATGATGCTCGGCGACAGGTAACCTGCAGTAATCATCGTCGGTACCACCAAGGTATAAAACCACAGCACAAATCCGGCAAGGATCCCTGATAGCGCACCCAATCGGGCACCCTTCTTCCAGAAAATCCCACCAATGATGGCCGGGGTAAATTGGGCTATCGCCACAAAGGATATCAAGCCAATGGAAACCAAAGAAAACTGTCCGGCAATCTGCTTGTAATAAATGTAGGCCAACAGAATGATCCCAAAAATGGTGACTCTTCTGGTCCAAATCAGAATGCTTCCCAATCGGTGCTGGTACCTTTTTTGGAATCCATCGTTGACCAGCAGTAAGGGCATAACCAGGTTGTTGCTTACCATCGTACTCAAGGCAATCGTGGAAACGATGATCATTCCCGTCGCTGCCGAAAATCCTCCCAGATAAACCAATAAGGCCATCCATTCCTGATCAAACGCAATGGGAAGTGCCAGTACAAAGGTGTCTGCATCGACAGTCCCAGTCGGGAAATAAACCAATCCCCCCAAGGCGATAGGCAACACAAAAATATTGATCAACAAAAGGTAAAGGGGAAAAAGCCACATCGCCGTATCCAAATGCTTTTCATTGTTGTTTTCGATGACGCCCATCTGAAATTGCCGGGGAAGGAAAAGCACGGCCATCATCGAAAGAACACTCATCCAGAACCATTCCGAAGCATTGTTTTCCCCCTGAAGGACAAAGAGATCCTCGAGTCCTTTTGCGGAGGCCTGTGCAAAAATATCCCCAAAACCATCGAAGACAAAAAAGCTTACAAACACGCCTACCACCAAAAATGCCAGCAGCTTGAAAATGGATTCGAAGGCGATTGCCATCACCATACCCTCGTGTCTGGCCGTGGCTTCGATATGCCTGGTGCCAAACAAAACCGTAAACAAAGCCAAGCCGAGGGCCAAATAAAAAGCGGAATCCTTATAAAAGGGTGCCGACAAAAGTTCATAACCCACCTCCGAAACACTCATAATATCAAAGGAAGAAGCCACCGCCTTGATCTGAAGTGCGGTATAGGGCAAGATTCCCAATAAAGAGAAAATCGTCACAATACCCCCAAGGGTCACATTTTTGCCATATCTGCTGGAGATGAAGTCGGCGATGGAGGAAAGCTGTTGGACCTTACAGATCCTGATGATTTTCCGCATCACGATCCACCAAAGAGGGGCGATCAAACTGGGGCCAATATAAATCGTCAAAAACTCCAAGCCATTGGTAGCAGCCCTTCCCACAGAGCCATAATACGTCCAAGCGGTACAATAAACCGCCAAAGAAAGGGAATATACATAGGGATTGGTGGACAGCCGACGCCCGCTTTTTTCGGATTTTTCGGAAAACCAGGCGATGGCAAAAAGCAGGACCAAATACCCAAAGGTAAACGATATGATCACCCCATTGCTAAGCATCTTTCTTCTTGTCAGATTTGTGCAAGACCAGGAAAGTAACCAAAATCAGGAATGCCCAAATAAGGAAAACAAGCAGGTAAAGCACCGGTATCCCGTACCATACCTCGGGGATGTTGTAAATGGAAAGTACGGGATAATTCAAAAGGAATATCCCCAGAAAAAAAATCACCCATAAATACTGACCCTTCAGTGCTGCTTTCATTTTTTTATTGGTTTTCAAATAAGATAACCCATTTCAACCTCGAAAAAAAGGGAAGCTCCGACAATTCCCTTGCCGGAGTCCCCTATTTGGAATTACTATTTTCTAAGGATCCTCAATGCTCTTGTGCTTTTCCAGCTCCTCTTGGGATCCTGATTTCCTGAATCATGTCCTGCACATACTGTGGTGGTGCTGGGGTGAGTTTGGAAACGATAAAACAAGCCACAAAATTGATCAGCATCCCGATGGATCCAATCCCCTCTGGAGAGATACCAAACCACCAATTGCTGGAGGTAACCGATTCGGGAGATAGGCCGAATAGATTGACCCCAAATTTAAAGTAGGTGATATAACCAAGGGTGAATACCAATCCCGAAATCATCCCGGCAATGGCCCCTTCTTTGTTCATCCTGCTGGAGAAAATCCCCATGATGATCACAGGGAAAAAGGACGCCGCAGCCAATCCAAAGGCAAAGGCGACGACTTCCGCCACAAATCCCGGAGGGTTGATCCCGAACCAACCTGCGATGATCACTGCAACTGCCGCTGCTCCCCTGGCGATTCTAAGCTCCGTCTTTTCGGTCATGGAAGGTCTGAAAGTCCTGAACAAATCCCTTGAAACGGATGTGGAAATCACCAAAAGCAAGCCTGCCGCTGTGGAAAGTGCTGCAGCCATTCCTCCGGCGGCAACAAGTCCAACAACCCAATTGGGCAATTTCGCGATTTCCGGCGCGGCCAAAACCATGATATCCTTGTCGATAATCATCTCGTTGGTCGCTGGGTTAGGCGTGTATTGAACAATTCCGTCCCCGTTGATGTCGTTGATGGTGATCAAATTGGTTTTCTTCCAATTGTCCACCCAGACCGGCAAATCGTTTACAGGCTTGTCTGCCACCGTATTGATCGCATTGTAAATCCCAAAAGCTGCCACTGCAGGTGCTGTGGTATAAAGGATCGCAATAAAAACCAAGGCATATCCTGCAGAAAGACGCGCATCCTTCACCCGTGGGACAGTGAAAAATCTCACGATCACGTGTGGAAGTCCAGCCGTACCCACCATCAAGGCCAGCGTAATGGCGAAAATATCGATCATGTCCTTCCGTCCTGAGGTATATTCAGCAAAGCCAAGATCCCCCAATACACCATCCAATTTGTCAAGAAGGAATTCTCCCCCTTCAACCGTTCCTCCCAATCCCAATTGTGGAATTGGATTGCCGGTGAGCTGCATGGAAACGAAAATCGCGGGAACCATAAAGGCAAAAATCAAAACACAATATTGGGCAACTTGGGTATAGGTGATGCCTTTCATTCCTCCCAAAACCGCGTAGAAGAAGACAATGCCCATCCCGATATATACGCCCGTATTGATATCTACTTCCAAATATCTGGAGAAAACGATGCCCACGCCTCTCATTTGTCCCGCCACATAGGTGAAAGAGATAAAGAGCGCACAGATAACAGCCACTACCCTAGCTTTGTTGGAGTAGTACCTGTCCCCCACAAAATCAGGAACCGTGAATTTCCCGAATTTCCTGAGATAGGGTGCCAAAAGCAAAGCAAGTAGGACATAACCACCCGTCCATCCCATCAGGTAAACAGATCCGTCATATCCCGAGAAAGCGATAATCCCCGCCATGGAGATGAAGGAGGCCGCCGACATCCAATCTGCGGCAGTCGCCATGCCATTGGCCAAAGGGGAAACCCCACCGCCGGCAGTATAAAATTCTTTGGTAGAGCCTGCCCTGGTGGCAATGGCAATCCCGATATAAAGTGCAAAGGAAGCCCCGACCAGTATGTAGGTCCAAGTTAAAATATCCATAGTGATTTTAGTTTTAGAGGTTGGGTTATTCTTCGTTTACATCAAATTCTCTGTCCAATCGATTCATGCGGACAACGTACACAAAAATCAGAATGACAAAAGAATAAATAGAGCCCTGCTGGGCAAACCAGAAACCCAGTTTGAAGCCCCCCATTTTGATGGAGTTGAGCGGTTCTACCAGGAGGATTCCAAATCCGAAGGAAACCAGAAACCAAATGGAGAGCAGGATAAAAAGAGTTTTGAGGTTCTTTTTCCAGTACTCCTGCATGCGTAGTTTGTTGTTTGACATATGTATTTTGGGGTTTAAAGAAATATTTGTGTTTGCAAGATGAATTCCCCGGCAGAACCGGATTGTATAAAGTTTTCAAAGAGAGGCCGTTGGCTGTATTGAAAGGTGATTTTGGCATGATGACTGTTAATGTAGTAATTCAAACCAAGATCATATTGCCAAGAACCCTCGTCAAAGTATTGGAAATTTTTGTGCGTAAGCGCCCCGAAGGGTTGCAAGCGGCCCTTTTCACCAAGGATTTTCTTTGGAAGGAGAAAACCCGATTGGGTATAAAAGATATTTCCGGTGCCGATCGTCGGCTGTGCATTTCCCGGTCCATTCTGCGAAGTTCCTGCACCAAAACCTACATTCATGATCCCTACATTCCGAATATAATTGGGGCCAAAATCATAATTGTAAAACACGGCATAAGTAGTGAGGGCCGTCCCAGAGTTTTTGTTCAAGGGTATATCAAGAAAAGCATCCAAACCTATCAGCGAAATGTCATGGTTTTGGACCACTCCTGACGCATTTTTAGAGGAAGTTGCTCCCGGATGATGGTGCCAACCTCCACCTAAATTAAAGACTTTTTTCGTTCCCAAATAACTCCCGACAAAAAATGGCAGCTTGTTGTTCTCTTTTTCCAAAAACTGGTAAGCGATATATCCCTGTGTGGCCCAACTGTCATTGACGATATTGGCAGAAATGGGTCTTTGGCGTGCCTCATCGTATCTTCCGCCATTGCCCACGGCAAAGGGTTTGTTTAAGGCAAGCCGATAATCCCATTTCCCAAGTTGACCTTTTGCGTAAAAACCGAATTGTCGGGCAAACTGGTCCGTCAATTCAATCAATGGCCAGTTGAAAATCGGAGCATCCACAGCCATAAAATTCAAGGTGCTATGGCTGCTCATTCTTGAGATTCCGTTCCAGTAATGAAGTCCCATACCGATATAAAGTTCATTGAACACTTTGTATTCGGTCCAGATGTCATGAAAAAACAATTGGGGTTTTTTGGCGGAAAGGGCATTTGCGGTTCCAAAACCTGTTTCTGGATCGGTGGCCACCGGAAGCAATCCCGGATTCCCAGTGCCCCCTCCGCCCGGAACGCCACCATTGATAAATGTTTGGTTATTTATTCCGAAGTGGGTAAGGACAAGAAATCGGGGAGAAACTTGGGCATATGCCAAAACCCGCGCTCTTCTCATCCCCATATCGGCAGAATTGCGTTGTGGAGATCCATTTACCCCAAGCGTACCGGGGTTGTTTTCAGTAACCCGTGCCCAGATCTGATTCCAAATCAGAAACCTGACATATTTGGAACCATCTTCGCTGAGATTGAGGGTAAGGGGTTTGTAGGAATGGTCGGTCAAATCCACCTGCCTTTCGTTGGAGGAAAGGGCCAGAGAATCTTTGGCTTGGCTCGGATTCGCCAGGTAGACCATCATCAACGTGCTTCCTAGCAGATTAATTAGATATTTCATTGTCATTTGGGTTTATTGGAGTCGTTCACATAATTAAAGCGCCGACCACAAGAGATCCCCAAGTTGAAAAGTTGTCTTGAAAAAATAACAATTGAAGTATATATCCGGTAAGTAAATATAGCCAACCGAATAAAATTTCCTCTTATCGGTTTTTGAAGCGGACCCATTTGATGATCATGTACTTGTCTCCCAGTTCGGTGATCATCATGCCCGTATTGGTCAAATTCTCCTTCAATGACATAAATTTGACCAATTCAGCATGATTCAGAACTTTGTAGGTGGGTCGGTAATCGTAATTTTCGGGGGCTTTGATCTTGTATTGCTTGACCCAATTCATGACGGACACATGGCTCACACCCAATATTCTTTCGATTTCCCGGTAAGAAATCCCTTCGATGTAAAGCTGTAAGGCTTTGACCACATAGTATTTATCAATCGATTTCCCGAGCTTTTCGACCGTGAAATGATATCCACATTTTTTGCATTTGAACCGTTGTCTTCCACCGACAACGCCACTTTTCACCACTTTAGGGTGTTCACATTTGGGACAGGAGGGTTTTTCCATGGGGCATATCTTTGGCTCTATATATCAATTTACCAAATATATAACATATTAGCAACATATAGAGACCGAAAGCAATACTTACAACCTGAAAGAAATTTAATTTGGTTTACACGGAAAAAACACCCTGATTCTATTTAGAAAATCATCTCAAACGAAATCGCCAAAGCGAAAGCAAATACACTGATCAGAACTTTATTGAGATGAAATCGATGGTCGGGACTGCTCTCGAAGAATATGGTGGTGGATATGTGGAGGAATCCTCCGGCCACCATCCCATAAATCACCCGCAATGCGCCGCCTCCGATAAAATTCTGCTCATACAAAAGAGAGCTCAGCAACATACCCAATGGGGAAGCCAGTGCAAAGACCACCAACAAAACAAACACCCACCTCTTTTTCAAGCTACCCACCAAAACCGCCACCAATGCAAATGCCTCGGGCCCTTTGTGGAGTAAGATTCCAAAAAGGAGGTTGTTGCTCCCATGACTGTGGGAATGTCCTTCGTGGCCGTGCAGGTGATCACTCAAAATCCCATCTTGCGACAATAAAGTCCCCTCCAAAAATGCATGAAGAAAAAGCCCAATCATCAAGGTAAACACACCGGATTGGAGCCCGTGGTGGTGATGGCCTCCGTGATGGATATGCCCATGCTCCACACCGGAAGAAAATAATTCCAAAACCTGCTGCAACAAAAACCCCAACAGGATATAAAGCCCCATATTGGTCGCATCGTCTGTCCCGACAAAGAGTTCGGGTAGAATATGCAAGACCGTGATGGCAAAAAGATAGGAACCCGCAAAAACCAGGACCAATTTGAAATACCGCTGCTGCCAGTTGGGGATGAAATAGGCCAAACTGCCGGCGGCTATTGCGGTAAAAAACAAAATCAGAAAGTTACCAAGCATAGGATCAGTCATGTGGGAAAGACAAGAATGGAATCAAGCCCTCGCTGGCAAAGGTCTTGAGCTGCCCCTGTTCATCGTTGTAAATCAGGAAGAGCTCAAAACCCCCTTCTTTTTGCTGGAGCGCAATGGATTTTTCCACGCCCATGACCATCATGCCCGTCGCCAATGCATCCGCCTTCATGCAGTTGGCGGCCAATACAGTCGCACTGAGCAAACCGTGTTTGACCGGCCTTCCGGTGGCAGGATTGATCGTATGGGAGATTTTGATGCCATCCGCTTCGTAATAGTTTCTGTAATTACCGGAGGTGGCCATGGCTTGGTTGTCCAAGGCGATGATGCTGAAAATATCATCGGCATTTCCCAATTCCTCAGGTCTGTTGATCCCCACTTTCCACAATTCACCTCTTTCGTTGACGCCTTTGGCACTCAATTCCCCCCCGATCTCCACCAGCATGTTTTCTATGCCTTTCGAAGCCAGGTATTCGGCCACTACATCCACGCCATAGCCTTTTGCCACTGCACTGAAATCAAGATACATTCCCGGTTTTCGTTTGATAACCCTGTTGGAATCAAAAACAATGGAATTATAATCTACCAAGGAGAGCATATTTTGGATGTTTACGCTATCCTTTAGCTGCGGACCTCCGGGACCAAAGCCCCATAGATTGACCAAGGGGCCCACCGTCGGATCAAATGCTCCCTCTGTTTTTTGATAGATCTCCTTACTGGCCTGCAAGACGGGATAAAAGTAAGGAAGGTCAAATACCAAAGTATCCGCATTGTTGAATCTGCTGATTTCGGATTCAGGAATATAGGTGGACAGCGATTGGTTGAAAACCAACAAAAGTGAATCCACTTCTTTTTTGAAATCCCGCTCCTGGGCATCCATGTAAACGACCCTATAGGTCGTTCCCATCGTGCTTCCGGAAATACTCACTCTCCCGATCGTCTGTTCGAGGATTTCTTCCGCCGGTTTTTGCTGATTTTGGCGGTAGAGGTAGACTACAGCTACCAATAATAAAAGAATGAGGGAATAGATGATATTCTTGTTTGCGTTGCTTCGCATGGACAATGGTGATTTTTCCGAAAGTTAAATTTATTTTTCCAAATAATTCCCCAAAACCGATAGAGAATGCAATAGGATTGCAGATTGTATTGGAGAACAATTTTTTTTACCCTGATGCCTTGATTGAATTTTCTATCTTTGTAGACGCGGACAAACATGCTATGAGAGAAGATTATCTGAGTGGAGAGAACAACAACCTGAGCGCCTCGGACAAGGAGATAGAAAAAGCGCTGCGTCCCTTGAGTTTTGATGATTTTACGGGACAATACAAAATCGTCGAAAACCTGAAAATTTTCGTTCTGGCGGCAAAGAAAAGAAATGAACCCCTGGACCATGTCTTGCTCCATGGACCTCCGGGCTTGGGAAAAACAACCTTGAGCTATATCATTGCCAACGAATTGGAGGCGGGGATCAAGATCACATCCGGTCCGGTTTTGGACAAACCCTCCGACCTTGCCGGCCTTTTGACAAATCTGGAAGAGGGTGATGTCTTGTTTATTGATGAGATCCACAGGTTGAATCCCATCGTGGAGGAATATCTCTATTCGGCCATGGAGGATTTCAGGATAGACATCATGCTGGATTCGGGTCCAAATGCCCGATCGGTACAGATTTCCCTCAGTCCTTTTACGCTCATCGGCGCCACTACCCGATCTGGACTTTTGACATCGCCTCTCAGAGCGCGGTTTGGTATCAATTCCCGATTGGAATATTACGACGCCAAATTGCTCACCGACATCGTGACCCGATCTGCGGGAATCCTGAAGACCCCGATCGATGATGTTGCCGCCTACGAAATCGCCAGAAGGAGCCGGGGAACGCCCCGTATTTCCAACATGCTCCTCCGAAGAACGCGCGATTTCGCCGAAATAAAGGGAAATGGGACTATCAATATGGACATCGCCAAGATTGCCCTGAACGCTTTGGATGTGGATGAAAATGGATTGGACGAGATGGACAATAGGATCCTGATGACCATCATCGAAAAATTCAACGGCGGGCCTGTGGGTTTGAGTACCATCGCGACGGCTTGTTCTGAAGAAGCAGAAACCATCGAAGAGGTTTACGAGCCCTTTTTGATCCAAGAAGGCTATCTCAAAAGAACTGCAAGAGGCAGAATGGCCACTGAACTTGCCTATAAACACCTAAAAATAAAACCAAATACCAAGGGAGGGACCGCTGGTTTATTTGACCAATAAATGAATGTTCAAAAAGACAAATATGCCCAAATTATAAAAACCCAAGCCAAAAATCTGGGATTTGATTTTTGTGGCGTGGCCAAGGCGGAATTTTTGAAAGAGGAAGCGCCGAAGCTGGAGGATTGGTTGAATAAAAACCACCATGGTGAGATGGCCTACATGGCCAATCATTTTGACAAACGCTTGGACCCAACACTTTTGGTGGAAGGAGCCAAAACGGTGATCAGCCTGATCTACAATTATTATCCCGAAAAAAGGCTCCCCGATTCCCCTGAGAATTTGAAGATTGCCAAATACGCTTATGGTGAAGATTACCACTTCGTCATCAAAGAGAAACTGAAAACGCTGCTCACCAACCTGAGGACCGAAATTGGGGAATTTGGGGGCAGGGCATTTGTGGATTCTGCGCCCGTAATGGAGCGACAGTGGGCACAAAAATCAGGATTGGGCTGGCAAGGAAAAAACAGCCTGCTCTTGAACCGCCAAATGGGCAGTTTCTTTTTTCTGGCCGAACTGATCATCGACCTGGAAGTCACGCCTGATCCTCCCATGATCAAGGACTACTGCGGTACCTGTACCAAATGTGTGGATGCCTGCCCCACAGATGCCATCGTACAAGCGGGAGTGGTGGATGGATCCAAGTGCATTTCTTATTTCACGATTGAGCTCAAGGATCAAATCCCCAATGAGATGAAGGGGAAATTCGAAAACTGGGTCTTCGGATGCGATATTTGTCAGGATGTCTGTCCCTGGAACAGTTTCTCCAAACCCCACCAGGAAGCCAAATTTGCTCCTCATCCCGACCTAAAAACCATGGGAAATAAGGATTGGCAGGAACTCACAGAGGAAACTTTCAATAAGGTTTTTCAAAAATCAGCGATAAAAAGAACAAAATTCCAAGGCTTGTTGAGAAATATTAATTTTAACCTATCTTAGATTAAGTTTTTTAATCCACTGTTTTAGCTAAACCAAAAATCCGATGCGGTTATTGGAAATAAAATCAAAAATCGATGAAAAGGAATTTATCAAGACCCATGTCCTGATAAACAGGTTTTTCCCCAACTGGATCAGACCCTTGGACCAGGATGTTCTGGCTGTATTTGATCCTCAGAAAAACAAACTGCTCCAACATGGAGAGGTGATAAGGTGGATTGTGAAGGACTATGAAGGCAATTGCCTGGGAAGAATCGCCGCTTTTGTGAATAAAAGATACAAGAACAAAGGGGACGAGCTTCCTATCGGAGGGATTGGATTTTTTGATTGTATCGATAAGCAAGAGGTTGCTGATGTATTGTTTGACACTGCCAAGAAATGGTTGGGTGAAAGGGGCATGCAGGCAATGGATGGCCCAATCAACCTGGGCGACAGGGACAAATGGTGGGGATTGTTGGTGGAGGGATTCCATCCGCCGATCTACAGCATGAATTTCAACCCACCTTATTACCAGAAATTATTTGAGAATTACGGTTTCAAAAACTTCTACAACCAGATATGCTGGAGCCTTTCCGTGGCAGAGGAATCAAACCAACTGGAGGCCAAATTTTATGAAAGCCACCAAAAATTTGCTGGCAATCCGGATTTCCAAGCCCGGCATGTCAATAAAAATCAGCTGGATAAGTTTGCGGAAGATTTTTGTGCCGTCTACAACAAGGCGTGGGCAAACCACAGTGGAAATAAGGAGATGGCGATTGCCCAAGCGAGGAAATTGATCCAATCACTCAAGCCCGTCTTGGACGAAAAGCTGGTGTGGTTTGTCTACCATAAAAATGAGCCGGTGGTGATGTGGATCAATCTCCCGGACATCAACCAAATCGTCAAGCACCTCAAGGGCCAATTTGGGATCTGGGCAAAATTCAAGTTTTTTTTGATCAAGACTTTCGGTACCAATACCAACTTCGTGGGAATCGTATATGGAGTCGTACCTGAATTTCAAGGATCGGGCTTGGATTATTTTATGATCGTGGAAGCGGAAAAAGTTATCAAATCAAGGACGGGATACAAAAAACTGGAGCTGTATTGGCAGGGGGACTTCAACCCGAAGATGCTGAATATTTCCAAAAACCTCGGCGGAAAACCTTTTAGAAAATTGGTGACTTACCGCTATCTTTTTGATCGGGATAAACCTTTCAAAAGGCATCCGGTGATTGATTGACAAAAAAAAAGCCCCATTGATGGGGCTGTACATTTTATCCAGAAAAATCGACAAAATATCTGTTTAACACTGGTTCATATATTTTGGAAAAATTCCGATAACACCAATCCCTGAATTCTTTGATTTCGGCCGGCATCAAAAGATTCAGTCCCTTTCGCAACTCTTTCTCGAAGAGTCTCTTGTCAAAACTTACTTTCATCAAAACAATTTTAACGTATTCCAACATAGCTTAAAATTAATTTGTTTGTACAAGTTCAATTTAATAATGGATACGATACTAGATATCGTTTGTTGCGTTTAAAATATAAAGTTAATTTGCGCTCCTCAAGAATAAATACCAATATGAAATTAACGATTGCCAAGTGTCTTTTTGTATTGCTTTTCGGCTTTATTTCTTTCAACACCTGGGCCCAGGAAATAACCATTGAACTGGGGCCTGACGAAATCGGTCTAAATGAGACCTTTAATATAAAGGTCACGATTTCCAATGACAAAATAAAGTCCTACGATCAATTCCCAGAGATCCCCGGATTCCAAAAGCAAGGACTTTCGCAATCCTCCTCCATGAACCTGATCAATGGGCAAATGAGCAGTACCAACAGCATCATCCAATATTACAAACCAACCAAAAAAGGCAGATTCCAAACCGGAAGTTTTTCGGTAAAAATAAACGGGAATGATTATGCTTCCCCCGGAAAATCAATCAACGTGGTAGACGCCCGTGCCGCCCAAAGGACCCCGGGACTCTTTGGGCCAACTGATGATCTATTTGGAGGAACGCAGGCTGAACCTGAATTCATCGAAATCGAGGACGATGCATTTTTCGCCTCCACAGTCAACAAGGAGGAAGTATTTGTCGGTGAAGGCATCAACGTCAGCCTGGCATTCTACATGTCAGAGACCAACCAAGCCCCCTTCCAGTTCTATGAACCTGGAAGGCAATTGGATGAAATGCTGAAAAAAATCAAACCTTCCAATGCATGGGAGGAAAACTTCAACATCACGAGCATTCAACCAGAAAAGGTTACTTTCAATGGGAAAAACTGGATCAAATACAAGGTCTATGAGGCCGTATTTTTCCCTTTTTCCGAAGGGGAAATCAATATTCCCTCAGTGGCTTGGGAAATGATCAAATACAAGTTGGCCAAAAACCCGACGTTTTTTGGCAGCAACCGCCTAGAAGACTTCAAGACCTTTTATTCATCAGGCAAGAAAATCAAGGTCAAACCACTCCCTCCACATCCCCTGAAAAATGAAGTGAGCGTGGGATTGTACCAGCTGCGTGAAAATTTCACCGATCTTCAGGTGCAAACGGGCGAGGGATTCACCTATAATTTCGGTGTCAGTGGCGAGGGAAACATCAATTCGATTTCTCCTCCAAAGGCAAACCAAATCCAAAAACTCAATACCTACGATCCAAATGTCCGCCAGCAGATCAATCGCGGCAATGGGCGGATCTCGGGAATCAAGGAATTCACCTATTTTCTTACCCTGAATGAAGCCGGAGAAGTAAAACTCGCCGACCACTTCAACTGGATTTATTTCAATCCCAATACTGAAAAATACGATACGCTTAGGCCAAAATCAGTGATTCGGGTGGTGGGCGAATCCAAAGTCAATCAAGCCATTTCCAACCAACGACTGGGAGGGATTTATGATTTGATAGAACTAGAGGACAATAAACTTTTAAACCAACGATATAAGTATTATTTTTCGCTCTTTATCAATCTGCTACTGGCAGCTTCAGTAATATTATTGGCTGTCCTGATCATGAAAAAGAGATAATGGGGAATACGTTTGGGAAATTATTCAAGATTAGTACATTCGGAGAATCGCACGGAAAAGCGCTTGGAGTGGTCATCGATGGCTGTCCAGCCGGTTTGGAAATAGATGAGGAATTCATCAAGGCCGAAATGCAAAGAAGAAAACCGGGCCAATCCAAAATCACTACACAAAGAAAGGAAGAAGATGAATTTCAGATTCTTTCGGGAGTGTTTGAAGGAAAAAGCACTGGCACCCCGATTGGGATAGTGATCGCAAACGAGGATCAAAAGAGCAAGGATTATGGGCACATCGCAGATAAATTCCGGCCTTCTCATGCAGATTACACCTATTTTGAAAAATACGGCATTCGCGACCATAGAGGTGGCGGAAGAAGCAGTGCCAGGGAAACGGCAGCCCGTGTTGCCGCAGGGGCAATCGCCAAACTTCTTTTGAAACATTATGGGATCAGCATCCAGGCCTATGTCAGTCAAACAGGCGATCTCAAACTGGAAAAGCAATACACTGAACTTGACCTCAGCCTTACAGAGACCAATATCATCCGCTGCCCTGACCCAGAGATGGCGGAAAAAATGATCACCTTTATCGACGAGGTCAGAAAAAACCGCGATACCGTAGGCGGAATGGTGACATGTGTCGCCAAAAATGTCCCCGCCGGACTTGGCGAACCCGTTTTTGACCGGCTTCATGCTGAACTTGGAAAAGCCATGCTTAGCATCAATGCCGTAAAAGGCTTTGAGTATGGCAGTGGCTTCGAAGGCATCAAAATGAAAGGTTCCGAGCACAATGACGCCTTTTATAAAGATGGAGACCGCATCCGGACCAAAACAAACCACTCAGGAGGAATCCAGGGAGGAATCTCGAATGGGGAGGACATTTACTTTAACGTGGCCTTCAAACCCGTGGCCACGATTATGCAGGATCAGGAATCGCTAAATGAAGATGGTGAGACCGTTACGATTTCTGGAAAAGGGAGACATGACCCCTGTGTCGTACCAAGGGCTGTACCCATCGTAGAAGCAATGACCGCCTTGGTATTGGCAGATTATCTGCTGATTAGCAGATCAAATAAACTTTAAGCAATTAATTCGGAGAATATGTTAAAAAAAATACCCCTGCATACCCAAATCATCGCTGGCTTAGTCTTAGGATTGATTTTTGGGCTGGTCATCGTACAGGCTGGATTTTCTCCGGATTTTACCATCAATTATATCAAACCCATCGGGACGATCTTCATCAACGCCTTGAAAATGATCGCGGTTCCCTTGGTGTTGGCATCGCTCATTGTAGGGGTTTCAAATCTGGGAGACATCTCCAAGTTGAGCCGAATCGGAGGAAAAACCATTGTAACCTATCTGATTACCACCATTTTGGCGGTTAGCCTTGGATTGCTCTTGGTCAATGTATTCCAACCTGGAAAAAGTCTTCCTCAGGAAACGCGTGAAAACTTAATGGCCCTTTATGATGATGCCGTTGACACAAGGACATCTCAAGCGGAAAAATTCAAGGAACAAAGCCCTCTTCAACCATTGGTGGACATCGTTCCGGAAAACATCTTTAAGGCTGCCGCAGACAATGCAAGCATGCTTCAGGTGGTCTTCTTCGCCATCATTGTAGGCATCGCTTTGCTTCAGATCCCTAAGACAAAAGCCACCCCAGTCATTGCTTTTTTTGATGGACTCAATGACGTCATTATTCAAATCGTGGGCTATATCATGATGATCGCACCTTATGGCGTATTCGCCCTGATGGCATCACTGATCGTGGAGATTGCTGGGGACAATCCCGAATCTGCCGTTCAACTGTTGTTGGCCCTACTGAAATACAGCCTGGTCGTAGTCGGCGGTTTGCTGATCATGATGATGGTGGTCTATCCCCTTATCTTGAAATCCTTCACCAAAATCAAGTATCTGGACTTTTTCAAGGCCATTCGTCCGGCACAACTCTTGGCTTTTTCCACCAGCTCAAGCTCAGCCACCTTACCCGTGACGATGAAGCAGGTAGAGGAGGAACTCGGGGTTTCCGAAGAGGTAAGTAGCTTTGTGCTTCCCTTGGGAGCCACGATCAACATGGACGGAACAAGTCTCTACCAAGGGGTTGCGGCGGTTTTTATCGCCCAAGCATTGGGAATGGACCTGACGATTACCCAACAGCTCATGATCGTCTTGACGGCTACACTTGCCTCCATTGGCTCTGCAGGAGTCCCGGGAGCAGGCTTGATCATGCTGATTATCGTTTTGGAATCCATCAATGTTCCTGCAGCGGGAATTGCCCTGATCATTGCTCCGGATAGGATTTTGGACATGTTCCGTACGGTGGTCAATGTCACGGGAGATGCTACGGTCTGTACTTTGGTCGCCAGCACGGAAGGTGAATTGCCAGATGGCTTGATCAGGAAAGCAAATCCCTTCACGCCAAACGAATAGAAGAAAAAGTAAGAATATAAATCAAAAGCCCTACAAATTCATTTTTTGTGGGGCTTTTGAATTTCCCCCTTCCCTTGTCCCTGAGATTCATTTGCCCTATTCTAGGAATCAAACTCATTTTCCCAAAAAAAATGAACCCGATAGGGTGAAATCAAAAATTGTAAATAACAACTGATTATTGAGTGCTTTCAGGCTGGAATGAAATTGGTATTGTCTATGGGAGTCGATAGCTCTAGACTGTAAAAGGAAAAAAGCAGCCCCCTCGAACACCATTCATCAACCGTCCAGCCAATTCTTAAACTCCCCCACTTTTTCCCTGCTCACCAAGATGTCTTGGTCCTCGGTATTTGTCAGTTTTATTTTGAGACGGCTGTTTGAATACGTGTGGATTTCGGAAATAGAGGAAAAGGAGGCAATGTATTTTCGGTTCAGGCGGAAAAACTTCCGGGGGTCCAACATCCCCTCCAATTGGTCCAGGGTATAATCCAAAATGTATCTTCTCCCTTCCTTGGTCTGTAGGTACGTCACTTTTTCTTCACTGAAAAAAATGGAGATATCAGCAGTCTGCACACTTTGAATTTTCTCTCCGTATTTGACCAAAAATCTGGATTTATGGTGGTCGGCTTGGGGCACCAGTAGCGCTTTGAGCTGTTGGATATCCAAACCGGCTTGCTTTTGTTGACTCTGGAATTTTTGAAGGGCTTGATCCAATTCCTGGGGATCGATTGGTTTCAATAAATAATCAATTGAATTTAGCTTAAAGGCCTTGATCGCATATTGGTCAAAGGCGGTCGTGAAAATAATGGGAGATCCGACTTTTATCCTTTCAAAAATTTCAAAACTCTGACCATCTGCCAACTGGATGTCACAGAAAATCAAATCCGGGGCAGGATGTCCCTGAAGCCAATCGACACTGGAAATGATCGTATCCAAGTGTCCATGAAGAACAGCCTCCGGAAAAAATCCCTGCAGCAGTTGCCGCAACCGATTTGCGGCAGGTTTTTCATCTTCAATGATCAAGATTTGGAGCTTGGAGGAATAAGACATTTTGCTTTAAATAATTGGGGATTTTTTAAAATGAATACAAATGCTGGCAATAGTATACCAAAAGGGAGGCAAACGCCTTATTCATCCAGCCTTAACAAAGGCAATTCCACGATGAATTCGGCTTTGGATTTTGTGATTTTTGGTATTTGATCGCTCAGGAGTGCGTAGCGTTTGAAGATGTTTTCCAGGCCGATCCCCCTTTCTTCAACTTCCGGGGTCAGCTTCTCTTGAAGGTTGTTTCGGACGATCAATTTGTCATCAATCCGCTCGATTATGATTTTTAAAGGGTTTTCCATGCTGGCCACATTGTGTTTGACGGCATTCTCCAACAACAGCTGGAGCGAAAGTGGTGGGATGAAATACTCTTCCATCCGATCCACAACAAGTCGAAATTCCAAACTTTCATCAAATCGGATTTTCTGCAAACTCAAGAAATTTTGGGCAAAAGCCAGTTCCCTTTCCACTGCGACCAATTCCTCCTGCTGCACATCCAATACGTAACGGTAGATCCTGGACAGTTGCTGGATAAACGCAGCGGATTTGTCCGGACTTTCGTAAACCAGATGGGAAAGCGCATTGAGGGAATTGAAGAGAAAATGTGGGTTCAATTGGTTTTTTAGGGATTGATATTGACTGGCCAAATTTTCGGATTTCAATTTTTCGGTTTCCAAAGCCGAATTTCTCCATTGGTAAAGCCAGGACCTCGTCGTGAAGATGGAGATAATCACGAGGGCGATCGCCACGGGCATTTTTGTATAGCCGATGATGTCCCACCATGAAATTTTCCCTAAAGTCATTCCTTCCACACTGACCAAAACATACAGGATCACCAAAACATAACTGACGATAAAAGAATAAATCAAATAGGAACCTGCCGTCAGCAACAGCCTTTTCACAGGTTTTTTGATCCAGGGAATCCTCTTGTCAAAGAATTCCTGCACCTGAAACCCTCCCATACTGAGCGCGGAGGACATCAAAAAAGAGAAACCAAAGTCTGGAAGAATGGAAACCAATCCCTCGGAAGACAAAAAACATTTTGCGCATTGAAAAAGCGTCAAGACCAAGGCAATCACAAAATTCAAGAGGATGAATTTCCCAAAAGACCTAAAGATGGGTGCACTGGTGGTGGTATATTTCTTATTTTTCAAATTCATGGTCCTGTCTATTATTTGACCAAAAGGAGAGTCAATCAAAATTTCCCGATTTTACGTTCTTATCGTGTCACAAAGCGATTATCCGATGCACCATGGAAGATATGGTTTTTGCACTTTCTTACAAACAGGATCTTTTGGCAATTGTGGAAAAGGAGTATTCAGACATGAAAAAATTTCGAAAACAGCCCCTCCATCTGGTAAGATGATGGAGGGGCTGTTGGAAACATAGCCAAATTCATGGACACTCCGCCTTCATTTGGGCTGCCATATTTTTGCCCCACATGGGCTCCAATGCTCCTTCTTTTGCTTCAGAGGCTTCTTTTTCAAAAAGTTTCAAACTGGCATCGACCAATCCGCAGGCCTTTTCCGGTCCCTGACCAAAGAATTGGGCCATCCCATTTTCCATTTGGGCCATCATGAAGATGGCTCTCGGGTTTTGTCTGTTCAGTTCGATGGCTTTGGCAAAGGTCTGCATGGCAATCGGCGATAGGCTTTGCCCTCGTGAATTTGGATCCACGCTCAATTCTCCCATGATGATGAATCCTTGCATCGCCACGATTTCAGAATTGTTTGGTGAAATGCTCGCTGCCTTTTTCGCATGCATCTTGGCTTGTCCAAAGAACCCATCCTTTTCCTGAATTCCCCCATCCGTCCTAAAGCCCATATTGGCATAAGCCCAAGCTGCATAATAATCCGGCAACCATTCTTCCTTATTCATTTCCGCAATCCGAGAAAAAACATTGGCCGATTGTTGCAGATCTTGGACACTTCCCGCTCGATACAATTTTTGGATTTCAGTGCGCATGGCTTTTTCATACGCTTCATTAGAAGCTTTGATGCTGATTGAAATCAGGAACATCATTCCGATGGCAAATAGGTACTTTTTCATAGTTTTTTTGTTTTATAAGTTGTTCAATTGATTGGCATTTTTGTCTTTGGAAAGCGTCAGGAATAGGCCGAGAAACAGAAACCGTGGCGCCTGAAGCTTGATCGGCAAGGCCTCAAACCTTCCGGATGCATTGGCCTGTTCACTGAATCGGTATCCGAAAATATTATCCCTACCCAACACATTGGAACAGGCGAGGTGAAGGATCAAGTTGGGACGAGGCAGGTAACTCCAGCTCAAACTCAAATCCTGAAATCCCCTGGTCTTGTCATTCATTTGCCCCGGAAAATTGGGGTTGGTGTAAGTATAGCCGTCATTGATCCCAAAAGAGGCCCCAATCTGGGATTTCAATCCAGATACGAAATGCTTGATGACGAGGGACCCATTGTGTCTCGACGCAAAACCCGGCTGCACCCTTTCCGTGTATTGGGCAAATTTCCTTTTGCTGTCCACAAAGCTGTAGGTGATCCAAAAATCAGTGTTTTTCACTGTCTCCCTGTCCCTATAAAAGAGGTCAAAACCCTGGGCATATCCCTCTCCGTTTTGCTGGATATCGATGTATTGGAAAGGATTCCCTTTAAACGTGGTCAGTTTTTGATATTGTTTGTAGAAAGCCTCTGCCCGAAAAGTTCTGCCGTTTTTGTTCAGAAAATAATTCAAAATCAAATGGTTGGCCTTGGTATTCTGCAATTCCTGATTGAAAATTCGGAGCTGCTCGACTGGCATTTGACTGAATTGGCCTGCGGCAAAGGAAAGTTGGCCCTCGCTGGGAAATTTGTAGGCCAGAGACAATCTCGGGTCCAACCAAGTTTCCTTGGCCAAGGAGCTGTGTCCACCTCTCAGCCCGCCACGCAAGATGAATTTGCTGTTCACGTAAAAATCTGCCTCTGAAAAAATGTTGGTGTGATGGTCATTGAGTTCCCTTTTGCTGTTTTGGGATCGAAAATTCTCTTCATAGCGGTAGGTGTAGGATTCGACTCCGGTTTTGATCGAGAATCTATCCGAAAAACCTTTCAGAGCCACGAACTTGCCATGCAGCACTTGGTTTTGATTGCGAAGATCCACCTGATCCAATACCAGCGCATCGACATTGTTGGAATAAGAAATCCCTCCATAGTAGCTCCAGTCGTTTTTCCCGATTTGCTTGAAGGATCCTTGGGCAAAAGTATAGCGGTTTTGGACATCGACCAATTCCCCTCTTTCCTCCGAACCGGGAATGGCTTGCCAGATTTTCATCCCACCGGATTCCGTATGGACATAGGCTTTGACCATCCCATTATTTCCCCATTTTTGTCTGGCCGAAACTTCGGCATCCCAACCAAACGGCGCTCTTTCCCAATCGAAATTTTGCCGGATCAAGGATTGGTAGGGAGCGAGGTCAAAATAATTGGCAGAGGCCGTAATGCTGCTTTTTTCAGCGGCCAGCGTTTGGGTAAATCCCCCACCGATCGACATGAGACTGACGTCCCCCTGGCTTCTTAGCGGAAAATCCACAGTGTTCAGTGCCAAAGTGGAGGAAAGTGCCTGACCAAATTCGGCGGAATAGCCTCCCGTGCTGAAAAAAGAACCTTTGAACAAATTGGGATTGAATCGGGTCCGCGTGGGGACGTTGGAAGCGGTGGTGCCGAAAGCATTTCCAACCTTCATCCCATCGATGAAGATGGCCGTCTCGCTGGCATCTCCGCCACGAACAAACAATCTTCCATCATTGCCAACGGTACTCGTTCCGGGCAAAGTCTGAAATGCACCCACTATATCTCCCATCGCTGAAGGGACCGTGACAATATCGATTGATTTCAAGACCACCGCTCTTTTTTCATCCGAAGCTTCCATCGCACCTGCAGTGATGGTCACCGCGGTCATGTCGTTGATGGCCTCCCTCATCACGGGATGGAATTCTTGGACACTCCCATTTAAGACCACTTCAAGTTCCTGACTTTTGAATCCCATCGCTTGGAACATCAGGGTTTGAGTCCCTCCCAATTCCGTTTCCATTTGGAAATTTCCCTCCAGATCGGACGAGGTACCATCGTATGTGTTTTTGATAAAGATATTTACGCCTGGGATAGTTTGCCCTTTTTGGTCCTTCACTGATCCTTTGATTAGGGTTTGACCGATGGTTTGCACTGCCAAAAAGAAGAGGAGTATGGAAAGAATTGTTTTCATCGCTTTTGCATTTGACCCAAAACTCAAGAAAACGTGTCTGCCAAAAAATAAAAGCTGACTGAAGTGAGGAATTGGATGGATGAACTGTCAAAAGCAGAAACCAGAAAAAAAATGGGTGTATTCTTTAAATCAAAATGGGTTTGGGAAAACCGGAAGCACTCGGGCTGGACATTTATGCTTTTTAACACCAAGGGTCTCCAGCCATCACTTATCCATGGTTTTCAAAGAGAATTTTTTGTTAATTATTTCTTTTCCAACAAACCTAAAAGCCAAACCATGAAATACCTATTCATTCTTCTTAGCCTATTTTTACTTGAACCCGCTTTTTCCCAACAGGATACGATCGGTATTTTCCCAAGCAGCAAGGATATTGGCAATCCCAAGTTGGCTGGCAGCGCATCCTACGACCAGGATGGACAACATTATATCCTTCAAGGGAGTGGCTATAATGTCTGGTTTGAAAGAGATGAGTTCCATTATTTGTTTGACAAAATAGAGGGGGATTTTATCCTCACGGCCAACTTTGAATTTATCGGCGAAGGAACCGACCCCCACCGAAAAGTCGGTTTGATGATCCGGGATTCAGAAGAAGACAATGCCCCCCACATCAGTGCGGCCCTTCATGGAGACGGCTTGACAGTCTTGCAATGGCGGGAACTGAAGGGCGCTTTTATGCGGGATCCCGAGGATGAGATTTTTTCTCCCAAAAGCCATTATGGGATTTTGCAGTTGGAGCGGACTGGAAAAGAATTCACCATGAGGGCTGCGCATGTAGGCGAACCGCTTCAGCTTATCGGTTCGCACGTGATGAAAACGATGGGGAATTCGATTTTGGCAGGGATCTTTATCAATTCCCACAACGAAAATGTGGTGGAGCAAGCAAAAGTCTGGAATGTCCGAATCGACCGACCTGTTGCAGACAATTACAATCCCGGGAGAGAAGGGTATTTGGGTTGCAGGCTGGAGACCATGAATGTTTTCACCGGAATCAGAAAGGTGATTTATGAGAAAGAAGACCGCTTTGAAGCACCCAATTGGATGCCCGATGGCAAAAAGCTGCTTTTTAATATGGATGGCGCATTGTTCACCATACCTGTAGCAGGTGGGGAAATTGAAAAATTGAACACCGGTTTTGCCGACAGAAACAACAATGACCATGGCATCTCCTTCGATGGAAAATTATTGGCCATCAGCCACCACAGGCAAGGGTTTCCCGGCGGTGGGTCGACGGTTTATGTATTGCCTTTGGCCGGTGGCGAACCCAAACTTATCACGGAAGAAACCCCCTCCTACTGGCATGGATGGTCCCCGGACAACAAGAAAGTACTTTATGTGGGCATGAGAGGTGAGAAAAAGACCTACGACATTTATCAAAAAAACATCTATGGCGGAGCAGAAATCGCTTTGACCAACACCCAGCCTGGGGAACATGTGGATGGCTGTGAATATTCTCCTGACGGAAAATTCATCTATTACAACGGCAGCCAATCCGGCACAATGCAACTCTGGAGAATGAAGCCCGACGGCTCGGGAAACGAACAATTGACCTTTGATGAAAAAAACGATTGGTTTCCACACCTCTCTCCGGATGGGAAATGGATTGCCTTTATTTCCTTTCCTGCTGAGATCCCTGTAAATGACCACCCTTCTTACAAAAGAGTGGAGCTGAAATTGATGCCTACTTCCGGTGGCGCACCCAGAACAATCGCCTACCTCTATGGCGGCCAAGGCACCATCAATGTCCCTTCCTGGTCACCCGACAGTCAATCGATCTCTTTTGTGAGCAATTCGGGAAAATAACCAAGGTTTATTGTCAGATTTCTTATGAACCATAGCGATCACGCTCAGGTACTGGAAGATATTTTCACCTACCATTGGAGTTGGCTAATTTCATAGCGATGATCAGAAATTTCACTTACGCTTTATTGTAATGCTTATTACAGTAATACGCTTTACAATAAATTGATTGAAAACTGAATCCAATCCTAAAGGATAAAATCATTCTCCAAATTTGGAAGGGGCATCCATACAGTCCTAAAAAAAATTCTTGATAAAAAAATTGAGCTCAAAAATAGGCGTTGCCTACTCTTGAGCTCAATTAGTATTTGAAAACCGGATCTAGGATCCCGTTATGGTTTACTGTCCAACCAAGAAAATTGCATTGGCCATCAAAAGCTTTCCGGATTCCCAGAAAGAACGGAACATCGGATTGTCCACCATGTACACAATATGTCCGCGACCTTGGTTTTCTACACCATAGACCATGGATTGGGCCATTCTTGGTTTGATTTTGCTGCCAATGTAGCCAAATCTGTAGGCATCATTGTTTTGGATGATCCCGGCATTTACGCCATTGTTCAGATAAGCATACCTTGACCCGTTGTTCTTCAGGGTATAGAATTTTCCGCCCATGCCGAAAGCCAATGGATGGGTTTCATCCAACTTCAGTTCATACACTGCACCTGCAGCCGTGGTGGAAATTCCCATTCTTTCCCTTTCTTGGTAAGGCTCCAATCTTTCGACATTCTGGATTTCCTTTTCTGCCTTCTCTGCAGCTTTTTTCTCTTCCTCTGTGTCGAATTTACTCAAGTCAAAACCTTCCTTATCGGCAAAAGCCATCAAGGCATTTTCGATGGCAATGAGCTTGCCACCTGCTTTTACCCAGTCCATCACCTTTTTGAAATTTGTATCAGAAAGATAACTTCCATAACTGGAAGGCATGATCACGACATCATAGCCATACAGATCCATTCTTCCCAACATGTCGGCTTCAATGATGCTCACTGGATAATCCAGTTCCTGCTCAAAGAAATACCAAAGCTCCCCAAAATTCAAGGAAGAGGTTCCTGAACCTCCGAGCAAGGCCACTTTGGGCGCTTTGATCGTCCGTACATCCGAAGAACCAAAATCTTTGCCTTTGTCCACATATCCAGTGGTGCTGGTCTTCAAGGAAATTTCCATTTCATTGGCCAAATCCACCACTATTTTGTCAAAATCTTTTTTGTACTGATTGCCATTTCGGTGGATCAGCAGGGAACCTGCAGGATAAGATTGTCCACCGGTTTCAAAGGCGTAATTGGTCACTCGAACCCTGATGCCTTCTCTCAACAAAGCGGCAAGAAATTTGGCATCTTGCGTCGCGTTCCAGGGAGAAATATAGGCCAGTGGCTTTCCGTCAAGCGCATTGGCGATGAAGGGTTCTTTTTCAAATCCCTTTGGCGCATCCAATCTGGATTCCAAAGCATAGGCCTGTACACCATAAGCCAAGGGCAATGCCCAACTGGTAATGTCATACGTAATGGAGTCTTGCAAAGTCGCCTGTGGCTCAAACAACACTTGGGTAAGCACCGATTTTGGCTGATAGGAATTGACGATGATGTCCTTTTCGGTCGTGGAGAAAGTCACGGATTTACCCGTCATGTAGTCCAACCCCTTTATTCCTGATCGGTTGCCGGCAAATCCATATTGTATTTTATTTTTGTCCAAAAGGGCCAAAAGCGCTTTTACCCGCCCTGCATTTTGGTCTCCTTTGATGACGAAGCTTTTGTACTTCGCTCTTGGATTGGCACTGTTGCTTTTAAAATATTTGGCAAATTCATCTGTGAGCCTACTTGCATTTTTGGCGGTCACTTCAATTGCTGAAATCCCGGCTGTGTGCTGGTGGATGATTCTGTCTTTTAAAGTAACGGTATCACCCAAGGCATTCAACATCCCCAAACCTGCTCTTCCGGACCCACCTTGTTCAATCGTCATGCCGATGGCTCCGTTGTACATGGGATAAGTATCTCCGTATGCGGGATACAACAAGTCAAAGCGCTCTTTGGTGAAATAATCCCAACTGTTTTCATCAAAATATCGGGCAGTATTCCTACCGAAAATCTCCTGGAATTCATGTTGGAAAGGGGAAAGTTGCTCATGCAAAGGCGGCGCTGCCGGAGCAAAATAGAAGGGCTCATTGATGCCTTGCTCATGGAAATCGACAAAAAGATGCGGCATCCATTCATGGTAGAGCTTCAGTCTTTCTTCCGTTTCTTTCTGTGTCTGCCATGCCCAGTCTCTGTTGAGATCCATCAGGTAATGGTTGGGTCTTCCTCCCGGCCAAGGCTCAAAATGCTCCACAGACTGCGGATCTGGCTGGAGGCGGTTGTTTTGCTTTTGGCCATACCAAGAGGTGTATCTTTCTCTACCGTCAGGATTGGCGCAAGGGTCGAGGATCAAAACCTGGTTTTGCGTCCATTCCTTGGATTGGGCATTGTTGGGGTCGGCGATTTGCCAGAAAGTCATCATGGCGGCTTCGGTGGCAACGGCTTCGTTGCCATGGACATTGTACTGCATCCAGTTGAGTGCTACTTGGGAAGAAGGAGAACCTTCGACCATACCTGTTCTCTTCAGGTTGTCCAATCGGATATTTTCAATATTGGTCATGTTTGCTGGTGAAGAAACCAAGGCCACAAATAACGGTCTGTTCTCGTAGGTTTCCCCGTAGTAAACCAATTCCACATTGGGAAGGCTGGCAGCAAGATGTTCGAAGTAGGCAACTACCCGATGATGGGGTGTAAAACGTTCACCAAGTGGATAGCCGAGGAATTCTTCCGGGCTTTTCTGGGCCTTGACACTTAAAGCCACTAAAAAAGTGAGCAACAAGAGTTGTATTTTTTTCATATAGGGTCTGATTTTATGCTGAATTGTAAAGAGACACGTAATTTAAGTGCTTTGTTGAGAAACCTCAAACCACTGAAAAAATATTCAGCTTATTCCACAGAATTTTTAGGGTTGAGGGGAAAGTTTTGTTCGTATTGCAGGAAAATCATGTTTGAAAATTTTGGTATTCTTGGGAACGATACCTCATGGAATCCAATTTCAGTTTGGTTATTTACTGGAGATCAAAATGGATGAAAACCACGGGTTGACCTCGGGAAAAAGATATAGGGAAACGAAAGCGTTGAGCGTAAAGAATCTTTTCGGCCAATTTGGTCCAAGGGGAAAAGATGAAATGAATCAGAGATGTGATTTTGAGCAATTCCGGGGATTTTCAATAGAATCTCCCACAGGCCTGTGAAAAAAAATCCAACAATTTATTTCCCTACTCAAGATACCGTTACCGATCTGAATCATTCATTAAGTGGAAATAGGAATGTTATTATTTTGAGTGTTGCGTGATAAAATAGGCGCCACTGTCTGCACTACCCCGCCAAAATTTCAATTGAATCCTCTAAAAATTAGCGCCTTAAATTTTAAAAATGTGGGACCTAAGGGATTCGAACCCATGACCTCTGCTCTGTCAAAGCAGCGCTCTAAACCAACTGAGCTAAGATCCCATTTTTTGAGACCGCTAAATTGTGAAATGCCCTGCTCATTTCCAAAACTTTCCCTCTTCAAGAGAAAAATAAGCTGAAAAGAGCATTGCTATTTTGAATGGTTTCAAACCCATCGCCTTTATCCCACTTTCTCCCAGACAAAAACACCCATCGCCCGCTGCCCATGGACCAAGGCACTTTTGGGGGCTTCCAAATGCCGGAGTCCATATTTTTGGATAATTAAGGCCAACAAAGGCTCCGTCAGGAGAAACCTTTCGCTGCCATCCGGCAATGCAAAAACACCGTTTCCCAGAGCCCTTGCGCTTTCTTCCATCCCGCCATGCCCCGTGGTCATCCTCAGGAAAAATATCCCCCCGGGTTTCAACACCCGCATCATCTCCTCCATCATCCGCATGAACTGACCTTGGTCCCTGGCAAAGTGCAGCACGGCGGAGCTGAGTATCGCGTCAAAAGCACCTTTGTGAAAAGGCATATCCTCCACCAAAGCAGTCTGAAACCGATAAATATCATAGTCTTTTTGAATGGTCTGGGCGTAAATCCTCGCCATCTGTATGGCAATCGGGTTGCTGTCCACACCGAAGATCGAATATCCCTCATTCAGGAAATAAATGCAGTTTCGGCCTTCCCCGCAACCCGCGTCCAGGATTTTCATATCCTTGGTAAATCTTCCCTTGAGGATTTGGTCCAAAAGGTAAATATCAATGTTTCCCAGAAGGGAGTTAAGCTTGCTGATTTCCATTTTCAAATTTTTCGATTGCCGTCAATGCCTTGCTTCTGCCGATTTTGATCAATTCCGAAGCCCTGTAAAATTCAAGTGTGCCGGCCTGCATCCTTGAAATTTCAATCAGCATGTCCATTTTGTGTTTTTTGATGACAAAGGCAGAAAGCTTGTCCTGAAGCAAGTCAAAAGAATGGTTCAGCAATTCAATGGACCCCATTTGCTTGGGTTGTTCTACCTTCTTTTCATCTGAGCTGATGTATTTGCTGAATTTATCCCTGTAATCTGCTGCCCAGATCGGCAGTTTAAGTAAATGGCCCCCCTCATCCGTTTTCACGGGTTTTTCTGGATTGACAAAGGCCTCCCTTGGACCATTGAGGTCAATGGCCACGACCAATTCCCCTTTGGTTTTTTTGGAAAGCAAGCTAAAGGGTATGGGATTCAAAATCCCGCCGTCAATATAGAATTTCCCCTTGACTTGGGCTGGCGTAAGGACGGTTGGAATGGAAACGGAGGCCCGGATGGCACTATAGAGGCTTCCTTTGGTAAATATTTTTTCTTTCCCAAAGGGAATTTCAACAGCTGTACACCGAAATGGAATCTTCAAATCCTCAATTTGACAGTCAGGTACAATGTTTTGGATGGCATTGAAGACACGGTCTCCTTTGATGAAACCATTTCTGGAAAGGGTAAAATCCATCAGGGAAAAAACGTCAATTTTATCCAAATTGCATATCCATTCCTTGAATTCAGGAAGCTTCCCAGTCGCATAGACACCACCGATCAATGCCCCAATAGAGCTGCCGGCGATGGAAACGATCGTGTAACCGGATTCCTCCAATGCTTCGATTGCCCCGATCTGCGCCATGCCTCTGGCCCCACCACTGGAAAGCACCAATGAAACTGTTTTATTGCCCATAATTTGAAAACTACATAGAAATCTGAAACCACTCCAGTACTTTTTAACTCTGTTCGCATTTTTTCAGGCTTGTCTCCCTTCTTTCTGCTATGGTTTTTGTTTTGTTTTATCTCTCCTGAAACCGATTTCTCCGGATAAAAATAGTTCAAAATGTTGGCTTTTATGGGTTGACGTCCAAAAACGATGGAACGTTGATGCATATTTTGAACCGCTGGGGAAAACAGATGCAAGATTTGGTGATCATGAAGACAAAGCTGATGGAAAAGATCGCCTCCATCCGCTTTTCGAGTCCGTTTTATCGAAGAATGAATTTCGGCAGGATTGGTCGAAAAACCCAAAAATACAATTTCAAGAAGTGATAAATCCTAAATAGACAAAGGGAGAAAACCCTGCGTCCTGCCAAAAAAAACTGATCCGTGAATTGGAGAAAAAAAAGGGATAATACCCTATGGATAATCCACATTCTTGAACATCAGAAAGCTGTATCCATTCAGAAAAGTCACGCAGATACGAGCATCAAATTTTAGCATTCTTGAATAAAAAATAATGGCATTTGGAAGTAATACCTATGAAAACATCATTAGAAATGCGATGGTCAAACAATGATTTTCGAGTCCATCAATATCAAAAAAATAGCTGATTACCTCTAGGCCCTCCATCCCCTAGTAGACCACTTTCGCAAACCTTCCAAAAATGCGCTCAAATTCCAGAACCTTAGTTCCAACTTGAAGCCTGATTTCATATTAATTTTTTAATGTTTTTTGACTTTGATAAAAAATAAATAAAAGTATTTTTTCTTTATATTTTTTTTATTGCGCAATATCATACTTTAGCATAAGATAAATTCTTATGTATCAATAGAATTCAAATTAAAATTTGATTATATTTAGTATTTCCTTTATAAATCATTTCGTAGAAAAGTTTTATTTCAAATAAGTTAACTTTTAACCCAAAAGCTTATGTCAAGAAGGAATATTTTTTTCCCATAATTCATTCATTATAAAATCTGTCAAAGTATCACCCATCCATTCAGGTCATATGGATTGAGGAGATAAGATTTGGTTGTCATCGGTATAATATGCGTTGGTTCAAAATTTTCAAGCAAGAAACCAATGTCCTTATTGTGTTCAAAAACTGCTGTTAAAATAAAAAAACAACTCAAAATTAACCAATCTTTTTTATGGAATCATTTTACAAAAAACTAAGCGTGTTTTTACTGCTCTTAGTGCTGTCCAGCGCAACGTTGCTGGCGCAAATTAAAGTCACGGGAACTGTTCTGGATGAATCCGGAGTGGAACTCCCGGGCGTGACGGTGCTTGTCAAAGGAACAACGACAGGGGTTGTGACAGACATGGATGGAAACTATACAATAAATGTTCCTTCGGCCCAATCGGTGTTGGTGTTCTCATTTATTGGATTTGAGACCCAAGAAGAAGTTGTGGGGAACCGATCCCAAATAAGCATAAGGCTACAGCCCTCCATCAGGGCGCTGCAAGAAGTGGTTGTGACGGGTTATGGCGCACAATCAAAAAGGGACATTACAGGCGCCGTGACCACCGTGGAAACAAAGGATTTATTGTCCATTCCGGCCACAACCTTTGCGCAGCAACTACAAGGAAGGGCTGCGGGCGTTAATATTGTCAATGATGCTACACCAGGTGGAGAAGCTACTGTAAGAATCAGAGGATTTGGTACCATAGGAAACAACAACCCACTGTATGTCATTGATGGTGTTCCCACAGAAAGGCAGGGGAACCTTAATCCGGAGGACATAGAGTCCATTCAGGTTTTGAAAGATGCTTCGGCGGCTTCTATTTATGGATCCAGGGCTGCCAATGGTGTGGTGATCATCACAACCAAAAGGGGAAAGGTAGGAAAGCCCACCATCACCTTCAATACTTATCAAGGCACCCAAAGATCAGGGAATTCTCCAGATGTTCTGAATGCGGAAGAGCTTGGAAGGTATCTGTATTTAGCAGACATCTATGCAGGCAAGACCCCTGGTCATGGCCAATATACCTTTGGCCCAAATGGGGAGGTCAGTATTCCGGATTATGTATTTCCAAGTGGAGCCATGGAGGGAGATCCAAGCACAAACCCCAGTCTTTATGCATTAAGACCCGGAAACATTTATGCCATCACCAGATCTGCAGATACCAATTGGTGGGATGAGGTGACGAGGTCTGCCCCCATCCAAAATTACCAGATATCTGCCTCAGGAGGCACCGAAAGTGGCCGGTACGCCCTTTCGGCCGGATATTTTAACCAAGAAGGGATCGTGAAATTCATTGGATATGAAAGGTATTCCCTAAGGGCGAACACAGAATTTAAAGCCCTCAACAATAAGTTGACGATCGGAGAAAATCTATCCGTTACTTTTGATAATCGAAAAGGGGGATTTGGAAACCAAGATGAACAAAATGCAGTATCAGGCGCATATAAGCACCATCCACTGCTTCCTGTATATGATATAGAAGGGAACTTTGCTGGAAGTAGAGGGGCCAATTTGGGCAACAACTTCAATCCGTTTGCGGTTTTGTCCAGACAGCAGGACAATAGAAACATGAGAATGAGGGTTTTTGGAAATGCTTATGCCGCCTTTGACTTCAACGAAAACTTTCAATTGAAAACCAGCCTCGGAATAGATGGCAATACCAGTCGAGGCCGATTCTTGGGCAGACCCCAACCCGAATATGTTGAAGGTAATTTTATCAACAGTACCACTGCGAGGCATGATTACCAATACCAATGGGTTTGGTCAAATGTGCTGAGTTATAGCAAGGTTTTCAAAGAGGTCCATTTTGTAGATGCATACGTCGGAACTGAAGCTATTCAGGAATTTGGGGAATTCTTTGAGGCAGGCAGACAAAGATTTGCCTTCATTACACCGGAAATATTGAGCTATCTGGATTTGGGGGATGCCACTACGGCGACGAACTCGGGTAATGTTTTCAGAGATTACAGTTTGTTTTCTCAATTCGGCAAATTCAATTATGCTTACGCAGATAAGTACCTGGTTCAGGTCATTATCAGGAATGATGCCTCATCCAGATTTTTATCGGCTTCAAGAAATGCGATTTTCCCTGCCTTTAGCTTAGGTTGGAGATTGTCTGAGGAAGCCGCTGTAAAATCAGCTCTTCCTTTTGTGTCGGATATGAAACTTCGCTATGGATGGGGAAAGACAGGAAATCAGGCAATTGGTGATTACAATGCTTTCACAACCTATCGGTCTAATATTTTCAATGCCGGATATCCTATTGATGGCTCTCTCAATTCCCCAACATTGGGATTTGATGCACAGCGGTTTGGTAATCCCAATGCCAAATGGGAGACAACCACTTCCAATAATTTAGGTCTGGATGTTTTGTTATTCAACGATAAATTAAACTTTGAATTTGACCTCTGGCAAAGAGTCACTTCAGACATGTTGTTCACAATACCGATTACATTTACTGCAGGTGATGCGTCCGCACCTTCCTCTAATGTCGGGCAGATAACCAATAAAGGGATTGATATCAATTTGGGTTATCGAAACACCACCATGGGAGGGGATTTTAGATACAGTATCTCCGGTAATTTCTCCACCTATAGAAACAAGGTTGATCGGTTGGACGAAAATGAAGATACGCGATTCTTTGGATTTGGATCAAGGGTTCCTGCTGTTACGGTTACGCAGGCAGGCCTACCCCTTTCATCCTACTATGGATTCAATGTATTGGGGATTTTCCAGTCCCAGGAAGAGGCAAATTCACACCCTACATACGGGAGTTATAATGCCCCTGGAAAATTCAAGATTGAGGACGTAAACAATGATGGGGTAATCACCGACGATGATAGAACCGTTATTGGAAATCCCCACCCGGATTTTACTTACGGCATCAATTTGAACCTGGGCTATAAAAGCTTTGATCTTACCATTTTCGGAAATGGGTCTGTGGGAAATGATATTTTTAATTATGTACGTTATTTCGCAGATTTCAATACATTTCAGGGAAACAGATCCAAATCCGCTCTCTATGATGCTTGGCAGCCCACCAATCCCCAAGCACCTCGAGCCCAGTGGGTAGCTGCCAATCCAAATGCCAAAACTCCTATAATGGATGCCAATGATCAGGTCAGTAGCCGTCCTTCAAGTTATTTCATTGAAGATGGTTCTTACTTTAGAATCAGGAATATACAGCTCACCTACAGCCTACCTGCAAGTGCCTTGTCAAAACTTGGATTTGGTAGGGCATCGGTTTATCTGCAGGGGCAAAACCTGTTTACTTTCACCAAATATTCAGGCCTAAATCCGGAAATTCAAACGAATACCGATAACACCTTGGGATTTGATGGAGGATATATGCCGGTATCGAAAAATCTTTTGATTGGCCTTAACCTTAATTTCTAAATAAATTCCTGTTATGAAAACAATTTATAAAGTTATAACCTTTGCGGCGGTATTATTTATTACTATCAGCTGCGGTGACGAGTTTTTGACCAAGGAACCCCAGGGTCAATTCAGTTCAAGTGGCTTGGCCACAGAGTCTGGAGTAGAAGGACTCTTGCTAGGATCATACAAAATGTTATCAGGCACAGGTCTTGACGGTCAGGCTCCCTGGGAAAATGATGTCCAAAACTGGGTGTTTGGTGGTATTGCTTCCGATGATGCATATAAAGGAACAGATGCAGGGGATCAGCCCGAACAGTCTTTTATCGAAGCGTATGATTTCCAGGCCTTCAACGGGCACATCCGGAACAAATGGAGAGGTCTCTACAAAGGAGTTGCCCGAGCCAATGATGCTCTCAATACCCTGAAGAAGGTAGAAACCATCAGTGACCAGAATAGGGCGCGGATAATTGGTGAGGCTAGGTTTTTAAGGGGTTTTTTCCATATGGAAGCCAGAAAAATGTGGAGAAATCCACCCTATATCAGCGACGAGATATTTGATATTTCGGATGTAGAAAGCACCAAAGTGCCCAATAACCTGGAAATTTGGCCATTGATAGAAGCGGACTTTGAAGAGGCCATGAAAAGCCTTCCCGAAACCCAGGCCCAAGTGGGAAGACCTACCAAATTGGCAGCCATGGCATTCCTGGCAAAAGCCAAAATGTATCAGGGTTGGGATGCCAACGGGAGTGCCAATTCAGTCAAACTTCTAGAAGCAAAAGCCCTTCTGGATCAAATCGTCAGCAGTGGTAGATTTACCTTGGTTGATAAATTTGCAGATAATTTTCTAGTGGCAACCCGCAACAATGCCGAGTCAATATTTGAAATTCAATACGCCATCAACAGTGCCAATGATCAGGCATCCAATCAAGGAGTCGGTTTGGCCCATCCTTATATCGATCCATGGGGATGCTGTGGGTTTTACCAGGCTTCCCAAAACCTTGTAAATGCATTCAAGACGACCCCTTCGGGACTTCCCCTGTTGGATACTTTCAATGATACGGATGTGACATGGCAAACTCCTTATAATGGCCCTCTCGACCCCCGAATTGACCATTCCCTGGGTAGACCCGGTATTCTGTTTAAGGATTTCAAAATTCACGGTACAGACTTTATCAGAGATGTATCCTATGCAGGTCCTTATTCCTCCATGAAACATGTTGCCGAACAAGCGGCTTTTGGTGTAGGCGGATGGGGTAATCTAACGGCCAACAATTATCGGATTATGCGTTATGGAATGATTTTACTTTGGTTGGCAGAGGCTGAGGTCGAAGTAGGAAGCCTTGAAAGAGCTCGGGAGCTTGTGAATATTGTCAGAACAAGAGCAGCCAACCCGGAAAATTTTGTTCCAAAAGCCATTCAGGGCAGTTCCAGAAATGATTTTACCATTTTAGCGGGACAACCGGCGGCCAATTATATCATCAAAACCTATGATACTCCATGGGCGGATAAAGACCTGGCCAGAAAAGCAGTAAGATTTGAAACAAGACTTGAATTCAGTATGGAAGGACACCGCTTTTTTGATCTTCAAAGATGGGGCATTGCTGCTGAAACACTGAATAAATATCTTGAAGTGGAAAGGACCAAACGTGTTTATTTGGCTGGGAGGAGTTTTGTTAAAAACAAAAATGAATTTTTCCCCATTCCTTTGGAAGCGATAGATAGATCTTTGAAAGATGGCCAGCCCACTTTGACACAAGATCCCGCCTATTAATTCAACCTAAATACCAAAAAGAGGCTGCTTTCCAAGCAGCCTCTTTTTGGTATTGAACCAACCATTGCTGTTTGCTACAGGGGGTGGTCTCGACGGAGGGAAACCTTGATCAGGGCTGTCCGCTTTTGGTTGTCTCAATAGTCCACAGTCATAGGAATTTATGGATTTCCATATCTTCTGTAATTTCGAAAAAGGGCAAAACCGAAGATGGTTTTTGCCCTTTTTTTCGCAAATGATGGGCAGTGTGTCTCAGAGGCCTTTGAATAAAGTACCCAGCGGAATTGGAAATTGAAGTCTGGATTTTACAGATAGGCTTTGGCAGTGGCTATCTGGGGTATTCAAGTTTTTCTGAAAACCTGGCAAAGACCATTGAACCGATGTTGTGCATCACCTATTCCATTCTAAACTAGAATCGATCCATAATCGATCTTTGTTCCCTTGCTTTTGACTTCAACCTGTCGGTGATATCAAAAACAGTCACCATCCAATTGATTGTCTTTCAATTACAATATTGCGTTGAGTCCATAATGCATAAAACGGGTTAAACATAAATAATCGAATCAATCCAAATCAAAAAAACCCATGACTTCTGTGTTATCCGACCCCTTGCTGATCCCTTAAAATGCATTCCAAAAACGTCATGGAAAATCTAAGCCTTATTGCTAACTTGGCACTCAAGTAGTGCCAAAATCAAATTACCTCTTAAATCCCAACATACTAAAAAAACATGAGTGAATTTAAGCCTTTTCATTTAGCATTCCCGATCAGGGACATTGAAGAAACCAGAAAGTTTTACGGGGACCTTTTGGGCTGTGCCATTGGAAGAAGTACGGATAAATGGATCGATTTCAATTTTTTCGGCCATCAATTGTCTGCACATATCAAACCCGAAGAACTTCATCAAATGAGTGCCAATCAAGTCGATGGCAAAAACGTGCCTGTCAGGCATTTTGGCGTGATTCTTCCCTGGGAAGAATGGCACCAATTGGCGGATACACTTCAGGAATACGGCATTGATTTCATCATCGAACCCTATATCCGTTTCAAGGGTGAGGTGGGGGAACAGGCCACCATGTTCTTTTTGGATCCTTGCGGCAATGCTCTGGAGTTCAAATCATTCTGGGACGAAAGCCAGATCTTTGCAAAATAACAGCCGCCTGGAACCAAATTTTCCTACGCTACGGTCCGGTAAATGGTGATGCAATCATTCACCATTTACCTTCTGCCCTTCCTTGCTCCAAAGATCCTCTTGTCCGAAAAAAGACCTTTTTATCAAGCGTAAATCTTTTTCGTTCCCAAACTGAAATAAGCGTCTATGCATCCATTTTTACTGACCTCAAAAATCAACAGAACCATCCTGCACGAGGGTCGTGACTACCTTTTCTTCAGTGGGACAGCTTATTTGGGAATGGGGAGTTCGGAGGCATTTGAGGAATTGGTGATCTCTGGTATTAAAAAATATGGACTCAACCATGGCCTCAGCAGGATCAACAATGTCCGATTGGCCGTTTATGAGCAGTTTGAAACCTATTTTGCAGAAAAAGCAGGTGCAGACAGAGCACTTGTCTGGAGCAGTGGTTATTTGGCCGGAAATGCGGCTGTCAATCATTTGAGAAAAGGGATGGATAAGGTCTTCGTAGCCCCAGACACCCATCCTGCTGTTTTGCCCGAGGATTGGGCCCTTGATCCCAAGCCAACTTTCGCCGAATGGGTATCTATGGTTGGTGCGTTTTGCGAAAAAAATTCTGCCCAAAAGATACTGATCCTTGGAAATGCCTTGGACCCGCTCGAACCTAGTCTCCATGATTACAACTGGATCCAAACGCTCCCCTTAAAACATGAGTACACGCTCCTGGTTGATGACAGCCATGCGTTTGGTGTGGCCGGCGAGGGTATTTTCGGGACATACAGACAGCTAAAGCACCTCTCCGTCAATCTGGTCGTTTCCGGTTCCCTTGGAAAAGGGATTGGTCTGCCTGCAGGAATCATTTTGGGAAATCTAGAGACAATAGGGTTGATCGAAAATCACCAGACTTTCCGCTCTTCTTCTCCTCCACCCCCGGCATATTTGGATGCTTTTTTACAAGGACAGCATTTGTATGTGGAGAGAAAGGAAAAACTATTCAACAATTTGGAATATTTTTCCGCCCTCACAAAAAACACAAAGGGCTTGACCTTTATACCTCGCTATCCAGTGTATTCATTCACGGATCCCAATTGGGTAAACCATTTGCAGGAGCATGGGATCATAGTATCTTCTTTTCCCTATCCGTCTGCCCATTCCCGCAAGGTAAACAGGATCGTGATCTCGGCACACCATGAAGAATCGGACCTTTATACACTTTCAAAAGTTCTTGGTGCAATTGCCGAACATTCTTGAACCCGAAATATGCATTAGGTTTCCTATTAGGTGTTGAAACTGTAAGAAAATCAGACCAATTGAAGAATAAGGTGAAGTACCAATATGGTGAAGTAAAAAACTGAATGATTATTAAGCTATTAAAGGGTGGAATTGAATTGGCAATGCATAAAACGGGTTGAATGGTAATGGAGAGTCGGTTTCTTTATTCAATATCTGGTTGTTCACCTTTATGGTACAGTTCCCCAATTATTTGTTCTCAAAAATTAAAATCCGGCATAAAAAAAGCTCCCTTTTAGGAAGCTTTTAAATCAGTTGGTTTCGGCTATAAATTTATCGAGGTCTTCTAGCTTGATGATGTTTTCATAATAAGCCCTGCCAAAAACCGCAGCTTTCAGGCCCATGTCTCTTAATCGCTTGAAGTCATCGATACTTCTGACCCCGCCACTGGCCGCCAGAAAAATTTCCGGAAATTTCTCCCGGATCTGCGCATACAGCTCAAAGTTAGGGCCGTCGGATACACCATCACGTGTTATGTCTGAGCATTTGAGATACTTCAGGCCTTTTTCGTAGAAATTTTCAATATGTTCAAAAAGGTCGATTTCGGTTTTTTTCAACCAACCCCCGATAATGACTTTGTGATTCTGTGGGTCGGTATCGGCGGCAAGATTGATTCTTTCACGTCCATAAGAAACAAGCCATTGGGCAAATTTATCCGGATCTTTGGCGGCAATGGACGCTGCGGTAATGGTTTTGGCACCGTGCTCAAATGCCTTGATCACATCTCCATCCGTGGAAATCCCTCCGGTAAAGTCCACCAAAAGATTGGTGTAGCCGGTAATGGCCTCCAAAATATGGTAATTTTTGGGTTCTCCTCTCTTGGCACCATCAAGGTCAACCAAGTGGATTCTTTTGATGCCGTGGTCTTCAAATGCCTGGGCTATTTCAAGGGGATTGTTGGAGATAACTTGCTCAGTGGCAAAGTCTCCTCTTTTCAGACGAACACATTTCCCGTTTATCAGCCAAATGGAAGGTATTATTTCAAACATATTTTTTTATTTCAAATCGTTTAAATCAGGAGTATTTCCCCGGTCAGAAATCGGATGATTGTTAACTTCATGGCGGGTTGGAAATAATAAATATAATAAAACAAGCCAGCAATCAGCAATCCCGACAAAAAATCTTTGTCATTTTTGGGCTTGGGAAAAATAAAAATCGAAATATCGCGGTCTTACTTTTCCTTATCGGGATTTTCCACTCAGCCAACCCGGTTTCATGGCAAGTACCAAATCTTTGAAAAGAAGTTCTTTTCAAAGATTAAAAACCTTTTTCATTCGGAAAATTACTAGGGAAACCAATTTTTGAAAAATCTATTGCTCAACAATCAAAACAATCAGAATTTGAGTTTTGCAATTTTCCCATTTGCCCCTGACGCCCAAACACCGCTTTGGGATTTGTCCAAGTAAACGGAATGGAAAGCTTCATCCGAAAATCTCTCCCAACCGTAACCCCCATCTTTTGAAAAATCACCTCCATTTGGTCCGACGGTGATTACCCAATGGTGTCTTGGAAAATAGGCAACTCCTGACCGGTATCCGCTCGGAGGATTCCCCGAAGCTGCGGTCCAGGTTTTGCCCAGATCATTTGATAGAATCACATTTTTTTCCGAAAAGTCAGGCTGAAGATAATCCCCTCCCACAGCGATCATGTTGTCATTGTCAACACGTGTGATGGAATATATTCCTTGGGACATTTCGCCTTGAAGAATTGGAGTATCTTGAACAGTCCATTTCGATCCCCCATCATTGGAGTTATAAACCCTACTTATGGACCCGCCACTGGCAAACCAGATATTGTCTGTCCCCATAATGATTCCTGATCCGCTGGCCGCAAAAGCCGCTTCCCCTTCCTTTGATTTCGGAGAGGATTCCAACAGCGCCCAAGTTTCACCTTGGTCATTGGTCCTTAGCACCATCCATTTCCCACCTACGGGGTCTCCAATCACGTACCCATTTTTGTCTTTATTGAAATCAAATCCGTCAAAAAAAGCTCCCTCAGGACCTTTGAATTTTTCAACCCAATTTTTTCCCCCATCGATGGTTTTGTAAATTACTGCAGGCTGACCACTTGATAGTGCCAAGGCAGTAGATGCGCTGAAGCCTTCGATATCCCTAAAATCAACGGTATCCAATCCACCAATCACACCAGTCTCCCAGGTATCTCCTCCATCCACTGTCAATAACCAAACACCGCTAGAGCCACTGGCCCAAACGATTTCGTTGGTGACGGGTGAAAGCCCGCGAAGGGAGGCCTGGGTGGGGGTTTCAATAATCTCCCACCCAGTTGGTCTCTCTAATATGACACTATTTTCCTTTTGTTGACAACTATTGAAGGCGAGCACGCCTATGCTTAAAAATAAAAAAGAAAATAGCCTCATATACTGTTTTTATTTGAATTGATCTGCTTTTCTATAGGCAGCGATCAGCGCCTGTTCACCTTCTTTTCCGGGAATCGCATTTCCGTGTTCCATTCCACAAATGCCCTTGAAACCCTTACCATGAATGTATTTGAACACATTTTGATAATTTATTTCGCCAGTTCCGGGTTCTTTTCGACCCGGATTATCACCGATTTGTATATAAGCGATTTCGTCCCAACAAGATTCCATATTGGGAATAAGATTTCCTTCATTGCGCTGCATGTGGTAAGCATCGTACAGGATTTTGCAGGAAGGGCTGTTCACCGCCTTGCAAATCGCATGGGTTTGATCAGAATATCGGAGGAAAAGCTCCGGGGTATCGCTCAAAGGCTCCATAACCATGGCAATCCCATGTGGTTCAAGTATTTCCGCTCCCTTTCTCAATGCTTCGATCACATTGGAGGTCTGGATTCCCATTGGTAATTTTCTCTCGAAGAATCCCGGTACCACAGTTGCCCATTTGGCATTGACCCTCTTGGCCGTTTCCACGGATTTTTTGCAGGTATTGACAAAATTCTGGACGAATTCTTCTTTTCCGGTGGTGAGAGAAATTTTCCAATTGTCTCCACCATCGATCACAAAAACACCCATCCGCATTCCAAGTTGCTCCAGGGTTTTGCCGATTTTGTTTTGGTCTTCCACGGATCTTCCCAGCAAACCATTGTCTTCCAAAGAACGGAAACCTTGGTCGGCCATGAATTTTAGCTGATCTACCAAATCATCTCCAGAATGCCCTTTGAACATCCCAAAATGGGGAGCATAGTCCAAATTGAAGGTGTCTGCACTTGGGATTTTGGCCCCAAAAGCTGGAATGAAACTGGATCCGGCAAGGGCGGAAACTGCTCCGCCCCAACTGATATTTCTTATGAATTTTCTCCTTTCCATCTTAAATCACTTTAGTTTTTCCAGGAATCGCATGTGGATAAAATCCATCCGCATTGGGAAGTAATTTTGGCATGGCATCCCAAGCCAAACGTTCCGGCATCAAATCAATGTTGGAATTCAGTGCCTCATCCCAAGTAATGACCTTTCCGGAATAGGTTGCGTATCGACCCAAAATTGAAGTCATGGTACTCTTCGCACCATTTTCGGCATCCGCAAATTTGTATTCCCCTTTCGAAATTGCGGCAAAAAGTTCATCATGCTCTACCTGATAGGGATTGGGGTTGTTTTCCCGGTTGTGGGTGTAAATTTCATTTCCCGAACGATCGGTGATGACCCCATGGTTGCCGGCACTGAGGTAAACTTTTCCCTTGGTTCCCTGGAAAGTTTCATCCACTCTATTGTGAGCTCCCGGGAAATGTCTGCACTCACTGAAAATCGTAGATCCATCGGCATAAGTGAAAGTGATGCTGTGGTGGTCAAAGATCTCTCCATGGTCCTTTCCGGTCCGAATGGTCCGTCCGCCAGTCCCTTCTGCTTTGACGGGATAGCCGCCTTTTACCCAGTTGGCCACATCGATGTTGTGTACATGTTGTTCGGTGATGTGATCCCCACAGAGCCAATTGAAATAATACCAGTTTCTCATCTGATATTCCATCTCTGTTTGTTCGGGTTTTCTTGGATTGACCCAAACGCCTCCGTCATTCCAATAGACTTGTCCAGCGACAATATCGCCGATGGCTCCGTCTTGGATTCTTTTGATGGTCTCTCTATAGTTGGACTGATAGTGCCTTTGCAAACCCACGACTACATTGAGTTTCTTTCTTTTGGCTTCCTCAGCTGCCGCCAAAACGCGTCGAATTCCGATGGCATCCGTGGCAACTGGTTTTTCCATAAAAATCTGCTTGCCCTGCCTTACCGCTTCTTCGAAGTGGGCGGGTCTGAACCCTGGAGGTGAAGCCAAGATCACCACATCGGCATCCTTCATGGCTTCCTTGTAACCATCAAATCCCACGAATTTCCTGTCCTCCGGCACGTTGACTTTGTCCTTGCCGTATTTGTTGAAAATGGGCTCATAGCTTTTGTCAATCCTGTCCCTAAAGGCATCGGCCATCGCGACAAGTTGAATATTGTGGCCAGTCTCGAAAGCTTGAAAAACTGCTCCGGTTCCACGACCGCCGCAGCCGATCACGGCCAACTTGATCACATCTGATCCAGCTGCAAATGCCCCAGGCATACTGAATGGCATCATCAATCCTCCCGTCACCAGCGCGCTGGTTTTCAGGAAGTCTCTTCTTGGGTTATTTTTTTTGTTATTCATGGGTCTTGATTTATGGTTTAATAGTCTGTTATCGGTGGATTGTCGTAATAGTCATTGATTTCTTCGGGACTCGGCGGGTCCAATGGCCTCACCAATCTGAGTCCCAAAAACGGAGCTTCGGGAAACCACCATTGGCTTTTTGGGATCTGTGGATCGATTCTTTTCCATTCCGGCGTGGAAGCAAACCGCTTGGAGGAGCGCAAATCCGAGGGCTCACTTTTATAACTTCCTCCCCTGATGGCGCCGGGATATAGGATTTTGACGGGGATTTTTGGGTCCACGGTTTTTTTGTCAGCCCTGCTGGAGTACACATCTGCACCATATTGGTCCGAAGTCCATTCCATCACATTTCCGAGGATATCGTAAAGTCCCCAAGGATTTGGTTTTTTCTGTCCGATTTCCTGCGTCAAACCGGCGCTATTTTCACCATACCAAGCAAAATCGGCCAATTTGCTTTCATCCGACCCAAAAAAATAGGGATCAGAAGATCCTGCGCGGCAGGCATATTCCCATTCGGCTTCGGTTGGAAGTCTGTAAAAGACACCTGTTTTGAGATACAGCCATTTACAAAACTGGATGGCTCCATATTGGGTCATCCCTATGGCAGGCTTATTTTCTTTTCCCATCCCAAAAGTCATGTCCAAATAGGGAATACTTGGTCTGCTCAAGCCATCGACATAGGCCGGAAGCGGTTTTTCGGCAATGGCCTCTTCATAATTTTTGTCCAAAAACATTTCGAAAATATCCCAAGTGACTTCATGTGTCCCCATCCAAAATGCCGAAATTTCCACTTGGTGCAGGGGAACTTCATCGTTGCCACCTGCTGTACCTCCCATGGTAAAAACACCTGCTGGAATCGGCGTCATCCCAAAGGTGACGGGTGCATCAGGAATGCTTTGGACATAAGGTTTGAAGTCTTCCGCCTGGTAATTGTAGCCCACAAAAGCGGCACAGAACAAGCCGCAGAGTACGGCTGTGTATTTCAAAATCGACATTTTATAACAATTTAATGGTCATACAAGTACCCCATTTATTTTCAGAAGCGAGAATACTTTTTTACCAAATAAGCTTAATTTTTTGACAACGGGGAAAACAACTTATCGATGGTCCAGCTACCGATTTCCCTTCCCTGTTTTTGCCCTTCTGTGATCGCATCCATAAAATGAATACCTCCATAAAGACGGGAGATTGCGGCCTCTTCCGCTGCCTGATGGAATCCCTCAAAATCGCGTGTGGGCAAGCCAAATTTGACCTCCACCGTGTCCGTATAGGCGAAATTTTCTCCGAAATAATGGGTCAGTACCACAGCCGATGCAGTGGAAACAACGGAGTGTCCACTGAGGTATTCCGGAAATGGTGGCGTCTGGAGCAGGGGTTTATAGTTGGGGTCAATCAGTTTGCGGATGATTGTTTCGGGGCGGATCCGATTGCTCCGGTATTTTTCATCCCAGCAACCCATAAATGCATCATGCAATGACATGGCCAATACACCGTTGATTTCCATGGCTTTGTCAAAACCGACTTGATTTACCTTGCAGGCAATGTTGCCAATTCCCATCCAATGCGCCCCCGGCGAGATTTTTTTCATCCCGATCATCAAGTGCCCATTTTCTTCCAGTGCAAAAGGATTGCAATCCCAAAAAGCGGCAACAAGCTTTTTCTCCTCCGTCAATTCAACCTGATACACTTCTTCCATCATCTTGTAAAATGGAGAATTTTTATCTGTTGAAAAACGCGCTGGCGAGATGGGTTTAAATTGCGAAGCAGAGTCAAGAAAAAATGGGCGCAAAGTATTGAAATACGGCTCCACCGGGGCAAAAAATCCTGGAGGGGTCGGATACCAACTCCCTTCTGCTGCCAAAGGGGTATATTTTGGAAAACCACTTGTTTTGTTATAATTGTCCGTGGCGGCGTATTTTAGAATCTCTCCGCTGACTTCAATACCAAAGGCCTTCGATTGGTCGATAATTTTCTGGTCAAAACCCAATGCCAAACATCTTTTGGCAAATTCATCTTCGTATACCTCCAAGAGACTCCCCGAAGGCTGCATTTTTTTCGCGGTATGCAGCATGGCAAACACGGCACTTATCCGATGCTCATATTTTTCTGGTTGCTTGATTTTATTGACCGTAGCGCTGTATCCGTTTATTTTTTGAGAAAGCAGTGAAAGAGAATCTTCCTGGTAGGAAAGCGCCTCCATGCCCGCCAGACTCGCATAGGCAAAAAACTTTGCCGCCAATGGAGGGTTGGTCACATCATGAATCATGATATCGGTCATTTGCGAAATCACATTGGCAATTTCATCATTTTGGATGGGTTGGGGTGCTTTTGGTTCGGCGCAGGAGATGGAAACCAAAACCAACAAGCTTCCTAAAACGATTCCTTTCCAAGCCGATTTCCTGCGATTTTCCATTGAATTATTTTTGCATTTCATAAACGGATATCCCCTCTTTATTGATGTAAAACAAGGATTTCCCCTCTCCCAAAGTCAGGATATTCCTGACATCTCCCCTCAAGCCCAATCCTGAAATAGGTTGTGGAAGGTATTCCATTTCACCCTTTTGGTTTACTTTCAAAACCACACCATAATTGGCATCGCTTTTCCCCAATCTTAGCCGTGCGGTTTCCGCATTTCCCGCGAAAATCAGGTGTCCTTCTTTTCCATTTTGGGCAGGAATCCACTCTATGGCATATACCGGAGCAAACTGAACCTGGACAGGCAGCTCCTGCAACTTAAATTTACCATTTGATTCCAAAGTAAAAAAAGCAGTTTTCAGAAAATTTGCCTCCAAAACCTGCGCGCCGTCCAATTCTTCAGGAGAAAAAATATATTCCATTTGGGCCTCTGAGAAACTTTCATAAGTCAGAAATTTATTCCTTTTGGAGGCAAATTGATCGAAGAGCTCATCCCTTGTCAAGTAGGGATATTTCTTGTCCTGAATGTAAAAATTGAAAATGGGATCCATGGATCCGTTTTGGTCAAAATCCTTTGCATAAAGCTCCGCCGGCTGTTCGAAACTTGCCTTGACTTGGCTATTGGTCCCGTGATTTCCTACCAATAGATCCGGCCTGCCATCACCATTGAGATCTTCAACCGTCAGGGTATTCCACCATCCGGAATAATTCCTGTCAAAAAAATCAAAGGTTCTTTCCTCAAGCCTTTCTCCCGTATTGATGAACACGGTGATGGGCATCCATTCTCCCACGACCACGAGATCGAGCAGATTGTCTCCATTGAGATCAATCCACGCAGCATCCGTCACCATTCCGATATGCTTCAATTCCTTGGAAAATTTATCGGTTTGGTCGGTGAAATTCCCCATCCCGTCATTGATCAAAATATAGCTGGTAGGGATTTCAGGATATCTTCCCGGCACCACTCGACTTCCTACATAAAGATCCAAAAACCCATCCCCATTGATATCCGCAGCTGCCACAACTGAAGTGCTGGTGGGCATCTTGGGCAAGTTTTCGGTGCCGTCAAGCCATCCGCCTTTACCATCATTGAGATAAAGCCGGTCCTGAAGCAAAGGATCTTCGGGAAGATAATTCCCATAACCCCCACTGGCCACATAAAGGTCTGGAAATCCATCTCCGTTGGCATCAAAAAATAGGGCATCAGTATCTTCCGATCCTCGGTATTTTTCCGTCCATTCCAATTTGGGCAAAGCCATAAAATTCTTGTTCGGCTTCTGAACAAACAACTGCCCGGCGATGCCGGCAAGCCCCCCGATATATACTGCGTTGGATCCTACTTCCTTGAGTTCGCCTTTTGCCATGGCACTTCTGGTGCCGGAAATGGGGCTGATCATCAAGGGTTGTCTTTTGAAATCATTGATGCCAGAATATGGATTGGGTAGTGAAAAGGGCGCCAATGTGCTTTTTTTGAATAGGGGAGCATTCGCTTTCTTTGTTGAAAAGCCCCCCTTTTTTGCTTCGCTTTCCTTCAAAACAAGGAGTTGGTTTGCAGTGGTACTGAAGAGGGTTTGTTCATCACCGCCAAGCCATCTGACTTTTAAAGAATCCACTTTTTGGGATGCCCCCAAGCCAAAATGCAATATTGGGGAAACACTCGATTGGTAACCTCTTGTGGGCATCTGCTCGATCATTTGGGTAATTCCATCATGATACAGAATCACTTTGGCCCCTAGGCCGGAGGTATTTTGTTTCGCCCCCTCCAATTTTATTTTTAGGAAATGGTTGTTTTCCTTGGTGTTGGAAAGGTTTTCGTAGACAAATCCTTTTTCATTGACATTGTTGATGATCAAGTCCAGGTCACCATCATTGTCCAGGTCGGCATAGGCTGCCCCATTGCTGTTGGCGATGGGCTTGAGTCCCCATTTGTCGGTGACATTTTCGAATTGCAGGCCGTCTTTGTTCTTGAAGACATAATTGCCGATATCCGAGGCAGGAATTTTGGAGACCAACCCAAGAATGTCCTCCCGCTTGAGATTGCTTTGATGCTGGACAAAATCCCCCATGTACTTCAGGAAATCCATATTGGTGTAATCGCGGTTGTAGCCATTGGTGACCAAAAGGTCTTTCAATCCATCGTTGTCATAATCGGCAAAAAGTGCGGCCCAACTCCAATCGGTATTGGAAACTCCAGCCAACTGACCGATTTCGCTGAAGGAACCATCTCCATTGTTCAGGTGGAGCATATTGCGCATGTATTGGTGATGGAAACCAACATTGACCATGAAGTCAAACTTCTCATAGTTGTCGGGTGCCATCAAAAGTTTTTGCCTCTTGTTGCTTTCGGGAAGCATGTCGAGGGTGTAGATGTCGACCAATCCGTCATTGTTGATATCGGCCAAGTCATTTCCCATCGAAAACTGGGAAATATGGCCCAAGGCGGATTTGCTAACATCCGTGAATGTCCCATTCTTGTTGTTGATATAAAGGAAATCCGGAGCGGTATAATCGTTGCTGATGTAGATATCAGGCCAGTCATCCCCATTCAGATCGGCTACCCCAACGCCCAAACCATAGGAAAGTGCAGAGTTTTGGATGCCTGCTTTTTCGGTGACTTCCACAAATTTCCCATTGTCATTCCTGAACAATTGAGAGCCGGAAGGGTCTTTGTATTTCAATACTTCAGCAGTGCTCGATTCGTCCAGAATCGGCAGTGATTTTGGATTGTGGTTGAGCAAAAACATATCCAAATCCCCATCTTTGTCATAATCAAAAAACAAGGCTTGCGTGGAATAGGAATCTATCGCAAGACCATAAGCGGCGGCCTCTTCGGAAAAAGTTGGAATTCCATTCTCATTGGGACCATTGTTGATGAAAAGTTGGTTTTTCCGCTTTTCGGAAGGCATGTTTCCTGAATAACAGACATAAATATCCAAACGTCCGTCTCCATTCACATCGGCCATGGTCACACCCGTTGTCCAAGGTCCATTTCTGCCTGCCACACCTGCCAAGTCGGTAATGTCTTCAAATTTTAAATTTCCTTTGTTCAAATAGAGTTGGTTGGGAACCATGTTCCCAGTAAAATAGAGGTCATCCAGACCGTCTCCATTGAGATCGCCAACTGCCACACCTCCTCCATTGTAAAAATACTCATACACCAAAACGTTGGTATTCAGGGTTTCAGTCAATAGATTATTGAAATGGATTCCTGAGTTTTCTGGAGAAACAAGATTAAAAAGAGGTTGGTCTACGGGCAAAGCAACAACCTTCTCCTCTGAAGTGGGTGGATCACAGGAGATCACCAGAACCATAATCAAAACCGTCAGACAAACACGAGAAGTAAAATCACACATGGGGCAATATTTATATGCGGGTAAAACACAAAGAAGCAACTTGGCAGGAAATTAATGATTTCCAAGCCAAGTTGCTTCATCAAAAGGTCAATTCAATGAATTAAAATCCTGGATTTTGTATGAGTAGAGCGTTTCGGTTCATCTCATCAAAACTTAGAGGCATAAAATACATTTTGTCTAACCAAAGTCTGTTTTCCTTTCCAGGATCGATTTCTATTATTTCATAGGAATAATCATAGAGTTCGGGGTCGTATCTGTACACAGAAAGCGATTTTCCAGGCTTCAATTTACCGGAAACCTTGATCCCATTGGCTTGTCTTCCCAAGGTTTCTGGGGCGATCATCCATCTTCTGACATCATAGTAGCGGTGTTCTTCAAAGACCAACTCCACCCTTCTTTCATTGATGTATTTTTCTTTTAAGGCCTGTCCTGATGCAGTAATGGCTGGCATACCGGCTCTGAAGCGGATTTTATTCAACCAAGTTCTGGCTTCTTCTTCCTCACCAAGTTCAATACATGCCTCTACGTAATTGAGGACAATCTCTGATACTCGGATGGCAGGCCAAGGAATTTCTTGCCAGGTATTTTGATCAACGAAGGCTGGATTTGGCTCCACGAATTTTCTGATGTAGTAGCCTGTATAACTTCCGTTCCAATCTTCAATTGGACTGCTACGGGTATCCAAACCTGGTACAATCACTTTGGCTCCAGACGCATTGACCACCTCATAGGAACCTGTTTGGATCTGGCCCAAAGGATCCCTGGATTGGTTGGCAGAGGATCTTGGTTTCCACTGGGCTCCATCATACAAGAAGGTGGAATAGAATCTTGGATCTCTGTTGTCATAAGGGGCTTTTGCGTTTGCAGGATTGCTCCAGTCAAATTCACTGCCATCCATCATTTCATAATCATCGATCAACAATTGTACGGGCGTGTTTCCAGCCCAGTTGTTGTAGCCATTCGGTCCGTTGAACAAGCCTTGTCTTCCTCCACCTTCTGGTTTTGAACTCAAGAAATACCTACCGAAGATCATTTCGTTCTGTCCACCATTTCTGGAAAGGGAATTGTTCATGTAAACGGTTTTGGCTGTTTCTGGATCCAAAGGAGCGGTGTGATCCAGCTCATTGCCACCCACCAAATCCAAGACGGATTTAGCAGCACTTTTCGCACTTTGCCATCTGGCCATTCTGTCACCACCTGTAAAACCAATCAGTTCTTTGTTGGCAAAACTGGAAATCACAGAAGATTTGGAAGATGCAGTGGGCACGTCGTGCAGGTCACTGGCGGCATACAACAACACCCTTGATTTCAAGGCCAGCGCTGCTACTTTGCTTGCCCTTCCACGCACCATGTTTTTTCCATTGAGCAATTCTGCTGCTTTGTCCAAATCAGTGTTGATGAAATTCACACATTCCTCAAAAGTGTTTCTGGCTTTCTCGAAGGTATCGTCTCCAAGACCAACAGTCCTGTCAGGAATTGGAAATGCACCGAAGTTTCTCAGCAACTGATGGGAGAAATAAGCCCTCATAAAGGTTGCCTCACCCAAAAGACGATCAACGATACCGTTGGTATTGGGGAATTTTGGATTTGTGAGGTTTTCAATCGCGATATTGGCGGATCTGACCCTGTTGTACATGTTGTTCCAAGAACGAGGACCACCAATCCAACCTGTATCTTGTGGGTTGGAACGTGCTTCAGTCACGGTGGTAATGCCCCTTCCTGGGTGCGTAAAGATGGCCTCATCGGTAAGGGAAGCAAGCATTTGCTCATCAAAACCACCGAATCCCAATCCGCCGTAAATATCTGTCACAAAGGCTTCTGCCAAACCGGCATCTGTCCACACTGCAGATTCGGAGACTTGCCCTAAAGGTTGGGTATCCAGAAAACTGTCGTTGCAGCTTCCCAAAGTGAACCCAATAAAGGCTACGATAATATATTTTATGCTATATCTCTTCATAACTTGATTAAATTTTTAAAATGAAACAGCAAAACCACCATTGATCACCCTAGACTGTGGATAATATTGTCCGGTTGAATTGTCAGATTCAGGATCGTACACTTTAAGCTTATCCCAAGTCAACAGATTGAGCCCGTTTACATAAAAACGTACACTTCCCAAACCAATTCTGGAACCAATATGTGCTGGCAAGGTATAGCCAAGCTCAAGGTTTTTCAGCCTGACATAATCAGAACTTCTATACCAATAGGTATTGTTGGAGGAGAAATATTGATCACTCCTATTGGCAATCCTAGGATCTACACTGCTTGGATTGTCCACCGTCCATCTTTTTTCATAAAATTCCAAAAGATAGTTTCCAATGTTACCGGATTCCCCAGCACTCACCATTGCCATTGCACCTGCCGCTCCTTGGAACAAAACAGACAAATCAAAAGCTCTGAAATTTGCTGACAAAGTCATACCACCTTGGAATCTTGGGATGTTGTTTCTGTCCAATCTCACTCGGTCCAAAGGAGTAATCTTTCCATCTCCATCCACATCCTTGAACTTCATGTCACCCGGACGGATTTCATTGGTAATGGCGGAATAATCAAGAGTGGTCCTATCGATATCAGCTCTATCTCTAAATACACCATCATAGATGTAGATCGGTCCCGGAGAACCCATGGGTCTGCCGGTTGACTGCTGCCATTCTGGGGCACCTGGAGGCTCATCCCAGAACAAGATTTTGTTCTTGGCATATCCACCATTAACACTCACGCTGTAATTGAGCTCCCCTTTTTGACCTCTGTATCCCAATTGAATATCGAATCCTTTGTTTTCAACCTCACCGATATTTTCGGCAGGAAGCAAGGAGGACAAACCGGTACTTTGCGGAATAGAAGCATTTTTTCTCCAAAGGATATTGGTTCTTTTGTTGTAAAACACATCCGCTTCGAAGAATATTTTTCCTTGGAGCAATTGACCTTCGATACCAATATTGCTGTTGTTGGCCACTTCCCATGTGATGGCATTGTTAGGAACCCTTGTTTCATACAGTGTTTTGACTTCTGCACCTTCCAAAATATGGCTTCTGAATCCGTAGGTAGAAAGGAATTGATATTCCTGAAGTGTATTGTCATAAAAGATCTGGTCATTTCCCATTTGTCCATAAGACCCACGAATTTTGAAGAAATCAAATGCCGGCATGGAATTTTTCCAGAAACTTTCTTCCGAAACCACCCATCCCATCATGATTCCCGGGAAGAATCCATATCGGGTATCTTTCGGGAAAATATAAGAAGCATCATATCTCCAAAGGAATTCGGCGAGGTATTTTTCTTTGTAATTGTAAGCAACCCTACCAAAATAATTCAGACGGGCCCTTTCAAAAGCACCACCACCGTTGTTCTTCTCAGCATCACCACCGGCAAACATCTGATCGATTGCTGGAGAGATGAAAAACCTTCTGTAAGCAAAGAAATCATCCCCTTCTACAGTTTCCTTGTTTGTTCCAGCCAGGGCCGAAAATCCATGATCACCAAACTGACGGTCATAGGTGAAGACACCCCCCAATAATATGTTCAACTGGTTGTTGTTGCCTTGCGTCAATCTTGGTTCCGCTGGTCCTCTCAAAGTAGGAACAAGGGTGGGAGTCACTCCATCAGCCTCAAATCCACTTCCTTTTTGGTAAAGTGTCCAGGGAGTTTCCCATCTTTTGGTAAATCTGCTCAGTTTATCCACAGAGGCAGTACCTTGAAATTTCAATCCTTCTATTCCAGGGATTTTGATGTTCAACTGCGCGTTGGTCTGGAAATAATCGCGGGTATCCCTGTCGTAACCTGTTGCATTGGTTGTGATGACAACAGGGTTTTCACCATTTTCGATATCAGGTCCAGGTCTTCCGTCAGGCCAGTAAGCAGGCTCGTTTGGTTTGCCTCTCATTTGCATCCTGAAGATCGCGCCTGCACCACGTGTTGGGAAAAATCTGGATTCCTGTCTTCCCAAAACACCGATTTGTACGTCAACATAATCGTTGATTTTTGCATCTATGTTTAGACGCATGTCATACTGCTTGAACCCAGTGGCAGAATTCTTATAAAAAGCATCCTGATTTTGGTAGCCAATGGAAGCTAAGTATCTGATATTTTCACTTCCACCATTCATTTGGACATTGTGTCTTACCTGCGGTGACCAAGTTTTCAAAGTGGCATCGTACCAATCCGTGTTTGGATAGTTCCAAGGATCTGTTCCTGCCCTGTACATTTCGAGTGCCTCTGGTGAGAATGGCGCATTTCTGGTTTGACCATTTGGTCTTGTATATACACCTGTATTTCTGAAAGCATCGGTAGCACCCTGCCATTCGCTGACAGGAAGTTCATAAACCGACAGGTCATTCAACATTTCACCATACTGGGAAGCATTCGCCAATTTCGGGATAACCGTTGGCTGTGCAAATCCTTGGTTGAATTGATAACTCAATTCCGGCTTACCGGATTTTCCTCTTTTGGTCGTCACCAAAATAACACCGTTTGCAGCCCTAGCGCCATAAATGGCAGCAGATGCATCTTTCAAAACAGAAATGGATTCGATATCATTTGGATTGAGCCTGTCGATACCCCCTGTTCTTGCAGGGATACCATCGATTACGATCAAGGCATCGTTGTTTCCCAAAGTATTGGACCCACGGATCCTGATACCAGCACCATCATAGCCTGGCTCACCGCTTCTGTTTACCGCGACCACACCGGCCATTCTACCGGCAATGGAGTTGGTCAAGTTCATGGCAGGCGATTTGGCAAGCTCGGCACCTTTAACGGTGGCGACAGATCCTGTGATCGTTTCTTTCTTTTGCTCACCATACCCAACGACGATCACTTCGCTGAGGGATCTCATGTCCGGCGCCATGGTGACATTGTACGAGTTTTGGTTGGTCAGAGCCAATTCCTGGGTAGCAAACCCAATGAAGGAAAGCACCAGGGTTTGTTCACCTGGATTAACCGATATCCTGAAATTTCCATCGATATCGGATACCGTTCCCCTGGTCGTTCCCTTTACGAGAACAGATACACCTGGAAGAGGAAGGTTGTCCTCACTGGAAATTACCACCCCGCTGATTTCACGGGTCTGAGCGAACGATGAACTGGGTAACCACCAGAGCATCATCACAAGTAAGCTTAAGAGCTTAAGGTTAGTAAAGTTTTTTAACATGTGGTTTATAGTTAATTGTGAAAAAAACACTTACATCAAAATAAAGAAACTTCGTATCCAAAAGCAAACAAAAAATATTATGTGGTTTTTTGATTGTATCAACAATTATTACCTACCCAATCACGAAAATGAAAGCACTCTATTTTCCTATACGATATTGACTTTTATTTGTCAATAATTAACCAAATTTAAGATTTTGATGCCAAAAGCGTCAAAATTACAGCTTGATATTTTTTCTGTTTTTTTTATAATAATTTGAATTCGCTACAAAACATTACTCGCAGAAAGAGTTTATTTGACACCATGTACCTTGGCTGTATTTGAGAAAGAAAAAATAGGTGGTAAAACTTAAGTTTCTTTAGGTTAATTTAAATAAATAGGATCTGTGCAGAAAAACATCATTTTTCTATTTTCCTCAAACCCTGACTGAACACCCTCATTTACAATTGTCTTGACCAACCCCTGATGGAGCTGGTCAAGACAAAGTACCCGTTTGTTAAGTTCTATGAGGAGACTGATCTGAAAAACAGCTGCCTGAAATCCGGCTACATAACGTGGGTCCTGAAGTAATCGCCTCAATTGCTTTTTTTTAAACCTTAGTATTTTTGAACCTGTTCATTGGTCTTGATTGAAAACATCTTTAGAACCAATCTTTGGGAGCTTTTCATCCCTAAGCGGATAAAAGTCCCACGGCTGCAAAAACGGAATCAAACTTGCTCTATATAAAAAAATCTTCCCCATCTAAAGGGAGGATGTGCGGGAAAATCCTTAAATAGTAAGGCATAATAAGGAACCATCAACGTTCCGGATTTTGTATTCAATCGAAATTTTAATAAGGATGGAATTAGATTCCTTATTAGGGATTTTTCTCAATGAATCATTATTAAAACTTTACCTATGGAAATCTTGGAAGATGAAATTGTCAAGCGTCAAATTGAAGATGTTTTCTCCAAACAGCGCGTTCAGGCCTTGAAAATGAGGTCAAGCAAACCTTCCCAAAGAATCGAAATGCTCAAGAAGATGTTGGATTGGATCCAAATCCATCAAGAGGATATCAGAAAGGCGGTTCATGCAGATTTTAAGAAACCCTATCCTGAAATCGACATCAGCGAAATATTTGTGGTCACCGCGGAAATCAACCATGCAATCAAAAATCTTGAGGCTTGGATGAAACCCAAAAAAGTATCCACGCCAAAGACCTTGCTGGGGACCAAATCCCATATCCAGTACGAACCCAAGGGCACTTGTCTGATCATCGCACCTTGGAATTACCCCTTCAATTTGGCCATTGCCCCTTTGGTTTCCGCATTGGCCGCAGGCTGTACCGCCATCATTAAACCTTCCGAAATGACACCCCACACCTCCGCCCTGATCAGAAGATTGGTGGAAGAGGTTTTCGACCAACACAACGTTGCTGTTTTTGAAGGAGAGATTCCCGTTTCCCAAATGCTGTTGGCCAAACCTTTTGACCATATATTCTTTACCGGAAGTCCTGCAGTGGGGAAAATGATCATGAAAGCTGCAGCGGAACATCTCACTTCGCTGACTTTGGAGTTGGGAGGAAAATCTCCCGCCATCATCGACCGACAGGCAGATTTGCAAGATGCGGCGGCGAAAATCATCTGGGGAAAATTCGTGAATTGTGGACAAACCTGCATCGCCCCTGATTACATATTGGTCGATGAACTGGTAAAAGAAGACTTCCTTACTGAACTGAAAATCCAGCTTCTGAAAATGTACGATGCGGATGCAAAAGGAATTGACAAATCGAAGGATTATGCCCGCATTGTCAGCCAAAAGCATCTGCAAAGACTCAAGCGAATGCTCTCCGATGCCAACCTGAAAGGCGCCAAAACCATTTTTGGTGGTGGTATCTCCGAAACTGATAATTATTTCGAACCCACATTGTTGACAGAAGTCACGGACGAGATGGACGTGATGCAAGAAGAGATTTTTGGCCCGATTCTTCCGGTTCTTTCCTATACCGATCTTACCGTAGCCATCGATTACATCAACAAAAGACCGAAACCTTTGGCCCTGTATGCCTTTTCCAAGGACAAATTCACGACGGACCAAATCCTGCAACAAACCTCATCGGGCGGAGCTGTCATAAATGATTGTGTCCTTCATTTTCTGCAAAATGAACTTCCATTTGGAGGGGTAAACAACAGTGGGATGGGAAAAGCACATGGGCATCATGGATTTTTGGCCTTCACCAATGAAAAGGCAGTACTCAACCAACGCATTGGATTGACGACATCAAAACCTCTTTATCCCCCTTATGGCATCACAGGCAAAAAGATCATCCAAGCATTGATCAAATGGTTTTAACAAAGGAAATGGTAGACAAATATTGGATATCCCTGGTTATCCTCAGCTGTTTTGCAATGGGAAACGAATTGAAAGCACAGACAAGGGCCCGGGATTTGGGCATTGAAATTGGTATTTTACCCACGGGAAAACTCAATTCGATTACCGACGTGGAAGGGGTTTTGGTGGGCCATCTTACCAAAATTCAGGGGAAAGACATCAGGACGGGGGTCACGGCCATCCTGCCCCACCGCGGAAATCTCTTTCAAGAAAAAACACCTGCAGCTGTTTTTGTTGGAAATGGCTTTGGGAAATTGGCGGGAAGCACCCAGATCGAGGAACTGGGCAATCTGGAAAGTCCCATCGTGCTGACCAATACGCTGGGAATTGCCGCAGGGATGGAAGGCATCATTGAATACACCCTCGAATTGCCAGGAAATGAAGCTGTCCAATCCGTGAATGCAGTGGTGGGCGAAACCAATGATGGCTACCTCAACGATATCCGCGGCCAACATGTCCGAAAGGAAGATGTTTTGTCAGCCATACGCGCGGCAAAAGAGGGGCGGGTGGAAGAAGGAAATGTCGGTGCCGGAACTGGAACAGTTTGCTTTGGATTCAAGGGAGGCATCGGTACTTCTTCCCGGAAATTACCGGAAAGCCTTGGTGGCTATACCGTTGGGGTTTTGGTCCAAACCAATTTTGGCGGAGTATTGCAGATCAACGGCGTGCCTGTTGGGGAGGAATTGGGGCAATACAGTTTTAAAAACCACTTGGAATCTGCTGACGGTTCTTGCATGATCATCGTGGCCACTGATGCTCCGGTCAATGAAAGAAACCTGAAAAGGATCGCTCAGAGGGCCATGATGGGGCTGGCGAGGACTGGAGGAATTGCCTCAAATGGATCGGGGGATTATGTCATTGCCTTCTCCAACCATTCCCAAAACCGCATCGCACACCAAGCCACTACACTGGATTTGCTACAAAACGAGATGTTGAGAAACGACGACATGAGTCCTCTTTTCTTGGCGACCATAGAAGCAACGGAAGAAGCCATCATCAATTCCCTTTTTGCAGCAAATGATATGGAAGGGAAAGAGGGAAGGATCGTGAAATCCCTGCCTTTACCAAGGGTGATGGAAATCATCAAAAGCTTTGGCAATAAGGATTGAACTATAAATTGGAAATGGCCCATTCCTTACGGGAATGGGCCATTTGGCTTAAAGATTTTCGATGTTTTTAAGGTAATAATCAGCTTGGGCGAGAATCTCGTCCTTCTCCTTCATTTTGCCCAGCGTGGGATACACCATCCCAATGCGGGGGTTTTTGGAAAGTTTTTCCCTATTTCTTTCGTAAAAATGCCAATAAAGGCTGTTGAAAGGGCAGGCTTTTTCACCATGTTTCACGCTCTTTTTGTAGAAACATGACCCGCAGTAGTCGCTCATCTTGTCGATATAATTCGCAGAAGAAACATAGGGTTTGGTACCCACGATTCCGCCATCGGCAAATTGGCTCATTCCCCTTGTGTTGGTAATCTCCACCCACTCAATCGCGTCTATATAAATGCCCAAATACCATTGGTCCACTTCATCCGGATCAATCCCCGCCAAGAGTGCAAAATTGCCTGTCACCATCAGGCGTTGGATGTGGTGGGCATAGGCATGATCCAACGATTGCGTGATGGCTTGCCGCATACAGTTCATCTTGGTTTTTCCTGTCCAGAAATAATCAGGGAGTTTCCTATCCTGTCCCAAGAAATTCAGCTGCGCAAACTCCGGCATCTTCGCCCAATAGACCCCTCGCATGTATTCCCGCCAACCGATGATTTGCCTGATAAATCCTTCGGTTTGGGCAATGGAGATTGAATCCTGATGGCCCAACCAATATTTCTCCACTGTTTCCACAACCTCGAGCGGGGAAACCATTTTCGTGTTCATTGAAAAACTGAGCCTGCTATGGAACAGGAATACATCACCCGAATACATTGCGTCTTGGTATTCCCCGAAGCGGGGCAGTAGGTTTTCACAGAAGTAATCCAAAACGTCAAGACTTTCTTCCCTTGACGTTGGCCAATTGAAATTCTCCGAGTCTACATTCCCAATGGTTTTCACCTCCATTTTCTCCAAAAGCTCCGTGAATTCGCTTACGTTTTTTGGATTGACTTTTGCCTTTTTCAACAAAAGTGGATCCTTGAGCTTGTTTCTGTTGTCATGGTCGTAATTCCATTTGCCCGTCATGGGTTCATTTCCATCCATCAGGATGTTGTTTTTTTTCCTCATTTCCCTGTAAAAGGATTCCATGAGATAGGTTTTCTTTCCTTTGAAAAAGTCTGCCAAAAAGCCCCTTTCCGTCAAAAAATGTTCGCTTTCGACCGCTTGGCTTGGGATGTCCAATTTGTCAGAAATCTCCCTCAATTGGACATCCAAGCGATATTCATCCGGCAGTTGGTACTCAAAAGAAGAAGCGCTGATCGAGAGGATGACTTGATCAATATTGGCATCGAGCTTTTGGGTATTTTGGCGATCATCAAGTTTGAAATAGATTACTTGATGGCCTTTGCTTTCCAAAAGGCCTGCAAAATTCCGCATGGACATAAAAAACCCGATGACTTTCTGGACATGATGCCGGACATAATCGGTTTCCTGTCTCATTTCCATCATGAGATAGACTACCTCTGGATCGATATTCTTATACCAAGAATGATTGCTGTTCAATTGATCTCCTAAAACGAGCCGCAGTGTTTTTGCCATTTTTATTGATTGTCAGACTTCAAAAGCAATGAACTTGTGACTTTGTTTTAAAAACCAGATAGCAATGTCATGATTTAGAGCGTTTCTTTAATCCTTGAAATCAATTTGTGGCCGCTAAGCCAATACGAATGAATCCATTGCATTTGTGGAAATACTTGAATTGCCTCAAAATTTTAGACAATCACCGGGGGGAATTTGAAGACCAAAAACCAAATGAAAAATTGAATGCTAATAAAAGAAGCAAGGGTTGACTCTTGATCTTTGGTTTCGGCTGCGCTCGTCTCCCCAAAGAAAGGTATACCGGATGGAAATCTCATGGGCACCACCGCTGTTTCTAAGCCCCAACTTGGAAGTCGTGAAATCAAAGCTGTAACCGATATCCATCCCAGACTCCAAGGCTACGCCAAGAAGCGCGATTAAAGATTCGTTGTTTGGCATATTGTATTTGGAGGGCAATCCCCTGTACCATATTCCCAATACCAATGGTTCCAGATAAAGCTGGGTACCGATGTCCAACTGGTTGAAGGGCGCTTGTTGTTTGTAATTAAAAGCGAAGGAAATGGATCTTTCCTGATATACATTGGTAAAGGTATTGTTGATGCCGCCATACCCCAAATCGAAGCGAATACCTCCCTGCGCAGAAAATTTCAAGGGAAGCCTACTGGTGGCATCTTCAACAAAGGAAACATTGGGTTCAGTCACGTGATGGGCAGAAGCACCCAGCCAAATTTTATTGGTGGTGAAAAGTGTCCCAAAACTATAATCCATGAATCTATGACGAGAATCTATGGGGACATTTTGGAGTTCATCCGTCAAAGAATTTGTTCCCCCGGTGGAAATGTCAATCATGGAACCAAAAACAAGATTTCCAAAATAAGCGTCTCTGGCAATATAACTCACTTGTCCCCCCACCCTCAAAAATTTATCAGTCCCCACCCTCAGCCTGTAGCTGTAAAGCAAGCCGACTTCATTGGTGCTGAGTTGGGCCAAACTTTCTTTGTTTCCATTGAAAATCAGACCGATGCCACTGTTATAATCATAAACATAGTGGTCGATGTAAGCAGAATAAGAATTAAAGGAATGGTCTAAACCTGGCCATTGGTTACGGTAATTCACCCCAACCCTGGTCAGCTCAGAAGCCCCTGTCATCGCTGGATTCAGGTACAAAGGGGCTGCATAAAATTGAGAAAATTGAACGTCTTGGGCAACTGAGACCAAGGCACAAAAAAACCCAATTGTAAACAATAAAAATTTTTGAAGGTAACTTTTAGCCATAACAGCCTTTGCCAAATTCCAGTAATTAAAGTTAATCAATTAAAGCCATACATGGGATAACTGACTGATGTTTGAATGATTGAAAATTACTAGGGCAAGGTGGGGCTTAAACATGGGCAATCTTTCTTCACGGTCTATTCTCTCAACACAACACCTGCGAAGATAAACTGTTTTTATAAATTGACCGTCATTTAAGTTTAATTTTATTGATAAAAACTTGCCTTTTCCCAAACCGGTATTTGGCAATTTTTATTCCAAAAAAAATATTTAATGATTTAAACAGTCATTAATCCCATTTAATTTTCTTTTCGCAAATAATGAACACTTCACTTTGCGGAATTTTTCTTTTCGGGAGAAACAAAAACCCATAACAAGACAGGCTTATCTATGCTGTTATGGGTTTTTAGGAGGACTTAAAGTCCGATATCCACTTGATGTTTAAGGATATCCTCAAATGTTTCGCGTTCCCTGATTAAATGGGCTTTTCCGTCCAAAATCAAAACTTCCGGTGGTCTCAACCTTGAATTATAATTGGAGGACATGCTGTATCCGTATGCTCCCGCATTTTTGATCACCAAAAGATCTCCTTCTCTAACCTCTTTCAACTTCCGGTCGGAGGCGATGGTGTCTGACTCACAAATATAACCCACAACAGTATAAACATGATCTGGACCTTCGTGTTGGGATACATTTTCCACTGCATGATAAGCATCGTACATCATTGGCCTGATCAGGTGATTGAGTCCTGAATCGACCCCGACAAAAGTACAGGCTGGTGTAGACTTGATGACATTGGCACTGACCAATAGAAAACCGGATTCACTGACGAGGAATTTTCCAGGTTCAAACCACAATTCCAGTTCCCGACCATATTCTGCACAAAATTCCTGAAAGGCTTTGGAAACCTTTTCGCCTACATCAGCAATATCCGTAGCAATGTCACCGGGTTTGTAGGCAACTTTAAATCCTCCCCCAAAATCCAAAAACTTCAGGTCGGGGAATTGTCGTGCCGCATCGAAAAGAATTTCTGCCCCTTTTAAAAATACGTCGGCATCCAAAATATCCGATCCTGTATGGATATGGAGTCCTATCACGTCAAGATGATGGGTTTCCACCACCTTGAGAATGTTTTTGATCTGAAGGATGGAAATACCAAATTTACTATCGATGTGACCGACAGAAATCTTTGCATTTCCTCCTGCTAGGATGTGTGGGTTGAGTCTGATGCAAATGGGAACATTTTTCCCATAATGGTTCCCAAAATGTTCCAGCATGGGTATATTGTCAATATTGATCATGACGCCCAAAGCGACTGCTTCTTGGATTTCCGCGAAGGAAACACAATTGGGCGTGTACATGATTTCACTCGGCAAAAAACCTGCATGCAGGCAGAGCTGAACCTCTTCGATGGAAACAGCATCCGCTCCTGTCCCTGCATTTTTCAACAGTTTCAGGACATTGAGGTTAGAAAGGGCTTTTGTTGCATATTTTATCTTCAAATTCACTGAAGAGAAGGCATTTTTTAGCGTCTTTACTTGCTCCACGATCTTCTGACCATCATAAATATAGGCGGGTGTACCGTAGGTTTCAGCGAGTGTGGTGAAGGATATTCCTTGGATTTGATTCGTGCTTTCCATCTGAATAATTGTGAAGCGCAAATATAGGGATAGAAACACAAAAAAAAAGGAAGGCCTAGACCTTCCTTTTTTGGTATATTGATTGCATTATGTATTGAATTAAGAAACTACTGACCTAACGCCGAAGAGCAGAGAAAGGTTTTTTGTTTTTTCTGTTTATGGGAATTTCTCCCCCGTTAAATATTGTTAAGCAAATAACCCATCCTGATTTTATCCCTTAAATTTGTAAAGTGTCGAAAACCAAAATGAAAATGATCATCCTGTTGATGTCCCTGGCGAGCTTGGGGCTGATAGGATTTCAATATTATTGGGTAAGCAATGCCTTGAGGATCAATGAGGAGCGTTTTGAACAAAACATTTATCAGTCCCTGGCCACCACCATTTCCCAGCTGGAAACAGGGGAGACCAGCGATATTTTTCTTAGCTATCTGGCGGAGGACACCTTGTTGCAGCGGTCACTCTTTCAGAAAATAGAACCCATAGTGGTCCAAGTACGACAGCGGCCCATCCTTAGAAGAAGGCGATCTGTGATCGATTCCATGATGCAGCAACCGCTTCCCCAAATGAGCCAAAGGTTCAAGAGGATCATAGAATCCCGTGGGGTCGACTTGTCCCTCTTTCTCGATTTGGACAATTTCTTTACCTACCTCACCCCTGAAATTGCCTCGTCCTTGTTTACCCCGGATGAAATGGAAATCCTCCTTCAGGAAAGAGAGAAGCAATTTCAATACCTCAACCAAGCCGAAGCTTCTTTTCGGAGCAAATTTGGTGTCCAAATGGAGCCCGAATTTGTGGAAGAATTCAATATCCCCAGGGATGCTTTGGATAAAATAAGGAATACCAATCTTAAAATCGAAGCCATGAATAGGGCTTGGGACGAACTTTTGGGAAGCCAAAAGGAGGTTTTGAACCGAATAGATACTGCCCAGGCCAAGAGACTTTTAATTGCCAATCTCAAAGAAAGAGGGATTGATCAACCCTTTGACTTGGCGATCTTGGACAATAAAGGTAACCTTATCCCGATCACAAAAACCAATACAATCGTCTTGGTAAACCAGGGGATTCAGGCAAAATTGTTTCCCAGTGACATCATCGGGAATGAAAATTACCTATTGATCAATTTTCCCAACAAAGGAAAATACATCTTACAGCAGATCTGGCTTCCTGTTTTAAGTTCACTGCTCTTTATTGGGGTCATTATTTTCTGCTTCTTCTATGCCATTCAGGTCATTATCCGACAGAAAAAACTTTCGGAAATCAAAAATGATTTCATCAACAACATGACCCATGAATTCAAGACCCCAATCGCAACGGTCAGTTTGGCGGTAGAAGCATTGCAAGACCCTGATTTATTGAGTCAGGAGAATTTCAGAAACCGGTACCTGAGCATTATCAAAGAAGAAAACAAAAGACTGGGAGCCCAAGTGGAAAAAGTCCTTCAAGCAGCCACCTTGGACAAAAAGGATTTCAAGTTGAAAGTCGAAACGATCAATGTGTGTGATGTCCTAGAAAATGCCAAACACAACTTCGAGCTCCAAGTTCAAAAGAAGGAGGGAAAAATCATCTTGGAATTGGACCTAAAAGACCCCTACCTTCAGGCGGATCCTTTTCACCTTTCGCATATCATCAACAACCTTTTGGACAATGCGGTCAAGTACTCCAAAGAATCCCTCCAGATCAGTATCAAAGCTTGGGACCAAGCCGATAAGACCATGATCTCCGTAAAAGACAACGGAATAGGGATGAGCAAAGAGTCTGTCAAGAAAATATTCGATAAATTTTATAGAGTTCCTACCGGAAATATCCACGATGTGAAAGGCTTCGGGCTGGGCTTGGCCTACGTCAGTACCATGGTCGAGGCGCACCATGGAGAAATCTCTGTCCAAAGCGAACCCGGAAAAGGAAGTACATTTACCCTTAAACTCCCCAAAAAACAATGAGCAAAGCAAAATTATTGGTAGTCGAAGATGACCCGAATTTGGGGGATATATTACAGGAATATTTGACAATGAAAGGGTATGACTGCACGCTTTGCAGAGATGGTGAGGAAGGTTGGTCCAAATTCAAGAAGGACAAATACAATCTGTGCATCCTCGATATCATGATGCCAAAAAAGGATGGTTTTACCTTGGGCAAGGAAATCAAAAAAGTCCAGGAAGATCTCCCCATCATTTATCTTACGGCAAAAAACCTGAAAGAAGACATCATCGAAGGCCTCAAGATCGGCGCAGATGATTACATCACCAAACCATTTAGTATGGAAGAATTGCTCCTGAGGATTGGTGCCATTTTGCGAAGAACCCAAAAATCAGATGAGGTAAATGCCTTGAAGGTGTACAGTTTTGGGGATTTTGTCCTTCACTATGATGAACAAATGCTGGAAGGGCCCCAGGGAAAACAGAAATTGACATCCAAAGAAAACGAGTTGATTCGAATTCTGGCCTCCGAAATCAATAAATTGGTGAACCGAAGCCATGCACTCAAGCAAATTTGGGGCGATGACAGCTATTTCAACGCCAGAAGCATGGATGTTTACCTCAGCAAAATTCGAAAACTCCTCAAAGATGACCCAAAAGTACAGATTATTACAATTCATGGGGAAGGGTTCAAAATGGTCGTAACCGAATAAAAAAATGAATCAGCAATCCCAAGGCCTGAGCATAGCATTTCTTTTTATCTGGCTCTTCATTTCTTGTTCCGAGAAGATTCATGAAGCCAAGGACCAGACTCCGGAAACTTCCGTGACGATGGGTTCCCCGGAGTCCAATTTTGGGGAACCCTATTTGTATACCTCGACCAAAGGGGTGACTTATTTGTCATGGATCGAAAAGACAGGGGGGAAAAGTGAATTGAAATATGCCACTTGGGTAGACGATTCTTGGTCAGACCCCATAACAATTGCCACCGGCGAAAACTGGTTTGTCAACTGGGCAGATTACCCCCAAATCAGCACCTTTGAAAATGGCAATCTGATCGCCTTTTTCTTGGAGAAAAGCGGAGAAGGGCCTTTTGCCTATGACATCAAAGTCACTCTTTCAGAAAACGGAACAGACTGGAGCGATCCTTTCACCCTCCACGATGACGGCACCGAAACGGAGCATGGATTTGTATCCTTCGCAGCATGGGGCGACCAGATGTTCGTGGCATGGTTGGATGGAAGAGGTACGGGAGGTGGATCCCATGAAAACACCAACCATGACCATCATGGACACCAAGGCGCAATGACTTTGCGTGGAGCGCTCATTTCGGAGAAAGGAATCAAAACTGAAGAATGGGAATTGGACAATAGGGTTTGTGATTGCTGCCAAACCACTGCTGTGGTCACAGAAAATGGTCCTGTAGTAGTTTACCGTGACAGAAGCGAGGCCGAAATCCGAGACATGGGCATCGTCCGGTTTGAAAATGGAAATTGGACAACTCCATTGCCCCTTTATTCCGATTTTTGGAAGGTGGCAGGTTGCCCGGTGAATGGACCAAGGGCCGCCTCCTTGGGCAATTCCATAGCCGTAACATGGTATTCGGCCGCAAATGAAAAGCCTGAGGTGAAGGTTGTTTTTTCAAATGATGGTGGCAAATCCTTCGGGAAACCCATTAAAATTGATCTTGGGAAAACCATCGGACGGCTGGATTTGGAAATGCTGGATGACAATACAGCCCTGATCACTTGGATGGAAGAGGAAGAGATTTTAGCAAGAAAGGTCCATGCTTCGGGAAAAACAGAAGCAGTGATCTCCATTGCAAAATCTTCTTCAAAAAGAGCCAGCGGTTTTCCGCAAATGACTAAAAATGGAAACGCCATCCTATTTGCCTGGACGGATGCCCAAGGGGATCAGTCGGTGATCAAAACAAAAAAATTGATTATGGATTGATCAAAAAAGACAATTCATTTGAATCTGCCCTTACCCCAATCAATTCGGCCATCATTTTGGTCAACTTTGAAATTCTTTCAGAAGGATATAAAAAGGAAGCTTTGATGAGCTGTGCATAAGCTGCTCCATAATTTTTTTGATTGAATCTCAGAATGGCATCGTTGTAATATTGCAATCCGGCAAGTTCCTTTAAGCCGATGGATTCGTAGGTTTGATTTTCTGCAGAAAGGGACTCATTGTTTCCTAGGCCAATATTGAAATCGTACTTTCTTTCCCCTCCTTTCGTCTTGAATTTTTTTTCAAATTCCAGAACCAAATCTTTCCCCACAATCAATCCATGTTCGGAAAAGGTGCTTTCCATTATAAAGTCTTGCCCGGCAAATTCCCCTTTCAAGAAAACATGGTAATCCGTCTCAATCACCTCGTAAGCAATCCCATATCGATCAAGAAGAAGTCCAAGCGTAGCGGAGCCCGTCACACAATCGTAGGTACCTGATGAAAGCAAGTTGGAAAAAGAGGCATGCTGCTCATACCTTTTCAAAAGGTGTTGATGGGTTTTGAAAAAAATATCCGAAAGGAGTTGACTGTTATTCCTGCTCCTCCCCTCTTTTTTATCCAAAACTTTCAGAAGTTTATCCCAACGGGACAAATCTAAGCCTGGATTTGAATGCAATGTTTGCAACAAATAAAATGGTTCGTGTAAATGCTGGGTAAAAAATTGTTTTTCCAAAGGACTCTCAAAAACAGGGATTTTATGAATCTCCCCGCTATTCTCCTGCGACTTTCCAGGAAAGCCAATCAGGAGCAAAAAAAAGAGAAGTGTCAATTGCTTTTTCATAAAAAATCTTTCGCATAGGTTGATTTCTGTCTTTTCTAAAGTTAACCAAAAATTAACATTTAACAAATAAAGTGCATATCTGTTAACATTCTCTTAACATTGGACTTAAAGTCTAAAGACAAATCATTCAAAAAAATATCACTCAAAAAAATAATTGGGGTTTATTCCCTGAAAACCAATTCATTGGCTGTTGGCCCCATTGGTCGGAATCAAATTTGACCCGTGGCTTATTTTTTAGGGTGTTGTAAACATCCGGGGACAATGGGATTTCATTTATTGATGGTGATAGGGTTCATTCTTTAAAATCGTGAAGCTCCTGTAGAGCTGTTCAATAAAAAAGACGCGCACCATCTGATGCGAAAAAGTCATTTTGGAAAGGGATATTTTGCCGTTGGCCCTTTGGTAAACAGCATTGGAAAAACCATAGGGCCCTCCAATCACAAATGTCAATTGCTTCAATCCAGAGTTCATCTTTTTCTGGATGAATTCTGAAAACTCCACAGATGCATATTGTTTCCCCAGCTCATCCAATAGAATCAAATCATCTGAAGATTGAATTTTTTTAAGAATCAACTCCCCTTCCTTTTCTTTTTGGATTTCTTCAGAAAGACTCTTTGTGTTTTTTAGATCCGGAATGATCTCCAATTCAAACCGAATATAAAAGCCCAATCTTTTCGCGTACTCTTCCACTAGACTTAGAATGGCTTGATGGTCGGTTTTCCCTACTGCCAGAAGTTTGATTTGCATGTTCAAATTTAAGGATCTCTAAGGAGAAAAACAGTATCTGTTCATTTTTGACTTTCCCCTTTTAACCTTAAACCCGAAATATCCTTTGGGTATCCCAATGGGTTTTAAAACTTCCAGAAAATAGGGCTATTGGGAGAATGAGGCGTAGTATCTATGTGGTGAAATCAAAAGGAGGAAATAGCTGAAGATTATTGGGCAATACCAGCCTGGAATGGAATTGGCAGTGCGTAAAACGGGTAAAAAAGGTAGAAACAATCAGAAACCTCTGGTATTAAAGGACAGATGATCCTGCCAAAATGGACAGAGAATCGGTTCAGAGTTTGAAGATGGAATTTTTGGAAATCAAAAACGCTTATCCGCAAACAAAAAGAATTTTTAGAATTTTTTAAATTTTTTTTTGAACAATGGGGTACGATTTTGGCTTAACTACTTATAAACCATAACTATTTTAATTATGAAAAAATTAATGACTTTTGCGATAATGGTTACTTTCTTGGCAACCTCCGCATTTACGCTCAACAAAAATACGACTGTAGCTGTTGACGCCGACATCGTAGACTTGGCTGTACAAACTGAATTCCTTTCCACCTTGGTGGCGGCAGTGAAAGCCGGAGATTTGGTGGACGTATTGAAAGGTGATGGTCCTTTCACTGTTTTCGCTCCAACAAATGCAGCTTTCGCAAAATTGCCTGCTGGAACTGTTGAGAACTTATTGAAGCCAGAAAACAAAGCGCAATTGGTAGCAGTATTGACTTACCATGTTGTCCCTGGAAAAGTGTATTCAAAAGATTTGAAAAACGGAATGAAAGCAAAAACTGCGCAAGGTTCTGAGGTTACAATTACTTTGAAAGATGGAAAAGCAATGGTAAACAATGCCACTGTCACTACCGCTGACATCGAAGCTTCCAACGGTGTGGTTCATGTTATCGATACGGTGATATTGCCATCTATGTAATCCAAGAATTCAAAATTTTAAAACAAGAAAAGCCTCCTGAAATCAGGAGGCTTTTCTTGTTTTAATTCTGTTTCGACAGCTTGTACAAGGCTAAATTCAATTTACCGATAGATTCTGGTCAGAAAGAATATTACGCGGCCATCGCTTATTGATATTCCATTTTTTTCCAAAGGCATTGATCGCCAAGGGGGAACCATCCATTTGAAGCAATCAAATGATATAGCCTTTTCTTTTTAGAATGGTTTCAACAAATTTCTTATCATTGTCAGAATTGAAAATCTTAAAGGGAAGGTGAATAAATTGTGCTTTAGACATCGTTAAGATGTAGGCATCCTTGGTGATTTGGGCACGTTTTATCATTCCCCAATTGATCGGCATTCCCTGTTTTACATTCAGCTTCATCAGAATCTGCCTGCTGTCAATTTCATATGCCAATTTTTCGAACATCACCTTGTTTTGCTCCATTTGGGTCACGCCGGCAAACTGGATTACCCAGAAAAGGAGATACAACACATAGGCAAGGATGGCCATGCTTATCCACCACCAGGAAGCTATCCAAAAATATCCGCAAGCAATCGCAACAGCAATAAGAATCACCCACCACTGTTCCTTGAGGACATTGGTAAGTCCCATCTTGATGTAAGTGCCGGTTTCTAATTTATATCTTTTGGTTTTAACTATCATTATCTTAAAATTTCAGTGCGCAAATATCCGATGATATCGCCTATTTAACAAGCCAAATGCAAATCCGTTGCTTTTTTTTTCATTTTTCAAAATCAATATTTGTTATAAACAGTTAATACATTGACTTATAAATACATTTGTATTAAATTACTTCAAAATCGTTCACTATGAGTAGCCTAATCGTTGATCTTGTGCTGTGTGGTGTCGCGTATGTCGTGCTCATCTACTTTGTCGCTACCATGACTAGAGCGAGAATCCAAAGGGGAAGAAATCGAAACGATGATGGGGATGGCGGAATAGAAGATTTCACACCTCCAAAAATAGACCTTCCGCCTGGCGTTATTTGGCCTTCGGACATCCCGAAAAGGAGAAAACAAACGGAAATTTTCTGAAAGGTCAATTGCATTTGTCACAAATCCCTTGGATCAAAAGACTTGTCTCCTTGTTTATATAGCCCTTTGGCAATGAAATTTTTGGAAGGATGGCTTCTTCGATACAGATTGTTTTTCCACATTTTTCACATTTAAAATGTACATGATCGTGGTCATGTGAATGCTCGCCGTCAGATGTATGGGAACAAAGCGCATATTTAGTGGCGCCACTGTCATCCATTACCTTATGGATCAAATCATTCTCCAAAAAGGTTTTTAAGGTTCTATATAGGGTCACCCGATCAAAATCCTTTTTCAAAACCTCCTCAAGATCAGAATGGGAAAGTGCGGATTGTTTTTCCAAAAATGTGTTCAAAACTTCCTTTCTGCAATTGGTGATCCGAAGGTGATGGTCCTGAAGAATTTTTAAAGGGGTTAAAGCCATGGTTTACTTTTTTTTCGATTCCTGTAAAAATATGGATAATTTTCACTTCTCGTTGATTTCACAAACAAAAAAAGGGCAGGATGAATTCATCCTGCCCTTTTTGTTTTATGGAATTGAATTATTTTGGTTCCAAGACCATTTTGATTCTTTCTAGGGTATCTTCCAAATGTAGCTTGGAAAGCCTGTCAGATGTTCTTGGGATAGCAGCAGTTATTTGTCTTTGCAAAGTCTTCAACTCTCCTCTTGCCATCGGTCTGATGTCAGACTGGGAAGCATTGATCTGTGGACCTACAAAACCTCTGAACTGGGCGGGCACATTTGGCTCATTGCCGGTCAGCAACAATTCCAAACGTTCTAAATGCGCTCTTTGCAAGCTCCTCCTGTGTACATCAATGGTCCTTCCGGCAGCCAATTCCGTCCAAATCCCCGCTCTAAGATCATCAAATAGCTCGATCATGGTGTAAGCATTCTTGCCGCTTATTGCCTCGTTCTCAATGACTCGGCCCAATCTCCCCCATTCCAAAATACTGTTTAGGTTATTCACCTGCACTGCTCTTACTCTTTCCAAAGCGCCAAAATCACCTATCTGAGAAATGATTTTCTCATCCATCAGCCATTTTGGTGTCGCGAACAATTCCTTGTTCAAGAATGTCACGGCTTCTTTTTGAGTGGCCTTATCGGTGTGCGTATACACCGCTTCGTTTTGACCTGACGATTTGAAGATTTCATAGACACCACCTACATTGGTTCTGACATGACCCATATAGCGGTTGTATTGGCCTATCACCTGTCCATACATCTCGTTCAAATCACTGTAGTCCTTGTAAGGCTTATCTGCTTCAGATACCCACTCATTGAGATTAGGAAGAATCCTTTTCAGGTTATCGATTCCATAAGTGGAAGCTTTCATGGCATTATCCCCTAAGTCTTCACTTTGGGTACTCGGGTCATAGTTATTTCCCTGACGACCAAATCGGTAAACAGGATCTCCATTTTTGGCCAAAATCCATTGATCCAAAGTAGCCTGCTCCTCTTCCGGTGTCTTGGCATCCAAAATAGGACGATATCCCCAGCTGATGGAGTATTTGTCATAAGGTCCTACATCAGGCATCAGACTCACGCCTTTGTCATCAGGCTGTGCGATATAATTGAATCTTGCATAGTCCATGATGGACGGTGCAGTCCCAAATTCATTTGTGAAGGTAGCGGAACGCAAAGAGTCCACTGGATAGGCATGTGAAGACCCAAAATTGTGGGGCAAACCCAGTGTATGTCCCACTTCATGGGAAGAGACAAACCTGATCAGTCGGCCCATTACCTCGTCTTTGAATTTAACGCCTCTGGCTTCTGGGTTAACGGCTGCAGTTTGGATAAAGAACCAATTTCGCAACAGATTCATCACATTGTGATACCAACCAATGTCGGATTCCAGGATCTCCCCAGATCTAGGATCGGATACGTGAGGTCCATAAGCATTCTGAATGTCTGAGGCAAAATACCTGATCACGGAATATCTGGCGTCTTCTGCACTCCAAGTGGAATCCTCTTCAAAAGTCGGCGCATCCTTGGCCGTGATGGCATTTTTGAATCCTGCTTCTTCAAAAGCTGCATTCCAGTCTTCTACGCCTTGCTTCAAGTAAGGTCTCCACTTTTCTGGAGTTGCCGGATCGATATAATAAACAATCTGCTTTTTGGGTTCAACCAATTCGCCTCTTTTGAATTTGTCGTAATCTTCTTCCTTCACCTCGAGTCTCCATCTGTCCAAGTAGGTTCTTTTGGTGGCCTTTTGCTCATCCAAGCCAAAGTCCACAACGGACCTGCTGAACCAACCCACTCTTCTGTCTGTCAGTCGCTGCATCATCGGCTCCACCGGCAACAACACCATGGAGGAGTTCATTTCGACAGTGATCGATCCTGTGCTTCCATTGGAAGGCGGATCAGTCGCGATGTAAGTCATGACATATCGAGACTCGATATTGATCGGATAGGGACTGATTCTTTCTATATAAGATCGGTCTGTATCCAATCGCGTCACTTTGAATTCTGTCCGGCGATTTTTTGGCAAGCCAAGCGCCTGAACATCTTTGGAAAACAAATCCGTAACCTCAATGACCACTCCATTTCCGTCTTTTGCCTTGGCTTTGACGTCAAATTTCTGAAGGATCGGTTCCAAATTTGAATTTCTTACTGCCTCAAAAATTGGAAGGGAATCAGCTGCCGTATTGCTGTAGGAAACAACCTTCAAGAGGATATTGTCTCCATTTTGATCCCATCTTACCATTTGTGTATTGGTTCTTTCTCCTCCATACCCAATTCCGTCTGCGGTCTTGGCAATGGTGGTGACCACAAGCATTTCCCTGCCGATAAGCGTGTCAGGGATTTCATAATAATATTTCCCCTCAACTTCATGGACTTTGAAAAGTCCATCATGTGATTTTGCCTTATTGGTAATCACATCTCCGTAAGGCTTTGGTCCTGGCTTGGCCTGAGTGGCTGGCCTTGGAGCTGGAGCTGCAGTTTGGGCAGGTGCGTTTTTGGCATCCTTTTTCTTTTTCCTTTGTGCAAATGCATCTTCGGCGAAAAGCATGCTCCCAAGCATCAGTACTCCAACTAAGCCCTGTTTTAGTTTTATTTGGGTAAACTTCTTCATAATTAAATTGGTTGACATTTTGTTAATCTTTGAAATTAACCCAGATTTCAGAGGTTTTATTAATCCAAAAGGATGAATTTTGATAAACGGTGCTCATCTAAAATAAAAGGCGGATACAACTCATGCAGGCATACGACATTATCATCATTGGAGGAGGACTTGGAGGGCTGATCGCTGCGCACCAACTCGCCAAAAACAATAGACGTGTACTCTTGATCGAAAAGAAGGGCTATCCTTTTCACCGCGTTTGCGGAGAATATATTTCCAATGAAGTCCGGGAATTTTTGTTGAAAGAAAACTTGTTCCCCTCGGAATTTGGCCCATCCGAAATCCATAAATTCAGGTTGACTTCCATCAAGGGCAACCTTGCCGAAATGAAATTGGATCTCGGTGGCTTTGGCATCAGCAGATATCAACTGGATCTCTTCCTTTACAAAAAGGCAAAGGCCATGGGCGCCGATTTCTTATTGCAGACCCAAGTGGAGGACATCAATTATTCGAAAGCGGAAGATGGATTTACCTTGAGCCTAAGTGATGGAAATACTTTGGTCTGCAAACATGTCATCGGAGCATTTGGAAAACGATCCAAAATGGACAAGTCGCTCGATCGGGAATTCATACGAACGCGGTCACCCTTCATCGGTGTTAAATACCACATCAAAACCGATCACGAACACGACATGGTGGCCCTCCACAATTTCGAAAATGGCTATTGTGGCATCAATCAAATCGAAAATGGCATTTTCAATCTTTGCTATTTGGGTTCCAAAGACCAGCTCAAGGAACATGGAAGTATCCAGGAGATGGAAAAAGCCATCCTTTTCAAAAATCCGCACCTCAAGTCAATTTTTGAAAACAGTGACTTTCTTTTCGAAAAACCCGAGGTCATCAACGAAGTGAATTTTTCACCAAAAAATCCTGTGGAAAACCATCTGCTGATGGTCGGGGATGCAGCAGGATTGATCACCCCCTTGTGCGGGAACGGCATGGCCATCGCCATCCACACCGGAAAACTCGCCGCCGAAGCCATTCTCCGAAACGAAAACCGAAAAGCCATCGAAACCCAATACGAAACCGAGTGGAACTCCCATTTCAAAAATCGGCTTTGGCTGGGTCGAAAAGTCCAACAATTATTCGGCTCCAAAATCGTATCGGAATTTTCTGTGGGCATGATCAAAAGTTCCCCCTTTATCGCCCACCAAATCATGAAGAGAACACACGGAGAGATTTTTTAGACGAGGAAAAAAGTGCTTGGCTCCAAATATCTATTTTCTGAATCCAAAAGAAAAATGACCGCATTGACACCCATCCCAATTCCATGGATGGCCCAAGAGCAGAGGACGAAAATAAAAGTTTCTGGTAATTCTAATTTTAACCGGAAATATAAATCAGGTTTCCAAATGGAATTGAAACTGAAAGAAAATCAGGCTATTGGGAAAATAAATCCCGATATCAATAAGGTGAAGTCAAAAATAGCCGAACAAATGGCTCTCTATAGACAAAAAAAGCTCAGTTTTCGCGGTTAAAACCTTGAATACCGAGCTTTTTTTGGTTGAAACCGTTTTCCGGATCGAACCTTCAGCAAAATTTTTGGACCCAAATCATCAAAGAAATTTCACCTTTAATGGATTGGCTTCCAATCATCAGGACGCGTTCTTCTTGTATTTCCTCCAATAATAGGCAGGGAAAATCAAAGCCCTCAACTTCCATTCATTCTTTTCATTGACCGTCAGGGATTCATCCTTATGGACCGCCCTATACATGTTTCCCGCAAGCAGCGAATGCGCCATCAAGAGGAGAAAAAGTACCGCGTAGACAATTAATTCCGTCATCGTTTTTCAAATATCAAAGAAGCCCAAGTATCTTTTGTTTTTTTTGCTTGGAGATCCAAACCATATTTTGCCGCGGCGTTTTCAATGTCCACGATATCATGTTCATAAAATCCGCTCAAAAGGAGCTTCCCTTTGGATTTGACCAAAGTCCCGTACACCTCCATTTCATCCAAGAGTACATTTTTGTTGATATTGGCCAAAACAATGTCGAATTGGCCTTGTGGATTGACTTCACGAATGGTACCAAGACCCATTTTCACGGAGTGCATGTCATTCAGTTCAAAGTTTTCATTCCCGTTGTCCACACACCAATCATCGATATCAAAAGCCTCGATTTGCTCCGCACCAAGCTTAAAGGCCATGATGGCCAAAATACCCGTACCAGAACCGATATCAATGACCCGCTTTCCCTGATGATCCACGTTCAATTGATGCGAAAGCATCAGATAAGTGGTGGCATGGTGTCCTGTACCAAAAGACATCTTGGGATTGATGACAATTTCGTGCTTCACACCTATTTTGGGCGCATGAAAGGATGCCCTCACATACACTTCGTCTCCAATGGAAATGGGATCATAATGCTTTTCCCATTCCTCATTCCAGTTGACTTTGGCCATCATGCCTTCCTTCACGAGGATGGATGCGGCTTCGACATATTGGTCGATGACGGCTTGATAAGCCTCCCGATCAAAAAGGTCTTCGGCGATATAGGCATCGATCCCTTCGTCAGTCTCCAGAAAGGAATCGAAGCCCACTTCCGCCAATTCTGAAATCAGGATTTCCCGATATTCTTCCAAGCAGGAAATTTTAAATTCCAAGTATTGCATTTAGAAGGATTTGATGATGTCCAAGAAGTCCCTGGATTTAAGCGAAGCTCCGCCGATCAATCCGCCATCCACATCGGGTTTTGAGAAAATCTCTTTTGCATTCCCCGGGTTGCAACTTCCACCATAAAGGATTGAAATTTCGTCGGCTGCCGCTTGTCCGTATTTGGAGGCAAGGTGTGTTCTGATCGCCGCATGCATTTCCTGTGCCTGATCTGAACTTGCAGTTTTACCAGTTCCGATCGCCCAAATGGGCTCATAAGCGATCACGATTTTTGCAAAATCAGTTGCGCTCAATCCAAAAAGGCTTTCGGTCAATTGTTGTTTCACATATTCCTCATGCGTTCCTGCCTCTCGGATATCCAAGGATTCACCACAGCAAAAAATAGGCGTGAGGCCATTTTCCAATGCCTGTGTTAATTTTCCGGTCAGTAGTGCACTGTCTTCCTTGAAATATTCCCTTCTTTCGCTGTGACCGATGATCACAAAAGTGGATCCGAAAGAAGCCAACATGGATGCGGAAATTTCTCCGGTATAGGCACCTGAAGTTTTGTCAGAGCAATTTTGGGCACCCAAAAACAATCCTGCTGTATTGCCGATCAATTTCTTGACAGGGTGCAGGTGAACATAAGGTGGATTGAGGACAACGGAAACATCCTTGATGTTTTCATCCCGGATCATATTGACAATTTCGGAGGTGAGCTTTTGGCCTTCTTCAAAATTCAGGTTCATTTTCCAGTTACCGGCAACAATATTTTTACGCATGATGGCTAAAGGTTAGGTGAATAGATTTGATTAAAATAACTGATAAAGTTACTTTGGGCTAAAATTACACAAAATGTCCTACCCAAGAAAAGATTATGACTCCGATGCACCCAAAAAGTACTGGTCTCTCGAAGAGGCGAAGCTAAAAATCGCCTCTTATTGTGCCTATCAGGAAAGGTGTCAAAAGGAGGTTCGGGAGAAACTTCATGAAAAAGGGGTTTATGGCACTCCTGCCGAGGATCTGATCGCGGAAATGATCACGGAGGGTTTTTTGAATGAGGAGCGTTTTGCCCAGTCTTTTTTTAGGGGAAAATTCAGAATGAAAAAATGGGGAAGAAATAAAATCCTTCAGGAATTGAAATTCCGCCAAATCAGCCCCAATTGTATCAAATCCGGTTTGAAAGAAATCGAGGAGGATGAATACCTGGAAACCCTCGACCAGCTGGTCGAAAAAAAATGGGATTCCATCTCGGAAAAGGATCTTTTTAGAAAAAAGAACAAGGTTTTCCAATATTTGATCGGAAGGGGCTTCGAATCGGATTTGATTCAGGAAGCCATGGTCCGGCACTTGGAAAACCAATGATCACTCGATCATCTCTGAAACGATTTTTGCTGAGAGCAAACAAAGGGGGATTCCACCGCCGGGATGCACACTTCCCCCACAGAAATATAGATTCTTGATGTCTGAGGAGAAATTGGCGTGCCGCATAAATGCCGCAAACCGATTGTTGGAACTGTTGCCGTAAAGCGCACCATTCGCGCTTGATGTCTTGCTCTCGATCGTCCGGGGCTCGAGGATCTCCTCTACTTCGATCAGGCTTTCGATATCTGTTTTGAGGATCCGGTTGATTTTGTTGACGATATTTTTCCTTGCTTCCCGAATCACGGCGTCCCAATCCTGTCCTTGATTATTGGGCACATTGATCATCGTGAACCAATTCATGCTGTCCTTGGGCGCATCATCAGCCTTGTGCACCGAAGTGATGTTGATATACACCGTGGGATCTTCACTGATGGTTTTGTGGGTGAAAATGTGCTCAAATTCAGTTTTGTAATCTTCGCTGAAAAGGATATTGTGCAATTCCAATTCCGGAAAGACCTTCTTTATTCCCCAATAAAAAATCAGTGCAGAACTGGATTTGGTTTGATTCAAAAGCAGTCTGGGTTGTTTTTCTTTTTTCAGGATAGTCTTGTAGGCATTGACCATGTCCATATTGTTGACCAGCAAATCCGCAAAATGTTTGGTTCCATTGACGATTACCCCAACGGCCCTTTTTTCCTGTACCAAAATTTCCTCTACTCTGGCATTCATGTGAAAGGAGACTCCGAGACTTTCCGCAAGGCGATACAGACTCATGGTAATGTCGTGCATCCCTTTTTTGGGAAAGAATGCCCCGATGTTAAATTCCAGATGCGGGATGATATTCAGGGTTGCAGGCGTTTCATAGGGGTTGGATCCATTGTAGGTGGCATATCTGTTGAAAAGCTGCACCATTTTGGGATGGTCAAATTGTTTCTCATTGGCCCGGTTCATGGTGCTGAAGATGCCCAATTTCCCCATTTTCAGGTAGGATTTCATGGCGTCTTTATTGGTCCAGGTCCCGAATTTGTGCAGGGATCTTTGCATGAAAAGTGGGGAAAGACGATCATAGATGTAGGCGGACTTTTCTAAGGCCTTCCGGATATTTTCGGCAGGTTCTCCCAATTTTGCTTCCACTTCCTTCCCAAAGCGGTCAATGTCCGCATAGGCCTTGATCTGTTTTCCATCCTCCCAAAAATAATGGCAGGCCACTGGAAGTCTGATGTAATCAAAATGTTCCCGCGGTTGCTTTCCCGCCAGTCTAAAAAGGTCATCTACTTGCTCCGGCAAGGTAAAAAGGGAAGGGCCGGCATCGAATCGATATCCTTGGAGGGTTATTTCCGACAATTTCCCGCCCGGATAGGCATTGGCTTCATACACTTCTACCCGATACCCTTTCAGGGATAATCTGATCGAAGCGGCAATTCCCGCTATCCCGGATCCGATGATGATGGCTTTTTTATTCATATTCTTTTAGAACCAAATGGAAAGACTTCTGTTTTGGGACGGGTGGAAAGACACTCAAATTTATGCAAAAATCCCATCAGAGCGCATGACTTCCCTCCTTTCTCCATCTACAATGGGGAAGGAATGGGGAAAAACAAAAACCCCTTGGCATCCATATTTCAGGAATCCAAGGGGTTTTGCGCTAAAGAAACCGGTTTGCACTGGTTTTATGTGACGATCTCCTCAATTTAAATCTTCTCAAATATCCTTCTGAAGCTACACGCCTCGCTCAATCTGGCATGCAATTCCGAAATCGGAACCCTTTCCTGAGCAGTGGTATCCCTGTGGCGGATCGTCACCATATTGTCTTCCAATGTCTGGTGATCGACTGCAATACAGAATGGCGTACCGATCAAGTCCTGACGGGTATAGCGTTTTCCGATGGATGCGGCCTCCTCATAGATAATGTTGAAATCGTATTTCAAAGCTTCGACGATTTCTCTTGCTTTTTCCGGCAAGCCATCTTTTTTCACCAAAGGCAAAATGGCCGCTTTTACGGGAGCAATGGCAGGATGAAATTTAAGATAAGTCCTTTGCTTTCCATCCACCTCCTCATCCACAAAAGCATTGCAGAAAGTCATCAAAAACAATCTGTCAGCACCGATGGAAGTCTCGATCACATAAGGGATATAATTCTGGTTGATCTCTGGATCAAAATACTGCTGTTTCTTCCTTGAAAATTCTTGGTGCTGCTTCAGGTCAAAATCGGTTCTGGAATGTATTCCTTCCACTTCCTTGAAGCCAAAAGGGAATTCATATTCAAGGTCCATCGCTGCATTGGCATAATGGGCGAGTTTTTCGTGGTCGTGCTTCCTGATTTTATCCTCGGGGATCCCGAGAGCCAAGTGCCATTTGACACGGGTGGCTGCCCAGGTTTTGTACCAGTCCATTTCGGTGCCTGGTCGGACAAAAAACTGCATCTCCATTTGTTCGAATTCCCGCATGCGGAAAATAAACTGACGGGCAACGATTTCATTTCTGAAAGCCTTCCCAATCTGGGCGATGCCAAAAGGGACTTTCATCCTTGCGGTTTTCTGTACATTGAGGAAATTGACAAAAATCCCCTGCGCCGTTTCCGGTCTCAGATAAATCGTGGTGGTATCCTCCGCCACAGAACCCACCTGCGTAGAAAACATCAGGTTGAATTGACGCACTTCTGTCCAATTGCTCGTGCCACTGATCGGACAAACAATCCCCTCATTGACGATCAGGTCATGGACGCCCGCCAAATCTTCCGCTTCCAAGAGTTTCCCCATGGCTCCCAACAAGGATTGGGCTCTTTCAAGATCCCCGGATTTCTCATAACCGGCAGCTTTGTCCTCAATGAGGACATCGGCACGGTACCGTTTTTTGCTATCCTTATTGTCGACCATCGGGTCATTGAAACTGTCGACGTGACCAGAGGCTTTCCAGGTGGTGGGATGCATAAAAATCGCTGCATCAATCCCCACAATATTGTCATGGAGGCGGGTCATGGATTCCCACCACAGACGCTTGAGGTTATTTTTCAATTCTACCCCATAAGCGCCATAATCATAAACGGCCTGCAAACCGTCATAAATCTCGGAGGAAGGGTACACAAAACCATACTCTTTGGCATGGGCGATAATATCTTTCAGTTGCGTATTTTCCGCAGTCGTGTCATTTTTTGCCATGGGCGCAAAATTAAAGAAACTATTTCACATGATGCCAAGAAAAAGCCTGCAATTCAGGATGCAAAAAACAGAACTTATTTTTAATTCATTCGTTTCAAAAAACCATGTGATTGCCTAATCCTCTTCTAAAACCAAAAAATCCATTTATGAAACAAATCCTGCTCTTGCTTTTCTTGGCCCTTGTTTCCAGCCAAACCACTTTTGCCCAACTCCAGAAAGGGAATTTCCAATTGGGTGGTGCCGTAAATTTCAACACCTGGGAGTCCTCCAGTTCACCAGGTGACCCCAATTCCTTCCAAAATTCTTCGCGAAACTTCTCCGCAAATCCAAGTCTCGGGTACTTTGTCACCGATAAATGGGTGCTTGGGATGAGTTTCAGGTTCAACAATGGAAGCAGAGAAGTCCGCTATAACAGCCCAAACTTAGCAAACACAGATTTTAAAAATGAAGCTTGGGGCACGGGCATATTTGCAAGGAGGTACTTTCCGATTCACGAAAAAATGGCCTTTTTTGGCGAATTCCAGTCCACTGTCGATTGGAGGACAGAGGAGAATTCAATAGCGTTCCAACAGGGGCTACTCACGAATTCAAATTCCTTCAGGGGTTTCAACAACACTTTGTTTGCGGGATTGTCATTTTTTCCCACCAAGTGGATTTCGGTGGAAGCCTCTGTCAATCCCATAGGATTTGGGGTGTCTAGAAACACCGCCGAGAATACTCCCGGTGTGGAGGAAAAAAGAAACAGCACCTTCTTCAACATGGGCGTCAATACTTCCGCAGTTTTCTTGGGTTTCAACTTCTTCTTGAACCGAAAATGAAAAAATCACTCTTGTTCATCTTCATTATCATGATGGCCATTCCTTATAGCGGGATGGCGCAGATGGAAAAAGGCTCCTGGATGCTTCGCGGAAAATTTGGTTTGAATTATGAAAGAAATAATACAGACATCATGAGCACCCTTCCGGATTACCCAAACCAACCCGATATTGTCGAATCGGTTCCATCTATGGAGATATCACCGGGTGTAGGCTATTTTGTTTCCGAAAATCTTGCCCTTGGCATTGAGGGAATGTATGGAAGAAGTCGGGGAAGATTTTCCAATTCCTTCTCAGAAACCACCAAATTGATCACCAATACCTTCGGTATCGGATTGTTTGTTAGGAAATATGTTCCCCTTAATGACAAAATTTCTTTTTATATGGAAGCAAATGGTGGAAGGGATTGGGAGAAGCCCTTCGGGAAAAATGAGGCCGGAGAGAAGTTCAATTCCATCAAATCCAATTCGGTGAGACTAAACGGCATTCTGGGTTTTCAATACCTGATCACCAAAAACATTGGGTTGGATGTGTATTCCAATCTGATCCGATACACCTCAAAGAATACCATTGACTTAATAAGGGATGAAAAAATAGCGGCTGAAAATCAATTGAGCCTCAATTTGAATTCTCACTTTGGGATAGGACTTAACGTTTTTTTCTAAATCAAAAAATCCCTCAAATCCGACGAATCGGATTTGAGGGATTTTTTTTATCTAAAAGTGTATTTTAAACCCAAGCCAGCTCTGAAATAATTACTTCTTTCATCCCGGAATATTGGACTGGCTTCCATCAGAAAACCGAAGTTTTTGGCCGCGAATGGCTTCACCAACACGCCTAAGGGAATGCCAAGATAAAAACCATCCCGATTGCCTTCTTGCCCCAAATGAAACCCACTGTAGAAATTGACCTCATCCTTTTGGATAAAATTGTATCCGAAGGTACCCTCGATTCCTACATTGCTACCAGTGGATACCCTTGCCTCGCCGAATATTTTGTTGTCCGGATCGGTGCCGATGGCGACGAAGGTAGCAGAACTTAGTCTATAAACTCCCGCACTGATCTGTGCCTCTACCTGATAAGCTGCACCAATAAAGAGCAGCAGTGAAAAGAGTATTGCCTTTTTCATAAATAATAAGCTTTGATTAAGCCTAAAAAAGACAAAGACCAAGCCAAAATCAAAATTTTCGATATTTACCAATTCATTTCTTCCTGTGAGACCCTTCTTCCGGCTGTGTTACTGAGGAATGCAGCCTCCAATATTTTCAAAACCAAAATCGCTTCTTCCATTTTTACGGAAAGTGGACTTCCCTTAGAAATAGCATCTGCCACGTTTTGGTAGAAATATCGGTAATCCCCTCTTTCTGTTGGCATGGGAACTGTTTCTTCTTCGAGGAAAAGTGTTCCCCAAGCCTCAGGCTGTTCCATTCCCCAATCTTCTCCTTCGGGCAACTGTCCAGCCTTGAATGCCTTCTCCTGTACGTCCAGGCCATATTTGGAATAGGATCCTTTGTCACCCAAAACCAAAAATTTTGGCAGCACGGCGTTCATCATCACACTGGCGGTCACGCGTGCTTTGATCCCCTCATACATCAGAGTGATGTCAAAGAAATCATCTGCCATGGCGCCTTTCCTCTGTTTGAGAATTTCGGCATAGACCCATTTGGGCTTTCCGAGAAGCAATATGGTCTGATCCACGAGATGTGTTCCTAAATCATACGTAATGCCGTTTCCTGGAACATCTTTTTCCCGCCAATTGTCCACGATGTTGGGCCTGAACCGATCAAAATGGGATTCGAAATGGACGATTTGGCCAAGGGTTTTTTCTTTCAGCAATTTTTGGATGGTTCTGAAATCCCCATCCCACCTTCGGTTCTGAAAAACAGAAAGAACAAGGTTCCGTTCTTTTGCCAAATTGTCCAATTCGATAGCTTGTGCTGAATTCAGGGTCACTGGTTTGTCCACGACCACGTGCTTCCCATGTTCGAGTGCAGTTTTTGCTTGCTCAAAATGAAATTCATTGGGCGTCACAATGACAATCAAATCCACTGAATCAGAGGCGAGCAGAGCTTCAAAGGTTTTGAAAATTTGGACTTGAGGATATTTCCCCTTTGACTTTTCTTGGCTTCTTTCCACCACGGCGACCAATTCAAGGTCCTTGCAAACAGAAATCAGGGGAGCGTGCATTTTTTCCCCGACGGAACCAAAGCCGACCAAGGCAGTTTTGATTTTATTCATGTGTTTTTTAATTATTAGTTGTCAGAGATTCATGTCCATTGCCATCCTTACCAATTCGATGACAGAGCTTACTCCGAGTTTTTTGTGGATTTTTTTTCGATGGGATTCCACGGTCAGTGGACTGAGGTGAAGTTCTTCGGCGATGTCCTTGTTGATTTTACCATCTATGATCATCTTGAGAATCTGCAATTCTCTTTTTGTCAATTTGAATTTTTCCTTGAAAGAATCTCCATAATAGACATCATCACTTTGAAAAAGTACTTTTTGGAAATTCATTACATGGGTATTTTCCATGACCTCGCGGATGGTATAGATCAATTCATCAGGATCTGCATCCTTTAGGATATAAGCACTTGCTCCTAATTTTTGGCATTTTTTAAAAAGATGTTCATCATCATACATGGACAAAACGATGATTTTGGACTTGGGCTTTTTTACTTTGACTGCTTGAATCACACCCACGCCGTCCAATCCCGGCATGTTGATGTCGGTCAGGATCAAATCATAAGGATTGTTTTCAACAAAACTCACCAGATCCAATCCATTCTCGAAGGTCGCAATTACCTGAAAATCCTCCTCCTCTTCCAAGAGGCTTGCAATCCCCTTGGCAAACAATTTATGATCGTCTGCTAATACTATCTTTATCATTTTTGTCATAACGAATGGAAAAGATAGGCTATGCAATCGATAATGGCAAGGTTAGTTTTATTTCGGTGCCGGTTCCTCTTTTCGTTTGAATGACCATTTTCCCACCAATAGTCTCCATTCTTTTACTGAGATTGAGCAAACCCAAACCTGAGGAAGGAACGGAAAGATCAAAACCATTTCCATCATCTTTGAACGTGAGTTCGAGGCAATCTGATGTATTCACCATGGACACCAGGATAAGTTGCGCTTCAGAATGTTTCACGGCATTGTTCAGGCATTCTTGGAAAACCCGGATCAAAACCAATTTTTTTTCCTTGATCAACTTTATTTCCTGCCCTTCCACCTTGAATTGTGTTTTGCAAAATCCTATTTGATCCAATTTATTGAGTTCTTTTTGAAAGTACTCTCCCAAGCTTATGCCCTCGACCCAATCTAAATTCAGCGTCTTGGAAAGTGCCCTTACTTCCTTGATGACCATTCCGATCAAATGGCGGCCTTCCTGGATTTTCTCGGGTTTGGAACTGCTCAGGTTCAGTTTGGTAAGTGAAAGCAACTGACCGATGTTGTCATGGAGTTCTCTTCCAACGTATCCCAAGGTTTCTTCCTGGATTTCGAGCTCCACATTGAGTATTGTTTTCTCATATTCTGCCTTAAGGTTTAGGATCTTTTGTTGATTTTGAACCTGTCGCTTCCGGTGGATGACAACTATGATGACAATAAAGGAAACCATAAAGAGCATCAAAAAAAATCCCAAGAGGATGACTACAAACAGGTCCTTACCGTCTTTTTCCATTTTATGATTTGTCCAGTGAAATTGTTGTTTAAATTACCAGATAAAAATGATTGCTAAAGATATAATTTTAAAAACAGAAAATTTATTTTTACCTCATAACTATTGTTTTAAACCTTTACAACAAGAAAATCAAAAAATTCAAAAAAATGAAAAGCGCCTATGCTAAAAGCGTAGGAAAAGGAAATCCTGAATTGGACTTTCATGGAAACCAGATCAATTTGGTTTAGCAGAAAAAAAGTAGCGTATCTTCTGGAAAATACGGATCTGGAAGAAGGCGGTATCAGGTTATTTTTGGGCCAGTATGACGAATAAAATCATACCTAAAGAGCTCTCACATTTGAAAGAAAACCTAGTGGGTAGGTTAACCGTGGTGCTGGCATCCTGTGAAAAAAATGAGATACCTGGTCCTTCCGGCTTCTTTTAAAATGGGGGTTCTTTGTGTCCACCTGAATGTAATCCGGGCCGGATTCCGCTGTTTCGGAATTTAAAAAAACGAAAATCAGCGAAGGTGAACTGATATTCTCTTAGGCTTATTAAAAGCAGTTATTTATATTGGCAAAGGAGGGAGGATTAAGGTCCTCCCCTTTTGCCATTCCTTTTAACCCGTTTTTTTTTGCACTTCCAATTCCATTCAAGAATTACTTAATAATCATTCTTTGTTTATTGTTTTTGACTTCACCATATCGGTACTACACCTTATTCTCCAATTAGTCTGATTTTCTTGCAGTTTCAACACCCCTTAGGAAACCTACTGCATGTTTCGGGTTGAAGTGCTGTTCTTCAAATAACACTCATTTTTCAATTATTTAAAAATGAACATGATTCATATCACCAGGGAAAAATTTCAGGTCATATCCTATTAGAAAATAAAATTTATTGATTTTTGAAAGCCCTGCTAAGAATTACGAATATGAGAAAATTTACCTATCTCATTAGCGAGGTAAAGACTCTTGTTTTTCCTTAAAAATCAAAGGGGCATAAAAAGCAAGCCCCATAACCAGGTACATTGATACACTAATAATTCGGTTTAAATTGCGAATCTGAAGCATTAATTCCCGGTCCATTTCAAAAATCATCCTCATGGAGGAGAAATACAGGAAGGAACAGGAATAAAAAAACAGAATCATGGAAACAATCCAAAACATCGGGACACCTAGCAGGTTCTTTTCGGCGTACCAATCTTTATAAAGGATTCCGTAAAAAAAATAAATACACCATCCGATCAACACCAAACTTCCCATGGCAAAGGAATAAGTCTGAAAAAATAAAATTGATTCAATAAAAAACGAGTTGATAAAGCCCCAGGCAACAAACAAAAGGCCTGAAATTAAAATGATTTCTTTGATTTTTCTTTCTTGAAAAATCAAAGAAAAGAAATAGAGCAACAACAGCGTTTCCGTATAAACAAAAATGAGATTAGCATAAATAGAATTATTGATTCCTCTCCTGGCTATATTTATACCAACTATTTCCCATACAGCTATCATCACCAGCACCCAAAAAATGATCAGATGCGGTTTCCGATAAGCATGGTTCTTGATGAAGAATGCAGGCAAACTCAAAAACATTCCCAATAAAACCCCATAATGATACCAGGTAAGATACTCCATTCCTACGTATCTTGTGGTTTACAATCCGGGGGGCAAATTGTTCCTCCGTTCTCTATCCCTCCACCAGATCTCGAAGGGGAGAAACCTTCTTCCTTATTGGAATCCGGTAAGGCGATGTCTTCAAAACCCGCCTCTGTTTTGTTGGAGGCCGCCAGGGCAAGGGAAATTCTGCCTATATACTCCTCCCGGTTTTTCCGGTCCTTAGGCAGCATCTCTATATTATTTTCATCATACTGGCCGAAATACATTTTGATGCCTCCTGTTTGAGGATCCGTCATCGCCAAAAGTTCTTCAATGACCGCACGATCGAACCAAACCCAGTTCGATTGCTCCTCAATGTCTCTTCCGTTTTTACCTTTTCCTTTTATGCATTTTTTGACAGATTTGTCGTAGGCTTTCCTGAAAAGTTCCAGTTCCTTGTGGTCCATGGCTTTTTTTCCCGAAGATACTTTATTGATCCATTATAGACAAGCCTAAAAAACGTGAAACATATGATTTTATGTGTTAAAATTGATTTTTTTGCTTGTAAAATACGGGATAAAATAAGAAAGTCCGAAAAACAGGTACATTATTCCTGCCAGAAACCGATTCAAAGAACCTAACATCTTGATCGATTCAATTACTTGTTCAGGAAAAAATTGAAACATCCCGAAGAAAATGGTTGCTTCCAGATAAAAGAAAAGCATCCCTACAACGATCCAAAAATGGGGTAGACTGATGAGGAGTGAGTCGCTGAAAATCTCAAAATTCCAAACCTTCACCAGGAATCTTAGACAAAGAAATATGATAAGGGCTGAAAAAGGAAGCAAGGAATAGAATTGAAAAACGCTGGAAATGGATTGAAAAAAAACAGTGTTGATCAAACCCCAAATCAGAATGCCATAAGTGATGTTCTCGATTACCTTTTTGAAATTTGAATTTTTCTCGATTTTCAAGAAATAAAACAACAACAGCATCGATTCAAGATAAACCCACCCAATATTATACAGCAGTGAATTGTTGATTCCCTTTGAGGCAGTATAGGCCCCTACGAATTCCATTGAAAAAACCAATCCAAGAATGCCCAAAATTATTATTTGGGTTTTATCCTGATTTTTAGTTTGAATGCCATAAAAAACGAAGGCGGCAACCAAACTAAAGCCTATTGAAATAAGATACAGATTTGAAATCATCAAGCGTACTTTTGTTACGATTGAAAGATAGGCTTTTATGAAAACGAAAAAAATACCCTGTTCAGGGTATTTTTTTCGTTTATTGCCAAAATCTCATAAAAAAAAGAGGGTTTGTAGAAACAAACCCTCTTTTTTTCCAATTATTTCAAAGTCTAAACAGCCTTTTTTGAAAGTTCGGCTTTGGCTTCGCTTTCCATTTCACGCTTCATCAAATCCACAACCACAGGGGTCGCTATGTAGATGGAAGAATAAGTTCCTACCAAGACACCGATAAATAAAGCGAAGGAGAAGCCCCTCAATACTTCACCACCGAAGATCAACAGGACAATCACCACGATCAAGGTGGTCGCCGAAGTGATCAAGGTTCTGGCCATGGTTTGGTTGATGGCATCATTAAACATCTTCACAAGTTTGGTAGTACCCCTGTTCTCAATGTTTTCCCTGATCCTGTCAAACACGATCACGGTATCATTGATCGAATAACCTACCACAGTCAGCATCGCAGCGATAAAGACCTGGTCAATTTCGAATGTCGCGCCAAATGCACTTGCGATGGCAAACGCTGCAACCACGAAAAGAATATCGTGAATCAAGGCGATGATGGCCGCAAGCGAGAATTGCCACTTACGGAACCTCAACAAGATGTACAGGAAGATGGCCACCAAGGCAAAAAACATGGCCTCAGCAGAAGATTTCTTGATATCATCTGCCACAGTTGCTCCCACTTTGGATGAACCGGTGATACTGAATTGATTGTCCTTCATGGTGCTGACATTGTCTGTATACTGCAGACCTGTCACTGTAGCAATCCCTTCTTTGATTTTGTTTTCCACTTCGGAATTGGCGGCGTCATCGTCTTCATTGATGAGGTAGGAAGTGGTTACCTTCAGGATATTGTTACCCCCATAGGTTTTGACTTCAATGGAACCGTCAAATTCGCTGTCCAAACCAACTTTGAGGTCAGAGGCTACTACTGGCTCGGAGAACTCCACGATATAATATCTACCACCCGTAAAATCAACACCGAACTTCAATCCACTGATCAATGCAATCGCAAGACCGACAATGATGATTCCGGTAGAAATCAGGTAAGCAACCTTCCTTTTGCCCAAGAAATCAATATTCAAGGATCCAAAAAGGTTTTTGGAGAATGGAGTGGTGAAAGAAATCTTGCTTTGGTCACCCTTTTTGGTCATCCAATAGACAATTACTCTTGTAATGAATACAGAGGAGAAGAAAGAGCAAACGATACCGATCATCAAAACGATCGCAAAGCCTTTTACAGGCCCTTGACCTAAAGCGTACAGGATGGATCCTGTCAGGAAGGTAGTTACGTTGGAGTCAAGAATAGCACTGAATGCCTTGCTATAACCTTGGTTGATGGCAGCCATAAGGCCTTCTCCATTTTTGATTTCCTCCTTGATCCTTTCAAAAATCAAGACGTTTGCATCAATGGACATCCCTATCGTCAAGACAATACCCGCGATACCTGGCAAGGTCAGCGCAGCACCCAATTGGGCAAGAATACCCAGAATAAAGAAAATGTTGAATATCAATGCTGCAATTGCAACAAAACCGCCTTTGGCATAATAGGCTACCATAAATAGCACCACCAATACCAAACCTGCCACCATGGAAATCACACCTTGACTTTGCGCTTCTTTACCCAAAGTTGGGCCAATGATGGCTTCTTCTACGATTTTGGTCGGTGCTGGAAGGCTACCGGACTTCAGGATATTGGCAAGATCTTTTGCTTCTTCCATCGTGAAGTTACCTGTGATCTCGGATTGTCCGGATGGAATTTCACCCTGCACGTTTGGCGCAGTATACACATAATCATCCAAGACTACGGCAATCCTTCTACCTGTATTGTCGGCAGTCAATTTTCTCCATTTACGAGCACCTTCAGCATTCATCTGCATACTTACCGCAGGGCGGGAAGTCTGATCCAATACCTGTCTTGCATCCGTCACTACGTCTCCCTCAAGAGGTGCTTGGTCGGAAGAACGGCTCACTTTTATTGCAAAAAGCTCCAGCAATTCAAGTCCGTCCGCTTTCTGCGGCTTCACTGCCCAAAGGAATTTTACATCCCGAGGCAAAACAGCCTTCACATCTTCTCTTGCAAAAATCCTATTGATGGCAATCGTATCCCTGATGTCATAGACCAAACCATAATTGGCTTTGGTCAAAGAAAAGATAGGGGAAACCTGCGAAGAAAAATCATCAGCCGGAACAGTCTGGGAAAGTTGTTTTTCCAAATCAGTGGAATCACTGCTTTCCGATTCCACAGCTTCTGCTGGGGTTGTCGATGTGGCTTTTTTGCTAATGGCTTCAGTCACCAGTAAACTGTTGGCAGCTTCCAATCCAGGCAAATATTCACCTGTTTCTGCCACTTCCCAAAATTGCAGCTTGGCCACGCCTTGAAGTAGATTCCTTACCCTTTCTGGGTTATCCACACCTGGAAGTTCAATTTGAATTCTTCCAGAACCTTGAATTCTTTGAATATTGGGCTGGGAAGTACCGAAACGATCCACCCTTGTTCTCAAAATGTTGAAAGAACGCTCGATGGCATTTTCAACCTCTGCATCAATGATGGAAAGGATTTCACTGTCGGAAGATTCCAAGGAAATCCTGCCTCTGTTCGCAGCAGTTGCGAAAATGGTATTCAGGTTTTTTCCCGGTGCTTTGCTTTTCCAAGAGTTGTAGAAGATATCCACAAATTTCTGGTTGCTGGTTTTGGCAAATTCCTGGGCTTCTTCCAAAGCGGCATTGAAGGCGGGGTCTTTGCTGTTTCCTGAAAGTCCTTTTACGATTTCAATAGGAGAAACTTCCAGGGTTACGTGCATTCCTCCTTGAAGGTCAAGGCCAAGACCCAATTCCGTTTCCTTTATTTCCTGATAAGTATATTTTGCACCCAAGAAACTATAGACGGGCTGTCTGTAGATAGAATCCAGATACGATTGTTTTTTGGAAAAGTCAACGTTGCCGACTTCATCCGTAGCGTAGTCCACAGCATCTTGCTGGATTCTACTGGATACAAATGTGAATGACAGGTAATACAGGCAAAGCGCTGTAATGATTACTGTCAAAAACACAATAATGCCTTTGTTTTGCATATTATAATTAAGTTTGGATTGGTTTTTTAATTGAACGCATTCGATTTTCTCATTGCCGAGAAACAATAAAACTCACTGGAAAGAATCAGGGAGCATTGGGTGAAATAATTCTCTCGAAGAGAATTTTCAAAAATGGATTGGTGAAAGGTGTACTGCTTGGAACCTCAAAAGAAATTTGAGAGGCTAAGCTGATGTTTTCGTATATCAAATAAAAAATTTGCTGGGAAAGTGTGGTCACAAATGGCACCACCGCATCCACTGCTACATTGAGGAAGGTTTGTGCATCTGAACTCGCATCCGGATCTGAAGATACTTCAACCGAAGCTGTGGCATCTTCCTGAGGAAAGTATTCCACCCCTGAAATCAGGCTACAAAACAGCAACACCATCATTAGGGTGATGCGTTGTTTCCAAAGGGTTTTATGGTCCTCAATTTTGTTCATGGGCTGCAAATATAGAAAAATTTAATATTTTAACATGACAAAAGTATAAAAAATCTCTTTCCGGAAAAATCAAAAAGGCGGGATTTCAATCCGCTTATAATCAATAGGTTAAATCACAAACCCAATTTTGATCTCAGGTAGGTCTTGATCACGTCTAGGGCTTTGTCGAAATTGTGGTTGTTGGTGACAATGAGATCCGCATCATGTTTGAAAGGCTCAATGTACTTTTCGTAAGTGGGCATCACGTGCTTTTCATAGCGATAAAGGACATCATCCAGGTCATATCCCCTTTCGACCTTGTCCCTTACAATCCTTCTTTTGAGCTTGATGTACTCCTTGGCATCAATAAAAACCTTCAAGTCCAACAAATTTGCCAATTCAGGATAATACAAGACAAATATCCCCTCCACTACGACCACCGGTGCGGGCGCAAATTCGAGTATTTTCGGCTTTTTGTTCGGGTTGTTAAAAGTGTATTCCTGTCGAAAAACAGACTCACCTGCTTGTATTTTTCGGATATCATCGGCGTACTGCTCAAAATCGATCGAATGGGGAGTGTCAAAATTATGGACCCCTTTATCATCCACCGGTTGCAGATGGCGTGCTCTGTAATAATTGTCCTGCGAAATCAGACAAACCTGATTGGGTTCAAAGGAATTCAGAAGCTTGTCCAAAAAGAGCGTTTTTCCAGAGGCACTCCCTCCCGTGATTCCGACAATAAATGGTTTATTCATTGGGCACAAAAGTAGGGATTTATTTTAAAAACCTTGATAAAGCTTGCACCGCGATGCCTCTATGGCTGATAATGTTTTTTTCCTCCATGCTCAATTCTGCAAATGTCTTTTCGTAACCCTGTGGTTTAAAGACCGGATCATAGCCAAAACCTCCTACACCTGTCCTGATTTCGGTGATTTCACCCTCCGCAATCCCTTCAAAGGAATATTCTTTTCCTTCCAAGATCAGCGCAATAACGGTCCTGAATCTGGCCGAACGATTTTCCGTCCCCTGCATTTTTTCCAACAATAAATCGACGTTGCGTTGATCACTTCTGGGTTCGCCCGCAAATCTACCGGAATAAACCCCAGGTGCACCGGCCAAGAAGTCCACCTCCAGGCCAGTATCGTCGGCAAAGCAATCCACCCCATAATGCTCTTTTACATACCTGGCTTTTTGAAATGCATTGTGGTCAAGGGTATCTCCGGTTTCCGGCAATTCTTCCAGACAGCCGATTTCTTCCAATGAAACGATCGTGAATGTAGCCCCTAAAGCAGCCTTCACTTCTTCTATTTTTTTCTTGTTGTTGGTCGCAAAGCAGATTTTCATGACACAAAATTAGGGATTTTTTTATTGGAAAGACTCCCTGCCAAAAATGGATGGAAATGGATGGAAATTTTTACATTTGAAAAATTCAAAAACACAGGCATGAAAAAAATCACGGTTTACTGCGGATCCAATAAGGGGAAAAATCCAGAATACGCCCAAGGCGCAAAAGAACTCGCTCAAGAAATGATCAAAAGAAATCTTTCCTTGGTTTATGGCGCCGGGAATGTGGGACTGATGGGCGTGATCGCAGATGAAATGTTGAAGGCCGGCCGGGATGTCATTGGCATTATCCCCCAAAAACTCGTCGACATCGAAGTTGCCCACAGGGGATGTACCGAGTTGATCGTGGTGGAGACCATGCGCGACCGAAAATGGCTGATGGCTGAAAAGGGAGATGGCTTCATCGCCATGCCGGGAGGAATAGGCACATTTGAAGAACTTTTCGAAATCATGACATTGAACCAACTGGCCTATATCAGCAAGCCATTGGCTTTATACAATTACAATGGCTATTACGATAAATTGATTGGTTTTTTGGAACATTCAGCCGCTGAAGGATTTCTGCACCAAGCCCAAATGGATTTGTTGATTGTATCCTCTGATCCAGGAGAAATTTTTGACAGAATGCTGGCTTTTGAGCCAAAACACAGTGAAAAATGGGAAGTGAAATAAAATTGATTGTAAAAAAGATTGTTGAAATCTGGACCTCTTTGGAAGTCCAGATTTTTTTTTCGACAAGAGAATGGTTTGTCTTACAAAACGGCCTCGACCATTCTCATCAATTTTTCGAGCCAATCAGCATCCACTTCATCAAAGTCATTGAGCTGATCGCTGTCAATGTCCATCACCAAAAATACTTTCCCATCCTTGAAAACCGGCAAAACAATCTCAGAACGGGAAGCCGAACTACAGGCAATGTGTCCCGGGAATGCATCCACATCCGGAACCAATTGGGTTTTTCCTTCTTTCCATGCTGCACCGCAAACGCCTTTCCCCAATCCGATCCGGGTACAGGCCAAGGGTCCCTGGAAAGGGCCGAGCACCAATTGCTCCCCTTTGACCAAATAAAAACCTACCCAAAAAAAACCGAAAGCCTCTTTCAAGACGGCGGAAATATTGGCAAGGTTGGCGATCAGATCCGTTTCGTCTGAAATCAGCGCTTCTATTTGTGGCAGTATGGCCGCATATTTTTCAGCCTTGTTGGCAGCGGTAGGAATGAATATTGATTCTGACATATGCGTTAACTTTTGTAAAAAACCCGGAGGCGATCCCCCATAATTTCACTTTCTAGATGTTTATGCTTTAAAATTGCCGGTGCAGGAATCCCTCCTCCAAAACTGGCAACACCAGTAAACACCCTTGCCTCGTCCCAAAGTTCGCTTTCGATAAATTTGCCCAGCAAATAACTGCCTCCTTCCACGATCAAGCTCTGAATATTTCTGCTGCGGAGATCTTCCAAGATCTCCGAAATCTGAAATCCATCCTCCAACTTCACATATTCGAGGTTGTCGAAAGTCTCATTCTTTAGGAAATTGTAACAGATAGTGGCTTGGCCTTGATCGAAAAGAGCCAAACTTTTGTCCAGTTCAAGTTTTTTGTCAATGACGATTCTCAACGGATCTTTACCGTCCCAGTCCCTTACATTCAATTTAGGATTGTCATATTTGGCCGTGTTGGTGCCCACCATGATGGCGTCTTCTTCGGCTCTCCAGCGATGTACCATTTGTCTGCTGTAGGGATTGCTGATCCATTTGGAATCAAAATTTTCTCTGGCCACAAATCCATCTTGGGACTGGGCCCACTTCAGGATCACATAAGGCCGCTGGTTTTCGATAAAAGTAAAAAACCGCCTGTTTTGAAAACGGAGCTCTTCTTCCAAAACCCCTGTAATTACCTCCACTCCAGCGTCCTTCAATATTTTAATCCCCTTTCCCCCTACCAATGGATTGGTGTCCACGGCACCGATCACCACTTTTTTTACTTGCTTTTCCACCAAAAGATGGGCACAAGGAGGGGTTTTTCCCCAGTGGGCACAGGGTTCCAAGGTTACGTAAACCGTGGATTCCGTCAATAGCTCTTGGTTTTGGACCGATTGGATGGCGACGACTTCAGCGTGAGGGCCTCCATAATATTTATGATAACCCTCTCCGATGATTTCTTCCTGATGGACAATGACACAGCCGACCATGGGATTGGGACTGACAGTTCCCAAACCCCATTCCGCCAGCTCCATGGCCCTTCGCATATGGATTTCATGTATTTTCAAAGGAGGGGAATTAAGGTTTTATTTTTTCAAGGGTTATGGTTCCCAAAGCGGTTGATTTTCCCGGAACGGCTAGGACGGAGTCCACTTTCACCTGTTTATAGGAAACGTCGGTCGGATGAATAAGAAGAAAATACTTCCCGTTCAATCCTCGGAAAAGAAATTTTCCGGCATCAAGGGAATCTACGCTTGTTCTTATCGTGTCAGAATTTTGGATCGCAAAGAGAATCGCCTTGAGACCTCTTGGAACCAAAGTCCCACCGATTTCTCCTGTTTCAAGTTTTGAAAAAGCCTGGATTTTTGGATTGATGGTTCGGTTTATTCCTGACCCAGCTGCCGCACTTGGATCCAGGTTCAGATCCAAATAATAGTCATGGGAAATTCCTGGGGACAGGTTAAAGTTTCCTGAAACAGACGGGGAAGCCCCTTCGGAATCCTTAAAAACCAATGGGGTTCTCACCCCTTTCCTAAGGATGTAATTGTCGGTTCCCAGCTTTAAGGTCATTTTGGTGATGGCGCCCAGCATAAACTCTCCCCTGCCAACCAAGAGTTGATTGCCCGCGAGCAATGCACTCAAGTTGACCTTTTTTTCGGAAGGCGTATAAGGGAGAAATTCCGGATTGGCATTATCTTGGCCCCGTGTACCCGTGACCTGGACTTCGACTCCCAATAACTCCACCCAAATTTCTTCAAAGGAAACCGTGGAGTCGACCAAATAAATGTTGACAAGTGCCTTGGACCTTTCTGCATCTTCTGTGGTGCAGGAATTGAAAAGAAAAAAGAGGATAAAAATAGAGAGCAGCTTGTTTTTCACAGTCCAAATTTATGAAAGAATGTCAAATTAGACCACACATTTCAAAAGCCTTGAAAAAAATAACCCTCGGATATCTATCCGAGGGTTCTGTATTTTGTTATTTGGTACTCAAATTCACCGTGGAAATTGTTTTGGTCTCTCCCATAGTGGTTTGGACCGGTGATATCACCAACTGCTCATAAGGAACTTTCGGGTTGATGACCACAATGTAATTCCCGGCCTTTAGGCCTCTCAATTTGAAGTAGCCATTCTCATCCGTAAAAGTAGAAACCGTATCCTGTCCCACAATTCCCAAAATGATGGGATCGGCATTGAGTGGCAAAACGATTCCCTGAATCCCAGCGGATCCTTCAGCGATCACCCGAATGACGGGCTTAAGGATATACTGGCCGGAGTTTCCGGCTTTCACTATGGATTTTCCAGCATCAAAGTCCAAGACAAGGTCATGGTCCACTCCTGGCTGCAATTTTTGGCTGATTTTTAGTTTCAAGCCGCTTTGCTGGGCGCTAGGGGTTTTCAATTCAATTTTTTTGCCATTTTGAATGATATAATTATCGGAACCCAACACCAATCTAATCTGGGAAATTTCTCCTGAGGGCACTTCAACTCCACCTAGGAAAACGTCATTGTTTCCAACTAAAGAAAGAAGGTTGATTTTTTGGTTTTCACTTTGTTGATTGATATTGATCCATGCCGCATCATTCTCTTCCTTTTCTCCTTTGAGAAGAAGTTTGACAGCAAGAACTTCCACCCATACTTCATCATAGTCGGCAGGAGCATCTACCATATAAATGTTGACTTGGGTTTTCCCCTGTGGGGTGTTTGAATTTTCTGAATCGCAGGATGCCGCCAAAACAAGGAGCATGATGCCAAAGGTTGCATTTTTGAGAAGGTTTTTCATATTGTTGGTTTCATTTGGATGATCGAACTTTTTATCGCCAATATTGATGCCACAAAAAATAAACCTCTATTTTTTCCCAAAAGATTCTGCCATTATTTCCCAGCTTTAGTATTTTTGGCGATGATGCAATGGGAAAAGTTATTGGCCTTGGGAAGATTTGATCCAAAATACCCCTCAAAACCGGGTAATGATCAATTCAGGAGTGAATTTGAGAAAGATTATGATCGGATTATTTTTTCGGCCCCTTTTAGAAATCTCCAGGACAAAACACAGGTATTCCCCCTTCCCGAAAATGACTTTGTCCATACACGGCTCACCCACAGCCTGGAGGTATCCAGTGTGGGAAGGTCTCTGGGGAAATCCGTTGGCGAATACCTCATCCAGAAATACCCGGTCTTGGGAGAAAACCAAATCAGCTCCTCTGATATCGGCTCCATTGTGGCAGCCGCCGCCCTCACCCATGATATTGGAAACCCACCATTTGGCCATGCGGGAGAAGACGCGATTTCGGATTTTTTTAAATTCCATCCCTATGGAAAGGTGTGGAACGAACACCTCAAACCCGAACAATGGGCTGATCTCTGCAATTTTGAAGGAAATGCCCAAGGGTTTCGCATGTTGCTGTCGAATATCAACGGACTGAAACTTTCCTTTGCCACCTTGGCGGCATTCACCAAATACCCCAGACCTGCTCTTGTTTCGGCAAAAGATCCAGAAAGAAAAAGCCAAAAGAAATATGGTTTTTTCTCGGATCAAATGGAGGATTTTAAATACCTCACCGAAAAACTCAGCATTTCAAGTTGGGGAAACGGCACCTGGCACAGGCATCCCTTGGCCTTTTTGGTAGAGGCTGCAGATGATATTTGCTACAGCATCATCGATCTGGAAGATGGCTGTACCTTGGGTTTGGTCAGCCTTGAAGAAAGTGTTGCGCTTTTGGCCGAGATTCTTGGAGACCGTTTTGATCCAAAAAAACTGGAAGGTTATCCCACGAATTCTCAAAAACTCGCCATTCTACGGGCAATGGCGATCAATCAGTTGATCCGGGAATGTGTGGAAGCCTTCAAATCCAATGAAGCCGAAATGCTTCTTGGCACATTTGACCGCGCCTTGACAGACATTATTCCCTCCAGTGAATCCCTTGCCAAAATCTCCAGGATTTCCATTGAAAAAATCTACCGCTCCTCTCCCGTCTTGGAAAAAGAGGCTGCTGGTTTTCAGGTCTTGGATGGACTGTTGGAGGTGTTTTCAAAAGCGCTTAACCATAAGTTTTACCAAACGGATCTGTTTTCCGGAAAAGACAAAAGCATCCTGAGACTGCTTCCGGAAGGTTTTCCTTTGGAAGGTTGGGAATCACACGTAAACCCTTATCCCATGCTGCGTGCCTTGGTCGATTTCATTTCCGGAATGACCGATAAGCATGCCCTCTCCTTTTACAGAAGGGTAAAAGGAATCGCCTTGCCGGGCGTATAAGTAATGATATTTGGTTGAAACCTTAAGGTCAAAATCTGAATACCCCGAAAAGGAATTGTAGGGGAGGAAATGCAAAAATGCGCAATCGGGAGTACATCTCTATGGCTGTGACACGGACGATCGTTTTACAGAGGCCAAATCCCACTTTCTTTTGCATATTTGTCTGCATCAATCGCTTGCTTGCAGAGACCCCACGCATCATTTATCAACCCATTTCACCTAAAACCCGAAATAGGCATTGGTTTCCCCAATGGGGTTGAAACTGCAAGAAAATCAGACTGTCCAAAGAACATTGCCAATTCCTATCACAATGAAGTCAAAAATTGTGAGCAACTGACTGATTAATAGGCAATTTTGGGCTGAAATAGAATTGGTAATGCAGAACACGGGTTAAACAACCAAAATCTCTTAACTTTGTGCCTGCTTTTGAAAGGGTTATTCTTTTCCTGATGAATTGATGGGAAAGATGACCGAGTCAAATAAAATCACGCCGCTTTGCTCCACTGGGGGATTTCCCAAGTGCCATTGGTGGTCAAATCAATGAAACCCTACTGAAAATCGTGAAAAAATACCAGGAGTTCAAACAAGTAGATTACCCCGAAATAGGGGAGAGTGTTCTTCAATACTGGAAAGAAAACAACATTTTTGCCAAATCTGTCGAAAACAGGCAAGGAGCTGAAACATTCACTTTTTTTGAGGGCCCCCCCTCTGCAAATGGAACTCCAGGAATCCACCACGTGATGGCCCGAACCTTAAAGGATGTGTTTTGTCGGTACAAGACGCTCCAAGGTTTTCAGGTGAAGCGGAAAGGCGGATGGGATACCCATGGACTTCCTGTGGAATTGCAAGTAGAAAAGGAACTTGGGATCACCAAGGAAGATATCGGCAAGAAAATCTCCGTAGAAGAATACAACAGAAAATGCCGGGAAACCGTCATGCGCTTCAAGGACGAGTGGGATGACTTGACCGAGAAAATCGGCTATTGGGTGGATCTGGACGACCCTTACATCACCTTCGAACCCGAATACATCGAGAGCGTCTGGAGTTTGCTCAAAAAACTCTACGAAAAACAACTGATCTATAAAGGCTACACCATACAGCCCTATTCCCCAGCGGCAGGTACGGGTCTGAGTTCGCATGAACTCAATCAACCCGGTTGCTACAGGGATGTGAAGGACACTTCCATTACTGCCCAGTTCAAAGTGAAAGGAGAGGAAAATACCTATCTACTTGCCTGGACCACCACCCCTTGGACTTTACCCTCCAACTCAGCCCTGGCGATCGGGGAAAAACTGGATTACGTAAAAGTCAAAACATTCAATCCCTACAACTTTGCTCCTGCTTCGGTCATCCTTGCCAAAGCCCGAATGGCTGCATTTTTCAATCCAAAAGCATCGGAAATTTCCCTTTCGGATTACACCCCAGGGGACAAATTGATCCCCTACGAAATCGTGGAAGAATACAAAGGAGCCCAACTTTTGGGTCTGGAGTATGAGCAATTGTTTCCGATAGATGGCCTTTCATTGCCTTACCCTGCATTTACGGTGATTTCAGGGGATTATGTGACCACTGAGGATGGCAGTGGCATCGTCCATCTCGCCAAAGCCTTCGGAGCGGATGACTTTCGGACCTTGACCCAGCAAAATGTCCCAGGACTATTTGTGAAAGACGAAAACGGAAACGAAGTTCCATTGGTGGACAAGCAAGGTAAATTTCTCCCTATAGTGGGTGAATATCTGGCAGATAAAATGAAAGAACATGAGATCGTGGCCCATAAAGAATATGGTGTGAATGATTTTTATGTAAAAAACTACACCAATGATGATGAGCAGGCAAAGGACTTCAAAAGCACCGACGTCATCATCACGATTATCCTAAAGAATGAAAACAAGGCCTTTAAGGTCGAAAAATACGAGCACAGTTATCCGCATTGCTGGAGAACGGACAAACCGATCCTTTACTATCCCATGGAAAGCTGGTTTATCAAAACCACTGCTTACAAGGACCGATTGGTGGAACTTAACAAAACAATCAACTGGAAACCGGAAGCCACCGGCACAGGTCGTTTTGGAAATTGGTTGGAAAATCTGGTGGATTGGAACCTTAGCCGCTCAAGGTTTTGGGGAACACCACTGCCCATCTGGAGAACAGAGGATGGTCTGGAGGAAAAATGCATCGGTTCCATTGCGGAACTCAATGCAGAGATCGCCATTTCCGTCGAAAAGGGATTTATGGCCGCCAATCCTTATGCGGGAAAAGAAATCGACCTGCACAGACCTTTTGTGGACGACGTGATCATGGTCTCTTCCAAGGGAGAAAAAATGAAACGTGAACTGGACTTGATTGATGTCTGGTTCGATTCAGGCGCCATGCCCTATGCGCAATGGCATTATCCTTTCGAAAACGAGGAAATCTTCAAAGCCAACTATCCTGCCGACTTCATTGCCGAAGGCGTCGATCAAACCAGGGGATGGTTCTTTACCTTGCACACCATTTCGGTGATGTTGTTTGATCGCGTGGCTTTCAAAAATGTCATTGCCAACGGTTTGGTATTAGACAAAAATGGCAACAAGATGTCCAAACGTCTTGGAAATGCCGTCGATCCCTTCAAGGCCCTCAAACAATACGGTCCCGATGCACTGAGGTGGTACATGCTCAGCAATGCCAACCCTTGGGACAACCTGAAATTCAATGAGGAAGGTGTCACCGAGGTACAGAGAAGGTTCTTCGGTACACTTCAAAACACATACAACTTCTTTGCCCTCTATGCCAATTTGGATCATTTCATCTATCAGGAGGATAAGAAAACTGCAGTGACCGATCGGCCTGAACTGGATCAATGGATCATTTCCAAACTGCAATCCTTGATTTCAGAAGTGGAATCCTCAATGGACAATTACGATGTGACCAAAGCCACCCGGACCATCATGAATTTCACCGTGGACCATCTGTCCAACTGGTATGTGCGATTGGCCAGAAAACGTTTTTGGAGAGGGGAAATGAATGCAGACAAACAAGCTGCGTACGAAACCCTTCATGAATGCCTCATGACTTTGACGCAGCTCATGTCCTCCTTTGCCCCTTTCTACTCGGACTGGTTGTTCAAGAACCTGACCCAGGGAGCTAAAAAATCAGGTCAGGACATTGCAGAATCCATCCATTTGAGCGATTGGAAATCCGCGGACCAAAGCTTGATCAATGCAGATGGCGAAGCGAGCATGCAAATGGCCCAAGAGATTTCTTCTTTGGTCCATTCCTTGAGAAAAAAGGAAAAACTTAAGGTGAGACAGCCTTTGCAAAAAATCCTGATCCCGGTATTGAGCGAAAAAATCAAGAACCAGATCCAACAGGTGGAAGATTTGATCCTGTCTGAAGTGAACATCAAGCATATTGAATACATAGACGACACTTCCGGCATCGTCGTGAAAAGCGTCAAACCCAATTTTGCTTTGCTGGGAAAACGCTTTGGACCAAAATTGAAAGCAGTTTCTGCAATCATCAATGCTTGGGGCAAGGAAGAAATTTCGCAAATAGAGAAAAACGGGGTTTTGGAAATGGCTCTGGAGGGAGAAACAGTCTCCTTGACCTTGGAAGATGTCTTGATTTCCTCGCAGGATATCCCAGGCTGGTCGGTTGCTTCCAGCGATGGATTGACTGTGGCCTTGGATGTAACCTTGACAGATGAATTGAAGCAGGAAGGAATCGCAAGGGACTTGGTCAACAGAATCCAGAATCTAAGAAAGGACATGGGGCTTGAAGTGCAGGACAAAATCACCATCAAAATCGCAAAACACGATGATTTGGTGAATGCAGCACTTGATAACTTTGCGCTTTACATCAAGACAGAAACGCAGGCTTTGTCCTTGGAGGTAAACGGCACAGTATCGGATGCCATACAATTGGATATGGACGATTTTGAATTGTCCGTGAAGGTCGAAAAGGCGTAAGACATTAATATTTCAGTCAAGAATTCGCGTATTGTTTAAAAAATTCTTAAATCTGTACCCTTCAAGCGCAACACATGAGGTATTTAAAATATTTTGGTATTTCCTTACTCATCATTATCATTGACCAAGCGGTGAAGATGTTGGTCCATTATGAGATGGATTTCGGCACTCCGGGGCAGATCAAGGTCTTTGGTGACTGGTTCAAATTGCACTATACGACCAACCCTGGCATGGCCTTCGGGATGCAGTTGGGGTCTGAATACGGAAAAATGATTCTGACCTCATTCAGGTTGATTGCCATGTTCGGGATCGGATATTATCTGTATTATCTGATCAAAAAAAGGGTCCATTCCGGATATATCTTTTGTATCTCGATGATTCTCGGTGGTGCCATCGGCAACCTGATCGACAGTGTCTTTTACGGAGTTTGGTTGAACAATGCACCCTACAATGCGCCCACACCTTGGTTTCATGGGCAAGTAATCGATATGTTTTACATTGATATTTGGGAGGGTTTTATCCCCGAATGGATCCCGATTTGGGGTGGAAGTTACACTGCCCTTTGGCCAATTTTCAACATTGCGGATGCTTCCATTTTCGTCGGTGTGGCCATCATCCTGATTTTCCAGGGACGTTTTTTCAAAGAGGAAAATGAAAATTCGGATAAAAAATCACTCGAAGAAGATGAGATTCAAAGACAATTTATAGAGGATAAAAACTAAGTCCAATATTCTGAACTTGGAAAAAAATACCCGGCCAAAGTGTCGGGTATTTTTGTTTTAAAAACAGCCTAAATGAATTTTCTCCTGAAAATATTACCCAAAAACTATTTTTTCATTCCAGAACAACCAAGATAATTCAAAAAAAATCGCTTTAATTCGCCACATGGATTGGCAATGGATTATAGAAGAATTGAAAGCAGGTTTGGCCCAAATGACCTGGTTGGAAGGAGTGGCTGTTTTTTTTGGAATCTCCAGCGTATTTTATTCCATCAAGAAGAAAATCCTTGTATTCCCTACCGGGATGATCAGCACATTGATCTACGTATATATTTGCCTAAAATTCAAACTGTATGCGGATATGGGCATCAATGCCTACTATTTCGGGATGTCCATTTATGGATGGTATCTCTGGAGCAGACCGCAGAATGGAAAGGAGGAACTGAAGGTCACCTGGCTGGACAAGGGCGGCATCATCCGTTCGGTGCTGCTGTTATTGGGATCCTATCTGCTTCTCTATTTGGTTTTGGCCAATTTCACGGACAGTGATGTGCCCTATTGGGATTCCTTCACCACCTCTACGGCCTTTGTGGGCATGTGGCTGATGGCCAAAAAGAAAGTGGAAAACTGGATTGCTTGGATCATTACGGACATCGCTTCGGTCCCACTGTATCTTTACAAAGGATTGCTGCTGACCTCCTTCCAATTTTTGTTTTTTACCGTTCTGGCCATCATTGGTTTGGTGAGTTGGATCAAAGCAACCAAAACCGATGGAGAAACCACTTAAAAAAATCGTAATCCTTGGCCCCGAATCCACGGGCAAAAGCACCTTGACCCAATCTTTGGCGGCACATTTCTCAGCGCCTTGGGTAAGGGAATACGCAAGGGAATATCTGGAAAGCTTGGATCGGCCATACGACTATCCCGACCTCTTGGAAATCGCCAAAGGACAGATCGCCTTGGAAAAAGAGATGGAATCCAGAGCAGAAAACTTTCTGTTTTGCGACACCAACCTCTTGGTGATTGAGGTTTGGAGCCAACACAAATTCGGGAAAACCGATCAATGGATTCTCGAAACTCTCCAAAAAAGGGAATATGATTTTATTCTTCTGACCGACATTGACATCCCTTGGCAGGATGATCCCCAAAGGGAACATCCCGAACCGAAAATGCGAGAATACTTTTTCAATCTCTATTTTCAAAAAATTGAAGCCTCAAAAACCCCATTTGCTGTGGTATCGGGACCTCCCGAAAAAAGATTTGCACTCGCTCTGGAAAAAATACAAAACCTTCTGTCTTAAAAGATGTTAATTTGCTACATGTCAATTTGATAGAATGACACATCTTCCACTTATTCCTCCATTTCAATGATTTATTTTGAACGATTCAAATCCTAAATTCCTTATATTTGTTCAAGTGCTTTCAGTCACCCAGCTGTTGGTCCAAAAAATTTACACCATTCCATAAATATCAAATGGCAATCCCAAGATTCAATACTGCTACTACTTTCCATGCAGATCTTAAAACCCGAATAAAAAACTATTTCTCTGAATCAGGAACAAAACCTACAGGCGACTCCGGCTTATATTTGAAAGCGATCATTTTGGTCGTTGCTTATATTGCGGTATATGCGCACCTGGTTTTCTTCACTCCCCATTGGACTTTGGCCGTATTGGAGTGTATCCTGTTGGGAGGACTCGCATCTGGAATTGGCTTCAATGTCATGCACGATGGCGCCCATGGAAGCTTTAGCAAAAAGGGCTGGATCAATGAACTCGCAGGCGTTTCCATCAATTTCCTTGGCGCGAATGTTTTTATGTGGAAAACGAAGCACAATGTCGTCCACCATTCCTTCACCAACATCGATGAGGTCGATGACGACATGAATGCAAGGCCTTTTTTGAGACTTTGCCCAAACCAAAAGCACCTTAAAATCCACAAATACCAGCATTACTATTTCCTTTTTGTGTATTCTTTATTGTACCTCTACTGGGTTTTTGTCACGGATTACAAAAAATATGTCACTCAAAAAGTGGGGATCATGCCGATCCAAAAAATGACTTGGAAAGACCATGTTTCCTTCTGGAGCTTTAAATTGACCCACTTGATCTTGTTCATCTTTATCCCGATCTATTTTGTGGGGGTCATTCCATGGTTGATCGGCTTCCTTATTTTTGGTTTTTCCACAGGCATTTTCCTGAGTACGGTATTCCAACTTGCGCATTCGGTGGAAGAAGCCTCTTTTCCACTTCCTGATAAGGTAACGAATAAGCTTGAGGACGACTGGGCAGTCCATCAATTGAAGACAACTTCAAATTTTGCCACGAAAAATAAAGTCCTTTCTTGGATGATCGGCGGTTTGAACTTTCAGATTGAACACCATTTGTTTCCAAATGTATCCCACATCCATTATCCTGCCATCAGCAAAATCATCAAGGAAACCTGTCGGGAATACAACATCCCCTATTTGGAACATGAAAAAATGAGATGGGCTTTTGCCTCACATGTGCACCATTTGAAAGCCCTTGGACATAAATAGAAATCAAGCCAAAATCCATTCACGGATGAAATCAATATTAAAAAAAAAGTAAGCTCCCGATGGGGTTTATTTTTTTGCCCCTTAGAAAAGGTTTTTATTTCCCCACCAAAGTTTGCGTTCTCTCAATTCATCAAGGATTAAAAAGGATGGATTAAAAAGATTTTTTTTTGCAATAATGGGCAGGACATAGTACATTCGTGGCTTAGATCATTAGGGGTGCCTTAAAAAAAACGGGCTGAGATCATACCCATAATACCTGATCCAGGTAATGCCGGCGAAGGGAAATGAGTAACCAATACAGAATAATTGTCACGAAGAAGAAAGCATTGAAGGGAGGAAAATCCCCTTGATCCGTGTGCCTTCATTTTTTGTGCCGGTGATTTTTGTATAGGTCAAGGGTAAACATAAAAAGGAAATCCCCCTTGATTTCCCCAAGTTTAACCACACCGCAATAGCGGTAAATATCTTATCAATACCATGAAAAAATTGACAACGACATTGGCCATTTGGCTGGTGGGGTTTGTGGCTGTATATGCTCAAACCAAAGTGAGCGGAAGTATCAAGGATTCCGCCACTGGAGAAGTATTGGTCGGTGCCAATGTATTTCTGGAAGGCACCGGAAGAGGAACCACCTCAGACCGAGAGGGAAAGTTTGAAATCAAAAACGTCCCGGAAGGATCCTATTCCCTAAAAGCATCCTTTATCGGTTTTGAGAGTTTTTCCCAGAAAATCGAAATGCCCTTGTCCGAAACATTGGAAATCGGCTTGGTTCCGACAAACCTATACACGGAGGAATTCATCGTCTATGCCACCAGAGCTTCCGAAACCACGCCTACTACCTTTAAAAACGTCAGCAAAGAGGACATCAGCAAATTGAATTTGGGACAGGATCTCCCGATGCTCCTCAATTTTACGCCTTCTGTGGTGAGTTTCTCAGATGCAGGAGCTGGGGTAGGCTATACCGGACTCAGGATCCGTGGCTCCGATCAATCCCGGATCAATGTCACCGTCAACGGAATCCCGATGAACGATGCGGAATCACACGGGGTATTTTGGGTAAACATGCCCGATTTTGCCTCCTCTGTGGACAATATCCAAATCCAAAGGGGAGTGGGCACTTCTACCAATGGTGCGGCCACCTTCGGGGCAAGTCTCAATATTCAAACTGATACCCGCCGAGACGAAGCTTATGCCGAAGTGGACAATTCCTTTGGCTCTTTCAACACCAGAAGACATACTGTTAAGGCCGGAACGGGACTATTGAATAACAAATGGGCAGTGGATGCAAGGCTTTCCCGGATCAGTTCCGACGGATATATTGACCGTGCATCATCTGACCTGAAATCCTACTTTGTTTCAGGAGGGTATTATGGCGAAAACCATGTCTTTAAGTTAAACGTTTTTTCCGGTGCAGAAAAAACCTACCAGGCTTGGGAAGGCGTTCCTGAAAATCTATTGGAAACCAACAGGACTTTCAACCTTTACACCTACGACAACCAAACCGACAATTACCAGCAAGACCACTATCAATTCATCTACGCAGGTAAATTTGGCAACAACTGGAAGGCCAATGCCGCACTCCATTATACCTACGGAAGGGGATATTATGAACAATTCCGGAAAAACGATCGCCTGACTAGATATGGATTGGCACCGATCGTCATCGGTGAAACCAGCATTGCAAGAACCGATATCATCAGGAGAAGATGGCTGGACAATGATTTCTTTGGAGGAGTATTCTCCTTTAATTATTTATCCGATGATGGAAAATGGGATGTCCTACTTGGCGGTGGTGCCAATCGCTACGATGGTGACCACTTCGGGGAAATCATCTGGATGGGCACCAGTGGATCCACCCAGATCAGGGATCGGTACTACGACAACACTGCTGTGAAAGATGACCGGAACATTTATGCAAAAGGCACTTTCGAAGCCCGAGAAAGACTGTTCCTCTTTGCCGATCTCCAATTTCGGGGCATCGATTATCGCTTTACCGGAATCAACAATGACCTTAGGGACATCTCCGGGGTACAGGAATTTCGGTTCTTCAATCCAAAATTCGGGTTTTCCTACGAAGCTTCAAATGGTGCTACCTGGTATGCATCGTATGCCGTCGCCAACCGGGAACCTGTAAGAAGGGATTTCACGGACAGTCCCTTGACCGAAACGCCAAGACCTGAAAATCTTCAGAACATTGAATTCGGTATCCGTGCCCAAAAGGAGCGGTTTACCTACAATGCCAATTTTTATTACATGAAATATAAGGACCAATTGGTGTTGACGGGCCAGTTGAATGATGTTGGATCTTATATCCGGGAAAATGTCGCCAATTCGTATCGGGCAGGAATTGAGTTGGATGGCGCTTATCGTCTGAATTCGAAGTGGACCCTTGGCGGGAATATTGCCTTCAGCAGAAACAAAATTGCGGCATTCACCGAGTACATCGATGATTATGCGGCGGCTGACTTCAGGCAGGAAGAAATCCAATATTCAGATGTGGACATCGCCTTTTCACCGAATATGATCGGAGCGGCCATTATCGATTTCAAACCCATAAAGGATTTGGAAATCAGTTTTCTCTACAAATACGTTAGCGAACAATTTCTAGACAATACCCAGGATGCCAACCGGAAACTGGATGCCTATTGGACAGGTGACCTTAGGTTCAATTATGCCCTTAGGCCACGGTTTGTGAAAAACATGGAAGTCACTTTGTTGGTCAACAATATTTTCAATAGACTTTACGAATCCAATGGCTATACCTTCAGCTATTTCGTCCCCAATGAAGGCCAAAGTGGCAGGGAACTGGTGACGGAAAATTTCTATTATCCACAGGCAGGGACCAATTTTCTGGCGGGGATAAAATTCCTTTTTTAAACCTGAAATATGCATAAGACGGGTTGAAATAATAAAGCCGTGGGAAATGATCCCACGGCTTTGTTGTTTATGGACGAAGATTTCTTTATGTCAACAGAAAATACTTAAGACAGCCTAATTTATTATGAAGGTTGTTCTGATTTACGATTGAAATTTCTTCCCATAGAATTTACATAAGGCTCTTTGATAAATTTTTAGTTTTTTTTAACTAAAGTTTTGAAAATAGTTTTTTTTTTTTAGAATTGGAAAACTAAATGATAGCGCTAATCAAAGGTTAAAGCGGCATCCGAAAAGCTCAATAGCGAAACCATAAAAAATAATTATTATGAAAATTTTTGAAAATCATCTGATTTTTAGCCTCCAAATTTGATGAAATATATACTCCTCCTCCTGTACCTACCATTTTTAGTTGCTTGCCAAACGCCAAAGCTTGAAAATGAAACAGCATCCTTCGTGGTCAAGGTATTTGATGCCGAAGAGAATGGTTTTAACCTCTATGATTTTGTGACGGAAATCGAATACATTCCCTTGATGTATGGAGGTGAAGAAAGTTTGACTCAAATTATTTCTAAATTGGAAGTAACCCCAAATTTCATTTATGTATTGAACTCCGACAATCGATCCCAGAAAAACATCCTAGTTTTTGATCCCAAGGGAAATTTCATAAAAAACATCCCTAAAATAGAAGCTGAGAATTACTTCTCTGGTGCCATCTCGGATTTTATTGTGGACGAAAATCAAAAACTCATTATTCTTGATAAAAAAAGTAACCTTATTACACTGAACCAGGACTTTAGCTATTCAAGTCATCATAAATTGCCCTTCCAAGCAGCCCAAATCCATAGAAGTGAGGCAAACGAAATCCTGTGTTACTCAAATGGAATGGCTTATGACCAACAAAGTGATTCTCTTTTTTACAATACCTTCATTTTGGACAAGGATTTTCGGATTATCAACACATTCGACCCTTTTGAAATTATTGTTGGGAAAGCAAGACACCACCATGCAATGTTTGGAAATATCCAGCATTCCGAAAATGGTTTTTTGTATTCTGAGTTTCTCAACGACACCATCTATGAAATTACCGGTTCGGCTAAAAAGGTCAGATACCTGGTGGATTTTGACAAGAATAGATTTGACAAATCAGCCTTTCCTGAAGCCATTATCGCCCCATTTTCACCTATTCTGATGGATCAATTCAAATGGGGATTAAATACACCTCTTGAAACTGATTCCTATTTTATGGCGGTATATTATGATAAAAATATTCCCATGGGCCTGTTGTTTGACAAAATGAAAAGTAAAACATATTTATTCAATCCCCTCAAAGTCCTGGAAAGTGAAAACATGATTCCTTGGCCTCAATTGTCCAGAAAAAATAATCTCTATGGTATTTTTAAGGAGAGCAGTTTTGAGGCCATGGATAAAAATATCATTCTTTCGCATGGTGCCGATTCTAATGTCAAAAAAATATACCAACACGTGCAAAAAAATTTAAATCCTGTAATCGTTAAATATCAACTCAAATGAAAACCCTAATCACCTTGATCTTGGTTCTGAATTCTCTGTTATTGAGCTCCAATGACAAATATGAGGTGACCTTTGACGGCCAAACCACCAAGTCAGAAATGTTTGCAAAAATTGAGGAGGCAAAATTGGCAGGAATAGATATAAAAATCCTCTACAGTTCCTTTACCAAGGAGGATAAATTGTCTATTATCCAGTTCAAAGCAATCGCAACCAACATCGGTGAAGCCTCCACTACTGTCGATTTCAAGAATAAAAATACCTGTGTGGGTTTTTTCCTTGATAAATCACCGGAAAAAAATCAACCAGCCTTCGGGGTCCAAGATTGCAAAAGCCAACCCTGACAAGCGCAAGTAAGAAAATCTGAACTTTAATTTCAATTCCTGATCCCTTCCGCAAAGAAATTCTTCTTCCAAAGATTCCTGCTGATCAGGTTGGCTGCATCGAGAATTTCATAGATGTTTTTTGGACTGAAAGGCGAAATGACCACCTTGAAATGCCCGTTTCGGTCCTTGTGGATCTCCAAGTCAAACTTGGAATGGAGTGACAACAGTTCTTTTGGGAAGAAAATCACTTTGGACGCGGGAGAGGCAATCTTTGGCTTGAACCCAAACCGGAGTTTGCTGGCCGTATAATGGTGGCAACTCAGATTTTCCTGAAAACCCCGCTCCTCCAATCTGAGTGAGGAATGATGCAAAAATTTCGGGTTAAAGTGGTGGACAAGTTCCAGGCCTCCCTTCACGAATCTGTAATTGATGCCATCCTCAAGGGAATGGATCACAGGAAGGTTGTTTTTGATTCCTAGAAACTTCCACAGGTTGTCGATCCTTCGAAGTTCCATTTGGGTTTATTTTGGTTTATTGATCAATTTAAAGTAATCCACGCAGGTGATCCGAATGGCGTCCCTTTCCTTCTCATCCTGAAGAATTGGCTTCCATTCCGCTCCAATCCACCATTCAAAATCATGATTCGCCAAAACCAAGGGATACAATTCCTCCACAAATGCAAAATGGGCAAATTTATCCCCATTGTCAAAATTCAATTCACCGGATTGGCTCCCATCTTTCGCAGTCCATCTGATCTTGATGGGAAACTCCTCCGGAGTTGGCTCAATATAGATATACGCCTCGTCCTTTAGTGTATTGACTAAAATCGATAAATTGAGCAAGGGAGTTTCTGCTTCCTGAACCCTTTTCCCAAATCGGTAGATAGTCATTTTGGCGTCTTCCCTACCTTCTCGATCGTAGTAAGCGGCCCTTACATTTTTGAAATACAAGTGGTCGGGAGCGGTCATCCGCATCACCGTCGTACCTTCTCCTGTATTGTCCGCCCTTCTTTCGTTGAAAAAGGAAAGTAAAAAAACCAAAAGCAATGAGCCAAACCCAAATATTTTCAGGATTTTGATAATTTCAGGGGAAAGGGTATCATTGCTCGACTTTGGCATTTTTTGAGTTCATGTCTACAGAAGCGAAAGGGGATAAGCAGTCTTCCAGATTTAACTTCTATGGAATGCCTCCAGCTTCTCTAACAATAAACCCCAAGCTTCCACGATATGTTTTTCCTCGACATCCGTCTGTGCTATTACCCAACGGATAACGAATTTCCCATCCAATTTGGTGTGGGTAAAAAAAGCTCTCCCTGTTTGGTTGACGGACTGCATCCATGCTTCATTTGTGAGATTGAGGGCTTCGGTCGTTTTCGAAGAATCCACATACCTAAAGCAAATGGTATTCAAAGGAACGGGCGCTAAAATCTCCATTTCTGGGTGCTCTTCGATCCATGATTTCGCAAGTTGGGCCAATTGGTTGTGCTTTCTGATTTTTTCCCTTATTCCTTCCATACCGTAGGTTCTGATGACAAACCAGAGCTTCAAGGCCCTGAATCGTCTCCCCAGTTGAATTCCCCAATCCCGGTAATTATTCACCTCAGCATCCAATTGGGTTTTGAGGTATTCCGGGGTCATCGAAAAAGTGTTGACCAGATACTGCGGTTCCTTGACATATAGTACCGTACAGTCAAAATTGGTAAACATCCATTTGTGGGGATTGAAAACATAGCTGTCCGCTTTTTCATGGCCTTTGATCATCCATTGAAACTCAGGAAGCAGGAGTGCCGTCCCGGCATAAGCCGCATCGATATGGTGCCAAATTCCATGTTTTTCGCAGATGTCAGAAATGGCTTCGACCGGATCAAGTGCCGTTGAACTGGTCGTGCCCAAAGCCGAAACTACGCAAAGCGGGACGAATCCCTTTTCCAGATCCGACAGGATGGCCGCTTCCAATGCTTCCGGAACCATCGCAAATGCCGAATCCACAGCGACCGTCACCAGATTCTCTTGACCGATCCCTGCGATTTTCACGGCTTTGTCGATGGAGGAATGCACGTGTGAGGAGCTGTAAATCCTAAATTTTTCATTTCCCTGAAAACCTTTTTGGTTGATCTGGTATTGGGAAACCTTTTCCCTGGCGGTAAGAATCGCAGAAAGAGTAGCCGTAGATGCGGTATCCTGAATCACACCTTTCCAGCTTTTGTCGATTCCTTTCGCATCCCTCAGCCAATCCAAGACCCTTTCCTCCAATTCCGTGGCGGCTGGACTGGTCATCCAAGACATGCACTGGGCACCAAGCGTGGCCACAAGCATCTCTGCCAAAATGGACGGCTCCGAATTGTTTGCCGGGAAATACCCGAAGAAATTTGGGTGCTGCCAGTGGGTCATTCCCGGGACGATGATTTTTTCGAAATCCTTGAAAATGGCGGCAAAGGCCTCTCCTTCCTCAGGCGCATTATTTGGGAATTGATTGTAAATTTCCCTGGGTCGGACATTTGGGGTGACGGGATATTTTTCTTTATCCTCCATATAATCCGCCATCCAATCCACCAGGAGATGGGCATTTTTTCGAAACTCTTCTTTGGTCATATCGGTAAGGGAAGCAATTGGGGACAGGGTTCAATCTTTTTTACTGTTGGATAATAAAATCCGGCACTAGAAATCCGGTGCATTACAGCGGATTTTTTCTCCATTTTAATCCCAATCAATGCACATAGGAGCCTGCATTGATATCAATGGTGGTCCCGGTGGCATGGTCGGCCATGCCGGAACAGAGCAAGGTGACCATTGGAGAAATATCCTTCGGCTCGGTAAGTTCGGTCAAAGCAATATCATTCAAGGCATATTCCTCACCATACTGGTCCATAAAGTCCTGGGCCATGTCTGTCCTGGTAAAACCCGGCGCAATGATAAAGGCCTTGATTCCTTCTTTCCCATAATACCGGGCAATGGATCGGGTATAACTCACGATCGCTCCCTTAGAAGCGGCGTAGGCAAAATAATCCGGGGTGTCGCCCCGAAAAGCCGCTCTGGAGGAAATGTTGATGATCCTGCCGTTTTGGTTTTGCCTTGCGTGTTCGATAAATTCCTTGCAGATAATGGCAAGGGCATTGATATTCACGTCCATGGTTTTGAGCCAGGCACCGGTCCAGGCATCGGTTTTGGCAGTATCCGGGATGCTCACCGCAATGCCGGCATTGTTCACCACGGCATCGATCTTTCCATAAGTCTTGACCAATTCCGGGATCCAACCCTTGACCAACTCCAAGTTGGACAGGTCGCAAGGAACCAGATGGGAAGGACCAGACAGCGTTTTCTGAACCTGTTCGGCCTGCTCGAGGTTGGTATTGAAATGGATCAGCACTTCTGCTCCTGAACTTGAAAGCTGTTCGGCGATGGCCCTGCCGATTCCTCTGGAAGCACCGGTGACCAGTATTCTTTGATTTTTTAGGGAAATTTCCATGGTGAATTGAATGGGTTTGAAATACAATACTGTCTTCTATCTAAAATTTGGGAATGCCCTTTATCAATAAAAATCGCAATGATTTTCAAGCCTTAGAAAACATCAGTTGATTCTCTATCGCGAATGACCAATTATAAAAGCCTTTCGGTTCAAATAGCGCTCTTGTTTCCCGATTCATTTCACCGCTTTGAATCATATCAAGCATCAATCCAACAACACTCGGATTTCGGTGGATTGGAGGTGGCAATTGAGCCAACCGCCTTCTAGATCGGCGCCGTATTTGTTGTAAAAATTGATGGCGGGACTGTTCCAATCCAAGACCTGCCACATCATTCCCGTGCAGTTTTCCTCCAACGATTTTTTCATGACCCGGTCAAAAAGCAATTTGCCAGCACCATGCCCCCGCTCGGATTCCGTCACGACGATGTCTTCCAGATAAAGTCTTTTGCCTTTCCAGGTACTGTATCGGTAATAATAAATGGCAATCCCGATGATTTCTTCCGTGCTCACCTTTTGGGCAACGAAAAAACCAAAAACCGGATGCGGACCAAAACCGTCTTTTTCCATCATTTCGATTGTGTTCGTCACCTGCTCCGGGGCCTTTTCGTAGAGGGCCAGTTCTTTCACCAGCTCCAAAACCCGTGGAAGATCCTCTTTTTTTCCTGCTCTTAATGTGTACATAATCGGAAATTAGGCAAAATTTCAAAAAGCTTAAAATCAATTTTTATATTTGGTAGAATTGTCTTGATTTTGAGCGGGTCCTTTTCTGTACTACAAACCAAAACTAACTGATGTTTCTATCCATTGATGCAGGCAATTCCAATATTGTCTTTGGCTTTTACCAAGAGGTATCGCAATCCTGGATCCATGAATGCCGGATCGAAACCACTCCTGACCTTTCCTTGCTCCACATCGAAAAACAACTGCATTTGTTCTTTTTGGAAAATGAAATCAAGCCCGATCAAATCCAACGCATTGGTTTCAGTTCGGTGGTTCCGGATGTGAACCTGATTGTGGAGCAATTTTGTCGGCACTATTTGGGAAAGCCTGTGTTTCGGGTCAATGCCAAGCGTTACAAAAACCTTAGGGTCAGCACGAAAAATCCCAATGAAATCGGTTCAGACCTGATGTGCAATGTCACCGCTGCCTATGAAAAATTCGGAAAATCCGTGATCATCGTGGACTTTGGCACCGCCTTGACCTTCACGGCAGTTTCGGACAATGGGGAAATTCTCGGCGTCAATATCGTCCCGGGATTGCATACAGCCGTCAAGGCACTTTCCATGAATACAGCCAAGCTTCCTCTGGTAAAACTTGAGTTTCCAAAATCCGCATTGGGAACAAATACCACCGAATCCATCCAAGCCGGAATTCTCTATGGCTACACTGGGTTGGTCAAGGGCATGCTGCAAGCCATCGAGGGGGAATTGGGTTTCCCCAGCAAAATCATCGCAACTGGAGGTTTGTCCTCCATCCTCCACACCCTGAAAGACCGATTTGACCTGGTCGACCGGAACCTGACCTTGGAAGGAATCCGCCTGATCACGCTTGCAAACGGGAAATAACGGCAATCCTATTTGGGGAAAATGCTGGTTTTGATCGATGTTATTTTCCCATTCCAATCCAAAATCCTTCTTCGCTGATCAGTTCTTGGGAAATCCTATCAGCAGGTTGGGGTCGAGGCAAATCCTGCGGTACTTTTCGATTTCCCTATGGGAACAAACCCCTGGAAAATCCCCCTTCATCCCCAAGAGATCCGCCATGACCTGAAAATGCAGATGGGGTGGCCAGTCTCCATTTTCCGGGTACGGTCCCAATCTACAAAATTCACTGCCAGCAGCAATCACTTTACCTACTTCCAAATCCCTAATGTCCGCCCTTGACAAATGGCCATACAGCGTGTAAAAAGAAAACCCCTTCAAGGCATGCTCCAAGATGATGGTCGGACCATAATTGCCAAAGCCTGCATTGTCTTGAAAACTGTGGACTTTTCCCTCCAAGGGCGCAAAGACAGGGCTTCCCGCAGCTCCCCAGATGTCAATGCCAAGATGGATATCCCGGAAATCTTCCTCCGCGGTGGCAAAAACGGCACTCCTCCTATAAATCGCTCTTTTCTCAAAATAGCCTCCTATTCCAAAATCCTTTCCTTCCGACTCCAGCAAACCAGACACATAGCCGTCAAAGGCTGCCGTATTGCTGAGATCGAGGTGTTCCAATTCAGGATTATTTGGGGAAAAATCCAGGTTTCGGGTATTCAATTCGGTCAAATTAATGCCCATGATGGGATAAAAAGGCGTTTGAGCCAGAGTCTCGGGAAGTGATGACATCGCGTAAATTTTTCGCAAGATAAAAATTTTGTCTATTGGATTCCCTTCCTCTATCTTTATTCCCATGAATACGACACCAAAGACCCCTTCTCTGGAGGATATCCGGGAAGCCCACCAAAGGATCCAGCCATTTATCCATAAAACCCCCATTTTGACTTCTTCGGCCATTGATGCGATGGCGGGATGTCAGATTTTTTTCAAATGTGAGAATTTTCAAAAAGTCGGCGCTTTCAAGGCCCGTGGTGCCGCAAATGCCGTGATGAAACTTAGCCCGGAACAGCTTGCCAAGGGAGTTGCCACCCATTCCAGCGGCAACCATGCTGCAGCTTTGGCGCGCGCCGCCACCATTGCCGGGATCAAATCCTACATTGTGATGCCTTCCAACGCACCGGAAATCAAGAAAAAAGCGGTGCGCTCTTACGGTGGCGAAATCATCGAATGCGAACCCAATTTGATCGCCAGGGAAACAACTTTAAATGCTGTAGTCGAAAAAACCGGAGCCACTTTTATCCCCCCTTATGATGCGATGGATGTGATCGAAGGACAGGCGACTTGTGCTTTGGAAATGTGGGAGGAATCCATTGCCTTTGACACCATCATGGCTCCCGTGGGCGGTGGGGGATTGTTGGCGGGAACAGCTTTGACCACCCACTACATTTCTCCCGACACCAAAATCATCGCGGGAGAACCAGAAGGCGCCGACGATGCCTTCCGCTCTTTCCAAGCCAAGAAACTGATCCCTATGACAGTCCCCAAGACAATTGCGGATGGACTATTGACTTCGCTTGGGAAAATCAATTTTGACATCATCCTGGAATATGTCGACGATATCCTCACGGTAAACGACGAAGAAATCATTGCCGCCATGAGGCTGGTGTACGAAAGGATGAAAATCATCATCGAACCCAGTTGTGCCGTCCCTTTGGCGGCCTTATTGAAAAACAAGGAGCGCTTTGCAGGCCAGAAAGTCGGGATTATTCTCTCTGGAGGCAATGTTGATCTGGCAAAATTGCCTTTTAAATAGAGATTAAAACCCGTTTCAAGACGTTTAGCAAAATCTAGCCGAATCGGTATAAATATTGCTCACAGAGGGCGCCATGGGATAGGAAAGAAAAAATAAGGGGGGGGGTTATCTCGAAAAAACCTCTGCGAACTTCGTGTGAAACTTTGCGCTCTTCGTGAAAAAATCATTTCTCGCAGAGTCCGCAAAGTGTTTCGCAAAGGACACAAAG
>NZ_KB906674.1:89285-89493 GCF_000381545.1 Rhodonellum psychrophilum GCM71 = DSM 17998 | reverse complement strand
AAAACACTTCCTGCAGAGCGCACCAAGGATTTCGGAAAGGACACAAAGAAAAAAACAAAGAAATTCAAACCCCAAAAAACCTCTGCGAACTTCGCCTGAAACTTTGCGCTCTTTGTGAAAAAATCATTCCTCGCAGAACACTCCAAAGCTTTCGCAAAAGACACAAAGAAAAAAAACAAAGAAACTCTAGTACCAAAAAACCTCTGCG
>NZ_KB906674.1:0-89275 GCF_000381545.1 Rhodonellum psychrophilum GCM71 = DSM 17998 | reverse complement strand
TTCCTCGCAGAACACTCCAAAGCTTTCGCAAAAGACACAAAGAAAAAAAACAAAGAAACTCTAGTACCAAAAAACCTCTGCGGACTTCGCGTGAAACTTTGCGCTCTTTGTGAAAAAACACTTCATGCAGAGCGCACAAAGGATTTCGTAGAAGGCCCAAAGAAAAAAATGAATTCTAGTGACAAGAAAACCGCTGTGTGGGCTGCGCGAAACTGTTTCATGCAGCCCATACAGAGGGACTTATTTTTAATGTTGGTGTCCACCGGGTCCGTGGACGTGGCCATGTTCGAGTTCTTCGGGGTCGGCTTCTCTGACACTGACCACTTCGCCGGAAAAATAGAGGTCAAAACCTGCCAGCGGCGGATTGAAATCCATGTGGATGCCTTTGTAATCCACCTTCAGGATTTCTCCACGGAGTTGGTTGCCCTGATCGTCCTGCATGGGGATGACCCTGCCGACTTTCATTATGTCTTTGTTTTTCTTCCCATCTTCCTTGAAATTGGACTTCGGAACCACTACCCGCTTGCTTTCGTCGTAATCGCCATAGCCATTTTCAAAATCGATGAAAACTTCGAAAGTTTCCCCAGCTGATTTCCCCATCAGGACCGCTTCAAACTTGGGCAACAATCCCACAGTTCCGAACAGAAACTCAAAGGGTTTATCCTTGGTCACTTTTTCGTAAAAAACCTTGCCATTTTCGCCGTCGTCCACGTGCAATTCATAGGCCACCGATACTACTTTATTTTTATCTGCTTTCATTTTCTCGTTGTTGACATACTGTACACAAAGAAAAAGAAAATTCACAGAATGAGTTCCCTGAATCGGAAATATTAAAATGGTAAATTAGGCCTAGGCTTATGATTTTTAACACAGTTTCAATCCTAAATCCACGGTATATGGGAAAGGAAATCTTGAATGAGAAAAGTAGATTTTTGGTCAAAAACATTCTCAGGGGCTTTTTATATTTGGCAATATTGATATTTGCTTTTTTGCTCATCAAAAACACCATCGGTGAAGAGCAACGGGAACTTTGGTTTGGCGGTATTTATGACAATCCGCCCATGGTAATCACCGTGTATGTGGTTTCGGAAGTGCTTTTTGGGATCATTCCTCCGGAGGTATTTATCCTTTGGTCCTTAGAAACGGAACATATGAGTTCCTATCTGACCAGTATTGGCCTGCTGTCCATCATCTCTTATATTGCTGGATTTTTGAATTTCACTTTGGGCCGCTTATTGAAAAACAATGGGAAAATCATGCAAATAAAAAATAGGCTCCTCAAGAAGCAGATTTATCTGTTCAAAAAATACGGGGCTTTTTTAATAATTGTGGCAGCGGTCAGTCCAATCCCTTTTTCGGCCACTGCACTCCTCTGCGGTGCTGGGGGAATGCTTCCAAGGACTTACCTTCTTTATAGTTTGCTGCGGATTGTTCGTTTCTATGTTTATGGGATTGTTTTGGCAAATATCGAGGAGTTATGAACAAGGTTCTTAATCATTAAAATCAAGCGATATAAGAAGGCTAAAACACCTAACTTTTTAAATCCATCGGGTTTTACCTACCCGTATGCGGTTAATTTTTCCAACAAATTATCAATTCAAAGGTTGAATGGGTATCTTTGCAAATTATGAGCGTAAGCACAAAAGCCTCCGAAATCGACATCGATTCCCTCGATCCCAGATCTTTTATCATCATCAAGAATGCCCGGGTAAACAATCTCAAAGGCCTGAGTGTGGCCTTACCCAGAAACAAACTGATTGTCATCACCGGACTTTCAGGTTCTGGAAAATCGTCTTTGGCTTTTGACACCCTTTTTGCCGAAGGCCAAAGAATGTACGTGGAAAGCCTGAGCTCCTATGCAAGGCAGTTTTTGGGCAGAATGGAAAAACCCGATGTGGAGTACATCAAAGGAGTTTCCCCCGCCATCGCTATCCAACAGAAAGCCTCCACCAAGAACCCGCGCTCCACGGTGGGCACCACCACCGAGATTTATGATTACCTGAAATTGCTTTTTAGCCGTATTGGAAGGACCTATTCGCCGGTCAGTGGGGAAGAAGTGAAGCACCATACCGTTACCGACGTGGTCGATTTTATCCATGGTTTTGCCGAAGGCGAAAAGGTGATGATCGCCTGCCCTCTCCAATTGATCAATGGCCGGGACCAGATCCAGGAATTGGAATTGCTGTTGCAGAAGGGTTTTACAAGAGTGCTCATTGACGGAGAGGTCCATTTTGTGGAAGATTTGGTCAATGAAAAAAAGACGCCTAAGGGAGATTATGAAATCCTGATAGACCGTGCGGTCATCAAAAAAGAGGATGAGGACAACCAATTCCGAATTGCAGATTCCGTGCAGACCGCCTTTTTTGAGGGACATGGAGACTGCTCCATCATCTTTCCGGGGCAGCCCAAAAAGACATTTACAGACCGTTTTGAACTGGACGGCATCAGCTTCGAGTTGCCGTCGGTGAATTTTTTCAGTTTCAACAATCCCTATGGGGCCTGCAAAACCTGTGAAGGATTTGGCTCTGTGTTGGGATTGGACCCTGATTTGGTCATTCCAGACAAAAGCTTATCCGTTTTTGAGGGAGCGATTGCCCCTTGGCGGGGAGAGACCTCCGGCAAATGGCTGGAGCCCTTGGTGAAAAAAGGGATCTATTTTGATTTCCCGATCCACCGTTCCTACGAGGATCTGAGCGAAGCAGAGCAACAACTTCTCTGGACAGGAAACCAGCATTTCAGAGGATTGACGGATTTCTTCGAAGACTTGCAAACCAAATCGCACAAAATCCAATACCGCGTCATGTTGTCCAGGTTCAGGGGCAAGACCACGTGTCCGGATTGTAGGGGAACAAGGCTGCGAAAAGACGCTTCCTATGTCATCATCGATGGAAAATGCATCACGGACATCGTCCTGATGCCGATCGAAAAGGCCTTGGATTTCTTCGGAAACATCCAGTTGAGTGCACCTGAAAAAAAATTGGCCAACCGACTTCTGATCGAAATCCAAAACCGATTGTCTTACATCGATCAGGTAGGCTTGGGCTACCTGAATCTCAACAGGCTAACTTCATCCCTCTCGGGTGGGGAATTTCAAAGGATCAAACTGGCCACTTCTCTGGGTTCTGCCTTGGTCGGGTCCATGTATATTTTGGATGAGCCCAGTATCGGCTTGCATCCACGGGATTCGGACAGGCTGATAGAAGTCCTAAAATCCCTCAGGGATATCGGGAATACCGTGATCGTGGTGGAGCATGAGGAAAAGATAATGAAAGCAGCCGACCAGATCATTGATATCGGACCCGAAGCTGGCGTAAAGGGTGGGCATCTGATGTTCCAGGGAAACCTAGAAGAGCTTATGATCCATTCCAACACGTATACTGCCCAATATCTCAGGGGAGAGGAAAAAATCAATATCAAAAAGGGCAACCGAAAATGGAAGGACAGCATCTTGGTCAAAGGTGCAAGGGAAAACAACCTAAAAAATCTGACCGTCAAATTTCCCCTCAATACTTTGACCGTCATCACCGGCGTCAGTGGTTCGGGAAAATCCACTTTGGTCAAAAAAGTACTTTATCCCGCACTTGGAAAGATTTTTGGAACCGTGATCGATGAAACGGGAAGATTCGACAAGCTGGAAGGCGACTACAAGAATGTCACCCAGGTAGAATTTGTGGACCAAAACCCCATCGGGAAATCCTCCCGTTCCAATCCTGTCACGTATGTGAAGGCCTATGACGCCATCAGAACACTCTTTTCGGAACAACCGGTCTCAAAACAACGCAATTACAAACCCGCATTTTTCAGTTTCAACGTGGATGGCGGACGCTGTGAGGCCTGTCAGGGAGAAGGGATCACGACTGTGGAGATGCAGTTTATGGCAGATATTCACCTGACCTGTGAATCCTGCAAGGGAAAGCGTTTCAAAAACGAGATCCTGGATGTCAAGTACAAGGAAAAAAGCATTTCCGATGTGCTGGGGATGACCATTGACGAGGCCATGGATTTCTTCCAGGGAAAAACTGCCATCATCAACAAACTCCAACCCCTGCAAGAAGTTGGATTGGGCTATATCGGGATGGGTCAATCTTCCAGTACACTCAGTGGTGGCGAAGCACAAAGGGTCAAACTCGCTTCATTTCTAGGAAAAGGAGGAACGAAAACAGGAGACCATATCTTGTTCATCTTTGATGAACCGACGACCGGACTCCATTTTCATGACATCAAAAAGCTGCTGCATTCGATCAATGCCCTGATCGAGCAAGGACATTCGGTCATCATCATCGAGCACAATACCGAAGTGATCAAATCCGCGGATTGGGTCGTCGACTTGGGTCCCGAGGGTGGGGAAAGGGGTGGTTATGTCACCTTCGAAGGTACTCCGGAAGCCTTGATGGAAGTAAAAGATAATTTTACGGCCAAATATCTCCGGGAATCCTTCAATTGATCCTTTCCTTGATTTCCCGTAATACAGGATTGGATTTGTAAATCCAATCCCGTCTGAATCTTCAAGGAATCAGAATAAAGGAATAAAAAGAAAAATTTCGACGCAACCAATTTTGATTGGCAGAATCTGTCTTTGCAAAAAAGCAATTCCCATTTCAATCGCATTTTTACAATTCCCAACACATGGATTTACAATACCCTTTAGAACTCGTAGGAACGTTTGTCTTCGCCATCTCAGGTGCTTTGGCGGTGAGGGATCTCGAACATGATGTCTTTGGTGCTGGTTTTACAGGTTTCATCACCGCGATTGGCGGAGGAAGCTTGAGGGACATGTTACTGGGGAGCTATCCCTTGGTCTGGATTGGGGATGTGTATTTTCTGTACGCCATTTTTGCGGGGGTGTTTATCGCCTTTATTTTTCCAAAAATGATGCTCAAACTGCGGAGAACCATGTTTTTATTTGACACACTGGGGATAGGGTTTTTCACCATTTTGGGTGTGGAAAAGGCCCTGAGTCTCGGTGTCAGACCTGAGATTGCAGCCATTATGGGGATGTTTTCCGCTGTCATGGGCGGCGTATTCAGGGATACGCTGACCAATGAAATCCCAATTCTTTTCCGAAAGGAAATCTATGCTTCCGCCTGTCTTGCGGGTGCGATCCTATACCTGATCCTGAATTATTTTGGGTTGGAAAGGGATTACAATATGCTGATTTCCATTTCCGTCATTATCAGTATTCGCCTTATCGCCGTCAAATACAAGCTCAGTTTGCCGAGATTGGACTAAAATATTCCAGTAAAAGGACGGAATTTTGATTGTTTTTTCAGGCTAGATTGAAAATTTAGAACAAAATTTACACGGACTGGATTTGAGGATCCCTTTGGGAAGATTTTTACAGAAGATCAAAAACTCAAGCGGACAAATCCCAATTCATCTTCAATGTTTTTGGCAATCCATATTTTGCCATCTTTCACAAAATGGGTGTTGGGTACTTCTTGAAGTTCCGAAACCAAGCCCTCTCCCAAAATCTTGAATTCCTTGTCCAATACGGTTAGAAAAACCCTACTTTTGGCGCGCTCCCCCTCCTCCAGTGGAACGTCTGATGGGATACTTTCATAAGAAAACCTGTAGAATTTTTGGTTTTTGGGATCCCAAACCGGCGCCAGAAAGGTGATCTCGGCATTGATGTCTGTCATGACTCTTTGAAATTCGGCATCGGATTCCACCTGGTTTTGATATTTTCCGGTTTTGGAGTTTTTGGTGAGGGCATTGTTGTATTCTACTTGATAGAGCGAATCCATATCCAAGTCGTAGATCAAGAGGCTGTTGAATACAGAATTGGAGAGGATGAGTTTCCCCTCTATTTCCTGTATTTTTTGATCAGCCGCAGAGATCATTGTCATCTGTCCAGTCTGGAGCATTACCGAAAAATCTGCCAACTTTTCAAATCCCGGCAAAGCATGTTTTTTCAGGGTTTTGTTTTTGAAATCCACTTTGGCGAGTGTATGAGTTTTGGAGGTCCAGTTGCCCAATATTCCGTAGATGTTATTGCCTTCGTTGGTGAGGATGGCCCTGCGGTTGAAGCTTTCGTACTGTTCCAGAGAATCCCCTTCAAACTCCTGCCCTTTGAGCGTATATGTTTTTATCTTTTCCTTGTTGAAACCAAACAGGCCCATGTCCTGAAAATTGGCAAAGAGAATCTGGTCTTCACCCAAAAGCGAAATCCAACTGATATAACTTCCGATTCCGTTTGGCCCTTCCTTTTCGAAAGTCAGCTTTTCTTCAAGGCGGAGTTCATCAAGGTTGATTTTCTCCAGAATCGAATTGTCCTGATCCCAGTTGAAGAGGTATTTCTTGTCTTTGGAAATGTCTGAAATCCAGAGATTGTTTTTTAGGTTGATGATTTCCTGACCCGGATCCACCATCACGGTGTCCATCGAAAAATTCATGGTTTTGTAATCCATGGCAGATTCCTTTTCTGAAGAACCACAAGCCATCAAAAACAGTAGGGAAAAAACAGTCAATGTATTTTTCATCGTCATCATTTATTTACTATTCAGTCTTACAAATCCCAATTCGTCCTCCATGCTTTTATTGTCAAATTCTTCATCCCTTAAAAAGCAAGAGCCAAGAAACCAATATTGTCCAAAAATCTTCCTCGCATATTTTCCCAATCCAAAATTTGAACTAAAATATATTGCTTTTATTTCAGGAATGAAACCCATTTCCCGAAATAAAATTGGGGAATGGGTTTAATAGGATAGAAAATCAAAGGCTTGAACTCAAAGTTTAGGAATTGGCAACCTTCCGATTTGCATCAAAACACCTGAAGAATCTGGGTGTTTTCGAGAAAATACCAGGCGAAGAAAACATTGAGGGCCAAAGCGGAAATGCGGTTCATCCACATGGCCCAGGTGTAGTTTGCATATTCTTTTTGGTCCTTTTGGATAAACCTGAACCAGACCAGAAAATATAAGATCACGGGAAGCATCGCCAATAAAAAACCATAAAAAGCCCATTCCTGATTTCGGCTGAAAAAGAAAGTGCCAAAGGCGATTCCCGCTACCAGAAACCAAACCGAGGAGAACAAAAATGTCCCTTTGATCCCAAGTTTCAGGCTGAGGGTCTGGTCCCCTCTTTTGCTGTCTTCCTCGTGCTGATACACCTGGGTAAGTGGATAAGAGCCCAAAAGCATGATGCTGGTGAGCAAGCCCGGAATCACCACATGGGGTTTTGAAAAAACCTCCCAACCAAAATCACTCAATCCAGCATAACACATCACGAAAGTGAAAAAGCCTTGGAAAATTCCCGCAGTGATCCAACTGAGGTAAGCATATTTTTTCAGTCGAATGGAAGGATGGCTGTACGCCATAGAGACAAGACTGTACACCAGCAGCATCGAAACAAAGGCCCAATTGATCAGGGAACCGAGAAAAAGTGAAACCACAAAAAACAACAAGGAGAGATAATACAAACCTTTTGTTACTTTGGGGGGATTTTTCAGTCCTCCAATACTCTTTTCGTCCTTGTCGAAATAACTGTTGTAGCCATTGCTGGAGGGATACAGAAAAAGATGGAGGGCCACGAAAACAATCAAAAGCCTTTCGGGATTATGGTTTGGAGTAAACGCAAGCGCAAAAATGAAGACCGGAAGCAAGTAAAATGAAAAAGGGATGCGGAGGTGTTTCCAGCTGGATAGTTTTAGCATAATTAAATTTTTATTTTTAACCTTTACAATTGGTGCTTGTTTCGTATATACCGTACAATTTATTAAAATTAAGCGTAAATTAAATTGAATGAACAACCATATAGCGAGTATAGGTACGGCCAACCCGGGAGAAGCCATTCCCCAGATGCAAATTGGCCGCTTTATGAAACTTGCCCATGGGCTTGAGGATGCGGAAGCCAGAAAATTAAATTTTGTTTATCGCCTGTCCGGGATTCAAAACCGACACAGTGTATTGGAGGATTTTAAACATGTGACCCCATCGGATTTCAAATTTTTCCCACAAAACGAATCTCTCGAGCCTTTTCCATCCACCCAGGCACGCATGGAGGTTTTCCGAAAGGAAGCCGCTGGATTGGCCATTCGGGCGATCGACAAATGCCTGGGAAAGACCAACACTACCCCTTCGCAAATTACCCACTTGATCATGATATCCTGCACGGGCATGTATGCTCCGGGCGTCGAGATGGACATTATCCATCAAATGGGTTTCAGCACCGATGTGGAGCGGTATGCCATTCACTTTATGGGTTGCTACGCTTCCTTTAACGGGCTCAAACTGGCGGACAGAATCTGTGACAGCGAGCCTGAGGCGAAGGTACTGGTGATCTCGGTGGAATTGTGCACCCTGCATTTTCAAAAAACCTACAATGACAACAATCTCCTGGCAAATGCCATTTTTGGAGACGGAGCGGCCGCGGCCCTGGTCACCAAAAAAGGGACGGGCTTGAAAATCAAAAAATACAAAAGCCAGATCTTGCGGGAAGGAGAAGAAGATATGGCATGGTCCATCGGTGATTTTGGGTTTGAGATGAAACTGAGCAAGTATATTCCCGACTTGCTCAACAATGGCATCAAAAGACTTTCGGAGAGCCTGGAGGCCAACTTCAATTTATCCAAAATCCCCCATTTTGCCATTCACCCCGGGGGAAAACAAATCCTGCAAAAGGTCGAGGAAGCGTTTGGGATTTCAAGCACTCAAAACCAAGCCTCACATGACATTCTTTCGGCCTTCGGCAATATGTCATCCGCCACGATCCTGTTCGTTTTGGAGAAATGGTTGGATCAGGAAGACAAAAAAGGGGAAATTTTGGCGATGGGTTTTGGCCCGGGCCTTACATTGGAAACCTTATTGTTGGAAAAATGAGCAATAAATTCACCAAGCGAAGCTACCAAAAGGAAATCATGGATAACCTGGAAGTCGATGGGCCTGTTTTGTCCCAAACGCTGAAGGAACTCCGCACGATCAACAAACTCCTTGGGGGAAATTATGTCACCACCAACGGACTGGCCAAGATCATGGGGCAGAATCCCCAGCCCAATTATGTGATTGCGGATATCGGCTGCGGGGGCGGGGACATGATCAGGGTGATGGCGGATTGGGCAAAGAAAACAAAAAACTCCTGCCAGTTCATCGGCATTGATGCCAATGCCAACACCATTGAAATGGCAAAAAACAATCTCAAAGATCTTCCAGAGGCCAGTTTTAAAACCCAAAATATTTTTGATCCCGGATTCGCTGACGAAAAAGTCGACCTGATCACCTGTACACTTTTTACGCATCATTTTACGGATGAGGAACTAATTTTACTCCTAAATTCTTGTAAGGGGAAGGCCAAACTTGGGATAATCATCAATGACCTGCATCGGCATCCCGTCGCTTATTTCAGTATCCGGTTTTTGACACGCCTTTTTTCACGGTCCACAATGGTCAAACATGACGGACCCTTATCTGTTTTAAGAGGATTCAAAAGATCCGAATGGCACCACATCCTGAACAACTCAGGTTTCTCCAATTTTGAAATCCGTTGGAATTGGGCCTTTCGGTGGCAGGTGATTTGTTTTATTTGATCAAGATTGGCCTGGCAATTCATATTTCATTCACCAATATTTAAAACATGAAACTAGATTTAACAACTTTAGAAATCATCCAACAGCGGGCCGTTGACTTGGCTTTTCAACTGGGGCCAGCCTTGTTCAAAGCCCTTATTTTATTTTTTATCGGTCGGTATGTAATCCGTTTGCTGACCAATCTCCTGAATAAAGTCTTTTTGAAATACGATATCGATGCCTCGCTGACCTCATTCTTGAAAAGCCTGGTTACTGCAATTTTATATGTGCTCTTGGTCATCAGTGTAGCCACGACTTTGGGCATGGAGATGACCTCCTTTGTCGCCATGCTGGGTGCCGCAGGTTTGGCTATTGGTTTGGCCCTTCAGGGTTCTTTGGCCAATTTTGCCGGCGGGGTTTTGATTTTGATTTTCAAGCCCTTCAAGGTTGGCGAAACCATAGAAGCGCAAGGCACGATCGGGTCAGTGGAAAGCATAGACATTCTCTACACCAAGGTTAGGAATTTTGACAACAAGGTCGTGACGATCCCAAATGGGGCTTTGGCAAATAACTCCATGACCAATTATTCACAGAAACCCACCAGAAGAGTGGATATGTCTGTGGGCGTGGCCTATGGCACGGATTTGAAAAAAACCAGGAAGGTAATCTTGGATACCTTGAAAAAAGATGAGCGGATCCTTGAAGATCCAGCTCCTGTGGTTTATTTCACAAATTTTGGAGACAGTTCCCTGGACCTCACAATACGCTGCTGGGTTGATGCGGCCAATCTATGGCCTGTGTTTTGGGACAACATGGAGGAAATCAAGGAGGCCCTTGAAACCAACGAAATCGAGGTGCCATTTCCGCAAAGAGACGTCCATCATTACTATCCAGAAGGGAAACCGGGGGAAAAACCTGAGGGAGATCTTAGGGAAAAGCCTGAAGAAAAACCAGGTCAAGAAGCTGAGAAAAAAGATACGCTTCCCGAATAAATTAAAAAAAGGTGCTGAAATCGATTCAGCTCCTTTTTTGTTTTATAAATCTGAATTGGTATTGATCTACAAAAAATAAGACTGTAAAAAGCATACTTTACTCAATTGACTTTAATATGTTATTCCCCATATTATTTAAACTGCGCAATAATAATCCCAACACGACCAATTATACTCCTGAGAATAACCCTTGGCTATCACTGGATCCCATACCTAGACTTTTTTTCCAAGAACACTATTGATTCAGCTTAAAAACTGTAACGGAATGCCATACATCTTTCTTCCAAATTTAGAAAACTCCAGGTGGCATTCTAAATACAGCAATGCCCGGATCTTCATCAGTGGTTAATCCGTAAATCTTATTTAGCTCTTCGTCAACTACTATGGAGTGGACAGACCTGTCAAGATCAAACTTGAGAATCGGTTCACCTTGTCGGGTAAAAACAAATATTTTCTTAGCTAATTCGCTGGTTTCCTTATAATGAGCTTCATTTAAACCCCCGTACAATGCATAAATCCTTTTATTGGAAATATAGACATCACGATATCTAAAAGGATTTGATATGGGAATATCCAGAGGCATAGTGGCTTCATAAAAATTAAATTCGGGAAGCTCTGCGGATGGGCCGTCAATGGTTTTTATTTCTTTTGTTTGTAGGTCAAAAATTTCCAATCGGTCTCTGAATATTGAAGCATTTACAAGCAATTTAAAGTCATCATCAGTCTTAAACCAGCCTTGGTTGAGATGAAAATGATGGAAATAAGACATTTCTTTTTTTCCTTCGACATGTTCCCACTTTCCAAATCCATTGATCTTTTTTCCTTGAAGATTAATTTCCACGAATTTGTTTTCATCGTATGTGGGAATTCCGATGAAAGTTGAATCCGGTGAAAAGTATATTGATCCCAGTGGGGTTTCAGAAGTAGGTATTCTAAATTCCCTGATCCCAAGCCTGGAACTGTCAAAAATATGGTATTCGATATATTTTCTATCCATACCACTGTACATGACGAATGTGCTGTCAGAAAGTCCGGGATTATAGACTTCAACTGATTGGGCTTCCAATGGGCCAAATCCTATTTTCCCTTTCGAATTAAAGTAAGTTATTGGGTCTTTTCTAAAAATATGGATTAAGGGTAGATCTGGAGGCATTCGATAATCTTCGATGATAAAAAGAAAGCCACCTTGACTAAATAGTCTCCTTGGATTTAGAATGTTGGAATTATCTGATTTTTCGGATACTAAATAATAGGACACTAATTTTTCGGGATTAAATTCAGTATCATTTTTTGGGGATGGATTGCAAGAAATAATAAATATAGATATATATAGCAGTAGTTTAAAGAAGGTTGGTTTCATTGATGATATGTTTTACGAAGTGGATTAAATGATAGGGGTAGGTTTTACCTCCCCCTATCCCGTAATTGATTTATGGACAGTATGATCCACCATAATAGGTGCGATCCCAAGGAAAGAAGGGATCCATCTTTTGTGACACAGCCCACACCTTGGACCTGACTGCATACCCAAACGTCCAGTGTAAGATTTTTCTCCTTTTGATTTCCGGACAAGTTGTAAATATTTGATTTTGAAACAAGATAAGTAGGTCGTTGGATAACCTCCGGTATATTTCACTTATATTCCCTGATCACCCCTTAGACAATCAATTGTACTCCGGACAGAAACACTACACTGGCTACCATGAATGCCCATCCGTGAGCTTTCCTTCCCAGAAACACAATGGTAATAGCCATAACCGAATGATAAGCATCTTTTTTCAAATTTAGAAAACTCCTGGGGGAATTTTAAATACAGCTATTCCAGGATCTTCATCGTTTGTCAGGCCATAAATCTCTCTTTTTTTCTCATTTATGACGAGTCCCTGGATCGACCTATCTAAGTTAAGCTTTGCCAATGGCTCGCCGCTATGAGAAAAAACATAAATTTTTCTTGCTATTTCTCCCGTTTCTCTAATTGCCTGGTCATTAATCCCTCCATAAAGCGCATAAATATGGCGAGTTGAAAACGACACATCCCTATATCTGAAAGGGTTACTGATTGGAATATTTAAAGGAACATTTGGACCATAATTTTCAAATTCCGGTAAATTAAGATCTGGCCCGTCAATGACTTTGAATCCCTTGGATTTATAATCAAAAATTTCCAACCTATCTCTAAAAATACAGGCTTTTACGTAAATGCCCAGTTCTCTATCTCCCTTAAACCAACCTTGATTCAATACAAAATGGTTAAAATTGCTAAATTCTTTATGCTTTTGCATTTTTTGCCACTCTCCGTATTCTGCTATTCGCTTTCCCTCTTTATCAAACTCAATAATTTTACTGGAATCATTAGTTGAAATTCCAATATAGGTGCTGTCGGTAAGAGGAAACATTTTAATTATGGAATTTACATCACCAGGCTGTTTAAACTGATCTATTGAATATCGACTACTATCGTTTATATTAAATTTTGATAAGACTTTATCCATTGAGCTATAAACAAAAAAAGTATTGTCATCAAATCCTTTTTCTATAAGTGTTGTGCTTGGGATTTCTCCAGGTCCAAATCCAATAACTCCTTTAGATTTAAAATATCTCCAATTATTAATATCTATTATGTGGATTAGAGGTAGCTCGGGTGAAATTCTTCGATCTTCCAGGACTATCAGATGTTCCCCTATCATCTCCACTTTCCAAGGATCTATAAATTCCTTGAAATCGTATTTCAAAGAATTTATATTAATCACTTTTATTTTTTTTTCATCTAATACAATATCAGTTTCATATAATAAATCATCATTACATGACATACAAAAAGTCAAGAACAGTATAGAAATTTGTATTTTGGTTTTCATCTTTAAAAAGCAATTCAATTATAAATAATTTTTTTGAGGTCCTAGTTGACCTTTTAAATTTGGTCAACTAGGACGTTTAAAAGTGTAATTAAGGGCAGGTTGAGCTACTAAATAATCTATAATCTCGGTCAAACCACATAGAACCATCATATGTGCCGCAACCTTCACTATTAGATTTACAACAAATCCAACTTTCTCCACCACCACTACTCGAACTAGACTGTGCCAAAGCAGCATTATCTATGGTGATAAAGGGGTTTTCCAATGTGAATTTCACATTTAAGAACAAAGCCATAAAGAAAATCCCCATAGCAACCGTTTTTGCGATTTTGTTTAATTTCGTGTTCATTTTTATTAAGTTTAATTTAAATTTTTTTTAAGAATTGTGGAAATTTCGTTCCCGCTGACGTTTGGGTTTTCTATGTTCAGAAAAGCTAAAATTAAGGCAAAGATCAAGTCATAACCGGCCTCCTTTCTATTGGGTCCGAAGTAAAGCTGTTATTATTCTTGTATTCGGACGTGCTCATAATATGGGTTTTTCAAAATTTGTAAGGAGGAAAATGAATTAGTATCATTTTTCATCGATATTCCTCTTTGAGCCTCATCAGCAGAATGACCGGATTATCCTCCGGCTGGACAGTTCCAACCCCGGGGATTTCAATTATTTTTCCTTCATTTGTATGCCAAGGTAAAACAATATCTACTAGATAATCACCATGCAATACTTCATGATTGACAGCATAGAAGTAGGAGCTTAAATATACTTTGTCCGGATACGTTGTTAAATCATTTACAATATCTCTCGTGTGGAAAATTTGATCTGTTTTTTTAAAATGAATATAATGGTGCAGATGATTTCTAATGCCTGTTTTGAAATAGTATGAAAATGCGATAATGTCTGAATCGAAGATATTTAGCACCGGGAACGAAGCTAATCCTTCGGTTTCATTGTTGAGATAGTTTTTTTGTTCTTCGATATTTTTTAACCCAATGGAGTTGTCTATTCCGTACCCTTCGAAGTCTATGGTAAGGACGGGATTAGCCTGCATGCCTGAAAGTTGAAAAAATGTAGTATTGTACATCAAGGAAGCAAATATATCCCCATTTCTATTTGTTGTCATACTTTCGGTGTTTGGTGAGAATGACGATCCATGACTTCTGATTTTTTTACTGAATAATGCGACTGGAGGTTGACCTTCTTTGAATGCTATTATATCTGCATTTACCGATTCATTGCCGATTTGGTTCTCCAGCTGTTGTGAGGAAAAGTAGTAGATGTTTTTCTCTTTTTCCTTTCTCATCGAATTTGCAAGTGGTAGATACAAAGGAATTTCCTTGATAATCTCAAAATCAGGAAGAGCATATTTGATTATTCTCGAGTTATTTCCTCTAAAGTCAAAAACATCAATATAATTTTCTTGCTCGTCAACCATGAATCTTTCCATTCTCATGTATTGATCAGGACCATCTCCTTTTTTCTGAAGTTTTGAAATAAATTTTCCCTTCAGGTCAAAAATTAGAATGGCTTGTTGGTCCACATCTCTTACATAGAGGAATTTTTCTTTGATCACTATTTCATGGGCTTTACCTATTATACTTTCTTCGTTTGTTTCTAGTCGGATATAGGATATAGTATCCGTTAGCGTTGAAAGGTTTATTGATGGAAGGGCTGTATTGGGGTTGATAAACAAAGTGTTTTCAGAAATATTGTTTTCTTTCCCGCAGCCCAAAAATCCCAATATGCAAGTTGCTAGAATGAGTCCGTTTTTTATTTTCATATATCATTTATATTAATAATTTAATTGTAACAAATAGCTCATCTTCCAACAAAGTAAAAGATGAGCTATTTTCACTAAACACATTGACATCCTGATGAGTCGCACCGAGATCTAAGTAGACCTGGACAACAAGCAGTACAGCAGCTTTGAGTTTGTCCACCAAAGTATCCCTCATAACAGCAGGCACCTCCTGGACAGTTATCTGCATTTGGAGATGTACAGTTCCCGCTACTAGTTTGAGCCATTACAGCATTGTCTATTTTGATAAAAGGATCCTCCAAGCTCACCTTTACATTAAAGAAAAGTGCCATAAAGAATATCCCTATTGCGACTGCTTTTGTGATTTTGTTTATTTTTGATTTCATTTTTCTCATGTTTAATTTAATGATTGATTTTCAATTGTTGTGGTATGCCGTTTCCACCCAAGGTTCCGGCTTTCTACATCCTGAAGAATGCCAAAAATCAATTGGATCAAGTCATGGCCGACCTCCTTTCTTTTACGTCCAAAGTAAGTTTATTCGCCTTGCGATTTCTGGACGGGTTGGAAATATTGATTTTTGAAACAAGATAAGTTGGTCGTTGTGTGACCTCCCGGTATATTTTTCCTATATATTCTCCGATAACCCCCAGGACAATCAGTTGGACACCGGAAAGGAACATTACATTGGCTACGACAGAGGCGCAGCCCTCTCTAGAAGTTCCTTCCCATTAACACTATCGGTTCAGGTAAAATAACATAATCCAATGCCGAACGTATTTTTTACCGACAGTTTTTTTTGAAGACTAATTGGATCTTGTTTTATTACTTTTCAACTCCGTTAAAATATCACTTAAATCAAATTTGAAAAATTGATCAGATTGAATATCGAAGGTGTAAAGTTCATTTTGGATAAAATCGATGTCGAAGGAGGAAATAAAATTTGGCAATTTTAATTTTACTATAGGCTTTCCATTCCAATCAAATAGAAGAATGGAGGGTAATTTTTTTCTTGATTTTTGATATATTTGCTCCTCTTCATTGATATATAATACGCCGAAAAATTCATCATACACCCGAATATCAGAAAATCTAAATATTCTTTCATCCCAAACCAAATTCTCAATTAATCTTATATTGTCTAATTTTCCTTCCAAACAAATTGTTTTTTCAAATAAACCATCGAGTGAATAGAGATTAATGTAATTTAGCCCAAAATGCATTTCAACAATTATTTTGTGTTGCTCACTTAATTTAGTCATTGTTGACAAAATATTATAGTTCATACCACTTGTTACTGAGGATAAATTGAGTTTTTCCATTGTATAGTTCATGGTTCGGTTTCCTTCATTATTTATATATCTGAGTTGTTGGGTTTCCATATCACCTATCTCTTTACAAAAATATGTATTGCTATCAATCACTATAAAATCAAATAAATATTGTGGCAGAGAATCGTTAATAAGAGATATAAATAATTCCTTATGTTGTATAGACTTATAAACATCCAGCTTTAACAACTTGCCATATTCAAAATCATATATATAAGCTTGTAAAGTGCCGTTTTCCTTAGTTAACTTCATTTTATCTGATACACTTGGAGATGAAGAAAGTTCTAGTGGTCCGTCTCCAATATTTAAAAAGTCACCCAAATGATGGAGTTCAGGAAGAGAAAAAATTTTCCAATTGCCATTATTTTTTCTGGTAGATAAAATCATAATACTGTCTTGAATAACAAAATCCCAAACTCCTACTATGTCTATACCTGTATCCTTCTTGTTTTGGAGTACAAATTCTTTTGGGAATTCTTGGACATATTCCACAGAATCCAGAATCATGTATGTTTGATTGTCTAATTTATCGGTATTACAACTCAATAAAGCTAGTAATGCGAATGTTGCTACTAATGTGTAAATGATTTTATTCATCTTTTATAATTATTAAAAATTTATTAAATAATAATATTAAAATCACCTGTCTTGAGTAAAGGCAAGACAGGGGTTTTGAGAGTATAAAATCAGTACGTATGTACTGATTAACAACCCCAGCAGGTACTTGTACTACCGGAACCCGCACTATTTGGTACGTATGTGCATGATCCGCAATACATAGCCGGATACCCAACCCTAGTGGATATCGTGTTCCAACATCCTTTCGGGCTAGGACTATTACAATTTTGGAAAGAAGAAGAGTTAGTTTGTGCGATTACCAAATTATCTAAATGTATAAAAGGATCATCCAAGCTCACCTTCACGTTAAAGAACAACGCCATAAAGAATACCCCCATTGCTACTACTTTTGCGATTTTGTTTACTTTTGTTTTCATTTTTATTAAGTTTAATTTAAATTTTTTTTAAGAATTATGGTGATTTCGTTACCACTAACGTTTGGGTTTTCTATGTTTAGAAAAGCTAAAATTAAGGCAAAAATCAAGTCATGACCGGCCTCCTTTCTATTGGGTCCGAAGTAAGGTTATTCTCCTTGGGATTTACGGAGGGACGGAAAATATTGGTTTTGGAAACAAGATAGGCGGGTCGGTGTGTGACCTCCCTGTATATTTTACCAATATATTCTCCTATTACGCCCAAGACCATCAGTTGTACTCCGGACAGAAACATTACGCTGGCTACCACAGAGGCCCAGCCTGGGACTGTCTTTCCCAGCCATACCATGATAATTGAATATAGGCCATAGGAAAATGCGACGAATGCAAAAAACAACCCTGCTGCAAGGGCAAACCGTAAAGGCTTGATACTTGTAGAAGTGATGCCGTTACTTGCTAGGTTCAACATGTTAATTAAGCTGTATTTCGTCCTACCTGCATGTCTTCCTTCCTCCTTGTAACAGATAATGGCCTGCTTATAACCGATCCATGAAAAAATTCCTCTCAGATATAGGTTTTCAGTTTTGATATCTCGAATAATGTCAGCCACTTTTCTGTCAATCAACCGAAAATCCGCTCCATTTTTTACTATTTGATGATCGGCCAGCCAGGATAGAACCTTGTAATATACTGAGGATGTCCATCGCTTGAGTACTAATGGTTGCCCTTGGTTTTTGCTTACTGCAGTGACAATATCGTTACCTTCTTGCCATAAGACGATCATTTCAGGAATTACCTCCGGCGGTTTTTGCAAATCTGCATCTATGGTGACTATGCAGTTGCCTTTAGCGTGATCTATTCCCGCCTTGAGGGCAGCCTGATGCCCAAAGTTTTTGGAAAAACTGAGGTAAGAAATCCTCGAATCCTTCAGGGATACAATGTCTATTACCTGCTGGGTAGGGTCGGTGCTTCCGTCATTGACCAGAATGATTTCATAGCAATATCCCTCCAATGTGTTTTTCATTCGGTTCAGTAAAACCGGAATATTTTCGGCTTCATTGTAACAGGGGACGACCACGGATATCAAAAAGTCATTCATACTCGATCAGGTTAAAGAGTGGATCTGTTGCTTCCGCCTCGCGTTTTTTATCAATGAGTTCTATTACATTGGATTTGGTGGATTCACTGTCCTTCCAATCGGCTGTTCTGAAGTAGGTCTGTATGCCTAAAAAGAGAAACCAAGTACAACACACCGCCAGTAGGGGTACTTTTGCTTTTGTATGGGAAGTCAGCCATTGATCCAGCTGCCAAACCAACACCAAAGCTATCCCTGCCATACTCAGGTACATATAGCGGTCCGCAGAAATGACCGGTCGGGGAAGGGGAATGATATGCAGTACCAAAAGGAGGTTGATGAGGAAAAACAGAAATCCAAAAACCACCAGTTGGTTTCCCTTACGATAATTGTCCCACACGAAATACCCGATAATACCAACCAATACAAGGTATCCCCAATAATAAAGGGGGAGCGATTCTCCGGGTGATATGGGAAAGGGATGGAAGAAATAAAGTTTGGCTGGTGCCAGAAACCGGAAGATATATTCCACAAAACTGTGCATGCCAAATATAAACCTTTGATAAAAAGGGTATCCTACATCAGGATTTATACCTACATTATTGTTGATCCAGGAGAAATACCAAAATGCCAAGGCAAGAAGAAGAAAAGGGGTTTTTTCCAATAGGACTCTGGAGGTTAAGGTATTCTTCCAAGTCAAGTCTTTAAACCGTCCAAACACATAATCGAAAAGCATCAGATTAAGGGGAAGGATAATGGCCTGCTCCTTGGAACCAAAGCCAATAGCATAAGCCAATCCGACTGCGATTAGCCAAGGAAAGTGCATGGTTCGGATATAGCGGATATAGCACCAAAGAGCAGTTAATGTAAAAAATGCGTAGAGCAGGATTTTGGAAGCACTGATCCAGGCTACTGATTCCACCTGGAGGGGATGGATGGCAAAGATCAACGCCGTAAAAAATCCAAAAGCATTGATTTTTGAGTTGGGAGCGGACGGTAGGAATCTTAAGACAAGTTTTCTCACGATCCCATACACCAACATGGTATTACACACATGAATGAGAAGACAGGCAGAATGAAATACTGTAGCCTTCATTCCAAACAACAAAACAATTCCGCTGTAGAAAATAGAATTGACAGGAGAATACTGCTGATGCCAAAAATGAGTGAAATGATAAAATATATAGTCGAATGAGATGTCATGTACCAGAGGGTTTTCCAGCAGCTGCCAGGTGTCATCCCAAGCGAGTTGGAAATCATTAAAGAAAGTGGGAAAAAATACAATGACACAAAACCCAAAAAGTAAAGGAACCAAGCTCTTCCCGTTCGGTAATGATACATGTCTAAAAAGAGTAGATGGTTTTTGAATAATATTCTTTTCCATAGGATTTTTTTGTATTCTAAAAATACAAAAAACAAAATTTTTAAAATTGGACAGAATTGGACATTATAGATTAAAATAAGACAAAAAGAGTAAGCAGTAAAAAAAATCCATACTTAGAGCTGAGAATCAGGCATATTATCGTTAGCCCGATTTTTAAAAAAAAGCAAATCAATTTGTAGTTTATTCAATAACCTATATATTAGGTAATCATTAATGTTATATTTTAAAGCATACAACTCCTTACTTTTTTATGAAAACACGTGCAAAGTCCAGACAAGAAGTAGCCGATGAGTACGGCATATCAACAAAAACATTCACAAGATGGTTGAAAAAAGAGGGTTTGGTAATATCCAGCGGGTTGCTTACACCTAAGGAACAAGCATTGATTTATGTTTGCTTTGGCAATCCCAGGCAGAAGGTTTAAAATAGAAATATATTCTGTTTACCCCTTCATAACGATTTCTCCTTGGTGAGCATGTAATATAAATTCATTTCAAATCCCTTTTTGAAAAGGTGTTCATGTAAAGAATTGGAAAGAACAAGAAAAACAAAAAATCACCTCCCTAGGCTTAACTTCGTTTTTTTTAATCCAATTCTTGATATCTACTGAAACGTCTAACCAAGGTTTGTTCCCACCAAATCTATTATAAAAATTAACCAACTGAAAAATTACATTTTAAAGCAATTGATTCCGATTGTTTTGCCCCAACACCCACTTATCGATCAAAAGTAACGGTATATGATTTCCCATTGACCGTCACGGTAGCCTCTTTGTCGCAGGCACCCACACCATAATCGATATTGTATTCTGTGGTATTGTCCACGATGATTTTTAAAATTCCGGCACTCGGGATCCAGTTTCCGGTATCGGTACAGGTTTGCAGGTAATTCAAAACATTGCCAATGTTGGCGATATAGTTCTTTCCTTCCCTGCTTGTTCCGATTGAGTTGCCGGTTACCTCGACCTGAATACCCTCTCCACTGGATGGAAGGGATATTTTACGTGTATGATTCAGTGTGATTGTGGCAGACTTCGCATCAGGCCAAGTCACCTTTCCATCGGCAATGGTGGTTTCCAGCGTGATGGTTTGTGCATTTAGGTCAACCCCTTTGTTGACAGTCCTTCTGATGCCTTCCAACTTTTTTCCATTCACTTCAAAACCCTCGAAAGTAGCCGTGATGACGGTTCCAGGAATATAAAAAAGTCCGGTATATTGAAGGATGACCTTCCCTTTTCGGATGATGCCGTTTGGACTGGTACAACCCGCACCAAAATCGATCGTGATGCGCTTGGCACCTGCATTGAAATCAACATCGGTATTGGCGCAGATATCTCCCTGAAAATCCAAAAGTGTCCTCAAGCCAAGTCCATTGCTTTGCATCGCAAAAAGCGTCAGGTTATCCACATCATTGTAGCTGGAAATCACCTCGGATTCTTCTTTGACAAGGGCGGTATCGTCAGTTGGATCCTGATCTTTGTCGCTGTCGCAGGAAGCCAACAAGACCATGGCCGCTATAAAAAGGCTGAATACGAATGGGTTAAAATAAAAATATTTCATGGTTTTAAGAGATTTTAATACAAAGAAGGTAAAAAAAAATTAAAAATTATACCCATTAAATAAGTCTCGAAATTTTTAAGTTTCCACTGACAACCGATCCTCTATTTTTCTTTTCGGGGATTGGGAGTAACCGCTGCCTTTTTTCCGGAGGAAGCACAACCAATATTCTTGGTCAGGTCGACATCTTGGGGTATTCCGCCAAAACCTTCTGAAAAATCCCACTCTTCCGCCAATTTTTCGGGATTGATTTTCTTTTCCTTTTTCATAGACATTTATACCCTGTTTTTAAAAAAATGTTCTGAATACCAAAAAAAACAGGGGCAAATGGTTCAAAAACCATAACGCAGATAGGAACTTCAAATTTTCTCCAGCAATCAGATGGGCCAATTATCGGTAAATTTCTCTCCGACCAAAAAATCGGCAAGCTCATACTTATTCAGGAGACAGGTTTCCAATTCGGCAAGAATTTCAATTTTGTCGAGGTCCTGACCAATGAGAACCAATTCATTCATGCGATCGCCGAAGTTTTTGTCCCATTTGCTTTCTATAAATTTCTGATTTTCCACGAAGGAAATATAACGGCTCCGCTCCTTGAATGGCATACTGGCCCACCAAACCCCTGCGGATTCAGCTTTCACGGAACCTCCTGCCTGAGACCATGAAAGTGCAGTATCTTTTCGGGAGGCGATATAAAACAAACCTTTGCTTCTGATCACATTTGCCGGCCAGGCATCTGAAATATACGTCCAAAATCTCTGGGGATGAAAGGGCCTTTTGTCCCTAAACACAAAGGAAGAAATTCCATATTCTTCCGTTTCCGGATTGTGCTCCTTTTCAAGTTCTTCTTGCCAACCTGCGGAATTGGATGCTGTATCAAAGTCAAAAAGTCCAGTGTTTAGAATTTCTTTCAAGGGAACCACTCCGTGATCTGTTGCAATGATTCTGGCAGAGGGATTGAGTTTTTTGAGGATTGCCTTTAATTCCTCCCGCTGGTCTGCAGTGATCAGGTCAGTCTTGTTGAGCAAGATCACATTTGCAAATTCTATCTGATCGGTAAGAAGATTGACAATCGACCTTTGGTCTTCGGGATCCTCATTCAAAAGTTGGGAATGGACCGTTTCGGAACTCCCAAATTGTTTCCCGAAATTGAAGCCATCCACTACGGTTACCATGGTGTCGAGTCGACTGAAACGGGATAGATCTATCCCGTTTTCCTCATCGACAAAACTGAACGTCTGTGCCACTGGAAGTGGTTCAGAAATCCCCGAACTCTCGATCAGCAGGTAATCGAAACGGTTTTCCTTGGCCAGGCGCTCCACTTCTATCATCAGATCTTCCCTCAGTGTACAGCAAATACAACCGTTGCTCATTTCCACCAGTTTCTCCTCCGTGCGGGATAGGGTGTTTTCGTCTCTGACCAGCTGCGCATCCACATTGACTTCACTCATGTCGTTGACGATCACGGCCACTTTCAAACCTTCTTTGTTGTGCAAAATATGGTTCAAAAGTGTGGTTTTGCCCGCACCTAAAAATCCGCTGAGTACTGTAACCGGTAGTTTTCTTTGCATTGTTAATCTGATATGATTTCTGCTTCAAGGAGGATGAAATTGAGTTCTTCGATGTCTTCCCCGTTCAATTTCAATATCCCCCTTACTTTGATGATTTCATCTGTTTTGATTTTTCTATTTGGGGCATTCTTCAAATAACCCACCACGACGCTTTCCGGGCCGGAACCTCCACAGAAAAAGCATTCCGCCATTGGAAATTTTGAAAGCACTGCAACCTTCGAGTTGTTTATATCCAAAGGAATGTAAAATCCCGAAACAGTAACTTTCTTTCCGTCAAAAGCCTTCAGCTCCTCGGGAAATTTGGGATAGAGAAAATTCATCCCCCATTCCTTGTTTAACTTTTCCACAAATTTGGTTTTGGAAAACATCGCCCACATGTCGGGCTCTGGACTGACCATGCCACTCAAGAGGATCAGCCCTGCAATCAACGTAAATACCTTTTTTTTCATCTTTATGCACCATTTATAGAGAATACCCCGGGGAAATCCCCGGGATACCGCTGTCAACCACAAATTAAATGAAAAGAAAACCACAAACTTGAGAACTCAAATATAAATGATAATTTTTATTAAATGCAACATTATTGCATTTAATAATCTCTGTGACCTGACCCAATTTCTTTATATTTGGCCCATGTTATTAAATTTAGACGATCAAGACTTGGACAAGGCGCTCAAGTCCACCCAAAGAAAAGCCGCCGGCTTCTCGATTTCCAGGCTTTTTGTATTTTTTCTGATCATGGCCATCCTCATCGTGGGATTGTCCGAGTGGACCCTTTTGTTGCTGACCCTTCCTTTTGTGATTGCGCTTTTCGTCTATCTCATCTTGGGGTTCAACAATGAAAAAGACAAAGAGGCATTTGTCCTCGAATTGAAAAGCATGGAAATCTCCAGGAATAAAAGGGCTGCCCGTGAATTGCAGGACTTTGATGCAGGAGAGGAATTTTTGGAAAAAGCGCATCCCTTCGTCAATGATTTGGATCTGTTCGGGGCCCATTCCCTTTTTCAGATGCTCAACCATACCGTCACCGCTGCCGGAAAGGCATTGCTGGTCAAATGGATGAAAGCCCCAATAAATGCCATGGAAGCACAATCGAGGTATGCTGCGATTGAAGAACTGAGGCCAAAAGAGAAATTCCTTGAAAATTTCGAAGCCGTGGGTAGGGCTTTCATCAAAACCGAAAAATCAAAATCTAATTTTTACGAATGGCTGGCGGCAAAAGACAAATGGAAGCACATTTATTTCCTACCCTTGCTTTTGGGCCCGATTGGAGGATTGTTACTCCTTGGCGCCACCCTTTACAATGATCTTTCCCCGGCGTGGCTTGGCATGTGGATTCTTCTGGGGATGTTTTTCCTTTCTTTTATTTTCAAGCGAATGCAGCAAGCCTCTTTTGCGATGCCCAACAAAGGCGACTTGAAAACCTTTGGCTTGTGGGCCGAACTCCTGGAAAAAGAGGATTTTCAAAGTCCCTTGCTCAAAGAAATACAAATCCCATTTAAGAGCACTGCAATTGAAGCTTCGATGGCGATGAAGTCCCTCGAACAAAAGAGTTTTATGATCCAAAACAGGTTCAATCTCATGTATTTGATTTTCAACCTTCTCTTTTGGCTTGACTTTTTCCTGTGGTGGCGTTTGGCCAAGTGGAAGACCAAATATGGAGAGCATTTGAATAACTGGGAAAAAAGCTTTGAAAATTTACAGGTACTGGTTTCTTTGTCCGCCTTTTCGAATGAGGAATCCTTGGATGGAAAAATCACCTGGACCCACAATGACGAATTGAGGGTAGAAAACATCACGCATCCACTCATTTTGCCTTCAAAAGCCATCGGAAATGATTTTGACTTGTCTTCTTCCCAAAAAATAGTCCTGCTTACCGGAGCCAACATGTCCGGAAAAACCACCTTTATGAGGACTTTGGGCATCAATATGGTTTTGGCAAATTTGGGATTGCCCCCTTTTGCAAAGGAATTTCAATGTGGGGATTTCCAGCTTTTTACCAGCATGCGGAATACCGATAACTTGGGTGAAAGTGTCAGCTCGTTTTATGCTGAGCTTGCCCGAATCAAGGATCTTTTGGATCAAACCGCCGCCGGAATACGGGTGTTTTTTCTCCTCGACGAAATCCTCAAAGGCACCAATACCACCGATCGCATCATGGGCAGTGAGGCTTTGATCCGACAGCTTGCAGATGCGGGAGGAAAAGGGATCATCTCCACCCACGACATTGAACTGAGCAGTTTGGAAAAAACGCTGGATTATTTGGTGAACAAAAGCTTTCACAGCGAGATCGACGATCAGGAAATCCGCTTCGATTACAAAATCAAATCCGGGCCATGCCCAAGCTTCAATGCACACAAGCTGATGGAATTGATGGGAATCAGGTTTTAGGGGCAGGGAGGCACTGGCATAGTAATTGTTTATATGGTATTTATTCAATATTATATTTAACTAAAAAAACCTACAACTATGAACTCTTTATTGTATTTGATCGCAGTGATTTTAATTATTGGTTGGGTCTTCGGATTCTTTGTGTACAGTGCCGGAGGATTGATCCATGTACTTTTGGTTTTGGCGGTTGTGGCAGTTCTCCTAAGATTGATCGGCGGCAGAGGCGTATAACCCATTCCCTATTATAAAAATAAAAATTAAGCCCTTTCAGATAGAAGGGCTATTTTTTTGTTTTTTCCCCCCGAAGGAGGTGCTGGGATTCGCAATGAGCGTTTGAACCCCAAATATGCAATAGGCTTTCTTTTGGATATTGAAACCGAAAGAAAATCAAACAATAGGGAGACCATTTCCTGACACCAATAGCGCGAAGTCAAAAACAATAACGGTCGCCTGATATTTTAGCAATTATCGGTTGGATTGAAATTGGCAATGGGTAATCAAGGTTTAATATCCCCTCACCTTTTCCTTATCCTGATAATTGTCTTATTTTTGGCGAAACAAATAAGTTCTCGGTGCAAAACAATTATCAACAACAAAAGCTGGGCATACTTGGTGGGGGTCAGTTGGGAAGAATGGTCATCCAGGCGGCCATCAACTACAACATTGACATCCATATCCTTGATCCAGACCCCAATGCGCCTTGCAAGGCCATTGCCAATCAATTTACGGTGGGAAGTCTTACCGATTTTGATACGGTCTATGCGTTTGGGCAAAATTGTGACATTATCACCATTGAAATCGAGCATGTCAATACAGAAGCACTGGAAGCCTTGGTCAAAGACGGAAAAGAGGTTTATCCACAGCCTCATCTCATCCGCTTGATCCAAGACAAAAGAGCGCAGAAACAATTTTATAAGGACAAAGGGATCCCTACGGCTGATTTTGTCCTTACGGAGAACAAAGCCGAAGTGATGCAACACAAACATTTCTCCCCAGCGGTCAACAAATTGGGAAGGGAAGGTTATGATGGACGTGGGGTACAGATTCTACGCTCACCAGATGATTTCCACAAAGGATTTGATGCACCGGGGCTGCTTGAGAAACTGATTGATTTCGACACGGAATTGGCCATTATCGTGGCCAGAAACAAGCGCGGGGAAACTGTTGCTTATCCTCCTGTGGAGTGCCTTTTTCATCCCACAGCCAACTTGGTCGAATTCCTGTTTTCTCCCGCAACCATCACAAAAGAAGTCCAAGCCAAAGCAGAAGCCGTCGCATTGGATGTGATCCAAAAGCTTGATCTCGTTGGGATATTGGCAGTGGAACTTTTTGTGACCAAAGAAGGAGAAATCCTCGTCAATGAAATCGCACCGAGACCGCACAACAGTGGACACCAGACCATAGAAGGAAATTTCACTTCCCAATTTGAGCAACATCTCCGGGCGGTGATGAACATGCCATTGGGCAATACCGAATTGAGAATGCCGGCAGCCATGGTCAATTTATTGGGCGAAGATGGATTCACAGGAGAAGCCTTCGTGGAAGGTCTGGACGAAGCCATGGCCCAAAAAGGCGTGTACGTCCATCTCTATGGCAAGAAAATCACCAAACCTTTCCGGAAAATGGGGCATGTGACCCTGTTGGACGAAAACCTGGAAACCCTCAAGAAGCGGGCATTTGAAATAAAAGAATTGATAAAGATAAAAGCATAAAACATGGGCGTACAAGTAGGGATTATCATGGGAAGCAAATCCGACCTTCCGATCATGGCCGAGGCCGCAAAAGTTTTGGAAGAATTGGGCATTGGCTATGAATTGACCGTCGTATCGGCCCATAGGACACCCCTTCGCATGTTGGAATATGCAGAAACTGCAAGAAAAAGGGGCTTGAAGGTGATCATTGCCGGAGCCGGTGGTGCTGCACATCTTCCTGGAATGGTGGCCTCATTGACTTCACTTCCAGTGATCGGCGTGCCGATCAAATCCTCCAATTCCATCGACGGTTGGGACAGTATCCTGTCGATTTTGCAAATGCCGGGAGGTATTCCGGTGGCGACCGTCGCATTGAATGGCAGTAAAAATGCAGGGATATTGGCAGCATCGATTTTAGGGGCTTTTGATGGCGCAATCGCTGAAAAGCTTGACACCTACAAAAAGCAGCTGAGGGAAACCGTGGAAGATACTGCCCGAGAAATCGAAACCAAGGGTTGGAGAAATGCACTTGGGGAATAAAGAATTTCAGATTTACTGAGATCAACAAGAGGAAGAAAAGGTTTCCTTGTCCGAGCGCGATTCAATAATCACCATCCTTGGGCATTTTCAAATTGAAGACCTCGGCCAAATATCATTTTGATTCCATTTATAAAATCAATCCCATGGATCTGAAAAAAATCATAAAATTCAAAATCGGCAGCGAGGATTGGGAAATGCCCTTGGGGGTAATTCTCCTTTTGCTGGGGATTACCTTTGTCTTGGTCTTTGGTGGTGCTTATTTGGGCTTTAAATTCGGTCAGCGATAAATTGATTTTGTAGAAATTGGAGATCGATTCTTCGAACCCATTTTATACATACCGAACTCAAATCAAGATTGTAATCCACGGACAATCAATTAGGTCTTGACTGTTTTTGACCTTACCCTATTGGCATCAGGAATTAGCCTCCCAATAGGCTGATTTTCTTGCAGTTTCGATTCCATTTGGAAACGCAATGCATATTTAGGGTTGAATCAATCTTCAAAAATACCCCAGCCATCCTTCATTTTTTCATTCGGATCAAATCCTCGAATCCATTCCACAAATAGGGTTTTGAAATCCCGGATGGCATCCCTTAACAGTTTCAAATGCTCTTCAGCATGGGCACCTTCCAAAGCAAGCTGATAGGTCATGGTGTTCAATTCCCGGGCATTGACTTTCATGATCACGGCATTTTCCATCTTGAGGATAAAATCAGACGTGGATTCGGCATCGGAAAATTTGGAACAAAGAATGGCTGCACTTTCCACCATCAACCTGCCATAAAGCGTTCTTCTTGCCTCGTCCAATGAGCCCACGAGCGCATGCGTGAGTTTGATTATTTCCATTCCTTTTCTAAAAAGTGGATGCTTATGGTTTTCTTCCCGAAAATCATCTGTATCCTCATCATCCCAAGAATTTTCATCAAAATCATTCCACATCGCATTCCAGATTTTGTAGATTTAAAAAAACTTGGAAAAGCAGGGATTTGCTCCAAAGGCTTTTTGGGAGCAAATCCCTGTTTTTATTTGAAATCAAAAGAATTAGAATGGCAAAACATCATCACCACCTTCTTCTGAAAAGGTACTCACATCAGGCATGCTTGCAGATTTGCTCTCCGAAGCCGCGCCACTATCTCCCTGCTTGTCCACTTTCCAAGCTTTGATATCAGAATACCATTTGCCATTGTATTCCCGGCTTTCCAATTCTATTCCTACATTGACTTGATTGCCTTCTTGTAAGTTGAATTGGTCAATTTTATCTCCCCAAACGGTAAAACAAACCTTTTTAGGGTAATTACCGCCCGTTTCGAGAATGTATTCCTTTTTTCTCCAAACACCATTTCTTCCATTTCCGCTTTGTTCGGCCAGTACCTGAACAATTTTTCCGTTGATTTCCATATATAAAGGTTTATGATTTTCGAACCACGAAGATAAGAAAATCAGATAAGAATAGTAAGGCTACCGCAAACACCTTTTCTCTCTACAAAAAATGAATTTATCGGATTTGCCATCTATATTGTGTAGATTATAATTTTAAACTTACTTTTTTCAAAATAATATTTCATTAAAATACGTAAAAAGTTCAATATATTCTTTTTAATCCTGCTTTTGTCAGAATATAGTTCAAAAAAAATCATATAAAGTATTGCATGAGTGTTTTTGATTCAATACATTTGAATGGACCTCAAAATATGTTTCATCCTTTAAAATTATAATATGGCCTGAACCTCTACGTTATCTTAAAGTAATTTTGTATGAGTAAAAGGATTGGTCCAAAAGACAGTGAGCTAATTGCGCAGTATAGGAATGGAAGCGAAGCTGCATTTGAAATGTTGGTGGATAAATACAAATCAAAAGTATTGACGACCATCTATTTGATAGTGAAAGACCAGGGGGTTGCTGAGGATTTGTTGCAGGATGTATTTATCAAAGTGATCTATACCTTGAATGCAGACGGATACAATGAAGAAGGAAAGTTCCAGCCTTGGTTGATGAGAATCGCCCATAACTTGGCCATTGATTACTTCAGAAAAAGCAGGCGCTATCCCACCATCATCATGGAAGATGGAGAAAGCCTGTTTAACACGCTGAAGTTTGCAGAAGAAACCATTGAAGACCTCCAAATAAAAGAGGATACCCTTGCGATGATCCGGAAGTTGATAGAAGAACTCCCAGAAACCCAAAAGGAAGTCTTGATTATGCGGCATTACAATGATTTGAGTTTTCAGGAAATCGCCGAACAAACCGGGGTAAGTATCAATACCGCCTTGGGAAGAATGCGCTATGCACTGATCAACATGAGGAAAAAAATGAAACAACTAAACTTTGCCTATGACAAAATCTTTTACCCCAAATGACCTGCTTAGATATATCTATCAGGAAATGAGTGAGGGAGAGAATGAGCTGTTCGTGCAGGCCCTGCACAAAGATGAAACTTTGATGCAGGAATATTTAGGTATGCTGAGCACAATCGAGCAATTGGACCAACTCATTCTTGAACCTTCTGAAAAAGTAGTAAAGGCCATTCTCAAAAGGGCCAAATCTACGGGACTCGAAAAAGTATGATCGTTTTAGCCCTAAGGTAGACCTGAAAATCCAAAAATTTTCAGGTTTTTTTTGCTTCTCGCTATCGAAAACCATCAAAAATCTCCGGTTTTTCGCTCCATTCCCTTAGCGAAATCTTCACCTTTGCAGAAATCACACTTCCAAAATCCGCAAGGTGTTGCTCCAAAAAATATTCCCAAAAAGCAACACGCTCCTTAAAACAAAAAAGAAACCTTGTTGAAAAACGATTTTCTGACATTGAGGTTATAATAATGAAAATCCAGATGCTTATTTGCCGGCAACGATGGTAAATTACACCCAGAAAGAGCCCCTCCAAAAAATGCTAAAGAAAGAAAGATACGCTGCCTTTATTCAACACTTTTCAGAAAACATGCCCGTCGCGGAGACGGAACTGGCTTATGAAACCCCTTTCCAGCTTCTGGTAGCGGTCGTCCTCAGCGCACAGTGTACGGACAAAAGGATCAACATCGTCACTCCGCCCCTCTTTAGGGATTTTCCCAGTCCGGAACATTTGGCAACAGCCGATTTTGATGAACTTTTCCCCTATATAAAATCCGTATCCTACCCCAGCAACAAAACCAAACACCTTCTTGGATTGGGCAAGATGTTGGTCGAAAAATTCCAAAGCGAAATCCCTTCCACCGTGGATGAATTGACCCAACTCCCGGGAGTCGGCAGAAAAACCGCCAACGTCATCACTTCGGTCATCTGGAATCAACCCAACATGGCGGTGGATACCCACGTATTTCGCGTGTCCAAAAGACTGGGACTGGTGCCCATGAATGCCAAAACTCCTTATGAGGTTGAAAAGCAGCTTGTCAAACATCTCCCCAAACAACACATCCATGTTGCCCACCATTGGTTGATTCTTCATGGCCGCTACACGTGTTTGGCCAGGAGCCCAAAGTGCCATGAATGCCAATTGACCCATTTTTGCAGGTATTACGAAAAAAATGTAGCCAAAAATTCCGCGGCGAAAACCGTTTGATTCCTTTCTTCTTCCAGACATGTGCGGTATCAACCTCCTGATCAATCCAAGCCTAAATGGTGAAGCCAGCATCCAAAAAATGATGCAGGCAACCGCGCATCGGGGACCGGATGCTTCGGGTTTCGAAAGATTGGCGGAGAATGTTTTTTTGGCCGGAAACAGATTGAAAATCCTGGATTTGACAGATGCTTCCAACCAACCTTTTTGGTCACAGGACAAAAACGCCGTATTGGTTTGGAACGGGGCCTTGTACAATTATCAAGATCTCAAAAATGAATTGGTAGAATTAGGCTACACTTTCCGGACCCAATCGGATTCGGAAGTATTGCTCTATTGGCTGATGGCCTTTGGCACCAAAAAAATCGCTTCCCTTAAAGGCATGTTTGCATTTGTCTATGCAAACATTCAAACCCATGAACTCCTTGTCGCAAGGGATCCATCAGGACAAAAACCTCTCTATAGTTACCATTCAGGGAGTTTTTGGGCTTTTTCCTCAGAAAGCAAGGGGATTTTGGCGGCTTTGGACAAAACCTCTTCCATAGACGAAAATCAATTTCTTCCGTATTTTCATGCACGCCATTCCTTTCCCGACAAAACTTTTTATCGGGGAATCCACCAGGTCTTGCCCGGCCATGGCATGGTGTGGAACTGGAAAACCTCCACATCCAGCCCTTTTCAATGGGACTACCCGATTGAAAAACAAACGGATTTTCATCAAGCCAAATTCGAAACACTATTAAAGAACGCTGTCCGGACTCATTTTCATACCGATCGACCGGTTGGCATGGTACTCAGTGGCGGTACTGACAGTAGTTTGTTGTATGCGCTTTGGCATGAGCAATCGGGGATTGCACTGCCCACTTACACGGCCACATTTGATCAGGCGCTCCAACACAAATACGAGGACCCCATTTTTGCCAACAAGCTTGTCCAGAAATATCCGGCAGACCACCATGAAGTAAAAATCGACGTGGCGACCGTGATGGAAAATTGGCCGGCATACATCGAAAGTCTCGACCAACCCATCGGAGACAGTGCAGGTTTTCTGACTTGGATGATTGCAAATAAAGCGAAAGAAAAGGTCAACATTTTGATATCCGGAGCGGGTGCCGACGAATTGTTTGGGGGCTACAACCGCCACAAAGCTTTTAAAAATTACCTCAAAAACCCAAAGGCATTTCTTTGGTTGAAGAAATTTTACCAATGGATTCCAATGCCATTGGCTTTGGAAAAAATGCTCAAGTCCATCGCAGAAACACCTGAACAGACTTTTGTCAATTTTTCCACGCTTTTCCCGCTTCCCAAAGATTCACTAAGCCTTTTCAAGCCTTGGTATCCCCAGTTCAATGCTCCTTTCAAAAACGCATTGGAATTTGACCGGACCTTCTACCTCGTCAATGATGTAATCAAAGTCCATGACAATTCCTGCATGGCCCATGGGATTGAGGGTAGATCGCCCTATTTGGACCATGATCTGGTCGTCTTCAGCAAAAGTATGCCCGAAAATCTCCATCTTGAATTGGAGGGAAAAGCTTGGATAAAAGGAGCTTTGGAAGATCGGGGATTGGGTTTTATTGCCAACAGGAAAAAACTCGGTTTCGGTTTGCCGCTGCAGGAATGGTTTCAAAAAGAGCCGGATTTCCGAGAATGGGTTTTCGGGCCGATTCGGGAGATGGTCGTAACATGGGGGGAAATTCTTCCACCTGAAATGCTTAAATTGGCACGTTGTCCAGAAAAAGCAAAAACAGCGCATTTCCTGTTGATATGGAATCTTTTCCTTTTGGCATCCTGGTTAAATCCAAAAGATGCAATAGATTTCCCAATTGGTGTTGAAACTGAAAGAAAATCAGACTATTGGGAGGATCAGGTCTAGCACCGATTTGGCAAAATCAAAAACAGCAAGCAATTGACTGATTATCAAACAATTTCAGGTTGGAGTAGAATCGGTAAAGCACAACACGGGCTAAAGCAGCAAAACGAATGAGAATCATCTATGTCCACCAGTATTTTTTGACCCCGCAACAAGGAGGAGCCATCCGCTCCTATCACTTGGCCAAGGGGATGGTGGATGCCGGTATAGAGGTGGAAATGATCACTTCACACAACCAAGACTACTATGATTTCAAAATGATCCAGGGCATCAAGGTGCATTACCTTCCAGTGGCATATACCCAAGGATTTGGGACAATCAGAAGGATCTGGTCATTTCTCAAGTTCGTAAGCTTGGCCAAACAATGGATCAAAAAACTCCCCAGAGCAGATTTGCTTTACATCAGCTCCACTCCCCTCACTACGGGATGGATCGGAATGTGGGCAAAAAAGAAATTTGCCCTGCCGTATATTTTTGAGGTGCGGGATCTTTGGCCCGAGGCGCCGATACAAGTCGGTGTGATCCGGAATCCCTTGCTCCAAAAATGGCTCTATCGCTTGGAGTCCAACATCTACAAACATGCCCTGAAAATCGTAGCCCTTTCCCCGGGTATCGCCAATCATATTCGCGAAAAATCACCCGAAGCCCACATTTCCATTATTCCAAATTTCTCAGATTTGGAGTTTTTTCAAGCCACCTCAAAAGACCCAAAAATTCTGAGAGAATACGGGTTAAAAGCGGTATTCACCATTTGTTACACAGGCGCGATCGGCAAGGTCAATGCGGTGGATACTTTGTTGGATATTGCCAAAATAGCCCAGGAAAGAAAGAAAACCTATCAGTTTGTGGTGATGGGCGAAGGCTCCCACCTGAAAGCATTGGCCCAAAAAGCAGCTGATTTGGGCTTGTCAAATTTTTATCCTATCCCCTTCGGCAACAAAGAAAAAGTCAGGGATTTGCTATCGATCTCGGACATGGCTTTTATTTCCTTTGGCCAGCAGCCTGTGTTGAGGACCAACAGCCCCAATAAGTTTTTTGATGCTTTGGCTGCCGGAAAATCAATTCTGGTCAACCATAAAGGTTGGGTCCATGATTTGGTAAAAGCCAATGCGCTCGGATTATATGCATCGCCATCCAAACCTTTGGAAGCATTCCAAAAACTCGATGAACTGGCCCAAAACCCTGAACGACTATTGAGTTTCCAAGCCAATGCACGAAAATTGGCCGTCAATCATTTTTCAAAGGAATTGGCTGTGAGAAAAATGCTGGTGGTTCTGGATCCGGAAAAATTCGGGGGAGAATTTAGGGACGGGGCTTATATCCTGATTGCCTGAAAATCCGGTCCGTATCCGTATCCGACATCAACTCATCCAGAGACACAGAATTGTTGAATCGATAATCATCCACAATATTCCAACCCAACCAGCGTCCGATTCTTCCGGGCGCATCCGGACTGATTTCGTCTGTGGCAGGTGCTTCTCCGGTGTATTTTCTGATGACAAAGGGATTGGTTTCGAAGAGCAATTCATTCTCGACAAAGTGTGCCCAAATCAACTCTTCATTGTCAAAACAAGCACTCACTTCCTTTTGGCTGTAGCCAATGATATAATCGTCGGCAGTACAAGGCAGCATCATCTTGGTGAAATGAAAGGCTTTTCCGTAGTAAATCATTTCCGATAAGAGCGTGTTTTGCTTTAAATCGGTTTTGTTGAAACGGGAAGAAATTGCTGTGACAATCATGGGGATTAAATAGTCCCTTTCATACCGCTTGGTGATATAATTGGGCAAATCCGGCGGTTGAAAACGATGCGCGGCCGGTAAAAAGTAATCCAATCCAATGACAATGATGTCCTCGTGAACCAATAAGTCCAAGCTGAATCCGCTGACGAAAGTGTACACCTTCGGCACCTTGAACTCGGGGAAATAATACCGAATGTACTTGAAGGCATTGAGCAACTCAGTTTCCAAATCGGAGATGTCTTCATAATTCTTTTTGACCTCTGTGTAAAGTTCTATCATCAAGGTGTCTTGATGTATTGCAAAGAGTTCGGTGGCCAAAACCTCCTTAGATTCATAAAGTTTTGCCTGCAAATAAAGATCGGTGAATTCCGGATATTCCTCCAACAGAAAAAGCAAATCCTCCGGTTTTTCGGCTAGGAAAAATTGATCTTCCAATCTTTCGATTTTCAGTTCAATATTTTCCTTCAATATTTCAGGGTCCAAACTACATGCTTCCTCCTGTTTCTTACAGGAAAAAAGGAGTATTCCCACAATAAGACAAATAACCGCTGAACGTAATTTCTGCATCTTCACTATTTTATTACCTCGTTTCCAAAACCAAATCTACAAGAAAACAGCCAAATTGATGTTGTTTTTTCCCTTTCGAGATGCTGTCAAATTTTCCATTACGCCAAACAATCAAATTTATTTGATAAATCGATCCATTTTAACCCCATTCCATCACACTTGAACTGCCCCCCAAGCTGTGTTGATCCCAGAATTCCTGGGACAGCTTCCAAGTCGATCCTCTTTGGACTTTTCAAAACTGAAACTTTCCCTTACCCTGATTTTTTGGGTATAAACTGAGCAACAAAATGTAAATCAAAAGGGTAAATCCGACCACAAAATGCCATAAATAAAGGCCTAAAAATTATAAACCATTGATGGTCAGGTGTTATCCCCCAAAAAACAAACGATTTTTTTATTTCCAAAAGGGCGTTTTTCAGTTACATTTAAAGGCAGTTCATTTACATTTTTTGCTTTTTTCAACACAAGCAATAACCAATCACCCTCGGATCTGGTTTAGCTAATGTTCCACAATTAAACTAAACCAATATATACTATGAAAAAATTCATGATTTCAAACTTCAGTAGAATAATTCCGATGACGGCGTTGGCCGCCACCTTTGGTTTCTATTCCTGTGGAGATGATGATCCGACACCTCCGATCCCCGAGCCAAATATTGTGGAAGTAGCCGCAGCAAATGCCAGCTTTACAACATTGGTTACTGCAGTACAAACTGCAGGATTGGTCCCAACATTATCCGGAACAGGTCCTTTTACTGTCTTTGCCCCAACCAACGAAGCCTTCGGTAGATTTTTGACTGACAATAATCTCACTGCAAATCAGCTGTTGGCCGCAGACAATTTAGATGACATCCTAACTTACCACGTAGTGGCAGGTGAGGTACCCGCTTCAGCTGTAACCGCTGGAAAAGTAACCACTGTAGCAACAACTCCATTTTACGTGAGCGTGGCGCCAAACAATGATATTTGGATCAATGGAAATTCCAAAATCATCCAAACGGATGTCAATGCTTCCAATGGAGTGATACACGTTTTGGATTATGTCATCACTGCACCCACTCAAAATATTGCTGAGATCGCAGTTGCTGCTTCTACTGCTGCCGCGCCACAATTTACGCAACTGGTGGCTGCATTGACTCGTGCCAATTTGGTGAGTGCTTTCACTGGTGGATTTGACGATAACTTTACTGTTTTCGCACCCACTGATGCTGCTTTTGCAGATTTATACGTTGCCTTGGGTGTTTCTGGGATCAATGAAGTTGATTTGGAAACCTTAACAGCGGTATTGCAATATCACGTGGTTCCTGCAAGGGCTTTTTCTCAGGACCTAAGAGAGGGCGCTTCCTTGCCGACATTGCTTACTGGATCTAACCTAACCGTAAACCTTGCCAATCTTAAAATCAATGATTCAGGTCTTGTACCGACTGCATTGAACATTCATGGCACAAATGGTGTCATCCATGCCATAGATAAAGTTTTGTTGCCAGGTTGATTTTTAAAAAATCAATGATTTCCAAAAGGGGTAGACGGTTAAGTTTACCCCTTTTTTTATGCTTTTTTCCAAAGAATTTTTTAGTGAGGCATTGATTCCCAGCCTTAATTTTCTCTAATCTCTTCGAAGCACTAAGTCCTTGCTAGGACCACAAAGGGGCAACGCACTGATATCTTCGTTTCAGAAGATTTTACAATAAGGGCGAAGAGTTTTTCGCAAAGGGATGATTGTAGATTGACCAGGATTGCAAATATCGAACAACAACACAGCAGCCCCATAGCTTATTTAGGCCTTTTCAATACTATTTCCTTTAGATTATTGTTGTGTCATTGGTGGTTAAATGGATAATCAACTCGGTCATCAAAGGATAAACTGCGTAGAAAACCAGTTCGGAAAGACAAGCATTACTAAAAAAACATTATTTTGTATCAAAATAAATATGGACAAGCGATTTACCCACATTATTCAACTTATTAAGCAATCTCGGACGATTGCTCTTAAAGCCGTAAATTCTGAATTGATTAACCTTTATTGGAACATCGGAGAATATTTAACCAATAAGATTGAACTAGCCGAATGGGGCGACGCTGTGGTGACTGAATTAGCAAAACACATTCAACAAAACGAACCCGAAATAAAAGGCTTTTCCGACAAGAATATTTGGAGAATGAAGCAGTTTTACGAGACATACAAGGACTTTCCAAAACTCTCAACACTGTTGAGAGAAATAAGTTGGTCTCATAATTTGGCGATATTTTCAAGATGCAAAACCGTTGAAGAACGAGAGTTTTATTTGAAACTAGCTAAACAAGAAAGTTACAGTTTCCGAGAACTCGAACGACAAATATCTGCTAGCCTTTTCGAGCGCACTTTGATAGGAAACTCAAAACTCTCAGCAGTGCTGAAAGAAAGTAACTTCGACATCACAAACACATTCAAAGACGGCTATGTGTTAGAATTTCTAAACCTGACGGAGCCACATAGTGAAAGTGAGTTACAAAGTGGACTTGTAGGACAAATGAAAAACTTCATACTTGAACTTGGCAAGGACTTTTTGTTCATAGATAAAGAATACAAGCTACAAGTTGGTAATAGCGACTTTTTTATTGACTTGCTTTTTTATCATCGTGGACTGCAATGCTTGGTGGCATTTGAACTCAAAGCCGACAAGTTTAAGCCTGACCACTTAGGACAACTGAATTTTTATTTAGAAGCATTAGACCGAGATGTTAAGAAAACGAATGAAAATCCAAGTATTGGAATTTTGTTGTGTAAGGACAAAGACAGTGAAGTTGTTGAATATGCTTTAAGCAGAAGCCTATCCCCCACTATGGTTTCAGAGTACAAAACCCAACTACCTGACAAGAAACTTTTACAACAAAAACTACACGAACTGTTTGACAATGAAACAAACGAGAATTAGAATTACTGTTGCTTATCAAGGCGCTGTAAAATAATTTAAAGATGTTTCTTTAATTTTCATTAGCGAAAAGAGGGGTCGAAGGGTCCTCAGAGAAAAGACAGGAAAAGTAACTGGAGTTTCCTGGTTGGTTGGGTTGAATTTTTTCTTTGACCAGGATTACAAATCCTGATTATCTGAAGTACGGGATTGCAAATCTCGAACAGCGGGATAATTTCCGAAGATTAAAATACACGCTTAAGATTTTCACCTTCGTTACGCGATTGAAAAAACCACCTCTCAACAAAAGCTATAGGCTTGGTTCAAATCTTAACACCGCAATTCATTGTTAAGCGGCAGGACGAAAATCGACCCCTATCACAAAGCTTCTCAATTATCCCTCCCCAAAACTGGGATTGGGAAATAAATCATACTTTTGCCTTAAGCCAACAGGGAACGAGCAAAAACCATCAGTGATTTGAAATCTTATGGGCTCCAATCACGTTCCATTTTGGAAGACCAAATTTCGAAAAATGAAAAACAGACGACGCTTCTTCCTTCAATCTCTCCTTTGGGCTTCCCTCGCAGTAATGGTAGTCGGTTCCTGCAATGGCGGATTTGACCTTCCCCCCACGACTGAGCAAAACATGATCGCCACGGCGGCAGAAAATCCGGAACTCAGCACCTTCCTCTTCGCCATCAACAAAGCCGGATTGACCAATGCATTGTCCACCCAAGGGCCATTCACCGTTTTTGCACCATCTAACCAGGCTTTTTTAGAGTCCCAATTGAACCTCAATTTGATGACCGCTGATTCCCTCCAGGACATTCTGGTCTATCATGTATTATCCGGAAGATATTTGACATCCCTGTTAGAAAGAGACTCCATTCCAACATTTTCACCGGACAACTACCTGTTTTTTCGGGGGCAAAATAACAGGATAAGCATCAATGAAAACACAAAGATCACCACCGCCAACATCGAAGCGACTAATGGAGTAATCCACATTGTGGATCGGGTATTGATTGCTGAACAAAATTGATTAAGACCAGACCTTTGGTTTCTTTTTTATCCAAAATTTTATTTCTTTCTTGAACGAGTGAAAAACAAATTGATCAACGGTTGGGCATTTTTCAGGTACCTGAACAAAAAAAAACTATCCAATTACATTCTTTTATTCGCCTCTTTTCACCTTAGCCGATGGACCAAAAAACCCATCATTTGGGGGTATCCAAGCACACTTTCGATAGAGCCGACTACGAGCTGCAATCTTCGCTGTCCAGAATGTCCAAGTGGACTGCGCAGTTTTACCAGACCGACCGGCATGCTGAGCAACACCTTATTCAGGTCCATCATTGACCAATCGGGAGATTACCTCAGCTACCTCCACCTCTACTTTCAGGGAGAACCGTACCTGCATCCGGAATTTTTGGATATGGTCAAATACGCAGACCAGAAAGGGATTTTTACCGCCACCTCCACCAATGCCCATTACCTCAATGCCGAAAATGTCCACAAAACCCTTGATTCTGGACTTCGACAGTTGATCGTCTCCATGGATGGCATCACTCAGGAAGTGTATCAGGATTATCGAATCGGAGGAAAACTCCAAAAAGTCAAAGATGGACTGGCGCTTTTGGTCCAAACCCGGAAGGAAAGGGACTTGAAATTTCCAAGAATCATCCTCCAGTTTTTGGTCACGGGAAAAAATGAACACCAAATCCCGGAACTACATGGTTTTGCAGCGGCACTTGGGGTAGATGAGGTCCAATTGAAAACCACCCAAATCTATGGTTTCGAAATGGGATCTGAATTGATTCCCAAAAACCCGGAATATTCCCGTTATCTCCCTTCCGGAAACGGGAACTGGAAACTCAAGAAAGAAATCGAAAACAAATGTTGGCGGATGTGGCAAGGTGCCGTGGTCACTTGGGATGGCAAGATCGTCCCCTGCTGCTTTGACAAAGATGGCAGCCATGTCATGGGCAAAATCGGGGAGGCAACACTTCAGGAAGTCTGGAAATCTCCCCAATACAATGCCTTCCGGCGGCAACTTCTGGAAGATCGTCAGCAAATCGAAATGTGCAAAAACTGCTCGGAGTAGTCTCGAAATGCCCAAGTTAGAAATTCATGCTATTTCATTACAGCTTGGAATAGTTATCTTTACGCTAGTTTACTGATATTTTACAGCGAATACTCCCCTTTTGAGCCCTTCTTTTTTTTCGGCTATACCGAAAAAGAAAAGGCTGAAAACGGCAAAACACAGAGAATTACCCATGAATTTTCAAATAAAAATGACTTTAAAAACATGCTGGTCGGTGCTATTGCTGTCCCTTGTTTTGTTTTTTGCAGTTCCGCCGACGGCTCACTCCCAGTCAATGGCGGATATCGCCAATATCAAGGTGGATGAGCTCTCGGATGAACAAATCAAGGAATTGGTCCGACGGGCAAATGAAGCCGGTTTGTCCGAATCAGAGTTGCTACAAATGGCCCAGGTAAGGGGGGTTCCCGCCACGGAAGTCGAAAAACTTAGAATCCGTCTCGAAAAGTTATCCTTGACTGGATCTGGGACCAGATCCACTGCAACCGCTTCCAAAAGGGAGCCAAGAAGTCAGGCAGACCTCAACTTCATCGCCCAAGACATTCTTAAATTCCAACCTGATTTTAGTGGAGTGAAAGATGAGATCTCCGCAGTTTTCGGCTCCAATCTTTTTTACAACAAAAACAGGAGATTGTCATTTGAACCCAACCTGAACATGGCCACGCCAAAAAATTATGTGGTCGGACCGGGTGACATGCTGTACATCGATGTCTATGGACAATCCGAGCAATATTATGAAGCCACGGTAAATCCAGACGGATTTCTTTTATTGGACAATATCGGTCCGGTGAGTGTTTCAGGAAAGACCATAGAAGAATCCACGGGAATCATCAGAAACAGGCTTTCCACGTATTACTCGGGCCTTCGTGGCGCCAACCCCAATACTTTTCTTCAGGTGACTCTGGGAAATGTCCGGACGATAAAAGTGCATTTGGTGGGTGAACTGAGACTTCCAGGCACTTTTACGCTGAGCGCTTTCAGCTCGGTGTTCAATGCACTTTATGCAGCAGGCGGCCCAAATGACAATGGCACCATGCGAAACATCAAAGTCATCCGGGATGGCAAAACGGTTTCGACAATCGATATCTACACTTTCTTGGTAGAAGGAATCGCCAGCCTGGACTTCCAACTTCGGGATCAGGACGTGATTTTGGTGGAACCCTTTATTTCCAGGGTTTCCGTGATCGGGGAAGTCAAAAGGCCGAAGATTTTTGAGGTGAAGGAAAACGAAAACTTCGATCAACTGCTGAAATATGCAGGTGGATTCACGGATGAGGCCTTTCGAGACCGAATCAATGTCACGCGGATCACAGGAAAAGAGCGGGCGGTTTCAGACATTTACCAAAATCAATTTGCCATCTTCTCCGTAAAAGGCGGTGACCAATATACCGTAGGAAAAGTGCTCAACCGCTTCGCCAATCGGGTTCAGATCAAAGGCGCTGTATTTAGGGAAGGCAATTACGCCTTGACCGAAGGCCTCACCTTGGTCCAATTGATCCGAAATGCCGATGGGGTCCGTGGAGAAGCCAATCTGGAACGCGCGAGTATCCTCCGGACAAATGAAGACCTCAGCACGGAAGTACTTTCCGTCAATCTTAGAAACATCCTCAATGGCAGCCAATCAGACATTTCCCTTCAGCGGGAAGATGTGGTTCGGGTGTCAAGCATCTACGACCTCAAGGAGGAAATTTATGTGCAGGTAACGGGTGAAGTAAGGAATCCCGGAACCTATCCCTACTCCAGCGAAATGACCGTAGAGGACCTGATTGTCCTTGCCGGAGGCTTAAGGGAAGCTGCCAATATCAATGACATTGAAATCGCCAGAAGATTGGTAAATCCAGAAGTAGGCGCTTTCTCAGAACTGGTGCCTGTGCAAATCAATGCAGATCTTTCCCTACGCGCAAACCCCATTGCAATGGCGCCTTTTGACAATTTGATCATCCGGAGAAAACCGAATTTCACCTTGGAGAAATTGATTCAAGTGGAAGGACAAATCAATTCCCCGGGGGTGTTTGCCGTGAAGTCTGCCCAGGAAAGGATTTCAGATGTTATTCGAAGAGCGGGAGGTTTGACAGCTTTCGCCTATCCCAAAGGGGCAACCTTGATCCGGAGAACGGAATTTTACGAAACAGAATCCGAACAAATCCGGAGACAGAGAAACCTTTCAGACCTCCAGCAAAAAATGCTTCTGGACCCCAACAATACCGAAGCCCAGGAATTGCTGCTCGCACGTTTGTTTCAAGACCTCGGAAAAACCCCAGCGCTTGATGCCATGGAAACTGCTTCCGCCTCTCAATCCAAGAGAGACGCCATCACGGGAATATCCGAAACCAAAAGCAATCTTTCTCCCATTAAAATCAAACAAACGGAAGCCGTCGCCATCGATTTGGAGTCCATACTCAAAAATCCGGGATCTGAATACGATCTTATCTTGGAAGAAGGCGATATTATTTCCATTCCTAGACAACTCCAAACCGTGAGAATGCGGGGAGATGTCGTGTATCCAACCACCGTGCGGCATGAATCTGCCAGGGGAATGAAGTATTATATCAACCAATCGGGCGGTTTTGACAACCGTGCCAATCGCAAGCGGACTTATGTCGTCTATGCAAACGGGGAAGTTGCCCGGACAAAAAGTTTTCTTGGCTTGCGGGTTTTCCCCGGTGTCGAGCCTGGCGCTGAAGTGATCGTGCCGACCAAAGGACCCAGAATCCCGCTTCGACCGGGGGAATTGGTGGGAATTTCCACTGGATTGGCAACCCTGCTCCTGATCTCTTCCCAAATCAACTGGTAATCAGCATGGCAAATCAAGAACATATATTGGACGATAAAATCACGTTTAGGGAGGTCATCCTGCGCATTCGGAATTGGGTCAGGTTTTTTGTAGGTCAGTGGAAATTGATATTCTTGGCTGGAGTGATCGGAGTGGGATTGGGATATTTGGTTTCAAAGTTCAAAAAGCCCGTCTACATTGCCGAGACCTCTTTTGTATTGGAGGAATCAGATGCCTCAGGACTTGGGCAAATGTCAGGTTTGGCCTCTTTGGTGGGTGTCAATCTCGGCTCTTTGGGCAGTTCCAGCGGTTTGTTTCAAGGGGACAACATCATGGAGCTCTACCGCTCGGACAACATGATGGGCAAAACCCTGTTGAGCCCTTTCGATTCAAGTCAATTGCTCATCGACCGATTCATCACCTTCAACAAGCTGGATCAAAAATGGAAAAACAAGGTGGATTTCAGTGCGATCGATTTTTCAATTGATCGCGAAAAATTCAGCATCACCCAGGATTCAGTCGTCAAAGAAGTCTCTAAACTTATCCGCAAAAGCCAACTTGCCGTTGACAAACCAAACCGTAAGCTCACCATCATCCAGGTAAACATTTCTTCAAAGGATGAGGCTTTCGCAAAGGTCTTCAATGAGGCCTTGGTGGAGAATGTCAACAGTTTTTATCTGGAAACCAAAACCAAGAAAACCGCTGAGAATCTAAGGATTTTGCAGTCGCAGGCCGACAGTGTTAGGGTCATCCTGGACGGAAGCCTTACTGCTTACGCGAGCAGCACGGATCGAATCCCAAATCCAAACCCCTTGCTCCAAGCGGGCATCGTGGATGCCAAGAAAAAACAGGTGGATGTGCAGGCATCTTCTGCCATCTATTCCGAAATCGTCAAAAATCTGGAAATCGCCAAGGTCAACCATAGAAACAATTCGCCATTGATCCAGCTCATCGACTCCCCGAGATATCCATTGACCCGTTCGGAAATCCGACCACTCAAAGGGATGGTTTTGGGAGGACTATTTGCGGGGATCTTGATGGTGATTTTTCTGTATGTTACCGCGCTCTATCGCATTCACATCAAAGCATCTTGATGGGCCTGACATTTTTTAATCATGTTTGAAAAAATAACCTCATTTCCATTCAGCCACCTTATTCGGAACAAATCCATTCAGAATTTCGCTTTTTTGGTGACCATTCAAGCGTCGAATATATTGATTTCCCTGATTTCCATGCCCTTGTTGATTCAGTCAATCGGCGTGGATCAGTTTGGCTTGGTCAACCTTGCTCTATCTGTGATCATATTGGCCAATATTGTGGTAGATTATGGATATAGTCTAAGTGCTCCACGAGCGGTCGCCCTCCAAAGCAATGACAAAGAGGCGCTGTCTCATATTTTCTCCAATATTATTTCGAGTAAGATGTTGCTGGCTTCCTTGACTTCGGTGGTTATTCTGATCAGTGTTTTTGTTTTTAATCTTTTTCAAGGCTACCAGACGATTCTCATTTTATCGATGTTGATCCTGTTTTCGGAAGCAGCCCTTCCTCTCTGGTTTTTTCAGGGTCTCGAAAAAATGAAATTGGTTTCCATCACCAATATTTTCAGCAAGCTACTGTTTCTGATGGGGATAGTACTTTTTATACAGTCTCCCGAACAATCAAAATGGGTGAATTTCATTTTTGGAGGATCCGCCCTGGTCATCAATCTTTGCCTGTTGCTTTACATTCATTATGAACTGGAAATTAAACTTTTTAAACCTCGACTTAAGGCATTGGTTATTTCTTTTAAAGAAAACATTTTTCTTTTCTTGTCCAATCTAACATCCCACTTTTCAGTGAATGGGGGATTGATCATCCTGAGTTTTTTTTCCAATGCGGAGACTTTGGGAATGTTTAGTTTGGCGGAAAAAATCTCCTTTGTCCTCAGAATGTTTCCCGCATTGGTGATTCAATCCATTTATCCAAATGCTTCCAAGCTTTATCAAAATGACAGACCGGGGTTTTATCGATATCTGAGAAAGATATATTATACCGCCATTATCCTCAGCGTGATTATATCAATGATGACCTTCCTGCTTGCACCCTTTATCGTCAAGGTCATGACCAAGCAGTATTTGGAAGAATCCATCTTATACCTTAAAATTTTGTCTTTTATCCCTTTTGTAGCCTGCTTGAATATTTTGAACATCACTATTCTTTTGGTCACAGATAGAAAAAACCTCCTTTTCAGATTGTCTTGGACGATGTGTATCTTTATGTTGGTGGTTTCAATTGTTCTGGGATTAAATTTTGGCGGCACCGGGTTATGTTTTGGTTTGTTGGCCAAAGAATTATTTGTGTTTTTCGTGGGTCTAGTACTCATCTATAAAAATGAAAAAGCGATCTTCAATGGAATCACTTCAAGTCTCTTCGGTAGCCATCATCATCATTAATTGGAATGGCTTTCCTTTTACACTCCAATGTATTCGGTCATTGGAAAACACATTGTATCCTTCTTTCAAAATAATTGTCATAGACAATGGTTCCACGGATAACTCTCTCCAAAAACTCCGGGAGGCTTATCCCGCCCACCATTACATCGGTCTTGCTGAGAACATCGGCTTTACAGGTGGCAACAATGTGGGAATGGCCTATGCTTTGGAAAATGGATTTGACAATATTTTATTGCTAAATAACGACACGGAAGTTTCCCCTGATTTTCTCGATCAATTGATCTTATTCCAAAAACTTCAGCCCAATGCAGGTCTGATCCAACCTTTGATATTTTTCAATCAACAACGAAAAATCATCTGGAGTGCCGGAGGAAAATACAATTCCCTTTTGGCAATCCCCACCACTCTTCACGACCGAAAAACAATCGACCCACAGCTCATTCCTGATCGGGAACTCGACTGGGCAACCGGTTGCTGTTTGCTGATTTCCAAGGAGGTATTACAGGATGTGGGTTTTATGGTGCCGGGATATTTTGCTTATTTCGAAGACGTGGATTGGTCTTTGCGAATGAAAAAAAAGGGATATCAAATATTCTTGGCGAGTAAGGCTATAATTTTTCATGAAGCGGGTGCTTCCTCTAAAAAAACCCATAGTGAAGGCACATTGAGCGCAACCGTGTTTTACCTCCATGCCAGAAACCAAATCTTTTTGATTCGCAACCATGGCCTTTTTCCTTTTGCTCTTTTGGCCTTTGGCTATCAGTTATTGAAATATATGGTTTGGATCTCTTATTTTTGCCTGAGAAAAAGATTCAAGAAAGCAAAAGCTGTTTTGCGCGGAATCAAAGATGGCTTTCAATTGAACCCTGAATCTAATACACCATTATGTCCATAATTTTTTTCTTAATTCTAGGAGGAAGTTTTGTTGTCTTGACGCTTATCGTCTTGCAGCAAATCTTCCTAAAGGCAAAATGGGAATACAGCATTTATTTCCTTTTGCTTTATCTGCCTATTTATATCACGATTTTAAGCCTTACCCTTCAAGCGACAAATTCAATTTTATTAGTCAAATTTTTTCAGATTTTAAAGGAGTTGGTGGTGGTTTGTAGTGTCCTTGGCTTTTTGGTCTACCAAAAGAATGTCTTGGAATACCCTTTTAGACTCCATCTCGTGGACAAATTATTTTTAGCCTTTGTCGGGCTTGCAATGCTTTATCTTTTTTTGCCCATCGGGGCTCCCTTCTTGAATAAGGCACTGTATATGAAAAGTATTCTGATTCCTGGGTTCGTCTACTTTATTGGGCGCAACACAAATTTTTCGGATTTGGAAGTAAATAGAGTTTTTCAATTGATTTTCTTTGTCACCATCGCGGCCTTTGTGGTCAATATTTTTGAAAAATCCATCGATACCCATCTTCAATCTTTGACGGGTTATGCAAATTACAATGCGGTAATCAGCGACATTGAACCTGCGGGACATTTCGGCTTAACATGGACCTTTGAAACTCAGGCGGTAACCAAACGCTTGGCTTCTTTCTATGCGGATCCATTGGAATTGGCCAGCTCCGTGTTGATGGGCTTTTCGGCAGGACTGATCTGGTTTTTGACTTCCAAACGAGAAAAATGGTTTCTTTACACCGTTGTGATGTTTTGTGCAATGATGGGCTTGTTTTTTTCAGCTTCCAGAGCAGCTTTTGCGGCCTTCTTTCTGATGGTTTTCTTCATTGCCTTGATTTTCAAACTAAATAAGCTCATCGTTTCTGGAGTGTTACTGGCTGTATGTTTTTCGGCCTATATCCTCTTCTTTGCCACAGATGATCTTTACTATTATGTATTGGATACTTTGACGTTTGAAAACACTTCCAGCATGGGCCATGTCATCGAATGGCTTCTGGCCCTGGACTCTATGGTCGCCAATCCTTTGGGAATAGGTTTGGCCATGAGCGGAAATTTCGGCAGCGTGGAGGATGAACTTCGCATAGGTGGCGAAAACCAATTTCTAATCTTTGGCGTGCAATTGGGTTGGATAGGCATGCTTCTTTACATCTTGCTATTGGCTTACAGCATCCGATACTCACTTAAGGTATTCAATCAAACGCCCAATACAATGACTGCGCGAATCGCATTTGTGGCGGCAACTGTCAAATTCGGATTATTATTGCCGCTTTTCACTGCAAATGTAGAAATCTACACGTATGTTTCCTGGGTGACATGGTGGATGGTCGGCTACAGTATTCGGGAATACCAAGCCCTCAACACTCATCAACCGACCTTGGCAATATGAAAAGAAAAGTATTGGTCGACTTATTTTACCTCAATACCGCACTTACGGGAATCAAAACCTATATGGTGGAGTTTTGTCAGGCGGTCCTTGAAAATGAAGAGAAAGAAATCCAATATATCTTCACCCATGATTTTCAAAAACAAGCCAACAAATCTACTTTTAGGGGAAATGTTGCCTATTGGAAAAAGTTATATTATCACCTCTATTATTTTTTTTGGAAGCAGGTTTTGCTCCCGTTCAGGGTCTGGAAAGAAAAACCGGATGTACTCATTTGTTTTGATTTTCTTGCACCCGTCATTCCACTCCCCACCAAAAAATTGGTTGTGGTTCATGATGCTTTTTTCTGGCAAATGCCACAGAATTACAATGCTATCTGGAGGAAGTATTTCCTGAAAATGTTTTTTTGGGGAATCAAGGGAAATACCACACTGATCACCACCTCCAATTATTCCAAGAATTCCCTTCAACGAATAGCAGGGATCACAAATCCCATAAATGTAATTTACCAATGTCCCAAATTATTGCCAGAAACACCAGAAACAGACGTTATCGCTTTGCATGACCTGCATCGTCAATCATTTTTTCTCCATGTCGGCAGTTTTGACAGAAGAAAATTGCTTCCAGTTTTGGTTCAGGCATTCGGTATTTTTGACCAAAAATATCCTGAAAAATTGAAATTGGTGTTGGCTGGGGAAAAAGGACTTAGCACCAATTTGGATGATTATCAAAAAGTGGTGGATAAAATAAAAGAATTAAATTTGGAGGGAAAAGTAATAATGACCGGATTCCTTTCGGATGAGAGTGTCAAAACACTCTATAAAAATGCTTTGGCTTACGTATTCCCTTCTTCAAATGAAGGGTTTGGAATTCCCATCATTGAAGCCATGTGCAATGGATTGCCGGTCATCCTCTCTGACCAAGAAGCCTTGGTGGAAGTAGCCGGAGGAGCGGGATTGATTACGGGAATGGGTGATTTTCAGGATTTGGCCATGGCAATGGAAACCGTATATATTCGGCCTGAATTCTGCATCCAAATGATCGAAAAAGGATACTTGAGGAAAAATGAATTTACCCGAAAAGCTTTTTATAAGGAGTTTCGCAAACACTTATGAAAACCAGCACTTTTCTTAAAAAAAATTAGTCCAAAAACTTTATGATTTTATATCGGGAATGCCCCATTTGTAATTCTTCAGACCTGAAAGGTTATGCAATCGACTGCCACAGACCGGGACCGCATATTTCCAGAGTTGAGTGTCAAAAATGCAAATTGGTATTTGCCAATCCCATGGCAGATGCTTCAGAATTGTCGACATATTACTCCAATTATTATGAGAAACCCCAATATGAAAAAACGCATTATAAAAACCTGATTTTAGATCACTTTCAGAGAATCAAATCCTTGAATCCCCAAGAAATTTTTAAAGAAGCCGCTTATATGGCGCATTATCCCGACAATGAACGTTTTTTGGATGTGGGCTGTGGATTGGGATTGGGCCTGGCATATGCAAACCGATTGGGGTTTGATTTGTACGCCACAGAATTTGATTCCGGTGCGCTGGAATTTGTCCAGGAACAATTTAAAGTCGAAGTCTTTCAGGGTGAATTGTTTGACGCAAATTATCCAGACAATCATTTTAGTTTTGTCTATATATCCCATGTGATCGAACATGTACTTGACCCCATCCAATATATCCGGGAAATCCACAGGATATTAAAACCAGGTGGTACCATGGCAATCGGAACCCCAAATATGTCAAGCAACCTCTACAAAGGATACCGAATGATAAAACTGCTCTCCTTGCAGGTTCCTTTAATCATCGATGGAGTGGAGCACACCTTTATTTTCCCCAAAAAACTACTTGCACAAATCTGCAAAAACGAGGATTTTGAGGTGGTTCAACACTTTACTCACGGCATGGGGGAGAAGCTTCAAAACTTACTCACCTATAAAATTTCATTCCAAAAAAGAATGGCAAAGCTTATCCAAAATTATTTCCAAGTCAACCAATGGATTATTTGTAAAAAACCTGAATTGTAAAAATTCATCTTCATCCCATGATAAAAAGAATCATTTGGGAAGCTGAATTTAAAACAGAACGAACCTCATCAAAAATCTGAATTTCGCGTCTGACCATTATTTTCCTGAAAAATTCAATAGTTTTGTCCCATCATTCTTTTCGATTCACGCCGTTTTTTTGAAACAAAAGAGGATGAAAAAATTAAATCAAAACCCATATTATTTTGAACGAAGCCAAAATAGACAAATCCAACACCTGTGTGGCTTGCGGAAATTCTCAGGACAATAGGATTTTCCAATCCACCGAAAGAATGTTCGGTCTCGGAGGTTCCTTTGATTTTTTGGAATGCAGTTCCTGTCAATCGGTCCAGCTGATTGCCGTTCCGAAAAAGATGGATGCGTATTACCCCAATAATTACTACGCCTTTGGCAATCTGGTCAAAAGCGATCGTCTCAAAAATCTGATCAAGAAAATTCGCTGGTCCCTCGCTTCAGCGAACCTGCTTGCTTCTGGAAATCCGGCGTATCTCACTTGGCTGAAAACCCTGCGCGCAAAAACAAATGAGCATATTGCCGATATCGGCTGTGGAAACGGTCAATTGGTATACGAAATGAAGAGCTCGGGTTTCAAAAACCTTTGGGGCTTTGACCCTTATCTTTCCCAAGAAACCAAAACCAATGGTTTTCAACTGCTGAGAAAAAGCATTGATGAGGTGTCCGGAAAATTTGACGTCGTCATGATGCACCATTCCTTTGAGCACATGGAATTTCCAAGGAAGGTTTTCGAAAAATTATCCCAGATTGTAAAAAAAGGCGGGAGGCTACTCATCCGGGTACCCGTCACGGATGGGGAAGTTTGGAAACAAGAAGGAATTTATTGGTTTCAACTGGATTCTCCCAGACACTTTTATATCCCCAGCGTAAAAGCCATGAAAATGATTTCATCCGATTTCGGGTTTTCGATGAAGCCGGTTGTGTTCGACAGTGGTGCCAACCAATTTTGGGGACCCATTCTCTACAAAAAAGGGATGAAATTTGCGGGCACAGACCTTTCGCTGGAGTTTACCGCAGAAGAACTCTTGGACTATGAAAACAAGGCCATCGCCCTCAATCAGGAAAACAAAGGAGATCAGGCATGCTTTTATTTTGAGAAAATTTAAGGCTGGATTGGGAATTTGAGGTGCTTGTAAGGCTCGGGAATTTGTCCCATCCCTATGGGATTTTAATAAAGAGTAACACGTATTTCAGGGGATTGAAATCCCCTGTTAAGATTTCTGGCATCGCTACGCGATTGAAAATACGATCCCCCCAACAAAAGCCGTAGGCTTGGTTCAAATCTTAACCCCAGAATTCATTGTGGGGATAGCAGAAAACAATCTCCCGATCAAAGTGCCAGCGACACGAAGGAAAATTTCGCCCCATATGATCAATGCCCGAAAGAACTTCCGAAATCCCCTGTTAAGATTTCTGGCATCGCTACGCGATTGAGAATACGATCCCCCAACAAAAGCCGTAGGCTTGATTCAAATCTTAACCCCACAATTCATTGTGGGGATAGCAAAAAACCATCTCCCGATCAAAGTGCCAGCGGCACGAAGGAAAATTTCGCCCCATATGATCAATGCCCGAAAGAACTTCCGAAATCCCCTGTTAAGATTTCTAGCATCGCTACGCGATTGAGAATACGATCCCCCCAACAAAAGCCGTAGGCTTGATTCAAATCTTAACCCTACAATTCATTGTGGGGATAGCAAAAAACCATCTCCCGATCAAAGTGCCAGCGGCACGACAGGAATTTTACCTAAAAAGAAATCAATACCTGGGCAATTCCTTTTTCCAACCCTGGTTCTTTTTGACCCGAACGATTATTTCCAATTCCTCGGATAGGAAGCCAGTGAGATTTCCGATTTTTGAGAGGATCTTGAACATCAAAAAAGGCCCTTTCATTTCAAATTCCTTGTAATGGTATTTGTGGATCTCCACCTCAAAATCGTCGCTGAGCAATTGAAAATATCTTTGGACCTCTTTGGCAGAGTATTCTTTCCAATGATGGCCATAGGTCACCTTGTCCAAAATGTCCTCGGCTGAAATCCCTATTGAATTGAAAGTGACCATGTTTTTCACACTTCTCACAATATTGGGCAGATTGAAACTGTTAGGCGTGGAGATATAGATCATCCCACCATCCGCGGTTTTATGATGGATTTTTTTCCAGAAATTCACCGGGTTAAAGGTGATATGTTCCATGATTTCGGTGAATAAAATCAGATCATATTCTCCCTCAATGGCATCCAATGCATGAAAATTGGCAAGGTCATTTTCGGAAATTTCTTTAATACCCAATTTTTTTGACCGCTCTTTCACAAAATCCAGTTCCCAAAATTCAGAAACATCCACGCCATGGAGTTCATGCCCCAATGCATTGATGATGTAGGAAGTATGCAAATAATGACTCCCCAGTTCAAGAACCCTTAATTTTTTCCCTGTCGGATTTTTACTCACCACAAAATCATAAAGCCTTTCGAATCGCCTTTTATGAAAATTAAAATATTCAGTATCCTGGGGCTTATTCGTGTTCAACACCTCCACTTCGAGGCTTTTAAAAATATTTTCTTTTGTGTTCATTTTGAATTTTTGGAATTAAAAATGATAAAGCCGGGGCTAAAGATGAATCTGTTTCTGGGTGAATGAACAACAAAAATATAAATTACCGTCCAGCTTATCACCTTTTCAGATTTATTTCAATAAATTTTAATGCCTACCTTTGCCTTCTGAAGTTCGAATTCGGTTTAATCTTCCCCAATTTCTTTCCCTTTTCATGAGGCAAATCAAGTGCCCTGTCTGTAATGCTCCCGCAAAAAATTCCCCGCCGGAATTGGCTTTGGTTCCTTGCCATCAGTGTGGTCTTACCTGGACCTTTATTGAAAAAGCCATCGATGCGGAAGCCCTTTATGAGGACGAGGTGTATGCAGTGGTGGACAACAGGAAATCCATTTTTGAAAAAATCATCTTTGGGGAAGCGAAGAAAGTAATCGCAACGGTCTCCACTTTGCTTGGCCACGAAAAAAAGACCAAGGTCCTGGATTTTGGCTCCGGTAAGGGGCAGTTTTTAGTACAGGCAAAGCTTTCGGGATGGGAGACTTTGGGAATCGAGACATCCCCTTCCCGAGCGGCTTTTGCCCAGGAAAAATACGGTTTGGAAATCCAAACGGGCTTTTACCAAGGAGGAAAAATAAATACCGGAGAATTTGACCTGATCACGCTTTTTCACGTCTTGGAACATCTTCCTGAACCGGTAGCACTCCTGCATGAATTGACCAATAAAAACCTGTCAAAGTCTGGAGTTTTGGTGATCGAGGTACCGAACTACGGCAGCTGGCAATCCCGGATCGCGGCCAAGGACTGGATGCACTTGGATATTCCGAGGCACTTGAGTCATTGGACAGCTGATCAGCTGAAAAACCAAATGAAGACCATCGGGTTCATCCCCGTAAAACAACAGGGATTTTCGATTCACTTGGGCGTTCTGGGCATGTTGCGGGCAATTTTGGGAAAATTCGGGTACCGAGGCAACATCATCTTTGACCTAAAAAACAGACGAAAACCGCTGCTTTTGGCAAGCATTCTTGTGACTTTGCCCTTGGCTTTTGTTCTGGAAAGTCTTTCCACGCTTTTCCAAAAAGGGGGTGTTTTGCGAATCTATTTCAGGAAAGACTAAGGATGTATTGCCCTGGGATCCTGATCGACCGGATCTCCTTAAAATCGATTATCTGTGAAAAAAAGCCGGTTTTTATACCAAAAAGATCAATCAGATAATGACTTATTCACATATTCTCTGCTTTTTTATTTTATTCCTCCTATTTTTGCAAACCCAAAGAATTTAATAGGCAATTGCTAAATGCAACAGAGAGGTAAAGTCATTTTTTTACATAGTTCATCCGAACTTTATGGAGCATCCAAAATCCTGCTTTATGTGCTTGAGATTTTTAGGAAATCGGGCTTTGACGTTTTGGTGATCCTTCCGGGAGAAGGCCCTTTGAAAACCGAAATTGAACAGCTGGGCTTCAGCGTACAAATCACCAATCTCGGCATTCTCCGGCGGAAACATTTCCATCCCATGGGGATTTTGAACAGATTCAAAAGGCTTTTTATTTCATACAGATTTCTCAAAAAAATACAAAAGCAAGGGGAAATAAGTCTGATCTATTCCAACACCCTTGCAGTGCTCGTCGGGGCCATTTTTGCAAGAAGAAAAGGAATTCCGCACATCTGGCATATCCATGAGATCATCAAATCCCCAAAAATCATGATCAAGTTTTTGGCCAGATCTATCGATGCCAGCACCTTGTATCCAGTGGTGGTTTCTGATGCCGTGGCCAAACATTGGGAGGGTTATCTAAAAAAAGCCAAACCGCAAGTCATCTACAACGGACTGGACTATGGTCCTTTTTTGGAACCTGAAATCGACGCAAAATATTACCTTCAAGTCCCCATCAACAAGACCGTTATCACGATGGTAGGCAGGATCAATCCCGGAAAAGGCCAACTGTTTTTTTTGGAAATGGCCAAAGAATTGATTCAAAAACACAAAAATGTACACTTTTTGCTAGTGGGGGATCCATATCCCGGATACGAGGGAATACATGATGCCATAAAATCCTTTATCGAAGAGAATGGATTGGCGGCAAGTGTCCAAGATTTGGGTTTCCGATTGGATATCCCGGAGATTCTAAAAGCAACAGATATATTTGTCCTGCCCTCCATCCTGCCGGACTCTTTCCCCACTGTGGTCCTGGAAGCCATGGCTACGGGATTGCCCATCGTGGCCACCAAATCCGGTGGCGCCGAAGAAATGATCAACGAGGGAGAGACAGGATTCCTTATCGAAATCGGTGACCGTAGCGCAGGAGTAGAAATGCTTGACCGGTTGATAACCAATCCTGAATTGGCAAGACAAATGGGTAGAAAAGGGCAAATTAAGGTCCAGGAAGAATATAGTTTTGAAAAATTCAACCAAAACATACAGCAATTGATATGTCAGATATCTCCAAAGAAAAGAAACTAAAGGTAGCCATGCTCGGTGCCAAAGGCTATCCTTATGTATATGGGGGATATGATACCTTGATGAAGGAAATGGGAGAAAGACTGAACCGAAAAGGAGTTGAAGTAAGGATTTACTGTCACAGTTCCCTTTTTCCGGTAAAGCCTCCGGTAGTAAACGGCATCAAACTGGTTTATATACCCGGGATCGAAACCAAAAGTCTGAGCCAATTGTCCCACTCGTTTTTTTCCATCCTTCATGCCTGCTTATCGGATGTGGATGTGATTTTCGTGGTCAACAGTGCCAATGGCCCCTTTGGCTTTCTCACCAAGTTTTTTGGCAAACCAACCGCCATCAATGTGGACGGTTTGGAATGGTTAAGACCAAAATGGAAAGGTTTTGGTGCCAAATACTTCTTGTGGGCATCCAAATTGGCAACAAAACTTTACGATCGGGTCATCACGGATTCTGTAGAAATGCAGAAAACCTATCTCGAACTTTTTGATGCGCCTTCCACCATCATCGCCTACGGTGCCAATCCCGCACATGATTCCAATCCCGAAAGAATCAGAAATTGGGGTTTGGAACCTCAGGGCTATTACCTTATCGTGGGCCGTTTGGTTCCGGACAACAATGCCGATCTGATCATCGAAGGATTTGTCCAATCCAAAACCAAAAGGAAATTGGTGATCGTCGGAGACATTCCCTATACAGATGCCTATGTGGAAGAATTGAAGGCAATTGAGGATGATCGCTTGTTGTTTACAGGTTATATCACCGATCCCGAAGAATTAACGGCCTTGTATCACCAATCTTTTGCCTATTTTCACGGTCATGAATACGGCGGCACCAATCCGGCAATGCTCAAAGCATTGGGATATGGTTGCGCCATTTTAGCCCTGAACACCCGATTCAACCAGGAAATGCTCCAAAATGGAAAACATGGCTGGTATTTCGAAAAAAGCCATACCGCGGTTTTGGAAATCATCGACAGGGCGGAGCAGTCCCCAATGGAATTGGATACGTTGAGATCCACCTCAAGGGATGGCCTCACCCAAAAGTACAACTGGGACTATGTGACGGATCAATATTTGGAAGTCTTCAAATCCCTAAAAAAATAAGCTATGGAAAAGGAAATCATCTATTCACAAGAAGCACCAGCACCGATAGGACCCTACAGCCAAGCGGTAAAAGCAGGAAATACCCTGTATGTTTCTGGTCAAATCGCATTGGATCCGGAAACGGGCGAGTTGATCAATGAAAACATCACCGAAGAAACCCATGCTGTCATGAAAAATATGGAAGCAGTCCTTAGGGCCGCAGGCTTTAGTTTTGGCGATGTGGTCAAATGCACCATCTTCATCAAAAACATGGATGAATTTTCAACCATCAATGAAGCCTACGGACAGTATTTCAAAAACAATCCCCCAGCCCGGGAGACCGTAGAGGTCAGCAGGCTTCCCAAAAATGTAAATGTGGAAATTTCCTGCATTGCAGTGAAGGGCTAACGAAATATTCAGCTCCCGGGAGAATTCAGAAATATATGCTTCCGGGAGCTGATTTTTTTATCCTCAATTCACAGATTGAAAAAGATCATTTTCCAAGCCCGAATCAAGGCAAGGTCGTGCCACAGTATTTGCAGTACAAAGCGTCAAAATCATGATTGCCCGCATGGCATTTTGGACAGCCAACTTCTTTTTCTTTATTCCGTTTTCTTTTGGCTTCCGTCAGTTCTGAGGAGACTATTCCCGTCGGAACTGCGATGATCGCATAACCCAACAACATGATCAAAGAGGCCGCAAACTGACCCAAGGGCGTATTCGGGGTGATGTCGCCAAAGCCGACAGTCGTCAAAGTAACAATGGCCCAATACATGGAAACCGGAATGCTGGTGAAGCCATTGGCCGGACCTTCGATCAGGAACATCAACGTTCCCATCACCAAAACAATGGTGAGTACAGAGCCCACAAAAATCTGGATCTTAAGCCGACTGCTGTGCAATGCAGCAACCAAAATCTGGGCCTCTTGCATGTGTTTGCCCAATTTTAGCACCCGAAGTACCCTCAAAAACCGCAATGCCCTGACCACAGCAAATAGCTGCGTATTGGCCACCAAAAGACTTAAAAAAGAAGGCAGAATCGCAAACAAATCCACCATTCCATAGAAGCTGAAAATATAACCTTTTGGCTTTCTGCTCAACCATATCCGCAATCCATATTCAATGGAAAAGAGAATGGTGAAGCCCCACTCCAGTTGATACAAAAATTCTCCGTAATCCAGATGGATCTGCCGAACAGAATCCAAAATAGCGACGCCCACACTCAAAAATATCAAGACCAAAAGAACCACATCAAAAGTTTTGGAGGCCCAATCATCCGATTCGAAAACGATATGGGCAAGTCTGGCTTTACTGGGAAATTTTAGCATGGATTCCTGGGATTGTTCCAGATTGATGATTTTTTAAATTGGTTGAAGGATTTTTATCCCGCAAATTTAGACTCAAATTAGAAAATAGAACGGATATTGGGAAAAGATTTGAATCTACCTACTTTATTTTACAAGTAAAAAGGGGAATCCCCATAACTTTTGGAAATGATGCCATCCCAAGCACAGTTTGAAAACCTCTTCCATTATTTCAAGAAATTCAATTCGATTTCAAAGGCCGCAGAAGAAGCCCTCGTGAAACTATGTTCCCACATTAAAGTACCGAAAAACAAAGATCTCCAACCGATTGGCTACACCTGCAAGACCATTTATTTTATCGATAAAGGAATTGCCCGTATCTATTATTACAGAGAAGGTATAGATGTGACCGAATTTTTCGCCTCCGAAAACAGCATCATTGTGCGCGCGGAAAGCCTATTTACGGGGAAACCCAGCCGAAAAGCCATCCAGGTATTGGAGGATTCGGAAATAATCGGGGTGGATGCTGTGGCACTTTTCAAATTGTATGACCAGTTTCCAGAGATCGAAAGGCTCTTCCGGAAAATCTTCGAAACTGCCTATGTGGAAACCGTAAACCGAATAGAAAGCATTCAGTTTCATTCCGCAAAAGAACGATACGAAGCCTTGCTTTTGGATTCCCCAGACATCCTTCAAAGGGTCCCCTTGAAACACATCGCTTCTTACCTTGGCATTACGCAGGTAAGCCTGAGTCGCATCAGGGCACAGCGGTGATTATTTAACATATGTAAAAGGAATCGGCTGCCCATAACCCGAATTTTGCAGGACAATAAACTGCAAGAATGGAAAAGATACAGCTGGGACTGAAGGAAAACTGGAAACAATTTGCGCTATTGGTCATCATCAATGCCTTTGTGGGCGGTATGGTCGGATTGGAGAGAAGCATTCTCCCTCAAATCGCCGAGATAGAATTCAACCTTACAGCCAAGACAGCCATTCTTTCCTTCATCATTGTCTTCGGGATCACAAAGGCCATCACCAATTATTTTGCAGGGGTTTTTGCCAATAAAATCGGACGAAAAAACCTGCTGACCATCGGCTGGATGTTTGCCATTCCCGTGCCTTTTATCCTGATGTTTGCGCAGGACTGGAATTGGGTCATTGCGGCCAATGTGTTTTTGGGTATCAATCAGGGACTCGCCTGGAGCAGTACCGTGGTCATGAAAATCGATTTGGTCGGTGAAAAACAACGGGGTTTTGCCATGGGTCTCAATGAATCGTCTGGGTATATTGCCGTGGCTTTGGTCGCTTTTTTAACGGGCTATATCGCATCTGAATTTGGCCTAAGGCCTTATCCCTTTTACCTCGGCGTGGTCATGTCTTTTTTGGGGCTTTTTGGAAGTATTTTCTTAATCAAGGACACAAAACACCATGTTCAGGCAGAAAAAAACACCAGCACCACACCAAAGCTCAAAAACATATTTTGGGAAACCACCTGGAAAAACAAAAATCTTGGTTCCGTCACCCAGGCCGGACTTGTCAACAATCTGAATGATGGCATGGCATGGGGAATCTTTCCGGTACTTCTGGCCACCAAGGGTTTCAATTTGGAACAAATCGGAATCGTCACCGCCATCTACCCCGCTGTCTGGGGGATAGGGCAGTTGTTTACCGGAAAGATGGCGGATATTTTCTGTAAGAAAAATCTTCTTTTCGTTGGAATGCTCCTTCAGGGACTGGTCTTGATGGTTTTTCTTTATGCAGAAACAATGACCCATTTCATCGTGCTCTCCGCCCTTCTCGGCTGGGGAACGGCCATCGTTTACCCCACTTTTTTGGCGAGTGTCGCGGACAACACCAATCCGATAGATCGGGCAGGCAGTATTGGTGTATTTAGACTTTGGAGAGATTTGGGCTATGCGATCGGAGCGATCCTAACCGGTATTATTGCAGACTTTTATGGAATCAATTCCGCCATCCTTTTGATCGGGGTCTTGACGCTGATTTCCGCGGGGATCATCCTCGTCCGGATGAAGTGCACAATTCAATTAGGGACAAAGGGTATTGCTTGCGCGAACCTACCTGGTTGATCAGGCGTGTTGGCCTTTGGGGACCAGGCCATGGTCGGAGATTGATATTTGTGGGGTGATGGTCTGTGAGGACACAGACCATGGTAGTAAAAACTAGAATCCAGACCATGGTTCAGATGGAAATAGAATGATGGTCTGTGGGGACACATACCATGGATTCGGATCTTTTCGAGACTGATAGAAAGGGGTTTCAATCCAGGTAATACACACGCTTCACCCTGCTGCTGATATTGGTCAGCAATTCGTAGGGGATGGTTCCGATGCGCTGGGCAAGTTCCTTTAATGAAATTCCGGGACCATAAATCGTCACCTCATCCCCTTCCTTTGCTTCAACACCCGTGATGTCAATCATACACATGTCCATGCAGACATTCCCGATTACCGGGACGGGATGTCCATTGAGTAGGACGATCCCTTTTCCATTGCTGAACCTCCGGTCATATCCATCTGCATAGCCAATGGCAATGGTGGCTATTTTTCCGTTTTCGTGCATTTCTCCCTTTCGACTGTAGCCCACAGTTTCCCCTTTTTTCAGTTCTTTGATCTGGGAGATGGTTGTTTTCAGCGTGCTGATGGGCTTGAGCGCTTGGTCAAATTTTCCGTTAACCTCAACGCCATACAAGCCGATTCCCAAGCGGACCATTTCCATCTGGTACTCAGGATATCGGATGATTCCAGCCGAGTTTAGGGCATGGCGAAGCGGTTGATAAGCAAGATTTTCGGTGATTTGCGCACTCATGCGGATGAACAATTCCAATTGCTCCAGGCTATAGTCCTGATGGGCGCCCTCATCTGCTCCCACCAAGTGGGTATAAAGACTTGCAATGGTCAATTCTGGATAATCTTTGATCAATTGAAGCAAATCCTCCACCTGATTTTCCTCAAAACCCAATCGGTGCATTCCCGTATCAAGATCCAAATGAATTTTCATGGACAAACGGTTGTTTCGGCAAAACTTCCCCAGCTGAAGAAAAAACAAGGGGCTGTACACCACCGGTTCAAGGTCAAATTTCTGTAAATTCACAAAGGATTCCTGCATGGGATTCAGGACCATTATCGGCAAAGTGATCCCTTGTTCCCGCAATGCCACACCTTCATCGGTGTAGGCGACTGCCAAATAATCCGCTTTGAGTTGTTGAAGATGGTTGGCAATCTCTGTCGCTCCGCCTCCGTAGGCAAAAGCCTTCACCATCACCATCACTTTGGTATCAGGCAAAAGCTTGGTTTTATAAAAATTATAATTGTGGGTCAATGCGTTCAGGTTGATTTCCAAAACAGTTCCATGGATCCTTTGCTGAAGGCTGTTGACTATTTTTTCAAATCCGAAATTCCTTGCCCCTGTGACCAAAATCAGGTCATTGTCAAACTGGTTTTGATCCAAATTTGCCAAAAGGCTTTCCGTGTCTGGGTAAAAAACCGATCCCTCCGAAAGTTTGTCCTTCAGCACAGGGATTTCCTTTCCTACCCCAAAGACATAGTCAATCTGATGGTGATTGATCAATTCTGCAACTTCTTCATACACTGTCTTGGCATCTCCAACCTGTAGCATGTCGGAAAGAAAAAGAACCTTGCGTTTTTTGGACCGCTGGGCAGCCATAAAATCCAATGCCAAGCGGAGTCCTGCAAGATCATTGTTGTAGGTGTCGTCAATGACGAGGCTATCATTTGGTCCGGTTTTCAGGGTCAGCCGCATGTCTACCGCCTTGAGGTGGTCCAGTCCTTCTTGGATCTCGACCGCTTCCATGCCCAAGGTCAATGCCGCAACAATCGCATGCCTGACATTCTCGAGGGAGGCCGCATCGGTAAAAGGAACCCAAAAAGTGAAAAGACTCAGGTCCGGTTTCAAGAGGAGTATCTTTGACTTGTCGATTTCTTTTTTGACCGATAGGGTGTAGGTTGCCCCCGGTTCTTGGGACCAGCTGACCAACCTTTCGGCTTCAAAATTGGCTTCCAGATACCGGGCGGATTTTACCTGGTCCTTTCGGTAAACGATAAACTTTGACTTTTCAAAAAGCTTTGTTTTCTCTTCGAGTTTTTCGTCTTGGGAGGAAAAACCCTCCTCGTGGGCGGTTCCGATATTGGTGAAAATCCCAAGACTTGCTTGGATCATATTGGCCAATTTGACCATTTCGGCAGGCTTGGAAATCCCCGCCTCCATGACCGCTACTTGATGGTATTGCGCTATTCCGAAAATGGAAAGTGGCACGCCCACCTGGCTGTTGTAGCTTTTTGGGCTTTTGGCCACGGCAAACCGCTGACCAAGAATCTGACCCAGCCATTCCTTGACGATGGTTTTGCCATTGCTGCCGGTGATGCCGACGACTGGATTTTTGTAGAGCTGACGTTGGTAGGCAGCCAAAAGCTGTAACCCGGAAAGGGGATCCTCACAGGCGATAAATGTTCCTTCCTCTTTTCCGGCAATATTGATTCCCGAGCCTTTTCTGATCAAAAAATGACGAACACCTTTTTTATAGAGTTCCTCTATAAAGTCATGTCCATCCGATTTTGCCCCCTTCAGGGCCACAAATAAGGTGGTTTCGGGATAGACCACATTTCTGGAATCCACGATGATCTGGTTGATGATTTGTTCCTGGGATCCATGTAAAAGAAAACCTTGGACTATTTCGCAAACCTGTGAAGGGAGAAGGGATTGGATCATACGCCTAATTTAACCTTTTGAAATCAATCGGCTTTCTTTTTGAAAAAAACCTGTCGAATCCACCTTGGTAGAAATATCGCTCCCAATATCAAATACGGATAGTAAGAAAGAAGCCTCCACAATATACTGGTGACAAAGGTATATCCGGTCAGGAATTCGCTGAAGAATTGCCCAAAGAAAAACTCCGCCGTACCACTACTTCCTGGCGTGGGCGAAATCATCATCACAATCCACATGATCACCTGACGGGCAAAAATGATGACGTGCTCGATGGAGGAAAGGCTTTCATAAGCCCCAATCAGGGCATTGAGCATCAAGTAGCGGGAGCACCACACAAAGATGGTCGCTAAAATAATAGGCAACCAATACCTAAAATTCTTCCCTCTCAATTCTTTGGAAGCCTCCATGATCTGATTGCCATATTCATTGGCAGCATGTTTCCACTTTCTCAGCCACTTGATGGAATACAATTTTAGGAGGAGCCATTTGAAAACCCTCGGCCTGAAAAAAAGTGCCCCAGCCATGATCAGGGTATAAGAAGCATAAAGTCCATAGCTTGACCAAAACAATATTTCCAGGCTTTTGCCGAATTTCATCTCCATCACTTTGCTTGCGGGAAAAATATTCCCCTGAGCAAAGTACATGATGATCGGCGCGCCAATGACAAAGAACAAATTGTCAAGTATGGCGGTAACCATCACAAAAGCAATGGCCTTGCCCAACTTAATTCCTTCTTTGTTCAGGATAAAAACCGCGACCGCTGTCCCCCCAACCACAGAGGGCGTCACTGCGGAGGCAAATTCCCAAAGAATAATGACATAAATGGCCCTCGTCCAACTGAGATGTCGGTCCGTGATTTCCCTAATTCTGTACACATAGCCTGCATCCCTAAACAAAATCACCACGACAGCCAATAAAATCCACGCTGGGGAAGCGTCAAATACAACCTTTAGGGTTTTTGCATTGACGGTTGGATCCAAATAAAACAAGAGAAAAACAATCCCAAGGCCGATCAGGACGGGTACCCAAACGCGGTTTGGGTTGAGTGTCTCAAAAATCTTTTTATTGTCTATCTTCATATTTACACTATTGGCAAAGCTTGGGTTTTTTCAACCCAAAAATTATTAAATCCCTCCCCGATCCTGATCGTGATCAACGATAACTGAAGGAGTTCCAAGATGGCCAAAAATGTATAAATGACAAATATTTTATCGGCGTTATACCCGATAAAATCTGTGAAAGGAAGCGTGCTATTTAAACCGATTTTTTCCAAGACAAAGTCTTTTTGTTGTTCGATGGTATAAGGATACTGGATGACCGTATGTGTCGTTTCATCTGACCGCACCGCAAACTTGGCCATTACTTTTTGATAAACCTTGAGAAGCTTATACAAATCTATGTCTTGCATTTCGGATTCCACGTCATCGTATTTGGAAAGTTGCCTGATTTCTTCGAGGATATTGCCCCTTTTTTCTTTCCCAATGCGGTCCGCTTCCAAATCGGCAAGATCACCGATGATGGATTTGTATTTCTTGTATTCCAATAAATGCCTGATCAACTCTTCCCGGGGATCTATCTCAGTACCCTGATCATCCAATTCCGGTCTTGGAAGCAACATCCTTGACTTGATTTTCATCAGTGTCGACGCAAACAGGATAAATTCACTTGCCATTTCGATATCCAATTTTTCCAAATGATGGATATAATCCAAGAAGTCGTTGGTTATCTTCGAGATGGGAATGTCATAGATGTCCAGTTCGTCTCTCTCGATAAAGAACAACAATAAATCGAAGGGTCCTTCGAAAAGAGGTAATTTGATCCCGAAACTCACTGGATACAATTAAATTTATCTTATTTTTGCATTCAAATATATCCAATTAATACTATATTAACCTTTTGGATAGAAAGAAAGCTTGACACAAACTTTGAGGATATGAAAACAAACAAATCCAATCATGGTTTATATTTTTATTAAAGACAACATTCGCTGATGATTATAAAACCCGGTAAGTTACTCTCCCAGATCGATTCCCCAGCCGACTTAAAAAAGCTTCCAAAAGAACAGCTTGTTCAGGTATGTGACGAACTTCGTCAATTTATCATTGACAATGTATCTGTATATGGGGGACATTTTGGCGCAAGTCTTGGCGTGGTAGAATTGACAGTGGCACTGCATTATATCCTGGAAACACCCGAGGACCAGTTGGTCTGGGATGTGGGACATCAGGCCTACGGACACAAAATACTGACCGGAAGAAAAGAAGCTTTCCATACCAACAGGATTTACGGGGGCATTTCGGGATTCCCAAAAAGAAAAGAAAGCGAATATGACACCTTTGGTGTCGGTCACTCCAGCACCTCCATTTCGGCGGCTTTGGGAATGGCCTATGCTTCCAAATACAAAGGAGACAAGAAAAAGCAACATGTTGCCGTCATCGGAGATGGTTCCATGACTGGCGGAATGGCATTTGAAGCCATGAACCATGCTGGCGTTTTGGACACCAATCTGTTGATCATCCTCAATGACAACTGCATGGCCATCGACCCCAACGTCGGTGCGCTTAAAGATTATCTCACAGACATTACCACTTCCCGAACCTATAACAAGGTCAAAGACGACGTTTGGCACATTTTAGGCAAATTCAGCAAATTTGGAAGCTCCGCGCAGGAAATCCTTTCCAAAGTGGAAGGTGCCGTCAAATCCGCGGTACTCAAACAAAGCAATCTTTTTGAATCCCTCAACCTCAGGTATTTCGGACCGGTGGATGGCCATGATGTCAATCACCTTGCTGAAGTCTTGGCTGACCTAAAAAATATTCCCGGCCCAAAAATCCTTCATTGCGTCACGATGAAAGGAAAAGGCTACGGCCCAGCCGAAAATGGAGATCAAACCACTTGGCATGCACCGGGGCTTTTTGACAAAGTCACAGGAGAAATTTATAAAAAAACCGTTACCAGCCCACAGCCGCCAAAATACCAAGATGTATTTGGCCACACCCTTGTGGAATTGGCAAAAGCGGATCCCAGAATCATGGGTATCACTCCGGCCATGCCTTCCGGCTCCTCACTCAATATCATGATGGCAGAAATGCCGGACAGGGCCATTGATGTGGGGATTGCGGAGCAGCATGCCGTTACTTTCTCCGCAGGCTTGGCAACACAAGGCTTGAAGCCTTTCTGTAATATCTACAGTACCTTTATGCAGCGGGCCTATGATCAAGTGATCCATGACGTTTGCCTCCAAAATCTTCCCGTAGTCTTTTGTCTGGATCGGGCTGGATTTGCCGGCGCAGATGGTCCAACACACCATGGGGCCTATGACATTCCCTTTTTCAGGTGTATCCCAAATATGGTTGTGAGTGCCCCGATGGATGAGGAAGAACTGCGAAACTTGATGTTTACAGCATCAAAATTTGAAGGACCTTTCTCGATACGGTATCCAAGAGGTCAAGGCGTGATGCCGGACTGGAAGAGACCGATGCGGGAAATTCCAATCGGACAAGGAAGAATTATCCGGGAGGGAGAAGATGTTGCGATTCTGACCATAGGACATATCGGAAACTATGCCACCGAAGCGACGGATGCACTTGCCAAGGAAGGTTTCAATCCTGCGCATTATGACATGCGTTTTGTCAAGCCGCTGGATGAATCGCTACTCCATGAGATTTTTAGCAAATTCAAAAAAGTGGTCACCGTAGAGGATGGCGCTGTAATGGGTGGATTTGGAACAGCCGTTTTGGAATGGATGATGGACCATGGCTATTCCGCTCAGGTGAAACGCCTTGGCATTCCCGATGCCGTGATCGAGCATGGGGAACAATTGCAACTGCACCACGAATGTGGTTTTGATCCAGAAGGAATCGCCAATGCTGTAAAAGAATTGGCAGAAGTCAAAGTTGGAAGCTTTCATTGATGGCTTGCTTTTAATTCCCCTAACTTAAAGAAAACTTCAAATCCCAGCATTCCTGCTGGGATTTTCTTATTTTTCAGGGATGATAAAATTTAGCCAAAAAGGGAAAGGGCCAGCACTGATATTACTTCATGGATTCTGTGAGTCCAAAGAAATGTGGAACACTTTTGCAGAACGATTTTCAGAAGATTTTGAGGTTTTTTGTCCGGATTTGCCCGGATTTGGGGAGACCCGTTTGGAACAAGATCACATTTCCCTTGAAGAGGTCGCTGTGATGCTGCAGGAATGGATGGCTGAACAGCAGATCGAAAAACCCATCCTCATCGGTCATTCCTTGGGTGGCTATGTCGCATTGGCCATGGCGGAACTGATGGGTGGGGAACTCAAAGGAATTGGCCTTTTTCATTCGACTGCTTTTCCTGATGAGGATGAAAAAAAACAGACCAGAAACAAAACCATCACCTTTGTCAAAAAATACGGTGTGGATAAGTTTATGGATGCCTTTGTTCCCCCATTATTCTCGGAAGCGCATCGGCTCAGCCAAGAAGACCAAATAGCACAACTAGTCTCTTCAGGAAAAAGGAGTTCAAAAAAAGGCATCCTCGCCTTCATCGTCGCCATGCGGGACAGAAAGGATCGGATAGACATTTGGCAACATTTTTCAGGAAAAAAGCTTTTTATCGCAGGGGAAATTGATGGCGCCATCAAAATAGAAGCCAGCCGCAGACACCAAGCATTTGCCACACATTACCACGAATTGGAAGGAGTTGGCCACATGGGTATGTTCGAAGCGGAATCTGAATGCTTGGAAATCGTCGGGAAGTTTTTGGGAAACTAAGTTTAAAATTATATTTTGATGCGTAATTTTTTTATTAAATACAATCTTAAAGATAACGGGATGTCGAAGGAAAAATCCGAGAAATGGTTAAATCTGTACCCAAACTACAAGGCTTATTTTTTCAAAAAAAGTCTGCCTCTGAACGTGCTTGGTGGTGTTTTATTCTATCTTTTGATCATCAGGTTTGATTTCAACAATCTGATCCAAATTCAAAAGATAAACACGGCACTTCTGTATTTGGTGTTCATGTTGATCATCCATTATTTTCTCCTATACAAGCCCAATAAAAAGATTCACGAATACAATTCCTGATACACAGCCCCCTCCTTAGACCACAGGAATCTTGACCACGGGATGTGGATAAGTATGACCAGGATTGATCCCCAATTGCTTTAATGCTTTGGTCGACAGCTCAAAGGGCTGGTGAATATCAAATCCCTCGATCTTTTCCAATTCAGGGATCCAATGTCTGACGTAACGCCCTTTTGGATCATAATTGGTTGCTTGTCTGAGGATGTTGAAATATCGGTTTTCCCTGGGATCATTGCCCACACCGGCCACATACATCCAATTCCCCCAATTGCTGCACACATCGTAATCGATCAGCATGCGCTCGAAGTAAGCTGCTCCCCAGGTCCAGTTAATGCCTAGATCGTTTACCAGAAAGCTAGCCACAATCTGACGGCCACGGTTGGACATAAAACCCGTTTGATTCAATTCCCGCATATTGGCATCCACGAAGGGGATACCCGTTTTGCCCGCTGTCCAGGAAGCAAAGATTTGTTCGTCTTGACTCCAGCTATCCACATGGTTTTTGATTCCAGACAGCTTGAAGACCTTGCTTCCATGCTTTTTGCAGATAAACCTGAAGTAATCCCTCCAAATCAATTCGAAGACAAGCCAATACGTGGATTGATTTTTTTTCACTTCCCGCTCATAGCGCAGCACTTCCTCAAAAATATACCTTGGAGAAATGCAGCCCAGTGCCAGCCAGGGAGAAAATTTGCTGCTATAATCAGCCCCTAACAAACCGTTCCGGGTTTCCTTGTACACTTTTAGACAATCATTGTCCCAGAAGTAGGCCTGAAGTCTTTTTTTGGCTTCGTCCTCCCCCCCTTTGAATTCCAAAACCGCTCTTTTGTCCTTGGGCATTTCCCTTAATCCAAATGTGGATAAGTCCGGAAGTGCTCCTTTTTGGATCTCCAATTCAGGATAGGGAATATTGGTGGGGGTTGGAAAAGTCTTTCTGATTTGAGAAAGTTTTTCACAGTCTTTTCTGAAATGGGTAAATACTTCAGGAGTTTGTGTAACGGGAAAAGGTAGGTCTTGGACATTGTAGAGCGTACTTTGCCAGAAGGATTCCGTGGCGATCCCGTTTTTCCATGCGTATTGCTCCAAATCTTCCTCAACCTGTTTTTCCTCAAGGGTCACTTCTTCCGAGAAAAAAATGGCATTGGCCTGGATCGAGATGGCTAAATCTACCACTTCCTTCTCGGGAAGCCCTTGTAAGACAACAAGATCAGCGCCTAGGATTCGGAGATTTTCCCTGAGGTTATCCACAGCTTCCAACAGGAATTTTGCCCTGAATTCCCCGGTTTTGGAGAGCCCTAATTTACTTTCCCTAAACATCCGGGGATCGAAACAAAAAACAGGAAAAATCTCCAGCCCCTTTTCTATTGCAGTGGACAACACTGCATGATCATGAACCCTAAGATCATTTCTAAACCAAACCAATATTCTATCGTGCTTCATTTGACATTTTAACAGCTTGTGGAGGAAAAGTGTTTATGAAGCCCATGGGTTTAATCCATAATTTGGTTATGTTTGAAATCCATGACTACCCAATCCGATTCCATGTACAACAAAGCCTCCCTATTTCTTCTTTTTTCCCTATTCGTAGGGTCAAGCGCTTTTGCCCAAAGTCAAAAATTAGACATCAAAAAACTTACCTACCAAGGTCTAAAGTACCAAAGCTCCCAGAAGCAAATCGAAAAGACTTTGGGAGAAGCCTTTCGGGTTTATGTACCTGAAGAGGAATGTGGTGTACTTGCCAACAAAAATCCAGAAGCTCAAATCTCTACCCTGGATTATGGCTTTATTTCTTTTACGGGAAATGAAAAAACAAAATTTATGCTCAGCGAGCTCAACTTCCTGTTGAATCCAAAGGCGGTTGTCGTCTATGAAAACTCCCCCATTTCCAATCAAACCAATAAACAAGAATTGATTGACCTGTTTGGCTTGGATCCAGAAGTGGTCAAGGAAAAAGGATTGTTTTTTTGGTTGGAAAACAAAGACGCTTATGTTTTTCAATTTGAAGATGAAAAATTGGCAAGAATCTCCTATTGGTCCTCTTGTTGATAAGCCTATTTATATTGCCCAAAATTAAATTTTACACACTTATAATAGTCCTATGAAAAATTACATTTTCCTTTTTTTTGCAATCCTTACACTACCTGCTTTTGCACAGGAAAAAATAGGTTCCCAGATGTTTATGGAAACACTCAAACAGCATTGTGGAAAGGCTTATGAAGGGACTGTCGTAACACCACTAGCGGACAATGATCCTTTTGCTGGAAAAAAATTGGTCATGCATGTGCGAAACTGTGACGACAACGTGATCAGGATTCCGTTTTTCGTTGGCGAAGACAAATCCAGAACTTGGGTTTTGACGCTGGAAGACGGCTTGATCCTACTCAAGCATGACCACAGACACGAAGACGGGACCGATGACAAGGTGACCATGTACGGCGGTAGAACGGCCAATACAGGAATGGCTGGGATCCAGTTTTTTCCAGCGGATCAAGAAACCGCGGATTTGATTCCCTATGCAGCCAACAATGTCTGGTGGATCACGGTGGATGAAACCTCCTTTACCTATAATTTAAGAAGAATCGGAAGTGATCGTTTCTTTTCCGTAAAATTTGATTTGACCAAGGAAATAGAAACTCCGGATGCCCCTTGGGGATGGAATGATTGAGATTGAATTGGGCTGTCCGCAATTGGAATTCTGAATTGCGGACAGCCCTTTTGACATGAAATTCTCTCGGTTTCGATATATTTCGACCGTCAATTCGAATGGCTCCTTTAAACCCAATCTACCCGATGAAGAAAATCCTCCCCGCTCTCTTTCTGATTTTTTTGACCTTACCGATCCACGGCCAAGAAAAAACATTGGCTGAAAAGTTAGGCTATTCGAAAACCGACAAATTGCTGATCATCCATGCAGATGACATCGGCTTGGCCCATTCCGAGAATGTGGCCACCTTGGCCTCTATGACCGAGGGAATGGTCAATTCCACCAGCATCATGATGCCCTGCGCCTGGTCAACGGAGGTCGGGGAGTTGATTCAAAATTTTCCCCATTTGGATGTCGGGGTGCACATTACCCTGACCAATGAATGGTTCAATTACAAGTGGCGGCCAGTGGCATCTGCCGAAAAAGTACCGGGATTGATTTCAGAGAGCGGCTTCATGCATTTTGACTGTGCCACGGTTTCTCAAAATGCAACACCAGAGGAAGTGGAAACGGAAATGAGGGCTCAAATAGAAGCTGCGCTGAAAATCGGCATCAAACCCACCCATTTGGATTCCCATATGGGCTGTGTTTTTTATGGAAGACCGGAATATGTGGCTTCCTACCTGAAATTGGGCCAAGAATATGGGATTCCAGCGATGATCACACCAGAAATAGTGGAATCCATCATCAAGGCCAATCCTTCCCTTTTCACTGAATTTGATGTGGATAACTTGCCTATCATTACCCAAATTGCAAGCGCATCCCCTCAGGAATACGATGAGAAAGGAATGGAAGGGTATTACACAAGCTTGTTGAACAACCTTCAACCCGGAATCACTGCCCTTTTGATCCATTTAGCTTTTGACGATGCAGAAATGCAGGCCCTTACCCTTCGCCATCCTTACTGGAATTCGCCCTGGCGGCAGGCTGACTATGATTTTTTCACAAGCGAAAAAGCCAAAAATCTTATTGAAGAAAACAACATCAAATTGGTCACTTGGCGCGAAATTGGGGCTTTATAAAAAAATGATCGCTTGCGAATTTGTCGACCGCAGCGAGTCCTTCGAAGGAAGCGTTAAAACCAAAAAATGCATTAGGCTTCCCAAGGAGGTTGGAAACCATAAGGAAAATCAGATTATTTGAAATATAAGGCGTGGCGCCAAGATGGGGAAGTCAAAAACAGCAAAAAACCGACTGCTTATTAGGCAATTTTAGTCTGAATAGAATTGATACTGTATAAAACGGGTTAAATAAGCTGAAATTCATAAATGGGGTGGTCCGAAACGCCTACCTTTATTCAATAACCATTCATAACAATCTCCCAATGAAAAGCCTTTCCAAAATCCTAACGACTGTCACTTTGCTGTTGGCAGTCTTTGCTTGCGAAAAAAAACCAGCAGAAATCGTCCTTTTCAGCATGATGGATGGGGTCGAAGGACTTTCAGGAAAGACTGAATACCTTGCATCCCCCTATGTCACGGCAGGAGACCGGGTGTATATGGTCGGTCATCAGGATGGAAGTTTCCCTGATTTGGGTTGGCACGTGGAAGGTGAAATGGGAGGGATCTGGAACCATCCCATCAAACTCATGGATGGATTCACCAACGCCATAGAAATCGAGGGCAATCGCTTTTGTTTGGACAATGCCAGTGCATTCATCAACTATCCCTTTGCCAACAAGCATGAATTCAAGAATTCCGTCCCTGGCTTGGAGGTAGAACGGTTCCAATTTGTCCCAGATGGAAAGCAAGGATTGGTCATCGAATACCTTTTTAAAAATGTGGATAAGTCCAAAAAAAGCTTTGTATTTGAATTTGACGGTCATACTGACCTGATGCCAGTCTGGCTCGGCGATCGGGCAGGCATGATTGACCATGTGGATAACTTGGTTTTCGATGACCAAAGACAAGCCTGGAGAGGCAAGGACGAGGGAAATGAATGGTATGTATTGTTTGGTGCCAACCAGACGGCCAGCCATTCTCAGGGGGATTCTTCCCTTTGCAATTATTTCCCACAGGGAAAGGGAAAGTCCGCCAAGCTCAGCTATGAAATGGAGCTTTCGGCAAACGGGGAAGGAAGCCTTAAATTTTTTATTGCAGGATCTTACTCCGGTTTGGATGACGTGCAAAAAACCTTTGACCTGATCAAGACACATCCCGAAACCTTTTTGAAGGACAAAAGAACAAACTACGACAGAATAGCCTCTTTGTCGAAAATCACCATTCCGGACAAGGAACTTGAAAAAACCTTTGAATGGGTCAAATACAATACAGAATGGCTGGTGAGGGATATACCGGAAGTTGGCCGGGGACTCGGCGCCGGGATGCCCGATTACCCTTGGTGGTTTGGCGTGGACAATGAATACACGCTCAAAGGCGCCATTGCCACAGGGAGGAAAGACTTGGTGTACGCCACGGTTGATCTTATCCACAAACTGTCCGTACAGGAAAATGACAACGGCAAAATCGTACATGAAGTGAGCACCAATGGAGTGGTCTTCAATCCCGGAAACATCAATGAAACCCCTCAATTTGCCTCCTTGATCTGGTATGTTTACCAATGGACAGGAGACAAAGCATTTTTGGAAAAATATTATCCAACAATAAAAAAAGGTCTGGTTTGGCTGATGGAAGAAAACGACAAGGATGGCAATCTTTTTCCAGATGGCTATGGCATGATGGAAATCCACGGATTGGAATCGGAAATGATCGACGTGGCTGTCTATACCCAAAAAGCTTTTGCAGATGCCGCCCAAATGGCCCTCCTGATGGCGGAACCAGAGGTCGCCAGAAGTTATCAACAGACCGCTGACCTGATGAAAGCAAAGATCAACACCGATTTTTGGGTGGAGTCTGCCAACTCCTACGCTGATTTTATCGGGACTGCAGCGGAAACATTCCCCTTGGTAGATGCCGCGATCATCCGTGCAGATACCTTGGGCAAACCTTGGGCAGTGGAGGAATTAAAACTCTTGCGAAAAAAGTTATCCACATACCCAAGAAACAAAAAACAGGGATTTGTGCTCTTTCACAACTGGGTGGTCAATACACCGATGGAGATGGGAATCGCCGATCCCGAAAAAGCCATCAAGGCACTTGACAAGGGCAGTAAGTTCGTCAATCCTTTTGGGGTTTTTGTGACCGGAATAGACCGGGACGAGGCCTCCCAATCCGAGGACGGCTCCTTTACGGGGAGCAAAGTGTTCTCTTATACGGGTGCTGTCATGACCTTGCCCACGGGCGTTCAGGCCATTTCGGAAAACAATTATGGGAGACCTGACCAAGCACTTGCCTACCTACAAATGATGGTGAAATCATTTGGATTTGCACTTCCGGGATCGATTTATGAGGTTTCTCCAGATTATGGAATGATGGCTCAGGCTTGGAATCTCTACAGCTTTGGGGTCCCCATAGTGACTCAGTTTTTTGGAATCCAGCCGGATGCAGGCAATAAAGTTATCCACATTTCAACCCAAATGCCTTCGGATTGGGACTCCGCAAAAATTGAAAAAGTATTGATCGGAGACAATGTTCTGACCTTGTCATTCCTGAGAGTGGAAGGGGAAATCCAGTTGCAAATCAACCAAACGAAAGGGGATTGGCAAATCGATTTTGTTTTCCCGACGGGGAAATACAACGTTTGGAAAGTCGGCGGAAAAGAAGTGGAAAAAACAAGGGTTGGCAATCAGGAAGTCTTCCGAACGTCTGGTACCAGCATTTCTGCAAGCTTCAAATAAGGAAATCTTGTGATTCTCTAGCCAAAAAAACAGGATTCAAACCATGTGCGCTGAAACATCCCCAAAAAAAGAATTTTGCTGAAAAATGGCTGGCAAAACACTGTCGACCAATCCGATTGACAAATAGAGGCAAGGGGTTCACTGAAACGCGTTTCGGTGAACCCTTTTTTGTAAGGTAAACCACTGAATAAGAGGTAGCGCCGATGGTGGGATTGGGGCGATTCGACGGAGCCAAACCAGCTCAAATATTCAACCAATAGTTGAGCTTCATCACAAAAGCCCGTTGCTTGGAGGCAAAGGTATTGGGAAAATAATTGTCCGTGTAGACGATAAAGAGATCCGACACCGGGGCATACCGCCACTGAAGTCGGGTATTGATATTGATGTTGTCAATCTGATTGTTGTACTGGAGGAAAGTGGTCCAAAAGAGATTTTTTGTCATGGTGAGATCTATCCTTGGACCGACCAGCAGCAAATCAGCATTGTTTTGCGGTGCAGGCAACCGGATTTGATTGAAGCTGAAATTCATGGAAATATTTGCGAGATACCCCATTCGGTAGTTCATTGTACCTCCCAATCTTTTTATAGAGCCGGTAAAATAATCCCCAAAATCCCCATTGGCTGTGACAAAAAATGTGTTTCTGGGATTACCCAGGTATCGGAAACTGAAAAACGTATTCCTGTAATCGGTACCAGACTCCAACTCCGTCCCATTGGTTCTCGTCGGATCAAAGGGGGAAAAAAGATAGGTGTAGCGATTGTTCAGCGCAACCGTCAGTGTGGATAAGGATTGAAACTGTACCATATAGAAAGCGGTATGCAATTCGTCAGTCACCCCGAGGTTTTCATTCCATAGGGTTTCGGATTCAAAGCCCGGACCGTGCCTGTTGATCAAATCGGATTTTGGAAAAAATCGAAAAGCCAATTGCGGCGCGATTCTTTGGTAATCTTTTCTAGGAGTGAAGCCAACCGCAGGGTTGTAATTTTCCCCGATATTGGAATAGGCCAAGCTTGCTGAAAAATTGAGGTTATTGTAGTTCAACTGGGCATGCCCGGTTCCGGAATTACTCGGATTTTGGTATTCGAAGGTCTTGTGGTAAAAGAATTTTCCCGACCACCTGTTGTTTTTGGAGGCCAGATTGTAATCAATACCAGCCAAGCGGTTAAAATCAAAAGGTTTGAAACTCGCCCCGCCCTTTTCGGAATCGAGGCTCTCTCTGCTGACCAAAATGATACCCAAATTAGATCTGCCAAAAACCTTTTTCTGAAGGGCGGCGACCGTGTAGTTTTTTCCCTCAATATTCCTTTCTGGATCATTGCCCGTCTGCATGTTCATCAGACCAATTCTCCAATCATCGGTGAGTTTTCCACTGAGCCTCGCACCATAGACGATTTGGTTTTGAACGTTTTGGCCCGTGTTTTCGTCCCGATCCACACCGATCCTTCGGGAGAAGAATGGCCGGATTTTTTCGGTCCCGAAATCGGAAAACAGATCGGCATTCTCCAGAAAAAACTGCCTTCTCTCCGGAAAGAATATCTCAAAACGGTCCAGATTGGTGACCTGTTCGTCCACTTCCACTTGGGAAAAATCAGGATTGAAGGTCAGATCCAGGTTAAGCGCCGGGCCAACACCGATTTTGGCATCACCACCAAAGGAGGGCTTGAGCGGATCAGATGTGCCCTCCAGCGAATTTCTGGCTGTCCCCATAGCAGCATAGGGAATCAAGGAAATATTGGCCCCGGATTTTTCCAGAGGTTCCTCAAAAAGTAATTTCCTCGAGAAGGCCAAGGCAATGACGGAGAAATTTCTGGGAATAGGTGTCCAGGTACTCCTTTCGTTGTATTCGCTGTCAATTCGATAGAAATTTACGTTCCAACTTGTAGCCCGCTCCTTGAAGCGCAGCGTGGAAAAAGGGATCGCTGCCTCCACCACCCAGTAGTCCTCGTAGATTTTGGCTGTGGAAAACCATTTGTTGTCCCAAGCCAGGTTCAGGTCCGCAGAGACACTACCACCGTTGGCAATCAGGGATTCCCGCTGGACTCAGTAGGGATTGACTCCGAATTGGAAGGCATTCGTTTTGTCATTGAAGGTATCGAACACAAAGCTGATTCCATCATTTTGTTCCCCCCGGAAATCCCTTCGCAGGGAGGTGCTGACATATTTATCCCGTGGCCCGAGGTTGTACATGACTGCGGCGATATAGATGAATTTGTCATCATAGGCGATTTTGACCCTGGATTGGGCCTTGGCCAAAGAGGTGTCAGAGGGGAAGAATTGATAAAAATTGGTTGCCCAGCCTTCCTCCAGCCAAACGGATTCATCCAAAACACCGTCCAAGGTGATGGGGAAATCGATTTTTACAGCTTGCAAGCCGGGCAGTATTTCGGTCTCTCCCTGCGCAAACAAGAAGGAACTGGAAAAGAACAGAAATACAAAAAACAAAGGCTTCATGGCAGCAGGTTGAGTTTTTAAAATTGCACATTGGAAGCGTTAATTGATTTGGCTTTTTTACCAGTGGTAAAAATCATTTTTGGGCTAGGAAACACCAGTGTAATTCCAGCAATCCTTCCTTCCATAAAAACATAAATCCTAAAAGGAATTGTATCAATATCAACAGATTATCTTCCAATATTTTTTATTCCAATAGGAAAAATTTAAGTAAACCGAAGGCCAAAGTTGTCCACCGAAATCTTAGGTTTTTTGTCTATTTTCGTAAAATGTGCATTTTAAGCGTGCAATGCGCCTATTTTGATCGACTAAAATGTGGATAACTAGTGGATAACAACACTGAACCGTTCATCTACAAATGTTTAGAGGCATGGATTTTTTACTTAATCTGATTTCCAGGAAAAAGCAACCAACTTCATATTGCCGGATGCGTAAAACAAGACATGTCTGGGAAGCGCTATACCGAAGCCAAAATCACAGTTCCCAAGTTCTGTGAGGAGGAGGGTTTTTATACAACCAAACAGCGCTCTTACAACATGTCCCAAATTCGGGGAAAAAACACCAAACCGGAAATCCTGCTTAAAAAAGCCCTTTGGCATGCTGGACTGCGGCACCGGAGCAATAAGCAAAAATTGCCCGGAAAACCCGATATCGCCTTTCTCAAATACAAACTTCTCATCTTTATCGATGGCGCTTTTTGGCATGGTTACGATTGGGAAAACAGAAAGGAAAGCATCAAGTCCAACCGTGCCTTTTGGCTGCCTAAAATCGAACGCAATAGGCAGCGCGACAGGGAAATCAACCAACACTATGTCCAGAAAGGCTGGACCGTCCTCCGGATATGGGATTTTGAGGTGAAAAGGGAAAATATTGATGCCTTGATCGACCGCATCCGAAAAGAAAAGGAAAAAGTCCAAAAGAGAAAAATCTAAGCGAATGTTAATTGAAAGGGCTAAACCGATCTGTTTTCACAAGTTTTGTTAAAGCTCACGGTTAATGAAAGTTAATCGTTTTTAATATATCGTGAAAACCTGGAATTTAATTGGAAATCAATTTCCAGGTTTGCGATGGTCCTTTTTTCTATTCTTTTACTTATGCTCCAAACCCTCCCAAACGAAAAAGTCTGGAAGGCAAAATTAGTGGATTCCGTGACCGGAGAACCCATTGCTTTTGCCCATATCCTCCACCAAAAAGATCAGGCGATCTCAGACCTTGAGGGCAATTTTATCCTTCGCTTTGAGGATGCATATCCTGTCACCATCAGGCATGTGGGAAACGAAACCTTGATTTTGGATCTGAACCTGGATTCATTACCCAACACAATTCAATTGCAAGCAATCGTGTTTCAGTTGGATGAGATAGAAATAAGGCCTTATCCAAGCGAGGAGGATTTCAAACGCCTGTTGCTGGACAACAGCTTTATTCCCTCCCAAATGCACCAAAACCTCCAAAACAATGTCACCTATATGAAGTCCATTCGGAATTTGGCCAAACATTACGACATGAGCAGTTACAATTCCTTCCTTTCCCGGGTCCGTCAAGAGGGTGGTGCCACTTTTTTTACCAGCACAGGAGGGGGCCTGATCCAGGCCTTTCGGGACTTGAAAAAGCCAAAGGTCCCTACATTTCCTAGTAGTCCACAACCCGCGTACCGCTTGGATCCGAGTGGACTTAAAAATTTGAATCTGCCGGATTCCCTAAGGTCTATGCGGCGGTATTTCTAGAGCAAGATGAAAAGTGATGGGTCAGAAATAAACAAATGAAAAAACCCTTAGCCGAAAAAACAGCCATAAGGGTCATCACTGATTTCCTTCAGGATCTCTTCGAGCGTGCTTATTTTTTTATCGGGCTTGTACAATTCCCATTTTCCACTTGCCCGCATCCAATAGATCTTCCACTCATTCTTGGCGTTGACAAAGGTGATTTTGGCAAGAGGGATTGTCAATTTTATTGTTGGTGACCTAAAACTTGGACTTATTTCTTCCAGGACAATATTTTGATCCTTGATGGTGCACTGGAGATCCATCTCCTCCCTTAATTCCACTGGCGGTCTTTTCTCTTCCAGCCAAGGGTTGAGGATGGATTGGATTTCTCGGAGGTGAAAGGGGTTAAATTCCATAAAAGCTTATGTTCATTTTTGATTTTCAAAAATACTGGATATTTCTGTTTTTTTAAGAGGAATAGGATGTTTTGATCCTTTTAAAATTTCAATGGAAAGCATTCCGATCCGATTTCTTCCTGACTCTAAAATAGGAAAGGCACAATTTTCAATCGCCAATTTTCATGCTTTTCGGGAAATGTTTGGAGAGGGATAAGGATTAATAACGGATAAATGAGGTCTGTCAATCATTCCATTCTTACCCCATGACTATGCCTTCTAAAAACTCACCTAAACTCCTGCTATCACTTTGCACAGCATTGGTTTCCTCAAAATCCTCAAACGTATGCCAATCATGGTCAATTTCAGGATCATAGGGATAAATCCTTAAACTTGGAAAACCCCAATCCTCAGACACAAAAAACATCTCCTGAATCAGTTTTTCTTTTATCTTATGCGTTGCCGCAGCGATGCTGATTTCTTCTGGATTTTCGAATACAATCTCCCCAAACTGCTTGTAATTCGCACCATCTCTGTACATGTAATTGAGTTTGATGTTTTTCATAATTGTTGATTATCTTTAGTTTTAATAAGGGTCAAATCAACTTAATTCTATGAATCGCCAAGATTAAAAATAAATGAAGGAAGGACAAAAACTTTGGAATAGGGAAGAATTAATTTTGGCAATAAATTTATACTGGAAACTTCCCTTTGGTAAAATTCATCAAAGAAATCAAGAAGTAATCAAACTTGCACAATTAATTGGAAGGTCACCAAGTTCCGTTGTGTATAAACTGGGAAATTTTGGAAGTTTTGACCCCACACTCAAAAACCGTGGAGTTGGGGGTTTAAAAAACGCTAGCAAACTGGATAAGACAATTTGGATAGAGTTTTATAATGACTTAGAGAATTCTAGTTATGAAAGTGAAGTCCTCCGTGCTAAATTGGAAAAGACGACGGTTGAGCAAATGAATAATTTATCCGAAGATGAACTCCCAAAAGCAGGAATTGTCAGAGATAGAATTGTTAAAGTAAGAGTTAATCAAGCATTTTTTAGAAAAAGTATTTTAGCTTCTTACGGTAATACCTGCTGTATTTCAGGACTAAATCATCCTGACTTTTTGGTAGCAGGACATATTGTTCCTTGGAGTGTTGATGAAAAAAATAGGTTAAACCCAAGAAATGGCATCTGCATTAATCCTCTTCATGATAGGGCTTTTGAGCTAGGGTACATTACAATAGATCTTGACTATAGAATCAGAATCTCTCCCAAAATCAATGATTTAATAAAAAATGATGATCAATTAGGGTTTTTCAAAAAACATGACAGAACTCCAATGATCCTTCCTGGTAGATATTCTCCTGACCCTGAGTTTTTAAAATACCATATGGAGGAAAGGTTCAAAGGCTGAACTGTTTTAAAATTAAACACTTCTTGAAATAGGATATCTGGGATATAATTTTTTTCTATAAAAATTCTATCCCAGATATCAAATACCCTTTTCCTTATTCCCCAAACAATCCCTGGTACAATTCCTCCAGCTTGCTGACGGGAATTACCTTGATGTTGTATTTGTCCAAATCCACACCCTTCACCGAATACTTGGACACCATGATCCTTTTGAATCCAAGTTTCTCCGCTTCCGTGATCCGGTTTTCGATCCTGTGCACTGCCCTGATCTCTCCCCCAAGCCCCACTTCTCCCGCAAAACAAATGTCTTCCGGCACGGGACTGTCCTCGTAGGAGGAAATCAAGGAAGCACACACCGCCAGATCCAATGCTGGGTCGTCCACGCGCATCCCTCCGGCCACGTTCAGGAAAACATCCTGCTGTCCCAATCGCATCCCTCCCCTTTTCTCCAAGACTGCCAAAAGCATATTCAGCCTCTTGGCATCGTGCCCGGTACTGCTTCGCTGTGGCGTGCCATAAGTCGCCGGGCTGACCAAAGATTGGATTTCGATCAGCAAAGGCCGATTTCCCTCCATCATGGCGCCGATGGCCACCCCATTGAGTGCCTCATCCCGCTGGGTGAGTAGGATTTCGGAAGGATTGGCCACCTGTCTCAGGCCATCTGACCGCATCTCGTAGATCCCCAACTCATGGGTGGATCCGAATCGGTTTTTGGTGGTCCTCAAAATCCGGTAAGCAAGGTGTCGGTCCCCCTCAAATTGAAGGACAGTATCGACCATATGTTCCAGGACCTTGGGTCCTGCGATGGCGCCATCCTTGGTGATGTGCCCTACCAGAAAGACCGGCGTGCCGGTTTCCTTGGCAAACTTCATCAACTCGGCAGCACATTCCCGAACCTGGCTGACAGATCCGGCGGCGGATTCCACATAGTTGCTGTGCAGCGTCTGGATGGAATCGATCACCAAGAGCTCGGGTTGCAAGGCCTCGATTTGTTGAAAAATACTCTGGGTATTCGTTTCGGAAAGGATGTAACAGTTCTCGGACTTGTGCGGCATCCGTTCGGCCCGCATCTTGATCTGGGATTCGCTTTCTTCCCCGGAGACATACAGGACCTTGGTATTATTTAGGATCAAAGCGATCTGGAGCATGAGGGTAGATTTCCCAATGCCCGGTTCTCCCCCGATCAAAATCAGGGATCCCGGGACGATTCCTCCGCCCAACACCCGGTCCAATTCTGCATCTTGGGTGACCAACCTGGATTGCTCCTCGAAATTGATCTCCTGCAATCTTTTGGGAACAACGGCCCTTTTTTGCTTGCCCGATCCTTGTTTCCAAGTGCCGACTGTGCTTTCCTCCTTTTGGATCACTTCCTCCACGAAGGTATTCCACTCCCCACAGGAAGGACATTTCCCGATCCATTTGGGACTCTGCGTCCCACAATTTTGACAAAAAAATGAGCTTTTTACTTTGGCCATGCGGAATGCTTCAATGATGGTATAATTTGAATAGAGTTGTAAAGTTGGAAGTACTTAGTACCAAGTACAAAGTCCGAAGTATAAACTCCGGAGTCCATAGTTCGAGGTTTAATGGGCTTCCAGCCAATCTTTTCCGACGCCCACCTGCACTTCCAAAGGAACGGCAATGGTGACGGCATTGGCCATCAATTTGGGGATTTCGATTTTCAAGAGTTCGACTTCATCCTTGTGCGCATCAAAAACGAGTTCATCATGTACCTGAAGGATCATTTTGGACTTCAGGTTCTCTTTTTTCATCCATTCATGGACGTTGATCATGGCCACTTTGATCATGTCGGCTGCCGAACCTTGGATGGGGGCATTGATGGCGTTTCGTTCTGCAAATCCCCTCATGGTTTGGTTGCGGCTGTTGATGTCCCTGAGGTAGCGTCTTCTTCCCAAAATGGTTTCCACATACTCGTTTTTCTGGGCCTTTTCGATGCAATCGTCCATGTATTGCTTCACGGCAGAGAATTCCTTGAAGTATGCATCGATGATTTCCTTCGCCTCTCCCCTGGAGATGTTGAGGCGCTGGGCAAGCCCAAAGGCGGAAATGCCGTAAATAATCCCAAAGTTGGCCGTCTTGGCCTTTCTTCTCATGTCGGTGGTGACTTCTTCCAAGGGGACTTGGAAGATCTTTGCCGCAGTGGTGGCATGGATATCACGGCCGTTTTTGAAAGCTTCAATCATGGATTCATCCTGCGAAAATGCAGCCATGATCCGCAGTTCGATCTGTGAATAATCCGCTGCCAGGATCACGAAATTTTCGTCACGCGGGACAAAAGCCTTTCGGATTTCCCTGCCTCTTTCGGTCCTGATCGGGATGTTCTGGAGATTGGGATTGATGGAAGATAGCCTTCCAGTGGCTGCCACGAACTGGTTGTAGGTCGTATGGATCCTTCCGGTTTTGGGATTGATCATGGTGGGCAATGCGTCCACATAGGTGGACTTGAGCTTGACCATCTGTCGGTATTCCAAGATGGCAGAGGCGATTTCATGCTCTCCGGCCATCCTGCTGAGCACTTCCTCGCCGGTGGCAAATTGGCCGGTTTTGGTCTTTTTGGCCTTCGGGTCAAGGTCCATCTTGACAAAAAGGATTTCGCCCAATTGTTTTGGGGACGATAGATTAAAAGTCTGTCCTGCGAGTTCGTACACCCTTTTTTCGATTTCCTTGCTGTCGTCCTCCAGAATTGTGGATAACTCTGCCAGGCTGGCGGTATCGATCTTGACACCTTCAAATTCCATTGCGGCCAAAACTTTGATCAAGGGGTTTTCCACATTGTGAAAAAGATTGTTTAATCCATTGGACTTGATGATGGGATCAAAAACCAGCTTCAGTTTAAGGGTGATGTCCGCATCCTCGGCGGCGTAGGCGACGACCTCGTCCACGTCCACGTCGCGCATATTGCCTTGATTCTTTCCTTTTTTCCCGATCAGAGATTCTATCGATACGGGTTTGTAATTCAGGTATTGCTGGGCGAGCCAATCCATGGAATGCTTCCCTTCGGGTTCGATCAGGTAATGGGCCAACATGGTATCGTAATATTCGCCTTTGACTTCCATCCCATAATTTTTCAGCACCAGCACATCGTACTTGATGTTCTGTCCGATTTTCCGGATGCTTTCATTTTCAAAAATCCCTCTGAACAATTCCAATTTGTCCTTGGCTTTTTCCTGATCATCTGGGAATGGAATATAAAAAGCTTCTCCTATTTGGTAAGAAAATGAAATCCCAACCAATTCCGCCACATTGGGATTGAGGGAGGTCGTCTCGGTATCAAAGCAAAATTCTTCCTGGATTTCGAGATAGGAGATCAATTCTTTGATGTCCTCCTCACCCTCGACTTTGTGATAGTCATGTGCACTGCTCAAGATGCTGTCTTGCAGGGACGCTTCCGGGAGAGGATTTTCTTCCACTGCCACTTCCACCTCGGCTTCTTTTTTCACACTGCCTCCGGCAAAAAGATCCATTTGGTCGCTGACCTTCATTGTCGGCTTTTTGAGACTTTCTCCAAAAACCCTCTGGGTAAGCGTTCTGAATTCAAGTTCCGCAAAAAGCGCCTTCAGCTTCTCTTCATTGGGCCCACTGTACCGCAGGGCAACTTCATCAAAGTCAATGGGAACATCCTGGTTGATGGTCGCCAGTTCCTTGGAAAGTAAACCTTGTTCGCCAAAGTTTTCCACATTTTCCTTTTGCTTGCCTTTGAGTTTGTCCGTGTTCTTGAGAAGCTCTTCTACGCTCCCGAATTCCTTCAGAAATTTGACGGCTGTTTTTTCGCCGATTCCGGGAATCCCCGGAATGTTATCCACAGCATCTCCCATCAACCCCAAGATGTCACGCACCTGGTCCACATGTTCGATATCCCATTTGGCGCAGATTTCCTTGGGACCCATGATGTCCACCGCATTGCCCATGAAGGCCGGCTTGTACAAATAGATATGGTCTTCGACCAACTGCCCGAAATCCTTGTCCGGTGTCATCATGTACACGACAAAACTCGTGTTTTCAGCCTTTTTGGCGATGGTGCCGATGATGTCATCCGCTTCAAAACCATCCAGCTCAAGAATCGGGATGTCAAATCCCTCCACGATTTGCTTGACCCAAGGTATACCAACCTCAATGTCTTCGGGTTGGGACAGCCTGTTTGCCTTGTAGGGTTCATAGCGCACATGCCTAAAAGTCGGGGCTTTGGTGTCAAAAGCAACGGCAATATGGGTCGGTTTTTCTTTTTCAAGGACCTCCAAAAGCGTATTGGTAAATCCAAGCATGACGCCTGTATTCAATCCTTTTGAATTGATCCTGGGATTTTTACTGAATGCAAAATGGGCTCTGTAGATCAAAGCCATTGCATCCAGGAGAAACAGTTTTTTATCTCCTTTTGGGGGCATGGGGTGGGTTTTTACAAGTAAAGAAATGAACCTTCGGTTTTATTATGCTTAAGGTGATCCTGATCGCACTGAGAAAAGGCCAGGGCTGCAAGATTTCTCCCCTGTTTCAGGATCAGAATCGGAAAACACATTGGCAATGGTAAAATTAAGGATTCTTCAGGGAAAGAAAACTGGTTTCCGAAGATTGGCTAAATTACAAAGAATAATGAAATTAGTTTTAGCTGCTATTTGTCGAATATTGAATTATTATCTTATTTTTGAATGCTTGCCCCTCTATTCGGCCTGACTTTTGTATTTGATAGCAATGCAGGAGTATAGATCCCTGGTGGTACATTTATTTTATTTTCAACCAATTAAATACATTATTATGAAGAAGATCGCTTACCTATTATCGTTCATGCTTTTATTCAGTGCTTTTGCACCCGCAGCAATGGCTAAAGGCGTGAAAAAAGAAAAAACAGAACTCACTGCCGAACAATTGGTTCGTGTTGGGGAAATCGAGTCAAGAGTAGCCGAAATCAAATCCATGGACTTTTCCAAAATGTCCAAATCAGAAATAAGCAGTGTCAAAACTGAGCTGAAGGAAATGAATAAGGAAGCTAGAGCAGCCAACAATGGCATTTACCTTTCAGTTGGTGCCATTATCATCATCCTTTTGATTGTGATCTTGCTTACCTAATCGCATAAAACAACTGGAAAACCCGAAACAAATGTATCGGGTTTTTTTATGCCCTTTGCGCCAACTTTTGTTGACTGTCTTGTTCTTTGGCCTGTATGTGAAGGCTTGAAAAGTTATTTAATTAGTTTAGGTAGAATTTTGTCACTGTTTGAATGCTCAACCATCCATTCGAGCTGACATTTACATTCCTCAATACTGCTTAATCACCGTTACTTGGTGGCACATTTCGTTTATTTTCAACCAATCAAACACACAACTATGAAGAAGATCGCTTACCTATTATCAGTAATGTTTTTATTCAGTGCTTTTGCACCCGCAGCAATGGCTAAAGGCGTGAAAAAAGAAAAAACAGAACTCACTGCCGAACAATTGGTTCGTGTTGGGGAGATCGAGTCAAGAGTAGCCGAAATCAAATCCATGGACTTTTCTGAAATGTCCAAAGCTGAAAAAAACAGTGTCAAAACTGAGTTGAAGGAAATGAACAAAGAAGCTAGAGCCTTGAACAACGGTGTTTATCTTTCAGTGGGAGCCATCATCGTCATTCTATTGATCGTGATTTTGCTTACCTAATCGCACAAAAACAAATAAAAAACCCCCCAAGACAAATGTCTTGGGGGGTTTTTTATTTGAGCTTAAGCCCAACTTTTGCTGAATATCGTGATCCTACTCCTATGTGTTCAGCATTCTAAGTTTAGGCCAATTCATTTGTCTGATGGCAAGGAAGTAGTATGCATAGATTTCCGGAAAAGAGATTTGCAGTTTCGGATCGGATTAGCTTTTTTTGCCATTCATGGCATCCACGAGCTCTCTTTTCAATTTCCGCTCACGCTCTAATGTGTTTTTTCGGTGTTGTTCGAATTCCTCCACCGTCTCGTTCAGGTTATTCTCTGCACGGGTGATTACTTTATGGCTTTGGCTATATTTGAATAAAAAGAAACCCAAGGCCACTGCCAATCCAGCAACAATGGTCCACATGAGGGAATTATAGGCCGATTTGTGGATCGCCATCCCCATAAAGGAGAAACTGTCTCTCGCCTCTTCTGCCGCCTTCAATTCCTCCAGGTTTGCATTCATCTCTGCCTCAATTGTCAGCATTTTTTCCCTTTTCTCTGCCAATTGTTGATTGACGGCTAGGAGTTGATCCTTGAATACTTTGAGAGAATCCAGTACATTTTTCTCGATTTTATCCAGATTAGTACGCTTTATGACCTTGTATTCCTGAAAATTGTTGGAAACACTCTTCAGATAATCAAATTGACTCGAGATGGTTCCGCTGTTGAGAGACCCTGTTGAAGGTTCTTCGACTGGTGTAGTGTCTTGTGCAAAGCTGGCAAATACGACTAGAAAAAAGGTGAAAAAAGTAATTGTATAGGATTTTTTCATGCTTATATGGATATAATTTGATCCGATTCCGGTAAAATTTATTGGTTTTAAATATTGGTGTAAAACCGTGCAAATATTATGCCCGTTAAGGTCAGAATTTTTTTAAAATCCCCTGAATGAATCTCCCCCCTTCCCGACTGAAAAATATTGTGTTTTGATTCATCCTTTTGAAGGATTGGCAATTTTGTTGATTTTGATTTGGGAATTCAACCCCATTTTATGCATTACCAACCCATTCCATCCCAAAAACGCTTCATTATCAGTCGCTTGTTTACTGTTTATGACTTCCCCATTTTGGCACACTGCCTAATTCTCCAAATGGTCAGATTTTCTTGCAGTTTCTACAGCTATTGGGAAGCCTATTGCATATTTCGAGTCAAATGCTCCATCCAAATTTTCGTGGAAATGAATGTCTTGAAATCCTGAATAGAACCAAATAACACAGCTGCATACACAACTGGAATCAAGGAAGACAAAGTATTCAGCCGAATTCCCCTAACTTTGACCAATCCTTTATTTTCAAATCAAAGACCATGAGGTACCAAATATTCCAAAAGCTCTTTATTCTGCTTCTTTTGCCCATTTCAGTTTGGGGACAGCAAAATGAGACCATTTCCCAATACCTCAATAGCTTAGACAAAGGCCTGGAAGTCTCGCTGCTCGTCCAACAGCCAACAGGGGAAATACTATTCAGCATGAATGCGGAAAAATCGGTCCCTTCTGCAAGCATTATCAAAATTCCGATCCTGATGGAATTTTTCAGACAAATCGAGTCAAAAACGCTCCACCTTGATCAAATGTATGCTCTGGAAGCGAAAGACAAAGTAGGCGGAGCGGGAGAGCTTCAAAACTTGGAAGAAAATTCCACACATAGCCTTGAGTTTCTCGCCCGGGAAATGATCCGCATTTCCGACAACACCGCCACCAATGTCCTGATTGGTCTTGTCGGGATGGAAAATGTCAATCTCCTGATGGAAGAATTGGGACTCAAAACCACCCGTCTCAACAGGTACATGATGGATTTTGAGGCGATTGAAGCGGGTAAGCAAAACATCACCAGCCCGGCAGAAATCAACAAACTCTTAAGTATCATCCTTTCGGGTGTTGAGTTATCCACATCCTCCAGAGAATCCATGCTCAATATGCTATTGGCTTGTGCAGACAAATCGACCATCCCCGGCAAGCTTCCAGAAGGAACCAGAGTGGCCCACAAAACCGGGACCTTGTCCTATGTACGTGGAGATGCAGGGATTATCCTCAACCAAAAGCCCATCATCCTCAGCATTTTTGTGGAAAACTTTGAAACCCTCGAGCAGGCGGATGAAATCATCGCCAATATTGCCAACTTGGCTTTTGAAGCATATGCAAACTGAGCCATTGACCATCAACTGCTTTCCGTTTCATTTCCTCAAAATAAGGTTCTTATAACCCGTACAGATTTTTTTCCAAAAACGCATTGCGGAATTTTCCTTGTGGATCATATTTGGCCACCAGATTTTTGAAATCCGCCAACCGCTCATATCGATTTTGCAAAACAGGGGGCGCCATGGCAAACAATTTTCCCCAATGGGGTTTCACATTAAAAGGCATCAATTCCTTTTCAATAATGGGCAATAACCGCATCACCTCGGGTATTTCCTGTTTCCACGTAAAATGAATCGCAACGGAATCCTGTGCATAGCAGGGGCTCATCCAAAGCTTGTCCGCTTTGATGCTGCGGATTTCCGAAATCAATAAATGAGGACCGACTTGCTTCGCCAATCTGGAAACCGATTGAATGGCTTCGACGGCATCCGCCTTCGGTACAAAATATTCGGATTGAAGTTCTTTGCCACTGCTTGGAGTGAAACCCATCCGGAAATGGGGCAGCCGCTCAAACCATGCTCCAGAAACACCCATTTGTTCGCTGCAGTTTTCGGCTGAGATTTCAGCAATGGGATGCAGATTTTTGGTGGCGGCTTTCCCACCAAAAAATTCGGGAATCTTGCCATAATCCACCGGGTCGTTTTCCAGGGCTTTTACCCAAACTTCATTGACAAATTCTCCTTGCCAATCGGTAAACAAGCTGACGCTATAAGCCGCTGACATGATCGCATCAAAATTGTCCAAGAGTTGGGACATGGGAAGGTTTTCATATACAAATTGTCTGATGTTGAAAGTTGGCTGAAGGTACAAGGTGATCTTGGTGACAATCCCCAAAGCGCCCAAACCCACCACTGCCCCATGAAATTCCCCACCGTCTTTTTCTCTGGACAACTGATGGATCTCCCCATCTGCTGCCACAAGTTCCAAAGCTGCGACTTGGGAGGAAAGATTCCCGTTGTTTACTCCGGAGCCATGCGTGGCTGTCATGCAACCTCCTACCACAGAAATGTGGGGCAAGGAAGCCAAGTTGTGCAAGGCAAATCCATTTTCCTGAAGGATCGGGGCAAGCGTCCCATAATTGATCCCTCCATCCACGGTCACCTGCTTGGCCTCCACATCGATGTCTATCGACTTCTCCATCTTTCCTGTAGCCAAAAGAAAATCCTTGCTGTCTGCGATGGTATTGAAACAATGCCTTGTCCCCAGGACTTTCAGTTTTTTCTGTTTTCGAACGAACTGTTGGATATCCCCAACAGCATTGGGGTAGGCGACTTTATCGGTACTGTAGGTAAGATTTCCAGCCCAATTTTTAAGATTTTCCGAGTTTGCCCAAATTTTCATAGGTGAGATCAAGGGGATTGCAACAAGCGTTGAAGATAACTTTAAAAAGGTTTTTCTCTTCATGGTTTATCGGGTTTTGTCAATGTGAAATATTGTGTCTGCTTTTCCGCAAGATGTCTGTTCTTTTTACGGATGAAGGATTTGAAGAAAGATGAAGCTAAACTGAATCAATCTCTTATTAGGGTAAGCCAATAATTTTATTGATTTAGACCTCTTCTGGAATCACAGCACATCAGAATCAATTTAACCCGAATTCTAAGACATTGGAAAAGTAACGTTAATGCGCTAACTTTTGGTTGCAGCATGAAAGCCTATGCATCGAATGGTGATTTTATCCCTTCCCGAATTCTGGTAGAAATGTTCAACCCCAATCTTTAAGGTCAGGGTTTTTGAAACGTTAATTGGTGACCATGTTTTGTTATGGATCCCGTATGGAATAATCAAATCAAATATACATTTCTCTTGCTGCTTTTAATCAAAACCAAAAATAAGATGAAGCAGAAAAAGTTTGAAAGTATGGCTGTTGTCAATCCTTTTGCCGCTGGAATTGATGTAGGCTCTAAAAGCCATTTTGTTGCGGTGGGGCAAG
>NZ_KB906673.1 GCF_000381545.1 Rhodonellum psychrophilum GCM71 = DSM 17998 | reverse complement strand
ATCCTGCTATGAAAATGCGATGGCAGAGAGTCTGAACGGGGTTATAAAAAACAAATATCTCCGATTCAAAAACATCAACAACCTACCTGAACTGAGTAGGGAACTTGACCATACAGTCAAACTCTACAACTCCTCAAAACCGCATTCGACGTTGGCTAGAATGTCACCAGAAATGTTTGAAAAAAAATGGATATATTCACAGAGCCAAACAAGAGCGAAGATGACAGAGTCAGTCGACGCAAATGATTAAAATGGTGGGGCATCGAGCCCCATCATTTTAAGGCCAAACAAAAGCTCAGAATCGAGATGTAATCTATACAATATCCCTGAGTGTGCAGTTAACAAAAGTGGTCAGTGGATTTCAGGCATCGTCACCCCCCGTCTCCCGTCTCCTGTCTCCCGTCTCCCGTCTTCCGTCCCCCGTCTCCCGTCTTCCGTCCCCTGTCTCCCGTCCCCTGTCTCCCGTCCTCACCCCACATACCAAAAATCCAAAGGATTTGGAATTTTGAATGCAAAACCAGTATCCTGTATTTTTTGGGGGGAAATCACTTTCCATTTGCTGGTCCCTTCAGCAGCATAAGAGCTTGGCGGAGCCATTCCCATGTCAAGGGCATTCTTTTCGTAGATCTCCTTTCGTCGCGGATGAATTGGGCAGACCCCATTGAAAGTCTCGTTCCAAAGCGATTTCTCGATGACCCAATCGATGAGGCCAACGGCATCATCCCGGTGGATATAATTGACCTGGCTATCGCCAACGACATTTTCTTTTCCCGAAAAATACCTTCCCGGAATCCGGTCCACGCCCAAAAGCCCTCCAAACCGGATGATGGTAAGGTCATAGTTTTTGTCTTGCCACAGGAGCTGTTCCGCATTGAAAAGCGCTTTATTTCCCGTATTCTCCAAAGTCAGGGGATCCGATTCCCTGGCCTCCTGATTGGCATCTGGATACACCGAGGTGGAACTGACATAAATGATTTTTTTGATGCCTGCCTGAGTGGCCATGGCTTTGATGTATTTGATCTGCTCGGGATGGAAGCTTTCGGGAAAAGTCCGTGACCTTGGCGGGATATTCACAATCAGCAAATCCGTCTCAAAAAGCGGATGGAAATCAACGCCCTCGGGGTAGGGTACAAAAGAAAGCAAGGCAGAAGGAATGCCTTGCTTTTCGAATCTTTCCTGCTTTTCCGGGGAAGTGGTACTTCCCATCACATGATATCCTTTTTTGATCAACTGCTTGGCCAAAGGTTCACCCAGCCAACCCAGCCCAATAACCGAGATTTTTTTCATGCCCTCAAAATACTATTCTTCCACTTCTAATTGGTCCAATTGCCCATAAAATTGATCAAATAAAAACTCAAAGGGATAGCTGCCTTCTTCGGATTTGGCTCCATTCAAGGGAATTCCCCAGTCCACCTTTTCTGCAAAAAGTGCTTTGTGACTGACAAATTGGTGGTCAGGATAAACCGAAATGACATGTTTTATGGCCGCATCAAAATCAAAGCCATCGGGCTGGAAATCTTGATCGGAAAAAAGGGTGATTTTTGCATCCCCGCCGTTATCCACTTCCATCGCGACATAATAGGCAGTGAAAATGGGTGCTTCGATACTCAAGAACAAATTGAAATGGATCTGATCGATATCCTTGTCATGGAAAACCTTTTGGATCGGGTAAATCAATCCATAACAGGGAGACTGCAAATAAGGCAAATCAATGAAGAACCTGTCTCTAAAAAAATCAAGGACTTTTTCCCAGTTTGGATCAGAGATTCCATTGATGAAATCATTCATTTTTTTCTCAAGCAGGGGAGCCCGCTTGTTCAAGTTGTCGAAATAAATTTCCGCTAGATTATATTCCATTGCCTATGGGTTTTAAATACGCTTCGGCAGGGATTGTAAATCCGTAGACTTGAATGAATGATCCCTACACCTTAATAATTTTTGTATTCATAAAAACTGTACTTGTGCTGTGGTTTTTAAATGTCCGGTCTCTATTTGGACGCAATATTAAATGAAGAAACCAGATGGACGTATTGTGATTCAATTGTTCATGCGCTCAAAAACAAAACATGAACAATATCCAGAATCGATTTTTGAATAATCTTCTGGATAGGTTTTGTTTCTCACTTTGAAAATGAATGATCTCCTCTCCTGGAAGATCATTCATTCTTTTCATTCAATCTTTTTGAAAAAGGAATTTAGCTTATTGTTTCTTTGGCATCGTACCCAAAAGGATATCCCACAGAGGAGAACTCACGCCAAAAGCCACATCAGGATCCTTGTAATGGTGGATGGCATGATTGACCCAAAGTACCTTCAGGAAGTTTTTGGGCGGCTGGAATGCATGGACAATATAATGTACACCCAAATAACCCGTGTACCCAATCAAGAATCCCGGAAGGAAATACAGTGCATAATCTCCCATCAGGAAAGTAAATACAAAATAGAATATGATCACATAGGCAGCACTCACAAAAGGAGGCATGGCCAATCGATCTTTGTCTCTTGGGTAATCGTGATGAACACCATGGACAGAATATTGAAGTTTATCTTTTACGGGTGTATCCGGCTCCATGTGAAAAAAATGCTTGTGCATCATGTATTCCACGAATGTAAAAACAAACAATCCCGAAGCCAAAATCAACAGCCCAACACCCAACTGGATTTCGGTGTTGGTCAAGGCATAATAAAAAGAAATGGTGCTAATGACCAAAAACATCACGATGGGTATGCTGATATGCGTCCTGGACATTTTCTCCAAGACCGGACTTTCGAACATGTGTGCAGAACCGCTGTTGTCGGGTCTATCCAACCTTCCTATTTTTTTCATTGTATTCAAATGATTTTTTTGTTCAAAGAATGCTGTAGGCAAACAATAGAAATTTTTAGTTTTGCCAACAGCTTATTTTGCTCAAAGAAGATATGTAAATTTAATTTTAAATAATGTATTTTGTATGATTATTCCTTGATTTATTTTGTTGATTTTAATCAACTTTTTCTAATAATCTCAAACTTCTTTCAATGGTTTTGTGATAGAAAGCTTCATACTGGGGGAGGATTTTGGTGATGTCAAACACCTTTGCACGTTCGAGGGCCCTGGCTTTGAAGCCCGGAAGATTTGCATCGTCGAGAATTTCCAAGGCTTTTTGCGTCATGGTGGTGACATCCCCGATATTGCAGACAAATCCGGTAACACCGTCGATGTTCAGTTCTGGGATCCCTCCGGCATTGGAACTCAATACCGGAACTTCGCATGCCATTGCTTCCAATGCCGCCAAGCCAAAACTCTCCTTTTCTGAAGGCATCAGAAACAAATCGGCAACAGAAAGGACCTCTTCCACGGCTTCGAGTTTCCCCAAAAAGCGCACATCGTCATAAATACCGAGATCCCTGCAAAGCCTTTCCATCTTGTCCCTATCAGGTCCGTCTCCTACCATCAGCAGTTTAGAAGGCGTGACTTTGTTCACCTCATAAAACACCTTGACCACATCTTCCACCCGCTTCACTTTTCGGAAATTGGAGGTATGGACCAAGAGTTTTTCCCCAAGGGGACAGATGGCCAGTTTGAAATGTTCCTTTTTCTGCCTTTTGAAGCGTTCCAAATCTATAAAATTGGGAATGACTTCGATTTCTGTCTTGATATCAAAAAGCTCAAAAGTGGCTTTCCTTAAATCTTCGGAAACTGCAGTGACACCATCGGATTTATTGATGCTGAAGGTGACCACGGGCTCATAGCTGGGATCCTTGCCCACCAAGGTGATGTCGGTTCCATGCAGAGTGGTGACCACTGGGATATGGATGCCTTCTTCCTTCAGGATCTGTTTGGCCATATAGGCCGCTGAGGCATGGGGAATCGCATAATGGACATGTAGCAAATCCAGCTTTTCATATTTGACCACATTCACCATTTTGCTGGCAAGGGCCAGTTCGTAGGGAGCATGCTCAAAAAGAGGATAACTTTTGATGTCCACCTCATGATAAAAAAGGTTTTCGCTGAAAAAATCCAGACGGGTAGGCTGTCTGTAGGTAATAAAATGAATCTGATGCCCTTCCTTGGCCAAGGCCTTTCCAAGTTCCGTGGCCACAACGCCGCTTCCTCCAAAGGTTGGGTAACAAACGATTCCGATTTTCATAAATAAATTCAGTTCAAAATTTGACGCAATAGCCTATAAACACGCATGAGGCTGATTTTTGTTCAAAATTACGAAAATATATATTGACCCCAATTGATTTGATTTCAAAGGATTTGAAATACCCGGGAAAATACGACTCCACTAAAATACATTAAATCCATGATTACAAATGCCTTAACGCATATTTCGAAGGCAATTTTCCTAGATTATTTCCCAAATGATTTATAAATGATATCGTGAATCTGGGTCCTTACCCCATCCTTCAATAAAATATTGTTGTTGGCATCGGGGTGCACGCGGTTGGACAAAAACACGTAAATCAAATCATTGTCGGGATCAGCCCATACACAGGTTCCCGTAAATCCAGTATGCCCGAAGGTACTTTTGGGAGCCAAATTTCCAGCACTCCCTCCATTTCCTTTTTCGACGTTTGGTTTGTCCCAACCCCAGCCTCTTCGGCTTTGGGAGGATTGCCTTTTTGTAAATTGCTTGATTGTTTTTTCTTCAAACAAGTTGACCCCTCCGTATTCTCCGCCCTGAAGCATCATTTGCATCATCACTGCCAAGTCGTTTGCCTTTCCAAACAGACCCGCATGTCCGGCTACGCCATTGTACATTGCCGCTCCCTGATCATGCACATATCCCTGGACCATTCTTTTTCTGAAAGTGACGTCCTCTTCTGTAGGAGCAATATCGGATACCGGAAATTTCCTTGCGGGATTGAAGCCCAAGGTATAAAGCCCCAACGGTCCATAGAAATTTTGATCCATAAACTCATCCATCGGCTGATTGACGATCCTTTCGACAACGGCCTGCATCAAATACATCGTCAGATCTGAATACACATAGTTGTGGTTTCTCTTGCCTGGTTCCGGGCTTTTGACATTGGAGTCCACCGTCCAACGCCAAAGGCTATCCTTGAGGGAACTGATTCCATACATGTCGTTGGATACTGCCATTGCATATTGCACATCTGGCTTGTCCTGATAATACTCTTTTTTCCATGATCCGGCTTCCACAGTCTTGGCATAATGCGGGATGAAAGCCACCAACCCTGCCTCGTGGGCCATGATGTCACTCAGGATCATATCTCCTTTGTTGGTATTTTTCAATTCAGGCAAATACCTGGAAATCGGCCTGTTCATTTCGATCAAGCCCCTGTTCTCCAAAAACATGACCATTTGGGTTGTCGCGAGCACCTTGGTGATCGAGGCAAGATCGTATATGGTCTCAGTGGTTACTTTTTGTGATTTTTTATAATCATAATATCCATACGCCTTTTCGAAAACCACCTTTCCCTTGTGGGCCACCAGGACTACCCCACCGGGCATTGCCTTTTTGGCGATCGCTTTCTCCATCACCTCATCGATCTTCGCCAATTCCCGACTGTCCATTCCCTGGCTTTCGGGAAGGGTATAGGACAATCGGTTCAATCCTTTTAAATACCCTCCACTTCCCATGAGGAGGTTTTCGCTCACCGTGACCGAAAGGATTCCCTTGGCGTCCCTTCCTCCAAAGATGATTTCAGGAGCCAATCGTTGGGTAAATTCATTGTTTTCGAATGCCAGTATATTGTGCGGAACTCCGTTCAGGTATTTTGCGGAATAGGAATTCCCAAAAAGGACCGTGATCACGTTTTTTTCCCGCCCGAGTTTGGCGATCAAATTGATATCCGAGGAATTGATTCCAAATTCCCTCGTGGTGCTGTTGGTGACACCCATCAAACCTACCACCACAGTATTGTAGGCGGAAAGTTTTTCCTCAAGGGATTTCAGGCTTGCGGCATCGGAGCCTTTCGGGACTTCGTAATGATCAAATTTGCCATATTTGCTCAACTTGTTTTGGAAAATCTTCCCGTCTCCACCGATGGTCAGGGACGCCATATTCAATAGATCGAGGTTTTTGAGCGGCAACAATTCGTTTTTATTGGAGGTCACTGTGATGGCATCCGCATACAGTTTTTCGATCAGCAATTCGGTGGAAGGTCCACCCAGCCTTTCCACCAGCTTTTTGGTGTCTATTTTTTTCCTTTGGTGAAGCCCGGCCCAGTATTTGGCTTTGAGCACCTTGATGATGCGGTCATCGATTTCCTGCTGGCTGATTTTTCCTTCAGCGATGGCCTGGATGATCATGGCTTTGGCCTTTGGGACATCTTGGGAATAAAGCAGGATATCATTCCCTGCCTGCAATGCCAACAAATCCACTTCCCCAGGCTTGTAAAAACTACTCACACCCTTCATGTTAAGCGCATCGGTGAAGACCAATCCATTGAAATTCATCTGCTTTTTGAGCAGGTCGGTGACCACATACTTCGAAAGCGTGGTCGCTTTGTTTTTTTCACTGTCCAAACTCGGGATGTACAAGTGGGCAACCATCACGCTCATGAGGTCTTCCTCGATCAACTCCCGGTAGGGATAAAGATCGATATCCTTGATCCGGCTTTCAGAATGTTTGATGAAGGGAAGGGAATAGTGGGAATCTGTTTCCGTATCTCCATGCCCTGGGAAATGCTTCGCATTGGCCATCACCCCATGGTCCTGAAGGCCCTTCATGTAGGCAATGGATTTTCTGGCCACCAAACGCTTTTCCTCCCCAAATGCACGGTATCCAATGACCGGGTTTTTGGGGTTTGAGTTGACATCCACCACTGGCGCAAAATTGATGTGCATGCCCATTTCCTTGAATTGGCGTGCCACTTCCTTGCCCATTTCGTAGATCAGCTCTTCCGTCGGCAAGGCACCGAGTGTCATTGCTTTGGGAAAGGCCATGACAGAATCCAAGCGCATGCTGATGCCCCATTCAGCATCCATGGCGATAAAAAGGGGTGTTTTGGAAATGGATTGGTAATAATTGGTCAGGTCAGCCTGTCTTACCGGACCTCCTTGAAAAAAAATCAATCCCCCCAAATGCTGCTCCTTGATTAATTTGGCAATTTCCTGTTTGTGGCTTTCATTTTTATTGGAATAGGCAGCGACCATGAAAAGCTGTCCCAGCCTTTCTTCAAAGGATTGGTGGTTGAAAATGCTGTCCACCCATTCCATTTGTCTTCTGTGGTCTTTGGTGACCAAAGGGTCTCTGGATTCAAGTGGGTCTTTAATTTCCTCGCCTCCTTTTCCAACAAATGCGTAAATTTGGAAAATGACAAACAATCCAAAAAAACCAGTCCAAACTTTTCTCCTCATGCCATTGTTTAATTTTTATTGCTTGAATATTAAAATAACTTTGTAGAATATACGATGTTCCGTACAAACTTACACGAAAAAAAACCGGCTTCTGCCATCAAATTTGACAAAAGGAAGCAAGTTTTATTATCAACGTAATTCTCTTCAATTCAATCTATCATTATCATGAAATTTCCATCCATCTTCAGCTCCGCGAGTCCCAGTCGCTTTGATATCAAACCCAGGTACTACGATCCGGTCAGGGAAGAGATAGAACAAAGGACAGCCAGAATCAAGCGGGAGCTTCAGGCCGATGGGAAGTTGGAGTCGGATGAAGAGATGGATGAAGCCTTTCACAGCAATTACGGCTCTTCAATAAGAGGCGCCTTTACCCAAGGTGGACCCATCAAGGGCCGCGGCAGTTCAGTGATGAACAATACCGGTTTCATGAGGCTTTTGATCATCGTTCTCCTCATCGGAGGTGGAATGGGATATGTCTATTATGGGCTACAAGCCCTCTACATATTGGCGATTGGGATATTCGTCATCGTCCTATTGGTGGCATTTTTTAGATTAAAAAAGCCCGCCAGAAGATGAGCGACATCATCCAACTTCTTCCCGATGCCATTGCCAATCAGATCGCAGCGGGTGAAGTCGTCCAACGTCCCGCATCAGCCCTAAAGGAACTGTTGGAAAATGCCGTGGACGCAGGTGCTACGCAGATCCATGTATTGGTCAAGGATTCGGGAAAAACCCTCATCCAGGTGATCGACAATGGAAAAGGGATGTCCCTGACCGATGCCCGAATGAGCTTCGAACGCCACGCTACCTCCAAGATCAAGAAATCCCAGGATCTCTTTACGCTGAGGACTTTTGGGTTTCGAGGGGAAGCTTTGGCTTCCATCGCCGCAGTGGCACAAGTGGAAATGAAAACCCGCCAAGACGAACATGAACTCGGAACACTGATCCAAGTGGAAGGCTCCGAAGTGAAAAAACAGGAGCCGATCTCGGCGGCCACCGGAACATCCATTTCCGTCAAAAATTTGTTTTTCAACGTACCCGCAAGACGGAATTTCCTGAAATCCAATCCTGTGGAAATGAAACACTTGGTGGAGGAATTCCAAAGAGTGGCCCTTTCCTATCCAGAAATCGGATTTTCCTTTATGCAGAATGACATGGACCTTTTCAATTTGGTTCCGGGAAAATTGAGTCAGCGCATCACGGGGATCTTTGGCAAATCCTACCAAGGACAGCTGGTTCCCTGTGAGGAAGATACGCCCCACCTGATTGTAAAGGGATATGTGGGGAAACCCGAAAATGCCAGAAAAACCCGAGGCGAGCAGTTTTTCTTTGTCAACAACCGATTTATCAAAAGCAATTATCTCCACCATGCCGTCACCCATGCCTATGAAGGATTGATGGGCGGAGACATGCAGCCTTTTTATGTTCTTTTCCTGGAAATAGACCCTTCCCATATCGACATCAATGTCCATCCGACCAAGACGGAAATCAAGTTTGATGACGAACGGACGATCTACGCAGTGGTGAGGTCCGCGGTCAAACAAGCTTTGGGCGCACACAATGTCGTGCCCGCACTGGATTTCAGCCTGGACGTCAATTTTACAGAAAACTGGAAGCATGACGAACAAAAAAAGGAGGATGTAAGTCGCGAAAACAGCTATAAAAATTTCAACACCTCCACCTTCAAGAAACAGGATGTTTCGGGTTGGGAAAAACTCTTTGAAGGCAACCTCAATTTTTCAGAAATGACCGAAGAGCAAAGGATTTCCAGGGATGATGACCATGATGTGCTGACGTTTCCCTCTAAGGCAAGCGAATTGGGAAGCAGGGATTCTTTGGCTTTTCCAACCGAGTCCGAAACCACTGGCACGACCTTTCAGGTGGAACTCAATTACATCGTGGCGCAAATGTCTTCGGGCTTGCTTATCTTGGACCAACAGGCCTCCCACGAAAGGATTTTGTACGAACGGTACAAGCGTCAATTGGACAATGCCTCGGGGTCCTCACAGCAATGCCTTTTCCCTCAGCAAATCAATTTGAGCCAAGCCGATTTCTCCTTGGTCTTTGACATGAAAGAAGAGTTGAACAGCCTGGGCTTTGTGATAGAAGAGTTTGGCAAGGAAACCATCCTGATCCAAGGCGTGCCTGCGGACATTCAAGTCAACAATGAAAAGAGCTTGTTTGAGGGCTTGTTGGAGCAGTTCAAACATTTCAAAGCGGAGCTTTCCATAGACAAAAGGGAAAACCTGGCCAGATCACTTGCCAAGAAATCCTCCACCAAAAAAGGCACGCGCCTGAGTTCTCCCGAAATGGAAATTTTGGTTGGGCAGTTGTTTGCTTGCCAAAACCCGAATTATGGACTTTCGGGAAACAAAACCTTCGTCAAACTGGATTTAAATAAGATACACACCTTTTTCAATCGATAAGAAATGTTTAAAAATTTAACACCTGTTGTAAAAAATATTCTGCTGGTCACCGTAGGGGCTTTTGTCATCACTACTTATTTCATGCCCCAGCTCAAGAATTTTTTTGCACTTTACTATGTGCAAAGCAACCGGTTTTTTCCGAGCCAGTTTCTGACCTACATGTTTATGCATGCTGATTTTTGGCATTTGTTCTCCAACATGTTTGGATTGTTTATCTTTGGACCTTTACTGGAACAGTTTCTGGGACCAAAGAAAATATTGGCACTTTGGATGGTCTGTGGAGTGGGTTCAGGTTTGTTGTATTCGGGTTATACCGCCTACAGGATGTCCCAATTGGATGATAAAATCAGCCAGTTTTACAGCGACCCCAGCCCTGATCGTTTCAATGATTTTGTGAAAGACAATAGACATTTGTTCAGATCCGGTGTTTATGATTTTGTAGATGCCTATAGCCGGAATCCAGAGGACCCTGGCCTTGTTCAAAGAGCAAAGGAAAACCTTATGGGAGTAAGGGAAATCCAGGCAAATATTCCGATGGTAGGCGCTTCGGGGGCATTGTTTGGGGTGTTGATTGCCTTTGGGATGTTGTTTCCCAATACACAGTTGTTCCTCCTCTTTCCCCCCATGCCGGTCAAGGCCAAGTATTTGGTTTTATTTTATGGACTTTATACGGTTTATAACGTTATCAACAGTAATCCGATGGACAATGTCGCACATTTTGCCCACCTTAGTGGTTTGGTGATCGGGGCGGGAATGGTCTTTTATTGGAAGAAAAACAGAAAAGAATTTTATTGAGGAGATTATGTACGGTGGACTTTGGGACAATTTAAAAAACGCTTTTAAGCACAGCGACAACAGCTTGTATAAAATTCTGGCGATCAATCTGCTGGTATTTTTTACGGTCCTGGTGTTTCGTGTATTCATGACTTTTGCAGGCGCAGGTACTGCATACAAAACGGGCATCAATCTTTTGATGATGCCCGCCGACATCCCTCAGTTTTTGCTACAACCCTGGACCATTATCACCTACATGTTCTTGCATGAGGGGATTTTCCATATTTTGTTCAACATGCTTTTCCTCTATTGGTTTGGCCTATTGGTCCATCAATATCTGGGCAGTCGAAAACTCGCCAATCTTTATATTTTGGGCGGTATCGCCGGTGGGCTGTTTTACCTGTTGATTTACAATATCTCCCCACTCTTCAGCGAAGTATTGGCTACTTCCAAAATGCTTGGCGCAAGTGCGGGGGTTTATGCCGTTGTCGTTGGTGCGGCTACACTTGCCCCGAACACCACCTTCCATCTCTTGCTCCTCGGCCCTGTGAAGATCAAGTACATCGCTATCTTTTATGTGGTGATAGCCTTTGCCAATTCCATCGGGAGCAATGCCGGAGGGGAACTCGCCCATCTGGGTGGAGCCGCCTTGGGATTCTTTTATATTTGGCAATTGCAAAAAGGAAATGACTGGGGAAGACCTGTTCAGGCCGTCGGCCGGTTCTTTGAGAATCTTTTCCGGAATACCCCCAAAGTGAAAGTTTCTTACCGCAAAAAAACCCATTCGGGGCCAAGTGATTTTACCGCTTCTAAAGTCTCAAAACCAGCACCTACCAGCAGCAAGCCCCAGATGATCGCTACGCAGGATGAAATCGATCAGATCCTGGACAAAATCGCGGAAAAGGGATATGAAGCCCTGAGCAAGGAAGAAAAGCGGAAGCTTTTTGAATTCAGCAAAAAATAAAATCAGTTCAGCAGATATACCGCACCAACCCTGAAAACCGGCCATCTGGTATTTTGGCTTTGGATTTTGAATTCGGTATTGAAGCCAAATCTTTCTGTCGCCTTGATAAAGGCTCCAACACCGAAATTGGCCCCGGGCCGAGTCTGTGACAATCCTGGATCTCCGGGTTGGGTATTGATCCAATAATTGTTGTAGCCACCCATTATGTAAAGTTGGGAAACACCTTCGGTCAAGTAATACCTCAAATCCACATTCATGTTGAAGGAGTTTCCAATCTCCGGGAACCACACCGTAAGCGTTGGGGCCAAGGAAAATTTATCCACAAAGAAATATTCAAAACCCAGATGGCTTCCATAATCCTTTATGGTCAATTTATAATCTCCACCCGCCTGGATTCTCACTTCCCCTTGCTCCTGAGCCTGAATGCTCAAAGCCATAAGGCAAAAAACCATTGAAAATATTCCTTTCTTCATATTCTTTTTTTTTGAACCCGTGTCCTACATTACCAATTCGAGTATGAAATCGCTTACGAATCCGTCTTTGTTAACCATTTTGACTTCACCCTATCGGCAATATCCGATGCCCTTCAAGTAGTCTGATTTTCTTGCAGTGATGATCCCATTGGCTAAGCTCATGCATATTTCGGGTTGAATCGCTGTTCAATATAAAAAAGCCGATCCTAAAAACCTTGTTCAGGTCATTATTATCGGCTTTTTTTATGGGATAAGAATCCCGCCCCAAAAGAGAATGTATTAGGGCGTGACTATTTTTTCAAAATAGGTGAGTCTTCCCAAATTGTCCATTCCCTGGATAATCACCTTGTATTTTTTAACCACATCATTGTTGTAGAAAGAAATCGAAGCCTTGTTGCCCTCCCATTTAATCTTTGGATTCCAATAAAGTGTAGACCTGAAATCGGGTTTGGCGATCGTTTCGGTATCGTATTTCGGCATGTAATATTCCCTGGAGGTGGAATACCCCGGATAACGGAAATTGAAAACCCCTTCACCAAGACTTTGCATGCCTCCACCTTTTTTGGTGTATATCGCGATGGCACCACCAGCGCCCCCCGATCCAAAAATGGCCAAACTGGCACTCTCCTTGAATACGTCTATCGCGGCAATATCCCTTGGGCTGATCGTGCTGATCAGCGAGGCTTCCACCGGCACATTGTCCAGAAAGAAAATAGGGCCCACCCCACTGACAGAACCTGTTCCCCTAATGGTAATGCTGGGTGCTCCGCCCATGGTGCTTGGCTTGATCTGAACGCCGGCCACCCTGCCCTGCAGCATCTGCCAAACATCCGAAAATCCGTCAAGGCCTCCAATATCCTCAGGCTTGATGGTCCTGTCCCCTTTACCGTAAACCCTGCTGATGACTTCTTCTTCTGGATCTATTTTTTGGGATTGGACCACAAACTCATCGATATCGATGGCTTCCATTTCGTCAAAAGCAGCGGATGCCTGTCTTCTTTTTTCGGCGTTGGTCAAATAATCCCTCAGGGAAGGATTCAATTCAAAACTTCTCAAAGCTGGCTTGAATCCCTCCCATGTCACATATTTGGCCAAAGGTGCGTCCAAAGAGACTTCCACAAACTCCTTATACCGCTTGTCATTTGCCGTTAGGATCAACTGCGTGGTATCCTGAATTGCCAAATCGTCGATGATGAATTTGCCGTTTTCGGCAAAATCCACGATCATAAAGTCTTCCTGGTTTCCCTTGCTGAACACATTGATATTTCCTCCGGTCAACCCACGTTTCCCGTCTGTCTTCGGCTTTACCATCCCGGTAATATTGATTCCCTGTTCGATGAAGTTTGGATTGTCAAACTGCTCCGCCAAAAGTGTATCCCAATTGAACCTTCTCCAACCATGCGTCAACATGATCAAATCAATCCCTGCATCGTCATGGGATTGACCCAAGAGATCATGTGCCTGGTGGATGTTTCCCTTCAATTCGGATTCCAACTTGAGATAGGATATGATATTGCTCACCGATCCGTAGGGAAGTTCATTGGCATCGGTAACCGCAATACTGTAACTGCCCCCTTCGAGGTTATCACCCTCCAAACTGAGCTTCCAAGTATTTTTTGCTCTTGGTGAAGTTTCCATTTTCCCTTCGTCAAGTGCTATTTTCACCGTTTGATCCAAGGGAACAAATACCAGCCGCTCTGCCAAAGGATTTCCTTCAGGTTCGAAAAAAGTGATTTGATTGATACCCGGAGGCAATTGGGATTTGTTGATCCTTGCTCCGGTCACACCATTCCTGAGGTCGATTTTTTGCATGTGTCCGATCCTTCCCCTGGCATGAACCACCAGCAAACCTTCTCCCGATGGAGATATAGAGTTGAAACCTGCCGCCTGGATCAATATATTGACGAGACCTTCCTTGCTGTTGTCAACGGACAGATTGACGCCTTTTTCGAGAACCCTTGGCAAATCTTTGGAAAACCCTCCTTCTTGCGCACTTATTTTGGCAGTATATTTTTCGCCTGCGACAGGATTGAACTCAAAGGAACCCAGCCCCCTCTCGTTGGTACGCCAAAGGATTTCCTGCTGCCCAGCTTGGAGACTTCCCTCCAAAATGGCTGGGGACCCGTCTGGATAAATGGCTCTCACGGCGACCTTGTTGTTGAACCCAGCGATCAAATCTCCCCCTTCCGGCAAAAACTGAAGATCAATGGATTGGAGGGGAAACGGCAATAAAAACTTTCTGGAAATGGAATATTCGGCATTCTCTGGAAGAGAGAGTGACAAAGCCACCACGCCTTGCAACTGGCTCAATGGAATTTGGAATGTAAGTTCGTTTTTGCCATCGGCATCCAATACCACATTTCCTTCTTCGATGACTTTTCCCTTGGAAAGCAGTGCATACGTCAGCGTCTCACCGGATAGTGGCTGTAGCGATCGGTTCAGCGCACTGATGGCAGCACGATAGGAAACCCCATCGCCATTCGCTGTTTTTTCGAATACTACCGAAGGCTGAAACTTCAAGTTGTAAGGCTCCATCACTTCAATGGTCTGGGAAAAAACTGCATCTTCCCCAAAACCCCTCATCCAGTGTGTGTAGGCCTTTATTTGGTAGATTCCTTCTCTGGTAAAATTGTCCAATTTGAAATCACCAAAACCATGACCGGCTTCCATTTGGATGGTCTTTTGTTGAAGAAGGACTCCATCGTTGTCCAAAAGATCCACATACACCACTTTGCTCAATGGGGAAGGGATGTCAGGACTGCCTGCAGTCAGATAAACACTGAACCAGACATCCTCTCCGGCTGCATAAAGCGGTTTGTCGAGATGGAGGAAAACTTTTTCCTCCGGCACATCGTCCACGTAATTCCCCAATAGGGAAATGATCTTATTGGTCAATTCGTTGATGTCGGAACGCGAATTGAAAGCAGTCGATGAAATAAAAAAAGTGAGAATAAAAATGGGTAAAACATACTGTATTTTTTTCATGCTAATCAAAGAGTTAATCTGTGAGAGGTATTTCAATTGCTGGGTTTTCGATCAATTGGTAGAACGGCAAAAACAGGTTTCGGTTCACTCCCCCCTTCTTTGCCCTCCTATGCTTAAATCCGCACACAATATAACTATATAATAAAATAGTTCACAATCTTCTTAAAAAATTTACGATTAATTGTGATTTTTAATCCAATATAACTTTTCAGTCAAATTCTATCATTTTGACTTAACAAAAAATACATCCATGAAAATCATTTCGCCCTAAACTAGGCAGTCAATTCGTTCTTGTTGGCCAACTGTCCGCAGGCTGCGTCGATGTCTTGGCCACGGGATTTTCGGACCTTGGCGATGATGCCGTTACCCTCCAAAATGCGGACGTACATGTCGACCGCCTCCTTGGATGCTTGACGGAATTCGCCTTCATCGATGGGATTGTACTGGATGATATTGACTTTTGAGGGGATGATTTTACAGAATTTGGAAAGCGCTTTTGCGTGGATTTCGTCATCGTTTATGCCTTCCCAAATGACATATTCATAGGTGACGGGACTCTTGGTGTGTTGGTACCAATATTTCAAGGACTCCGCCAAATCCTCTATGGGATTGACCTCATTGATGGGCATGAGTCGGCTCCGGGTTTCATTGATGGCAGAATGGAGGGACACCGCGAGGTTGAACCTGACGCCATCATCCGCCATTTTCCGGATCATCTTTGGGATACCAACAGTCGAAAGCGTGATTCTTCTCGGCGCCATGCCCAACCCTTCAGGTGAAGTGATCTTGTTTATGGCTTCCATCACATTGCTGTAATTCAACAAGGGTTCACCCATTCCCATAAAAACGATATTGGTCAGCGGGCGATTGAAATAAGTTTCGGCTTCTTCCTTGATGGCCACGACCTGGTCGTAGATTTCATCAGGATTGAGGTTTCGCATTCTCTTCAAGCGTGCCGTCGCACAGAAATTACAGTCTAAGCTGCAACCCACTTGTGAGGATACGCAGGCTGTAATTCGCTTGGAGGTGGGAATCAGGACCGATTCCACGATTTTATCATCAAAAAGCTTGACCGCGTTTTTGATGGTCCCGTCCGAAGAATGCTGCATCTCATCCACCCGGATATGGTTGATGATGAAGTTGGCCTTCAGCATCTCACGGGTCTCTTTCGAGATATTGGACATGTCGTCGAAGTTCTTCAGGGATTTTTGCCAAAGCCATTCATACACTTGTTTGGCCCGGAATTTTTTATCTCCTTTTTCGATGAAAAATTCTTCCAACTGCTCCAGTGTCAGTTTCCTGACGTCTCTCTTTGTGCTACTGTCCATGGTGCAAAGGTAAGGAATAGATTTGGGAGATTGAAGGAATGAAAAACCGAAACCGCCAAATCGGTCCAGGGAATTCGTGCATTGGAAAAAGCTACGTTAAAAATCGTGTTCGATGGGCATTGCCTCCATGAAAAACACAAACCCCCAATATCCGATTAATTTTTATCTTTGTTTTTTACCAAAACAACATCCCCTTGTCCAGAACCAAAAGATTTATCCTTCCGCGTCTTTATTTCCTGAAACTCGCCCTGGCAAAAGCCAAACTGAAAATAGGCATCCGGTTGGGTTTGGTCAGGTCCCTGATGATCATGCCCTACAAAGGTTTTGGCAACGAAAATGAAATCCATTTTGTGGTGCGTGTGATCAGGGACAGGGGAATCGGGATTTCCCAATTGGAGGACAGCTCTTGGAGAAACTTCAAAAAAATGTACAAGCGCTTTATGACCTGGCAGATTCCTGGCGCAAGGGTAAAAGCCACGTTTCACGGGATGGAGCAGGTTTCTGAGACAGATGAGGAAGGCTATGCAGAATTTCATCTCCCCATTACGGCTTCTTTTGTACCAAATGGCCTTTGGCATGAGGTACAATTGTCCTTGCTCGATCAAATCATCCCAAAACAGGGCGAAGTCAGGGCTGAAAACAGGATCCTAATGCCCTCGGGAAATGTGGAGTATGGGATCATCTCTGATATCGATGACACGATCGTCCCCACGGGCGCAACCAGAATTTGGGAAATGCTGAAGACCACTTTTTTTGGCAATGCACATTCAAGGGTTCCTTTTCCAGGGGTTTCTGCATTTTATCAGGCACTGGCCAAAGGCAATGACGGCATTGAAAGCAATCCTTTTTTTTACATCTCCAGTTCTCCCTGGAATCTTTATGATTTTTTGATGGAGTTTTTGAATGTCCACGATATCCCTCGTGGACCGCTGATGCTTCGAGACCTGGGATTGTCCAGAGAACAATTTATTGCGGGGAGCCATTCTGAGCACAAGCTTTTGCAGGTCGAGAAAATTTTTGAAATCGAGCGGCACCTTCAGTTTATTCTGATCGGGGATTCTGGACAGCATGACCCGGAAATCTACCTGCAGGTGATCCAAGATTATCCGGGAAGGGTGAAAGTGGTGTACATCCGGGATGTGGATCCTGGGCGGCATGCCGCTTTGGAAAAAATAAAGGCTGAAGTTCGGGCCCTCGGTGTGGACATGATGCTCGTCACAGATACCACCGAAGCCGCTAGGGATGCGATTTCAAGGGATTTGATTGTCGATTCGGACCTATTCAAAATAGAAAAATCAAAAAGCCTAGATGAAAAAAAGGAGGATTAAAACCCGACACAAAACGGGATGAACCCGAAATATGCGGTAAAATTCCTAATAGGATTGAAACTGCAAGAAAATTAGACTTTTTGGAAAGAAAGGCATAGCACCGATTGGATGAAGTCAAAAATATTGTACAAATACCTCATTGTTTAAAATCACTCCCTGAAATTGAATAGGCAATGCATATAACGGGTTTTAAAAAAAACCGGCACAAAAGAGCAATCAAAGGCTTGGTCTTTGGGAAATAGCAAAAAGGCACATGTCCAGGAGATCATTCAAAAAAGCCAGATCAACTTCTTTTTCGTTGGGCAAAACAAGGACATATTTAAAATAAATCCTGTTTTCCATTTCATTGAAGTTGAAATGACCCAGTGGCAGTAGTCGATTGAGTTCCGATAGCCTTATTCTAAACCGCTCTTTTTGATCGCCTGAAATCTTTTGGGGATATTCGTAAAAAAACTGCAGAAACTGGGACCCCTCCAATTCTTCATCCAAAGGGTAAACGGTGATGCCCAAATATTTATTTTCTTCTCCGTCCTCTCCTACCGTCAATGCCAGCAATTCCAAAGGGTGCTCTTCCGATTGAGGATAAAGTTGGGTTTCGTACCCTAATTTCTCAGCTGCTGTTTGAATTTTCGCGAGTATGGCCATGCTTCGATTTAAATGAATTCTCTTGTGGTAATCGCCTCTAGCAACAGTTTGATTTGTTCCTGAGGATTTCCGTTGTTTCTGAAAAGTTTTCTTTTGCTTACGCCACTCGCCTTGATGTACAGTAGGACATCCTCAAAATCTTTTTGTTCTTTCTGAGGGTCTTTGTAAGCCAAGCCGACGGCAAGCCTCATGAAATGTTTGACTTGTTTGGTTCTAAAATCGGTTTTGGCTGCAGTAGATTTGGATTGGTCAAATTTAAAAACGCCCTTCTCCTCTTCCAATTTCCCCTTGGCGATTTTTCTGGCTGCACGATCCCTGCCAGCCTGTTTGGCCATTCTCGTGGCCGGAAGTGCCAAATCCACTGCAGCAGCCGCTCCCTTGATTCCTGCTCCTGCAGCAGCCCCCATTCCGGTCAAAGTGGCAATCGATCCCGCAATCTTGGCCATTTCCGTGGCAAGATGGATGCCCTGACGGATTACCCTCTTTTTATTTGCATCCTTCAGTTCGGTCGCCAGTGTAAATTCCGCCACTTCTTCCCTGCCCACTCCTTCAAATTCTTCTTTCTCCAATATGGATATTTCCTTGTTCAGCTTTTTAATCCTTGATTCCAGCTCCTGTTTCTTTCTATTTTCAGCAAAAAACCTTTTGGCGGTATTGGCCTCGAAATTTCCCTTCCTTTTTTTATCCTCTTTGATAACCTCCTTTTTGTTGGCTATTCGTGCATCCATGACCCGGTAAAACTCTGACGCTTGCTTTAGCTTGGCCTTCCTCTCTGGGGAATTCCCGGAGATTTCATTTCTCCTGATATTCATGGAATTCCTGTTGCTATTGGAAATCGCCAAATAATATCCCTGCATGATCATTTTACCGGCAGAAATCGCGATGTCCAACCCCGGCACTGCCGCCATGAGCTGCCCGGAAGCCCCACCCGTATCGACCAATTCTATAAATGCCTTCACGGTAAGCACAATGCTTTTTCCCGATTCTAATGCATGCAATGCGATTTCACCGCTGGCTTTTGCCTTTTCCTCAGTGCTATAATCTTGGTGTTTGTTGATCAGGTTGACGAGCACACGCATTCCTTCAAAACCCTCTTTGATTCCACTAAAAGCAGATCCAAATCCCTCAAATGCCGAACCAAATCTACTGGCATCCGTCGGAGAAGTGCTTTTGGACGCCGTATGCACCAATTTTGAAACTGCCTCCCCGGTTTTCATGGCCCCTTGCTCGATCGTCAATGCAGCCTCTATGATGTCTGCCAACTTCGCCTCAGGGTCTCCCAGATCCTTGAAGCCCTTGGCCATACCCAACAAGCCTGATAAACCGGTGATGCCGTCCCCCACGATGCCCATATTGGCAGCATGGGCTTTTCCTGATTCGGTAGCATTTGGCCCACCGGAAGTCCGGGTGTGAATGGTCTTGTCATTCAATACGTCCGCCAATCCCGTAATTCCTTCATTGCCGATAAATGTTGCCGGAACCGCAGTGATGGCATCTACGGTATCTTTCACTTTGTCTATGCGGTGCTCTCCCTTTTCAGGAGTGGCGTGGACAAAGACATCTTCTCTCACATAAAGCTCCTTTTTGGAAATGTTTTTCCCATCGAGACTGTAAACCTTGTACCAAGGATAATGATGGGGACCATCTTTGTCTTCTGCTGAAAATTCCTCCTGGTTTGGACCTCTTCGGGACAGGATTTTTTTGGACCCTATTTCCAATTGCTGACCCTGATAAACTTCCTCTTTTTCCTCTCCACCGTAAATGGTATGGCCCTCGATCTTGACAAGATGCGATAGCCCTGTCACCAATACTTCTTTCCTTTTAAGTTGAATAGGGGACTGAGCGCTTTTGGGAAGGGGAAAACCGGTTTTTTGAAGAGGTGGGTTTTTGGCTTCCACGCTGACATTAAAAATTGGATTGGTGGAATATTTTCTATGGGTGGCCATGCCCAAAAACTCCTTTTGGGCAACCGTTTGCTCCCTGTTGTCCGAAATACTGATCTGGGAGGAACTTGATGAAAAGCCAGGCGAAGACACTGGGCCCGCTTGACTGGATTTGTTTTTGGATTCGGCTATGGGATTTGTTTTTGCCTTCATTGGCTACCGGGATTAACAAAATAATCACGGCTGGCTTGAAAAAGTAAAATATACGAAACCATTTCCTCCATTTTCCTCACTTCTTATTAACCCACACAATATAAGTGAATTAAGCGATTTTTTCAATCCTCATTTCCCCTTTATTCTTAAATCTACCCTGCAAATAAACTCAAAAGCAACACCATTGCCAGCGTCGTCATCCCCATCAAACCCGTCAAAAGTGTATAGGCTTTCAGGGCTTCTTTGACAGTAAGCCCAGTAAATTCCTTGACAATCCAAAAATAACTGTCATTGGCATGGGAAACGGTCATGGCACCGGCACCAATCGCTGAAATGCACAAACTGGTGAAAAATGCGTTTTCCAAAAGTCCGGCCGGAATGATACTCAAAGCGATGGAAGCCGCAATGATCATGGCGGAAGTGCTTGAACCCTGGGCAGTTTTCAGAAATGCCGCCAATCCGAAACAAACCAGCAACCATATCCATCCTGATGTTGCGGACAAATTCATTTCCCTGAAAATCTCTTCCAAGCCGATTTGCTTCAGAATGGCCCCAAATCCAGCCCCCGCTCCCGTCAACACCAAAATTGGTCCTGCAATGACGATCCCTTTTGCGAAGGATTCCGAAAATAGGCTCTTCTGCGTTTCGGGATCCCGGAGCTTGGCGTAGCCGATAGACAAACCTACCGAAATGGCCACCAATGGGTTCCCCATGATTTTGAGTGTTTTGTTCAGCAGCTCGCCTTCAAAAAACCCGGAAAGATTTCCCAGTCCAATCAACATCAAAGGCACCAAAAGTACTGCCGCCGACCAAAAAACAGCAGGCTGAGAATTCGATACCACATTTTCGGTGGGAGTTGTTTTGGGATTTTGGTTTTCAGGAAAAACCTTCTTGTACCTTCCTGCCCACCAACTGATCACCAAAAGCACTGGAATCATGATGATCAGCCCCAACAAAAGCACCAAACCCAATTGATTTTCCATGCCAAATATCCCAGCCACGGCCAAGGGTCCGGGTGTCGGGGGAATCAAAATATGGGAAAGGTACAATCCCCCAGCAAGGGACAAGCTGAAAGTCAATGGAGAAATCCCGGATGTCTTGGCAAGGTTTTTCCCGATGGGGTTTAGCAGGATAAATCCCGAATCACAAAAAACAGGCACGCCAACCACAGCTCCCATAAAGGTAGTGCTGAGCGCCGGTATTTTCTTTCCAACGCTTTCCCATAAAGCATTGGCCAGCCGGACGGCGGCATTGCTTTTTTCAAGAAGAATACCGAAGATACAGCCCAAAATGATGATCAATCCAATCTGCCCAATCAATCCCCCAAAGCCTTTGGTAAATTCATCCAACGCCTTCAAAAAATCCATCCCCGCTGCCATTCCCACCCAAACCGAAGCGACGATCAATGCCACCAAAGGGTGGATTTTAAGTTTGGAAGTACTTACAATTATCCAAAGAATGGCAAGGGAAATATGAAGGAGTAAGGACATTCGTTTTTTGATAAAGGTCTTTGTGTTTTTTCAGCTTTAGAGAAAGTACAGCCATTGGACCGTCAATGCAAACGCTAATATAATTTGGTTTTTTGCGCCTTTTTCATCCATTCCTTCATCGCCAGAAAAACCCCGTTGGTCCAACCGAATCCATCCTGAACCGGATATTCGCCACCTCCGGCTTCCTGACTGAGGTCTTCCACATTGTATTTCTCCATCATCTTTCCTGTCCGCTCAAATACCTGCTCATTCAGCTGGGTCCAGCGATGGGCCAGATCCAGCGCAAGATCATTATTGCCATAATTGCGCATTGCCAAAAACCCGATCCACTGCAAAGGAGCCCAGCCATTGGGGGCATCCCATTGCTGTCCGGAATACTGGTTGGAGGTGACCAAACCACCCGGTTTCAGGAAATTCTTTTCGGCGTACTCCAGTACCCTTTCTGCCTGGCTTTCATGGGCAACATTCGTCCAAAGTGGAAAAAACGCTGCGAGTGAAGGCCTATAGACCGTCTCTTTGGTTTTCCAATGGATATCCAAAAAAAGCCCGGAGCGATCGTCCCAAAAATGCTGCTGAATTGCCTTTTTGCGGTTGGCCCATTTCTGAACGAACGCCTCCGCTTCCGCGATCCTATCGGAAATGGCAAGGGATTTGGCAATGATCCTTTCGATCTCTGCCATCAAGACATTCAGGTCAACGGGAAGGAGATCAAAGGTTTCGATACTTTTCAATTCCATTGGATCCTTGAGCCATCGGGAACTGAAGTCCCAACCGGATTCGCATGCTGCACGGATTTGGCGGAGAAGCTCAGGGGTGTTTCCAGCACTTTCCAACAATTCCAAATCCTCCACAAAAGACTCCGGCCTCGGTGTATCCAGGTCATCATAATATCGGTTCAGATAAATGTTCTCCTCAAACTTCACTACCCGGGAAATTGCTTCTCCGGTATTCAATTGATCCGCCCCAGCCATCCAAAAATCATATTCCTTCAGCATTGCGGGAAGGTATTGGAGGAAGATTTTTTCATCCTGCATCACTTCCGCCAACAATTCTACCATTTTGGCGAAAAAAGGAGGTTGACTTCGGGAAATGAAATAACTCCGGTTGCCATTCGGAATATGGCCCACCGTCTCTATCAAATGGGCAAAATTATCGACCATCGATGCCATCAGTGCAGTTTTTCCGGAAACTTTCAATCCCAAAAGCGTAAAGTAACTGTCCCAATAATAGATTTCACCAAACCTTCCCCCGGGCACGATATATGCCTTTGGCAATGGAATCAGGCTGGAATTTTCGACCTGTTGATCCGGTGCTCTTTCGAGTAGGTCCCATTGGAGGTGCAGCCTTTCTTCCAAAGGAAGATCCCTTGGAAGTTGAGCGGAGTCCACAATTGCTTGGGTCTTGAAATTTTCCCTGACAAAATCCACCAAGGAAAAACCCTCATGGTGCCGACTTTCCCGAAAGTCCCGAAGAATTTCCGCTACGGGTTTTTGGGGAATGGCATCCACAAAAATCTTCGAATCTTTAAAAACCCCGCCCAGTTGCACTGCTTCAAACAACTCGCCATACATCGTCTCAGGTGTCAATGGAGTTTTCATGCGTTTTTATTTACTTGTCTGTTCAATAATATCAATACTCCACACAAAAGTAGGATGGGAATAAGCGAGAAATAAAAGGCGGTGGTTCCCCCATAGGCCTCAAACATATTGCCGGTGATGATGGATCCGGTAGTCCCGCCCAAAGCAGAAAAAACCACAATCAAACCTGACATCGAACTCTGCATGTATTTGGGCAATGCACTCAATACCACGGAATTGATAGTGGGATAAATCGGAGCGAGAAACAAACCCATAATGGGAAAAACATACACCACCGAGGGCGCATTGAACCAGGTGATGGTCGTAGTGGCTTCTGGCAAATCAGCCGTCAAGGGCAAAGTCAAAAGGACACAGGATCCCACCAAAACCGTACAAGTCAACGTCACCGTCAACCAATGGACCCTTTTCAGCAGGAGCCCCGCCAACAAACGACCCAAGGCCAAAGCACCTGCCAAAACCGCCCCGGCCTGTATGCCCATACTGGCAGGAACTTTCAATACTTCTTGGTAAAAGGTAGGTGTCCAAGTCATAAAGCTTTGCTCCACCAAGACAAACAAAAACGCCGACGCTGCAAAAACCAGCACCAATGGCTTGGCAACCAATTTTATCATTTCCATAAATTCATTGGAATATAGGGTGCTGTCCCTTTTGGATGCAGACTCATTGATCTCGCTAAAATACAGAAGCAAGGCTGCTAGCAGCGTCAAAGCACCCAAATACCAATAGATGTTCAGCCAAGTGGCCGAACTTGGGTCCGCATCATTGACAAAAAGGCTGAAAAACACATTGCCCAAGAGCACTCCCACCATGAAAAACCCCTCGATGGTACTCATCAGACTGCTGTGTTCTTTAGGAGTATCGGTGACCAAACCAATGGTTGCAAAAACACTGACCTTGATCACTGCAAAGGAAATCCCCACCACGGCAAAAAGCAATTTGAAATACCAAAACTGATCGGCAATCAAGGGCATCAAAAAACAAATGGCCGCTACCGCAAGAAGCGCAACCAGCATCCCCCTTCGGATTCCGAGTTTTGGCAAAAATGAGGCGAAAATAAAGGAGAAAATGGCAATCGGCAAATCCTTGAATCCTTCCAGCAAAGAAGCCTCCGCCTTGGTCACATCAAAAGTCCGCTGTACCTGAAGAATGACAGCCCCCACGGAATTCAGCAGTACCGCGAATACCATGTAATTGAAAATCAGTGATAATCTGATAAGAAGTTTTGAGGACATAAAATTGGGAGATCAAGACTGGGCAAGCAAAGGAATTTGCAATTGGAATTGTTTTGGCTGGAAAAATAAGAAATTTTGTCTGAATAGTGCCAGAATACAATATTTTGATTCAAGATGGCAAGAGTTTAAACCGGCAAGATTCCAGAAAAGCACAAAACAAAAACAGGTGAAGTTTTGACGCCCCACCTATTTTGTATGCAATATCCATCTTGCCTAAGAATTTTGAATCCCTGGCAATGAAAGCATGTGCTCATTTGGCCATCAAATACCAGCCTTTGGGATCCACTTCGATCGGTACATCACTTTTTATCACAATCGGTTTTTTCGACAAAACCATTCTTTCCAAACCTTTGGAAGTTTTGACCTCCACAGGCATTTCAAATTCAATATTGGACAAACTCACTTTATACTGGTTTTTACCCTTTTTCCGAACATTTACTTTGGGAACACGGACCGATTTCAGATACAAGTCAAAAAAGCCCTGCAAATCCTTTCCTGAATATTGCTGGGCAAATTCCGTGAAGTCAGCCGTTTCCACAAGATTGTTATAGGTAAATCGCTCGTCGGAAGTGAATGCTTTGAGCATCGGGAAAAATATTTCATCGCCCAAAAAGTAGCGGAGGGAATGGATGATATAAGCGCCTTTGGTGTAAATTTCGCCGTGATAGGCATAGTCGGACGTTGAATTTCTGGGGGAAACCACCGGTCGCGCATGGGCAATGCTCTTGCGAACAGAAGCCACTTTTTCATGATAGGCGTCTTCTGCTCCATGTTCCCAAAAGAACAACCAATCGCCATAGGCGGTCAATCCCTCGTGGATCCAAAAATCCGCCCAATCCTTGACCGAGACCTTGTTGCCAAACCACTCGTGCCCCAACTCATGGTGCAGCAACCAATCGTATTGTACTTTTCCCATGTGGACAAATTGGTAATTGTTGCCATAGGCATTGATGGTCTGATGCTCCATGCCGAGGTAGGGAGTTTCGACCACGGCTATTTTATCATTGGGAAAGGGATAAGGGCCAAAATATTTTTCATGGGTTTTGGCACTTATTTCCAACACCTCCAAAAGCGATTTGGCTTTGTCCCTGTTTTCCTGGAGGACATATACTTTCATGGGAATTTCCATCCCATCGGCACTCAAAAAGGTTTTCGATTCCTCATGGAATGCCCCAAGGGTAAAATTGATGTTGTAATTGTTGATCGGGTATTCTGTGGCCCAATGATAGGTGACTTTGTTTTCGGTTTCTGTGGTACGGATGAGCTGCCCGTTTGCAGCCACAAAATAGGATTTGGGTGCAGTGAAAATCAGATCCACGCCGTTTTGGGGCTCACTGGAAGGATGGTCAAGACAAGGCATGAAGATTTTCGCCCCTTCATTTTGGGAGGAAAGCCCCATCCAGTGGTTGTCCAACTGGTCCATTTCCCATGTAAAGCCACCTGTCCATGGCGGACGAATGGCGATCGGAGTCTTGCCGCCATAGTGAATCTCGACATCCTGACAACTGCAATCGATAGGGAAAATATCCAGCGTATCCCCAAAATGACGGAAGGCGATTTCTTTCCCATCCATGATTACCTTGTTGACGGTGTATTCTTCGATCAGGTTGAGGCGCAAGGTGTCCAGTTTTTCGGTAGCCGAAAAAGTGACCCTGTTGAGCCCATGAATTTCCTGTTTTTCGGGAAAAATCTCCAGTTCCAGTTGGTAATGAAGGATCTGGAATTTTTCCTGAAGTGGATCAATCGGTCCACCCCAAGCCCAGTTTTTTTGGATTTGGGAAAATGAAAATTGGGAGATAAAAAAGAATAGTAGAAAAATCGGGAAAGTTTTTTTCATCTGATGAGGGTATTTTGATTTAAAAATATAAAAATCAATCCAGTTCAGGACATTTTTAGTCAATATTACGTAAAGATAGAAATGTCTCAGCAAACTACAACTTACTTACATTCCCTATGAGAAAAACAATCTTACTATTGGTAATGGGGCTAGTATTGCTATCCTGCAGGAATGAAGAGGAAAAGCCTATCTCAGCTTGTGGCGTATCCAATCCAGCAAGTGAATTGCCTTGGCTGGCTACAAAGTTAGCTGAAATGGAATCCGGCTCCCTTCGGGAATTATTTTATGTGGCCCAAACAGAATTGAATGGGCAAACACTATTTATTTTTGGCAACTGTTGCGCTGTATGCAATTCTATAATACCCGTGTACAATTGCGAAGGAGAGGTGTTGGGATTACTTGGTGCTCAGGATGGTATATATGGATTTGAATTGCTCAGTGACAGTAGGATCATTTCCAAGTACAATAGCTGTCAGATAGGTGCTACCTGATTATTATTTTAATCAATTAAGAGCAGTTTCAAAACTTTTCAAATAAATTAAGAAGGATACAAAAAAAGCCCCAGAATCGATCTGGGGCTTCATATTTATTGAATTCGTGTTCTTTGAAAATTAATCAAGTGTTTGATTTATCAAACCGTTTCTGCTACTTCAGCATATTCCTCCACAGGAATACAGCTACAAACCAAATTTCTGTCTCCGTATGCAGAATCAATTCTTCTGACAGTTGGCCAGAATTTATTGCCTTTCACATAAGGAAGTGGGAAAACAGCCTTTTCTCTGGAATATGGGAAATTCCAATGGTCTGCCAGAGCCAATCCAGCAGTATGTGGTGCATTTTTCAAGACGTTGTTGTCTCTGTCTGCCGCTCCAGACTCCACATCTCTGATTTCCTCTCGGATGCTGATCATGGCATCACAGAACCTGTCGAGTTCAGATAAGGTTTCGGATTCGGTTGGCTCGATCATCAAGGTGCCGGCCACTGGGAAGGAAACCGTCGGTGCGTGGAATCCATAATCCATCAATCGCTTGGCGATGTCCTCCACTTCAATTCCGAAATCCTTGAAAGCCCTGCAATCCAAAATCATTTCGTGGGCAGCCCTTCCGTGTGTTCCGGTATAGAGAATTGGATAATGCTCTTCCAGCCTTGCCTTCATGTAGTTGGCATTCAGGATGGCTATTTTGGTTGCATTGGTCAAGCCATCTCCTCCCATCATGGAGATGTAAGCGTAAGAAATGGCCAATATGCTTGCACTGCCAAAGGGGGCAGCAGAAATGGCGGTAATCGCCTGCTTGCCTCCAGTTTTCACCAGAGGATTTCCCGGAAGGAAAGGAACCAAATGCTTGGCCACACAGATCGGGCCTACGCCAGGTCCGCCTCCACCATGTGGGATACAGAAAGTCTTGTGGAGATTCAGGTGACAAACGTCCGCGCCAATAATACCCGGACTGGTCAAACCAACCTGAGCATTCATATTGGCTCCGTCCATGTAAACTTGTCCTCCATTGTCATGGATCAACTGGCAGATTTCTTGGATGGCTTCCTCAAACACCCCATGGGTGGAAGGATACGTCACCATCAATGCCGCCAGATCATTTTTATGTTCAAGGGCTTTTGCCTCAAGGTCTGCTACGTCAATGTTTCCCTTCTCATCACATTTCACCAAAACCACTTTCATCCCTGCCATGATCGCAGATGCTGGATTGGTACCATGCGCCGAAGTTGGAATCAAGGCAATGTTTCTATGGTGGTCTCCCCTACTCAAGTGGTAGGCTCGGATGACCATCAAACCCGCATATTCTCCCTGTGCACCAGAATTGGGCTGCAAGGAGGTGTCGGCAAAACCAGTGATTTCTGTCAACCAATTTCTAAGGTTTTGGAACAACTCATAATAGCCTGCGGCTTGGTCTTGGGGTGCATAGGGATGCAGCTGTCCAAATTCTGGCCAGGTGACCGGAATCATCTCTGAAGTTGCATTCAACTTCATTGTACAGGAACCCAAGGAGATCATAGAGTGCACCAAGGAAAGATCCTTGTTTTCCAGACGTTTGATATACCTGAGCATTTCATGTTCGGAATGGAATTGGTTGAACACAGGATGGGTAAGGTATTCGGATTTCCTATCCAATGCTTTCGGCAGATTGATTTCCAAACCATCCACCAAGGCATTGATATCGACTTTGGTCTTGATGTTCGTTGATTTTGCAAAAACTTCCACTACTGCGGTCACATCTTCTAAAGTCTTGACCTCATCAAATGTCAGAATAATCGCTCCTTTTTCATACCTGAAATTCATTTCGGAAGAAAAGGCAAATGCGTGGATTTTGGATTGCTGGACCTCATCGGCTTTGATCCGAATGGTGTCGAAATAATTTTCGTTCAACTGCTCAAAGCCCAGGGATTTCAATGCCTTTCCGGTGAGTTGGGCAAGTCCATGGATTCTGCTTGCGATTTCTTTTAGCCCTTTTGGACCGTGGTAGACCGCATACATCCCCGCCATTACGGCAAGAAGCACCTGCGCTGTACAGATATTGGAGGTTGCTTTTTCTCTTTTGATATGTTGTTCACGGGTCTGGAGAGCCATTCTGTAGGCGTTGTTTCCATCCTTATCCACGGAAACACCAATGATTCTTCCCGGAATCTGTCTTTTAAACGCTTCTTTGGTTGCAAAAAATGCGGCATGAGGACCGCCAAATCCCATCGGAACCCCGAATCGTTGGGTGGTGCCGACTACGACATCCGCACCCATTTCACCTGGAGGTGTCAATAAAGTCAAGCTCAACAAATCTGCTGCAAAGGCAACGAGCACTTTGTTGGCTTTAGCGGAAGCAAGGAGTGCTGTGTAATCGATGGCTTGACCGTCCGAATTTGGGTACTGCAACATCAATCCGTAAAGTTGCGGATCAGTCAAGTCCAAGGCCGACAAAGGCGCGATTATCAATTCAATCCCAACCGGAACCGATCTGGTAATCAACAAGTCTTTGGTCTGCTCAAAAATCTTTTCATCGACAAAATACCGGTTGGCATTTTTTTTCTCTTTTGCTTTGGATGCATGCAGCATCGTCATGGCTTCGGCAGCTGCGGTGGCTTCATCCAACAAGGAGGCATTTGCAAGCTCCATCCCTGTAAGTTCGATAACAGTAGTTTGAAAGTTGATCAAAGCTTCCAATCTTCCCTGTGCGATTTCGGCTTGGTAAGGGGTATATGCCGTGTACCATCCCGGATTTTCAAGGATATTTCTCAGAATGACACCCGGTACAATCGTGTCGTGGTAGCCCAAACCGATAAAGGATTTGAATATCTTGTTTTTCGATGCGAGCAGTTTGAAGGATTTCAAAAACTCAGCCTCCGATTGTGCGGCAGGCAAGTCCAATGGCTTTCCCGTCTGGATGGATTTGGGAATGGTCTGATCGATAAGTTCGTCTAAAGAAGCGGCGCCTATCTTATTCAACATGAACGTGATCTCCTCAGAAGAAGGACCATTGTGCCTGTTTTCAAATTTTGTAGTTGGAGTGAGATTGATTTTCATCATCAATGTTGATTGTGAGAGATTTGGGTTATATCTACCTTGATTTTTGGTAGGGCAAAGGTAAGAAATATTGAATGATAATAATTTTAGGAGGCAAAGAAATATAGCACTGTAACACTCAAATTGATAAACGGTTTCATTCTGATTGGAATAATTGATAAGTTTAAAGCCTAGAATAGTAATAACCCTTATTTATAACTTATGAAAAGAAATTATGCCTTGACAGGCGCACTTCTGTTGATGTTCTCTTGGCAGGTCAATGCTCAGGACATGGCCGTCAAATATGCTTCCACCATCACTGCCGGTGATTTGGAAAAACACCTGACCATCTTGGCTTCCGACGAAATGGAAGGAAGGGATACCGGAGAAAAAGGCCAGAAGATGGCTGCCGAATACCTTGCTAAATTTTATGAAGGCTTGGGACTGGCTGGTCCTGTGGATGGGAGTTATTACCAAAAATTCAACCTTGCCAGCGTTTCATTCCCTGAGGTAAACTTGACTGTTGGGAAAAAGAAATTGGTAAACAACCAAGATTTTGTTTTTATCGGAGACGGTGACATGAAGAAAGCAGCCAAAGCTGATTTGGTTTTTCTTGGTCTGGCTTCGCCCGAAAACCTTGCAAAAGTAGATGTAAAGGGTAAGATCGTCGGTCTTTGGGCCATCGGAAGCCGTGCGCAAACGGTCGTGAAAGATGTGATGGATGCGGGTGCAGCAGGAATCGTCATCGTGACCATGGAAGGTCAAGCAAATTTTGACCGCTTGGCCAACAGATACAAATCCTTGAGCGGTAAAGGAAGACTTGGTTTTGAACAAGAAACCAAACAAGAGCCGATCTTCTTGGTGAGCAGTGACCAAATGTCCTCCCTTTTCGCCACTCCCGTAGAGATATTGAAAGAGGCTGCCAAAAACAATCCGGAATCCATCAAGATCCAAAAAGCCAGCTTCTTGGTAAAGAAAAGCAAAAAACTCGTCCCTACAGAAAATGTGATGGCCTACTTGGAAGGCACAGACAAGAAGGAGGAAGTGTTGGTGATTTCTTCCCATTATGACCATACTGGCATCGACAGCGAAGGAAGAGTCAACAATGGCGCCGATGATGATGGCTCTGGAACGGTTTCCGTCATGGAGATAGCCGAAGCTTTTGCCATGGCTGCCAAAGACGGCATCAAGCCAAGAAGAAGTATTCTATTCTTGAATGTAACCGGTGAGGAAAAAGGACTTTTGGGCTCTGAGTACTATTCCGACCACCCTATTTTTCCTTTGGAAAACACGGTGAACAACATCAATATCGACATGGTCGGAAGAATCGACTATGAGTATCAGGATGCCGAGAACAAGGATTATGTTTACGTGATCGGGTCAGAGATGCTTTCTTCCCAGTTGAAAACCATCAATGAATACAACAACATTACCCACACGAATTTGATTTTGGATTACAGGTATGATGCGGAAGATGATCCGAACAGGTTCTACTACCGCTCGGACCACTACAACTTCGCAAAACACAATATCCCTGTTATTTTCTTCTTCAATGGTGTTCATGATGATTACCATCAGCACACGGATACGGTTGACAAAATCGAATTCCCATTGATGACTAAAAGAGCACAATTGATCTTCCACACCGCTTGGGATCTAGCCAACAGGATGAACAGAACTCCTGTGGACCGAACAAGCACGAGGGCCGATAGATAGTCCCATTAACCCGTAAATAGGATTTAGCAGCATAACCAAATACGGGCTGAATTTAGAAATATTGGAAACCCCTTCGGATTTTGATTCGGAGGGGTTTTTTAATTGAGTTGAACCCGTTTTATGCATTACAAACGTAATTCAATATTGTAATTTACTGATAATCAATTAGCTGTTGATTATTCTTGACTTCACCCTGTTGGTTTCAGGAATTATTCTCCCAATAGTCTGATTTTCTTTCCGTTTCAATCCCATTTGGAAACCTATTGCATATATCGGGTTGAACCCAATTTTGTCGAAAATCGGCAAGCCCTCCTTGGTTTTTTTGGATTGTTGGATTAAGGTATCATACAAATTGAAAAATATTATCTTTGCCCTTCAATCATAATTATGCAACCTGACAAGCGTTTTTCCATTTGGTATTTCATGTTGGTCTTTGCCTTTTTGGTCGGGCCATTTGCACTGAGTTTTCACATGCATTATCCCGACGAGATGTATTACACAGATGCGGCTGTCAAAATGCTTCAAACAGGTGACATACATACCCCATTTTTGGGAAGTGATGAGATGCGCTTCAAAAAACCGATTTTGACCTATTGGTTTGTTTTGGCTGGGTTTGAGCTTTTTGGAGTCACTCCATTTGGCTCCAGGATTTTCTTCCTCTTGGCAGGCGCACTTACTGTTGGCTTTGTGTACTGGGGAGCAAGTGTTTTTTTCAAGGATTCCAGAGTAACAAAACTCTCGGCTTTGATCATGGCCTCTCACCCGGTTTTGATTCTCAGTGCCACCAGATCCATCCCCGATGTTTTACTGGGAATGTTTTTGGCTATGAGTGCTGTGGGATTCCTTGGTTATCTGCGCCATGGGAATGCTGCGCCAAAAAAATACAGCTGGCTTTTGTTTTTGGGCCTGGCTTTGGCCTTTGAAGTCAAAGGCTTACCAGCAGCCGCCCTGGGAGGACTTGGTTTGTTCTATTTGTTGGTCAATCCTTGGCAAAGAATCAAAATCCAAAAATTGGCATATCTCCCCGCTCTTCTTACGGCTGTCTTTGTCGCTTTTTATTGGTTTGTTGCCATGTATGCGGTTCATGGGGCTGACTATCTGGAATCTTTTGTCGAAGACCAAGTTGGAATGCGGGTTGCCTCCAGGCATTTACTGGTCATTCAGAATGTATTGTTGGCCACCCTGCTGATGGTGGTTATGTTTTTGCCCTGGTTTATCTTTGGGGCCAAGGGGTTCAAGAACAAATTCAAGGAGCTTTTCAATCATGACAAGGCCTTCACGGGATTTGTGGTGGTCTGGGTGATTGCCATTTTGCTGATGTCTGCGGTGGTGAGCAAGTTCTATGAAAGGTACCTGTTGCCTGTAGTTCCACTGACTTCCATCTGGGTTGCCTGGCTGCTGATTCAAAACGGAATATTAGAGAGGGTTAAGCTCCTTAAAGGCACCTTGATTTTCTTTTTGGCCTTGAATTCACTGGTGCTTTTGATAGGTATTTTCTTCAACTTGATGCTTCCTTCAGGCTTCTGGATTTGGATACAGGTGCTTATTGCAGCCGGTATCCTGTTTTATTTGATTGGAAGATCCAGGAGTGAGCGTGCACTGCCAAAAGCAATTGCGATCAGTGTGATGCTGTTGTTCTTTGGGGCAAGTATTTCCACCTATCAGATTTCTCTTCCCGATGCAGGCCAATTGATAAAAATATATGCAAAGGAACAGGGCATCATGCCGGGCAGCAAAATAGCCTATTTGGGCCATCTACATACCGGAAGTAAGATCAGAATAGGCTTGGGACCGGATTATTTAATGACAGATCTGGGCGAAGAAAATTTTGGAGCCAGATATAGGGAGTTCGATTTTCTGATTCTTGAGGAAAAACACCTTGACAAACTGCCCGATACAGGATATGAAATGGAGTTGGCCGCCCTGAATTGGGATGCCAAGTATCTCTGGGAGATGGTGAAGAGCCTTTGGAACGGAAATCCTGAAGAGGTCAAAAACCAATTGGGGAAAAAGTTTTTCTGGATCAAACCCTTATAAATTAGTATTCCCCTGTCTCCACTTCCTCTACATGCCTTAGATTTTCCAAAACGGCAATGATATAGGTTTTGACCGTATCCCCACGGTGGATGGTGGGGAAATTTTCTTGCATTACGATGCGGGAAAATCCATTTTTTACCGCCTCTTGTACTTCAAATTCCCGAGTGAGGTAGATCCCATAGTATCCTTTTTGCTCAAATTGCCCAATCCCCGGCCAGAGGTCAAATTGGTTTTTTCGCCTGCCCATATTTATGGCGTAAGTTTGGGGGTTTCCTTTGAGATAGAAGGCCATTTCAGAAGCAACGTGGTAACTGTCACTGAAGAAAAATTCTTTGTCCCGCAATTCAAGGCTGTCTTTTAAATGGTCAATACGGGTTGCCAATTCTTTATAGCCCGCCAAACGCATCATGGGATCTTTGGAAGGTCTGAGGATTTTTTTAAATCCGATGGCATCAAGAGGGGCTGGGAAGAGCAGCAGCATCAACAATACCCCAGTTAGTATCCCCCCGGACAATGCAAATCTCCTCCATTGAATTGAGGCTGAATCCAAGCAATAGGCCATTAGGATAGGCAAGGTGAGTATGGCAAAAGCTGGCCAGTTGACATTCACTGTTTTGAAAATCGACATCACTAAAAACAAGAGCCAAACCACCAGGGTTGGAAGGATTAAAAAAAGTGCCCGAGGGTCCTTGCTGAATTTGGTTTTTTTGATGCTTAGCCAAAGTATAGGAATAAAGAAAGGGGAAAGAAAACCCAGTTGTCCCCCAATATACTCTCCCACATATTTGAGCGATTGCACAAGGTCAAAACCACTCTTTTCTCCCTCTACGCCTCCCAGCGTCCCGACATGCTTAAAGGTCACAAAATCATTTTGGAAGTTCCAAACCACGATAGGGATCAAAGAAAGACAGGAAACCAATACATACACCCAGGGCCCCTTGCTGAGGACTCTCTTTTTATCTGTGAGCAAAAGGTATAGCCCCAATGTAGGAAGGGTCAGCACCATGATATTTTTGGAAAGGATCCCCAGGATCGTGGCGAAACCCGCCAAAACCCACCATTTCATTTCGTTTGACGCCAAGGCCTTCCATAAAAAGAAGAAAGCCAAGATCCAAAAGAAGTAAAGCGAAGAATCCGTCGTATGAAAAATGGAGCCCAAGTGAAAAAAAGGCATTACGACAAGTATCATACTGGCCCAAAAGGCAATCTTGCCTTTGTGATACATCTCCAATGTCAATTCAAAAACAACCCATGCTGTCATGGAACTGAAAAGGATGGCGTTTAATTTGATGGCCAACTCGGTATCCCCAAAAATTGAGGTGCTGAGAAAATTATAAACAGCTATCATCAGGGGTTTGGAGTAGTAGTTCCAATCCAGATGCTTTGACCAAAGCCAATATTGCGTTTCCTCTGTGAAAAGGCTGTGTCCCGAAAAGTGAAAGTAAAGCAGCTTCAACGAAGCGATAAGCGCCAAAATACCGAGCGTGAGTTTCCTGTAAAATTCCGGGGTTTTCATTTGATTCAATCTGACGCACAAAGATGCTAAAAAATGAAGGCCTTTCCATGGTGGAAAGGCCTTTAATGAGTTTTGGGAGATTATTGTTTGACGACTACTACTTTTTCCTTGAATTTTTTGATTTGCCTTCTCAAGCCTTCGATGGCATCATCTGCAGCAGCTTCGAATGTTTCACTTTGGTTTTTGGCAAAAAACTGTTTCCCGGGTCCATTCAGTTTGATTTCAACGATTTTATTCTCGTTTTTTCCATTTTTATCAATTCTCAAAAATACCTCGCCGTCGATAATGCTATCATAATAGGTCTCTAACTTATCGGCTTTCCTCTGGATAAACTCTGTAAGTTTTTGATCGGCGTCGAAATGGATAGAATGCATTTGAAGTTTCATAACAGTAATTGTTTTAGTTAAACTTATATTACGCTTTAGGATGTGCCTGTTCGAACACAGCCTTGAGTTTTTCCATGGAATTATGGGTGTATACTTGGGTCGCGGCAAGACTCCCGTGCCCCAAAAGATCTTTGACGGCATTTAAATCAGCGCCTTTATTCAGCAAATGAGTCGCAAAAGTATGCCTCAATAGATGGGGGCTTCGCTTTGTAGTCTGGGCATACAGATCCAAATAATGTCTCACGATGCGGTAAATCTTCATAGGGTATGCCTGCTCTTTTTTATTGGTAATGATAAAATAATCACTCTCGTTTACATTTAAAAATGTTTCCTCGAATACTTTCTTATAAAGAATTATATTTTTTTTCAACCCACTTGTAAGAGGGATTATTCTTTCTTTTTTTCTTTTTCCCAAAACTTTTACTTCATCGGAAATCAAGTTGATATCCTTCCATTTGAGTCCCAGCAATTCCGAAAGTCTCACGCCGGTCAAATACAAAAACTCCATCACCATCCTGTCACGCTGTCCATCAAAATCAGAGGCATAAACCATTTCATTCAGCATCTTTTCGATTGCGGTCTCTTGGATAAATTCAGGAAGTCTTTTAGGAGTTTTTAAAACCCGCATTTTGTAGGTCGGGTCTTTGGTGATTACGCCCGATCGCATCAGAAATTTATAAAAGGAACGCAGCGTGGCCATTTTTCTATTGACGGAGGTGGGGCTTAGTCCTTGATCGACCCGATCGATGATCCATGCCCTGATTTCGGAATGGTCGGCTGCAGTGATGTCTTCTCTACCGAAGGAAAGCTTACAGAATTCACCAAATTGCTCCAAATCCATCCGATAAGCCAAAACCGTGTGTGGGCTTGCACGTTTTTCATGTTCCAGATAATTGATAAAAGCATCCAGCATATTTAGTATTGAATATAAGGGAAATTTAATGGAAATAATCCTTTCAGGCGACTTTTCAATATTAAACCCGACACAATACGGATTAATCCCGAAATATGCATTTGGTTTCCCAATGGGTGTTGACACGGCAAGAAAATCATACTATTTGGAGCATAAGGTGTGGTACCGATAGGATGAAGTCAAAAATGGAAAACAACTGAATGACTCCCAAGTAATAATAGAATGGAATTGGAAATGCATAAACAGGTTTAAAGATCCTTACTGAACTAACGAAAAAGCTTCCCAATATTTTAAAAAAACGATGAATAGATGCTTATTTTTTAGATATATCGGGGATAAAAAAAGACAGGATAGACTTATCCCCTGATTGCTTGAGATTTACAATACCAAGAATACTATTTTTTTTAGTAAATCCGAACAATGTATTCGGTTTATCAAAGGGTGTTGACACGGCAATAAAATCAGACCAATTGAAGAATAAGGTGAAGTACCGATAGGATGAAGTTAAAAACAGTAAATAACTGAATGATTCCCAAGTAATAATAGGCTTGAATGGAATTGACAATGCGTAACAGGGGTTAAAAAAATAAAAAAGGCGCACCCGCTTTCGGTAGGTGCGCCATTCTGTTGGAATATCAAAAAAAGAAATGAATTAATTCGCTTCTTCTGTTTGCATTTTTTGTTTGTAAGCAGCCTTAATTCTCTGCTCTCTGTTTTTTACAGACGGTTTTACAAAAGCCTGTCTTGCTCTAAGTTCTCTTACAGCTCCAGTTCTATCAAATTTCTTTTTAAAACGCTTTAGCGCTTTCTCGATAGATTCGTTTTCTTTTACGTTAACTATGATCATATGTATACACCTCCTTTCACGGATGCAAAGGTAGAAGAATAACTTCAGTATACAAAGTTTCCAACAAAAAAGCCTGATCGGTTGATCAGGCTTTCAAGTTGAATATGATTTTTTATATCAATCCAGTACTTTTTCGGCAAGAAGGACAATCTTATTGTCCTTGACCTCGACCACACCTCCATCGACAACGATAGATTGTTTGCCCTCTTTGGTGGTGAACGAAACCGTTCCCTTTGCCAAAGTGGAAACAATGGCAGCGTGGTTGTTCAATACCTGAAAAGAACCGGAGGCGCCAGGAAAGGTCGCTTCAGAAACTTCTCCCTGAAAGATCTTCTTGTCCGGCGTTACGATTTCTAATTGCATATTGATGCTGTTTTATTTTTTGATGAACGTGATGATCAAATGAATGGCCTTATCTTACTTCCGCAAGCATTTTTTCTCCTTTGGCAATGGCATCTTCGATACCTCCCACCAAGTTGAAAGCCGCTTCAGGAAGGTGATCCAATTCCCCGTCCATGATCATATTAAAGCCTCTGATGGTATCTTTGATATCCACCAAAACACCTTTCAAACCAGTAAATTGCTCTGCTACGTGGAAAGGCTGTGACAAGAAACGTTGTACCCTTCTCGCCCTGTGTACGGAAAGCTTATCCTCTTCAGAAAGTTCCTCCATTCCAAGAATGGCAATAATGTCCTGAAGTTCTTTGTATCGTTGTAAAATTTCCTTTACGCGTTGGGCACAATCATAATGCTCATCACCCAAGATACTTGGCTGGAGGATTCTGGAAGTGGAATCCAAAGGATCCACGGCTGGATAAATACCCAATTCCGCGATTTTTCGGGAAAGTACGGTTGTAGCATCCAAGTGGGCAAAGGTAGTTGCTGGAGCTGGATCGGTCAAATCATCCGCAGGCACATATACTGCCTGTACTGAAGTAATGGAACCGTTTTTGGTCGAGGTGATTCGCTCTTGCATGGTTCCCATTTCAGTTGCCAAAGTTGGCTGGTAACCTACTGCTGAAGGCATACGACCCAAAAGTGCGGACACTTCAGATCCTGCCTGTGTAAACCTGAAAATGTTATCGATAAAGAAAAGAATATCTTTACCTGCACCATCTCCTTCGCCATCTCGGTAGTATTCAGCCAAAGTCAATCCAGTCAAGGCTACTCGGGCTCTTGCTCCTGGAGGTTCGTTCATCTGACCGAACACGAAAGTAGCTTTGGATTCTTCAAGTTTTTTCATGTCCACCTTGGAAAGATCCCATCCTCCTTCGGTTTCCAAAGAATGAACGAAATCGTCACCATAAGTTACAATTCCAGATTCAATCATTTCTCTCAAAAGATCATTCCCTTCACGCGTTCTTTCCCCAACACCCGCAAATACGGATAGGCCAGAGTAAGCTTTTGCGATATTGTTGATCAATTCTTGAATCAATACTGTTTTGCCAACACCGGCACCACCGAAAAGTCCGATTTTACCACCTTTTGCATAAGGCTCGATCAAATCGATCACCTTGATTCCCGTAAACAGGATTTCTGAGGCAGTAGAAAGATCTTCGAATCTTGGCGCAGATCTGTGGATCGACAATCTCTTTCCTGCTGGAACTTGAGGAAGACCATCGATCGCTTCTCCGACCACGTTAAACAGGCGTCCTTTGATCCCAACACCCGTAGGCACAGAAATAGGAGTACCTAAATTGGTGACGATCATGCCTCTTACCATTCCTTCGGAAGAATCCATCGCGATGGTTCTTACTCTATCCTCACCAAGATGTTGCTGAACTTCCAGGATGATTTTTTGTCCGTTTTCTTTTGTGACTTCAAGTGCATCCAAAATGTTGGGTAACCTTCCTTCATTGAAGGAAACGTCAATAACAGGACCAATCACCTGGGTTATCTTACCAGTATTTATCATTTTTATATATTGATGTAAAAAGGATTTAAGCTCTCTCAATTTGCTTGCAAAATTAATTATAAAACCTTAATACCAAAGGATGTTTGGAAATTAAATCTTGCATCAAGATGCTTTTCTTTATGAATTGGAGCGAAATGAATATTTGGGAATCCAATCTGTTCTAAAACCGGTATTTCTGGTCCTTCGTATTTGCTTTTTTGGTGAATGGCTCTGGGTCATTCAAACACCAAAAAAATCGGACCAAAAAACTTCTCCTTTGTGCTAAAAGAAAGGTTTCCGCTAGGAAAACCACATGTTCTCCAGCGTTTTTAGAACATCCTTCTCCCAAACAAATAGGCTTTGTTCCAATAATTGTTGCTTAAGTTGTCTTCCGTAACGCCCAGCGAGGTAGAGGAATGGATAAACCTCACCTGGCCACGAGAGGCTTCGGTGACGATTCCGGCATGTGTTACCTTTTTCTTTTTTTTGCCCGTGGCAAAAAAAAGAACATCCCCCTTCTCAATGTTTCTTGTCGGGACTTTCTTCCCCATCCCACTTTGTGCTTCCGAGGTGCGCGGCATGGTTATCCCCACACTATAAAAGGAGTGGTAGATGAGCGCTGAGCAGTCCATACCTACCCTTGTAGTCCCTCCATAACGATAAGGCGTGCCCCGGTAACTCCTTGCCGTTTCCACCACTTGGTTTACATTTTTACTTCTGAGCTTTTTGGTTGGTGAGCAAGAAGAAAAAATGGAAATCGAAAAAAACAAAAAAAGAAAAAAAAATGGTCTCGGAATATTAAGTTTCTTAAATTTCACTATCATTATTGGCGGATATTTTAACTTCAATAATACGTCCCCTTCTGAAATTTTCAAAAGTATTGGCCAAAGATAATCCACAAAGATGAAAACCCAGTTTTATCCCCTCCTTTTCCTGTTGGTATTGCTCCAGTCTTGTGAAACCAAAGAAGTGGAAAAAAAATGGACCGGTGACAATGTCCTCAAAACAGCAGTTTTCCAAGGGATCAGTCTTTTGGGAGATTCTCTCATCACTGATGTGGATACAGTCGCCCAACAAGATCAATTGAAGAAACTTTTTGAAGCCGAAAGAGCATACGCAGAAGAGCCAAGTTTGGATAACCTTATCTGGATCGGAAGAAGAGAGGCTTATTTGGGCAGGTATGATTTGGCTATCCGGACCTTTACCAAGGGAATTGAAGAGAATAAAAATTCCTTTGAACCCCTAAGACATAGGGGGCATCGGTTTATCTCCACTCGGGAGTTGGACAGAGCAATTGAAGATCTGGAAAAAGCTGCTGATTTGATGCAAGGCCAAGCGCTTCAAATAGAAAAAGATGGAATGCCAAATGCTTTTAATATCCCACTATCCAATGTTCAATTCAATGTCTGGTATCATTTAGGGCTTGCCCACTATCTCAAGGGAGATTTTGAATCTGCCTTGAAGGCATACCAATCTTGCTTGACCGTATCCAACAATGATGATCTCCTGATAGCAACTTTGGATTGGTACTACATGGCATTGATGAAGCTGGGAAGAACCGAAGAAGCCCAATCTGTAATCAAACCCGTCCATGAAAAAATGACTGTCTTGGAAAACGATGATTACTTAAAAAGAATTTTGATGTACAAAGGGATTTTGGTGCCGGAGGATCTTCTCAAAGCAGATGTCAATCTGGAGAATCAAAGACTTCAATACGTGACCCAGGGTTACGGTCTTGGCAACCATTATCTTAGTTTGGGGGACACTTCAAAAGCAAAAATTATTTTTGAAAACGTTGTGGCAAGTGGATTTTGGTCCGCTTTTGGTTATATTGGTTCGGAAATGGAATTAACGAAATTAAGGAATGAGTAGAGAGGATTTTAGAGAATTACCCTTGCACAAAAAAATTCACAAGCTTTATACCGAAGGGACTTTTGTGGTAGCCATTCGGTATTATTCGCATAAAGTCAATTTGTACTTGCTTGAAAAAGAATACATTGAGGTTTTTTACAACCACAAACTAGACAAGGTCGACAACATTGATTTTTTAAACCAAAACCATACGAGAATGAAATTTTATCTTGATCAGATTCACATCAGGATAGAGTCTTAATGCTCCCTGAGAATCCCTTAAGGGATCAAACCGATGCTTCCAAAAGTAATTTTTGATGAATCTGTAGTACTTGTGGGATAAGGAGCTTGTTGTCCGTATTCTTGATGACAAAATCCGATTTTGAATTTTTTTCTTCATCTGGAAGCTGCATGTCAATGATGTCATTGACCTGGTTTTCGTCCCTGTGGGCATCCCGCATCAAGATGCGGCTGACACGGACTTTAAGAGGCGAACTTACGTTGATGACCTTATCCAGATCTTTGTCTCCACCGGTTTCGAAAATCAAAGCCGCTTCCTTGAGAACATAGGGAGCAGATTGACTGCTTGCCCAAATGGAAAAATCTTCCCGAACCGCAGGATGTACGAGATTGTTGAGTGCTTTTATCTTTTGATCATCCGCAAATACCTCAGCGGCAAGGTGCTTTCTATTGAGACTGCCATCCTCGTTATAGACTGCTTCCCCAAATTCGGATTTTATTTTATGTTTTAGGCCTTCATCTTTGGCCATCAGCCATTTTGCGCGGTCATCGGCAAAATAAATGGGGATGTTGAGGATCTGAAAAACCTTTGCAACAGTGGATTTACCCGAGCCGATTCCGCCCGTAAGGCCTACCAAGAGTGGTTTGCGATCAATCATATTTCAATCTAAAAACTTCCGGTTCCAATTTGACATTCTCCAAAAAAGTAGGCTTTGGACTTACTTGGACACTTACGGTACTGTCTTGGCGGTTTCGGTTGCTATAATTTAGAATGGCCTCAAACTCTATTTCCTTCAATTCGTTGACTTTTCTTTCGTCTATCAGATAATACATCATGATGGTATTTGGCTGCTGGACCAAAGTCACATTTTCAGGGAAATTGGTTTTGACGACTTTTAGTCTTTTGTTTCCTTCAAGAAATTGTACGACCTCGAACTTAAAATGGACACTTTCGTCCTCCATTGTCAAAAAATCCCTGAACGCATCAGGCAAAGTCAAAGGAAGGATTTTGCTGAAATTTTTATTGATTTTTTCTTCTCCGAGATTTACCGCAAGAATACCTTCCAATTGTTCCAATATGGATGTTGGGCCTTTTATGCTGACTACCGGAGGATCTATCGCGATTTGGCTTGCATATCTGAAGTTCTTGGCCAATGTATTGGTGGTGGTATCAGGCCGGATATTTATCTTTCTGGTGACTACCTTATCAATTTTGAATTTTATGGTGTCACTTACGATTGACACCAAACTCGTAGGGCTAATTTTTTCCGCAAGACTCCTTCTTATTTCAGAAGTCAGGAGATAGTTTTTTGTGGAAGGGTTGTTGATTTCAATCAAAAAAGGGTTGTCCTTTATCTTGAAATATTTTCTGAGCAGATCCCAGCCATTGCCATTGATCTCTATTTTGACACGGGCAGGCAATTTTTCAACGGCCATGAATTCTTCCTTGTCATAAATGATTTCGATTGGATAGTCTACAACAGTTGTGTAGTTGTCTTTGTTGAGGGCATTCAAAAGCCAGAAAGTGGTAGCGGCCAAAAGGCACAGCGCTACCACTTTCATGTTTGCCACTTTTTTAGGGTTGGCATTAGAAACTAATTTTTTGAGCTTATTCAAGTCCAATTTATTTGATTCCGTTTGCTTTTTTAGTGAATTCCGGAGAGATCGCTGACTTTTCCACTTTGATTTTCAATCCCTTGTCTAATTCCAAAAGAACTGTATCATCCTCTAGGCTGTATATCTTCCCGTGTACGCCACCTATGGTGACCACGTTATCGCCCTTTTTTACGGATTCAAGGAAATTTTTAGCGTCTTTCTGTTTTTTTTGTTGTGGCCTGATCATGAAGAAGTACATAATCAAAATGATGGAGCCAAACAGGAAAACCTGTCCCATGATCCCACTCATACCATCTGCTTGCAATAATATCCAATTGTTCATCATTATTTTTTCACTGGGCCAAATTGTCCAGCACTGGCTGAAGCGGCATTTTTTGGGTTAACATTTCCTTTTAATCTCAATCTGGTCACATTTGGGCTAGTATTGGCCTGAATGGTTACTGTTGGAGCTTGGGCACCTGGTTTGGCAGTAGAGTTGAATACCACTTTCACAAATCCCTCATCTCCCGGTTTTACGGGTGTTTTTGACCAGTCAGGACTCGTACATCCGCAGGAAGCGGTGACGTTGGAAATGACCAAGGGAGATTGACCTGAGTTGGTAAACTTGAAAATGTGCTCGATAACCTTTCCTTCGTCGATCGTACCAAAATCGTATTCGATTTCACCGAATTGGAACTGACCCAAAGTGGAGGGATCAGCAACATCCACCGATTGCACGTTGGTGGGAATGGGCTGTGCGGCTTCAAGACGGGCAAGTTTTTGCTCCAATTCCGCCAATTTTGCCGAATCGTCGTTTTTGTTGGTATTACAGCCTGAGGCCATAAGTGCAGCCATTAGAACGAAGGCTGGAAATTTGATGTATCTCATTTGGTTGAATGATTAATTATCTTGTCTGTTGATTTGATCAATAAGTTTATTCACATCACTGAGTAAATTCTCGGCTTTGTTTTTGGCTTCCGAAATTACTTTGTTTCCTTCGGATTTTGCTTCATTTAAAGGAAGATTTTTTCCGTCGCGTAGATTTTTTATCAGTTCTTCCAAGTCCTCGCTGTATTTCGACAACTGATAAGAAAGCCTATCCCTTGTGTTTTTTCCTGTATCGGGGGCGAATAGCAAGCCTAAAGCGGCTCCTATACCTGCTCCAGCTATTAACATAAATGTATTGCTGCTTTTGCTCATTTTTTTGATATTTTATTTGTTATCTAAAAGACCTCTACCACTCTTACGGATTTCTCCACTTTCGGTTAATTCCTTTGCCAAAACATCCAGTAATCCGTTTACAAACTGCTTGCTTTTGGGCGTGCTGTATGTTTTGGAAATGTCAATATATTCATTGATACTGACCTTGACGGGAATGCTTGGGAATTTTTTCATTTCGGTCAGCGCCATTGACATGATGATCTTGTCGGTGTAAGCTACCCTTTCGATATCCCAGTTTTTGGTTTTATTCCCTATCAACTCCATGTGCTCGTCGCCACATTCAATCGTCAAGTTAAAGATATTCTGGAAAAACTCCTTATCCTCTTCCCAATTGATGGCGATTTCCGGAAGCAAAGCCTCTTCAGCTGATGGATCTGTTGATAGGTTTTTGAGCACTTTTGATGCCAGACTCCTTACTACTGACTTATTTTCAGTCCAATTCAGATCTTTTTCAGAAAAGAAATTGAGAATCGCGTTGTTTTTGAAAATTATTTTCTTGAGAATGTCGTCCAGTATTTCATAGTCCTGGGTAAGGGTGGGCGCATTGATCTTGATGTATTCCTGATACCCTTCGGAAGGTTTTACATACTCCCTGAACCATTCCTTTATTTCAAGTTCAAGCTCATCGATTTGTGCATCTTGTCGAATCACAGCTGATTGGTATTCAGGCATGGTTTTGATTTTCTTCAGGATGGCATTGTTTGCAAGATTAAGGTCTCCAAGTGTGGAGATGATTGCGTCATTTGAGATTTTTCTTTTTCGATCGATTTCCTTGGCTACGTGGTCTCCAAATGCAATGAGCAATTGGATCGCATAAAGGTACAATTGAGGGATTCGCTCGGCAGAGATCACCATGTTGTTCAATAGAAAATCATGGTCCGCTTTGTTGGCCTTGTGGTAATAGTTGATGGCTTTGATGGACTCAGACTTGATTTTGGTACTGACGTCTGTTTCAGAAATCAGGTTTTTACTGTTCAGGTTGCTGGAAAAAAGTTTGATGGCAAGCTCAGCGTCTTTCTTTAGCTGCACCTTGTCTTGTACTTCCATGCTGTTTAGATCCGGAAGAAAGGCTTCTCTGATCTGGTCTTTTGCCAAATTAAAGTTGGATGCCTTACTCTGTTCATAAGCATATAGATTTTGAAAAGCCTTGACCCTGAGAATTCTTCTGTTTAACATACCTGATTTTAAAGAACGTAAATATAATTGTTTTTAGACGAAGGTTTATAAAAGGACCCGTCTTTGTCCACAATACTATAAAATCCCCCGATCATTTTTCCTAAGAAATAGAATCGGGGGATTCAATTTTTTAATAAGGAAGTTTCACATTCCCCATTGCTTGGATACGATTCCAGGCCAATTCTGTCGCTGCTTGCTGTGCAGGTATATTTTCCTTTTCAGATTTGTCAAGTATGGCAGTACAGGTGTCATAGATTTTTTCGGCTTGTCTGTAAGTCGATTCCCTATTGTATCCGCCCAAATATTCCGCATACACATTGATCAAGCCACCTGCGTTGATCAAGAAGTCCGGGGCATAAACAATCCCTTTCTCCAAAAGCAATTTTCCGTGCTTTTCTTCCTCGTGAAGCTGGTTGTTGGCTGCTCCTGCGATGACTTGACATTTCAGTCTTTCTATCGTCTGGTCGTTGATGGTGGCACCCAATGCACAGGGTGCATAGATATCCATGTCGATGTCGTAGATAAGATTGGGGTCCACCACAGTGGCTCCGGTTTCTTTCGCTACCGCCCTGAGTTTGTCTTCAAAAATATCCGTAATGAATACTTCAGCACCTTCTTTGATCAGGTACTCCACCAAGTATTTCCCAACCTGACCGATTCCTTGCACGGCAATTTTTTTGCCCATCAATGAATCCGATCCGTATGCTTTTTTGGCGGCTGATTTCATCCCCAAATAAGTACCATAGGCAGTTACCGGAGAAGGATCGCCTCCACCACCTTTGATTTCAGGCAGTCCGGTGACGAATTTTGTTTCCATGGAAACATATTCCATGTCCCTGGTGTTGATGTTTACGTCTTCGGCAGTGATGTACCTTCCACCCAAACTTTGGATAAATCTCCCGAATCTTCTTAAAAACGCTTCGCTTTTCAGCTTTGGATCACCGATGATGACCGCCTTTCCTCCACCTAAATTCAACCCTGAAATAGCTGCTTTGAAAGTCATTCCTCTTGAAAGCCTAAGGACATCCGTGATGGCCTCCGCTTCGGAGGAATAATTCCACATCCGAGTACCGCCAAGGGCTGGGCCCAACACGGTATTGTGAATTCCAATGATGGCTTTTAGCCCTGTGGGCTCATCATGGCAAATAACCAATTGCTCGTGACCTAAGGAGGTAATCTGTCCGTAGATAGATCCTTCTTTAACCTTTTCCGTAGTATTAACGTCTACCATTTGAATTTGGAAATTTATAAAGTGTTATATTTGGGATTGATGTGTTGAAAACCACCGATACAAAATTATATATTTTCTGTGGGCTTTGCTAATGCATTTAAAAGAGTATTATGAAACTAATCATTAGATTTTAAAGTTTTTCTTTCGTGAAACCACTCTGGCGCTTAAACAAATATCTTCTTAAATATAAGGGTTATCTACTTTTGGGAATAGTATTTACTATCATCTCAAACATTTTTGTAATAATCCCCGCGCAACTGGTCAGAATTGCCATAGATTATGTGGTGGAGAGTTTCAGCTTCTATCAATTGTTCGGAGAGGGCGATTTGAGTGTTGAAGCCCGCTCCATTTTCCTGAAATTCATTTTGATTTTTGGGGTTTTGATTTTGGTGATGGCCCTTTTGAGGGGCTTCTTTCTTTTCTTGATTCGACAGACCATCATCATCATGTCCAGGCTGATCGAGTTTGACATGAAAAACGAAATTTTCACCCATTACCAGCAATTGCCCCTCAGTTTTTATAGGAAAAACAGCACTGGCGACTTGATGGCCAGAATCACCGAAGACGTAAGTAGGGTCAGAATGTATTTGGGCCCGGCGATCATGTACGGCATCAATCTCGTGGTGCTATTTCCACTGGTCATTGGGTACATGCTGACGGTCAATGTCGAGCTGACACTCTATTCACTATTGCCTTTGCCCATTCTATCGCTGAGCATTTATTTTGTCAACAACCTGATCAACGAGCGTTCTGAAAAGATACAAAGGAGTCTTTCGGGCTTAAGTACTTTTGTACAGGAAGCATTTTCCGGTATCCGTGTTTTAAAGGCTTTTGTCAGGGAGGAAGACAGTGCCAATGAATTCAAGAAAGCCAGTGAGGAATACAAAGAAAAATCGATAAGGTTGACACTGGTCCAATCGCTTTTCTACCCTTTGATCCTGGGATTAATTGGGGTAAGCACCATTTTGACAGTTTATATCGGAGGCATCCAGGTAATAGAAGGAACGATTGGCTATGGCGTCATCGCAGAATTTATCCTCTATGTCAACATGCTGACTTGGCCGGTGACAGCCTTGGGCTGGGTCACCAGTATCATCCAAAGGGCCGCCGCCTCCCAGACCCGGATCAATGAATTCCTGAACGAGAAGAACGACATCGTCAGCCTTGAAAACCTAGAGCGGGAAATCCAAGGTGACATTCAAGTCAAAAACCTGAGTTTTGTCTATCCCGATTCAGGGATTAAAGCATTGGACAATGTCAATTTTGAGATCAAAGCGGGCGAGGCATTGGCCATCATTGGCGCTACCGGCTCCGGAAAATCCACCGTCGCCAATCTCCTGCTACGGATGTATGATCCTACCAAAGGTGATATTCTGATCGATAATATTGACATCAAAGCTTACGACATTTATTCCTTAAGGAAACAAATAGGATTTGTTCCCCAAGATGTATTCCTTTTCAGTGATACCATCGCCAACAACATTGCCTTTGGATTGGACACTGTGCCGGAAGGGTTGGTCGAGAAAGCCGCAAAAGATGCCGATGTGTATGACAACATTCTGGATTTTCCCCTAGGTTTCGAAACCAGGCTTGGAGAAAGGGGCATGACCTTGTCGGGAGGACAAAAGCAAAGAGTTTCCATCGCAAGGGCAATTGCCAAAGAACCCCGGATATTACTTTTGGATGACTGTTTGTCAGCAGTGGATACCAAAACGGAAAATTCCATATTGAATGCCCTGAAAATCATCATGAAGGGAAGGACGTCCATCATCATTTCCCACCGGGTTTCTTCTGCCAAACTCGCAGACAAAATCATCGTCCTAGGCGACGGCCATGTTGTGGAACAAGGGACACATGACTTCCTGATGGAAAAAAAGGGTGTTTATGCGGAGCTTTATGAAAAACAAACACACGCCAACGAATCCATTGAAGGATAAATCATTGTCGGTTTTTGGCAAAAGAATCAAAGCCGATTTTTTTCGGATGGCCCATACCTGAGGTATGCTCCAGCTTCTGGAGATAGGTGATGATCATGATATCGCCAAAGGCTGGTGCCAGCAGGTCATTGTCCAATGCAGCGGAAACCAACAACTCCACGAAATCCTGCATTTTTTGTCCCGTTACAGGATTGTCCTGCAATTCGGGGAAATGGTAGACCATTTTCCTGTCCCCTTCTAAAAAGAACTTGTTTTCCCGGTTGACCATCAACCTCCCCAAAAGATAGCCCGGATCATCAAGTCGTTCATTTTTGATCGTTTCGCCCAGAAAATTATAGATCAAAATCTGACCGAAATAATTCAAACTTGGATCACTTTTCAGGTATTTTGATTTGCTGAGGTACGTTTCCTCCGACAGCCTGACGATATTGCTTTGAAGTATAAAAACCAACACGTCTTCACCCGCCTGAAATACAAATTCATAATCATTGATCTTTTCCACTTTTAGTGGGACTTGGTTTTCCGGACCACAAGCAGCAGTGAGCTTGGTGGCCAAATTCAGGCTTGATTGCTCCAGAAGTTGGAAAAGATCCGTAACCTGGACTAACAAATTCTGCTTGAGCTTACTGGTAGATTGGATCTTACTTACTATATTAGAAAACATTTTTAGAAGGTATTTAAATTAAACATGTACTCCAATGGCCAAAGAAAAATCAAATTTTGAAGAAGTAGAATCCATTCTACAGGACATCGGTACTAAAATAGAACATTTAATCGAAAAAGGTGCAGAGGCTACCGGTGAAGCCAAGGTGGAGATCGAGAATAAAATCAATGCGCTGCGAGAGAACAAAACCACCTTGGAGGAGGAGTTCAAAAAAGCCAAGGAAAAAATGGAACAAGCTTATCAGGAAAAAAGAGAGGAAATCGAGCCCAATCTTCAAGAATCCAAAAAACATTTTCTGAATGCATTGGAACAGATTAAATTGGCGATCAAGGCCCTTTTTGAAAAAAAATGATCTTTTTGACGTTGAATATATAAAATTTAACGTTGGCATGGACACCCCCCATTTAAAAGAATGAGCAGAAAGCGGTATTGGCACTTGTGCAACAATCCATGAGTAATGAATCATTCCGTGAACCTTTCGGAACTGCTTTGACCAGCAAGCCCCTTCATCTATTTTTGCATTCATGTGGATATTCCGAGAAACTAGACTTAATTTTGCACCATGAATTATTTGTCGGTCGAAAATCTAAGTAAATCCTTCGGGGAGCGTAAACTTTTTCAAAACATTTCCTTTGGCATTGACCAAGGGCAAAAAATTGCTTTGGTGGGAATCAATGGTGCGGGAAAATCTACTCTGATGAAAATCATCATGGGAATAGAGGTTCCGGATACGGGCCAAGTAGCAATCAATCAGCAAGTCAAAATCGCATATGTACACCAAAACCCTGTGTTTACCGGGGAATTGAGTATCTACAAGACAATTTTTGATGGAAGCACCAATGAGACCATGCAGGTCATTGAGGACTACCACAAAGCAATGCTGGACTCCCAGGATGGAAGGGACAACAACGACCTCCTTCAGGATATTTTTGAGAAAATGGATAGGCTTCAGGCTTGGGATTTTGAATACCAAGTGAATGAAGTGATGGGCAAATTAGGCCTCCATGACACATCCATGCCCGTAGGCAACCTCAGTGGTGGACAGCGAAAAAGAGTAGCCTTGGCCAAAGCAATCCTGGAAAAACCCGATTTGCTTTTGCTGGATGAACCCACCAATCATCTGGATCTTGAAACCATCGAATGGCTGGAAGAGTATCTTTCCAAAGCGAACCTTTCCCTTTTCATGGTTACCCACGATAGGTATTTTCTGGAGAAAGTCACCAATGAAATCCTGGAACTGGACAATGGACAGATTTTTAGGTATCAAGGAAACTACGGCTATTTCTTGGAGAAAAAAGAAGAGAGAAGAGGCAATGAATTGACAGAATTGGACAGAGCCAAGAGCCTTTATAAAAAAGAACTTGACTGGATCAGAAGGCAACCAAAAGCCCGTAGCACCAAAGCCAAGTACAGGGTGGATGCCTTTGAAGACACAAAGGAGAAAGCATTTTCCAAAAGAGAGGAACGCGACATTCAGCTGACCGTCACTTCACAGCGCTTGGGAAACAAGATCATCGAAATAGAAAAACTCAACAAGTCTTTTGACGACAAGCCCATCCTTAAGGATTTTTCCTATACGTTCAAAAAGGGAGATAAAATCGGGATTGTAGGCCCAAATGGTGCCGGAAAAACAACGTTTTTGAACATGATCACAGGCCAACTGAAACCTGATTCGGGGACAGTGGCCATTGGGCAGACCACTGCTTTTGGCTATTACCGACAGGAAGAAGATTCCTTCGACGAAAGCAAAAGGATTATCGATGTGGTCAAGGAAGTCGCGGAAGTGGTCACCGTTGCGGGCGGAAGCACGATCACGATCGCACAATTCCTGAACAAATTCGGTTTCCCACCCAAACAACAACATACCCCTGTTTCCAAATTAAGCGGTGGTGAGCGAAGAAGGCTTCAGTTGCTGATGGTGCTGATCAAAAGCCCCAACTTCCTTATTCTCGATGAGCCAACCAATGATCTGGACATCATGACACTCAATACACTGGAGGAGTTTTTGGATGATTTCCCGGGATGTCTGATCATCGTATCGCATGATCGGTATTTCATGGATCGCTTGGTGGAGCACCTTTTCGTTTTTGAAGGAGAAGGAGTAATCAAGGATTTCCCTGGCAACTATACCGATTTCAGGGAATGGGAAAAAGAACAGAAGGCCTTGGATAAGGACAAAAAACCTGAGAAAGAATCCAAGCCAACAGTGGTTGCAGAACAGGCGCCGAGTAAAACCAAAGCCACTTTTAAGCAAAAGAAGGAATTTGAGGAAATCGGTCAGCAAATTGAAAAACTTGGCGCTGAAAAAGAGACTTTGGTAGAAAAAATGAATTCGGGGATCGATGACCACCAAAAAATTCAGGAATGGTCTTCCCGAATCAAAGAAATAGATTCTACCACAGGAGAATTGGAATTGCGCTGGTTAGAGTTGAGTGAGATGGAAGGGATTGATTGAGTGTTGAATTTCTTGAATTGAATTCCAAAAAAACCAACTGAAATCTTCAAAAGGGAGCGTTTAGATCGCTCCCTTTAAAAACGCTTCCCTCACGTCGGGGTCATTTTTCTCTATTGCATACCTCAACATCGTGCGCGGCATGATTTTGTAATGTTTTTTCAGAAATGCGAATGCAATATCCATATCCCTGTTCCCGACTTCCCTGATCATCCAGCCGATAACTTTGTGGATGAGGTCATGGGAATCTCGGAGAAGGATTTCGGCAATTTTAAAAGTGTCCTCAAAATCCATTTTCCTAATGAAATACAAGGTGCTGATCATCGCCATTCGTTTTTCCCAGAGGGTTCCTGTTGTCGCAAAATCAAACAACAGGCTTCGGTTTTTGTCAAAAAGCCATTCACCCAATATTTTTGGTGCGGAACTGTCTACCAGATCCCAACTGTTGACGCCTGACCTGTGTTTCAGGTAGAATTCCATCCAGTCCTGCTTCTCTGTATCGCTTTTTGCTTTTTCGAATTTTTTCACCAGCACAAACAATGCTGTCAATCGTGCTTCATGGTAAGGGGAATGGAGGAGTTGGCTCAGGGCTTCCTTGCTGATTTCCTTCCAGTATTTGGTGGCGATTTTTCGCTGATGGGGTACTGTGACACCCATAAAAAGATCCCCTTCTCCATATTGGCCAGGGCCCACTTTGAAGAATTTAGGCAAAAACTCGGCTTTTTTTGGGTCGGCCAATGCTTGAAGATCCAAAAGAATTTGTTCCGTGAGGTGGTTTTCATTCATGGAAATTAAGTTAGGCGGTTGATGCTGATTTTTTTAACCCGTTTTATGCAATGCCAATTCCATTCTAGACTTAAATTACGAAATTATCAGTCTTTGTCTACGGCTTTAGACTTCACCATGCCGGTATTCGTCTTTTTTCCAAACAGTGGGATTTTCTTGCAATTCCCCCTCATTTGGAAACTTAATGCATATTTCGGGTTTGTTCAAAAAAGGAAAAGCCCATAAAAAGCATCAAACTTTTAATGGGCTTTTCCCGAATAGAGGACGTTTGCTCTTAAAAATCCATATCTTCTCCCATTCCATCCCTATCCCCTTCTTTTTTGCTTTTGTCCCTGAATCCACCAAAGCGATAGGTAAAGGCGATCGTTCCGATCCTGGTTTCACGGTCAAAAGCCCTATCAGAGATAAATCTGGCATCCTGCGTTTTGATTTTGAAAACTTGGGTGTTGAAAATATCGCTCACGTTTAGGCTTATCGTTCCTCTTTTTGCCATGACATCTTTCCTCAAACCGATATTCAACCCCCACAGCGGTTCAATTTCACCTTGTGGAAGCACAATGGGTCCACGGTAATTGCCCTGCAGCTGAACGCTAAAAAGATTGGGTATCGCCATGCTTGTCAAAAGATTCACCGTCCAGCTGAAATTGGAATTGTTGAAACCTTCTCCAAGATTGTCTCCGAAGATTTCAGAATAAAAGAAATTCCCAGTCAAGGCGATATCAAACCAATCTGTCACCCCGATTTGATTCACCAATTCAAGACCAGTGCTTTTCCTGACATTTGCATTTTCCCTACTCTGCACGGTAATATTATTGTCTAGCAAGGTAGTGATCCTGGTTTGGACATTGGTGGAATACCGGTGGTACACCGTGGCGTTCAGCAGGTATTTGCTCCAGCCTTTCATATAGCCCATTTCGTAGCTGTCTGTGTACTCCGGTTGCAGATAAGGATTCCCGATGGAAAAATTAAGTTGATCCCGAAGATTGTAGATTGGTGACAAGGACCAGATTCCCGGCCTGGAGATCCTCCTGCTGTAATTCAGGGAAATTTCCTCCTCTTGACCTAAGTTATACGTGGTGTACACACTGGGAAATATATTGAAGTAATTGTTTACAATTTTTTCACCACTACTGGCCAATTCCCCCAGAGTTTCTGTGTATTCGGCCCTCAATCCTGCCTGATAGCCAAATTTGTTGATTTTGCTTCTAAAGATAAAATAAGAAGCATACACATCCTCATGGAACGAGTAGGTGTCATTCAAGGAGTCAATTGGAGTAGGAGAGAAATTGGTGTTTTGATCACCTTGGGCAAATACCTGTGACCTGTCCCAGGAACCGAAAGTCCCCTTCAATCCCGCCTCAATCTTGCTATTCTCGCCCAATGGTTTTTCATAATCCAATTGAAATAGGGAAAAAGTACTTTCCCTTGGACTCTCTTCCATTTGTGTCAATCCATTTGCTGGGACAAACTCATTCTCGGAATTGAAAAAGGACTGTGAAGTGTTCTGTATTTGATCCCTTTGGTCATAGGCGTAGGAAAATGAAGTATACAACCGCTGTCCGAGTGAATCCAGGTTCCAAGTCAGATTGACACCGGATTCAAAATTGTTGCTATTGCTTCTTTCTGATCTATCCCTTACAAAAAGGCTGTCTATTTGATTGCGAACATTAAAATTTCTTTGATTGGTGGATTCATTTTCGGTCTCTTGGTTGAGATTTGCCTGCGCATAAAAGCCAAAAACCAAATTGTCATTGATGTTGTAATCCAATCCCCCTCGGATGAGGGAAGTTTTTCTTCTCTCCAATTCATCATCTTCCTGCTCCAGGAATCTCGAAAACCCAGGGACAAAATTTTCCCTCAAACTCTCTCCCAGTCTAAATCTCCTTCGGTCCTGAAAATTATAGGAGGCATAATAATTGACTTTTTCGGTTGCATAGTTCAGGTTCAGCCCTGCTTGATATTTATCCCTGGTTCCAACCGAGGCATTCACCTGACCATTGAATCCAAGGTTCTGATTCTTTTTGAGGATGATATTGATAATGCCACCTACTCCTGCGGCATCATATCTTGAGGAAGGATTGGTGATCAATTCCACAGATTTGATGCTATTTGCTGGGAATTGGGAAAGGATATTCTCTGATTCACTTGATGAAAGGTTGGAGGGCCGGCCATTGATGTAGATCATCACTTCCCCACTTCCCCGCATTGAAATCCCGCCCTGCTCATCGATTTGGATGGAGGGCAAGGTCCCCAAAAGCTCGGCTGCTGTTGCTCCTTCTGCCACGATGCTGTTTTCGACATTATAGATCCTTTTGTCCACGTCGCTTTCGAAAATCGATGAAACGCCTTCTACAACCACCTCTTGTAGGTTCGTTGCATCTGTGCGCAGTCTGATGTTACCCAGATTCACCAATTCTTTATCTCCAGCCAGTGAAATAATTTTAAAACTGCTTTCGTAACCTATAAAGCCAACCCTGAGCAGGTATTCTCCCGGCTCGGTACTGAAGGAGAATGTCCCATCCAAATCACTCATGGCTCCGGTCACCAAGGAAGAATCCCCTGGAACCAAAAGAGCAATATTGGCAAATTCCATCACTTGGGAGTTTTCTGCATCTACGACTTTCCCCTTCAGCGTGATCGTTTGGGAATACCCCTCTGAGGTTGCCGAATATAGAAAAACAAAAAATAAACAAGACAAAACGATTTTCATAGTAAGATTTTTAAGGAAAATATGTGTTGGTCGGGCCCAAACAAAACTGCACTTGAATTAACTTTTTCAATTAAATAATGTTGAAATAGAAGCACTTCGGATTTTAAATGCTTTTAAAAGGGTTTTTTTCAATTTATAAAGTGATCCTGTTCCGTTTGTTATGATTTCAGTATAAAAAGACCCAATTAAATAACGAACTGAAAGTCATAAAGTTCGTGAATTGCGTGTAGATACATGAATAGAGTTGACACCCTTTAAGTCTTTCAATATCTGAGATAAGCGGTAGTGCATGTCAAAATTCCTGAGAGATTGAATACCTTAGTGGTTGGTAATAAAATATTGTTTTGATAATAAAGAAATGAACGATTGTATTGTTTGGAAGAAAAGGTTTGGCATGATTGTATTCTTGTGCTTTTTGGTTTTTTCAAAAGAAATTTCAGCCAATCCCCAAAAAGATTCATTGGAGACGTTGTTCCAAAGTGAAATGATCCCTTCAAAAAAAATGCAGTTGCTCAAGCAAATACTGCCACTCATCTATAAGGAGAAGCAAAGTGATGCTTTGCCATCCTATTATTTGCAGGCAATCAAATTGGCAGAAGAAACCAAAGACTTTGATGCCGCTGCAAATTGGTCGATAGCGCTCTATCAATTTTATAATGATGAAACATCCGACCAAGACAATGCCCTCCAGGTAATGCAAAATGCAAGGCAGTTTGTGGAAAAGGTGACTGAATCCAGGGTAAGAGGGAATGTGTTTTTGAAACTTGGTGCCGCCCATTATGTTAAAGGGGCATTTGATTCAGCCATTTGGGCTTACACCAATTCCATATCTCATTTTTCAAAGGCTGATTCGATCTATGTCGCTGATGCGTTGTTCTTTAGGGGACAAGCCAAGGACTATCTAGGGAAAATGCTGAATGCCATGAAAGACTACCAATTGGCATCCACTTATTATGAAAATCTTGGAGATCTCGACTATGTGAATCATGTCCAAAACGGCATGTCAATTTTATTCAGCAAATACGAAATATTCGACGAAGCCGAGAAAATCAGACTCAATCTGATCGATCTATATGCGAAATCAGGAGACTTCAATGAATGGGCGGTGGTGATGTACAACCAATCGAACGATTATAGAAAACAGGGAAGGTTCGTGGAGCAACATGATTTATTGAACAAAATCATGAAACGCTTGCCCCAAGAGGGATTTGACCCCTACTTGGAAGTGTTGATCAACCTCTCCATGTCCAACTATTACGGGACTGAAAATGATCTGGAAAAACAGCAGCTCTTTTTTTCTACGGCAGAAAAGCTGATCAAAGAAAAACAAGTTGAGGAAAATTTCATCAATCCCAGTTTCGCAAAATCTCATGCACTTTTGGAAAAAACCAAAGGAAACCTCCAAAAAGCAATCACCCTCGCGAGGTCATTTAAAACAAAAGCGATGGAATCCAACAATATGGATCTTATCTTGGAAGCGCATCAACTGGAAGCTGATCTTTTGGAAAAGGTGGGAGACAATGGAGGTTCTCTCTTGGCTTTAAAATATTATCAAAATTACAAGGATTCAATTTTTGGGATAAACAAAGCCAACACCTTTGCGTATTATCAAACCTTGTATGAGACCGAGAAAAAGGAAAGGGAAATTCTCAAAAAAAATCAGGAAATCGAAAAAATACAAGCTGATACCAGTAGGAAAATTACTTTGATCATCTATTCGACTACTGCCTTCTTGGCAATTATCATTCTACTGTTTCTTTGGAAAAACCTCAGAACGGCAAAAAAAGAAAGAAGCATTCAGGAGCGTTTTTCCAGGGAATTGATCAGCAGCCAAGAGAATGAAAGACGCAGGATTTCCAAGGATTTGCACGACGGCTTGGGTCAAAGTCTTTTATTGATCAAAAACAGAGTTGCCATGAGTCCAGATACTTCCTCCGCGAGCCTTTTGGATCAAGCCATTGAAGAGCTTAGGGGGATTTCCAGATCACTGCACCCCTTTCAACTGTACGAGCTGGGCATCACCGGCGCCATCCAGAATATCCTTGATAAGATTGACCGTGAAATGGATATTTTTATCGCTTCAGAACTGGAAAATATTGATGATTTCTTTTCGAAAGAAGATCAAGTCCATATTTATAGAATCGTGCAGGAAACCTTTACCAACATATTAAAGCATTCAGAGGCTAGCGCTGCCAATGTGACCATCCAGCGAGAGGAGAAAAAGGCTGTGATCACGATCAAAGACAATGGGATTGGTTTTGATTTCTCCGAAAAATACAATGATTTCAACAGTTTGGGGCTTAAAACCCTCAAAGAAAGAACCGCTGCGCTCAAAGGGACCATGAAAGTGGATTCAGAAAAAGGTGCCGGAACCATATTTTCCTTTATATTTTCTAATTGAAATGGATCAAACCATCATAATCGCCGATGATCATCCTCTTTTGCTGAAAGGTTTGAAGGAGTTTTTGAATGAAAATGGAATGAATATCATTGGAGAAGCCCCAAACGGGGTCCAAGCGATGCATCTCATCGAAACCTTAAAACCAGACTTGGCCATCCTAGACCTTGAAATGCCAGGAATGACCGGCTTGGAAATCGCCAAACATTGTCAAAGCAAAAAATTGGACACGAGTATTATCCTTTTGACACTCCACAAGGAAGTTTATATCTTCCATGAAGCAAAAAACCTGAATATTTCAGGGTATCTGCTAAAGGAATTTGCGACAGAAGAATTGTTGAATTGCATACAAAAAGTCCTCTCGGGACAATCCTATTTCAGCAAAAAGCTTCTGATGAATGATGCCGAAGATCGGAATAGTTTGACTGGAAACTTGACACCTTCGGAAATCAAGATTTTAAGATTGATTGCACTGGGATCCTCCACCAAAGAAATTGCAGAAAAACTCTTCATTGCGGAAAGAACAGTGGACAAGCACAGAAGCAATATTATCAACAAATTGCAATTGGATAAAAAGCACAATGCTCTTCTTATATGGGCGCAAAAAAACAAGAAAATAATTTTTTGAAATACATATTATTGGTATAAAAAATCAATAAAATAGGTGTAAATACGTATGGCGCATAAATTTTCATCTGTGTACATTTGAAGAGTACAAAACATAAATGGAAATGGATATCACGTGTACTTTTGGTGCTTACAAAATTATCCAAACTATAAAAAACAAGGATGAACTTTTGATTTTGTCCGAATGGGGAAGCTTGAATCGCCTGTTCGAAAGCAGTAGGATATTTTTGATCAATAAGAAGAGAGCCCTCTTTGGCGTTTATCTTTGCAAACAGGAATGTGCTCAAAAAATAATTGATTTGATGGAAAACATTGACTACAAGGATTGGGATCAACTCAAACCGGACTCAAGACATTTTTCGGGAAGTTTTATTGCATAAGGGTGATTTAACTTAAAAGGCGGATTAATAATCCGCCATTTTTTTTATGGTGTGTTGAATCAAATGTTCTACGATATCATCAGCATCTTTGGCAAATTCATGGGTGATCCTATTGGCCACAATGGCATTCAAACTCAGAACTTCATGTCCCAATAATCTTCCCATTGCATAATATCCTGCAGTTTCCATTTCAAAATTGGTCAACTTGAAGCCTTCAACATCCAAACTTCCCAATTTTTCAATGATATCTGGAATAGCTGGTTTTGCCCTGACTTCCCTTCCCTGGGGGCCAAAGAATCCCGGACAGGTCACAGTATTTCCAATCAACAACCCTTCTCCCAAAACCTTGAGCAGTTTTTGGGATCCTTGCACGCAATAGGGGCGAAAAGGTAGACCGAGAAGCTTTTGGATGGCCTCGCCCAAATTTATCTCCGATTGGCTGTAGGTCGTCTGGTAAAAAGTCATCAACGTGTCCAAACCAATTCCATAGGCTGAAGCCAAAAGACTTCCCGTGGGGATTTCCCTGCGCATGCTGCCCGAAGTCCCTACCCTAATGATATTCAATGCCGTATGTTTTGTTTTAGGAAATCGTGTTTCGAAATCAACATTGACCAAGGCGTCCAGTTCGGTCATAAAAATCTCGATATTGTCCGTTCCCATACCGGTACTCATCACCGTCATTCGTTTGCCCTGGAACCTCCCCGTATGGGTGACGAATTCCCTTTTGGACATCGTAAATTCGATTTCATCAAAATATTGGGAAACTTTCCCTACCCTATCGGGGTCACCTACGGTGATAATAGTTGAAGCCAGATGCTCTGGCTTCAAGTTTAGGTGGTAAATACTGCCGTCGGGATTGATGATCAATTCGGATTCTGGAATTCTATTGCTCATGTTGGATCGCTTTGGGTTTGCCTGTATCGGCTTTTCGGAAGACTCCACTGTAGGGATTGTAGCCGTTTGTATTTTTTTGATAATAACCAGTGCCGTCGTAAGGGCGTTTTTCTGGATTTTCTTTGCATTCGGGCGAACATGCGCCTTCGAGTTCCCAGCCACATTTCTCGCAAATGGGGACGTGGATATTGCAGGTGGAATTGGCACAGTTGACCATTCGATCTGAGATATCCCCGCAAACATGGCAGGTGGAAATCACTGTAGGATTGACTTTATTGACGTCTACGGCCAAGCGGTTATCGAAAACGTAACATTTGCCTTCAAAATCCTCTCCATCCGCCTCCATACCGTATTTGATAATTCCACCATGGAGTTGATAAACATCTTGAAATCCCTGTTCCAGTAAGAAAGCCGACGCTTTTTCACATTTTATACCTCCAGTGCAATACGTTAGAATTTTTTTGTTTTTGAGGTGATCCAGGGCCTTTATTTTTTCGGGGAATTCCCTGAAATTATCCATGTCCAAAGTGATGGCATTTTTGAACTTACCGAGCTCATGCTCATAGTTGGACCGTACATCAAGGATGACGACATCATCATCATCTTTGAGCGCCTTAAAGTCTGCGGGCTCCAAGTGCTTGCCTGTTTTGACATTGGGGTCGAGATGCCTGAGGCTGCTGTGCACGATTTCAGGTTTCTCCCTGACATGGATTTTTGCAAATGCATGCTTGTCGTAAAAATCGATCTTGAATTCCGTTTTGGAGAATCTGGGATCGGCATGAATATAGGCCATGTATTTTTCACAGTCTTCAATCAGCCCAGAAACAGTGCCATTCAGCCCCTCTGGGGAAATGATAATCCTGCCGCGAATATTGTTTTCAACACAGAAGACATGGTGTTCTTCTCGGTATGCCTCGGGATCTATGATCTCGGCATAGCAATAATAGAGTAATATGTTGTAGTTTTTATTTTCCATAACGAGAGCCCTGTTTCAGACAGGGTGTTTTGGTTGAATATGATCCTGCCTGTTGGCGGCAGCGGATATTTATGGTTTACTTTTTGATCGCAACCGCCGGATTACCGAACACGGTTTCATTGGCTTTCACACTCGAAATGACTACAGAGCCTGCACCTACTCTTGCATTTTTGCCGATAGTAACACCTGAAACCAGAATCACACCGGATCCGATAAATGCATCCTCTTCCACAATGACGTTGGAATTGACGATAGCCCCCGCTCCGATTTGGACGAAATCACCCAAGGTTGCGCCGTGATCTATGATTGCTCCTGAATTGATGATACAATGGCTTCCAACTTTGGTCCCTGCTCCGATATTTACTTTGGCATTGATGAAATTACCATGTCCGATTTCGGCATCCGTGGACACGTACGCGGTTTCATGGATCGCATTGATGGGCTGCACTTTTCGTTTTTCGTTCAGCATTTTTACCAAAAACTGTCTGTATTTGTTGTCGTCCACCGCAATAAAAGCTTCACACTTTTTCCCGATCAATTTCAAAAAACCATCATCCTCAGTATGACCCAATATCGGGACCACGTTGATTTCATGCCCATGCAATTTTTGATCTTCATCCAGAAATCCGAAAACAACCACTTTATTGCTATTGAATATCTCCAACGCTGAATGTGCGATGCCTTTGGCGCCTAAAATTATTACTGGTTTTTCCATGTTTTTACTCCTTATTGGACCGCAAAAGTACGGTTTCTTGGGGTTTTAAGCAAAAATCATTTTTTATCGGGTTTCAACAGGTTTTGTCCAATTTTGCAATCGAGACATTTTCTGGGTTTGCAATAATGGTTGTAAAGCCCAATCATTCCTTGAGCATCAAATGCATTCTGGGGTTTCCAGTTATGTCGCTGATACTTTCGGATAATGAAATTGTCCTCCGCAGCCACCTCCTGCAGTAGATCGAAGCACTTTTCCTGCCAAGAGCTGTCCTGAATATATTTCCCATAGGCGTACCAAAGCGGCACCATAAAGTTGATGGTCAGGAGTGACAGCACCGTTGGGCTAAGCTGCTTGGGCAATGCCCTACCCGTGGTCTTGCCCAATTGATGATGGTGTTGCCAATAGCCTGGCGTGGTGATGGAAAACAATTTTTTGAAACTTGAAAAATCCTGTTTATCGCCAATGATACTTGAAAACAAGCTCGGGTTTCGGGAAAGGATTTCGGCGAGCTGGGAAATTCGGATGCTTGGGAAATTGCTGGGCCTCACCCCCATCATTTTCCATTCTTGCTCACTCATTTTGTTTTTGAACAGATATTTTTTTTGATAAAATCCATATTCGCTTTTCAAAAACTCGCTATATGTATCCGCAGGTACCTCAGGAATCAAATCTGCCTGACCAAGAAGAATCGCTTGAAGGACTAAGGGTTGGTTGCCGTGTTTTTGAAGAATTTTGTAAGGGACACTTTCTGCAAGTCTCAGCATTGCTCCGCTGTTCGTTTTGAAACCAAAACACTGAAAAAGCCATCGATAAGCGGTTTCCTCCCAATCATGATTGGTTTTGTTTAAGATTTCCAATATGCTCCCCGATTTTTCTTCGAGACGCTCCACCAATGCTTTTTCCAACATTGAAAATCGAATGATGGGTTTTATTTTTTCCAAGCCCTGCGAACAAAGAATTTCTTCCTGATTCGCAATCAGGAGTTCGTAATTCCTGACCACATCCAGGAATACCTTTCCCTTGAGCTCAAAGGTGGGGATAGAGGTTCCATCAGCCCTTTGGATAGGCTTGTCATCCTCCCAGACGACATGTAAGATGACACTGTTGTACCTTTGGTCAAGGTCATGATCGTGATTTTTCCAATCAGAGGACTTCCTGTGGACCTCCACATGCCCAAAATAATCCACCTCGAGCAAATGAACTTGGGCTTCCAAAAAATCCGGACCTTCATAAAAATTATGATAGCCAATTTTCTTGATTTGAAGGGCTTGATTGTCGGTGGTGTGCAGTTGGTTTTTATCGAAATATTGATATTTCCAGACCAATTGAAGAAAATTTTCATTAAAATCCATATCCAAAAATTCAGTTTAAAAATCAGAGAAAAGCAAAACAACAAACGATAACTTTAATCTAAGATAAAAATCCCAAATATAAAATACTGCCACACAATTAGTTGTCCGTCTTTGATTTATTTCTCCCCAAAAGTATTGGCCTTTATGAAAAATGGCCTTTTCAAAAAAACCAACTGACCCTGGAATGATTTTTCTAAATCATGCGAAGGTGATCTTTTGGTTTCCAAAAAATTGAATTCAATCGCCCTCCTATACATTTTGAATTATTTGCAATACTTGTCCAAAAGGATTTCCATTTCAGTTTGAAGCTTTTGGGCTTCTGTTTTGGCAGCTTTCCCGAAATCCTTATCCTTGCCGGCATAAATGATTCCCCGGGAGGAATTTACCAAAAGGCCACAATTGGAATTCATCCCAAATTTTGCTACTTCCTCCAAGCTACCGCCTTGAGCGCCTACACCCGGAACCAAAAAAAAGTGGTCAGGAACAAGCTTGCGAACTTCCGCGATCTTTTCTCCACGAGTCGCTCCGACGACATACATCATGTTGTCTGGAGTTCCCCATTTTTGGCTTTTTTCGATCACTTCCTGAAAGAATGGCTTTCCGTTTTTGGTTTCCAACATTTGAAAATCCTGACTGCCCTCATTTGAGGTTAGGGCCAACAAAATCACCCACTTGTCCTCGAATGCCAAAAAGGGTTTTACGCTATCAATTCCCATGTAAGGGGCAACAGTGACGGAGTCAAAATCCATCATTTCAAAAAATGCCTTGGCATAGAGTCCGGAGGTATTTCCTATATCACCTCTTTTGGCGTCAGCAATGGTGAAAACATCCTTTGGGATATATTCCAAAGTCTTGTGGAGGCTTTCCCATCCTTTAGGACCCAAGGCTTCGTAAAAAGCAGTATTCGGCTTGTATGCCACGGCCTGATCGATGGTATTGTCAATGATCTGCTTGTTGAATGCAAATATTGGATCTTTTTCCTTGAGGAGATGTTCTGGGATCTTGGTCAAATCCGTGTCCAATCCAACACAGAGAAAGGATGATTTTTGGGAGATTTTAGCAAAAAGGGCTTTCTTGTCCATTCTTTGGAAATTTTCACAATAATAAGGATTATTGGACTCCCTTTGCTTCCAAATCGTGAGAATTAACGCAGATCGATGATCTCGATTTTGCCATACTGCTTGGGATTGAAGTTGAAATAATCGTCGGCTAAATTCTCTTGGGTATTGACCGATTTGAAGCGGTATTTGAAAACACCACCTTGATCATCATAAATCTCCCAACCGGCAAGATCTTTTTTGGCTTTAACCACAAATAAGATCACTTTTTTGAACGGGGTCCCCGAATTAATTGCGGTAAGCTCTACTTCTTGGATGACATTTCCGTTCTCGGTTTTTTCTCCGATCAACCGATAATTGTATCCTTTTTTGTAAATGTTGTAAACACTGGACGGGGTGAGTTCATCTTCCGTTTCTCCGGCATAGTTGATCGTTACTTCTTTGTAATTTCCCGAAACAATGTAGGTCCAAATGGTTTTGCCATTGTTAAAGATTTCCTGCTCTGGTAATTTGAGTCTGTATTTATCCCCTTTCACCGCGATTTCCCCTGTTTGCGTTTGATTCACACCGTCGCCCGAATGGGAATAAGAGAATTCAAAATTTGCCTTCAGGCCCTTGAGGGACTGGTATTTTTCGCTAACCCCATCTAAAATTGCCTTGGCATTTGTGTCTTGTTGGGAGAATCCGTTGAAGAAAAAGCCTGTAACAAACAGTAGGGAGAACGCTATTTTTTTGAGCATGGTATTTTAATTTTTTAGATTGCTGCAATACAGCAATTACGATTATAAATTATTCAATAACCGTTCCAAACTGACTTCGTCTTGAATTAAAACCTCTCGGGCTTTACTTCCTTCAAATGAGCCGACAATTCCCGCTGCCTCCAGCTGATCAACAATCCTTCCTGCACGGTTGTAACCCAATTTCAATTTCCTTTGAATAAGTGAAGTACTCCCTTGTTGATGCAGGACAATCAGCCTCGCCGCATCGTCAAACAAGGGGTCGCGATCACTCAAATCGACACTGGACAAGCCTCCATCTCCTTCTTCTCCCACAAACTCTGGAAGTAGATAGGCATCACTGTATCCTTTTTGTTCTCCGATCCAATCACAGATGGCCTCCACCTCTGGGGTATCCAAAAATGCGCACTGCAGTCGAATGACTTCAGAACCTTGGGACAGCAACATGTCTCCCATGCCTATGAGTTGCTCCGCTCCTCCTGCATCCAAAATGGTTCGGCTATCGATCTTAGAGGTAACCCTGAAAGACAATCGTGCCGGGAAATTCGCCTTGATAATACCCGTGATGACATTCACCGAAGGTCTTTGGGTAGCCACCACGAGGTGGATCCCGATAGCCCTTGCCAATTGGGCCAACCGCGCAATTGGAGCTTCAATTTCTTTGCCGGCTGTCATCATCAAATCAGCCAACTCATCTATGACCAAAACAATATAGGGCATAAACCTGTGGTTTTTCTCTGGATTTAGCTTTCGGGCGACGAATTTGGCATTGTATTCTTTTATATTTCGGCAACCTGCATCTTTAAGCAAGTCGTACCGGTTGTCCATCTCAATACAGAGGGAGTTCAAGGTGTAAATCACCTTTTTGGTGTCTGTGATGATGGCCTCTTCGGCTCCGGGAAGCTTTGCTAGAAAATGCCGTTCAATTTTGTTGAATAGCGTCAGTTCGACTTTTTTGGGATCGACCAAGATAAACTTCAGTTGCGAAGGGTGCTTTTTGTAGATCAGCGATGCCAAGATCATGTTGAGTCCCACGGATTTTCCCTGACCGGTTGCTCCAGCCATCAAAAGGTGGGGCATTTTGGCCAGATCCATCACAAATACCTCATTCGAGATGGTTTTTCCCAGGGCTATGGGCAGATCCTTGTCACTTCGCAAAAACTTTTCCGTCCCGATCACGGATTTGGCAGGCACCAATTCCCTGTTTTTGTTGGGAACCTCAATACCGATGGTTCCTTTTCCCGGTATCGGGGCAATGATTCGAATCCCAAGTGCTGCAAGACTTAGCGCGATGTCATCCTCAAGATTTTTAATCTTGGAGATTTTCACCCCTGGATCCGGGACAATTTCATAAAGGGTTACAGTAGGGCCTATGGTGGCTTTGATTTCCTGGATACCAATTTTGAAATTGACCAGGGTCTCCACGATCTTGTTCTTGTTTTCCTCGAGCTCCTGACGTGAGACAGTGACCTTTTGCAAATCATAGTCATTCAAAAGGTCCAAAGTCGGATACTGATATTTGGGTAGCTCCAGAGTGGGATCATAGGGGTCAAGGTTTTCAACCTCTGTGACCGTTTTCTCTTCACCGGGAGCTTTGTTCACCGTAAACCTTTTCTCCTCTGCTGCCGAAGCCATCATAGGCTCCTCTTGGAGGTGATCGGTCCGCTCGATGTTAAAGGCTGGTTCTACTGTAAGCTTTTTGGTTTCCTTTGGCTCGCCCTTGATCGTCCAGGAACTGCCATCTTCGTCGAGAGCCAATTCCTCTTCTTCCAAATCTTCCAGGTCCTCAAGATCTGCTTCCATATTGGATTCCTCCAAATCAATTGCCGAGGCAATGGCAGGTTTTGATTTTTGGGGTTCTTTTTCATCAGCTTTTTGCGCCGTTCCGGACCAACTCAATTGGTCGATATTGAAGAAGAATACCACAAATATCAACAGGGAGCCTCCAATGACGATAAATGTTCCCCACCCAAGGAATTCGCTGGCGAGCAGACCCAATTCAAAGCCAAATCCACCACTGAGCTGGCTCAGCATGCTGGACCCCTCCACCAATTGAACAATATATCCGGTGAGCAAACCGATCCAGAAAGTAAAAAAAATAACAAATACACTATAGCGGGTAAGGGAAATCAGTGATTTTTTGATGGCCAATTTAACGCCAAGGAAAAAAAGAAAGGGCGGAAATAAAAAGGCAGCCAAACCAAACCATCTTCGGATAAACAAATCGGCACTTTGGGCACCAAAATATCCCAGCCAATTTCTGGCCTCACTTGCAGTGCTTCTGATACCCTCCTCCCCATTGGAAAGGATTACACTTTGGTCGGCTTTGCCGGAAAACAGATAACTGATGAAGGCGAATATCAAAAATACGCTCAAAGAAATAAAGAAGATTCCAAAAGCTAGCGGAATCCTCTTGTCCTTGATAAATCCAATGGAAAAGCGGCTTGGACCTTTTTCTTTTGGGTTGGATTTGGTTTCGGTTTTTTTCCTAAAAGTATTGGTTCTGGGTGTCGTTGACGCCATGATTTATTTTATGTCAATCTCAAATTAAAATGAAGATAAGCGAAATATACAGATTTCTGAAACATCAGTTTTTTAAATGTCGGACGATGCCTTTCTTGATTCGCTTGATCAGTCCAGGTCCTTCATAAATCATGCCTGAGTAAATCTGTATCAGCGATGCTCCCGCCTCCAGTTTATCTATGGCGTCCTCTGCCGAATAAATCCCGCCAACACCAATAATGGGGAACGCCTTATTGGATTTCTCTGATAGATAACGAATTACTTCCGTACTTCTTTTGGCCAATACTTTTCCACTGACTCCTCCGGCACCAAAAGCCGCAACTTTTGAAGGGGATGTTCTCAGCTGACTGCGGTCGATGGTGGTGTTGGTGGCGATGACACCATCAATTTTGGTCTCAAGGACGATCTCCACAATATCATCCAACTGCCCATTTGTTAGGTCTGGTGCGATTTTCAGAAGAATGGGTTTCGGTTTTCCTTTTTGGTCGTTTGCAGACTTCACCGCAGACAATAATTTTTTCAAAGGTTCTTTTTCCTGCAGATCACGGAGGTTTGGTGTGTTTGGTGAGCTCACGTTCACTACAAAATAATCCACATAAGGATGCAATTCCTCCAAGCAAATCAGGTAATCGTCCACGGCACTTTCGTTTGGTGTGACTTTGTTTTTGCCAATGTTGCCTCCGATCAAAACATCGGATTTTCTTTTTTTCAATCGTTCCACAGCTTCTTTGACCCCACCATTGTTGAAACCCATGCGATTGATCAAGGCCTCGTCCTCTGGCAATCGAAAAAGCCTGGGTTGGGGATTTCCCTCTTGGGCTACTGGTGTGAGCGTGCCGATTTCGATGAAGCCAAAACCCAACATGGCCATCTCATCGATCAGCTTCCCATCCTTGTCAAAACCAGCCGCCAATCCTACTGGGTTTTTGAATTTCAGACCAAAAACTTCCCTTTCCAAAACTGGGTTCTCATAAGCAAAAACCCCTTTGACCATCGATTTTAGCAATGGAAGGTTGAATGTCCTCTTGATCCAGGCAAAAGTAAAATGGTGGGCATCTTCTGGATTTTTGAGAAACAGGATTGGTTTGAGGATGGATTTGTACACGGGCAGGTGGAGGTTTCTGAATCGCTAAATTAAGGCTTTATATTGAAAAATGATTTCAAAAAAAGAGACAGGATTTTCAAAATGCTAGGTGCGATGGATATTTGAATTCTTCTAAACCCAAAAAAAACAAAGAAAAAGATGATTATTGATGGTGATTCCCTTGCGCATCCCTGCTCACAGGGTTAATTCTTGAAGTTTTCATGCATTTGACTTCCCCATAAGAAGAAGTCGAAAAAAATTAAAGAGCAATACTTTTCAAAAAGTTGAGAACCTTTTTTTTAATTTTTGTTTTACTTGTAAGAAATTAAAAGAACCCACATTCCATTACAATCATGAGCCAATCCTATCTCCCCTTTTTAAAAGCACTTTCCGAAAACAATCACAAAGAATGGATGGATGCCAATCGTGCTTGGTATTTGGAAGTCAGGGGAATGTTTTTGGAAGATGTCGGGGAAATGCTCAAAGCGATCACGGAGTGGGAACCGGGTCTTACTGGTTTTCAACCCAAGGATTGCATTTTTCGCCAAAACAGAGACATCCGCTTTTCGGCCAACAAACAGCCCTACAAAACCAATTTCGCGGCATATTTCGCAGTGGGCGGAAAAAAATCCGATGGGCCGGGTTATTATTTACATGTTCAACCCAACGGGACTTTTGCCGCTGGAGGGATTTGGATGCCACAAGGGGATGTGATCAAGAAAATCAGACAGGAGATCGATTACTCAGGTGGTCAGCTTCAAGAGATCATTCAAAACCCAGCTTTTCAGAAAAAATTTGGGGGGATCGAAGGCGAAAAGCTGAAAACCAGTCCCAAAGGCTATGATTCCGATCATCAATACATCGATCTTCTTCGGTTCAAAAGCTTTATTGCCTCTAGCCCAATTCCGGATAAAGATATTGCCTCAGGTGCATTCAAAAAGACTGCGGTGGAGTCCTTTCGACTCATGAAGCCCTTACAGGATTTTTTAACAAAGGCAGTGGAGGATGTGGAAAGTGGTGAAGGGATTCTGTAATCGGCCTTAGAATTGAAAGGTTTGCCAATGAATCCAGTTTCCTTTTGAGGAGGGGTTTTATTCTCCTGTTAAATATTTCTCGATCATCAGCGCCACGCCTTCCTCCTTATTGGAAGCTGATATCTCATTGGCTACGGCTTTGACTTCCTCACGGGCATTGGCCACAGCCACTCCCAACCCCACTTGTTGCAAGAGTTCGATATCGTTGTAATTGTCACCAAAGGCCATCACTTCCTCCATTCTGATGTCATATTTCTTTTCCAATAGCAATCCCAACGCACTTGCCTTGGAGATACTTTTGGGGGCGATTTCGATGTAGGTATCTTTGGAGCGGTAAAGGTGCAGATGGTCACCCATTTTTTCGAGTGCTTGGTGGTAAAAATGATCGATTTCGGCTGCGGACCCCATGCACATTACTTTGTGTGCACCTTTAGATTCAGATTTCCATTTGGAAAAAACTTTTTCAGCCGACTTGATCACGGGTTGAACTTTGGTATTTACCGCCTCTCTTTCCGCCCAGAAATCATACTGGGGCTCGTACCATTCTTCACCATGATACAGGCTGAAATGGATCTCAGTATTTTTCCCCAGCCAAGTCAGTTGCTCGCAAAGATCCAAATCTATGTCGACATTGTCCAATACCCTATCAGTATCGGCAAGATCATCGATGATATAGCCCCCATTGTAGGAAATCAATGGACTTCCTGATCTCCCCATGTCTGCCAATAAATGCCGCATCGCGGCTGGCATTCGGGAAGAAGCAAGGATAATGGGGAAATCCGATGGAAGCTTGGCAATCGCCCTGAGGAGTCGAGGGGAAAGGACCCGATCTTTGTTCAACAAGGTCCCGTCAATATCTGTACAGATGGCTTTAATGTTCATTCTCTAAAATTCGTTAGCACCAAAATTATTGAAAAATCCAAGAAATGTGCCAAATCCCACGAAAAACAAAACCATCATTGCAAATCCAAAACCCACCAAATACCAGATCAGTTTTGCTTTGGCCCAGTTTGACTTGTTTGGATTGTTTTCTTTGTCCACTGCCCAAACCACCAGCATGATCAACCCGATCAAAGGAATATTGCTGATCAGGATGGTCAGAAACCAGTCACCTGTATTGATTGGGGGATGCTTGAATTCTTGATTGAAGTCCATATTGTGTTTTGGTTAAAGGTTTATTCCAAAATATCCTGTACACGAAAAATGTATGAAGTCATGGCCACGTTTTGTTGGTTGAAAGGATCAGATTGGACGAACAAAATATTGATGGTGTCAAAATCTTCAATTTTTGAATAGCCCTTTGCGTAGATTTCCGCACACCTTCTGGCCGTATTTTCCTGATTGAACGCCAAGGCCTCACTTTTTCCGTTGAAAAGCCGAACTTCAATGAAATTCTCATTTTCACCATCGGCAGTTGTCTTGGAAATATTTACTTCGGCCCTTTCAAATGCGCCCAATTCGAGGATTTCGGGAGAAGGCATAATGCCGTCTCCCATCATTTTATTGAATCCCCAAAACATCCCCTTCATCACACTTTCCCCATCGCAGGAAAAAAACAAGAAAGTCAAACTGATAAACAAAAGAAGATGGGACTTTTTCATCATTGAATGGTTTGGGATAAATTTAAAAAGAAAAAGGACTTGATTTTATCAAGTCCTTTTTCTTTTTCTCTTTTTAAATTTCTAGTCTGAAATTGAAGCGCTTCAAATTTTCTTTTTCTTGGCCTTCGGCAATGCGGCAGTTTTTTCTTTCAGCCTCAAAATAAAATCACTTAACACATTCATATAGTTTATAAATGCTTCATAAGGGGTTTCGTATGGGCTAAAATAAGAGTGGATATCTCCATCAGAGAAAAACTTGGTACACATATAATAGAAATGATCCGAGGTTTGTAGATATTTCCAATCCCTTTGGATTTCCGCATCGTCAATCGCATTCACCTGATCCTCCAATTCATAGAGTTTTGCAAATGCCTCATCCTGGAGATCATTTCCCAACCATGCGGTAAGGTCTCTTTCTTCGTCTGCCCAGGAAATGGGAGTGGGAACGCTGATTTTACCAACCGTTCTGGCCCCCTTGAGGATTTCTGTAGGCGTGGAGAAGTTGAAATTGGTATGTTTGAAAACCGCATCGGGTAGACTGCGCATAAATTCAAAAATCCCCGTTTCAGCCCACTGATGTTCTCCGAAGGTTTCATAATCCATAAACAGGTTGAGCACTTCTTCTTCCTGTGGAATGGCGTTGATCCAATTCACAAACTTGTCTGTGGTAAGCGGATAATCTGCCCAAGTTCTATTTCCAAAACGGAATGCGATATCATCACTCAATTGAAAATTTTTCAACAGGACTTTAAGGTTGGGGTTTTTGGAGTTTTGATACACGTAATTTGGACTTTTCCATCCCAAAACGTGTTTTGCTCCTTCAGTCAAAATCCCATCATAACCCAATTCTGCCACCATTTCCCCAATGTTATCGGAGTAGATCAGTTCGGTATTTCTAAATACTTTTGGTTGATAGCCATGAAAAAGCCTCTTGATTTTTTCTTGGTGGCTTTTCACCATGTTATGGAATTCATTTTTACTTTTCAAAGAACAAAGGGCATGGCCATCTGTTTCATTCAAGAGCTCCACATGTCCGGTTGCAACGAGTCTTTGAAAACTTTCGAGCACTTCTGGTGCATAAGCTTCCAATTGGTCAAGGCAGGTCCCCGAAATGGAAAAACTCACTTTAAATGCTCCGTTGTATTTATGAATCATTTCCAACAAAAGGTTATTCATGGGGATGTAGCATTTTTGGGCTACTTTTCTCATGATGCTTCGGTTGCTATAATCATCCCAATAATGGTGGTCCTCTCCGATGTCAAAAAATCGATAGGGCTTAATTCTGAATGGCTGGTGTACCTGGAAATAAAAACAAATTGTTCTCATGGTTATTTCTTAACTGTATCCTGATAAATTTTGACAAGTTTGGCAGCAACATGCTCCCATTTAAGTTTTTTGAGTTCTTCACTACCCAATTCCTTGAACATCTTGGACATTCCATCATAATGTAGCAAGGCGAAGATGGCATCCGCCATGGCATCGATGTCCCAGAAATCAACTTTAATGGCATTCCTAAGAACTTCGGCAACTCCTGATTGTTTTGAAATGATTACTGGAGTATTGTGTCGGACTGCTTCCAAGGGGGAGATACCAAAGGGCTCGGAAACTGAGGGCATTACATACACATCACTGATGGCATACATTTCGTCCACGTCATTTCCCTTCAAGAATCCTGTAAAATGGAATTTGGTCCCAATACCCAATTCTGCAACCCTAACCACCATTTTGTTGAGCAAATCACCACTTCCAGCCATTACAAACCGGACGTTGGGATCCAATTGGATTACCTTTCGGGCAGCTTCCACAAAATATTCAGGTCCTTTTTGATAGGTGATCCTTCCCAAAAACGTAACAATTTTTTCCGGGACTTTTTTGGTCGCATCGGATTTGATGATACTGGCATCCAGCACTGCATTGTGCAGCACCGATATTTTATCCGGGTGAACTCCGTATTTATTGATAATGATGTTTTTGGTCAATTGACTCACCGCTACTACGTGGTCCGCAGCATGCATTCCCGCCCTTTCAATTTCATAAACCGGCTGGTTCACAGACTCTCCCGAACGGTCATATTCAGTGGCATGCACGTGTGCGACCAAAGGAGCTCCACTTATTTCTTTGGCAGCAATTCCTGCTGGGAAGGCAAGCCAATCATGCGCATGAATGACGTCGTGTTTCTTTTCTTTTGCGATCTGGCTGGCCACCAATGCATATCTGGAAACTTCCTTCATCAGGTCTTTCCCATATTTTCCACTGAATTCGAATTTGTTCGAAAAAACGCTTTCATCCACATCCATCCGGTCGTGGACGGTATAATCCGTGTATTTTTTGAATTCTTCGGGTCCTAGGTAGGGGACCAAAAAACTACTGACCTCTAGGTAGGTGAGGTTTTTCCAGATTTTTTTGAATCGATTTTCACGATAGTCAATGACCACATCACTTGCATTGACAAAATCTGCCAAAGGCTCTTCATCTCCCCAAAGTTTGGGAACCACAAAAATCACCTCCTGATTATGATGAGCCAAGCCTTTTACCAAACCATAACAGGCAGTGCCTAATCCCCCGGAAATATGGGGAGGAAATTCCCATCCAAACATCAAAACCTTCATAAAAATTTATTTATATCTTTTTTACCAAATACATAATTCTCAAGAGTTCACCAACACTCCAGGCTTGGGAAATCGCTCCTTTCGGACGATGCGGTGGGTCGCCGTCGTAAATTTCGGCAACAGTTCCTACCCCATATTGCGTCATTACCTCATCAAAGCTTTTGATGATCTTCTCCACAAAATTTTTCCCTGATTTTCCATGAAGTTTCAGGTAAGCTTCCGCAAAATGACCCAAAAGCCAAGGCCACACCGTTCCGTTATGGTAAGCAATGTCCCTCGTGTATTGGGTCCCAAAATAATACCCTTTATAGCTTGGATCATCTGGTGACAGGGATCTCAATCCACGGTTTGTCAGCAATTTCGATTTGACTTTTTCCAGGATCAAATCCATTTGGTCTTCCTCAAGCGTGGAATAAGGAAGTGAGGCGGCAAAAAGCATATTCGGTCTTATCGACCAATCTTTTTCCTCTCCATTGACCACATCGGCCAAATACCCTTTCTTTTCATCCCAAAAATTATCTACAAATGATTTTTTAACGATTTCGGAAAAGGCGTGGATTTCTTCGTCTCCCGTCAATTCATGGTAGAAACAAAGCGCATTGTACCACAAGGCATTGATTTCTACAGGGCATCCCACTCTCGGGGTCACTGGGCCATCTGAGTTGACGGCATCCATCCACGTCAGGGCCAATCCTTCCTGTCCTCCATAAACCAATCCGTTTTCCAAGGCATGGATATTGAAATCCGTCCCTTTTCTGAACCCTTCAATTATGCCTTTCATTTTTTCAAGATACTTCTTCTTAATGGTTTTGCTGTCTCCCGTATAGGCAATGTATTGCTGCAAAGACCAAAAAAACCACAATGGCGCATCCATAGAACTCATATTGGCCATTACTCCGCTCCCGACGTTGGGGAATAAGGGACCCTCAAGATCCTTCACCATAGAATCCATGATTTCAATGAAGGTTTCATACTTTCCTTGGGTCAGGGTGAGGCCTGGAGAAGACACGAAAGTGTCCCTTCCCCACCAGCCGAACCATGGATAACCGGCGATGACCCTGGTTTCGCCTTCTCTTTTTTGTATAAATTGGCCCGCTGAATTGATCAAACAATTTTCGAAATTGTTCCGTGGAGTCCTTCTTGCTATTTCTTTTTCGAAGGCCTTTTCACGGGTTTTTGGATCGGCTTCCTCAAGTCCTGCGGAAAAAATGACAGATTCTCCCTTTTCGATATCAAATTCAAAATATCCAGGCACAAAAAGATCTTCCTGATAATCATAACCCCGTTCCCTTTCCATGATATATTCCACATTGTGGTACCATTCCGGGGTGGACACATATTCGACCTTTTTGGAAAGTTGTAACGAAAGCGGGGAATAGGCGTCATACAGCTTAAATTGAGCGCCGTTCGGTATTTTTTTAAATTCTTTGTTTATATCATCATTTGCCTTGGAGAGATTGTGATACCCTCTAAAGGCCAAGAATGGGCTGATTCGGATCTTGGTTGGGCTATGTGCATCCAGAAGGGTATAACGGATCATCACCCTGTCCCTGTTTGTGTCCAATATCAATTCCTTTTGAAGCAATACACCCCCAACCCGGTAGGTAAGCTTGGGAATGGGTTCTGAATCGAAATCTTCCAAATATTTGTGCCCTCTAGGGGAATAGTTTCCAGGAAATTTGCTGATGCCCAAATGAAAATTAGCCCCTCTTTGTATTACCGTTTCATGGACAGTGGAAAGCATCACATGGAGTTGGGAGTCAATTTGTGGCTGTGGAGCCACCAAAAGCCCGTGATATTTCCTGGTATTACAACCTATGATGGTGGTACTTGTGTAACAGCCGCCCCGGTTGGTTCTGATTGTTTCCCGGTCTAGGGAATAGTTAAGGTTTATAAGTTGGGTTTTGTCAAAGTGGATATAACTCATTTGGATAAAAGTTTGGAGATTTCCATAAAAATAGTTTTTTGAATGCGAAAGAAAAATTATTAGGCAAAAAATAAAGGTTATGTTTCCATAACCTTTCTGTATTTCTCGTTTTAAGAGGAAATTCCTTCTTTTTGTAACTCTTCAAAGTTTTTCAGGGATTCCTCGAATTTCACCATGTATAAATGGATGAACTTCAAATTGACAGGTTTTATTTTAGGAAACCTTGGCGAAGATTTAAATAATGTAAACATTTCACTCCTTTTTTTTATTTTTTTTGATCGATTTCCACATATACAAAAATGACTCCATTTAAGTTCGCTATACTGTCCTAAAAATAAAAAACCCCTTCATACCGAAGGGGTTTTGGGTGAAAGACCGGGTTCGAACCGGCGACCTCTGGATCCACAAACCAGCGCTCTAACCAGCTGAGCTACAATCACCATTTAATAGAATAATCCGTTCTTCTTTTTAGATCGGAGTGCAAATGTAGTATTTCGATTTTTTCGAAGCAATATTCCTTTAATTTATTTTCTGGAAAATTTTAAACGCTGCCCTTTTTGCTCCTCATGGAAAACACCGTTTTCGAATGCCAAATGCCCCGAAACAACCGTATGGGTGATTTTTGACTTGAAAGTGTGCCCTTCAAAGGGTGACCAACCGCACTTGGAAAGAACATTGTTTTTTTCAACAGTCCATGGATTATCCAAATCCACAATCGTCAGATCTGCCATATATCCCGGCCTGAGGTAGCCTCGCTTTTCGATTTCAAACAAAATGGCCACATTGTGACACATTTTTTGTGCAATTTCTTCCAAACTTATTTTTCCGGCATGGTAGAGATCGAGCATCGCCACCAAGCTGTGTTGCACAAGCGGCCCACCGGAAGGAGCATTCAAATAGGATTTGCTCTTTTCCTCCAATGTATGTGGCGCATGATCCGTCGCGATCACGTCGATATGCCCGTCCAATACCCCTTTCAATATGGCATCCCGGTCCTCTGAGGTTTTGATGGCGGGATTCCATTTGATCAAATTCCCTTTTTCTTCATAGTCCTCATCCGAAAACCACAAATGGTGCACACAAGCTTCCGCAGTGATTCTCTTTGCTTCCAATGGCAGGGTATTGTCAAAAAGCTCGACTTCCTTGGCTGTGCTGATGTGCAGGACATGTAGCTTTGCGCCATGCTTTCGAGCCAAATCCACCACTTTTTTGGAAGCATCGTAACAAGCTTCCTCGGTCCTTATTTTGGGATGGTATTTGACATGTATTTGTTCCCCAAATTCCGCTTGGTACTTTTCCAGGTTTGATTTGATGATGTCGTCATTTTCGCTGTGGGTGGCAATCAGCATTTTGCATTCCGAAAAGATTCTTTCCAGACTTTCCGGATTGTCCACCAACATATTTCCTGTCGAAGAACCCTGAAAAACCTTGATCCCGCAAACATTTTCCGGGTCCACCTTCAATATTTCCTCGATATTGTCATTTGTCGCCCCAAAATAGAAGGAATAGTTTGCCAAGGATTTTTCCGCAGCGATTTGGTATTTCTCTTCCAGCAATTCCAGGGTGGTGCTTTGCGGGACCGTATTGGGCATCTCCATATAAGAAGTGATTCCGCCTGCCACAGCTGCTTTGCTTTCCGTGTAGATGTCTGCCTTGTGCGTCAAACCAGGCTCTCTGAAGTGAACTTGATCATCGATCAACCCGGGGAAAATATATTTTCCATCGGCTTCGATTTTGATATCTGCAGGGAATTCCGACAAGTCAGCCCCTATGCTGTAGATCAAACCCTCCTTGACCAAAATATCAGAACGGGTAATCTTACCTTCATTCACTATATTTGCACCAGTGATTAATATGCTTTTCATTAAATGTTGTTTTTGAATGCGCTGTGGTCACTTTCCAAATTAGGAAAACCTTATTCAATACTGAAAATTCAGGCATGAAAGCGTTTTTCAAGAAATCGTCCTTTTGGACGACAATGAAAATTTAGCTGAACATCCCATCCAAATTTACTAAATCATGTCAGATAGTACGCAATCTTTTGAAAATTTTAAACTTAACAAGCAACTTTTAGAGGCAATCAAGGATGCCGGATATACCAAACCTACCCCCATCCAGGAAAAGGCGATTCCTTTGGCCCTTGCCGGACACGACGTTTTGGGCATTGCGCAGACTGGGACCGGTAAAACCGCCGCCTATGTTTTGCCGATTCTGATGAAAGTCAAATTTGCGCAAGGCGATCACCCTCGTGTATTGGTCTTGGCACCGACCAGAGAACTGGTGATGCAAATTGAAGAGGCTGTCATTGAATTTGGAAAATACACAGACCTCCGATACGTGTGTCTTTACGGAGGATTGGGACCCAAAACCCAAATCGAGAAAATCAAGCAGGGTGTGGACATTGTCATCGCTACCCCGGGCAGATTTTTGGATCTTTACCAAAGAGGGGATATTTTTCTAAGGGAAATCAAAACCATGGTTTTGGATGAGGCGGACAAAATGCTGGACATGGGATTCATGCCTCAGATTCGGTCCATTCTGGAAGTGATTCCGGTCAAACGCCAAAACCTCCTGTTTTCAGCGACTTTTGGAAGCAGGGTGGAAAACCTTGCCTTCGAATTCCTCGAGTTTCCGGAAAGGGTGGAAATTACAGAACAAGCCACCACTGCCGACACCATTCAGCAAGTCAAATACCTGGTGCCAAATATCAAGACCAAAATGAATATTTTGGAGTACTTGCTGAAGGATGAATCCCTGAACAGGATCATTATCTTTGCCAAAAGCCGGAAAAATGCCGAAACGGTCTTCACCTACTTGGATAAGAAAAACCTGGGAACCATCCGCGTCATCCACGCCAACAAGGGTCAAAACACCAGGATCAACTCCATGGAAGATTTCAAGGCCGGAGGAGTCAGGATTTTGGTTGCGACGGATGTGGCTGCCAGGGGACTGGACATCAGTATGGTCAGCCACGTGGTCAATTTTGATGTCCCCTTGATCTATGAGGATTATGTGCACAGGATCGGCCGTACCGGCAGGGCAGAAAATGAAGGAAAGGCCATCACCTTTTACAATCCCGCGGAGATCTACCATTTCGATAGAATAGAGGAAATCATCCGGATGAAAGTTCCTGAATCTGAAATCCCTGAGGAAGTGGAAATTGCCCCAACACCTTTCATCGAAAAACAAGGGTATGATCGGGAAATAGATTACCAGAAGCGTAAAGAAGACCCGGATTTTAAAGGATCCTTCCATGAAAAAAAGGCACAGCCAAAACCCAAACCCAAGGTGTTGGAAAAAAAGCGTGGAAACAAAAACTCCAAAGCCAAACGGAACAGGAATCAGATGAAAACCATGGGACAATGGAAAAAAGGGAAATAAAATTTTATTTCCCTTCTTAAATCTCTCTTAAAAAATTCTTGCCTCTCGGGATATTTCCTAACCCTGAAAATAAAGATTTTCTAAAAATCAGTGATCAATCCTCCTCAATTTCTAGGAGGATTGATCATGATATGGGCTCTGTGTGTTCCCGGATCCATGATCCAAGGCATACCCGGAGCCGATGGTTTTAAAGGTAGGCCTGTGCTTTCCACAGTGGCCCAAGGGATGTACACCACAGACCTCAGATAGGAATTTTTCACTTCACCTGTTTTGGTATTGAAATCCGCATCCTCAGCGCTCAAGGCAAAAAGGGTGGTCCCGTCTTTGGGCATTTTTAACTTCCCTGATTTCACCTCCGCCTCCCGGATATCGAATATTTCTTGGAAAGATTTCCCTTCTTTCTTCAAGCTCCTTCCCCTTTCCATAAAAGGTTCGAGTGTGTTGTGGTAGCAGGAAACATTGAATCCTGGACTTTTTGGGTCATCTGCCAAGCAGACCATTTCATTTTCCCCCTTTCTTAACACCACAAAATCCCCTTTTTCATCAAAGCCATAGACCATAGCGCCAGCCCTCTTGTCTTCCGGAGCCGCAAGCACAGCGGAGGTGATTTGAATCTCTTTCGATGGGATTTCTTGAGCAAAGGCAAAATCCGTAAGAATTAAAAAACTGAATATTGAAATGAGAAGCTTCATGGTTTCCTGATTTAGGGTTTCCCATGAAGGTAAGGATTTTCCATTTAAAATTGAAATGGACAATTTTCTGTGTTTTAGTCTGAAGCCGTAAATTTCAAGAGCTTGTACCGCATCTGGTCATCGCTGAAATCGGGTCGGTTCATGTTGTTGGTGGAGACATAAAGACCATCTTTTCCTACCAGGAAATTGTCAGAGGAGTGGATTTCGTATGGGCCGAAAATATGTTCTGTCAGCACATTTAATTCATGATCAAGCACCATTATCCCTGTCACGGGCCTGGAGCGTTCCATCAACCTCAACTTTTCTATATCATACTTTTGATCGCTGGGAAATGCAGGCAAGATCATTCTGTAAAATATATCCCTGTACTTGTCATACAAGAAGGTTTCATACTGACTGGATTCGAGTGTGGCCATCACAGATTCATCTTCATTCCCTGGCAACTCGTTGACGATATTGAATTTTTCGACATGCTTGGATTTAACTTCCTTGACTTCTACGATTTTGTTGGTTTTGGTATCGAAAACCTGAATCTGATGATCGTAGAATGGGGATATGTAAATCAAACTTCCTCGTTTGGCCCAAGAGAAGTAGGATAGTTTTTTTCCCTGATCCCAGTAAGCGGCGTCATAAAATACATCATGCCAGGCGGAACTATCCCCTTCCAAACTGACGCTATAGACCAATTGTTGCTTCTGTATATCTTCCTGAGTCATCCGATGGTGATCCATCAAGAAAGGCTGCGCACCGTAGATCCTTCCATGCGATTTGAATAAAGGTATCATACTGCCGTTCCCAATATGGGAGACGCTATAATTCGCGTCTGGAAGCTTTTCCTCATACATCAATGCTCCTTCAAAATTGATCATCCCAATTGAAGGAGGAAAAAACGTGACAAATATCGAATCTCTTGCGATCAAAGTCCCTCCGGTAAATCTTTTATTCCTCTTTTCATTTTCAAACTCCAAGGGTATATTTAATTTTAATTTACCCGAGGGGAATTCCGAAATCTGAAGTTTCTTGATCACATGGTTATAGATCATGACATGCTCTCCGGAATCCGAGTCATAGATGCTGATCATCCCAGGATTGGAAGAAGCCAAGTCATTTATGGGAATGGAGAATTCCAGATTGCCTGTTTCTAAGACAAATTCCTTGTTTTGACCTTGCCCGCATGAGAAAAATGCCCAGACGATAAAAATATGGATTGATGTTTTTTTCATACTTTTTGTAAATTTCATCTTAAATTAACCTTAACCACTACCAGCACTTACCAACGAAATTAACAATCAAAACAAATAACTAAAACATAAGATTAATGATTTATGAAACTAGTTTAATTATTTTAAGATCAAAAAGAAAAGTCTTTTGATTTTATAAACTATTATATAAATACCTTCAATAGGTCCTATGTTAATCCAAAAACTCAGTTTTTAATTGTGTAGATAAACAAAATGGGATTATCATCCCCATCAATTCCATTTTTAGAGGCAAATTCCAGAAATGGATTATCTTCCAAATTTTTTCCCCGGTGGTAGTTGGCCAAATCACGGGGATGGATGGCCCATATCAAATGATTGGACTGTGCGTTCAAAGGTGGAATCCCGGAGATGTCAGGAGAAATTCCGTCCATATCGTTTTTCATATTTGTAATCATATTTACACTGCCTTTTTCTTTATCCCAAAGTGCAAACCTGACTTCCTGTCCTTTGTCCACACTGAGGAAAGCATATCTTTTCGAATCGATCATTTCATCACCCAGCGCATATTCTCCACTTTTCCAAAACTCCCGACTGAATTCATGCGCCTGATACACCCTTTCCGAATTTGGCTCAAATCCCAGAGAAGAAAATGAAAATAAATACTGCTGAATGACCTTACTTTCCTCAATTGCAAGTAATCTGTTGTGGTTCCGCTCTTTGTAATAAAACCCATTCCCATCGTGGGATTCATAAAAATATCGGTTCTTTTTTCCATTGATAATCCTGAAATCCCCATCAAAAAAAGTATCAATCCTTAGAATTTCCTTCAAATCCCTGTCTGTAACCAACAATCTTCTATGCCAGTCTTCCACCCTGTCGTCAATAAAATAATAATAGTCCTTTTGAAAAAACATGTCAAAAACAGACAACAGTTCGGGTTTCTTGTTTTCCCTTAAAAAATTCCCCTCAACATCATAAAAAAGAAACTTCGCCTGACGGCCATCAAAAACAATCAATTCTTGATCTGCTTCATTGAATGCAATATTGACAGGTGCAAAAAGTTCACCGGGTCCCATCCCTTTGCTTTCAATTTTGCGCAGCAAATTTCCTTTTCTACTGAAAATAAATAAGGCATTCGCCAAATTGCGATCAAGTACAAATATTAGGTCCTTAAAAAGAAGAATCTGCGAAATCTCACCTACAAGCCCGTCATAAGTGGTCTCCAACGGAATTATCTCATAGTCATCAAACATGTCGCTATGGAATATTTCCTTTTCGGCTTGAATGTCGATGACTAAACCTAACTCCTTTACACTTTTGGCGTTATTCCGACCACACGAAAAACAAAATAATAGGGCAATTTGAAAGAAATATATTTTAAATAAATTTTTCATACTCATATAAATTGAAAACAATTTTTCATTTTAGTTATTTTTTAATAGCCCCTATTTTACCGGAAAGTAACTCTTGAAATGACCCTAAAACTAGCTCGACCATTCGATTTACTGGCGATCAATTTAACATCACCATTTTCATTTACAACTTCTTGAATAAAATTAGTCGACTAAATATTATGCACCAAAAGGTGCTAAAAAGAGCTTTTCCTCAAAAGAAAAAAGACTATGCCTTTCGGTAAATAAAAAAAAATTCGATATTGGGTACCTGATCTGGACCAAAACCATCCTGATCAATAGTTTTGGCGCATGGGCAATGGGTATTTGCTTCCTAATCATGCTTATCAATTTATCACATTGGGGGATTCTGGCCATATTATGACCATTTCACCCTCCCAATGTTTTGTTTTGGCAACTCCCAGTGGAGGACATTATGACTTTTCCCAAGGATTGCCGTTTGTAGGCATTCTATAAAAACCAAAGTGGTATGAACAAAAAAATTATCCTTTTTAAAATTGGAGTATGCATGGCAGTGATGATCCATTTTTCTGCGGCAGGCCAACAATCCTTGGAATATACCTTGGAAGACATCGTCTCCAGAGCCAAAAATCAATCACCGGCAGCTTTACGTGCCGAAACCAGAAAAGAAAACAGGTTCTTCCAATACCGCTTTTTCAGATCCAACTATAACCCCCAACTTCGACTCGGCGGAACCATCCCAAGTTATTCCCAATCATTCAACAACGTCGTCCAACCCGATGGAACCATTGAATTTCGCGAGGTAAGGCAGAATTTCATGGATGTGGAATTGGGACTCGAGCAAGTGATCGCCGCAACGGGCGGTGTGGTCTCGGTGAATTCTTCCACCAACAGATTTGACAACTATCTCGCCACCGGGTCCTCCCCGCAAACCCGATGGAGCGGCGTCCCGGTCAACGTCCGCATCGATCAACCTATATTCGCATTCAATCCCCTGAAATGGGACAAGAAAATCGAACCCTTGCTTTTTGAGGAAAGTAAAAGGGAGTATGTGGAGGAAATGGAGGAAATCAGCCGTATCGTCACGCTCCTCTTTTTTGACTATTTGGATGCCCAAGTAAATCTGGAAATCGCCAACAAAAACCTCAAAAACACTGAGGAAATCCTTACCATCGAGCGTGGAAGATACGATTTGGGAACCACCTATGAAGACAAACTCCTACAGGTTGAATTGCAGGTATTGCAGGCAAAGCAATTGTTGGCGCAAGCCAGATTGGATATGGAAACCAATTCCCTGATCCTAAAATCCTATGTGGGCTTAAATGAGGCAACAAACCTGATGCTCATCCCACCCAGCACAATCCCAACTTTTGACGTCCCGGTGGAAGAAGCCATTGAGCGGGCATTTCAAAATAGGGCTGACGCATTGGGTTTTGACAGGCGAAAGCTGGAGGCCGATGCCAGTGTGGCACAAGCAAGAGGACAGCGGTTTTACATGAACTTGGGCGCAAGCTATGGCTATAACAATGCGGCTTTGTATTGGAATGATATTTATTCAAACCCAAATACCCAGGCCCTTCTCAACCTCAACTTTTCAATTCCGGTTTTGGACTGGGGAAGAAACAAAGCCAGAATGGGACAGGCTCAAGCCAATAAAAAATTGATCGCCTACACCGTAGAGCAGGATATCATCAACTTCGAGCAGGAGATTTTTACCAAAGTGCGGAATTTCACCATGCTGGAACAACGCATGGAAATCACCAAGCTTTCGGATGAAGTCGCCGACAAACGCTATGAAATTTCTTTAAGAAGATACCAAAACGGCGATGTGAGCATTACAGATCTCAATATCGCACAACAGGAAAAGGACAGCAACCGCAGGTCCTATATCCAATCCTTGCGGGAATATTGGACGGCTTATTATGAGTTGAGGGGATTGACACTGTTTGATTTTGAAAACAACAAATTGCTTTATCTGCCAAATAAAATAGAGCCCCCGGTGGAATGATCTCAACAAAAAGACGTTTTTATTCAAAATGAACCTCTCTATTTGGTAAATCCAAAATTTGGGTTTTGCCAGGAATCAACTTCTGAAAAGGCGAGATTTGGGAGGTAATGGGAATTAGAAATTTGAACCATACCTATTCTATTAATTATGCAAATGGAGGTTTCTGCGATTCGCTGAAAAAGTATTGTTGTACGTTAAAATAAGTAGCTTAAATACTTGCTGTTGATTTTGGATTCAAGTTCAAGGCAAGACTCGAAAAGCAAAGATCAGGTTTCTCAAAATCAATCGGTTCCTCGTAGACCCTTAGTCTGATGCCTTCTGGAACTTCGTCCTGAAAATGATCCATCAGTGAAAAAACTGTTTCTTGGTCCGGCACTTCAATATTTACCTTGACTATTCCGTCCTGAATCATCTCCAGTTCCTTTGCAGCTCCCCTTGACAAATCAATGATTCTCTTGGAATTTTGCGGCAATCTATCGTTGACTCGGACCCAGACCACTTTGTTGTTTTTGGTATTGATGACCTTCAGCATAGTTCCAAAAGGGAGGTTTTTATGTGCGGCGGTCATCTCTTCCATTTTGAAGGTTTCTCCGTTTGCTGTTTTTCTCAGGTGGAACTTCCGGCCGTAAAAACTGGCAATTCCTTCCTGTATTTTGAGCTTTGCTTCGGCATCTTTTTCCCCGCCATTTCCAGAAGCCAATGAGGGGCTCATGGAGAGTACGATAAAGAATAGGAGTAAGGTTAATTTCATTTCCGCATTTAAACAATTAATGTGCCATTCTGTGTCATCCGCATGGTAAATATTTGGATGAGAATCATGAAGCCTCTAACTTGAAACTTAATTGAATTTCAATTTAAATGATTTTATTTTAGAAATCACAATTTTAACCCAAATGATTAAAATCCTCCATACAGCAACCTGGCATTTAGGTAAAAGATTCCAGTATTTTTTATCCAGAATGAAAGAACAAAATATTTATTAAATCTCTAACAATTATTCCCTAACTTTAACACTAGGTAAACTTGCTTTTTAAAAATTAACTTTTTAAATAGTCAACACATTATTTCAACTTCTTTTTATGAAATATATATACCTTATTTATATTTTGCTTTTACTATTTTCCTTTCAAGGATTCACCCAATCCAATTATTGCTATCCCAACCAAGGGGATGATTTTTGGATGATTGGAGTGCAGCATGGCTCTAAGAAACTTTCGGGTTGTGATTCCCAAGCAACTTACAACTGTCATGGATTTACAAAAGCAATGATGGAAAACACCTGCTTCAACGACCAATCTTGTTGTACAAATCCTTCCTGGACACAGGCTGTCAATACGCCATACACATGTCCAAATAATATGATTTATGAATCAACTTCATCATCTTGGAAAAATGATAATCGTTATGTTAAAGTAGCTTCAGTTGACGATGCAAAAATTGTAAACTTTCAAGTTACAACAGGTGGTGGTTTAACTGAGCATTCTGCCGTAAAATCCGCTTCTTCTTTATTTCAACCAACCAAATATATTTCAAAGTATGGTAATGACGGTCCTTTAGTAGCACATGATTTAATGGGTTCTGTGTATCATTTAAAGGATCAGGTTGTGGCAAATACCATGGAATATTGGACTTATGTCGGTGGGATTTCGGGAAATGAAAATATAAATATTGGAAGTAATTTCACCTATTCTGTACAAGAGGCTTCTGGAGTAACCTATAGTTGGACTTCTGTTAATAATAGATTCAATATAACTTCTGGCAATGGCACCCATATAGTATCTATTTCTCCTAATCTATCAGGAACAGACACTCTTAGGTTAACAGTGACTGGATCGGGATCAACCAAAATACAAAACTTCCCAATTAACATCGCACCAGCTTGTTTGGATGGGACATACACAAGCAGTTCACAAAGTAATGTATCGCTCAATACCGTTAATGTTGTATCATCAGGTCAAATCATAACCAACATTATTTGTCCATCTGCCGCAAATATACAGTGGACACATACATCTGGTAGCGCACCATATTGGATATGGAACAATAATAATGTTTTGATCCAGATGCCTAGCGGAGGGAATATTAGCTTCAAAGTGGATGCAAAATCAGCTAATGGGCAAACGATAAAAACTAGAAATATAACCTTTTACAACTTTGGATCATTCAAAATATTCCCAAACCCAACAAGTGGCTTAGTAAACATTGATATCAATCCAAAACTTGGTTTTGAAACAGAAATCATAAGATTGGAAACTCCGTCACTAAGAACAAATATAAGAATTGAAGGAGAATCAACCTTTGATATCAGTCACCTACCGAATGGTGAATATTGGTTAAAAATTTATTTTGAAGGAAAAGTAGTCAACGAACAAAGAATAATCATAAAGAAATAATCTATGGTTAGATTGGTAATTATCACATTATTAGTTTGTTTCTCGCATAAGCTATTAGGACAAAACAATAAAATTAATGCAGGAAAATTTGAAATTTCAATAGGTGGTGGAGCTGTTATACCCGTTGGGAAGTTTGCTTCTACATCAACTACAGGCTTTGAACAAACTGTTTTTGAAAAAGGAAGTGATCAACAATATGATATAGGTTTTTTTTCAAAAGAAAATCATGGACACGCCAAAAGAGGAGGAGACATGAATTTAGAAATCAACTTTCTTACACGAAGGTTCTGGGTGCATGGTTTATCCATCGGACAATCTTCAAATGCTGTTCGTCTAGAATTGGCAAATAATTATTTCTCAAATGTCCAAGGACCCGCAGAGTTAAGGTTTCATGAAGATTTTAATTTACAAAATATATCATATCAACTAGGATATAGATTTAAACCAAATAACGGATCATTTGAGTTTCGTCCGTTTCAAAGGGTAGGTTTTTCTCAATTGACCTTTCCATTTTACATATTAGAAAGTATTAATTTTCCAGGTGTGACTGTCATTCACGAAGGAGATCGACCTAGATTAAATAGCTTATATTTTGAGACCGGCATATTATCAACTATATTATTGTCAAAAAAGTTTGATTTAGGATTTAACCTTTCATATCGATTTGCTGATTTTGACTACATCATGTATCAAAGAATAGTACCTGGTGGATCAACAACATTAATAGTCCCTGATCAAGTAAATTTTCGAGCAATTATGACAGGATTTAGATTGGCTTATAAACTATAGTTTGATAAGAAACAAACCATGGCTAGATTAATCATTTTCATATTCTTAGTTTCTTTTTCAAATAATGCATTTGCACAAAAGAACAAAACTAATGCCGGAAGATTTGAAATTTCAGTAGGTGGTGGAGCACTTATACCTCTTGGGAAGTTTGCCTCAACATCTACAGAAGGTTTTGATCAAAAGGTTTTTGAAAAAAGAAGTGATGAACAATTAGATGTTCTATATTTTTCAAAAAAAAACCATGCACATGCCAAACGAGGGGGTGATATAAATTTAGAGGTCAATTTTCTCGTGGGAAGGTTCTGGGTGCATGGTTTATCTTTTGGACAATCTTCTAATGCTATCAATGTAGAATTGGCAAATATATACTTCGGTAATAATCAATTCCCTATGGAGGTTAATTTTCACGAAAAATATCAGGTACAAAAATTAGCTTATCTAATTGGTTACAGATTTATTTTAAATAACAAATCAGTTGAATTTCGCCCATTTCAAAAAATAGGATTTTCTCGATTAACATTTCCATTTTACAATTTAGAGAGCATTGAATGGGAAGGAATAACTTTTATTCATGAAGGTGATCGACCAAGATCAAACAGTCTATACCTTGAGAGTGGTTTATTAACAAGTATATCGGTATCAAATAGGTTTGATTTAGGATTTACCCTTTCATATCGCTTTGCAGATTTTGACTACACCATGTATCAAAGAATGGTACCTGGTGGCTCAACAACATTAATAGTCCCCGATCAAGTTAATCTGCGTGCAATTATGACAGGATTTAGATTGGCTTATAAACTATAACTCAAAAAAACAGATTTTTAAACAGTCATTTTTTCCATCCCCACACGATAAATTAATTCATGCCAATTGCTGTCATTTATTAAAATCTCACTTGGAAGGGAAGCACCAAGCTGATAACTTTAGTTTCTCAAAGATTAAAGTTAAGTTATTTTCACCAAAATCTACAGAAGACTTTTCAGCTATGATTAAAATCCTCCACACAGCCGATTGGCATCTCGGCAAGAGATTACAGGAGTATTCCCGGTTGGAAGAACAAAAATTGGTATTGGACGAAATCATCTCCATCGCAGATGAAAATGAGGTGGACATGGTCCTCTTGGCCGGTGATATCTTTGACACCTTTAACCCCAGCCACGAAGCCGTCGAACTCCTCTATAAATCCCTCCGAAAGCTCTCAAAAAACGGAACCAGGCCAATTATCTCCATTTCAGGGAATCATGACAGCACCCAGTTTGTAGAGGCTCCAGACCCTTTGGCCAGGGAGATCGGCATCTTTTTCTATGGAAGATATGACACGGTGATCCCTGTCGGAAAGCTGGATTCCGGGATCGAAATCACGCAATCAGAGGCAGGATTTATCGAAATGAAGCTTCCGAAATTCAATTTCCCGATCAGAATCCTACTTGCTCCCTACGCCAATGAGGTTTTGCTGAAAACCTATCTGGGAGAAGTAGACCGTGAAGGGGAATTCCGGAATGTTTTGGAAGAAAAATGGAGAAATTTGGCGGATAAGTACTGTGATCAAAATGGGGTGAATCTTTTTTTGGGTCATTTTTTCTTTATGAAAGAGGGCGAAAAACCCGAACCTGAACCCGAAAGTGAAAGACCCATCCTCCACGTTGGTGGCACCCAGGCGATTTTCACCCACAATCTCCCAACACAAATTCAATATGCGGCATTGGGCCATTTGCACCGCTACCATGCTGTGGACAAATCCCCGTTTCCTGTGGTGTACAGCAGTTCCCCGCTCGCCTACTCCTTCAGTGAAGCGGAACAACAAAAACAAGTGGTTCTCATGCAAGCCGAGCCAAACAGGGCAGTCAGCTATTCCCCAATAGGGCTGACTTCCGGGAGGATACTATACCGCAAGACTTTTGACAACCTTCCCGATACACTCAATTGGCTGGAGCAAAACCCCTATGCTTTTGTGGAAATCACTTACGTCACCGAACATTCCATCGATGCATCCACTCGAAAAGCCATCATGAAAGCCCATGATGGAATCGTGAATCTCATCCCACAGATCAAAAATCCGCTCGGTTTGGAAAACCAAAGCTTAAAAGTCGAGGACCTGGGAAAGGACATGGTCAGCCTCTTCAAGATGTTTTACCAAAGTGAAAAAGGACAGGAACCCAACGAAGACCTTGTCGGAATTTTTAAAGAAGTCATGAGCCAAAACGAAGAAGGATGATACCCATAAAACTTGATATTCAGGGATTGTACTCCTATAAAGATACCCAAACCATCGATTTTTCCCAGTTGACTGCCGCAGGCCTTTTTGGTATTTTTGGCGCAGTCGGCAGTGGAAAATCGTCCATTCTGGAAGCCATCCTTTTGGCCTTGTATGGAAGCACGGAACGACTTTCCGATCGTGGAGAAAAAACCAGCATGGTCAATCTTCAGAGCGAAACCCTGCTGATCACTTTTGAATTTCGGGCTGGTCCAAACCACAGTAAAACCTATTTGGCTAGGTATTCGGCAAAAAGAAATCCGAAAAACTTTGAGGATATCCGTCCAGCCGAACACACTTTTTACGAAAAGCGGGACGGGATTTTGGAACCGCTCACCCAAAAGGCGGAGGAATTGGTTGGGATGAAAAAAGAACATTTCAAACAAACGGTGATCATCCCTCAGGGCAAATTCCGGGAATTTATCGACCTCACCCCCGGGCCAAGGGCAGAAATGATGAAGGAATTGTTCGGATTGGAACGTTTCGATCTTTCCGCAAAAACCGGAAGCCTACTCAAAGCCCTGAGGGAGGAAAAAATCAGGTTGGAAACCCAACTGCTGGCTTTGGAAAGTTACTCCAAGGAAATTCTAGAGGAAAAGGAAATCCAAATCAAGGAAATCGCCTTCAGCGCCGAGCAATTTGAGCTGGCTTTTATTGCTGCGGAAACCCAGTTTTCCAAACAGGAAGTATTGCAGACCAAAAACCAACAGTTGCAGGGATATTTGAAGGAATGGGCATCCTTGGAAGAAAAACGAGCGGAGATCGTTGAGAAGAAAAACATCTGGAAAGATTTCCTACGCGCCAAAACCTATCTGAAACCCGTTTGGAACCTGATCAAGGAAAAGCAATCCGATTTGGAGAAATTCAGGGTGAGTGTGACAGACTGCTCTAGGTTCAAGGAGGCTTACGAATTGGAAATTGCCAAACTCGAAGAAGAAGAGCTAAGGCTCAAGGAGCGAGCAGAACAAAAATCCAACCGGGAAGCCAAAATCCGGGACCTCAAAAAGGTGATGGAAATCCAAAACCTGATGCTTGCTGTGAAGGAAGCCCAATTCTTAGTGGAAAAATTACAGCCTGAAATCGAAGCAAAAACCAATTGGCTGAAGGAATTGGAAAGTGACATCAAAAAAAATGAAAGCAGCGCAGAGCAAATCGCATTGCCCGACCTTGCCCAAATGGCGGAATTGAAAAGTGCCATCAGGGATTGGAATCAATGGGAGGCGCAACTGACAAAAATGCACTCAGAATTCAAGGCCTTGGAAGCCTCCGGATTTGAAATGGCAAAGGTGATCCAGGAATTGGAAAAACAATTGCCCTTGCAGGAAACCAGTTTTGAGTCCTGGAACATTTCCCAGAAGCATCTGCTGGGGAAATTGGAAATGGAGAGGGAGAAATTACAACAGAAAACAGGTCTTGCCACCCATTTACATTTGTTGACCGAGGGCGAAGCCTGTCCGCTTTGCGGATCCACCACGCATCCACATCCCATCGAAGACCAAGAAGAGGAGGCGGAATTAAAAGCAAATCTCCAAGAAATCGAGGCCGCCAAGATTCTTTTGGAAAATATCACCAAGTATGCGCGCACCCATTCCGAACAAAAAATCAGGTTTGAAAACCAATTGCATAACCAATCCACCAAACTGAATGATTTGGAAGCGATTCAATCCCAATTGGGTATTTTAAAAGAAAGCCTCAAAGCCAAAAACCTCCACACCAAGGAAGCTTTGTCTGGATTTATCCAGCAAACAGATGCGGATTTGCAAAAAAAGGAGGCCTTGCTTCTTACCGTTAAAGCCTCCAGGAAAAAGGCCGAGGAGTCAAAAACTGCTTTGGAGCGGGAAACAATAGACCTGCGGACGGCTGAGCAAAAACTGATGGGGCTGGTTACTACCATTTCGGCAAAAAAAGAGGAAATCAAAGACACATTGTTCTGTAAACCTTTCTTCGAAAAAGAAGCCGATATCATTTCCCAAACCATCCAAAAAGTACAAAGGGATATTGAGGAAACCACTTTTCTGTTGGAAGGAAAACAAAAGGTTTTGCGGGAAACCCGATCCAAACAAGCCACCAACCTGGCAGACCTGAAAAACTTCGAGAAGTCCGTCATTGAGACCGAAAACAAAATCCAGGAATTGAAGGAAGAATTTGAAGCCTTGAAACAAACCCATGGCTTTCAGGATGAGTCAGCATTGATTGCCTTGTTCCATCATTCATTGGATGCGGACAAAGTGGACGCGGAAATCAGGCAATTTGAAGACCGGAGTTTATTGGTCAAATCCAAATTGGAGGAATTGCGTGGGGAAACCGGTGTGTCTGAATTCAGCCCAGAAACTTTTGAGCAATTTCGAAGTGAATTGTCAGAAAAAAAATTGGCCTTGAATGCCATAAAAAAGGAATTCACTTTGCTCGACCAAGACATCAAGGAAAGCAAGCTGAGATGGGAAGAAAAGCAGCTCCTACAAAAGAAATATGGAAAGCTGGAAAACAGGGAGTCCAACTTAAAAGAACTGGATGGATTGTTCAAAGGAAACGGTTTTGTAAAATATGTCAGCCTGATCTATCTCAAGGAACTTTGTAACACCGCCAATCTGCGTTTCATGAAACTGACGAAAAACAGCCTGAGTTTGGAAATTGACGACAACAACACCTTTTGGGTCATCGATTACCTGAATGGCGGAAAAAGACGACTGCTCAAAACCCTATCTGGAGGACAGACTTTTCAGGCTTCGCTTTGCCTGGCTTTGGCCTTGGCGGAAAAAGTAAAATCCCTCAACCAAGCGGACCAGAGTTTTTTCTTCCTTGATGAGGGATTTGGTGCATTGGATAAAAGTGCTTTGCGGGTGGTCTTCGAAACCCTTAAATCCCTTCGCCATGAAAATCGGATCGTGGGCATCATCAGTCACGTGGAAGAGCTCCAGCAGGAAATTGAAGTCCATGCAAAAGTGGTCCTCGACCCTGAAAAAGGCAGTCAAGTGGGGTACTCATTTTAGGGTGTCCGGGCTTGGAAATAAATGCCAAATGGTTCTTACTTGGCTGGGAAAAGTCTCGATCAACCCTGTTTCTTGTCTGGCTGTCCTGGGCGAAAGGCACAATTGATTTCACATAAATCCCACATTTTGACATGTTTGGATTGAAAATTGACTGTTGTGCCGATATGAGAAATACTTACATACGTTTCCTAGCCTCATTCTTTATCGCAGGATTGCTGATCACGGGAGCATGCAAAAGCACCAAAAACACCCCTGTCACCAAAAGTAAAATGACGGAGGTACAAGGAAAGGCAAGTTTTTATGCGAATCGGCTTGATGGCAAAAAAACGGCAAATGGAGAGATTTACAATGCAAAAAAGATGACCGCCGCACACCCGACGCTTCCTTTTGGCACTCAAGTAGAGGTGACCAACCTGAGCAATGGCAAAACCGTCCGCGTCAGGATCAATGATCGTGGTCCGTTTCGAAAGGGGAGAATCATTGATCTTTCAAGGGCGGCAGCAGAAAAGCTGGACATGATCAAATCCGGAGTGACCCAAGTCGAGATCCGATATCGGTGATCGTAAGCTGCAAAGGTATTCTCTATATCTATCCAAAAAAGGCAGGGATAATATTTTACTCAGTACATTGAGTAAATTTACTCAATGTACTGAGTAAAATATTTAAAAGTGACACTATTGACTGATTAACAATATTTTACAAAATTATTTTTTAAGGAAATTATACATAAAAAGCAGTCGGAATGACCCCCTTTTATGTAAATAAGTCCACAATATCCATTCGTAAAAACTCTTGCCAAGGGATGCCATCATCGCCAATCAAAAGGGATTTTTCAGGTTTGAATTTTTTATTGAAAGCATTCAAGCCTGAAAGATTTCCTGTCTTGGCCGACTTGACTTCAAAGGCAATCACCTTTTTTTTGTATTCCACCACAAAGTCAACTTCTTCATTTCCCTCCCTCCAATAGTAGAGAGACAGTTTCTTGTCCTTGAAGGATTGATTGATCAAATGAGCGCCCACGGCAGATTCCACCCACCTTCCCCAAACTTTGGGGTCAGCGATCAGGGTCTGGAAAGTTTCAGTGGAAATCCCCGACATGATTGCCGTATTGTGCACCATGAATTTGGGACTGGAGGAACGCTTCCGGACCATGTTTGGGCTGTATTTTTCAAGTCCCCCCAAGAGCCCCGCATCATTCAATAACTCCAGATAATTGGCCAAAGTGGTGGTATTGCCCGCATCGGCAAGCTGGCCCATGATCTTGGTGTAGCTCAGTACCTGTCCTGAATACACCGACCCCAACTCAAACAAGCGCTTCATCAAAGCTGGTTTATCAACCCTTGTCAGCATCAGGATATCTTTGGAAATGCTGGTTTCCAAAAGGGAATCCCTGATGTAACCTTTCCATCGGTCTTCATCCATTTTCAGGGAAATGGCTCCTGGATATCCCCCAAACCAGATAAATTCCTCTGTAGTCAAACCGAAAGCGTCATGCATTTCTCCATAGGACCAATGGCCCATATAGGTGGCTTCAAACCTACCCGCCAATGACTCGGTAAGTCCCTGCTGCAACATCAACCTTGATGAACCCAATAGCACCACTCGGATATCCAATTCCTCGGTGGTATCCTTATCCCATTCTGCCTTTATTTGTTCACTCCAATTGTCGATTTTCTGAACTTCATCGATGATGAGCAGGTAGGGTTTGTCTTTTGTGGCCTGATGGCGGACACGGGCATTTTCCCACTGCTGCGCGATCCAGATGCTGTCTCCTGCTGGCACCGCATCCGCCGCCACCAATGCATGCGGATAGTCCAAGGCCTTGACAATTTGCCGGACCATTGTGGTTTTCCCAACTTGTCGGGGACCATATATCACCTGAATAAACCTTCTTGGCTCGTCTTGAAGACGCCTTTGGATCAGGTCTTTTTCTTTTCTTTGGTAGTCCATTTTTTATTTACTCAATGTATTGAGTAAATTTACTCAATACATTGAGTAAATTATAAAAGTTGCTCTATTTTATTTTAAATCAATGGATTACAATAAATAAATAAGGATGTTTATTGGATATATTTTTCAAAAATTGAGTCAATTACTCCCTTCTGATTAAAAAATTCAGAAAAAAAGAACAGAAAAAAACCACCTCCAAAGCAGTAATGACTTTGAAGGTGGTTTTTATTGGCGTAGCCCAACTGAATTATCTCACCCCAAAATGGTAAGCAATCCGGTGGGTATATTTTTCGCCTGGATTCAACCTTGCCGTTGGAAAGGTTGGTTCATTTGGTGCATTGGGAAATGTTTGTGGCTCCAAGCAAAAACCCATGTGTTTGTTGTACGTGATGCCATTCGTGGTTTGTTTTCCATCCAAGAAATTGCCTGAATAAAACTGAACCGCTGGGGAATCCGCAAACAGTTCCATGGTCCTTCCTGAACCGGCATGGTAAACCTCAGCCATTTTGACCAAATTCTTATCATTCTTTTCTTTGACCACATAGTTATGGTCGTAGCCTCCTGGGATCTGATCAATTCTTTCGCCGATCGAATGTACCTGGTTGAAATCAAATGGGGTACCCGCCACCGGAGCCAATTCACCCGTTGGGATCAAGCCTGCATCAACCGGGGTGTATTTGGCGGCATTGATCACCAACTCATGACCGAGAACGTCTTCCTTCATTCCGCTGAGATTGAAATAGCCGTGGTGGGTAAGGTTGATGATGGTCGCTTGATCTGTTTCGGCCTGAAATTCCAACAAGAGCTTATTGTCATTGGTAAGTTCGAAAGTCAAAACCGTGGTCAGGTTCCCAGGATAACCTTCTTCACCATCAGGACTGAGATAAGTCATTTTCACCTTCATGGACTCTTTCCCTTCGATGAGTTCAGCATCCCAGAATTTACGGTTGAAGCCCAATGGTCCACCGTGGAGATGGTTTTCTCCGTTGTTTTTGGCGAGTTGGTAGACTTTACCATCCAATTCAAATTTTCCTTTGGCAATCCTGTTTGCATATCTTCCCACGGAGGCACCCAAGAAATACTGATTGGTGTCGTATTGGGCAATATTTTCATAACCGAGTACGATGTTTTCGGGTTTTCCGTCCCTATCCGGCACGATCAGTTTGGAAATGATTCCACCGAAGCTGGAGATTTCCACTTCCATTCCGTTCCCATTTGAAAGATGGAATACTTTGGCTTTTTGATCGCCAATGGCCACCTCTTGTACTTTGACTTTGAAATTGATTTCTTCTTTCTCCATTTCTTTTTCTTCGGTTTTTTGGGAGTTGCAGCTCCAGAGCATTCCTGCAAAAAGGGCAAGGAAAATGCGCATGATTTTCAGGTTGTTTTTCTTCATGTCCATGGGTTGGTTAGCATCCTTGACCGTAATAGGCATCTTTTCCGTGTTTCCGTTCATAGTGTTTTCGGATCAATGCTTCTTTTAGCCTTGGGGCCTTGGGGTTAATTTGAAGGGTAAGATAAGCCATTCTGGCTATTTCCTCCAACACTTTGCTGTTATAAACTGCTTTGGCTGCATTTTTCCCCCAGGCAAAAGGACCATGATTTCCGATCAGGACCATCTCCACTTCTTCGTAGGAAAGCCCTTTGTCGGAGAAACAATCCAAAATCTGATGTCCGGTCATCTGCTCATAGTCTCCCAAAATCAAGTCATCCGACATCGGGGGTGCACAGGGAATATCTGCAGTCAAATGGTCTGCATGGGTGGTCCCCAAAATCGGGATATCCATTTGAGCTTGTGCCCATGCTACTCCATAAGTAGAATGGGTATGGACAATCCCTCCGATTTTTGGCCAGTTTTTGTAGAGAAATGCATGGGTTTTGGTATCCGATGAAGGACGCATTTCCCCTTCGATTACAGTATTGTCAAAATCCAAGATGACAATATCCTCCACCTTCAGTTCTTCATAGGGAACACCACTAGGTTTGATTGCAAACACCCCTTTATTTCTGTCTACGGCACTCACGTTCCCGAAAGTGTACACGACCAAATCCAATTTGGGCAATTGCATATTGGCTTCAAAACACTCTTTCTTCAATTCCTGGTATTGGCTTTGACGGCTCATTTATAGACTATTTTGTAGTTTCTTCAATTTGACTCCCAAACACAATATATTGCTGGTAAAGCGATTCGTAAATGGCGACATGGTCCTCGATGGGCTCATAGACTTTGTCGAAGCCATTGCTCATCGCTTGGATGGCGGCCTGAGTGGATGGATGGATACCAGCAGCGACCGCTGCATACATGGCTGCACCCAAAGCTGGGGCTTGTTCCGACGTAGCAATTTTGATAGGCATGTTCAAAATATCCGCCATGGTTTGCATGACCAGATTGGATTTTTTCGCCACGCCTCCCAATCCAATTACAGCATCTATCTGAATGCCTTCCTCCCGGAATCGATCCACAATTTTCCTGGAGCCAAAGCAAATGGATTCCACCAAAGCTTTGAAAACCCTAGGCGCATCCGTTCCCATGTTCAAGTTCCGGATCGCTCCTTTCAGAGCTTGGTTCGCATCCGGTGTCCTTCTTCCATTGATCCAGTCCAAAGCTATTGTTTTAGACTCAGAAACCGGTATTTTGATGGCATCATCGGAAAGTCTGATGATGATTTGATCCTCTATTTCAGCTATCAATTGTTCTTTTTGATCTCCGCTGATGAGCGTACTCTTCTGAATAAGCTCTATGGAAGGCTTGACAATTAGATTTTTGAACCAAGCCAATACATCACCGAAACCTGATTGACCCGCTTCCAGGCCAATTGTCCCGGGAATTACCGATCCGTCCACCTGACCACAAATCCCGGAAATCAATTTGTCTCCAAGTATTTCTTTATGGGTGACCATAATATCACAAGTGGAAGTACCCATCACTTTGACCAATGTGTTTTCTGTGATTTCTCCACCGACAGCTCCCGCATGGGCATCAAAGGTACCTACGGCAATTACCGTATCTTCTGACAACCCCAGCTTTTCAGCCCATTCTTTGCTCAGGTGGCCGGCAACCTCATCAGAAGTATAGGTTTCTGTGTAAAGCCTATCTTTCAAATCTGTCAAATATGGATCGAATTTTCCAAGAAACTCTTTTGGCGGCAAACCTCCCCATGACGCGTGCCAAAGGGCCTTGTGACCTGCAGCACATCTGCTTCTTTTGAAACTCAAGGGGTCTTCACAACCGATCAACTGGGCCGTGATAAAATCACAATGCTCCATCCAGGAAAAAGCGGCGTTTTTGACCGCTTCATCTTCTCTGATGACGTGCAGGATTTTTGCCCAAAACCATTCTGAAGAATATATCCCTCCTTCATATTTGGTGAAATCCTCACCTCCCCAAGTTCTTGCTGCCTCATTGATTTCATCCGCTTCTTTGATGGCAGTATGGTCTTTCCAAATCACCATCATGGCATTCGGATTATCGGCAAATTCCGGTTTCAAAGCCAAAGATTGCCCTTTTTCATCGACAGGCATTGGAGAAGAACCTGTGGTATCCACGCATATTGCCCTTACTTGATCTTTAGAAACTCCCGACGCTGACAAAACCCCTTTGATGGTTTGTTCCAATCCTTCAAGATGGTCCAAAGGATGCTGCCTAAATCGGTTTGAAATTGGATCGCAATATTTCCCCTCTTTCCATCTAGGATACCAATACACATGACTGGCCAGACAGTTTCCATCCGAAGTATTCACCAAAACAGCCCTGACAGAGTCAGAACCATAATCAAGGCCAATTACATATTTATCATTCATATCAAATTATTTAACCCTTACCATCAAAATCGCATTTGCGGGTACAGAGATTTTTAAATTGTCCTTGTTCAGTTTGAAATCCTTAAAAGCTGCTTTTTTTACCACTTCTTTATTTTCAAAAGTATTGTGGGAGTTGATGGCCGGAGCGGTGATGTATTCAGCCGTTACTGTTTTTGCGTCAATCCCTCTCAGCACAACATCCAAATCGATTTTTTTGTCAGGATTGATATTGGCGATACTGATATTGACGGTTCCATCCGCAGATCTAGATGTTGAAACATTCAATGCTTCCATTTTTTCCTTCCCAAAACCCACTTCCTCGGATTTCAAATCGTGTGAAAGCAAAGTAGCATCTTTGTGAGGCTTGTACAGATCAAAAACATGATAAGTTGGTGTCAGAATCATGTCCGTATCGTTCGTCAATATCACAGCTTGCAAGACATTGACTGTCTGGGCAAGGTTCGCCATATGCACACGATCCGCATTTTTATTAAAAATATTCAATGAAATAGCTGCTACGTGGGCATCGCGCATGGTGTTTTGCTGATACAGGAATCCGGGATTTGTTCCGGGCTCCACTTGGAACCACGTTCCCCATTCGTCAATGATCATCCCGATTCTTTTCTCAGGATCATATTTGTCCATAATGGTTCCATGACGCTTGATCAACTCATCGATTAAAGCGGCCTTTCGAAGCGTTTCTAGGAATTCTTCCTTGTTGAATTCTGTGGCTTTCCCTTTATTTTCCCAAGTGCCCGCGACGGTATAATAATGCAATGAAATACCGTCCATCATTTCCAAGGGGATATTTTTCATCAAGACTTCTGTCCAATTGTAATCCCAGTTGTTTGCACCCCCGGCGATTTTATAAAGTGTGTTGCCGCCATAATCTCTGGCATAAGTCGCATACCTTCTGTATTCGTTGGCATAGTATTCAGGCGTCATATTTCCTCCACAACCCCAACTTTCGTTGCCAACACCCCAATACTTGATGCCCCATGGTTCGGCTTGACCATTTCTTTTTCTCAATTCGGCCATCGGGCTCACGCCATCAAAATTGATGTATTCGATCCATTTGGACATTTCCACCACAGAACCACTTCCAACATTTCCTGTAATATAGGGCTCTGTACCGATTTTCTTGGCAAAGTTCATGAACTCGTGCGTTCCAAAAGAGTTGTCCTCTATGACGCCACCCCAATGTGTATTGACCATTTTGGGTCTCTCGGCAGGATCTCCGATTCCATCTGTCCAGTGGTATTCATCCGCAAAACAACCACCAGGCCATCTCAAATTTGGAATCTCCAGGTTGATCAAAGCTTGCATTACATCCTTTCTATACCCGTCTTCGTTCGGAACATCAGAATCCGGTCCTACCCAAATACCTCCATATATACTTCTTCCAAGGTGCTCCGCAAAGTGCCCATAGATGTGTTTGTTGATCCTGACATCACCTTGATCAGCATTGATGATCAAGCGGTTTTGGGCCAGGGAAATGAAGGAAACCAGCATCGCAGCCAGTAGCATCGTCCCTTTTAAGCTTTTTGTTTTCATAGGTTTATATTAATAGGTTAATTTTTTTTGCAGTTTTCAATCAGCTTTTAGGAGCCTGACATAGTGGATTCTCTCTGTTTCAAGTCCATCGATACTGACAAATTTTACTTCTATTTCTTGGGTTTTAAATCGGGAAATATCGGAATCACGGTCAGTGATTTTCTGTGATTCATTGGAAGTAAATTGCTCCTTGATCAAGAGTTATCCATTGATGAGAATTTGAAATGTCTATCAGAAAACATTTTTTTGAATTTCAATATTTTGAGGAAACATAAAACTCTTCTCTTAAGAACAAGGCTTAGACCCGAGTGATGCATTACCACTTCCATACTGACCAAAAATTGCTTAATAATCAGTCTCTCTTACCTGTTTTTGAATTGACTAAATCGGCGCTACGTCTTATTCTCCGAATAAGCTGATTTTCAAACAGTTTCAAACCCATTGGGAAACCTAATGTATAATTGGCAATAAATTTTCATTCGAATATTAAATAAATAAAATCAAGAAAACAATTTTAAATGTATTTTACACACTAATATGTTTTGGCATTTAAATAAATGGGGTCTACCTCAATTCCTAATTTTATTAATCCCAGGAATCCATCTTAAATGATCTAAACAGTCCAAAAAGTTTTTTTGGGTTAAAGTCTTAAATCTTGATGGATTCCACAAACCTGTTTTTTGCTAAAAAAATGGTCCCGTCACACATACTGATTCCTTTTATTCCCTTAGATTATTTGATAAAAAAAGTTTTAATCTTAAAATCCAACCTATTTTGTTTTTAAACAAAATCCGTAATATTTGGGAATGAAAAAAGAATTTTACTTTGGAAAATATAGACTTTTCGGACATTCCAATGAATTATCTAAGCAGATTGATTTTCTGTACTCTCCCTGAAAAAAAACTGGAAAAATCAACCAAATTGAGTTTAAGCTTTCATAAAATTATTTAAAGCTGCTTATTTTCTACTTTAGGAGCACTATATTTAATTTTCAAAAAAAACTGCTCGAAACAACCAATCCTTCCCAGCACAATGAAATATTCCAATCAGACCCGGATTTTAGTAGCAGTAGATTGTATCATATTCGGTTTTGACGGAACAGATTACAAGTTGCTGCTCATCCAAAGGGGATTTGCTCCCGAGAAGGAAAAATGGAGTCTTATGGGCGGATTTCTGGCGCCCGACGAATCCTTGGACGAAGCCGCCATCAGGATTCTCAACCAGCTGACAGGGCTTCATGATGTCTACATGGAACAAATGCAGGTTTTCAGCAAACCTGATCGGGATCCTGTGGAAAGAACCATTGCGGTTGCATACGTTGCGCTCATAGATATCCAGAAATACATGCAGCAGCTCAATGACAGTTTCCATGCAAAATGGTTTACCATACAAAACCTTCCAAAGATGATCTTTGATCATGAAGAAATGGTGGAAATGGCCAAGACACGACTCAGATACAAAGCAGCCATGCATCCCATTCTTTTTGAATTGTTGCCTGATAAATTCACCCTGCCACATTTACAGGCCATGTATGAAAGCCTTTACGATACCAAAATCGACAAAAGAAACTTTACCAGAAAGGTGCTTTCGACCAATTTACTTATAAAAGAAGACGAAAAAGACAAAACCAATTCAAAAAAAGGAGCCTTCTTTTATCGACTGGACAAGGATAAATATGAGGAGGAGTTTCAGAACGTACAAAATTTTATCCCAAGGATCGAAATCCCCTCCTCCAGCGAATAAGGTCAGGGAAATATTTTTTTTCTTTTTTTTAGGTGTAATTAATACGCTTAATTTTGAATTGGTATATTGAGCATCCAAAGAAAAATGTGTTTCCAAGTCTTATCGAAGAAAAGCAACCCTTTTACAAGGTGTCAATTTGGGCTTCAATATCGACCATGGATTCACCTTTTTAAGGAAACGATACAACAAATTAAATTCAGAGAAATCAATAATTCGCTTGAATGAGAAAACCCAAGTTTTCGGTGTCTCATTTTCCATTCAATGCATGCTCTTGCTTCAATCTTGATGCATCAATTCATTTTTGATAACAAATGAATGGCGCACAACAAACCTAACTTAGATGATAAATAACCTTAAAAACAAGCAAATCTGGTTCCTGACGGGAAGTCAGCATTTATACGGAGAAGAAACCTTACTCCAAGTTGCCGCACACTCGGAGTCCATTGTAGCCGGACTTAACGATCAAGCGGAATTATCCATCACCGTGGTGTTCAAGCCCGTGGTGAAAACCTCTGAGGAGATTTATTCGATCTGTCAACAGGCAAACAACGATCAAAACTGCATCGGGGTCATTGCCTGGATGCATACTTTTTCCCCTGCTAAAATGTGGATCAATGGGCTGAAGGTTTTGCAAAGACCGATGTTGCATTTCCATACGCAGTTCAACAGGGATATTCCGTGGAATTCGATCGATATGGATTTCATGAACCTCAACCAGAGTGCCCATGGAGACCGTGAATTCGGTTATTTGACAAGCCGCATGAACCTTGGCCGCAAAGTAGTGGTGGGACATTGGCAAGATCCGGAAGCCGTAAAGGAAATTGACACCTGGGCAAGAGCCGCCAATGCCTGGCACGATTGGCAAGGGGCCAAATTTGTGAGGTTTGGGGACAATATGAGAAATGTTGCCGTGACCGACGGAGACAAAGTCGAGGCGGAACTGAAATTCGGATTTTCGGTAAATACCCATGCCGTCGGAGACCTTGTCGCAGTGATCAATTCCATTTCCGACCTAGAGGTAGACAAACTTGTCCAAGAATACGAAGATGCCTATACGATTGCCGAAAATCTAGTGAAAAATGGCTCCAGAAGACAATCCTTGTTGGATGCCGCTAAAATCGAACTGGGCATGAAGGCATTTTTGGCCAATGGAGGATACAAAGGGTTTTCAAACACCTTTGAAGACCTCCACGGAATGAAACAACTTCCCGGAATCGCAACACAACGATTAATGGCCGAAGGGTATGGCTATGCTGGAGAAGGTGATTGGAAAACCGCTGCTTTGGTAAGATCAATGAAGGTAATGGGAGCGGGATTGAAGGGTGGAAATGCTTTTATGGAAGATTATACCTACCATTTTGACCCTGATAACAGTCTGGTTTTGGGTGCCCACATGTTGGAAGTGGATCCAGTGCTGGCTGCCGGAAAACCAAGGTGCGAAGTCCATCCCCTCGGCATCGGTGGAAAAGAAGATCCCGTCAGACTTGTCTTCAATGCACCGGGAGGACAAGGATTGAATGCTTCACTCGTGGATATGGGCAATCGGTTTAGATTGGTGGTAAACGAGGTAGAGGCAGTCGAAGCGCCATTTGATTTGCCAAACCTTCCTGTGGCAAGGGTGATGTGGAAACCACTCCCCGATATGAAAACGGGCTGTGCGGCGTGGATTTATGCCGGAGGTGCACACCACACCTGCTTCAGTCAGAATCTTAGTTCGGAACACCTGTCTGATTTTGCCAAAATAGCGGGTATTGAAGACATCATCATTGATGGAAGTACCAATCTGAGGCAACTGCAAAATGAGCTCCGCTGGAGTGATGCCTTTTATAGGTTTAGGATGTAAGGTTTGCCAGCATCCGGTCATGATTTACAGCGATTAGGAAGTGATTATCTATTCACTTTAAAAGAAAAAAGAGAAGCCCAAAAAATAGGCTTCTCTTTTTTTATGAAATGTATTACTCAATTTCAATTTAAAATATTGGCATTCACCCATTCAATCTCTTCCTCCCGGATGGTGTGTTCTGAATCTGCAAAGATCAGGGTTTTGACTTTTGCGCCCATTTTCTCTATCAATAGGGAAGATTCCTGGATCCTTGTCAAGGGGACATGCATGTCCTGCTTGCTTGATCCTATGAAGACCGGTGTGCCTTTAAAGTCCCCTGCATATTTGGAGGGATTGAATTGTTCTCCGATCAAACCTCCCGTAAAGGCGATTACCCCACCGTATTTTTCGGCGTTTTGGGTTGCATACTCCAAGGAAAGGCAAGCTCCCTGCGAGAAACCGATGAAGTAAATTTGCTCGCTTTTGAAACCTCTTTTGTAAAGCGATTTCACCAAATCATCTATGGTTTTCATAGCCTGGGAAAAGGCTGGCTCGTTATTTTTTTCCTGCGCCATAAAACTGTAAGGATACCATGAGCCTCCAACTGCCTGCGGTGCAAACAATGCATAATCCTCCAGGTGTAGATAATCTTTTAGGGAAAGAATGCTTTCTGCACTTGCTCCTCTGCCGTGGATCAGGATTGCAACCTTATTCGCATCCTCAATCTTTTTCCCAGCCTGTTTTATTTCAGCCATAGTCTTCAATATTCAATTTTACCTTTGCCAATCTTGCCACGAGTTTTTCACGGTTTGGCTCAGCCCAATCGGGCAATTTGATCAATTCTCCCAAATGATCCACATCCTCATCGATGGCAAAACCGGGTTCATCTGTCGCGATTTCAAACAACACTCCACCTGGCTCGCGGAAATAAATCGATTTGAAATAATTCCTGTCTTTTACCTCGGTTACATGATAGCCATTTTCCATCAGAATCTTCTGCACCTCCAATTGAGAGGCTTCATTGGCTGTCCTGAAAGCAATATGGTGCACTGTTCCTGCACTTTGGACTCCTGGCTTTCCCTTTTCATCCACCACAATATCAACGATATCCCCGGGCTTTCCCTGGGTTCCATATCGGAATCTATTCCCTTCGGACTGAATGAAATGGTAATCCATAAATTGTGTCATTAATCTTTCTGTGGCTTCTTTTGCCTTAAGATTCAACGTTGCTCCAAAAAAACCCTTGATGGAATTTTCAAGTGAAATGTTCCCATAAGACCATCCAAGGCGGTTATCATCATCCGTCGCCACCAACTCAATCCCCATTCCATCGTGATCCTCAAACCTGATGTACGTTTCATCGAAACGTTTGAGGATTGAAGAAATCGGGATTTTATAGTTTTCCAGTCGCGCAACCCAAAAAGGGAGTGCGTTTTTTGGAATTGAAAATGCCGTATACGTCATCTCCCCTGTTCCCTTCACTCCTTTTTTAGCCCCTTCAAAAGGGAAAGTGGTGAAAACGGTTCCAGGTGCTCCCAACTCATCCCCAAAATAAAAATGGTAAACGCCTGGAGCGTCAAAGTTGATCGTTTTTTTCACCAGCCTGAGCCCAAGAATCCCGGTATAGAAATCGATGTTTCTTTGTGGACTGCCGGCGATAGCGGTGATGTGATGGATCCCTGTGATGCGTGGTTTCATGATGCTGTTTTTTTAATGGCTGCGTATGCTATTGGTTTTTCAAAAGGGCTTGTCCAAGCCTGGGCATTTATTTCCATGGCTTGGACAAGCCAATTTTTCTTGCTTAATTTTTCACCAATTGGATGCTGGCAATGATCCTGATTTGATCGCCTACTACTACACTTCCCGCTTCGGTGATTGCTGACCAGGTCAGTCCAAATTCTTTTCTGCTAATTTTGCCTTCAAGTTCAAATCCAGCTTTGGTGTTTCCGTAAGGATCTCCGGCGATTCCACCGAATTCCACCGACAATTCAATTGGCTTGGTGATGTCTTTGATGGTGAGATGACCGTTCAATGTGAATTCGCCATTCTTGTTTTCCAAAACACCATTTGAAAAAATCAATTTAGGGAATTTCTCTGCATCAAAGAAATCTCCTGATTTCAAATGTGCATCTCTATCTTTCTGATTGGTATCGATACTGTCGATGTCCGCGGTGAAAGCAACTTTTGCTTGGTCGAAATCTTCAGATTCAGTTTCTATCGAACCTTCAAAACTTTTGAAATTTCCAGTTACCGTAGAGATAACCAAGTGCTTCACTTTGAATGAAACCTCAGAATGTGTTGGGTCAATTGCCCATTTGGTTGTGGTACTTGCTGTTGATGTGCTCATGATTTTATTGGTTTTTGTTTATATTTTATTTTTTTTATTATGTCTCTACATTCTTTGTCTATACATCAATAGGCTTAAAAAAACTCAGCCTCTCATTTTATCCAAAAGAAAATTGAGTTGATCCACTTCTTCCTCTGACAGATTGATTATTTTCCTATTGAAGGCATAAACGGCCTCTTCCAATTCTGTCAAAATTTTCAAGCCTTTCTCGGTGATCAAAATATCCACTTGCCTTCTATCCGTGGGACATTCCTCTCTGATGACAAGTTCTTTTTGTTTCAATTTTTCTACCAATCGAGACGCATTGGACATTCTGTTCAACATCCGTTCTTGAATCGAAGAAACCGTTATCGGTTGGCCTTTTTGGCCTTTCAATATTCGCAAAACATTGTATTGCTCCGGTGATATCCCCAAAGGCTTGAACAAACAGCTTTGGTTGGATACAATATAGCTTTGGCTATAAAGCAAATTGACCACGGCCTTGTTGAAAGGGTCTTTGAATTCTTTTTGCTTTATGGCTTCTTCTAACTTCACGTGTATCTATTGTTTTTGTATTAATTGTATATACATGTAAATGTAAGGAAAGGTTTCCCTGCATCCAAAAAAAATTGGATTTATTTGTAAATTATTAATTGACAGGGCTTAGTGGACCGCCAACCAGTCACTGAGAAGCCGATTGATTTCATCAGGTTTTTCGATGCTGCTGCTGTGTCCTGCACCATGAAGCAGGTGCATTTTGGAGTTGGGAATGGATTTTTGGATGAATCTTGCTTTTTCGGGTGTGGTGGCCACATCTTCATCACCTACGATGATCAGCGTCGGGCAGATTATTTTCTTGATTTCTTCTTCCACACCCTTTCGGTAGATGACTGCTTCCACCGACTTGGCAATGGATTTATGATTGGATTTGAGTTCCTGCATCCAATAATCAAACGATTCTTTGTTTTCCGGATTTTCAAGCCAGCTTTTGGCAAACATAATCTTCATCACCGATTTGGCAACGGGTGGAATCACCCCAAACCACCGAACGATAGCATTGAGGAGCTTGTACTTCAGGAGATTTTCTTTTGGTTCTGGCTGTTCGGAAGTTTCCATTAAGATTAAACTTTTGATTCTTCCCGGATACCTCGCCGCCAATCTCATCCCCACAAATCCCCCCATGGACAAACCCACGAAATGAACGGGCTTGCCTACCAGCGCATCGATCAAGGCCAGTGCGTCCAAAGTCAGCAGATCCATATCATAATTCCCTTCGGACACTTGACTTTTGCCTTGACCACGATGGTCATAGGCGATCACGGTATATTTAATTTTAAGGAAGTCTATTTGTTCTCTAAACATCTTATGACTCCAAAGTAATCCATGGGAAAAGAAAACGGTCTCCTCCCCATTCCCTTCCTTGACATAAAACAACTTGGTATTATTCACTTGAATTTCGGGCATATTTTGGCTGAAAAGTGGGGATTACTTGATAATTAAGAGCGCTTTCAATAAATATTGACTTCATTAAGGGGGTTCATCACCAACACACAATAAGAGGCATTTTAAATTAATTGAGAATTTCAGAAAAAATCCCTTTTACCAATCAAGATCCTACCAATCCAATCCAGGTTGCGTGATCCGACTGTTTTCCCGGGCCTTGTGTTCCTGTACGATCTTGCGGGCATCTTCCAGCATTTGTTTGGCATCATATACAATTCCGTCTTTGACGGTATATTTCACTCCGCCAACTCTGATCGGTTCATTGTCCGGCCCGATTCTAATCGCGCCGGTGCCATAAAGCACTTTGATATTTTGAAGCGGATTTTCTTCAAGGATTACAAAATCCGCCAATTTACCAACTTCCACTGAGCCGATTTCATTGTCCATTCCCAAGGCCTCCGAAGCATGAAGGGTGGCTGCCCTGATGACTTCCAAGGGATGAAAACCCGCTTCACGCAGCAATTCCAATTCCCGAATAAAGGCAAATCCATACAACTGATAAATAAAACCTGAATCAGATCCTGCCGTCACCCTTCCACCACGGTTCTTGTATTCGTTCACAAAGGTCATCCAAAGGCGGTAATTTTCTTTCCACTGGATTTCTTCCTCTGTCGTCCAATCAAACCAATAGGAGCCATGGGATTCTCGGGAAGGCTTATAAAACCTCCACAAAGAAGGCAAGGTATATTCTTCATGCCATTCGGCCCTTCTTGCCCGCATCAAATCCCGATTGGCTTCATAGATGTTGAAGGTGGGATCAATGGTGAAATCCAGGTCCAGCAATTCCTGCATCACTTTGTTCCAATGATCTGAATAAGGCGCCGCAGCCTGCTTCCAGAGTTTTCCCGCTTCCGCAAACCGATGCTGCTCATTCTGATAGTTGTAATCCAATCGATAATCCTGAATGGTCCGGTCTTCGAATAGGGCTTCCGGTAAACCATACCAATGCTCCATGGTCGTCAGTCCAGCCCTGGCAGAATGCAAGACATTCCACCTGGCCACATCCATTTGGGCATGGTGCATGGCAGATCTCAAACCAATTCTCTTGTTTTCTTCCATCGCGGCCTGCATCACTTCCGGCTTGGCTCCAAAAAATTTGATCCCATCTGCTCCTTTTTTTGCATTTTCATTCACCCAGGCTTTCGCTTCGGTCGCATTGGTGATTGGTTTTGTGGCCCCTTGACCAAAACTCGTGTAGGCCAAAAGCCTGGGTGCGGTGATGGTATTGGCCGCCGATTTTTTCTTGTGGTCCAAGACCCAATTCAGCCCATTGCCTGCAGAAGGATCCCTCACCGTCGTGATGCCATGCGCCATCCAGAGTTTGAATACGTATTCGGCTGGAGTTCCCTGCCCAGCACCCCCAATATGTCCATGCATATCGATCAGACCTGGTAAAAGATAATGTCCTTCCAAGTCCATGACTTTGTCATTGGTTCCTGCTTTTGGTCTTCCCCCTTCCTTTATCGGAAGTCCGGGATAGCCCACTACACTGATTTCGACAATCCTGTTTTTTTCCACCACGATATCCACAGGGCCAATGGTAGGCGAACCTGTCCCATTGATCAGGTTGACACCCCGAATGATGAGCCGATCATAAGGTCCATCCCCTTCCTTTCGATCGGGAGAAGGCATGACTTGCGCAAAATTGGATTCGGGGAATAGAAAAATTGTAAAAAGAAGCAGCAGTATTGATTTTTTCATAGTCTTGTGATTTGACATTGAAAAATAATCTTTTTTGTGCCAATAAAAAAAACCGAATCTCCCAATAAAGAGCATCCGGTTTTTTAGCGATGAGAAAAAAGAGTATTATTAGTCTTTTCTGAAAGTATAGCGCAATCCAATATTAGCCCTTACAGTAAAATCATAGGCATACATGGGCGTTCCTTCCAACAAAATGGAAAATTGTCGGTGGTTTTCAAGGGGTTTGAAACTCAATCCAATGGGCAAACCAAATTTACCATTATCAATTGAAGATATACCCAACATCAAGCCAAGGTGCACATTGTACCAATCGGATCGTTTTAAATTGACATGACCTAAGGCCTCAATACCATAGACATAGTTCACCACATCACCTGCGAGAAACCGTACTTCCCCAAAATATTTTTTATCGATATCCGTACCGACCCCAATCTGGCTCAAGACACCACCATGGTAAAGACCTGCGTGAACTTGGGCAGTTACATTTTTCACAAGAAAAAATGAACAAAAAAGCATCAGAAAAAGCAAAAGTGATTTTTTCATCCGGTTTGGTTTGGCTATAAACTTCAAGTATAGGTAAATATTAAAAAACCACAAAACCTTAATTTGATTAATTTCCCAATCAACTGGTGAATTTCAGATAAAAAAACCCACACAAAGTCCCCTAATTGAAGGATCCTTTGTGTAGGTTTTCCACTGCTTCTATTTCAGCAAACCTATTCTCTCAAAATCTCCATAGGGGCAACTTTCACGATTTTCCTTCCATTCAACCAGCCAAGGATGACCGTCAGCAGCGTGATGGCAAGATAAACGAAAAACGCCTCCTTGAATGCTGCCCTAAAAGGCAATTCAAAAACAAACTTGCTCAACAGTCCTGTTGCTAAAAAAGACAGCATTATTCCGCTCAATGATGCCAAACTCCCCAAAAAGAAATATTCCAAAGTATTGATCTTGCTCACGACTCCGCTGCTTGCCCCAAGTGTCCGCAGCAAAATACTTTCCTTCATCCGCTGGTATTTGCTGATGATCAAAGAACTGATGAGGACCAATATCCCTGTAATAATGCTGAAGAAGGCCATAAACTGAATCACAAAACTGATTTTACCAAGAATCTCTTCCAGCGTCTCCACGATCATCCCCAAGTTGATGACGGAAATATTGGGAAATTCCCGGACAATCTCAGACTGCACATCGGCGGCTTGTCGATCATTGGCCGTTTTGGTAATCAAGACATGGAATTTTGGCGCATTGTTCAGCACATTTTCTGGAAACAGAACCAGGAAATTGGTGGAAACCTGATTGAACTTGATGTCCCTAAAACTTCCCACAAAGGTCTTGATCGGCCTTCCCTGGACATTAAAGATAATCTCATCGCCAAGATTGATTCCCGTTCTTTCGGCATAGCCTTGATCAAAAGAAACAAAAACACTGTCTCCTTGATTTTCGACCTTGCGCAGGTTTCCCTTTACCAATCGCTCCGAAGCGATCAAAGTATCTCGGTAAGAGACCCTAAATTCTCGATTGTACAATCCCCTGGACCTTCGCTCTTCTTCGGGAAGGTCTTCATTTGCCTTCTTCGTCAGCCCATTGATAGATTCCAAAGCCATGGTCACAATCGGTACTTGTTGCATGATGGGCAGGTTTCTGTCTTTGATCCTGCCGGCCACTGCATCCACCTGATGGGATTGAATGTCAAAAAGCAACATGTTGGGTTGATCTTCCTTCCCTGCAAATCTCGCTTCATCCAAAAGCTGGTTTTGGACAAAGAAGAGCGTGCTGATCATGGCCGTTCCCAAGCCGATGGTTGCGATCAAGGATACGGTTTGGTTGTTGGGTCGATAAAGGTTGGCTAAGGATTGGCGGATGGGGTATTGGAGCGATAGCGGAAGAAATCTTCTGATCATCCACATGATCCCCAGTGCAACTGTCCAAAGTGTTGCAAATGCAAAAACCACAAAGCCCGTGAATCCCAAAGCAACCTTCCAATCTTTCAAAAGGTAAAAACTGAATCCGAAAATAAAGAGCAAAATCGTCACGATCACCGCCCATCGAAGAGGATCACGACTGATTTTCGTTTCTCCTGCCTCGGGCCTAAGCGTAGCCATGGGAGACACTTTCCTTATTTTCAAAAGTGGCAGCAAAGCAAATAGAACCGAGACAAACAACCCAGTCAGCACCCCAAAGCCTACGCTTGTCCAAGAAACCTGAACAGTAACGGCTACAGGCAAAAAATCCTTGAAAACCGCCGGAAGGGCAAACTGCAACAAAGTTCCCAATCCCGCCCCCAATAAAGATCCCAGCAAACCCATCATTAGGATTTGTGTCAAATAAATCAGCATTGCACTCCAAGAGGAAACACCCAAACAACGCAATACTGCGACAGACGCCAGTTTTTCTTTAACGAATACATTGACAGCACTCGCAACGCCCACACAACCCAAAAGCAGTGCAATAAAAGCTACCAAGCTCAGGAAGTTGGAAAGATTTTGGAAAGACCGGCCTGTGGATCTTTTTCGATCGGCCAAGGTATCCGCATCAATCCGCGCCTCATCCCATTGGGCCTCATATTTTGTTTTCAACAACTCCGGATCCTGGTCAGAAGGAAGTTCATAGTACCGGAGGTAGTTCAATCTGCTTCCATATTGGATCAGACCTGTTGCTTCGACATATTCCATCGGAATGTAGACTGCAGGCGCTACCGATGCGGTGATGCCCGTTTGGCCGGGGACTTTTTGAAGTTCCCCTTCAATCAGGAATGTCAGTTCACCTATTTTGATACTGTCTCCCACTTGGGCGTTGAATTGAGCCAAGAGGAGTTTTTCGACCAATGCTTTGCGACCGCCGGACCTGAAACTGGATTCAGCGGATTCGGGCAGGGTTTCCAGCTTTCCATAAAAGGGATATTCACCGGCCAAAGCCCTCACCTGCGTCAATCGGCTATCGTCGGTAGCCGGAAAAACCACCATGCTCGCAAAATTAATTTCCTCTGCGATTCGGGTTGCAATGGAGTCTGTTGGCTGTTCGCCTAAAGGTTGATTGTTTTTCAATTCCAAATCTGCCCCCATCAACTCTTTGGCCTGATTGTTTATGTCTTGGCTGAGGTTGTCTCCAAAGGAACTGATCCCGACCAATGCCGCGATTCCGATCACAATGGAAGAGACAAAAAGCAGGAGTTTGGCCACATTTTTTCGGAAATCCCGAAAGGCCATTTTTAGGATCCAGGAAAGATTATGCATAAGTGTCCTCCTGAATTTTACCTCCTTTGATATGGATGATCCGATTGGTTTTTTTGGCCAATTCCAAGTCGTGGGTCACCAAAACCAAGGTTGTTCCCTGTTCTTTATTGAGGTCAAAAATTAGTTTTTCAATCATCTCGCCAGTCTCCGTATCCAAATTTCCTGTGGGTTCATCAGCAAACAAAATCTTGGGCTCGTTGGCAAAAGCACGTGCAATCGAGACACGCTGCTGTTCACCTCCGGAAAGTTGAGTTGGGTAGTGGGTGGCCCTGTTGCCAAGACCGACTTTCGTCAAAAGCTCCAATGCTTTTTGCTTGGCGTCTTTCCGCTTCTTGAGCTCCAGTGGCACCATCACATTTTCAAGGGCAGTCAAAGTGGGCAACAATTGAAAATTCTGGAAAATAAACCCAACGAATTTGCTTCTGATATCGGCTCTTTGGTCTTCGGAGAGATTTTCCATGGATTGGCCATTGAGACTTACGCTGCCTGTACTCGCAGAATCCAGTCCCGCACACAAGCCCAAAAGAGTCGTTTTTCCACTTCCTGAAGGCCCCACGATGGCAATGGTGTCTCCAGCCTGGATGTCAAAATTCACTTCATCCAACACCGTCAATTTCCGGCTTCCGCTTTGATAGGTTTTTGAAACCTGCTTTACACTCAAAATACTCATAAAAATTGCTGGGGTTTTAGTTGGCAAGGTAACAGTATAAGACGGCCAAAAGGTTTAAATGTTTGGCGTAAATATAAGGTATAGGCTTGGCTTTGAACAAAAATGCGCTGAAAATCGTATTTTTGAAACTATTGCCCAGCGGGCTGGCTTCATGAAGCAGGCAAACAACAATACTTGGCCCCTTGAAACCAAATGTAACTAGACGTCTATCTGTATGAAATTGAATTCCCTAATACTACTGTGTGTATTGACCCTCTCTATTTTTTCTTGTGCCCCAAAGGACGAAAAAGTGGTGCAATCCGAGAATCTTGAACAGCAGGAAACCAAGACGGAAAAAAAACTGATCCTTTTCTTTGGCAACAGCCTGACCGCAGGATACGGCATAGAAGCCGAAGATGCTTTTCCTGGCCTGGTAGCAAGTCGCATCGATAGCCTTGGACTCGATTACCGGATCATCAATGGAGGATTGAGCGGAGAAACCACGGCAAGCGGGGTGGCAAGATTGGAATGGTTTCTGGAAGAGGAACCTGATATTTTCATATTGGAATTGGGCGGAAATGATGGTTTGAGAGGAATTGCGATTTCAGAAACCGAAAAAAACCTCAGGGCTATGATTCAAATGGTCAAGGCGAAATATCCAAAGACGAGAATCTTGCTGGCAGGAATGCAAATTCCCCCGAATATGGGCCAGGATTATGCCTCTGGGTTTAGGGAGCTCTACCCTCGGGTTTCACAGGAGGAGAATGTCACCTTGATTCCATTTCTTTTGGAAGGCGTAGCCGGAAATCCGGCATTGAATCTTCCCGATGGCATCCACCCCACCGAAGAAGGTCACCTGATTGTATTCGAGACCATTTGGGAATTTTTGGCCCCATTGATATGAATAGGCAAGACGTAGTTTATATTTTCTTTACCATTTAAATAACCCATTGCCGCGATAACACAAACTTCTTCTTTTGGAAACACAAAGGTTTTTTGATTTCAAAATTTTTAAATTAACTTGGTAAACAAATTTAAAAATTTCATCAAACATGAGTTTTCAGACCCAATCAGCCGGAGAAGAATACGATGTCATTATCGTAGGATCCGGTGCCGGGGGCGGCATGGCCTCTAAAATTTTATCAGAAGCTGGATTAACAGTGGCAGTCGTAGAGGCTGGAGCTGACTTTGACCCAGCAAAAGAAGAAGACAGGACCCAACTGCGAAATCCATGGGAATCTCCGAGAAGAGGCGGGGGAACGCAAATCCGCCCTTTTGGTGATTTCGATGCCGCCATTGGAGGTTGGGACATGGAAGGTGAACCCTATACCCGGGGAAATGGAACCAAATTCGACTGGTTTCGATCCAGAATGGTCGGTGGAAGAACCAACCATTGGGGGAGAATCTCCCTTCGCTTTGGTCCCAATGATTTTAAAAGAAAAAGTATCGATGGACTCGGGCATGATTGGCCGATCGGCTACGATGATGTCAAGCCCTATTATGACAAAGTTGACAAGTTGATCGGTGTATTTGGGTCCAAGGAAGGGATTTACAATGAGCCTGATGGCTTGTTTCTTCCTCCTCCAAAACCAAGGCTTCATGAGCTTTTCATGATCAAAGGCGCCAAAGGAACCAATTTGCCTATCATTCCCTCAAGACTTTCCATACTCACCCGCCCCATTAACAACGATCGTGGTGTTTGCTTTTTTTGCAAGCAATGCAATCGCGGTTGTCAGGCTTATGCTGATTTTTCTGCCGGAACCTGTTTGGTTCATCCCGCGATGAAAAAAGGAAAGGTGGATCTTTATACCCATGCAATGGTCCGGAAAGTCACCACTAACGATGCCGGCAAAGCCACTGGCGTTTCCTATGTGAACAAACTGGACATGAAGGAATACAAACTCAAGTCCAGGGTAGTCGTCCTTGGTGCATCTGCCTGTGAATCCGCACGGATCATGATGAATTCCAAATCCAAATCACATCCCAATGGATTGGGCAATCACAGCGGAATGCTCGGAAGGTATTTGCATGATTCTACCGGAGCAGATAGAATGGGCATTATTCCAGATCTGGTCAATAGAGAAAGATACAATGAAGATGGCGTAGGAGGCATGCATGTCTATACGCCATGGTGGCTTGACAATAAAAAACTGGATTTTGCCCGAGGCTACCACATTGAATATTGGGGTGGCATGTCCATGCCTTCTTATGGTTTTGGCTTTGCCATGGATACCATGAGGAAATACGTGAAAGACGAATTCGGAAATCCTAGTCCCAACGGGGGCTATGGAGCTGGGCTAAAAAAAGACATCCGAAGTTTTTACGGGACCACTGTCGGCATGTCGGGCAGAGGAGAGAGCATTCCCCAATACAGCAATTATTGCGAAATCGACCCAAATGTGGTGGATAAATTTGGAATCCCTGTTCTCCGTTTCCATTACCAATGGACAGAACATGAAATCAACCAAGCCAAGCACATGCAGGACACCTTTGAGGAAATCCTGACCAACGCAGGAGCGATCTTGATGGGGACTAAACCTGGGCCTGAAACCATGTACGGATTGGCCACCCCGGGAAGGATCATCCATGAGGTCGGGACAACCAGAATGGGCAATGACCCGGCAACATCAGTATTGAACAGCAATTGTCAGGCATGGGATTGTGACAATCTCTTTGTGGTCGATGCGGGCCCATTTGTATCCCAAGCGGATAAAAACCCAACCTGGACCATTTTGGCCCTGTCTTGGAGAACGTCGGATTTCATCATCAGTGAATTAAAAAAGAAAAACATTTAAGACCGGAACCATGAACAGAAGAGAAAATCTCAAACTCCTTTTCACCGGAACAATAGGCTCAGGATTCCTCCTGACCGCTTGCAATCCCGAAGACAAAAAACTTGAATATTCGCCAAAAATAGGAGGCGGTACCGTCGGCGGCCGAATACCCGATGAAGATCTCCGAGACCAAAAATTGCTTTCGGAAACTTTCTTCACTGATGAGGAAAGGAAGAAACTCGATGTCTTGGTGGACATCATTATCCCCAAGGATGACATTTCCGGCAGTGCGACAGAAGTGGGCGTACCTGATTTCATTGAGTTCATGGTGAAAGACCAACCTTCCTACCAAACGCCCATGAGGGGCGGATTGATGTGGCTGGACCATTTCAGTGAGGACCATTATGGCAAACTCTTTATGGCGCTTTCAGAAAACGAGCGGATGCAAGTCATTGATGCTATCGCTTGGCCAGAAAAAGCTAAACCAGAAGTGGATACAGGGGTAAGGTTTTTCAACATGATGCGCAATCTCACCGCTACGGGATTCTTCACCACAGAGGTGGGATTCAAAGATCTGGGCTATATTGGGAACCGGGCAAATGTCTGGGACGGTGTACCAGAGGAAGTCATGAAAAAACATGGGCTCCAATATGAGGAAAAATATCTTTCCGTTTATTTAAAGCCCGAAGATCGAGGCGAAATTGCCCAATGGGATGAGCAAGGAAATCTTATCTGACCATTTCCAAAAAAGAAAGTTCAAATCAAAAAGCCACTGATAATCAGTGGCTTTTTGATTTGAACCCCACTTGGGGTTAGATAATCAGGTTGAAATCTGAAGAAAATTCTTAAAATGAAGATCATAAAAAGCTTGATTAGTTTAAAAAATTGACTAAAATTATCTTTTGAAAGGAACTCAAGCAAGTTCATGATTTATGTAATCGATCACTTGGGTATTCTTTAAAGTTTTTCTAACAAATCTTAACGGCAAGTCTTTTTATTTATAAAACTACAATCAACTAACCTTACCAAATATTGATGAATATGAAAAGATTGATCTTATTGTTTATCGCCCTTGCGCCGTCGATTACTTTTGCCCAATTCGACGAATCCTGGAATCTTCCAGGTTACACGCCAATCGCTGAGATTGTTATTCTTGATCAACTCGAAAATACCGAAGGAATAAAAAAAACTGGGGATATTTTCTCAAAGGCAAAGGGAGTATTTTCAATCTCTGCGATCAATACCATCCAAAACCGGGCGATGGAAAAATTAAAGACAGAGGCCTCACTTAGGGGCGCAAGTCATCTCTATATCAAAAATTTCAACCCTGAAAACAGCGTTTTTTCCAAGACAGCCAGTTATTCAGCTTCAACTTATAGGCAAGAGGGTGAAATAAATTTTACAAAAGCACGTGATTTTCTAAAGGATAACCAATTGCAAATTGAGTTGAGCAGAAAATACAATCGAAATGCATGGAAAGTCATTGATCAGATTCAGTCCAAACCGGTACAACGAATAAAAGTCGAGGACATTCAGGAAAAAGGGGGAAGAGTTTTGGTGAAAATATTTACTTCTGAAAACCAAGCCATCCTTTGCGAAGTAATTGGATTGTCGGATACCCGGATTTTACTGACCACAGAAACAAGGGGAAATGAAGAGTTTGAACTTCTGGGATTGGGAATAAGGGATAAAAACGTAAATATCATCCAAAATCGCCAATAAGAACCCTTCCAAAAACCGACATTGATCGGATTACGATTCAAGGAACAGCACTCATTTCAAAAAAAGGCAGTCGAATGACTGCCTTTTTTTGAAATGAGAAAATCCTGAATGCAATGTTAAAACCCGCAATATGCATTGGGCTTTCAAATGGGGTTGGAACTGCAAGAAAATCAGACTTTTAGAGAATAAGGCGCATTACCGATATGGTGCGGTCAAAAACAGCAAACAACTGACTGATTATTAAGCAATTTCATCCTGAATTAAAATTAGCAGTGCGTACTACGGGTTTAGAAACCATGGAATCAGGACAGGAAGCCGATCCGATTTGAATTTGCCTGCGGTCAAGGGCATTGTCAATCCGGCTGTGGGCGCGTTTTTACGCTCAGCAGATTGATTCTTTGATCTGAATTCAAAAGGTCCCAAAATTTGTAACAAAACCATGTGTATATCACTGGATTGAAAACACCTGAATAGTTACAAAAAACTCAATTAGCCCGTTTATTTGTTGCCTCTGAATTAAAACCCTATTTTTGGGGAAATTTTATTTTCATGACCAAGCCATTAATTTCTGTTGTCATCACCGTCTTCAACGAAGAGGAGAATATCAAACCCCTGTTAGCCTCCACATATTCAGCACTGAAGGATTTGGATTATGAAGTCATTTTGGTGGAAGATGGCGCCACAGACGAGACGGTGGCGGAAGTGAAAAAATATGCCAACAACAGAACAAAACTGATCATATTCAATAAAAACTATGGTCAGACCACGGCTCTTTCCGCAGGGATAGACATGGCCAGTGCCGAATACATCGCGACCATGGACGGTGATCTTCAAAACGACCCAACGGATATCCCGATGATGTTGGAAAAAGCCATTTCCGAAAACTGGGATGTCGTGGCAGGCAGAAGAGCCAACAGACAGGATGGGTTTGTACTCAGAAAGTTTCCAAGTAAAATCGCCAATTGGGTGATCCGGAACACCACCAAAGTTTATTTGAACGATTACGGATGTAGCCTAAGGGTATATCGGGCTGATATCGCCCAAAACATGGGGCTGTACGGAGAGCTCCACCGATTTATCCCGGTTTTGGCCAAGCAAGAAGGCGCCACCATGACAGAAGTGGATGTGAAACACCATCCCCGGATCCACGGAACCTCTAAATACGGCTTGAGCAGGACTTTTAAGGTAATGGCGGATTTGATCCTGATGCTGTTTTTCCAAAAGTATTTTCAACGCCCCATCCATATTTTCGGAACCTTGGGGATGTTGTCTTTTTTCGTGGGAATCGTGATCAACATTTATTTGCTTGTCGAGAAAATCCTCGGGGGAGACATTTGGGGCAGACCGATACTCCTATTGGGATTTATATTCCTTTTGGCAGGGATCCAGCTCATTACCACAGGTATTGTTGCTGAGATCATCGTGAGAACGTATTTTGAATCCCAGAACAAAACCACTTACAAAATCAAATCCGTTTTTCAGGGTGAATAAAAAAACAATCAAATTAATCTTAAAGCTGATCCTGACGGGGTTGGCTATTTTTTTGGTTTTCCGGAAAATCGATACCGATCAACTCTTATCGGTGATCATCACCGCAAAGTGGACTTGGCTTTTTATCGCGATGCTGCTTTTTATTCTGAGTAAATTTCTGACAGCCTTGCGCCTCAATGCCTACTTCCGGAATATTGGCCTTTACATCTCCGAAATCCACAACATCAAGTTGTACAGTATCGGGATGTTTTACAACCTTTTCCTACCCGGTGGAATGGGTGGCGATGGATACAAAGTGTATAAGCTCAACAAACACCACGGAACACCCCTGAAACCCTTACTTCAATCTGTCCTACTCGACAGATTGGGTGGCTTGGTGGCCATCCTTTTCCTTCTTTTTGGCTTGGTCTTGGTAGTAAAAATCGATTTCCCCTTACTCAATGATTTCCCTCTTAAAACTTTGAGTTCTATTGGGCTACTATTGGTTTTTCCGGTTTTTTTCCTTGTTCAAAAACTGATGTTCAAAAAATTCCTCCCCTCGTTCCTGTTGGCCAATTTGTATTCCATCATGGGTCAGGTTATCCAATTGGTCTGTGCCTATTGCATCTTGATCTCCTTGGGCATTAATGAAAATATATTGGAATACCAGTTTGTGTTCTTGGTATCCTCCATCATCGCTGTGCTCCCGCTGACCATTGGGGGTGTGGGTGCGCGGGAACTTGTCTTTATTTTTAGCCATGAATATGTAGGGATCGATAAAAATGCCGCTGTAGCCTTCAGTTTGATTTTCTTCCTGATCTCCGCTATTGTCTCCCTGATGGGCGCATTTCCAAAATCAGGATTCCACAAAAATTGAATAAAGCATCTTTGGATCTGGGGAATCTTGAAAAAAAATTCCTACTTCTGGATATTGGCGATTGTATAATGGGAACTAAGACGCTGGCAAAAAAAATCCAGTGGCCAACCAGTTGTAGGCAATCCCCGCAAGGATTCCGATGACGATGATTAAAGGTGAGGCGAGCCGGGAAAACTGCAAAAGCAAATAGGTGCAAACGATGGCCAAGATATTGAAGAGATTGGCTTCAAGAGGCTCAAAAAGCAGATAAGCTGCTGCGATCAGCATTCCGCAACTTACCGCATTGATCCCTTCCAATGCCGCGCGTACCGGCCTGTATTTCTTCAATTGATCCCAAAAACGGATGACGAAGAAAATCAGAAACGTTCCGGGTAAAAATATCCCTGCAGCAGCGATAAATCCCCCCATCAGAAAACCCCCAAGGCCAAAATTCCTCATGGACAAAGCCCCTACGTAGGAACTGATGCTGAAAGTCGGTCCTGGTATTCCCTGTGAGATGGCATAACCCGTCAAAAACTCCTCAGAGGATAGAAATTTTTTGAATTCTACAAATTCAGTATACAGGTAGGGGACCAAAACTTGCCCGCCTCCAAAGATCAAACTCCCATTTCGGTAAAAATTTTCGAAGAGCAGTACCGATTGATTCTTGGTCAATGCACCCAGCACTGCCGCCAAGACCAGAATCCCACCCCAAAGGTAGAAATTGGACCAGGAGATGACCAGTTTTTTATCTCCCTCCTCTTTTGGCTGCTTGTGGTATTTGAGTGAGGTGGCAATCCCCCCAACCAACAACAACACGGGAAAAACAAATGGAGAATTATAGAAGAATGAAATAAAGGCCGAAAACATCATAAGCATCATCGCTTCTGTTGTTTTGATCATTTTGAAAATTGTCTTTTGGGCAGCATAGATGATAAAACCGATGGCCATGGGCTGAATGAATTTCGCGAAATTCAAGGCGCCGGGGGTATTTTCCTGGAGAAAATCAATCAAAAAGGCCGCGATGATCATCAGCAGCGTGGCGGGCAAAATCCAGACAAAAAGGGAAAAGTAAGCTAGCAATGGGCCTCCGATTCGGAAGCCGATTGCAGAGATCGTTTGTGTTGAAGTGGGACCTGGAAGTACCTGACACAAGGCATTCAATTCCCAAAGGTCTTCTTCAGTAATATAGCCCCTCTTTTTGACCATGGTATCCAAAACCATGGCCAAAAAGACCTGCGGGCCTCCAAATGCGGTCACAGAAAGCAACAATACATCCTTCAAATAAAGAAAATACCGTCCTTTTCTGGTTTCCATGGTTTATTTTTTTAGACCTAGCTCCCTCAAACGCTCATCTAGGAATTCACCGGCTGTCGCGTCCGAAAATTGCTTTGGATGGTCTTCATCAATACAGCTTTCCAAGCAAGTGAGGTCCATTTCAGATCTTGGGTGCATAAAAAACGGAATGGAATACCTGCTTGTGTGCATCATTTCCCGAGCGGGATTGACCACTCTATGGATGGTGGACTTTAATTTCTTGTTGGTCAACCTTTCCAGCATATCGCCCACATTGACAACAAGTTGGTCGGGCAATGCGGTGATGGGGATCCATTTTCCATCCCTTCTCAAAACTTGCAAACCGTCTGCGCTTGCGCCCATAAGAAGGGTGATCAGGTTGATGTCTCCGTGTTCGGCTGCGCGTACGGCATCTGCAGGCACTTCATCGGGGTTTTCTATCGGGAAATAGTGTATTTGTCGTAGGATGGAATTGCCATAAATGACTTTTTCTTCGAAAAAATCTTCAGGAAGTTCTAGGTGAAGTGCAATGGCCCGGAGCATATTTTTCCCGGCTGATTCAAGCGTACGATAGGTTTCCAAACCAATTTCCCTGAATTTCGGCAATTCCTCAGGCCAAACATTTTCTGGATATTCAGCCCTGATCGGATCGGTGTCGGGGATAAAACCCAAATCCTGGCCAATATGGTAAAACTCCTTGAGGTCGCCCGTATTTCTACCTTTGGCGTGTTCTTTTCCTTTACCGGTATAGCCTCTTTGAAACCCTATTTCAGGTTTCTCATATTTTGTCTTGATCGAATCGGGAAGGGAAAAGAATTCCTGTATCGTCGCATAAAGATTGTTTTGCAAATCTTTGCTCAATCCGTGGTTCTTGATCGCCACAAATCCGATATTTTGATAAGCTTCTCCTAATTTTTTTACAAAAGCTGCCTTTTTTTCAGCATTTCCAGAAGTAAAATCCGCCAAATCAAGTGAGGGGATTTCATCATATAAAATCTCAGTCATAAGGGTATAATTTATACCGAAAGGTAAGCTATTTTAAACTAAATTTAAATAACTTTAGCGGATTACCCTTTAACCCATGAACAAAACAAGCCTTTCTCTTTTGCTGTCGATTCTACTTTTATCCTATTCCTGCGATTCCAAAAGGGAGAGAAAAAAAGAAACTATTATTACCCACGAAACTGCTGATAGTATTTCCTTGGTATTACCTGAAATCAGTTTTTTCCATTACGAGGAGAAAAACGATTATCCGGATGCCATCATCGAAATGTACACCCCTCTGAGCAATCAAAGCTTTAGGCCTGGAAAAGTCCCCTTCGAATTCAACATAAAAAACTATCCCTTTGCCGAAGGATTGAGTGGGTTTCAGTTGAATTTGATCTTGAATTCGGGAGATCCGATTGGGTACAACATGCCTATTTTCCAAAGAGAGCTAAAGGAAGGCACCTATAGGGCTGTCGCCTATTTGATCGATCCTGAAGGCCTTGCCTTAAAAGAGTTCGGGAATTATATCGACAGGGATTTTACGGTCGGTGACACAAGGGCATTCCCCTATTTCGCCGAACCTTCCGTCTTTCTGAATCTTCCCAAAAACCAACAAAGCTACAGTCCGGAACAGGAAGTGATCATCGATTTTTTGGTGGTCGGTGGAGACATGAAAGCAGATGGACTCAAAGTCCAAATTAGCGTGAATGAATTTTCCTACGAAATAGAGGAAATGACTCCAGTAAGAGTGGCCAACCTCCCCAAGGGAGAATACAGGCTGTATGTAAACCTAGTTAGGAAAGATGGAAAGGAATTGGATGGCGCATTCTCAAGAGTGAGCAAAACAATCATCATCGAGTAAATTCAAGGTTTACCCGGCTTTGAAGGCCTAATTGTTTTTTTAGAAACCAATCCAATGCTCAAATACAGTTTCATTTTGTGGAACATCCTTATCTTTACACTTCAAACAGGCATATTAACAAAGGATTATGTTATTAGTAAATACCATTAGAGACCACTTCGAAACCGTGTTGGAAGGTTTGCAAAAACGCAATTTCCCTCATGCGGAAGCCGCCCTTCATCAGGTGTTGGAATTGGACAAGAACCGGAAGGAAACCCAAGTGGAAAGGGACCGATTGCAGGCAGAATCCAACAGCACGTCCAAAGAAATCGGAGCCTTACTCCGAGAAGGAAAAAAGGAAGAGGCCGAAAAAATCAAATCCCGGACAACGGAAATCAAGGAACAGATCAAATTGTTGGAAGATACCTACTCCAATTACGAAGAGGATTTGAAACAACTTTTGTATACGCTTCCAAACGTCCCACATTATTCCGTCCCATCCGGAAAATCCGCAGATGACAACGAGATTGTTTTCGAACATGGAGAAATCCCCGAACTCTTTGAAGGAAAACTTCCCCATTGGGAATTGATCAAAAAATATGACATCATTGATTTTGACCTTGGTGTCAAAATCGCAGGAGCTGGTTTTCCAGTTTACAAAGGAAGGGGTGCGCGTCTTCAGCGGGCACTGATTAATTTTTTCTTGGATGAGGCCATAAAAGCAGGCTTTATCGAGATTCAACCTCCAATTTTGGTCAATGAGGACTCTGGCTACGGCACGGGTCAGTTGCCTGATAAGGAAGGTCAAATGTACGAAGCTACCGCTGACAAACTGTACCTGATCCCAACGGGAGAGGTGCCCATCACCAACCTTTACCGGGATGTGATCCTCAACGAGGTGGAATTGCCGATCATGAATGTTGGGCATACACCCTGCTTCAGAAGGGAAGCCGGAAGCTGGGGAGCCCATGTCCGTGGACTCAACAGGTTACACCAATTTGACAAAGTGGAAATCGTTCAGGTGGTCCATCCGGACAAATCCTATGAAGTGCTGGAGGAAATGAGCCAATATGTGCAGGGATTGCTCCAAAAACTGGAACTTCCCTATAGGGTTTTGAGACTCTGCGGAGGAGATATGGGCTTTACGTCAGCCCTGACATACGACATGGAAGTCTATTCTGCCGGTCAGGACAGATGGCTAGAAGTGAGTTCTGTCAGCAATTTTGAGACTTACCAAGCCAACAGGCTGAAGTTGAGATTTAGGGGGGAAGACAAGAAACCCCAGCTGGCGCATACCTTGAATGGAAGTGCCTTGGCCTTGCCTAGGATCGTGGCAGCCATTCTGGAAAACAACCAAATCGAAGATGGCATCAATATGCCAAAAGTGTTGATTCCTTATTTAGGATTTGACATGATTTAGATAAAACCCAAAATATGCAATAGGTTTCCATATGGGGTTGAAACTACAAGAAAATCAGACTATTGGGAGAATAATTGCCGACACCAATAGAGCGAAGTTAAAAATAGTCAATACCTAATTGATTATCAGTAAATTACATTATTGAATTGAATTCATCATGCATAAAACGGGTTAAAAAAAGGCACAAAAAAAGGCCGGGTGGTATGTATACCCGGCCTTTTTTTTATTTTTTCTAGTTGCCATTTATTTCGACATCGATTTTTTTGGTCTTCACCTTTACATCCTTGTCTTTGGTGTTGAACTTGATTTCAGTTTTACTGTCTTTTTCAACTGTTACCTCTTTGACTTCTTTGACTTCTGTGGTTTTCTCAGAACCACAAGCGCCTAAAAATCCCAAACCAAGTATCATGAATACGTATACTGTCTTTTTCATATTGTCAATTGTTATTTAATAGCAGTATTCAAATATCAGACCAAAGACCTAGAATCAATTGTTCGAAAAAACTCCCTCTTGAAGTCATGTAAATGAAAAGGGCTCAGATTTACCAATCTGAGCCCTTTCCCTACTATTTTAACTTTCCTTCGGTATCGGTAAAATTACCGGTAATGGTGACATTGTTTCCTTTTCTCACTTGACCATAGATAGTGATGCTGTTTCCCGAACCCACAAATTCAATGGTTGCTCCACTGTTGAGGTTAAGATCCCCATAGAAAACAGCGGATCCAGAAATTCTCAAGACAGCATTGCTGTTGATGGATAGGGTATTGTTCTTTTGGTATTGTCCGAAGGCAAAAGTACCGTTCATCTCAAAAACACCGTTGCTATTCAAGTTCATGTTGTTTTGAACAGCCATCGAACCACAAAAAAGCAAGTTTCCTCCAATGTTTACATTTTGGAAAGATGCAGACCCCGAATACCGGAAGTTGTCATTTGAGTTTACATTGAGATTGGCGTTTCCTGTATAAGGCGTTACATTTTCACATGAAATCCCTGGCAGAGGTATTTCTTGCACCTTGCTTAATTCCAAAATCTGAAGGCCTCCAGCACCAGTCGCCACAAACAAGTGTCCGTTGTGGTATTTTACAAAATTGGAAGAGCCACTTAAATCCACCACACCCAAGGAGACAATATTGTCCAAGTCAGTAAGATCCATCAGGCCCAATCCTGCTCCACCGTTGGCCATAAACAATAAGTTGCTATCAAAAGAAATTGCATTGGTCACGATCTCATCAGACGCCAATCCCTCAGGCTTCATGGCAATGGGAAATTTCTTGATCAATTCACCGGAAGGCAATTTATACATCCCGGCTCCATTTGATCCTTCTGCGGCAAACAATACATCTGGCCCCATATCCAGGGTTCTTTTGGCTTGTGGAACGTCCTGAACGGTGGCTATTTTATTGATCGGTGAAAGGTTTTCAGCATTCAGGATTTGGATCCCTTCAGTACCGGACAATACCGCCAAAACATTGTTGCCGTACTTTGTCGCCCTCAAATCTGAAATTGCCAGTTCGGCAATCTTTTTTTGATCATTGTCAAAAAGTGCCACAACGCCATTGCTTCCGCTGGTTACAGCCACGTGATTGTTGGTTTTGCTGACACTGGTCGCCACAAAGCCTTCCAACTGACTTTTGACAAAATCTGAAGTAAACTTACCATTGGCTACATTGACGGTCACCAATTGGGCAGGACTGGAAATACCAGGCTCAGCATCCACATCAAAGGCAGCGGCGATATACAGCTTTCCATTCACGATCTCCAGTGAACTGATGTCTGCATTCTTGAAAATGGCTTGGCTGGTGATTTTAGGTTTGGTCAGGACAGAAATATCGTAGATTTCAACTGCACCCAGGTATTCTTCTCCCTCAAGATTATAACCCACAAAAGCATAATCACCGGAAATGTCGACATGAGTGGCCTTAAGCGTTTTTCCATTTTCTCTTGGGGCCTCCACTTGGGCCACCAAGATCATGGGAATTGCATTGGCTACCTCGGCGGTTCGTCCCGAAGCGACATTTGGATCCAAAATCCCAATAACGCCGGCACCATCTAAACTTACCCTTGCATTCAGGGCCAGTTCATCAGTGCTGATTAAAATATTCTGTTGGCTGGAGGGATTTTCCCCATCAGGATTACAGCCCATCAAGAAGGCAAAGGACATTGCAAAAATCAGATAAATTTTTCTCATTACAGAAATGTTAGTTTAAATTACTTTTTATTGTGTTCAAAATAAATTAGAGTATCTATATCTAAAATTAAAATATAATTTTAGATATAGATAGATACTGTAGATAAAATTTGGTCTTCAGATTAAAATAAATTGTGATCATAATATCTGCTGAGAAAAAATCAATTTGGGGAATTTCCTTAAACCCGAAGTGTGCATTAGGCTTTTAAGGGTATAAACACTGCAAAAAATCAGAGGGTTGGGAGACTAATTTCTGACACCAATGAGGTGAATTCATAAATAGTCAACACCTATTTGATTATTAGTCAATTACAATCTTGAATTGAGTTCGCTGGGAATAAAACGGGTTAAACCCGAAATATGCAGTAGATTTCCTAAAAGAGTTGAAACTGCAAGAAAATTAGGCTTTTTGGAAAATAAGGCATCTCACGTAGGTAGTGAAGCCAAAAACATTACACAAACATCTCTTTATCTAAAATTTGTATCCTGAAATTATATTTATAATGCATATAACGGGTTAAATTTCATTTTGGATCAGAAATCTTAAGGTCAAAAAATCGGGACTGTTTCCATTGTTACGTCGGACAGATTTAATCCTGAATCATCTCTTATGACTTCAGATAAAAAAAATCAGAAATAAGGTCTGCTAAATTATTGAAATAATGCACCTACTTTTTCAGCACTTTGATGTGTTCAATTTTTTGACCCCATTTGATTTCCACCACAAAAACGCCTCTTGGAACACGCTTGGCTACTTGGCTAAGAATTTCGTTCATTTCTGACTCATTTCTGACTGACTTATCAACAGTTTGACTCATGGGATGAATTATTCTAAAAGTAATGGGTTCGTCATCATACTGATTTCTGTCCATAAGACTGATCCTGAGCTGTTCTCCATCAGTAGGGTTAGGGTAAGCCCTCCATACACCCTGTGTGAATTGAAGTGCCGGTATCCTTACGGACAGGACTTTTGAATAATCCATTTTCCCAGAGAAGCCGACTTGTTTGAGTCTATAATAAACCGTCCCGCCGGTCAAGGGTAAATTTTTGTCCTCAAAATTATAATAAGCCGGTTCGTCAGAATATCCCATACCGTCAACTTTCCCAACCGCTTCCCAATTGTTGATATTTTGAAAAGACCGTTCCACTTCGAAATGTGAATTTTCCCATTCCTTGGCAGTCGCCCAAGTAATTTCTGCCAGTCTATCTTCATGCAGGTACTCGGCTTTGATGAAAATGTATTCGACAGGGAGGATTCGGAAGTTTTCATAAACAATGAAAACAACACCGGATCCGCCTTGTCCACCACCTCCTGGTCCAGCGCCACCACCTGAACCCGTTTCGGGTAGCCCCGGCAATCCTGCACCGCTTGCACTTCCATCACCACCAACACGAACACCACCAGCGATACCGCCCAATCCAGGGTTTTCAGGATTCCCATTAAAATTATATCCAATACCTCCACCACCACCACCATAGCGAATCAAGGTTCCAAACAAATTGTAAACCATTCCATTTCCTCCAATTCCACCAAATGCTGTACCGGCCCCGTTTGCAGTTCCTGTTCCTCCTGGACCACCTGCACCGCCACCCCCACCTCCAGAAGCAGCACCTTTGTTTGGATCGTTATCAAATTCCTTCGCACCTCCAATACCTCCATTAAAACCCATTCCTGCAGTGCCTGCTCCCCCTGCGCCTTGGTAATTAGGACTTGAATTGTAAAATGCCCCACCGCCGCCGGATGCCCCAGCGCCACCGTTCGCGGGATTTGACGCATTAAAAGAACCGCCACCCCCTCCACCTGGAGAAGATACATTAATACTGTTCCCATCTACATTGCCAGAAACCACGGAACTATCTCCACTTGTCCCCCTTGTACTCATATTATCCGCCCCAACTCCTCCCTGCCCTACTTTAATATTGAAAGTAGTATTGGCCTCCATTCCGATAGGATTATTGGTAAAAACAGTAGAAGAACTTAATCCACCAGCACCACCACCTCCACCGGTGTTACCCATACCACCACCACCACCACCACCTATGGAAACTACGGTGAAATCCAGCAAGCCGGTGGGAGCAATCCATTCATTTTCGGCACAAGTAAATTTTATGATTGTATTCCCAGTTTTTGCACCATCATCCACCACCTCAAAACATTTATCAGGCGATATTGGAGGACAAGAATATGATATAATGACCAAACCTTTGCCACCGTTTGCACCTATTCTACCATTTCCCCTCGCTCCTCCACCACCGCCCCCACGAACTAGCCCGGGTGTACTATTGTTGTCATTTCCTGAACCTTGTGCGCCACTGCCTCCTAACCCTCCATTTCCACCTCCCCGGCCTCCATTTCCACCGTTAGATAAATTCCCCTGATTCAAGGTTCCGTCGAAACCATTTTCTCCATTTCCTGTACCGCCGACACCTACACTTCCGGCAGATCCCGGATTACCCCCATCGGCATAAACTGATGCTAAATTTAAGTCATTCAATTCACTTTTAGTTACGAAGGATACACCTCCAACTGGTGAAGCAGTATTTCCTCCATCACCCACCACGACTCTAACTGTCTGACCTGGTGCAACTGAAATTGTACTTATGGAATAACCGCCACCGCCACCACCACCGCCACCTGCAGAATTCGTTGAATTTCCTCCTTTTCCCCCACCGCCCCAAACTTTTACTGTGATATCCGTAATCCCAGCTGGAACATAAAATAATCCATCCTCTTCGTATACCGCAGCGCAAACACCAAAGAAAGTGATGTTTCTTTCACTAATTGGAACCGTACAACTATCCGTTGGTCTCCTCAGGCTCAAAATTTCCAGGGAAGTAAGGTCTTCATTAATAATGGCAACTGAATTAAAAGTACCGATACCATTTACAACATTGACGGTAGTGGTGAAGGGGCCACCTGAATTGGCAAGACCCAATTGATAGGTGACCGTATAGGCACCATTGGGTAAGGAGGCCACATCCCCCCTTATGGTAATGGAAGCCGCTCCCCCACCAAAACTCGGGGATACGGAGGTTGTTGTCCGTATTTCATACACTGGAGTTACCACTAAGGTGCCCGTTGCGTTCACTGTTCCGCAACCTCCTGTCAAAGGTATACTGTAATTAAATGTTCCGGCAGTTGTCGGTGTACCTCCAATGGAAATGGAATTTCCTGAAAATGAAACGGTCACTCCAGGAGGCAATCCCGTGGGAGTTCCTATTCCAGTGGCTAAGGTAGTATTGATTGTCACTGCGGATAGCTCCGTATTCACACAGACACTTGGAAGTGTCGGAATAGATGCGGAAAAGGTATTCCTTTGAATGGTGAGGTTATTGGAGGAAACTGGGCTGGCCGCGGTACAACCATTTCCGTTTGTATATTTGACTGCCAGGGATTTGGAACCCGGGGTTAACCAGCGAACGGTAATGGAATTATCTGATTGACCGCCTCCAGCGGAAATTGTATAATCTGTTCCGGCGACTCCAGGAAGCGTCCAAACATAATTGGATTGACCCGGCTGGGTGGTGTAAACAACATCCACATCCACGCAGAAACTGCCGCTAGGCTGTGAATCAAAAGCAATTATAGGCAAAGGATATACAACTTGGGCACCTGAAACTTCACTTGGTACCGGAAGACCACATGCTCCTGAAACTTGGACATAATAATACAAAGTTCCCACTGTATTTGCAGGAGGTATAAAAGTCACTGACGTTGCTCCTGGGATGGAGGTCCCCCCTGTATTTAAGGCGTTAGTATTTCTAAACCATTGATAAGTAAGGCCGGTTTCCTGTGGAATGGACAATTCTCCAAAAGCTGAATTGATGCAGACCGCCTGCGTCGGGGTATTTTGGCTTGTAATGGCGGGTAAGGCATTCACTGTAATCGTCCCTGTTGCACTAGCCGTACCACAGCCTCCTGTCAAAGGAATGCTATAATTGAAAAGACCAGACTGGCTCGGCGTTCCACTGATGGTAATCCCTCCTGCATTCCAGATCGCGTTAACGCCCGAGGGCAGTCCAATTGGTGTACCAATTCCTGTTGCTCCGGTAGTAGTGTGGTTGATATTCGGAATGGGTTGGTTGATACATACCGTTGGAGAACCAGATGACGCACTTGCCGTATTTCCAGGAATGACCACAAGAGCTCCAGAAACCGGACTTTTCACTACATTTCCACAGACTCCAGATACCTCCACATAGTAATAGGAAGTTCCAACTGTACCAGAAGTGGGGAGGTAAATTTCTGATATCGCAGCAGCGATGGCAGTTCCTCCGGTGTTTGATGCTGAGGTGTTAAGATACCATTGATAAGTAAAGCCAAAACCAGTATTAATGGAGATGGGAGTGAAAGGCGAACCCACACAAACAGTCTGTCCGGCCAATGCAGGGTTATCAACGACAGCGACATCATTGATGATTAAGGTGCCAGTTGCAAATACATTTCCACACCCACCGGTCAAGGGGATAGAATAAGGAAAAGATCCAGATTGGGTTGGTGTGCCCGTAAAAACAATTTCATTGGAAATCAATTGAACACTTACTCCTGCGGGAAGACCAGTTGGAGTCCCCAAACCGGTAGCACCGGTTGTCGGCTGGAATACATCATTTGGTAAAGGCGAACCCGCACAAAAAGTATTCTGTGTGATCGTCCCCGCAGTATTGTCTGGGGTAACCGAGATTGATCCATATACCATATTGATTTCACATCCATCTACTGGAGTGATTGTATATGGGAAAGTACCACCTACTGTGGGCGTACCCGACAATGTGACATTCCCATTGTTGTAAATTCCCGTTACGCCATCAGGCAAACCAGAAAAGGTCACATCATAAGCACCACCGATGACATAAGTAATGTTATTGATAGGTGTTCCAATACAAACCGTCTGACTATTGGAACCTATACCTGAAGTCAAAACAGGAGAAGGACAGGTCCATGTTACGACAATTCTTCCGTTACCGCCATTACCACCTCGAGTGCCATTGCCACCTTCTCCACCGCCACCGCCACCAGGTACGATTCCATTTATTCCTGAAAAATTATTATCGCCTCCATTTCCTCCTGATCCACCACCATTTATTCCACCTCCTCCAGCACCACCTATTCCATTGTTTGTACCTTGGCCAGCTCCTCCGATCGCTGTTAAATTTCCAGCCGCCCCTCCACCTCCACCTCCATTATTTGCACCCGAGGCACTTGCACCATTCCCTCCAGCTGAATTAATTATTCCACCAGTGCTCGTTCCGCCTAAACCACCATTTCCTCCTTGACCTCCAACACCTCCATTTCCGATTAGGCTTCCAAAAACACTCGGGGATCCGTTAATAGCAATTGTAGTTGTTGCACCTAATCCCCCAATACCTATAGTAAAAGGAATATTTTCTCCTGGAGTAACTGCGAAATTATTTGATTGCGAAAATCCACCTCCGCCTCCGCCACCGCCCGGTCTATTTGCATTTGGATTATTATTAAATCCACCACCTCCACCGCCTCCCCAAACCTGTACTTGAATGGAGGTGACACCATGGGGTACCGTAAAAGTCCCGCTTGCACTGAAGGGTATGCTATCCGTTTGGGCCAATGCACTTAAATTAAAAAACATAATCATTACCAACCCAAAAAAAATCCAGGTTACCTTAAAAAATGTATTCGGTAAAAGTTTAAAATTTTTCACGGAATTTTGAACGAAGCTAAAACACTATTTACAACCCTATTTCACCAAATGATTCTCACTGTTTTTTTCAATTAAAAACAACTCTTGAAATTTAATTTGAACTGAATAAAAACCGATAATTGGCTTGATTGGATACATTAACGGTGTTTAAAACGTCCAATACATATTGCCAAAATCATGACAATCCGATTTAGAACCTTTAGGGAAAAACAAAAGAACGATCCATTCAGCTGATTTGTCATTATTCACCGCATCGTTTTACTTCTGTTTGGATATCCCAACTTCTGGCAAAATATAACATGAAATCACTTCCACGATTACCCCAAACCTTAAAATGTCTCTCATGGTTTTTCAACTTCCATGAGGGCTTTTGAAACAAATATGTACTCAATGGCCCAACAATGTTTTTTTCAATGCAAACAATTCAATGTGAATTCTCGCTCATAAAGACCCTTAATTGGGTAATAATATTACATTTATATATGTAATATACCTATAAATCTGACAATTAATTCATCAAGTGAAAGCATTTGTAGGCATTCAAAGTTTTATATTTCCGATAAAGATATTAATAAAGCAATTAAACCCCTGTTATGTCTCACCAATTCTGTTCCAGCCTGAAATTGCGTAATAATCAATATTTGGGTTATTCTCTAAATAGTCTGATTATCATGCAGTTTCAACCCTTATTAAGAAACCTTATGCTTATTTCGGCTTAGCCAATAAGACATGTCTACTCAGAAGTTCTTGGGAGGACCATTTGAAATTCCAAATCAGCTAGAGCTGATGATTTGAATTAGTTTCTTTTTAAAATCTTTAAAAATTCAATTTTTTGGCCCCAAGAGATTTCAAGGATATAAACACCATTGGAAGATTTCTGAAGGGATTGTTGGATTCCATCCGAGATTTCGCGCAAGTCCCTTCCCTGAAAACTAATGCTTCCTGCAAGGGGAGAGATGAGGCGGACCTGGATGTGTTCATCGTTATATGCTTGATTGTCTATCAGATCTAACTTAAACACATCACCTGACGTTGGATTGGGATAAGCCGCCCACGAATCTTTGCCGTCGACCTTATCCACTTGAATGGCTCGAGTGACACTGTAGGAGGAGTTTCCGCTAAAGTCCACTTGCCGCAATCGGTAGAATATATTTCCGCCTGCTGCTGGAAGATTTTTATCCGTATAAGAATACTCCACTGGACCATCAGAATAACCGGCCCCTTCTATTTGATCAATCACGGTCCAGGATTTGATGTCATTGACCGATCGCTCGATCTCAAAATGAGAGTTTTCCCATTCTTTGGCGGTGGCCCAAGAGAGGTCACCGGAACGCATAAAGGAATTGTATTTGGCATTGAAATAGAGGTATTCAACGGGAAGGATTCGGAAGATAGGGTACCTGATATATATTCTACCATCAGATCCTCTTCCTCCGGTATTGCTATCTCCTTCAGCACCGCCTCCTCCTGATCCAGGGGTAGTCGCATCTAGCCCATTATTACTCCCTCCACTACCTCCGGCACCGCTGCTCCCTCCGTTTCCTCCTATGTTTCCACCACCACCACCACCGGCAGAGAAAAAGTCATTAGTATTGAACAAACCAAATGAAAATTGGATCCCCGGACCACCGGGTCTCCCAAAATTATTTCCTCCTGAGATTCCAGCATTTCCATTTACGCCACCACCGGCACCTCCTGCACCATTTCCACTGCCACTTCCCGCACTTCCATTTCCTGAACCATTTGCTCCACTACCTACTCCACTCCCTTCGGTTCTTCTTTGTCCACCTCCTGCTCCCCCTCTCAGGATTCCTTCCGGTTGGCTTGTACTAAAGTCGGTAGTTGTAGCAATGGATGAATTTCTTCCATTCCTTCCGGCTCCATTATTTGTAGAACCACCACCACCACCGCCAGCAGCAATGATTTCATAGTTCCCTCCTAGGTCAAAAAAGGAATCTCCCCCATCACTTCCAATACTTGTTGAGTTGTTTGAAGAGGTCCCTCCTGCCCCTCCATTCCCAATTACAATAGAATAGCTAGTTCCAGCTGGTAAACCATTTACAAACTGAGGTTCAATATTGGCTCTGGCATACACCACTCCCCCGGAACCACCTCCGCCGCCGTCATTTCTCCCTCCCCCTCCTGCACCACCTCCAATTGCAAGGACTTCAAACTCCAAAAGTCCCTCGGGCGCTTCCCAGATATCATCGCAGTTGTATTCAATAATATAGTATCCACCAATTTCTCCCAAGCTTATAACTTGTGAACAAGGAGTCAATTCTAAAGGTGGACATATAAACGATATTTTTACATATCCATTTGCGCCATTTCCACCATTGGAAGGAGTTGAATTACCGGTGTTTTTGGAACTGCCGCTTCCTCCACCACCATAATTTGCTCCTTGGAATCCATTTTCAGTTGGACCATCTACTGCAGTCCCACCGGCTCCACCAATTCCTGAGCTCGATCCACCATTTCTGCCTGTTGCACTCCCGCCAACACCTGTAGCACTTCCAGCACCGCCACCTCCACCACCTCTTCCATTTTGAGGAGTGGTTGATCCTTGAGAACCAGTTCCACCGCTAAATTTTATTTGCCCTATCCCTTCGGATGCCTGTCCACCTATTGCTCCAGTAGTTTGATTATTATTTACCGATTGACCGCCCACCGCTAAAATGAATGCGTCACTTAAAAGTTCGGTTCTAGAAACCCATGAATCTCCGCCTGCTTGAACTGAAGTTGCTCCTTGACCTACTACTATTTTCAGAGGCTCTCCTGGAATAACATCGATAGTAGAACTAGAATACGCACCTCCGCCTCCACCTCCTGTTGCATTGCCGGAGTTCGTTCTTGTTCCACCTCTGCCTCCGCCTCCTATTGACTCAATCGTAATTGTCGTTACTCCCTGCGGGACAAAAAAAGTTCCATCTGATGTGAATCTCGCTCCACAAGAACAGTCGAGTGATGGATCTATTATTACACCCCCCACCACTCCGTTATTTGACGGAACCTTATTTATTAATAATGGTGAAATCCCCCCCAAACCCGGCAAATTGGAATCATTAATTCCATTAGAATTATTGTTTGTTATATTTCCAGAGACATCAACTGAATTGCATTGATTTAAATTTAACGGTTGAATAACGCCTGAATTATTAATAATTAAATTACCCCCTACAATTAGTCCCCCGTTTAGAATTGCTACATTGTTATTAGTAAAATTCCCTGCGATTGTCGCAATGCCCGGATATATCGTTGCTGAGTTGTTATTTGCAAGATTTCCGCCGATTGTTAAAGCTCCACTCCTAGAATCAAAAGTACCATTGTTTGAAAAGTCTCCTCCTACTAAAAACGTGCCGGTATTGACCACAGAATTGCCATTAGATATGGATAAATTTCTATTATTTGCGGTAAAACTGAAAAACCCTGCATTATTAAAAGGGGCTGTGATATTAAAATTAGCGTTTTGACTTAACACAATATTACCCGAAATAGTATTGGTAATACCTGGAGATCCATTTCCAATTGTCAATAGAGTTAGGTTTAAATTACCAGAATTTATTAGAGTATTGTTATTTAATTGAAGTTCTCCCAATTGTGTACCTGAATTATTATAAACAGCTCCTGTACTATTTAAGCTCACATTTCCAGTGATCCCTCCAGAGTTATTTATACTAGAACCATTATTTGAAATTAAATTCCCAAAATAATTTCCAAGGTTATTAAAAGTTCCATTATTCCCTAAAGTAAGATTTCTTGGTGTTCCTGAAGTACCAAATTCCCCGAAATTATTAATTTCCACATTATTCCCCCCTAGATTTGAAAAGGTATTTGAATAAGTTATTCCTGAAGATATGCACACGCTCAGGTTATTGGCATTTCTAAGGTTAATTTGAGTAGTCCGATTGGCAGTTATGCAAACAACATCGTTGTTTTGTATATTTCGGTTAGGAGTTGGATTACCTGTTGCATTAGTATAAATTATTGTACATGTCCCACACTGCCCCCATACCTCTCCAAGCCCAATCAGGCTGAAAAGCAAAAAAACCAAAAGTAAAGTTCTAAAATAAGGCATTTAAGGGTGATAGAATAAGGGTGTTTTCGGGCTAAAACATATTAAAAACTGTATTTCAAACACTTTGTTTAGTTAAATGCCTTTTGACCTTGCTGTTTTTTAACTACAAACTCAAAAATCATTCAAATTTAGGTTGTTTTTTGTATTACAAATATACAATACTGCTTTTTAAATACATGAATGATTAAAAAAAATATTTTTACCCTAAGCACCTGTTAAACAGACTCTTTCATTATTTACTGAGAAAATCCTTAGCAATTTCTCGCCATTTGGGATATTTATGGAAGTCCGGCATCCGTTAGATAGACCCTTGATGGATGAAAAAAGCAATAATTTCAAATGTTCCGGTGTGCTAAGATGTGGTATGAGATCTTAACATATCTATTCATAAAAATATCTTGAGTTTTAGGAACTAGGCATTTCTTCCGGTTCTGCGGAAGGTTGAAGACTATCCTAAACATGTTTCGGGCGATTTTTATCAATACCCGTTCGCAATTCCTATAAACATGCTCCCTCCTCTATGCAAAGTCTTTATCTTCAACCCGTTTTATGCATCCCCAAATCTATTCCAGCTTGAATTAGCCTAATAATCAATCAGTTATTTACAATTTTTTGAATTCACCGTATCGGGAATGGACCTTTTTCTTCAAAAAGCCTGATTTCTTGCAGTTTCAACATCTATTGGTAAACTTAATGCATATTTCGGGTTTAAGAGAGTAATCTACCTCCTCAAAATCACCTTGTGATATTCCTGAAAAGCACCCCAGCTGATTTCCACTGTGTAGATTCCAGCTGCTTTTCTGCGCAAAATAAGGGATAGCTGAGCGCTAAGTTGAGTGGGGGAGTCGCCTTCGATAACTTCAAATACGCCTATGGCAGAGATTACCCTCACGGTGATTCTCTCATCTTTGTAGGTTCCTTTATCGAGCATTTCCATATTGACCGGATCACCGGTGGTCGGGTTAGGAAAAACTTTCCAATAGGTAGTGCCAGCCATCGGGTCCACTTTAAGGGCTTTGGTTACGCTGTAATTGGAGTTCCCATTAAAGTCAAACTGCTTGAGTCGATAGAATATATTTCCACCGGCAAGTGGCAATTTCATGTCCTGAAAGGCATATGCTACAGGTTGATCGGAGTATCCTGCTCCTGTTACCTGCCCGATTGTTTCCCAGTCTTTTATATTGTTTACCGATCGCTCGATCTCAAAGCGGTCATTTTCCCACTCCTTAGCAGAAGCCCAAGTCAAGTCTCCTGAACGCATAAAGGAATTGTATTCCGCATTGAAAAATAAGTATTCGATTGGGAGAATTCGGAAGTTGGGGTAGCGAATATAGACTACACCTTGGAAGCCTGCGCTTCCGCCGAATCTTCCTGCTCCTCCACCTGATCCATAGGTAGTCGCCGGTTGGCCCATCCCATTGTTGTTACCATTGCCTCCTGCGAAAAATTGATCCCCATTTGCTCCGTTGTATGGACTTCCACCATAGCCCGCTTCATTTGTGATTGCTCCGGAAGCTGTTCCTCCACCCCCTGCACCATAGTAAATCTCTTCCCCGGAAATGGACCGCATCATGCCATTTCCTCCCGTACCGCCAGTCATTACGGCACCGCTTCCTGAGGAGGTTCCGTCGCCTCCCAAGGTCGAGACGCCACCGCCTCCGGCACCTGAATAACCGGAAGTTTGTCCATTTGCGCTTCCCCCATTATTTCCAGCGGTTCCGGTTCCCCCGTTGGACGCAACCGTACCATTGGCGGCACCACCACCACCTGAGGCACCCGCTCCACCTTGTCTAATCAATGGATCAGCACTTGTGGATCCTCCGCCTCCGCCCCCGGCTGCATTGAGGTTGGTGAATGTATTTCCTCCCAAATAGGCAAATCCAGGTCCAGTGAAGATGGAAGCTTCACCTGATTTACTGCGTTCCGTCATCGTTCCTCCTAGACCTAGACCCCCCGGAGTCATTTGGAATACAGCGTTTTGCAGACCAGGTAACCCATTCATGGTGATTCCCAGGTACTGTTGATAGATCGCCGCCCCGCCACCGCCGCCGCCGGCTGCCGCGCCAAAGCCGCCGCCACCACCGCCGCCGACGACGAGTACTTCAAATTCATCCAATCCATCCGGAGCACTCCAAATCCATGAGGAACAATCTCCTGTCACCCGGATCACTGTGTATCCCTCGGAATCGGTGTATTGGAATACATCTCCTGAACCACTACAAGGTGGAGGAGGGGTACAATCATAATTGATCACTATTCTGCCGTTTCCGCCGGTTGTGCTCACGATCGCTTGAGCCAGTCGATCGGCCATAGGCTCAGTTGGAGGGACTTCAGTGGCAAAAACATTGGTTCCGTCGAACACAATGAATATAGCACCGCCGGGGAGTACGTTTTTTGCCTGTGAGGCTGTATTACCTCCCAATCCCTCTCCAAAAACCTGAATAGTTAGCTGGAATATATTTGCCGGCACATAGAAAACGCCATTTCCGCCAGCATTCAAAAACTCTGCGCTACAGTTAATTCCATAAGGAACGGTATTGTTATTTGGTGGATAATAGGTACAGACCTCCGTATCTTTTTTGATGGAATTGATGGTCAAAATGGTGGTGCCCTCATTGGAATAAGGCTGAGAGGTAAAGGTAAATTCACCAGGAGTGGTGACCGTCACGGAAATTGTTTGGTTAGGACCTCCATTGGCACCATCAATGCTGTAATTGATCGTGTAAGTACCGATGGTAAGTTCGTTACTGTACACGGTAAATGTGGACGTGAAGGGAGGTGAAGATCCTAAAGTAGGGTTAACCACATTGATCGCGACAATGGGATAGGTAGGATTCTCCACGGTGATAATGCCCGTTGCGCTTACTGATCCGCATCCTCCGGTCAAAGGAATGCTGTAATTGAATACGCCGAATTCAGTTGGCGTTCCTTGGATTGTGAGTACTCCGGCAATCCAATTTGGGGTCACCCCATTGGGAAGATTGTAATTTACGCTGGCACTTTGAGGGACGATCCCGGTAGCACCCGTGGTGTTATGGGTAATGATGACAGGGGAAATCGTGTTGAGGCAAAGGGTTGGGTTCGGATCGACTGGCGTTACGGTGTTATTAGGGATTACCGTTACTTGGACAGGACTCGTTGGTACGGACTCGCATGCTACTCCATTTAAAGTTGAGATAGTACCTCTTCTGAATTGTGTTGTCTCTGACAAGGCAGGAGAATCATAAGTCGCTCCAGATGCACCGGCGATTGTTGTCCAACTTGGATTGGACGCATTGGTGAATTCCCAACGATAAGTAATGTTTCCATCTCCTGTTCCGTCGATGGTGCTGGTAAATGCTGCTGGATCATCCCCCTCACAAATTTCTTGGTCGGTAGCAATACTTCCTGCGGTGGGCTCACGCTGAACGGTAATGGTAACCGGGGCTGTTGGTGGGGATTCACAGGATAGTCCTGCAACAGTTGAACTTGTAAATCTTCTGTATTGGGTCGTTTCTGGCAAAATGGGAGGGTCATAATTGACTCCTGATGGATTGCCAGGTACACCTATCCAATTGGGTGTTCCAAGGTTTGTATTTAATTCCCAGCGGTAAGAAATGGTAGCTCCACTTTCTTGGGGCGCATAGGCATCTCCTATTATGGCAGCTGGGTCTTCGCCTGCACAGACGGTTTGGTCACTTGCAATTATGCCTGCAGTTGGGGTGTCTCTTACGACTATTGTACCAGTAGCACGGACTTGTAAACAAGCCCCAGTAGTAAAAATAGTGTAATTATAAGTTCCTGCCTGAGTGGGTGATCCACTAAATCTCAGATTTACTCCATTCCAAGTATTGGTTACTCCAGGAGGTAAATTCTCCACCACAGGGCCTGCCAATCCTCCGCCAACTCGGTACTCAATATCAATTATTGGTGAATTTTCACAGACAACTTGACTGTCATCAGTACCTACTGCTGAGGTCAATTTAATGAAGGGTGAAAGTGTACCGAAGGAGATGTCATCCAACCCAAAATCATTACCTCCTAAGTCTGTATTTAGGTTAACGATTCTAATTACTGCCGTGGTAGCATCACCCGAACTCCAGGTTGGATCACTGTAAAATTGCCTCCAGTTATCTAAATTTACCGCTGCATTGCTTGTAGGCTTTGGAGCGCCATTTAAATCTAAAACTGTACCCACCAATACGCCATTAATCTCAAACTGTAATCTAGCCGGAGATGCAGGATTCAAATTCATTGCCCAAGCAGAAAAATAGTATTCTGTGTTTGGTTCTATAGTTACGGTTTGCTCCCATATAATGGGTTGTCTCAGGGGACTTCCAGTCGGAATGCTAACAAGTGCTCCACCATTGACCATCATAAAATTCCGATCTCCTATGGAATTATTCGTATGGTCTCTTCCATAAAAACTTGAATGATACCCTGGAGGATTAGTAGTTGTATTTCCTTGGGCATTTACATTTACGGCATAATATCCTTCTGGCCATAAACCAGTCGAACCATTACCATTGACATAATAAGCTTGATTTTGGGTGTATTCCGTGAAGAAAGTTGGATTTGCCGGATCAAAATTGGTGAAAGAACCATCTACCACTAATTCCTCTGCGACACTGAAAAATGTGGTGGCGGTACATCCATTAGGCGAAGTCCCAGTGACTGAAAATAATCCGGCAGTATTTACAAGAATGCTTGAAGTTGTTTCCCCCGTATTCCATAACCAGGTTGTTCCAGGCACGGTTGAACTTGCCACCAATTCAACGCTTCCTGCTACCGCACAATAATCAGCAAGTACCGTGACTATTGGGGTAGGGTTAACTGTAATTGTAAATGTTTGTGATGGTCCAGAACAGCCATTGGCAATTGGTGTTACCGTTATGGTCGACGAAATTGGGGCGGGTCCAGTATTGACTGTAGTAAATGAAGGGATATTTCCTGTTCCAGAGGAAGGAAGACCTATTGAGGAATTACTGTTCGTCCAATTGTAAACTACTCCTGCAATGCCGCTTCCTGAGAAATTAACGGCAGTTGATGGTGTTCCGCTACACACAGCAGCTTGATTGGCTATCGAATTTACAGTAGGCCTGGGCTTGACGACCACTGCTACTTCAAACGTAGCGCCTGTGCAGCCTGCTGCCGTTCTTGGCGTTACAGTGTAAGTTACTGTTTGATTTACGTTCGAGGTGTTGGTTAAGGTCTGAGAAAAGGTTCCTTGAGGTGTTGCTTGAGCAGTTTCACCGGTTACATTAGGATTATTGGAAAAAGTCCAAGTATATAAGGTTCCTGCCGGGACGATTCCATTTGTGCCATTAACTGGTGAAATTATAAAGGTGTCCCCACTACAAATCGGGGATGCCATGATATTGTTGATTACAGGCACAGGGTTAACGGTAATAGTTCCTGAAGCAGCCACAGTACCACATCCTCCGCTGAGCGGGATAGAATAGTTGAAGTTACCTGAAATGGTTGGTGTTCCTGAAATGGTAATGACATTCGCATTCCAACTGGCCGTTAACCCTGCGGGTAGTCCTGTTGCAGCACCGATTCCGGTTGCTTCGGTGGTGTTATGTGTTATTGCTGTTAAGCTCTCAGTAATACAAACAGTTCCATTGGCTTGTGCAGTGGTCACTGTCATAGTTGGAGTAACAGTGATGGTTCCTGTTGCTGCGACAGTTCCACAACCGCCGGTCAGCGGAATGGAATAATTGAAGCTACCCGATTGGGTAGGAGTGCCGGAAATGGTAATAACATTTGCGTTCCAGCTGGCAATGACTCCACTAGGCAATCCTGTTGCAGATCCGATTCCTGTGGCCGAAGTGGTGGAATGTGTGATTGAAGTTAAGGTTTGATTAATACAAGTGGTGCCATTGGCTTGTGCAGAGTTCACGGTCATATCCGGGGTGACTGTGATGGAACCTGTCGCTGCAGCCGTCCCACAACCACCGGTTAATGGAATAGAATAATTAAATGAACCTGAAACAGTCGGGGTCCCAGAGATAGTAATGACATTCCCTGCCCAGTTTGCGATTACCCCAGCAGGTAGCCCCGTCGGAGCCCCAATCCCTGTAGCAAGAATTGTGTTAAAAGTTATGGCGGCTAAATTTTGATTGATACAAGTACTTCCATTTGCTTGAGAGGTATTTACGGTCATATCCGGAGTGACTGTAATAGTTCCTGTGGCTGCTGCATTTCCACAACCTCCAGTTAGCGGAATGGAATACGTAAAAGCACCTGATTGGGTAGGGGTTCCTGAAACAGTAATGACATTTGCAGACCAGATCGCAGAAATACCAGCGGGTAAACCAGAAGGAGTTCCAATCCCAATAGCATTTGTAGTCGTATGGGTGATATTAGGGATGGCAATATTTATACAGGCAGTCGGAGTGGAGGAAGGGGCGCTTACAGTATTATTTGGATTAACTATAAAGGCTCCAGAGATAGTAGAAATTACATTAGGGCCGCATCCATTGGTGCTCAAAACTACCACATAGTAATATCTTGGATTGGCATCCGGGATATTAGAAAGTGGGGTAAAGGAGTTCGAATTTGTTCCCACTTGTGGATCAATAGCAGTATTGATTACCCCTGTGGTATTGGCGTACCATTGGTAGGAGAGTGTTCCGGTTCCCGAAGCTGTGACCGAAATCGCTGCAAAGGGCCCATCATCCTCGCAAATAGTAGCTCCCGCAAGGCTTTCATCATCGATAGCCGTTGGCGGGTTTACGATAAATGCTCCAGAAATAGCCGTAGGAACTGTTCCGCAGCTGCTGGAAGCAGTGGCATAATAATACCTTGGTAAACCATCTGCTACAGATACGTCTGAAGGGGGGGTAAAATTAGCAGACACTTTCCCAGTGAGCAAGGTTCCACCAAAATTATCAGGAGTAGTGTTTTGATACCACTGGTAGGTCACGGCACTACCTCCATCACCTAAGGCAGCTACTGTGAGTTCAGAGAACAGACCTTCCTCAAAACAGATCGTTTCATCAAATACAGCAGGGCTCACCGTGATGAGCGTTCCGGATGGATTGACAATAAATGGACCTGCAAGCATTGAAAATTCTATTCCACAATTACCTGTAACTACAACATAATAAAAGGAAGTCCCCTCAGATGTTGAAGGAGGTGTAAACGAAGCCGATATCGCTCCAGAAACAGAGGTGCCCGGATTGGTAGATACATCAGAATTATCCGGCTTTACATACCATTGATACGAAAGATTAGATCCTGTTGCGGAGACAGATATAGGGTCAAAACCATCTCCAAAACATTCCAAATCACCAAATAAATCAGGCTGAATATCAATTGAGGTATATATACTAATTTCAATCGTATTAGAAACCGGGCTAATGCCAGAACAACCATTGGCATCCTGATAATTGAGATTGACTGTTTTGGTTCCATTGGTTAGCCACTCAATAGTCACGGTGTTGCTTGTCGCACCAATATCCCCCGCAGTGATGTTATAGTCAATTCCTGCTGTGCCGGGAATTGACCAAGTATAATTGAATTGTCCTGCTTGAGTGGTATAGGTTACTTCATCTCCAATACAGACCGGATTGGCTGGTTGGGCAGTAAAAGTAGGAACAGGCAAGGGATCCAGAACTATGGTATTGAAAGCTGGATTTACCCCAGTGCAGCCATTGGCGTTGGAGTAGTTGACAGTGACGGTTTTGGTTCCATGAGTACGCCAATCGATGGTAACGGTATTGCTTGTAGTACCAATACCTCCCGCAGTAATGTAATAGTCAGTTCCTGCTGTGCCGGGAATAATCCAGGTATAATTGGATTGTCCTGCCTGGGTGGTATAAGTGACTTCGTCTCCGATACAGACCTGATTGGCTGGTTGGGCAGTAAAAGTAGGAACAGGCAAAGGATCCAGAACTATGGTATTGAAAGCTGGATTTACACCAGTACAGGCATTGGCGTTAGAGTAGTTGACGGTGACGGTTTTTGAACCGTTGGTCTGCCATTCGAGGGTAACAGAATTACTTGATGTGCCTATACCACCTGCTATAATATTATAGTCTGTCCCTGCAATCCCAGGAATAGTCCAAGAATAATTGGATTGCCCTACTTGAGTGGTGTAAGTGACTAGTTCACCGATACAGACAGGGTTTGTTGGTTGGACAGTGAAAGCTGGAAGTGGAAGTGGGTCAATGGTAATTGTGTTGTAAATCGGATTAACGTTACAACCATTAACATTTGAGTAATTCACTGAAACTTCTTTAGTTCCGGCTGTCAACCAGATTAGCGATACCGTATTGTTCGTTGTACCGATTCCTCCCCCTGTAATTGAATAATCTGTTCCCTCTATTCCTTCAACAGCCCATTCATAGTCGAATTGCCCTGCTTGTGTGCTATAGATGACTGAGGTTCCCACACAAACGTCAGATGTTGGTTCTTCAATGAATGTAGGGTTTGGCAGGGCATAAACAGTGACGCTGCGTGTTGCTGTCACATCTGCACAGCCACCCGTACCTGTCATTGTATAGGTAATCGTAGCCGTACCCGCAGAAACTGCAATTAGTTCGCCTGTTGTGCTATTGACTGATACGATGGTACTATTGCTGGACGACCAAGTTCCTCCAGGCATAGAGGACGAGAAAGTGGCATCGTCACCCACACACAATTCATCTGAGCCACTTAATGTTCCTGCAATTGGAGCTGCAGTAACTGTGACTGAACGTGTGGCTGTGGCATTTGGACAGCCACCTGTACCTGCTACCGTATAGGTTAAGGTTGCTGTGCCTGGGGTTATACCAGTCACAATCCCAGTTGAAGGGTTCACTGATGCAATTGTAGGATTATTCGATACCCAAGTGCCGCCGGTGCTTGTGGATGAGAATGTAGAATTCCCTCCAACACACACTTCTTCTCCACCACTTAATGTACCTGCAGTTGGCGGTGCAGAGACATTTATTATACGTGTAGCAACAGAAGGAGGACAACCTCCACTGGCTGGAAGTGTATAGCTGATGGTCGCTGTACCTGCTGTGAGTCCGGTGACCAGCCCTGTGCTACTTACAGTTGCAACCGCAGTATTGTTGGAAGACCAAGTGCCATTCGTGGTTGTGGAGGAGAATTGGGAGGTACCTCCGATACAAACTTCTTGTGTTCCGGCTAAAGTTCCTGCAATAATCGGTTGAGTGACAAATACCGTTCTGGAGGTGGTAGCAATAGCGCAACTTCCCACTATGGTATATCTGATGGCTGTAATACCAATAGACAGCCCAGTGACGACTCCGGTAGTAGGGTTCACAGTGGCAATTGCTTCATTGCTAGATGACCAGGTGCCTCCTGCCAAAGTAGAAGAGAGTGTAGTTGTGCTTCCAAGACAAATAGACTGAGGGCCACTAACCACTCCAGCGGTGAGGGTGTAGGTGATTTTGATTCGGCCGTCCCCTCCTGTTCCTCCATTTTGACTACTGCCATTATTTCTGGCACCACCACCACCACCACCAAAAATTTGACCATTCTCACCTGGAGAGTTGGAATTTGTACCATCTCCTCCATTTCCTCCCCCCGTTATTGTTCCGCCGTTGGTAACGGCACCAATGCTTCCATTTGCTGTAGATGAGGCGGATGATCCGCCGCCGCCACTTCCTGAAGTCGTTGCGGTAGCACCATTTCCACCCACATATCTAACGTCTCCAATCCCCAATACTCCACCTACGCCTCTTGTTTCAGAATTATTAGTTGCTCCGGAGCCTCCATTTGCTACTACTATGTTCGATCCAAATATGGTATTTCCTCCATTAATAACAGAATTATTACCCCCTGCGCCTACCGTATAGTTATAATTTTGTCCAGTAGAAACAGTTAGGATAGATCGGGAATATCCACCGCCACCGCCTCCGCCTCCACGACCGCTAGTAGTTCTTGTAGCGCCTCTTCCTCCGCCACCCCAGGTTTCAACAATGATTTGGGTCACACCTAAAGGAACTTGAAAAGTGCCATTGCTTGTGAAGATTTCCTCACAAGAACAATTTGTCACTGTGATTGTGCCTGTAGCAAAAGCGTCCGGGCCACAAGTTCCAATCAAGGGAATGGAATAATTAAAAGTGCCCAATTGGGTGGGATTGCCTGAAATCGTGATGAGGCCGCCCGAAAAAGAAGCTGTAACTCCAGTAGGAAGCCCGGTGGCAGTACCAATGCCCGTCACACCCGTCGTCGTGTGGGTGATATTGGGGTTACCTGAAACTGCGCATACAGTTGGATTTGGGGAAGTTGAGGCGGATTTATTGGGGGTAACAGTAATTGTATTGGTTCCTGGAGTGACACTGGCGCATCCATTGGAATTGGTGTAGTTAACGGTTACTGTTTTTGAGCCTGGGGTAAGCCAAGTTAGGGTTACTGTATTGCTTCCTGTACCAATTCCACCAGCAGTGATGGTGTAATCTGTTCCGGCAGTTCCAGAAACCGACCAAGAGTAATTGGTATTTCCTGTTTGAGTGGTATAAGTTACCGAGGTTCCGGGGCAGATACTGCCTGAAGGAGGCGCAGTGAATGTTGGGGTTGGTCTAGAATTAACTGTGATTGTCCCGGTAGCAGGAGCTTGGCCGGAAGTGCAACCACCCGTCATTGGGATGGAGTAATTAAATGTCCCAGCTAAGGTTGGGGTTCCAGAGATGGTAATTGTATTGGATGACCAAGTTGCAGTCACTCCAGCGGGTAACCCAGTAGCAGTCCCAATTCCTGATGCACCTGTAGTGGCATGTGTGATATTCCCTACTGTAGATAGTGCAACATTTATACAAAGTGTGCGGTTGGGAGCAACTGAAGTCGAGGTATTTGGTGAGGCGTTATAGGTAATCCTGATTTGGCCGTTGGCACCATTACCTCCAGTTCTTGTCCCATTATTTGTCCTTTTGGCTCCTCCACCTCCACCCCCTGGAATATCACCAGATATCCCATTTCCTTGGGTGCCTATTTTGCCATCACCTCCACCACCTCCATCTGCCGGAGCATTTGCTCCAGAGCTTCCCGTGGCATTTGTGCCGTTTGCCGCAGAACCTGCTGAGGAACCACCCCCACCTCCATCCGTTCCTGCATTAGCACCTCTTCCTCCAGAAAATCTTATGTTTCCTACACCAGTAGTAGCATTTCCTCCTAAAGCTCCTGTGGCTATATTATTTCCAGGTGAGAGTCCTCCTCTTGCAAGGATTATCGCATTCGCAACAACAGTGCTTGTTGAAACCCAAGAATCACCGCCCGCACTATTACTTCCACCTCCTGAACCAACAGATACCCGTAGATCTGCGCCAGGAGTAACAGCCAAGACGCTTCTAGAATAGGCGCCGCCCCCGCCGCCGCCACCTGTCCCATTATTTCCTCTTCCAGCTCCTCCACCTCCGGCTCCCCAAACTTCTAATGTAATTGATGTTACACCAGATGGAACTGTAAAAGTGCCTAGTGAAGAGGTATTTGTAAAATCCTGTGATACATCACACTGCCCCTTCACCTCCCCTGTCCCCAAAAAAAACATTCCCCCCAGAACCAAAACCCCAACACTCCCTTTTTTAACTAAAGCAAGAATAGAAGTTGATAGTCCATTGAATCTGCGATTTAGTTGACTTCTTAAAAATTGGTCAACAGAAAAAACATCTCCTTTTTGAATCCAAATCGGAATCAAAAAAAGGAAAAGAAAAATCCCTGAAATAAAAATAAAATTCTCCAACATCATTCCCGAGCAAATGAAAAAGGATGAAGTGAAGGAAGCATCATATATCCCATTGATCCGTAACCCATAGGATTAACAAAACCTATATTTCCCGTAATGGGAATCCAAAGCCTACTTTGTGGATTTTCACTTATCCTCCAATCGCCTGACAGCATCGCCTTTACAGGATCTTTCTGGGCTTTAAAAAACAAAAAAACTGAACCTGCCCGAAGAGAAACATTAGGGCTGCCGAACAGCTGAAATCCATAAAACATTCTGTAAAAATTCCCCATAGTAAAACGACCTAAAATAGATGCAGTAATTCTAATGGAGAAATGCATCATGATAATGCCAGCCACTAAGATTTCCTATCCTAAATTATACGTCTATTTCACAATCTCCAAAACCTTGTTTTACAAAACAAATAAGACGGGATGTACAGCAATTTTATAGGGGCCTTGAAAAATCAATTTTGAAAATTCGAGATAAACAAAAAAACTCCTGACAATTGAATGCCAGGAGTTTAATCAATACTATGATTGTGGATAGTGTTACCCGTTCATGCTGATCAAGAACTCGGAATTGTCTCTGGTACCTTTCATCCTTTGCAAAAGGAATTCCATGGCTTCCTGGGAAGTCATGTCGGCCATTAACTTTCTCAAGATCCACACACGTTGCATTTCTTCCTTGTCCATCAGGAGATCTTCTCTTCTGGTGCCGGAACCCGGTACGTCGATGGCTGGATAAATCCTTCTGTTGGAAAGTTTTCTGTCAAGGGAAAGCTCCATGTTGCCGGTTCCTTTGAATTCCTCAAAGATCACCTCATCCATTTTGGAACCTGTTTCGACCAAGGCAGTGGCAATGATGGTCAACGAACCTCCATTCTCTACATTTCTGGCGGCACCAAAGAAACGTTTTGGTTTGTGAAGGGCATTGGCATCCACACCACCGGAAAGAATTTTTCCTGAGGAAGGCACTACTGTGTTGTAGGCTCTGGCAAGACGGGTGATGGAATCCAAGAGGATCACGACATCATGCCCACATTCTACCATTCGCTTGGCTTTTTCCAAAACGATCGAAGCGACTTTCACGTGTCTTTCTGCTTGCTCATCAAATGTAGAAGAGATCACCTCTGCTTTTACCGAACGGGCCATTTCTGTCACCTCTTCCGGTCTCTCATCGATCAAAAGAATCATCAAATGCACCTCTGGGTGGTTTTCCGCAATGGCATTGGCGATTTTTTGCAAGAGAACAGTCTTACCCGTTTTTGGCTGGGCCACGATCATTCCCCTTTGTCCTTTACCGATAGGGGCAAAAAGATCCAATATTCTGGTGGAATAATTGTCGTGTCTGGTCGTGAGGTTCAAGCGCTCTTCCGGAAACAATGGCGTGAGGTATTCAAAGGGAACCCTATCGCGGATTTCCTCGGTCGTCTTTCCATTGACCGTGATCACTTTCAAAAGGGCAAAGTATTTTTCCCCTTCTTTTGGCGGGCGGATGGTTCCTTTGATATGGTCTCCGGTTTTAAGGCCAAAAAGTTTGATTTGTGAAGGAGACACATAAATATCATCCGGGGATGCAAGGTAATTGTAATCCAAAGACCTCAGGAATCCATACCCTTCGGCCATGATTTCAAGCACGCCTTCATTTTCAATGATTCCGTCAAATTCCTTCATGCTCACGTAAGGCTTCCTTTTGGAAGGTATTACTTCTGCAGTAGGGATATGTGCCTCATCACTGTCCTTGTAATTTTTTCTTCTTGGAAGATCCACTTCCATTTCAGGCTGACTTTCATAAGCGGCCGTGGGCTGCTCGATCTCAATATCCTCCACGACTTTTTTACGGGGACGGATAAATCTTGGTTTTTCTTCCTCTGAGGCTTGCGGGATGGATTTGGGCTTTTCCTCTGGCTTTACTTGTTCCCTTTCTCTTGCGGGGCGTTCGGCAGGCGCAGGTCGTTCAGCAGGCTTTTCACTGGCTTCCCTTTTTGGTCGTTCGGCTGTCTTTTCTACTTGCTCCCTTTTGGTTTCTACTTGTTGCTCCCTTTTGGGACGCTCCGGACTTTTTTCTGATGATTCCCTTTTGGGACGTTCGGGTGCTTTTTCAGGGGATTCCCTTCTTGGCTTTTCTGTTTGTACCTTGGCTCTTTCCATCGTAGGAGCCTCTTTCGGTATCTCACTCACGTTTTGTCTCCCTGTTTTTGGCTTGATGGGTGCCTCTTCCTTGGTGGATTGTGGTGCTTCTGGTGTAGTGGGGGTGGATTCTGTTGGGGTGGGTTCGCCTTCAGCGATCGAGGGCTTCTTTTTTGGCAGGGCTTGCTCTGGGGTGATTGCCTGTTGGTCCAAAATGGCATAAATGAGATCGTCTTTTTTGAGGGTCTTGTGGTTTTTTACGGCCATTTCCTCAGCAATCTCTTTTAACTCAGAAAGGAGTCTAACTCTTAATTCTTCTATGTTATACATAAAAAGCAAATGTAAATTGAAATGATTGAATGATAATGATGATGTGTGAAATGATGTGAGTTGAGTATTACCGCAATGAAATAAAAAGATATTCAGGATAATATTAATCCCCGGGGAGAGGACCTTTAATTCCCAAGACATTACAATATTACGGTTTACATTATTAATACGCAAATAATTCATCCTTAGACTTAATTATTTAAATAATTAATTGCCTGAGGACCTTTACAGATTTCCATTCTGAAGAATTTTCCAAGTGTTGGGAATAAAAAACCAAGAAATGATCCAGCAGACTCCTTCTGTACACCGCCGGGATTTTTTCTTCGCAGGCAAAGGAATGTTGGATCAGGTGGTCAAGATATTCCTTCTCCCTCGCAATAAAATCCGGAGATGTCACCTTAAGCTCGATTTCGTCAAAAAATGATTCGGCATCCATTGGCGCAAAACCCAAGTACCGGGAGGTTTCCCATAAAAACACGACCGGGAAAATCGGTAAGGACACGTTTTCCTCATCCAAATGGCTTACTGCTTCGTAGAGAAAGTCAAAAAGGGATTCATTCTGATAGTTTTCATAAATGGATTTGCCGAGCACTTCTCCCACAAACATGGCCACACCGGACCGGAAGAAATCAAAGGGAATTCTTTGAAATGCTCTTGAAAGCTTGACCTCCGAAATTCTGTTCAACCCGGCGCCCTCTTTGTCATAAACCACCAATTCCAATAGGGTCAAGGGCTGATACAAAGCCATTTTTCCCTTGGAACCACTACTTCTCACCCCATTGACGATGTAGGATTTCAAGCCCAAGTCTCGCGTAAAGATTTTCACCACGATAGAGGTTTCCCGATATCGGATGTAGCTGATGACAATACCGGTAGTCTTTTTTAGCATTACAACACCACGAATTTACCTGAAACGCTTTCACTGCCTCCCTCATCCCTGGTATAGACCAGATAAACACCAGGCGAAAGTTTACCACCTTCGCCATTTCGGAGGTTCCATGTGGTTTTCCCTCCCCTCACCTGGGCCGAATAGACGACCCTTCCGGAAGCATTGCTTATTTTGATGAAGGCAAAATCTGTCAACCCTTCTATACTCAGATATCCCACAAAATCCGGACGCACCGGATTGGGATAAATTTTTAATGCCTCTAATGATTCAAAAGCCTTCATACTTCCCCCACGAAAGGAAAGCGCCCCATTGGGCACCACCATCAATAGCGCTCCCGTCAATGGATCCAGGGTCAAATTTCGGATCGTATTGGACGGCAGCGGACTGTTGTCTCTTGTAAAATGAGCCAATAATCCATTCCCAAATTCATTGAAATGCCAAAGGCCATTCGAGGAGGTTCCAAACCACTTGGTTTGGTCAGGGGCAACTTTCACTGAAGTCACGCTCTGGCCGTTGAGCAAATTTCTGTTTTCGAAAAGGGGTTGAATAGCATTGATCCCCGAATTTGTGTTTGTCCCAGATACGGCCGGAAGATAAACCACCCCACTGCTCATCCCCAACCACAAATTATCTGCTTGGTCTATGTCCATATCCAGCAATTGTCCTGGAGGAAAAGCCCCTTGATTATCCGCATTCCCAAGCAGCCTGTTCAAACCACTCGAGGCATTGAAAACCCTTATCCTTGGGGATCCTCCAGCGGGGGTTTGGAGAATCCAAAGATTGTTGGCTTTGTCCATACGGATTTTGAAGGCGAACTGTAGCCCAGGAACGGGTATGGTTTCCCAATCACCATTGGTTTTGATTTTGACAAGTCTTTCTTGATTGTCGCCAAACCCAACCCACAGCTGGTTTTGAGCATCTTTGGCTAGGGCCCAAACTTTGGACCCACCGTTATTTCCAGGCAAATTCAACTTTTCCAATGTCCCATTTTGCTCCTTCCACAAGCCATCCCCATCGGTGCCAAAATAGCGAACATCCTGAATGCTCACCATCTCCGTGGTGTTCTTTGGAACTTCAACCTTTTCCCAAATCCCCTCAACCAGTTTTGAAGCGGCATTGCGCTCTGAAGCGGCGCTATTTCCCTGTGCATCTACAAAATACGGAATCGCAAAAACACCGGAAACGGTCCAAATGAATTTCTGGATTTTTGTTTGCGGACCGCTGGCAAAGATGAACTTATTGTCTCCCGTTTTGAAAATTCCTTTTCCCGGAACACTCAGATACAGGTCATCTGAGACGACATGATAATCTGTGAAAGCCATATTGTCCGATTCGTAAAAACCCGAAAAAGAGCCATTGGCCGTTAGCTTGTTTATCGTTCCCTCTTGGACAAAGAACAGTCCAGAACCAAATTTTTTGAGCATATGGCTTCCATAAGTACCAAAGATCAATTCAGCTTCGTCTTCCTGAAGGAGGTAAAGTTGAAGATCCGCCCCCCTCATAAAAAACTTTCCTCCCAATTCCTCGATCGAGTGGAATCCACCATCTACGGATCTGGCCAACAATTCCCAATTTCTGAAATCCTTTAGATTTTTGGATTTTTCACCTTTCAGAATCCCCAATTCGGTGGCGAGATAAATGGATTTCTCATCCATGGACATGTCAAAAATCGGCAAATTGGATCCTTCAGGACCGATATTCAGAAAAGCATCCAAAAACTGCCCATTCATAAGATCGACTTGCGCCAATCCAAAATCAGCCATTAAAAATGCCGAAGATTCGAAAATTTTGATTCCCCTTATTCTTTTGTTCAATATTTGTGCATTGTCTTTCAAGTCATAAACGGACTTGATCGATTTCTCCCCAATGACATCCAATGTTCCGTCGGGATAAGACACCATAAACAACTTGGATTTCGAGTCATACGCTGCTGCGGTAAAAGCCTGCCCATACAGTCCATCCATTTTGGTGATGGCACGAGGGGACAGATCATGGGTTGCAAAAAAAGAAATCGCTTCAGCGGCATGATAGAATACAGTCCGATCATCCCCTTTTAAAAAACCCGCATCAAGATACGACTGGTGAAATCGCCAACTTCCTACCGGAATATCGGACTGGGCCATTAAATTGGCATTCGGAGGAAAAACCGAAAAGACAATTAGCAATAAGAAAAGCCCAACCGATTTCAAAAAAAGCCGTTTCTTGGGATTTCCTGAAATCATATCGATTTTACGCTGTCCAGTCCAATCAAAAGACACGGGAATCATCCTCTGAAAGAAAATATTTCTTGTTGTGCTCTCCATTTGCAGGCCACGAATACCTCCCCCCATCGCGCCCTATTTTTTGTCCTCCAAAAAGCATTTCCGGCATCGGGCTTCATAGCTTTCCTTCTCCCCGACCATCACTTTTTCTTTTGCATCGGAGAGCCGGAAGGAATAGGAAGCCAAGTCCCCACATTTCATACAGATGGCATGCACCTTGGTGACATATTCGGCTATGGCCAATAATTGTGGCATGGGATCAAATGGCTTTCCTTCAAAATCCATGTCCAGTCCAGCCATGATGACTCTTTTTCCGGAATTTGCCAAAACAGCCGCAACATGGATAATCTGTTGGTCAAAAAACTGAACCTCATCGATTCCTACTACGTCGCAATCTCCTGCCAATAGAATAATATCATCTGCAAAATTTACCGGGGTAGATCGAATTGCACTTTCGTTATGGGATACCACGTCAAATTCATGGTACCTTTTGTCTATTGATGGTTTAAAAATCTCAACTTTCTGTCTGGCAATCAATGCACGATTCAGCCTTCGTATCAATTCTTCTGTTTTTCCCGAAAACATGGAGCCACATATTACTTCTATATGGCCTTTCTTCTCGTGTTGACTCTTTTTTCCTATGGAGGGTTCTATAAACATGGGTCTTATTCGGAGTAATCCAAATGGGGAAGCTTTTGCTCTTCTGGAACTTTTATGGAAAGCTCCCCATACATCAATTTAGCTTGGCAAGATAACCTTTCATCCACTTTTAACCTTCCGTTTCCCCTAAAATATTCTTCGCTATCGGTCAGCGGGCTGAGGTTTTCAAACCCTTTGGTCACAACCATTTTGCAAGAAGTACATCTTCCCTTTTTCCCGCATGCATGCATCCAATCTATATAGTTTTCATGGATTAATTCTATAACTTTACGGTTGTCTACCTGAGACACGATTTCTTGATGATTAAAATTTTCGATAATGATTTTCAGCATGATTTCTGATCTCCAAACCAAAACAATTGATTATGTGTGCTAAAATAAACAGCAAATATTTAGAAAGCTACGTGAGTGAATTTACCAATACGGTTTGTGAAAATTATTTCAGGAATAAACAATACATGTCTGGCCAAGACATCATTCAGCTCACACCCTCTCCACAAGTCAATTTTTTCATCCTCAAAGCACTTTTTGAAGGATGGCAGTTGGAATTGGAAAAATTAAAAAGCAATCCTTACTTTGATTACAGGGACAAAGCTGTCCATGAAGCGCTGGGCGAATTCATGAATGTGCTTTCCCGAAATATAAAAATCGACCGAAATTCATTTGAACCTTTATTGGCTGAAGCTTTGGCCTTTACTATTTTTTTGGCGGTAGATCCCCTGACTTATTATACCGGTGAATTTGAAAAAGTGGATTCCAACAGATTGAATGATTTTCTTAAAGAGAACAAAAAATATTACAAATGGCACAGCATCCTGATCAACAACCTCATTGACAAAGCTGGGTTGGGCCATACACATGGAGCGTATAATGCTGCGTTGTTGACAAATTTTGAAGCCAAAAAGAATGAATTGGAATCTGCTGAAAGCTTGTTGAAAAGCTTAGATCAAATTACTCAATTGGATTATAAAGCACTGTTTGTTGACATCAAGGAGCAAAGTGAACAACAAATCAAGGCAGAAAAAGAAGAGGCCCAAAAATCTGTTCAGGATTTCTTGGCAGAGGCAAATGAGGCGATGGATGCAAAAAAAGAAGAAATCCACGTTGACTCACCTGCTGAAATTCGTGAGGAAGAAATCATCATTGGATCCAATGTCGTTGTAGAATCTCCGAAGCATGCCACCGGAAGTAGAGCCATTGATCCCTTACAAGCTTGGGAACGTTTTGAGTCGGAAGAATACATGATCATGAAAGGCACCATTGGGAAACTTGCCGAAAGTGTGAGCATCAACCAGCGCTTTATGTTTACAAAGGAGTTGTTTGATGGCAACCCCGATCTATTGAAACATACCCTGAAATCCATCGACAATTGTGATAGTTTTATTGACGCCATCAACCTGCTGAATCTCCGTTTTGTGGAAGAACTCAACTGGGATAAAGATTCGGAGCCTGTCGTGGAATTTTTACAGCTTATATTCAGAAAATTCGACCAGAAAGGCTGAGTCAAGCCAAAACATGCACTAGGTTTCCGAATGGGGATGAACCTGTAAGAAAATCAGACTACTTGGAAAATATCGCATAGTACCGACATGGCGGAATCAAAAATAAAACTCAATTTACTGGTTATTAGGTAATTACAGGCGTAAATATGATTGACAATACATGATATGGGTTCAAGGCTGATTATGGAGTTCCGCATTTTTAAAAAATAAAGGGGAATCAATCTAGATAAGCGCAGGAAAACCTGGGATGAAAAGGGTTTGCTGGATCAGTCCAAAACCCCAAATATTTTTTTATATTTGATAGGTTCGGTAGTTTTATATTGATTTTTATTGGAGTGAGCCTTTCTATAGGATCTTTTCCATTGAAATGGTTAAGGTCAATTAGATTTTGAGGTAAACCTGATACAATTGAGGCTTTCCCGAATTGCCCTTTCGGATATTTTTTATTGAATTAAAATCAAACAGTTTATATGGACGATACCCACAAAATGCCTGAGGTCCCCGATAATCCCAATTATGAAATCACGGGCGATTTGGTAGATCATTATTGGTTTTTGATCAATTATCTGAGTGGAATGATCAAAGCTTCGGAAATAAAGGCGGGACTGATTTTGTCTTTTTATGGCATTATCTTAAATCTGTATTTCAAATACCTGGACATTTTTCTGGAAATGGCCAAAAACGATTGGTTCATCATCACCTTTATGGGTTTATGGCTAGTGGTGACCATCCTCTCCATTTATTTTAGCTTCAAGTGTTTTTTACCCATGATCTTAGGCAGTTATGACAAAAATGTTTTTTTCTTTGATGATGTAATAAAAGGCTTCGGTACCATCAAAGAATATTCAAAACATCTTTACCAAGTGAGCAACGAAAAAGAAATTCTTTTTGGCCAATTGGGAGAACAGGTTTTTATAAATGCCAAGATCGCTTCCACAAAATTTGGTTTTGTTAATAAATCCATCCGTTTGTTGGCACTAAATATCGTTTTATTGTTTATATTTCTTTTTACTTATTCAGTTCGAACATTCTCTTGGTTTTTTTAGGCTTGAATAATAATACATGTTAAACTATGAAAGGCTACTTCGAACTAAAGAAATTTGTTTTTGGGCTGTTGGCCAAAGAATTACCGAGACACATTACCTACCATGGACTCGAACATACTTTGGATGTACTGGAAGTCTGCGACCAGTATATCAATGCATTCAACCTATCGGGTGAAGAAGCCCACCTTATCCGCATTGCGGCCATTGTCCATGATTTGGGATTCTTAAAATCCCCCCTGAACCATGAGGAAGTTGGTGCAGAAATGGCATCTGAAATCATGAAAAATCTTGGAATGGACCCTAACCATATCGAGGAAGTGTATCGAATGGTCATGGCCACAAAAATCCCCCAGACGCCTGAGACCGACCTTCAGAAAATCATTTGCGATGCAGATCTGGATTATCTTGGTCGGGATGATTATCCGGAAATCAGTGCAAAACTATTTGAAGAACTCAAGGCCTTGAATTTTTTGAAAAATAAAGAGGAGTGGCGCATGCTTCAGATCAAATTTTTGCAGGAGCATGCCTTCCACACCCATTTCGCCAAAAAACACCGAGAACCCAAAAAGCAGTTTTGGCTCAATCAAATCAAAAAAGGCAAAGAAGTTTAACCCGTTTTGTATCGGGTTTTTAGCCCTTTCATGCATGCTCTTCTCTATTGCATCCTGAAATCCCCTAATCGTCAGGCTTTGTTTATTGTTTTTTGACTTCACCATACCGGCGACACGAACCATTCTAGCAATCTCATGCTGTTCTTGCAGATTCAAGCCCCTTTGAAAGGGGAATGCATATGTCGGGTTTAATTCATCCTCCCCAAAAACTGAATTCTGTGGGAATCCAGCTTGATGAAAATAAACAACAAGATCGTGAAGGACCATAAAGAGGATCCCCCATAACTAAAGAAGGGAAGCGGAATCCCCACCACGGGAAACAAGCCTATGGTCATGGCGATATTGATCAAGAAATGGAAGAGCAATAGCGAGATCACACAATAGCCATAAACCCTCGAAAATCTGTTTTTCTGCCTCTCTGCCAGGATTATCAAGCGGATCAGCAAAGAACAAAACAGGAATACGACGACAATGCTTCCTACCCACCCGAATTCTTCACCCAAGGTGCAGAAAATAAAATCCGTATGTTGTTCGGGCACAAAGTCAAATTTGGTCTGTGTTCCCTCCAAATACCCCTTTCCCCAAAAACCACCTGATCCGATGGCGATTTTGGATTGGGTCACGTTCCATCCCACACCCAATGGATCCAAATCGGGGTTGAACAATACCATAATTCTATTTTGCTGGTGCGTCGGCAACTTGGAAACCACAAAATCCAGACTGTAACTGTAGCCTATCACCACAGCCCCAATAGCCAAAAGACTTAGGCTCCTCCTGAGGCTTTTTTTGCCCATGAAATTGAGTACACCAAGCACGACAGCCACACCAATGACAAGGTAAAGATTGTTTTCAATGCCCAAGGCCAATAGGGAAATGGTGATAAATGTCAAACCCAAAACGTAGTACCGCTGAGGCATTCCTTCCCTGTAAAGCATCACAAAAAATGCGGAATACACCATAGCGGTCCCTGTATCTGGCTGCAGCATGATAAGTGACACCGGAATCATGATGATGGCCAACGCTTGAAGCTGATATTTGACTTGACTCAAGTCAAAACTCGGCCGCTCCATAAACTTTGCCAAAGCAAGTGCCGTAGCAAATTTCGCGAATTCTGCGGGTTGTAAACGGAATGCACCGATTTCAAACCATGCCCGCTGGCCATTGATCTCCTTCCCAAAAAATGGGGTAATCAGCAAGAAGATCACAAAAACCCCATAGAGGATTATGGAAAGATTTTCGAACAATCGGTAATCGGCCACCATGATGACCGTAATCAACAGTAGCGCTGTACCGATCCAAACCAATTGCTTACCGGAATTGATCGAAAAGTCAAAAATACTTTTAGCCGCCTGCTCGTCATACACGGCCGCATAGATATTGAACCAACCGATAATTACCAATGAAGCATAAATGCCAATGGTAATCCAGTCTATCTTATTGATGTATAAATCGTCCTGTCTCAAATCACATGAATTTACCTACCCGCACGTATTCTTCCAACTCTAGTCTAGTGACTTCTCCCCTCAAATATTTTTCAATCATCAGACTGGCGATGCTTGCAGCGGCCCTTCCTCCCCAACCCGCATTTTCCACATATACCGCAATGGCAATTTTGGGGTCGGATTTTGGGGCAAATGCGATGAATACAGAATGATCTTCTCCTTGAGGATTTTGAGCTGTTCCAGTTTTTCCCGCTATTTCGATATCCTTGATCACTGCCCTTGCCGCGGTTCCATAGATGGCCTGCGCCATAGCATCCTGAACCATATCAAAATGATGGGCATCTACGCCAACTTCATGTTTTGTACGGAACTCTTCCGGGATGTTATCAGTGTTTCCGTCTATCGCCTTGATCAGATGTGGGGTATAATAATACCCTTTGTTGGCAAAAACCGCAGCCAAATTTGCCATTTGCAAGGGCGTCACCAACATTTCACCCTGACCAATGGAAAGGGAGTAAATGGTTGAATATTTCCATCTCCCAGCACCATATACCCGGTCATAAAGTTTGCTGGAAGGAATTGAGCCCCCTTTTTCATTGAACATGTCCAATCCGAGAGGAGAACCCAATCCAAATTTCATCACGGATTCCCTCCATTCATTCAGGCCAATTTCAGTGTCCTTGAAAGTGTTGCTTGACACTTCCCTGTTGATGATTGCCCTAAATGCTTGGTGATAATAGGGATTGCAGGAATTCCGAATAGCCCCAAAAAGATCCACTGGACTTGGATGGTTGTGACAGGCTACAAGCGATCTGTTGCATGCGAAAGTAGTATTGACATTCAAAATCCCGGATTGAAGTCCGACAAGCGACTGTACAATCTTGAAGATCGATCCCGGAGGATACATGGCCATGATCGGTCTATTGAAAAGGGGCCTCGTATCGTCTTTGTTGAGCAACATGTAATTGGTACTGAACTGCGCACCCGTCAGCACGTTTGGATCATAACTTGGAGCAGAGATCATGGAAAGGATTTCGCCAGTCTTCGGCTCTATCGCAACCACTGAACCCCTTTTTCCAGCCATTAGCATTTCGCCGTATTGTTGGAGAAGAAGGTCAATGGAAGAAGTCACGTTTTTCCCCGCAACGGAAGCAGTATCGTATTCCCCGTTTTTAAAGGGGCCTTTGTCCACACCCCGAACATTCACCATTTTGTATTTGACACCCTTTACACCACGGAGTTCCTTTTCATAAAAGCCCTCCATACCACTCAACCCCACATAATCACCCTGTCGATAATACTTTACAGTATCTCGCCCCAATTGATTCCCACTGATTTCTCCAATATAACCCAGTGTATTGGCCGAACTCGCCTGTGGATACGACCTCACTGATCGGGACATGACAAAGAGTCCTGGATAGTCAATCAAATAATCTTGGATCCTCGCAAAATCCGTGGTGGAAATCTGCTTGATGAGTGTAGAAGGTTTTACCGAGGAGTATTTTCTGGCAGCTGTATAGGTTTCAATCAAATGCTCTTTGCTGACCCTAAAAATCTCACAAAACCTCGCAGTATCGCGTACCTGAAATTCCTTCGGAATGATCATCAGGTCAAAAATCGGATTGTTATAGACCATAATCTTGCCCGTTCTATCATAGACAAGTCCACGATAGGGATGATCAACGACTCTTTGAATGGCATTTCTTTCAGCCCTTTTCAAAAAACTGTCATCGGCGACTTGAATTAAAAATAGTTTGGTCAACAATACCAATCCAACCAGTACTACTACTACGATGATGGTTAACGGCCTTTGGTCATTCATTAAATTCCTCTCCTTCTTCTGTAGAACAACAGCTGAACAATAATACTCATTATAAACACAAAAATAGCACTTGCAACTATTTTTTGAACAACAAACAGGAACAAACCAGTTCCTAAATTATCAATATAAAAAAAGAAAATGTGGTGCAGCAAAATCAACGGAATACTGTACGTAAAGAACCATCCGAAGCCCATATTCAGTACCGATGGCTGTAAATCGTCATCGTATCCTCCCCTTGGCGTGATCATTTTGATCCAGCGTCTCCTGACAAAAGCAACGGCAAGGATGCTCGCTGTATGGACGCCCAAAGTGTCATAAAAAAGGTCGATTCCCATCCCCAGCACAAAAGCAATGATCAAGGTAGGAACGGTCTTGATCTCTATTGGGAGTAGCAGGATGTACAGCACATAAAGGAAACAAAATGCGGTCCCAAAAAGCACAAGGTTCTTCAACACCAGTATCTGCAACAACAGAAAAACAATGAAGCTTACAATCAATAAAAAAATCCTGCTATTGTTCATTTTTTATTCCGGTAGTTTGATAAAGGGAATCCAACTCAACCACTTTATAATTGTCAACTAGATAAACATAAGAAATGCGGGTGAAGTCAGTAGTCAGCTCAATCGTGATGTCAAGATAATTCGTGTCTGTACCCTGTTTGACTTCCAAAACGGTCCCTATGGAAATCCCCTCTGGAAATACCGCATTGTACCCAGAGGTCACGACTTGATCCCCAACTTTGATGTCTACGTGTCTGGGAATATAGAGCAATTTGGCTTTTTTAGAATCCAAACCATCCCACTTCGTGGACCCAAACACCTCGGTCGACTTAATTTTTGAGGAAATCAATAAATCCGTGTGCAAAAGAGAAATGACAGTCGCAAAATTTTCGGAAACCCCTTTTACCCTGCCCACGACACCTTCCTCATTGAACACTCCCATTCCCTCTTTCAATCCCTGGAGTGCACCTTTGTTCAGTGTAATGAAATTTTGGGAAAGCCTGATGGAATTGTTGATCACTTTTGCTCCCTTAAACTGGATGTCCCCGAATAAGGCGGAATCAAGGGGAATGAAAACACTGTCCGGTGGATTTTTGAACTTTTGCAATTCTGCGAGCAATTCGGCATTTTTTTCCATCAGATTCCTGTTTACGGAAGTCAATGCAAAATAATCCATCACACCACTTCTATATCCAAGAATTGTCCCGCTCAGCTGATTAGAGCTATTAAAAAACACCGACCCTTGCTGGGAATTAAAAGAGACGATTAACCAAATGGCAACCGCCTCCAAAAATATAAATAAAAGAAGGGCTCTTATGCTATAAAGAAATAGTAAAATGCGCTGCATTTAATCATTAGGTCATCAAAACGGTTCTGAAATTGGCAATGTTCTTCAAGGCTGTGCCTGTCCCCCTTACCACTGCCCTTAACGGATCTTCAGCGATATGGATTGGAAGTTTGGTTTTTTGGTGAAGCCTTTTGTCAAGACCTTTCAACAAAGCGCCTCCACCTGTAAGGTGAATTCCATTGTCATAAATATCAGCAGACAATTCTGGTGGTGCGATCTCCAAAGCCTTTAGAACAGCTTCCTCAATTTTGGAAACAGATTTGTCTAAGGCAAAGGCAATTTCTGAATAAGAGACCTTGATGACTTTAGGAATACCAGTCATGAGATCACGACCTCTTATTTCATAATCATCCGGAGCATCGTCCAATTCCGTCAATGCCGACCCGATCGCAATCTTAACTTTCTCTGCAGAACGCTCGCCGATCAACAAATTGTGCTGTCTTCTCATGTAATCCAGGATATCTTTGGTAAAGGTATCACCAGCCACCCTGATGGATTGATCTGCCACGATTCCCGAAAGTGCAATCAGCGCAATTTCAGTAGTTCCTCCTCCGATATCCACAATCATGGATCCCATTGGTTTTTCAATATCTATCCCGATACCGATGGCTGCGGCGATAGGTTCGTATATCATGTATACCTCTTTGGCTCCTGCATGTTCTGCAGAATCCCTTACGGCTCTTTTCTCAACTTCGGTAATTCCCGATGGAATACAGATCACCATTCTATGTGATTGTGGAAACATCCCTTTTTTATGACCTGGGATCATTTTGATGAGGCCACGGATCATTTGTTCCGCTGCAAAGAAATCCGCAATCACCCCATCCTTCAAAGGACGAATGGTTTTGATGTTTTCATGCGTTTTTTCGTGCATATTCATCGCATCCCTGCCCACCGCAAGCACCCTATTGGTGGTCCTGTCGATAGCAATGATAGAAGGCTCATCTACCACTATTTTATCTTTATGTATAATCAGCGTATTCGCTGTGCCTAAGTCGATAGCAATGTCACTGGAGAAAAAATCGAATAATCCCATTATGTTTTTTGATTGATTTGATTTTTGAAGACCGTTCAAAGTTCGCATACCCTATGCAGAACATGAAACGCGGGTTGGCAAAATTATTACCTTAATCCCGATTTATAATAAGAAAGCGTTTTTTTTTTAAAAGTATCTTTTCAATTGGCGTGAAAGCTCAAAATGGCACTGTTTTCGGAAATATTTTCCAAGTCCGTTAATGGTGTTTTTTTTGACCATAACAAATGTAACAATCCCTGTACCAAATGCTAAGCCCTCTTTAAAAAGTAGCTTATAGGTAGATAACAGCTTTATTTAAAAGCGCTTAAAATCAAAGGATTCCCAAGGTTGTTTTTTTTATGGAAAATATTTTATTAAATTTGCAAAGTATTAACCGAGTAAATAGAGGGGACATCAAGTCCCCTCTTTCATTATGGAAATTTGAAAAATGAGCTTGAAACAGACTATTGAGGAAATTGTAGAAAAGCACCTGCCGGATGAAACACATTTCGTTGTAGATGTTCAAGTGATAGAAAAGGGTCCCAAACCACAGGTTAAAATCCTAATTGATGCCGATGGTGGTTTGAATATTGACACTTGTGCGTTGCTTAGCCGCCATGTTGGGGAAGAAATCGAAGCAAAGGAATTGCTTTCGGATGCATACATTCTGGAAGTTTCCTCACCGGGACTAGACTTTCCGTTGAGTTCCAAAAGGCAATACATGAAAAATATTGGCCGAAACCTAAAAATATCATTGCTAGACGGCACTGAAGTCGAGGGTGAATTAATAAGTGTGGATCAGTCTGCGATTCAGATAGGAGTAAAGAAAAAACCAAAAGGTGAAAAAGCCAAAGAGGAAGAAGTCTCCATCGCACTGGACCAAATCAAGAAATCAATCATATTAGTCTCTTTTAAGTAAAAAAAATGGATGCTAAAATTCTTATAGAATCATTTGCAGAGTTTGCAAGATCAAAAAATGTAGATCGTCCAACCATGATCCGCATTCTGGAAGATGTCTTCAGAGCGATGATTCGCAAAAAATTCGAGACCGATGAAAACTTTGATGTTACCATCAATGCCGACAAAGGAGATCTTGAAATTTTGAGGATCCGTGAAATTGTCGACGACAATTCCGAGGATATTTGGGATTTTGACAAAATAAGCATCAGCGATGCCCGTAAAATCGAGCCCGATTTTGAAGTTGGTGAAGAAGTCTACGAAAAAATAGAATTGGAAGAATTTGGAAGAAGAGCTGTTACGATGGCGCGACAAACCCTGATTCAGAAAATCAAAGATCTTGAAAAGGATCTCCTTTTCAACCAATACGAAGAGCTGGTTGGTGAAATAATCTCTGCCGAAGTCTATCAGATTTTGGGTAGGGAAGTACTCTTGATGGATTCTGAAGGAAATGAATTGATCCTTCCAAAGACGGAACAGATCCCGAAAGATCGTTTTAGAAAAGGGGATTCTGCCCGGGCCATTGTCCACAAAGTGGAGATGCTCAATGGGAATCCAAGGATCATCTTGTCCAGAACTTCCCCAATGTTTTTGGAAAGACTCTTTGAAAATGAAGTACCTGAAGTGTATGATGGACTCATCACCATCAAAAAAATCGTAAGAGAACCAGGGGAGCGTGCAAAAGTAGCTGTCGAATCTTATGATGACAGGATAGATCCTGTAGGGGCTTGTGTCGGAATGAAGGGGAGCAGAATCCATGCAGTGGTTCGCGAATTACAAAATGAGAACATCGATGTCATCAATTACACCGATAACCTTGATCTTTATGTAAGCAGGGCTTTGAGTCCAGCAAAGATCAGCTCCATTCAGGTCAACAAGGACGAGAAAAGGCTTTCTGTTTTTCTGAAACCTGATCAAGTTTCCATGGCCATCGGCAAGGGAGGATTCAATATCAGACTGGCCAGCAGATTGGTTGGTTATGAAATAGATGTATTTAGAGAGTTAAGTGACTATGAAGAAGAAGAGGATGTAGATCTGAACGAATTCGTAGATGAAATTGAAGGCTGGGTCCTTAAAGAACTGAAAAAGACTGGTTTGGACACAGCTAAAAGTGTGTTGTCCCTTACCAAAGAAGATCTTTTGAGAAGAACCGAACTTGAAGAGGAAACGATTGAGGAAGTCTTTAAAATATTAAAACAGGAATTTGAACAGTAAATAAAGGCCGAATTAGACAATAATAGGCCTTATATTTGCAAAAGTATTTAGAAAGAGGTTTTAGCGTATGTCAGAAGAAAAAACGATGCGATTGGGCCAAGTAGCCAGAAAACTTAACGTAGGGATATCTACGATAGTTGAATCTATGGCAAAAAAGGGCTTTGAAGTAGAAAATAATCCAAACTCCAAAATTAATACGGAGCAATACAACCTGTTGGCAAAGGAGTTCAGGTCCTCGGCACAGGAAAAAGAAGAGGCTTCTCACCTTTCCATCGGGAAACGACACCATGAGTCGTTCACAATAGAAGCTGAATCAGACACGCGTGAAGAAAAAAAACCTGCACCTCCAGTTGAAACAAAACCGGAACCTGCAAAACCTCTTCCTCCTGTATCTGTAGAACAAAAAATCACTCCAGTCCCAGAAGAAAAGAAAATTGTCCCGGAAGCTCCGAAACTTCAAGGCATAACCGTTCTCGGGAAAATTGATTTGAATCCGAAAAAAGCGCAACCAAAAAAGGAAGAAGAAAAACTACCTCCAGCTGAAAAAGCAGTCGCACCAATCGTTGAAAAACCAAAAGAGGAGAAAGTCATCGCTGAACCTCAAGCTGTGAAAACTCCTGAGCCTTTGCCCGAAAAAGCAATAGAAGCCAAACCTGAAAAGACTCCTGAGCCGCAAGCCCAGAAAAAGGAAGAACCAAAACAAGAAAAACCACCTGTAGCACCAAAGGCTTCGGTGACTCCACCATCAGAAAAGGCTGTAAAACCTGAACACGTTACACCTAAGCCTGAACCAAGGAGAGAATACACGCCGAAACCTCAAGTCGCAGCTGCCAAACCAGCACCTATCGTTTCTAAACCTATCGAAAAACCAGTTCTCTCCACACCCCCAATAGTAGAAACACCTGCTCCCACACAGGTTATTTCTGCAAGGGCTGAATCCTTAAAAGGGCTCACCGTTTTGGGGAAAATTGAATTGCCTGATGACAAGAGCAAGAAGAAAGGGAAGCCGGTAGCCTCTTCTGACGAAAAAGGCAAAGACAAAAAGAAAAGACTTCGCAAAAGAATTGATAAAAATGTGCCCGGAGAAGCTGGAAAACCAGCAACACCAGGCACCCCTTCTGCAGGTCAGCCGCCAAGAAGAACCCCTGGTAGCCCTCCACCAAAACCAGGAGGACCACCAAGAGAACGCAGACCTGCTCAAGCTCGTCCTCCAGGACAGGCTGGCGCTCGTCCAGGTGCTCCATATGGTGGTGCAGGTAGATTCCAAAAAGCTGAACCTACACCAAAAGAAATCCAAGACCAAATCAAACAAACCCTTGCAAGATTGCAAGGAGGCGGAAAATCTGGTGGTGGAAAATCAAAAAACAGACGTGACAAACGTTCTGAAAGAACCCGTGATGTAGAGGAAGGAACAGAGGATACTAAGATCTTAAGAGTAACTGAGTTTATTTCGGCAAATGATCTTTCCTCCTTGATGGACGTTTCTGTCAATGATGTGATTTCAGCTTGTTTGTCCTTGGGAATGTTCGTTTCCATCAACCAAAGGTTGGATGCCGAAGCGATCACCATCATCGCCGACGAATTTGGCTTTGAAGTGGAGTTCACCAAATCCGATGAGGAAGAAAATGAAACCATTCAGCTCGACACTCCTGAAGAATTAGTTCCTAGGGCGCCGATCGTCACCATTATGGGTCACGTCGATCACGGAAAGACTTCTTTACTGGATTATATCCGTACCGCAAAAGTAACAGCCGATGAGGCAGGTGGAATCACCCAGCACATCGGGGCTTACGATGTAATGACCAAAGACGGAAACAAAATCGCATTCTTGGATACTCCAGGTCACGAAGCCTTTACCGCGATGCGGGCAAGGGGTGCCAAAATCACCGACGTGGCGATCATTGTAATTGCGGCGGATGACAACGTCATGCCACAAACCAAGGAAGCCATCAACCACGCGCAAGTGGCTGGCGTCCCAATGATATTCGCGATAAACAAAATCGATAGACCAAATTCCAATCCAAACAAAATCAAGGAGGAATTGGCCAATATGAATCTCTTGGTAGAAGAATGGGGTGGAAAATACCAGTCCCAAGATATCTCTGCCAAAACCGGACAAGGTATTGATGACCTTCTCGAAAAGGTATTGTTGGAAGCTGAAATTCTTGAATTGAAAGCCAATCCAAACAAAAATGCCCAAGGAACAGTCGTTGAAGCCGCTTTGGACAAAGGTCGCGGATATGTATCCACGGTAATGGTCCAAGCGGGAACATTGAAAGTTGGTGACATCATGCTTGCTGGTCAGCACTATGGCCGTGTCAAGGCTATGTTTGACCATACGGGCAAAAAAGTTAAGCAAGCGGGACCATCCACTCCTGTCCAAGTACTTGGATTGAGCGGTGCTCCACAGGCCGGTGATATCATCAAAGTTTACGACACAGAAAGAGAAGCAAGAGAAATCGCCAATTCCAGAGAGCAGATTCAAAGGGAGCAGAGCATGCGAACCAAGAAACACATCACACTGGATGAAATTGGTAGAAGACTTGCCATCGGTAACTTCAAAGAACTTAACATCATCATCAAAGGTGACGTGGATGGATCAGTCGAAGCACTTTCCGATTCCTTGTTGAAACTTTCCAAAGATGAGGTGAGTGTCAATATCATCCATAAAGGTGTGGGTCAGATCTCCGAATCGGATGTTCTACTTGCCTCTGCATCTGATGCCATTATTATTGGCTTCCAGGTAAGGCCTTCCACCAATGCAAAAAGGCTGGCCGAACAGGAAGAAATCGAAATCAGACATTATTCCATCATCTACGATGCGATCAATCAAATCAAGGATGCCATCGAAGGAATGTTGGAACCTGAATTTGAAGAAATAATCACCGGTAACATCGTCGTGAGAGAGGTTTTCAAAATCACGAAAATCGGAACTGTTGCAGGATCTTATGTTACGGATGGTTTTATTACCAGAAAGAACAAAATCCGCGTAATCAGAGACGGTATTGTCATCTTCGATGGCCATATCGATCAATTGAAGCGATTCAAAGATGATGTAGCTGAAGTGAAAGCGGGTTACGAATGTGGTATTTCCATCAAGAACTTCAACGACATTGAGATCGGAGATACAATTGAAGGTTATTTCATGAAAGAAGTAAAACGAAAAAAATAACTTGAATTTCAAATATCAATAAACAAAAGGAATGGCCACAAGCTGTTCCTTTTGTCTTATAATTCATTATGTATTCGGCATTGATTCTATTTCTAAAAATTGGAGTGCTATTGTCTTTGGGCTCCCTGGTCATGGGTCTGATCCGACCGGTTTTTGTACTTTGGTTTTTTGATCGTTTCAACCGACTCAAAGTTATCCGCATCTACGGAACAATTTTTCTTTTCCTTTTTGTTTTACTTTTGTTGGTCCAATGACACATTCCATGAAAGGTAAAAGAAAATATATCCCCATCAATTGTGGCTATTACGACCGACTGGAAGCATGGGCCACCACAAAAAAAACCTGCGCCATCACCTATAAAAATGGCGATTCCACCGAATTGGTTTCTACCAAAATCTTAGATCTTAAACTGCTGGATGGGATTGAATATCTCTTTGGAGAAAATGGGTTTCTACTGAGATTGGATGATTTGGTTTCCATCGATGGAATACCCTTAGAAATGGGGAATTGTACGTTTTAACCCGAATTCTAAGACAGCGGAAAAGTAACGCAAAGCAGCTAACTTGAGGTAAGTTAGATGGTATATGCGTTTGGCTTCCCAATAAGACTGTAACTACACGAAAATCAGACTATTTACACCATCATGAATAGCTCAATAGGGTTAAGTCTAAAAAAGTAAACAACCGACTGATTATTACCCAATTCCAGGCCGGAATAGAATTGATAATGCATAAAAAGGGTTTTAATCAAAAGACCTGTAAGTCTTTTAAAATAATATTTTTTACTATATTTATTTTTTAAAATTATACACTGTTGAAAAAAGGTATTGCCATCTTACTTCTATGCTGTTTTGCATCCTACCACTTTGGGTATTATGTGTTCTATTTTTCTTTTAGGATGCAAATGGAATCCAGTTGGTCAGAAAGAATATTTAGCCAAGATCAAGAAGGGATTGAACACTACCTTATGGAAATCCCACTTTCCATTCCCTACATGGCAAATCAAGAAGATTTTCAGGCAACAAATACCTCCTTCGAAAAAGCTGGGCAGCATTATAGGGTCATCAAGCAGCGATACACCAACGATACCTTGCAGGTCATCTATGTTTCGGATACTGCCAAAAGGACTTTGGACAATACCATCAAACAATGGATCAGTTCATTGATCGCTGATGATGGAACTGAAAATGGTCAGAACACACTTTTTGCCAAGAATTTTGTCAAGGACTATACACAACCTATTCACACATATTCCTTAGGCATCCCTCCCTTTTTTGAGAAAATGCCTATTGGATTCATTTTTTTGCCATACCAAGATTATTCCTTCAAACTGAATACACCCCCCCCAGAGTTGGGTTGATTTTTTTCTGGGTTTTATTCCTTTCGCAAAGGTTTCCGGTGTCAATACTTGTATCTCTGTAGGTCATCCTAAATGTCTATGGCCAAATGGCTTGAAACAAATAGATGTGTATCTCTGCGGTTTTCATTCGGCGGAAATAAAGCCTTGAAATAATTCCAAAGTTCGAAATTTGTTTTTGATTCAACCAAAAACACCTCTTTTGAAAAACTTGGGAAGCATTGGATTAATTCAAAAAAACCATAGACCAGTCGATCCCCGCCTTTTTCTGTCTTAGCGAAAATGGAATGGATAAGAGGAGATGGTTGAAGGGGTTTGACCAAATCTTCCCCTGGACACGAATCCTAGATCGTTTCCCTTTGATGCAATTCCTTTAAAAAAAACGACTCAAAAAGCGGCTTTTTTTCAGGTTTTATGGTGGAATCGGTTTTCGCTTTGATTTAAATTTGGTGTTGACCCAAAGAAAAAAGCAGCACAAACCGACTTTAAAAAAGCCAGAAATGGCACTTTATAAACTCTCTAAAATTTCAAATCATGAAAAACACATACAAATACACACTCCTATTTTCCATTGCATTGCTCCTTCATTGTGGTAAAAGTGTTGCTCAAGGCTGTGTCGCCATTAGACAATTCTCAGGAATTGGCAATGCCGTCGGTCAAGGCAATGCGATTGAAAAAGGAGAATGGAACATCAGTACCAATTATCGCTATTTCAAATCCTTTCGGCATTTTCGCGGATCCCATGAAGAGCCGGACAGAATAACCAACAACACAGAGGTGATCAACTGGTCACACGGTGTGGACTTCAATGTCAGCTACGCATTTTCAGAAAGAGTCTATGGAATCCTATCTTTGCCCTTTGCCTACAATGAGAGGAGCTCCTTATATGAACATGGAAGGACCGAAAGGCATATGACCTATTCAAGCGGTCTCGCGGACATGAGAATCGGTGCGGGATATTGGCTGTTTTCGGGTGAAAAAGCCAGAAAAGGAAATACTGCCATTGGTTTTGGACTGAAATTGCCAACGGGTGATTACAACGCAAAAAGCACATTTTACAATGTCGGACCAGGTGGAAGTCCGGAGGAGAGGCCAGTGGATCAATCCATCCAATTGGGAGATGGCGGTTTGGGACTGATCATCGATGCCCAAGGGGTATGGAATTTTCCGAAAAATTTCTTCTTGTATTATGATGGTTTTTATATGTTCAATCCAAGGAATACAAATGGTACTCTCACCAACAGAAGGCCAAGCGAAGCAATCATGAGCGTGCCCGATCAATTTGCATTCAGAACAGGGGTCTTCAAGCCTATTGCTGCTGTCCATGGATTGGGCTTGTCTTTAGGTGGAAGGCTCGAAGGTATTCCTGTGAAGGATCTTGTAGGAGACAGCGATGGATTCAGAAGACCAGGCTATGTGGTTTCAGTGGATCCAGGTCTCAGTTATATGTTAGGAAATTTCACGACAAGAATTAATATCCCCATCGCATTGGTCAGAAACAGAACCAGAAGCTTGGCGGATATTGCAGATTCCACTCCAGAAAATTTCAGACACGGAGATGCTGCTTTTGCCGACTATTTAGTCAATGTCAGCTTGGCTTGGAGGATCATCAAGAAGGATAAAGGAGTATTCAATTCATTGGATTGATAGCCAGATTTCCTCCTTCTCAGATAAATAAAAAACGGAGATCAATGGACCATTTCTGGTTTATTGATCTCCGTTTTCAAACTTTTGGCAGCCAGCACGATCAAGGAAATCGAAAGCACAAATAAAAGTGCGGCAATGATTGCTAAAATAAAAATCTCATCTTGAAAATTTTTCCAAGCAAACAGGCCCAAAGAGGTGAGTGTGACGGTGAACATGAAAAACATGGGAATCATCACAAATGTCGCGTTGATTTTTTGCTTTATCAGCCAAACCGCAATCGTCAACAATGCCAATGCCGCCAAAAGTTGATTGGCAGACCCAAAAATCGGCCAGAGCGTGGTAAAACCTCCCGAGGCCAAAAGCATGACAGAAAGGATGACCACCACGGTGGTGGATAAGTATCTGTTTTGGGAAATCTTGGCAGCCACGGGATTTTTTACATCTTCAAAATATTCCTGCAAGGTAAACCTTGCCAATCTCGTGCAAGTATCCAAAGTAGTCAAGGCAAAAGCGGAAACTGTCAGAGCCACAAAGCCAATGGCAAAATCCACAGGAATTCCCATGGAAGAAATCATGTTGCCCAATCCATTGGCAAATAACGGGACGGGGCCATCGGTGACCATTCCACTTAAATAATCCGCCCTGTTCATCACAATCACCGCCCCTACCGCGATGATCGCCAGGAAAGACTCGATCAACATCCCCCCAAAACCAACGATTTTCGCATCGCTTTCCTTATCCAGCTGCTTGGAGGTGGTTCCGGAAGCAACCAGTGAATGAAAACCACTGATGGCTCCGCAGGCAATGGTCACAAAAAGAACGGGGAAAATATACCCTAGATTTTCGGAACTCAGATGAACTTCATTGTCCATCACAATTTCCGGATTGGCGATAAATACCCCGACCACCGCAGAAAGAATCAACCCATAAAGCAAAAAGCTGTTCAGATAATCCCTAGGCTGAAGCAACGTGGAAATGGGCGTGACGGAAGCAAAGAAAGCATAGATCAATAGCAGATAAACCCAAGTTTGATAATCCAATGCAAAGGGAATCTGCATCCCCAGATAAACAAAATAATACATCAGAACGATCCCTATGATTGAAATAACCACAAAAGCCAATTTCCTATCTCCCACCAATCGATTTACAAGCCCAAAAGCCAATGCCAAAAGAATGAACAGAATTGAAGCAGAGGCCACACCGGGATTGCTCACAAAGGTTTTGGCAATGATATCTGCAAAAACCCCAATAATGAGGATTAGGGTAGAGAAGCTGAAAATGATAAAAAGTTGCTTTCCTTTATAGCCAATGTTGTTTTGGATAATCACGCCAATGGATTTCCCTTGGTTTCTGAGCGATGCCGCCATACTCCCAAGATCATGCACTGCACCAAAAAAAATACCGCCCACCAAAATCCAGATCACTGCAGGTATCCAGCCAAAAGTGACGGCAATGATCGGCCCAACTATTGGTCCCGCTCCCGCAATGGAGGCGAAATGGTGGCCCAATACCACAATGGGTTTGCTCGGGATATAATCAATCCCGTCCCGATGTGTATGTGAGGGTGCCTTTCGGGTATCGGTAAGTTTGAATTTATTGTAAACATATTTTCCGTAAATAAAATATGCGGAAACCAAAATGACTCCCGACAAAATCAAAAGGGTGAGTAAGGTCATGTATTTACTTTTGTTTCACGAATTTACTCTTGAATATCCCCTTGTTCCAAATTAATACAAATGGTTTTCAGAACTTTGGTAAAAAAATTTGCGAGGAGTATTCTCTGCAGCCGATGTCTTGATATCTTGGAATACACAGATTAGGAGACCATTTTGGAAGGATATAAACCACTCAGCGTCTCCTAAAACGCAAACCTATTCCCCAACTTATGCAGTTGTATTTTATTTAATGGATAATACCTATAAATTTGTAATCCCTGAAGCCATCCTTCAGGGTTCAATAAGAATGAAACATATGGCTTGGTTTAAAAGAACAGATAAAGGAATCAAAACTTCCACCGAGGAAAAAAAAGACACCCCTGATGGATTATGGTTCAAGACCCCAAAAGGGAATATCGTCCATACCCGAGAATTGAAAAACAATTCATTTGTTTGCCCTGACGATGATTACCATGTAAAGATTGGTTCCAAGGAATATTTCGAGATCTTGTTCGACAACAATCAGTTCACCGAAATGGATGCAGGGATGAAATCCGCAGATCCATTGAAATTTGTGGACACAAAACCTTATAGTTCACGCGTGGAAGCCACGATCGAAAAAACCGAGCTCAACGATGCCGTCCGTACCGCTGTAGGTAAAATCAATGGACTGGACCTTGTAGTAGGTTGTATGGATTTTGCTTTTATCGGTGGTTCCATGGGTGCCGTTGTTGGAGAAAAAATTGCAAGAGCTATCGATTATTCCTTAAAAAATAAGGTCCCTTTCCTGATGATTTCCAAATCCGGAGGGGCGAGAATGATGGAAGCAGGATTCAGTTTGATGCAAATGGCTAAAACCTCAGCAAAACTGGCCCTTCTGAACAAAGCGGGCATCCCGTATATTTCACTTTTGACCGATCCAACAACAGGCGGCGTCACGGCCTCCTATGCCATGCTTGGGGATTTTAACATTGCCGAGCCAGGTGCATTGATCGGATTTGCCGGTCCAAGGGTAATTCGGGAAACAATAGGGAAGGATTTACCCAAAGGATTTCAAAGTGCAGAATTTGTTTTGGAACATGGATTTCTTGATTTCATCATCGATAGAAGGCAGTTGAAAAACAGATTGACAACTTTGTTAAACCTCTTGAACAATTAATTGGTTATAGATTTGTAACAAATCCTAAAGATAAAGTCAAAATTCAACCGCATTTTGGCCAGTTATACTGATTATTAAATATATTTGTGTTCCCAAGTTTGGGGCTTAATACTGAAAAAATTAAAGTAAAAAACAACATTAAATGGGTTCAGTAATTATTACTTCAATTGTAGCATTTACAATAATCATTTTGCTACTTGTTTTCATCCTCCTTTTTGCACAGTCCAAATTGGTATCTTCGGGTGATGTCAGGATCATCGTCAATGGCGACGAAAGCAATCCTATCATCGCTTCTGCAGGATCAACTTTGTTGAGCACGCTTGGAAACAAAAAAATATTCCTTCCTTCCGCTTGTGGCGGTGGCGGAACTTGCGCCATGTGCAAGTGCGTAGTCGAAGAAGGTGGTGGAGAAGTGCTTCCTACAGAAGTGGGTCACCTCAGCCGTGCCGAAAAGCAAGGACATGTCAGACTTTCCTGTCAAGTAAAGGTGAAACAAGACATGAAAATCAGAATTCCGGAAGAGATTTTTGGAATTAAGAAATGGGAATGCGAAGTTATCTCCAATTACAACGTCTCCACATTCATCAAGGAATTCAAAGTGAAGCTCCCAGAGGGAGAAACGATGGATTTTGAATCCGGAGGATATATCCAGATAGATGTTCCTATAATCACTGTTAATTTCAAAGGGATTGACATTACGCCACATCCTGATCTTGGCCATCCAAAGGATGTATACCAAAGCGATTGGGATAAATTTGGCCTTTGGGATTTGGTCATGAAAAATGACGAGGAGCTTTTCAGAGCCTACTCCATGGCCAACCATCCAGCAGAAGGAAATATCATCATGCTGACCATTCGTATCGCCACCCCACCTTGGGACAGGGCAAATAACAAATGGATGGATGTGAATCCTGGAGTTTGTTCTTCATATGTGTTTTCACGCATGCCAGGTGACAAAGTCACCATCTCTGGCCCTTATGGTGAATTCCACATCAATCCAACTGGCAGGGAAATGATTTATATCGGCGGTGGCGCAGGAATGGCCCCGTTGAGATCCCACATTTTCCACCTTTTCCACACCGAAAAAACCAGCCGAAAAGTTTCGTATTGGTACGGAGGAAGGTCCAAAAAAGAATTGTTTTACACAGATCAATTCAGAGAAATTGAAAAAGACTTTCCGAATTTCAAGTTCTATGTAGGACTTTCCGAACCGCTTCCGGAAGACAATTGGAAAGTGAACAAATCACTTGACGACACCGAAGGGGATGGTTATGTTGGATTTATACATCAAGTGATGTATGACAACTATGTGAAGAATCATCCTGAACCAGATGAAATAGAATTTTACCTTTGTGGTCCTCCTTTGATGAACGCAGCGGTATTGAAACTCTTGGAAGATTTAGGAATTCCTCAGGAAAACATCAGATTCGATGATTTCGGAGGTTAATAAAAGAAAATTGAGTCCCGCCTTTGCGGGACTTTTTTTTTGCCCTGCCATTAATTTGCTTATTTTTGATTCTTTCTAAGCCAATATTATGAACCTTGATTTATTCTTTGAACCCATTGCTGAGGAGATTACGCAACAAAAATTTGCGCAAAATTCCTTTTACAATTTCATTCATGTCCACAGTGAGACCTTCCCTGATCTCAAAGGGATCCAGATCGCTCTGATCGGATTGAAGGAAAAAAGGGGGATGAAGAATTCCGATAGTGTAGAACGTTCGGCAACAGAAATAAGAGAAAAACTTTACCATCTGAAAAAAGGCCAATCCCATTATAAAATCGCCGACTTAGGGGACTTGATGGTAGGCGATACATTGGAGGAGTCCATAAAAATCCTTCAGAATGTCGGGGAATATTTGATGAAAAAACAGATTCTTCCTGTTTACATGGGGGGATCACATGATTTGGATCTTGGGCAATATCTTTCTTATCAAGGGCTCAAAAAGATGGTCAGCATGGTCACCGTGGATGCAAAGATAGACATGGAAGATGAGGGGTTGCCTCACGAAATTCACTCGCAGGACATTATTCTTCACCAACCCAACTTCCTTTTCAACTACAGTCACTTAGGATACCAGAGTTTTTTGGCGGATCCCGAGCTGATCAATGCCTTGGAGAAACTGTATTTTGACCATGTCAGGTTGGGAAATCTCCGGGGGAATTTCAAGGAAATCGAGCCTTTGATTAGAAATGCCGATTTGCTGAGCTTTGACATCTGTGCCATCCACTCCGCGGATGCTCCCGGTGCCGTGGACGCCCAACCCTTTGGGATGACTGGCGAGGAAGCTTGCCAGATTTGCAGATTTGCGGGAATGAATGAAAAACTAAGTTCCATCGGTATCTATGGCTATCAGCCTTACTACGATGACAACAGGAACAAAACCGCAGCCGTCATCGCAACCATGGTTTGGTACTTTATCGAGGGCTTTTACGACCGGAAAGACAGCCTCTCCTTCAAAAGCAATGATTATATCAAATATACCGTATCCTTGGATTCCAATCCTTCAACCATCATCTTTTTCAAAAGCAAACTCAGTGAAAAATGGTGGATGGAAATCCCACAAACCACGCAGGGTAAATTTGAAAGGGTCAGCATCATTCCATGCAGTTACAAAGATTATCAGATGGCGCAATCCGGAGAAATCCCCGAACGATGGATCAATGCCCAACTTAAGCTTTTCTAAATGAAGTTGTTCACCAAGCAACAACTTGCCCTCAGAAATGGACAAGACAAACCAGAAATTTGGGTGGCTTACAAAGGGATAATATATGACGTGACCGATTCCAAGATGTGGAAAAACGGCAAACATTATGAACATTGGGCAGGTCAGGACCTTACCGATGAGATTGCGGATGCCCCGCATACAGAAAACGTTTTTAAGAAATTCATGTCTGTAGGACAACTTAAGGAATAATATGATATTGATTGCGGATAGTGGCGCGAGCAAAACAGACTGGCGGGTAATTGCCAAAAACGGCCAGATTGGCCAATTCAGGGGTATTGGCTTCAATCCAAATTACCAAACCTCCGAGGAAATGGCCAACGATCTCAGACAGGATTTCCTGCTGGACTTGAGAGACGAGGTCGAAACAATCTATTACTATGGAGCCGGCTGCTCCTCTCCAAAAAACAGAAAACACGTGGAAAGTGCACTCAGGAGCATTTTCAAACATGCCGAGATCAACGTGGATCATGACATGATGGCGGCTGCAAGAGCAACTTGCTCAGATCAGCCTGGTATCGCCTGCATCTTGGGGACCGGTTCAAACAGTTGTGATTATGATGGAGAATTCATCATTGCCAACCGACCAGCTCCAGGGTATATTTTGGGTGATGAGGGAGGAGGGGCTTACATCGGCCGTCAATTTCTCCAAGATTTTATCCATGACGAAATGCCTGGGAAATTAAAAGAAAAGGTCATTGATCATTTTCAACTGGATTACCAAACCATCCTTGAAAATGTGTACCAAAGACCATTTCCGGGGAGATACATGGCCAGTTTCTGCCGGTTCATTTCGGAAAACAAAGCAGATCCTTATTGCTACATGCTTTATTACAACTCCTTTCAGGATTTTTTCAAAAAATACGTTGCCAAATACGAGGGTTACAAAGACAAACCCGTCAGTTTCGTGGGTTCCGTTGCCTATTACAACAGTGAAATCCTAAGAAGTGCCGCTTTTGATGCGGGAATAAAAGTCAATATCATCATTGAAGGCCCCATTGCTGGACTCACACTCTTTCATCAGAAAATGCTATGAATACTACCGAAAGCTCTTCCCTATACGACAACCTTGAACAAATGGACGTCGCAACAATCCTACAAAACATCAATGAGGAAGACAAAAAAGTGGCGCATGCTGTCGCAAAGGCTCTTCCGTCCATTGGATCCTTGGTGGAAGGAATCATTCCAAGAATGCAAAAGGGAGGTCGGTTGATTTATATTGGGGCAGGAACAAGCGGAAGACTGGGCATTCTCGATGCATCGGAATGTCCTCCCACCTATGGGGTCCCGCATGACCTGGTTTTGGGGATTATCGCAGGAGGTGACACCGCCATCAGGAAAGCAGTGGAACATGCCGAGGACGATTTTGAGCAGGCCTGGCAAGACATTCAACAGCACGGATTCAATGCTCAGGACACGGTGATCGGCATCGCCGCTTCCGGAACTACTCCTTATGCGATCGGAGGTGTTAAGGCCGCAAAAGCCGCGGGACTCTTGACTGCTTGCATCACCTGCAATACCAATAGCCCCTTGGCTGCGGCTGTAGATTTTCCCGTGGAGGTGGTTGTCGGACCGGAATTTGTCACGGGCAGCACGAGGATGAAAGCGGGCACAGCCCAGAAGCTTGTCCTGAATATGATTTCTACCTCCGTGATGATCAAACTGGGCAAGGTTAAGGGAAACAAAATGGTGGACATGCAATTGTCCAACAAAAAATTGGTGGAAAGGGGTGCCAGGATGATCATGGAGGCAACTGGGCTCGACAAAGAAAAATCAGAATCGATGCTTCATCAATATGGCTCCGTAAGAGCCGCAGTGGATGCTTTTCACCAAAAGTGAAGTAAGTAGGCCTTGGATTTCATATACTCCTCACAAAGAGTGCCCTGAATATCTTTTCATTGACTTTTTTGAAACAATAGCGCGCACAAAAACGGCATAGGTCTTTTGTGTTGAAGACCCAGGAGGAAAATTCGAATCGCGCGAACAAGGGTGTATCCATGCTCTTATTTTTGGCCATTTTTAGAATTATGAAATAATGTGACAAGTATTTGTTATCTTTGCACCCCGTTAAAATTCAAGGACTTAAGGTTGAGCCTTGTACTTCGGGAAAAACAAATACAGCAGCGATGTTGCATACATTATGAAAAAAGACAACAGTAGAAATCGAGTCGGAAAGGGTCCAAGCACCCCAAGACCCGCAGGCAATCCCAAAAAGGGAAGAAGTACCGGAAAATCTGATTATTCTTCAGAATCCAGTTTCGGTAGTAGAAAGCCAAAAAGCAATGATGGTTACGAAAAAAAGGCTTACCCCAAAGCGGGAAGATCCGACCAAGGACCACGAAAGAATGACGCGGGCGACAAAAAACCCTACAACCCATTCACAAAAGAAAGTATCGGAAAGAAATTTGGTTCCACTTCGGAATCGAGATTTGACAACAAAAAGTCAAAAAGCAATGATGCCTTCGAAAGAAAGCCCTATCCAAAAGCCGGAAGATCCGACCAAGGACCTAGGAAACATGATATCGGAGCAAAGAAGGCTTTCAACAAAGAGAATCTTGGAAGAAATTCTGGTTCTGATTCTAGATTTGACAACAGAAATTCCAAAGACAATGAGGGTTTTGAGAGAAAATCAAAGCCTCAATTTGGCCGTAGTGACCAAGGTCAAAAGCGATACGATTCTGGTGACAAAAAACCTTTCAACCCACTGAACAAAGACAGGGGCGGTAGGAATACTGGAAACAACTCAGATTCCTGGTCTGAAAACAGAAAGCCAAAAAGGGACGGTGATTTTGACAGAAATTCAAAACCCCAATCCGGACGTTCTGACCAAGGACAAAAAAGATACGATTCGGGAGATAAAAAGCCTTTCGGTCCGCTAAGCAAAGACAGAGGAGGAAAGAGGGATTACAACAGCGATTCAAGGTCTGAAAACAGAAGTCCTAAAGGTGACGAAGGTTTCGATAGAAATTCAAAATTCGATCGTGGCACAAAATCTGATCAAAACAGATCTGATTTTGGTGGAAAATCTTCCACTCCTGAGTCAAACCCGACCGAATTCACCACGGTTTATAAAGGTCGCGGAAGGGATGAGAAACCCTTGTTTGAAACGGTAAGAAAATCAGAAATAGAAAGCAAAGCAGCTCCTAAAAGAAGATTCAACAGACAACCGGATTTGGAAGATTCCATCCCTACGCCAAAGTACAACATGGAAAGGCTAGAGAAAAAAACCGGTCCCAACAAGGAAACCGATGTCTTCAGGCTCAACAAATACATTTCGAATTCAGGAATTTGCTCCAGACGGGATGCCGACAGCTTGATCGAAAGAGGCGATATCCGAGTGAATGGTGAAGTGGTTACGGAATTGGGTTTCAAGGTAGAGAGAAGAGACTTCATCACCTACAACGGAAAATCCATCAATCCCGAAAAACCGGTTTATATTCTGCTTAACAAACCAAAGGACTTTATCACCACTACGGATGATCCCATGGATCGAAGGACAGTGATGCAATTGATCTCCAATGCCTGCGAGGAAAGGGTTTTCCCTGTAGGCCGTTTGGATAGGAACACGACTGGACTTTTGTTGTTTACCAATGATGGGGAATTGGCCGCAAAGCTTTCCCATCCATCCAACGAAATCAAGAAAATCTACCAAGTAACCTTGGATAAGCCGATCACGGCGAATGATGAGGAAGCCATTTTGGCTGGAATTACGCTGGAAGACGGTGATGTAAAGGTGGATGACATGCAGGTTTTGTCCAAAGACAGAACCATTCTTGGCTTGGAAATCCACGTAGGAAAAAACAGGATCGTAAGAAGGATTTTCGCCCATTTTGGTTACGAAGTGGTTGGACTAGACAGGGTTACCTATGCCGGCTTGACCAAAAGAGACCTGACTAGGGGGAAATACAGATTCCTAACCGAAAAAGAAGTGATCAATCTTAAGTTTTTCAAATAAAAAACTGAAAACACAAAAGGCCCTCCGGAAATCGGAAGGCCTTTTTTTTATGCTATTGATTTTGTTTTAACTTATATACTGCGATTCCAACTTCATTCCGGCTTGAATTTACTTACTATTCAGTCTTCGTTTCCTGTTTTTGACTTCACCGTATCGGTACCTCGCACTATTCTCGAAATCGTCTGACTTTTTTTGCAGCGTCAAGCCCCGTAAGGAACCATCATACATTTTTAGTGTCAAATTAACGTACTGCGATCATCTCGGAAAAACCATTGTCCGTCTTGACGAAGAATTCCAATTTAGAACCCACCTTTGTATTTTTGAATGCGTATAGTTTTTGAAATCCCGTGGAGTTTTCCAATTTTTCTTCATGAATCAGTTGATCACCTTCATAAATAAAGAGGGAAATGTTAGAAGCGAGCAGCGCATTGACTAGGACCTTGTATTTATTGCCTTCCATTTTCTCAATTTTGGAATAAACCACTGGGGCGTTTGCCTCTTTGGTAAGGTCCAAGTCCAAATGGTCAACTTCTCCGGAATTGTCATATACCGCTACTAGGTATTTACCGGGCTTGATATTGGAGAAATCATAATACTTGGAAAAGGCTACTTTGTTTAGAATTCTGTCCTTTTGAACAAGTGTTTTGGTTTCGTCAAAAATCTTGACCATCACCGTTCCATCAGGAACAGACCCGTACAGCAACTGTACTTTGTTGGCATCCACTTTTCTTAGGGATACTGTGGCTTTCGTAGATTCGTCTGAATCCTGTGTTTTTGCGATGACGCTTCCTGAAACGCCAAATGCAATGAGCAATGCAACGAATAGTTTCATAATGGCAATATTTAGTAGGTTTAAGAAATTCTGTTTTTGGAAGACCTCGATCGGGAGAATCCCGAATGTTTAAAAGGAGGCCGGTTACTTTGGGGGATGAAGTAATCTTTTGGAAGACTTCGATACAAACATAAGACACTAAAAAATCAATTGCAAATAAATTAATAAAAATTAATATTTATTGCCATTTACGTAACATATATACGCATTCATTAATGATTCAATAATCGCATAAAATTTCTATGATAACGATTCCGAAAAGAATTAGAATAGCCAATTAAGGGTTTAGGGAAAATAATATTCTGTTCTCAATAATTATTACATCGTTAAAAAAATTTAATCCCCACTTATCCACAAATATTAAAATAAAACAAAGGCATGGCTAAATTTGAGCCCTGCCTTTGTTAAAAATGATAAACACCGGTGTGTTTTTTATTTTTTTATGCCTTTTCCAGCCTCAGCGACGGTTTTGGAGTCAAAATCTCCCTTGAGCTCGAATACCAGGAAATCCCCCTCTTTGTCTTTTAGCAAAACTACGATATCGTTGATTCTACTGCCTCCTTTGGTGTAGACCGTAAAATTGCTCTGCTTCTCACTCACCTCCATCATAAGCTCAAAACGCTCCCTTTCCAAGCCTTTTTGAAGGGCTAGGAAATCTGCCTTTGCGGTTACTGCATTGGTGGGAAGCTTGAAAAACTTGATCCTTTCCATGGAATTTGCCAAAGCCTCTTTGTGTCCATGGTCCATTTTGATTTTCATTCCTTCGGCAAAGCCCAAAAAACTCCCTCCAATATCCAGATGGAAGAATTCCTGATTGTTCTTGTGTTTTTGAAAAAGTGTTTCCACACTTTTACTTTGGCCTTGGACAGCCATCACCAAGCCAACAAATGCCAGTAACAAAATGATCTTTTTCATGAGTTTTTTGATTTAAAATTAAACGTGCGAATTTCTTCTTACTTTTTTCCCTTTCCGTCCTTGTACTCTTTCATGCCCGGCATATTGGTTTTGTCTGCCAAAATATTCAAATCTTGATATGTGAAGTTGCCCAACATACTCAGCAGGGTGAAACTATCGACCGAACCCGAAATCATCAGCAACTCCTTGACAAGCCCATTCTCTTCCCTCACCATAAATTTGGTATTGGAATCCTTGTTGGCCACATCCATCAAATCCTCATATTTATTTTTGGACAGGGTGCTTAAAGCCTCGGTGTATAGGGGCTTTCCATTCGTATTTTCAGCACTTAAAATCCTAATTCCTTTCACTTTGCTGATCAATACCCCGAGATCCTTTACATCTTTATCGGAGGATTGACCCTCCGACTTGAGAAAGCCACCTGCCATCTGCATCATTTTGGAACTGATGTAGACTCGGGAAAACCGGTCATCCTCCATGTATTTGGAAAAGAAATTTACGATGGCGTCGTCCTGTGCCTGTGCGCCGCTGAGCGTCAGGAAAAACAAGAACAAACCGATAATTTTTTTCATTTTCATTCCTTATGGTCTTTAATGTTGAATATTTCTTGGGTCGTGCTGAGGTGCTTAAAATCGCCCATCAATTCAAGGCTTTCAGTTCCTTTGCGCATGTTGGTTTGGATCAAGGCAAATGCCTGCATCACCTGTTCATACGCTTCTTTTTCTGCCCTTTGCATTTCCATTTTGTAAATCACCGTCGTGGAAATGAGGAAGAAAACCAATACTGCGGCAATTTTCATCCATTTCGAGAAAATTAGTGAACGGCTTCCCGGCATCGGAAATAGGACTGGCTCTTGCTCCGCTATCGCTTTTGTTCCGAGAAAGAACTCCTTTTCCTCCAAATGTCCGTCGGAAAGGGAAACCAGGTTTTTGAGCTCTTTCTCCTCTTCAAGAGAAGTTTCCCCCTCCCAGTATTTATCCAACAATTTCTCTAACCTATCTTTCATTTTTCTTTTGCATCAAAAATTCCCGTAATGTCTTTCTGGCTCGGTGAAGGTTGACTTTCACCTGCTCGAGGCTGATTTCCAAGTACTCTCCTATTTCTTCATACATCAAGCCCTCCACTTCCCTAAGTTGGAAAATCTCCCTTTGTTTCTCAGGCAAGGTTTCCAAGAATTGGAAGACCATTTTAACCTTCTCGTCGGTCTCCTGCACTTCCAAAACCTCTTCCTCCCGCTCCTCCTCATTCAAGGGTTCAAATTTCTTGGAAGCTTTGAAATGCTGGAGACATTCATTTTTCAGACTCCTTACCATCCAACCTGTCGGATTGTCCATTTTTTGAAGCGCCTCCCTTCTTTGCCAAGCCTTCTCGAAAACCGATTGCAGCAGATCGTTGGCGACTTCCTTTTCCTTTACCCAGAGATAAGCCATGCGATAGAGTTTACCCCTGAGTGTCCAGATATGCGCTTCAAAAAAAGTTTTCATTCAGGTAGGTGATGATCGGGAATTGAAAATGTTACAGTAATTTGAAAAATAAACAGCATTCCACCAAAATACACGCTCAAGTACTGTTGGAAGCAGGACAATGCCGAAAAAAATGGCCTTAGAGATTTATTTTTCGGAATCTCTTAACTTGATTTTCGAGTTGAAAATCAACGCATGACCAAAACGAGATGGAATATTTAGGTAAAAAACCACAATGCAGGAAACCCTCAGCCCTTCTTCCGGTTTCTATTTTGGGAATATGTGTATATTGGAAGACAAAACTTGATCAACTTAGAATTATTTTAAATTGTTGGTCAATTATAGTATGCATGCCTACTATTTATTACTTTGCAGTGTAAATTTGACCTCAAATGAAGACAAAGACCCAAATGAATCCCAAATTAAAAAGCATAAAAAAAGCCTTGAATTTCTTCAAGGCCTTTCGTGGTGATGAGTGGGCTCGAACCACCGACTCACGGATTTTCAGTCCGATGCTCTACCAACTGAGCTACATCACCCCGTTTTAAAGTGATGCAAAGGTAGATAATAGTTCTATTTCTGCAAATCATTTCTACAAAAAAATACATCAAAATCAACAATAAAATACTAATCCAATCAATATGAGCATTTTACCTCAACTGATTTTTTTCCTGATTTTTGCAGCGGCAGGGTTTGTCCTTTACAAAAGGATCACTTACCTCAGGAGAAATATTTTCCTTGGAAAAGCAGAGACCGTTAACGATCAGCCAGATAAACGATGGAAAACCATGCTTCTTGTCGCCCTGGGACAAAAGAAGATGTTTAAGAGAATCATTCCCGCATTCCTTCACCTGCTGATCTATGTGGCCTTTATCGTCATCAATCTCGAGGTTTTGGAGTTTATCATAGACGGCATCACTAACTCCCACAGAATTTTTGCGCCACTTCTGGGATCCACATATACTGTGGCGATGAACATTTTCGAATTCTTGGCCATAGCCGTATTGGTTTCTTGCGTGGCCTTTTTGATTCGAAGGAATGTAATGAAAGTTGGACGATTGACACAACCTGAGTTGAAAGGCTGGCCGGCATTGGATGCCAATCTCATCCTGATCATCGAAATCGTATTGATGCTTGCCATTTTGAGCATGAATGCCACTGACCAGATTCTTGCAGCCAGGGGCAATGACCATTATGTACTGTTGGAAGGATTATTCTTCAGCAGCCTGCTTCATCCCCTTTTTGAGGGCATGTCAGACGGCAGCTTGGTTTTTATTGAGCGATTTGCCTGGTGGTTTCACATTATCGGCATCTTGGCATTCTCGGTTTACATTACCTATTCCAAGCATCTCCATATCTTTTTGGCATTCCCAAACACCTGGTACTCCAATTTGAAACCAAAAGGCGAAATGCAAAATATGCCTGAGGTCACCAATGAGGTAAACATGATGCTGGGCATCCCAACAGAAACCACACAGGATCCTCCAGCTGAAATCGGGAGATTTGGCGCCAAAGACATCAATGACTTGAGTTGGGTCAATGTCATGAATGCTTACAGCTGCACGGAATGTGGTCGCTGCACGTCTGAGTGCCCGGCCAATATCACGGGGAAGAAACTTTCTCCAAGAAAAATCATGATGGACGTTCGGGACCGGGCGGAAGAAGTCGGCAAAAACATCGATGCTGGCCTACCTGGCCTTGACGACGGAAAGTCCCTTTTGGGCGACTTTATCACCAAAGAGGAGATCAATGCCTGTACCTCCTGCAATGCCTGCGTGGAAGCCTGCCCAATCAATATCGATCCGCTTTCCATCATTCTTCAACTTAGAAGATATGTGGCCATGGAAGAATCCGGCACACCTGCGCAATGGAATGCCATGTTCCAAAATATGGAAACGAGTTTCTCTCCTTGGAAATTTGCCCCAACAGACCGCTTCAATTGGGCAGATAAGCTGAAAGAAGAGGAAATCAAATAAGCAGAAGCAAAAAAAGATAGCTGACCAAGGACCATGTCAGACGATCAATTCATCATTCGTTAAAAGAACAGTTCCAAAAATGTCAAATACATATAAAGTACCCACGATGGCCGAGAAGGCTGCAAACGGTGAAAGCCCAGAAATTTTATTTTGGGTAGGTTGCGCCGGATCTTTTGATGACCGTTACAAGGCGGTGACACAGGCTTTTGTCAAAATACTGAACAAAGTAGGGACAAGCTTTGCGGTACTTGGGCCCGAAGAAGGATGTACGGGAGATCCTGCAAGGCGTGCCGGAAATGAATTTCTTTTCCAGATGCAGGCAGTTTCCAACATCCAAGTCATGAATGGCTACAACATCAAACGCGTCGTGACCGCATGCCCGCACTGCTTCAACACCATCAAAAATGAATATCCTGCTTTGGGGGGAAATTATGAAGTGGTCCACCATTCCCAATTTCTCCAGGAATTGATCAATGCGGGGAAAATAGTATTGAAAGGAGGCGGTGAATTCAAGGGAAAGAAAATCACCTTCCATGACAGTTGCTATCTTGGCCGGGCCAACGACGTATACGAAGCCCCGAGAGAGGTCTTGAAGGCATTGGACGTAGAACTAGTCGAAATGAAAAGATGCCGCACAAAAGGGCTTTGCTGTGGCGCTGGCGGTGCGCAGATGTTCAAAGAACCTGAGCCAGGAAATAAGGATATCAACATTGAAAGAACGGAAGAAGCACTGGCAACAGGGGCATCGGCCATTGCTGTTGGCTGTCCATTTTGCCTGACCATGATGACCGACGGGGTAAAAAACAAAAACAAGGAGCATGAAGTACAGGTGTATGACCTGTCGGAGTTGATTGCAAAGGATATGGGGATTTAATTTCGGTTTTGAGCCCCATGTCTTGGTTCTTGGAAATGGATTCGTACCATCCACCGCCAGTCTCCAATCTTCCCATGCATTTATTGGGAGAATTCTTTCAAAAACATATCCTAACAATCCCTTCTTTCGTTATGGAAACAGGATATATTCAGTTTATATCTTCTTAGATTTGAAAAAAGAAATCCTTCGCAAATGTATATCAGTTTTGATCAAATGTCTGAAAACTCCAGAATCTGGGTGTATCAGGCCAACAGAAAACTCACCTCAGCAGAACAACAATGGATCAGCGATAAACTCAAGGTTTTTTGTGAACAGTGGAATACCCATGGCGCATTGATGCCGACATCTTTTGCTATCCGATTTGATCAGGTCATTTTAATGGCTGTGGATGAAAGCCAACTGGGAGCCAGCGGATGCTCTATTGATAGCTCTGTGAGAACATTAAAGGAAATAGAAAAGCAGTTGCAAATCAATTTATTGGATCAGGGAAAGGTTTCCTTTTTATCTGCTGGAAATGATTTTGAAATGACATCTGTCTTAGGTGTGAAGGCAATTTTGAAAGAGGGAAAAATCAAGCCTGACACGGTGATTTTGAACCCATTGATCGCCAAAAAGTCAGATTTGGATAAAAAATGGTTGATTCCGGCCAAGGAAAGTTGGTTAAATAAATACTTTGCCAATTCGTAATCATAAATATTCTATCTTTAGAATTAACCCTCAAATTGATTGATGATAACAATGAAGCAGCATTTTTTATTATTGATGTCTATGGTATTTCTACTGGGCGGATGCACCAGCCTCTATCAGAAAGGCCAAAATCAGTTTCTGTCAGGAGAATATCAGCTTGCCATCAATACGTTTGCCAAGGTATTGGCAGAAGATCCTGAAAATAAAGAGGCAAACTTTTACGTAGCAGAAAGCTATAGACTCTCCAATAGGATTGAACAATCCGCTCCATACTATCAAAAAACCTTAGGCGAAGACGAAAATTACGAGCAATATTTTCGCTTGGGCCAAAGTTTAAAAAGCCAGGGGAAATTTGAGGAAGCTGAAGAAGCCTTTAAAAAAGCCAAGGAATTGACGTTGGATGACACATTCCAAGCGGAATTGGACAGAGAGATCACCAATTTGAAAAAAGTCGAGGAAATCAAAGAGTATTGGCCCTACATCCAAATAGAGAACTACAAATTGCTCAACACCCCTGGCTTGGATTATGGCCCCATTCTCAGCGAGGATTTTCTCTATTTCACGAGTTCCAGACAAGCTTCAGGCCTCTATCCCTCCACAGGTCAGGGCTACACCAAACTCTTCCGAACCAGAGCGGATGGCATCAAGGTAGACGTTCAGAACGTACAAGAGCTTCCCGAATTCAGAAATGAAGAGGGATTGAACCAAGCGGACATTGCCATCAGCCCTGATGGGAATACAATCATTTATGCGAGAGGAAACTCTACCTCCGGCAAAGATCTTCCCGACGTCGCATTATTCGCCTCCTACTTCAGAGGTGCCGCTTACACACAACCCATTTGGATGCCGGTAAATGAGGATGAATTCTACTGGAACAGCAATCCCGCATTCAGTCCAGATGGCAATGAACTTTATTTTTCGTCCAATCGCCCAGGAGGATATGGGGGAAATGACTTGTACAAAGCGACCAAGCTTGCCAATGGGGATTTTGGAAACCCTGTGAATATGGGGCCACAAATCAACACTCCAGGCAACGAAATGTATCCAAGACCTGCTCCTGACGGCAAGTTTTTCTTTTCATCAGATGGTCATCCGGGACTTGGGAAGTTGGACCTTTTTGTCGCTGAAAAAACCGATGCCGGATGGGTGGTCAAGAACCTTGGCCCCAATGTCAATTCGGTAGGAGACGATTTTGCCCTTTCCTTTACCAAGTATCCACTTGAGGGATTCCTTTCCTCCAACAGGGAAGGTGGTCAAGGCGGGGATGACATTTATTATTTCGAAGACAAGACTCCCAAAGCAAAAATCATCAATGTATTCCTGACCGTAACTACCAAAGAGAAAAAAGAGGACGGTTCAGAGCCCATTCTGCCCCAAACCAGGGTCGCACTTTATGATTCCCTCAACAAAATGACCGGAGGGGATTTCTCCAACCAAAATGGAACCATCAGGTTTACACTGACCCCAAATCAAAAATTTGCCTTGATTGCCTCCAAAAACGGCTATTTCTCGAAGAGCATCACTTACAACACGACAGGTAAAACACCAAAACCAGAGGATTTGATCCAAGATGTCACCAACGTGACTTTGGATACCACCATCGTTTTGGAACCCTTGATTTTGGAAAGATCCATTGTGCTTGACAATATCTATTATGATTTGAACATGGCAGATATCAGGCCTGATGCAGCTTTGGAACTCGATAAATTAGTCAAAATCCTAAAAGACAATCCAAGTATCCGCATTGAATTGAGTTCACATACAGATGCCCGCGCCAGTGATGCCTACAACGATGCCCTTTCCCAAAGAAGGGCAGAATCCGCCGTGGCCTATTTGGTTTCAAAAGGAATTGTCGCTACCCGATTGATCGCAAAAGGATATGGAAAACGACAATTGATCATCCAAAATGCACAGACCGAAGAAGAACATCAGGTCAATAGAAGGACTGAATTTAAAGTGATTGAGATCACAAATTGAACCATAAATAAGCCTAAGGTTTTCTAGTGGGTGTTGAAACTCAAGAAAGTCCGACCATTTGGAAAAAAACGAATTTAACCGAAATCGTGTAACTAAAAACTTAAAATACTTGACTGATTATAAAGCAATTGTGATGGAATTGAATCGGTAATGCATAACACGGGTTAAAATGTCCCATTCACAAAAAAAGGACCTTGCCAAATTAAATGGGCAAGGTCCTTTTTTTGTCAGGTCTGGGGCTTTGCAAAACATGCCCACAGGCATTTAAACCCGAATTCTAAGACATCGAAAAAGTAACGGAATGCATCTAACTTGATTAAGTTAGATGGAAATATGCACTTGGTTTCCAAATGAGATCGAAACTGCAAGAAAATCAGACTATGGTCAGACTAATTCCTAACACCAATAGGATGAAGTCAAAAACAATCAACAACTAATTGGACATCGGTTAGTTATACTATTGAATTGAGTTCGTAATGCACAAAACGGGTTGACGCTTTATTTTCTCATTCTGCTCCAAACCTTATTGGTAAAACTTGGTCGATCCTCCATTACATTCAATTCGTCCTCACTGACCCTTTTCACGCTTTCGATGGTATAAAACGCCTTGTCATTGAAGGATTTCACTTTTTGGATATATTCCGGAAGAGCTTCCCTTTTCATCACCGTAAAAAGCAAGTTGACTTTTCCAAACCTTCCCTCTGCTCCAACACTTGTAAACCGAAAATCTTTGTTTTTCATATATTCTATCAATTCCGGCATGGGTGTCGGAGTAATCACCCTGACCAATACTCTTCCAAGCGCCAGTTTTTCCTCAATGGTCATCCCCACGAAAGTTCCCATCGCAAATCCACCAGCATAGGCCAAGTAGGACATGGGATTGTCGATATTTTGAAAAATCTGACCAATGGCCAAAAGCCAAATCATTGCTTCGAAAAACCCCAGAATTGGTGCGATTTTCTTCTTCCCGTTCAGCATAAACATGATCCTGAGGGTATTGATGGACACGTCACAGACCCTTGCGGAAAAGATCAACAAAGGCATGAGTACATAATTGAACACTTCTTTGGATATTCCCAAGGAGATAAAATAGTCTTGCATGGCTGGTCTTGAATTTTTTTGCAAAGGTAACAGCTTACCTCGGATCAAACAGGAAAAACCTGGGATAAAAAATATTGGTGGATAGCGGACTTCCAAAACACTGAAAAATTGTCTCTGCTTTAATTCGAATCCTTTTTAATTTGACTTAATTTTTTTTTGAGAGGACTTCAAATCCAATCACCCTTGCCCTTCCGGATTTTACCCCAAAAAACACAAATAGGAGTGTGCAAAACAGCATAAGATAGATCAACAAATCCCAGTTTCCAAACATGTCAAAAGCGAGACCGAAAAGAAGCGGACCCAGTGCAGCAAGATAATAACCCGTGGATTGCGCCATTCCCGAAAGGGATGCAGTGGTTTTTTCGGATTGTGTCCTCAGGCCAATGATCATATACGCAAAGGAAAGACTGGCACCGGTAGCGATCCCAACCAAAGAAAGTCCGATGTAATTGACCAAAAGCGTTTGTGAAAAGAGACTTGAGAAGCCGACAAAATACAAACCTCCCAAGCTCCAGGCCAAAGGGACTTGATCCTTGAATTTCACGCCCACAATCGGCGCCAAAAAAGATGCGGACAATCCGATGATCTGCATCAGTGATAGGACCAAGCCCGCCTCCACCTCAGACAATCCGCGAGAGATCAACATGTCTGGCAGCCATGCGATAAGGGTGAAAAACATCAGTGATTGGACGCCCATGAAGGTACTAATCTGCCAAGCCAAACGGGATTTCCAAACATTGATGGCTTTGTCTTCCTGAATCAACTGCACCTTAACCTTATGATTTCGGATCTGAGGAATCCAAAATAAAATTCCTAAAATAATCAATCCCGTCCAGCTGAACAACGAGCCTTTCCAGCCCCAACCAAAATCCAGAGCCATCGGCGCACTGATTCCGGAAGCAATCGCGGCAAAGAGGATCATCCCTGAGGTAAATGCCCCGGTTGCAATTCCGATTTTATCAGGAAGCCTATTTTTAATGAAGGGAATCAAAAGCACATTACAGATGACAATACCAATCCCTGTCAGCCCTGTACCAAAAAACAACAGCCAAGTCCCACCCATTATTCTGATGATGGTTCCCAAAAGAAGAATAAGCAAGGCAAAGAAAATGGCTCTTGCGATACCCAGCCGCTTTCCTATTGCTGCCGAAAAAAGAGAAAAGGTCGCAAATGTCAACAAAGGCAATGTGGTCAGAAACCCTGCCCAAGCATTGGACAGTCCCAATTCGTCGCGAATCATCGGGATCAAAGGTCCAACTGCAGTAATGGAAGGCCTTAGGTTAAAAGAAAGCAACAATATGCCTAAAAATAAAAACCAGGGGCTTGAAAGGAAATTGATTTTTTTCATTCGGTGGGAATAAGCGACAAAAGTGGCAAAAAGATCACATTATATCTTCTTTTATGCCCTAAAGAAAAGAGACTGGAACAAAAAAAACCAAGGAATCGAGTATAATTCAAAAGAACTATGCTCGATTCCTTGGCAAATCTAGGATTTTGGACACTCCGGAAATTTGTGAAATTCTGTCTCAGCAATATTTAAGATGGGGAAAATCCACCCCTAATCCTTTCAGGTATTGGATTCTACCAAATCGGCAACGCAATCCACCCAGGTGTCATTGGAATTCAAACTCGGGACAAGCTCCCATTCTTCGCCCCCCAGTTCTTCGAATTTTTCCTTGTATTCTTCACCCACTTCCACAATCGTCTCCAGACAATCCGCCACAAATGCAGGGGAAAAAACGAGTACTTTTTTTATCCCTTTTGCTGCCAATTCCTTGATGACATCTTCTGTGTAAGGTTTGATCCAAGGATCATTTCCCAAACGGGATTGGAAACAGGTCATCACCTTGTCTGCTGGTAGCTGCATTTTTTCGACCAAAAGCCTAGTGGTATGGAAACACTGTCCTCGATAGCAGAATTGATTTTTCTTGGTGTAATTGCCACAGCATTTGTCACTGAGTTGGCAATAACCCTCTACAGAACCTTTTCGAATTTGTCTTTCCGGCAAGCCGTGATAAGAAAACAGAAACATGTCATATTCTGCCTTGTCCATCATTTCCTTGCCGACCTCAGCCCAAGCCTGGAGAAAAAGTGGATGCTCTACAAAGTTGTTGACAAAAGAAATACTGGGGACTATTTGCCATTCTTTAGCGATTTCCATCACCTTGTCCGCTACCGAACCATTGGTTGCGGAAGCGTACTGGGGAAACAAAGGGAGGACAATGATTTTCTTTACATTGGCTTTGTTCAGGTTTTTTAAGCCATTCTCAATGCTTGGAGTTTGGTAGCGCATGGCCATTTCCACCACATATTTTTCCGGATCCAGTTTTTTTACCAGTTTGTCCCGCAGATCTTCCGTGTGAAAAAGAAGTGGAGATCCCCTTTCAGTCCAAAGTTTACGGTATTCCTTTGCGGATTTGGGCGCCCTGAAAGGAGCAATAATCAAGTTGACCAACATCCATCTGGGGATAAATGGGAAGTCAATGACTCTCCAATCCATCAAAAACTCCCTCAAATATTTTCTCACATCACCGGTGGCCGTACTGTCGGGCGTACCCAAATTGACAAGAAGGACACCTGTTTTTGCTTTATTTTTGCTCATCGAATTTTTAAAATGTAAAACATCATTATGAATAACCAAAATTAAGCCCTTTGGTTAGAAATTATCAAGGGGCATTTCCGGATATTCCCACGCATTTTTTTCTTATACAAAACCCGCGATTAAGCCAACTTATTTTTATTCATTGCCCACTTCATCAAAGGCCCACTCGTCATACTCGTCACCAAGGCCATTACTACCAAGGCAACGAAAAGTTTCTCGCTTATCAGCCCTGCTTCTAAGGCGATAAGGCCCAAAATAATCTCCATCGCACCCCGGGCATTCATGCCAAATCCAATGGCAAAAGATTCCCATTTACTCATGCCCCCTTGTAATGCACCAAAACCACAACCGATCACTTTTCCTACATAAGCGACAACGATGACTACGAACACTAATAACGGGTCAAAATTCGTGAAAAAATTAACCTTTAATCCAATGGAAACAAAAAATACGGGTGCAAAGATATTGTTCACAAATTGGTGAATAATTTCCTTTGCTCTTTCTGTCATATGTTTGGAATCACCGATAGCTACTCCCAAAATAAAGGCACCAAAAATGGCATGAATACCGATGAATTCTGTAAAAGCTGCCGCAAGAAAACAAGCTGCAAGAGATAATGAAATCAAACCACCAGGCCAGGCCAACCTTTTATTTATCCAAGGCAGAACTTTATTGATAAGAGACTTTCCAATGGTTATCATAAAAACAGCAAAACCTACCGTCAATAAAATGGTATAACCAATACCTAGTGTGTTCGCTTCTTTCCCCATAAAACTCAAGATGATTGAGAAAATCATCCATCCAATGATATCATCCACCATCGCAGCGGAAACTATCATCATTCCCATTTTACTTTTAAACAAATCCAGATCCATCAAGGTCCTCACAATTACCGGAAGTGCACTTATCGCCATTGCGGTACCCATAAATAATGAAAATAATAGCCGGTTTCCTTCTACAAATCCAAAAAATTCAGCAAAGAAAAAGGGTGCTATAAATCCAAAAGCAAAAGGAATGACCAACCCAAAAAAACTAATGCTTAGCGCTTTTTTCCCTTGTGAAAGAACAATATTCAATTCCACCTCCAATCCAGCAATAAACAATAGCAGTACCACTGCTATCTGAACATATCCATCCAAAGCAATATTACTCATTTGATTTGAATTGAATAAGAATTCAAACATTCCGGGAAACAAACTTCCCAAAATGGTGGGACCCAAAAGGATCCCCGCAAGAATTTCTCCCACAACTGCTGGTTGTTTGAGTTTCCTTGCTATTTCGGCAAAAACTCTTGCCAAAATTAACATGGATGCCAGTTGCAGTAAAAGATTAACTACTTCACTATGGGAAAGTTTTTCCATTTAGACACTATATTTCTTTATGATTAAGAGGTTGCACGGTAAATCACCTAATATATCTTCCAGGTCGTGCGAAAAAATCCTATCAAAAATCCCTAAATTTCCTTCATCACCTACAATCAACAAATCAGCTTTAATATCTTCTGAGAATCTCACCAATTCAGCAGCCCATTTGCCACAGGTTATTTTGATATTGACTTTTAAATCCCCTTTATCTAAATGTTTTAGTATGTTTTCCACATAAATCACTTCTTCTGCTACCAGTTTCTTTCGGGTAGCAGAAACTTCATCGCCACCACCCTCTCCTGCTGTCGCCATCTGGAAACCATACATTTTGATTTCATTCACGATAAAAACTTTCTTGGTTTGCTCCAATTTACACCATTCCAAGCCCTTTGCGATGACATACGGAGTCTGTTCCTGCTGGGTACCATTGATCACTACCTTTTGAAATGGATTGCGATCAAATGATGGTTCTATCAAGGTAAGTACAGAACATTTGGATTTTCGAATGATTTTTCGCGCAATCGACCCCAAATAGTATTTGAAGAAACCTTCATTTTTTAAAGCTCCTGCGACAAGAAGGTCCACACCCTCTTTTTCGCAAATCTCGATGATCTTTTTAACGGGTTTGCCTGTCTCCCAAACCACCTTGGTTTTGGCTAGATCGATATTGTGTTTTTCAAGGATGGTTTTCAGATTTCCCTCCTCTAACTGTGACTTTTCTCCTATATGGATCAAGAGCAATTCGGAATTAAAAAGATCTTTCAATCGCTTTGACTCACAGATCAAAGCCTCCATCCTGGGAGAAAAGGCAATCGCGAGTGCTATTTTATGAAACATAATGGCAAATTTTTTTTACTTGCAAAGTAATTAAATTTTTGCCTTTTAATGCACATAAAGGCCCTTGATTTTAAGAATACTTTTCCCTTCCCCACTTATCCTATTGTACCGCCATTCAAAAACGCCTCATTCTTTGTACCCAAAGCCCGTTTATTTATCCATGTATTTTTTGTAACATAGATGCGCCAAGCTGTATCCAAGATTGTATTCTCAGGTCGTTGAAGGCTATAAATCCAAACCAAATTCGCTTTATGAAAAAAATTTATCTTTCTCTGGTTATGGGGGCAGGAATCCTGTTTTCTCCCCACATTTCCAGTTTTGCCCAAGGGGATTATCCCACATTGAGCCAAATCGACCAGCGGCTTAAGGCCATTTCTGGAAGCGGTAGTCCCGCAAAACTCATCTCACTCGTCAAAACCGAGGGAGGAAAGGACATCTGGGCCCTAAAAGTAGGAACCGGCGACATGGACAACAAACCTGCCCTGGCTTTGGTCGGCGGAGTCGAAGGTTTTCATGTCTTGGGTGTGGAAATGTCCCTTCGATTTGCTGAAAACCTAGTAAAAGAAAATGCTTCGGCACTTGAAAAAAACACATTTTACATTTTCCCCAACATGTCACCGGATGCCTATGCGCAATACCATGCATCCCTGAAATATGAAAGAAGAGGCAACGCCGCCAAAGTGGACCAAGACCGTGATGGCAGGGTCAATGAGGATGGATATGAAGACCTGAATAAAGATGGTTTCATCACCATGATGCGGGTGGAAAGCCCAGTGGGGGAATATGCCGCTTCCGAAGACGATGATCGGATAATGGTCAAAGCCGACCGATCAAAAGGTCAGAAGGGAAAATACATGCTTTTCCCTGAAAGCCGCGACAATGACAAAGACGGTAAGTTTGGGGAAGACCTATTGGAAGGCATTGCATTCAACAAGAGTTTGCCCTATAAATTCCCTGCATTCCAGCCGTTGGCAGGCGAATTTGCCGTTTCCCAACCAGAAGGAAGGGCGCTTTTGGACTATTTGTTTGACCAATGGAACATTTTTGCCTTTGTCACTTTCAGTCCAGCCAACAATCTCTCCAGCCCAATGAAACACAATTCGGCTGATGCCAAGAAAAGGATAGTGACTTCCATGCTTGAAAATGATGTGGCACTCAACGCGATGGTCTCTGGCCTCTACAATGACGGAGTGACCCAGAAAGCCTTCAACCAAACCAACCAAGGAACAGACGGTGATTTCTTCCAGTGGGCATATTTCCATTTTGGGAGATTGAGCTTCTCTACACCGGGATGGTGGATTCCAGAAGTCAAAAACGAAGAAGGTAAATCCAATGCCAACATGGATGTGAATTTCATGACCTGGGCCACAGCCGAGGGGCAAAGTGATGTTTTTGTCCCGTGGACAGCCATACAGCATCCGGATTTCCCCAATCAAAAAGTGGAAATCGGAGGAATTAAACCCTTCGTAAGAGTGAATCCTCCATTTGCCAAAGTGGATGAAATTGCCGCAGAACACAATGCATTCATCCTCAAATTGGCAGAAATGAGACCAAATTTGGAGTTTCACAATGTGCAGACTGAGAAATTGGCGGGGAATCTTACCCGAATTTCAGTTGATTTGGTCAACAATTCGACACTACCCTCACATTCCGAAATGGGGTTAAAATCAAGATGGTTGAGAAAAATAAGGGTCGACATCAATAAAGATGCGAAAGACCTGTTGGCAGGAGACAAAATGAAGTTGATCGAAAAGCTGGAGTCCTACGAAAAAACCACTCTGACTTGGATAGTCAAAGGCTCCGGAAATGTCGACATCAAGGCAGGAGCGCCACATGTCGGATACGCCAGCTTGAATGTCAAACTCTAAATCAGCAACACCATGAAATTTATAAACTGCATCTATACCGCTGCTTTAGGAGCAGCCCTCACCCTGGCGGCAACGTCGGCATCCAATGCGCAGGATAAATATTTCCGCGCCATTGGGACGCCCCATACCCCCAAAGTACAGGTTTCCTGGAACAGGTACCACACCAATCTCGCCTTGGAGGAAATCATGCGGGATATGGCAAAGAAACACCCCAACTTGGTCAAGATGGAAAGCATCGGGAAATCATTTTTGGGAAATGACATTTGGGTGCTCACCGTCACCGATTTCAAAACTGGAAAACCGGAGGACAAACCCGCCATGTGGATCGATGGGAACATTCACTCCAATGAAATCCAAGGAACGGAATTCACGCTGTACACCGCATGGTACCTCAGCGAAATGTTTGGAGATCTGGACTTTATTACTGAACTCCTTCAGGACAAGGTTTTCTACATTGCCCCTACCATCAACCCTGATGCACACGATTATTTTATCAAAGAGCCAAACAACCAAAATTCGCCAAGGTCAGGCATGATGATTTTTGACAATGACGGAGATGGGGAATATGGAGAGGATCCTTTTGACGATTTGGACAACAATGGGCACATCACCATGATGATCCGGAAATCACCAACCGGACGATATGTCAAGGATCCGATGGATCCAAGAAAATTGACGATGGTAGCACCTGAGCAAAAAGGAGAATATGAAATGCTCGGGTATGAAGGATTGGACCGAGATGGAGATGGCGTGGTCAATGACGACGGGATTGGCTTTTATGATCCCAACAGGGATTGGGGCTGGAACTGGCAGCCAGATTATGTACAAAGAGGAGCCCTCAGATATCCTTTCAGCGTCCCTGAAAACCGTGCAGTCATGGAATTTGTCATGAAGCATCCCAACATTGCGGGTGCCCAAAGCTACCACAACTATGGAGGGATGATATTGAGAGGTCCAGGTGCACAGGAAGATATCGACACCTATAATGCAAGTGATGTCCGCATCTATGATGCCATCGCCAAGAAAGGGGAAGAATTCATGCCCGGTTACCGCTATTTGGTGGTGTACAAAGACCTCTATTCTGTCTTTGGAGGCCAATTGGATTGGTTCTATGGTGGAAGAGGCATCTTCACCTATTCCAACGAATTGATGACTTCCTATCTTTATTTCCACAAAGAAGCTGGGCGAAACAACCAAGACGAACAACTAAAAGTGGATTCCTACCTGACTTTTGGAGATGCTTTCGTGAATTGGAAGGAATTTGACCATCCACAATTCGGCAAAATCGAAATCGGTGGTTTCAAAAAGAATTTCGGACGCCTTCATCCCGGATTCTTGATGGAGCAGGATGCACATAGAAATTCTGCTTTTACGATCTACCATGCTTACCATACTCCAAAACTGAGCGTGATGGATGTCAGAGAAGTGGATTTGGGAAGTGGTTTGAAAGAAGTGACCGCCACCATCTACAATGAAAGATTGATGCCCACCCATTCGAGTCAGGATCTGAAGTACAAAATCGAAAAACCTGATTATATCAGCATTGTCGGCGCCAAGGTGGTGACGGGATTTGTAGTGGAAAACCAAGATTTCAACAAGGTTACGGAACAAAAAGTCAATCCGGAAAAAATCGCAATAGACAACATCCCAGGAATGGACGCGGTAAAAGTACGCTGGATAGTATCCGGAAACAGCAATTACAGCATCCATGTGGAATCCGCCAAAGGAGGTAAAGCGAGTTGGAAAAAATAAGACTCAGAGACAAAATCTTAGGTCAATGAAAAGGCCATCGGAAGCAAAAGTTGCTCCGATGGTTTTTTTATGCTTGAATTGTGGGAAGAATATATTGGCTCCAAGATTGGCTATACCCTCGAAAGAGATGGGACAGATGAATCAATTTAACCCGAATTCTAAGACATTGAAAAAGTAAGGTAAAGCAGCTAACTTGACGTAAGTAAGATGGAAACAAGCAATAGGTTTCCAAATGGGATTGAAACTGAAAGAAAATCAGCCTTTTGGGAGAATAATTCCTGACACCAATAAGGTGAAATCAAGAATAGTCAACATCCAATTGATTGTCAATCAATTACAATATTGCGTTGAGTCCGTAATGCATAAAATGGGTTTCACAGGGTCGGTTGGATGTATTTCCAATTGAAAAAACGATTCTCCTTAGAACATACAACACAGAAACATTTCGTAAGCATCCCAACCAAAAAAAAAGTCTAAGGCCTGTTCAAATCCCAATCCTCACTATTCAATGTGGGGAAACCGGGCAACAATCCCCGTAAAAAGTGCCGGGGGTAAGACAGAATTTATTTTCTAAAATCCTTGGTAGAAAAAGAATGAAGTCCTACATCCATGGGTAATTCACCTCCATTGTGATCAAACAAACCCCTTAAGCGCCTTTAACAGATCCCGTTTTGTCATCACGCCTCCTTTTCGCCAAAGAATCTTGCCTCTCTTGAACAATATAAAATGGGGAATAGACCTGACCCCAAACTGAAGCGATGCTTGCGGACTTTTGTCAACATTCAATTTGATGATTTTGATCTTTCCGTCCAGTTCGTTGGAGACCTCCTCCAGTATGGGAGACATGGTTTGGCAAGGTCCACACCAATCCGCATAGAAGTCCACTAGAACGGCTTCATCAGAATGCTGAATGATGTCTTTGAATTTCTTTTTTGGCATATTTTCCTATTCAATTATTCCCAAAAGTTACACTTTTCAAAAAGCAAAAGCATCTTTTTATCCCGTGTTCTGCATCACCCACTCCATTCCATCTTGAAACTGCTTATTTATGGGCCTCATTAGGATATTGTAGATTTCGGATTTAAATTAAAAAAGCCCGCTCCTGTGAGGAGCGGGCCAATCAAATGCTATTGAGAAATCAATTAATTATTGCCCTGGAGCTTTTGGAATTTCAACACCCAATTTGGTCAAAACCAACTCAGTAAATTTGTCTTCGTCTTTGGTGTAAAGCAATATTGGTGATTGTCCCGCAGTTTCAGAGAAAATGTGCGTGTAGTTGTTTTCAGCAGCTACAGCATTGATCGCATTGAAGACTTTTGCTTGAATCGGCTCCAAAAGTTCCTGAAGTTTCTTCTGGTAAGAAGTCTGAGCATCTTGCTCATATTTCTGAAGATCTTGTTGGATTTTTTGAAGTGAGGCCTCTTTTGTTCCTCTGGCCTCTTCGGTCATGGTCGCAGCAGCTTGCTGATAAGCCTGTACCTGTTTTTGGAAATCCTGTGCTTTGGTTTGGATATTGGTTTGCAGTTGTGCCTGATAATCCTGGATGTCCGCGCCGATTTGTTCCATCTCTGGCATCAGATCCATTATGAGTTCCACATTGGTATAGCCGATCTTCAGATCTTGAGCATTCGCCGCAAATCCTACGCAAAACAAAGCGATTGCGGAAAGGATAATTTTAATTTTCATCATTTTCGTGTTTATTTATTTTACTTGTTTTCAATTCCTAGTTCTTCAAGCACAAATTCGGAATAATCATGCCTTGGATCTGTATAAATCATCAGGGGACCTGATGCCTTATCAAACAGAACCGCCAACCCATTCCGTTTACAAACCCTATCTATTGCATCGAAAATTTTCGATTGCAAGGGCTGTAACAATTCTGCCTGCTTTTGATAATACTGACCATTCATTCCAAATACCCTGTTGTTGAATGTCACAGATTCTTTTTCTTTGACCTTGATGACTGCCAATCTCTCCTGATACATTTCCTCTGTCAAAAGGACTTCTTCGGCTTTAAGACTGACATACAACTCTTTTATTTGGTTATCCAAATTTTGTGCCTCTTTTTTCCATTCATTACTTAAGGCTGACAACTCATTTTGAATGACCTTATAATCAGGATGTTTATTCAGTAAAAATTCGGAGTCAATGTACCCGAATTTTTGTGCTGCTGCCTTTTGGGCAGGAATTGCCAAACCGATCAGGACTGACAAAAACAACAACCTGATTAGCTTATCTCTCATTATCTGAATTGTTGCCCGATGGTAAAGTGGAATTGTGCGCCACTTGGCGTGCTCTGACCTGGAGCTGGATCAAATCCATATCCCCAATCAATTCCCAACAATCCAAAGGCTGGCATAAATATCCTTGCACCAACACCTGCTGATTTTTTTAGATTATACGGATTATATTCAGCGTAGGATCCCCAGTTGTTTCCTGCCTCTGCAAATCCCAAAAGGAAAATAGTAGCTGACGGGTTTGGGGAAACCAAAAACCTCAGTTCCATTACGTGTTTGTTATAAACAATACCGCCATAACCGTCTGTTGAATTTGGATCACCTCGAGTCAAAGCTCCAGGAGTAAGTACCTGATTTTCGTAACCTCTCAATCCTACGATTTCCTGACCGAGCGCAAAGTTATTGAAAGTCATACCATCACCACCCATCACGAATCTTTCCAAAGGAATCATACCGATCCGATCTCCATAAGAGCCCAAGAAGCCCATGTGTGTTCTGGCACTGACTACCCATTTGGAGGAGCCAAATACTGGGGTATAGAACGTGGCGTCAAACATCCACTTGTGATATTCCAGCCATTTGAAACGTTCTTGATCGGGAGATTCCCGATTGATGTTTTTATTCAAGGAGGAATACGGAGGAGTAAACGAAGTCGTCAAATTGATATTTGATCCCATCCTTGGATAGATTGGATTATCCACATTGTTTCTCGCGATGGTTGTGTTTAGGGCCAAACTATTTGATTTTCCTGTTCCGTAGCTCAATCCGAATTGGCGACCAAACTCGTTGAAATCATAAATTTGGAACGCCAGTGCATTGCTAAACATGAAGTAATCATCCGGCCAGGTCACCCTTTTGGATAAGCCAACTGTTGCTCCAGTAATCTTGAAAAAGCCAAGTTCCCGGGCTTGATTGCCTTGACTAAAATAATCCACTTGTCGTTGAACCGAATGATTGAAACTGAAACTTAAAGCATTTGGCTTCTTCCCTCCAAACCAAGGTTCAGTCAGTGAAACACTGTAGTTTTGGAAAGCGGCCCCATTGGCCTGAACCCTTAAGGAAAGTTTTTGGCCATCACCTACCGGAAGGGGTCTCCATTTTTCAAAGTTGCGAATATTTTTTATGGAGAAGTTATTGAAGGTCAAGCCGACCGTTCCTACAAATCCAAAGAAACCTCCCCAACCACCAGACAGTTCAATCTGGTCATTTGGTCTTTCTTCCAAGATAAACGTAATGTCCACCGTGGCATCCTCAAAGTTTGGACGCATGTCCGGCTCGATTTTCTCAGGGTCAAAATATCCCAATGTGGACAATTCCCTAATGGTCCTGACCAATAAGCTTCTGTTGAATTTCTGGCCCGGAAGGATCCGGATTTCCCGCATCACCACATGGTCGGAGGTTCTTTCGTTTCCTTGTATAGAAACTGAATTCACCGTCACTTGTGGTCCTTCGAATATCCTCAACTCAATGTCTATGGAATCTCCCTGAACATTGACTTCCACGGGATCAATACTGAAGAACAAATAACCATCATCTTGATAAAGTGAACTTACATCATCTCCTTTTTGTGGATCGTAATTCAATCTTTTGTCAAGCTTCTCCTTGTTGTAAACATCACCCTTTGCTATTCCCAGTTTGGATAGCAAAATTGGGTTTTCGTAGATGTAATTTCCGGTAAAGGTGATATTCCTGTAATAGTACTTGTTTCCCTCTTCGATGTTGAGATCAATATTGATTGTGTTGTCGGTAAAAGAATAAACCGAGTCACTCAAAATTACGGCGTCTCTGAATCCTCGGGAATTGTAAAAATCAATTACTTTTTCCTTGTCCTCCCTGAAGTCTTTGGTGACGAATTTCGAAGCATTGAAAAAATTAAGTTTGAAATTCTTGTTGATGTAATTTTTTACTTCCTCATCGGAAACTGGATTTCTGTAAACGATCGCTTCTTTGGCTGATTTAGCGTCGGTATTGGTAAACCTGGAAATCAGATCCCTAAAAATGTGAAGCCTTGCGTGCTCTTTGGTGTTCTTAAGTTTTCCCTTTACTTTTTTATCGGAAATGTCATCATTGCCGGCGATTTTGATTTCATTGATCTTCACCTTGGATTTGGTATCCACATCAAATTTGATTTTCACACTGTTTGGCAACGTGGTATCTCGTTCTTGCGAAACCTTGACCTCAGCATTCAAAAATCCCTTGTCTACAAAATATTGTCTGATATTCCTTTGGGAAGTATTCAAAACATCATCCCGAACTACTCGTCCACGAATCTTGACTTTATCTTTCAATTCTCCTTCTTGGGTTTTGTTGACCCCTGAGAATTCGACGCGACTGAATCTTGGTCTTTCTGTAAGATCCAGGAGCAGATAGATATCGTCGCCTTCCACTTTGGTCACCAATATTTTCACGTCTCCAATGATTCCTTGGGCCCATAACTTTTTCAGGGCATAAGAAATCGCGTCTCCGGGAACACTGATGACATCATCCACCTTCAATCCCGAAAGGGAAATAATGGCCACTTCATCCAAAGTCGCCAAACCGACGGCCTTTATTTCAGCTATCCTAAACTTTTGAGGTTTTGAATAATTCAATTCCATGATATCCACCGGCTTAAGGGAGGTATAGCGGCTCTGTCCCAAACGGATTTGAGCCTGGAGAGAACCCACAGACAAGAACAAGAATAGGATAATTATACTTCTTTTCATATTACGATTTAATCTGTGCACCCGTCTTGCCAAACCTTCTTTCTCTGTTTTGAAAGTCAAGAATGGCTGTGTACAAGTGTTCTTTTCTAAAGTCCGGCCAAAGCACATCGGTAAAATGTAGCTCTGTATAGGCCATTTGCCAGAGCAGGAAATTACTGATTCTAATCTCCCCGCTGGTCCTGATCAACAATTCCGGATCAGGAATATTTTTGGTGTCCATATGGGCAGAAATCAATTCCTGCGTAATGTCCTCTATTTTAAACTGTCCTTCAACTACTTTTTTGGCAATGTCCTTTATAGCTGTCTGTATTTCCCATCTTCCACTGTAGCTCAATGCCAAGATAACCACCAGACCAGTGTTGTTGGAAGTGAGGTTTTTAGCCTCTTCCAATTTATCCTGACAGCCTTTTGGAAGGCTTTTGATGTCCCCGATGGAAGAAAGCTTGATGTTGTTTTTCATCATGGTGGGCACCTCGTCTGCAATGGTATTGACCAAGATTTCCATCAATGCATTGACTTCATCCGTCGGCCTAGACCAATTTTCGGTGGAGAATGCATACAATGTGAGATACCCCACGCCCAATTCCGCCGATCCTTCAATCGTTTCCCTGACCGCGGCAATGGCATTCCTGTGCCCAAAAATCCTCAGAGCACCCTTCTTTTGGGCCCATCGGCCGTTGCCGTCCATGATTACCGCTATGTGTTGGGGGATCTTTGTACTGTCTATTAATTCCTTCATTCCTTATAAATCCGAATGCACTTCTTTTTTAGAGGTACAAAAATGCTATTTCTTTTTCAATATTCTACCCTTACGGTCAATTAATTAATAGGAGTAGCATTGGACAGAATTGAAGGAATAACTTAGGGTCAACCCTAAAAAATAATACCAATCCTTGTCTCCGTAACTTCCATAATTTATTCCATAAGGGACATTCTGATTGCTTGGATCGGGAAACCTGGGAATATTTGCGTTTTTACTGTCTATTTTATCAAAAAGGTCAGAAAATGTCGCTCTAAATCCCAATTCCATCGCCAAGGTCCATCGGTCGTTTAGCTTGTACTTGATGCCAAGTCCGAAGGGAATGATGGGCGTACCCAAGGAATAATCTCCAGCATTCGGATCGCCTTGATAAGTCTGCCCCTCTCCACTGAAAAAGGAATATCCAAGTCCAAAGAAACCATAGGGAGAATACCTGTATTGGGATTGTGGATGGGTAAAATCCAAGAAATGGTATTCCATTACAGCAGTAGCCTCGAAGACCGACCCCTTAAACCCGGCATTTCGGTAAGCCGCTGCCGCATCTATCGGATTGATACTGTCCGCAGCATTCAATCGTGCGAAAGAAATACCAGCCCTCAAGGACCATACATTGTCAAAATTTCGTCTGCCAAACAACGTTCCTTGAATCCCCAATTGTGATGGGTCCACCTTGCGGATAATATCGCCTGTGTAGGTTGCCCCACCCAAACCAAATCCCAATTCATTTCTTTGCGCTAATAAATCTTCTGATGTAAGCAAACCAATGAGGAGCAGACAGTATGAAGTAAAGAAAATCCTAATTCCGGCTTTTTTCAAGACATTGCAATTTATGAAGTACCAAACGATATAAAAACCCCCCTGGGGATTTGTAGGGTTAATTTTTGTTAAGGAAAGACCTGGTCATTTTAGCCCCTTTTCCATTCTCAACGAACAAAGATCAATAAAATATATGGAATCGTCGACTTGTCGCGTAAACCAGTACAAAAAAGCCTGTTAATTCCTCATGTCAAATCCCCAATTGAGTTTTTGCCTTAAGGTATCGAAGAAATTATAGTCTTCAAATTTTACCAGCTTGGCAGAAAATTCAGCTTTTTTAACATGCAACTTGACGGTCGCATCTATGGGTGTGGACCTCGAGTCCAAAGATATCAGGAACTTTTCGCTTCTTCCCTCGATCCGAAAACTCATTTCGCTTTCATCGGAAACGATAATGGGCCTTACATTCAGGTTGTGTGGGCTTACCGGGGTAATCACAAAATTTCTCGCATTGGGGGAAATCAAAGGGCCGCCGCAACTTAAGGAATATCCGGTGGAACCGGTGGGTGTGGCCACGATCAATCCATCTGCCCAATAACTGTTCAGGTATTTCCCGTCGATATAGGTATGCACGGTAATCATCGAGGAAGTATCCCTTTTGTGAATGGTAAATTCATTTAATCCGAAATTGAGGCCATTGAAAAGTGGGATGTCTGAGCTCACGCTGACCAAAGACCTTGAATCTATGGTGTAAGCGCCATCAAAGAGTTTTTTCATGGCACACTCAATCTCGTTTCTGGCAATGGTGGCCAAAAACCCCAACCTGCCTGTATTGATTCCAACAATGGGAACTTCGATATCTCCAACAAAACACACCGTATCCAGAAGTGTACCATCACCACCTATGGAAATGATGAAATCCATTTCACGAAGTAGTGATTTTGAATATAGGATTTCACAATCCTCCACCTTTATCGCCAACTTTTTGAGGGAATTCGAAAAATTTTCGGTAAAAAAAATGCGGACTTTCCGCGATTTCAAAATGGCAATCAATTGCTCTATATGGGGGATAAATTCCTTTTGGAAATCTATCCCATGAATGATAATGTTCATTAAAACGCTTGTTAAATATCCAAAAATCGAAGAAGATTCCCTATCCTATCCTGTTCCCCACTGGTTTCGATTTCTTCATCATAATGATCGATCAATCGATACCCAAAGCGTTCCAAAGTGGCTTTGATGTGTCGCAATTCTGTTTTGTCCAATTTAAGTGTCAATTTGATTTTATGGATATCCAAGGGATCACTGGAGATAAAACTGCTCAATATCTTGGCGTTTTCTCCTTCTATGATCCTGGAAATTTCGAACATACTGTAGTCCGTCATGTTCATCGACAATACCAACACGGATCCTTGGGACTGAATGGATAGACTATCCGCAAAAGCACTGATGGCATCCTCCAAAGTCACCACCCCCAGATAATGGAGTTCCCTGTCGACGACGGCCACCATATTGGTGTGGTATTCTGAGGCTACCCGCATGACATCATAGATGTGTTTGTCTTGGTAAACAAAGCATCCCAATCCTTCTGGCTCAATTTCGGCTATTCCCATTTCTGGGTTATTGAGGGTGTAGATCAATTCGTCAGTGATCAATCCCTTGAATTGGCCCTGATCTACTACAGGCAAAACGTTTGTCCTGATTTCCTCCATCCATGACAAAGCCATCTTGGCCTTGTCCGTGAATTTCAAGGGAGGGATCAAATTGTTGATAAATTCGTAAGCCTGCATGATTTAAATATATTAAATAGATTCCGTAATATGAAACGGCAAACGGGTAATGGTAGTTTAAAAGATATCCAATCTCACAAAAACAGGAATTGTCCGTACAAAACCAACTTGGACTTCGGGGATTAATTGACACTTAAAAGGCTTTAACCCGTTTTATGCTTACGGACTCAACGCAATATTGTAATTGACTGACAATCAATTGGACGTTGACTATTTTTGATTTCACCCTATTGGTGTCAGGGATTATTCTCCCAATAGGCTGATTTTCTTTCCGTTTCAATCCCATTTGGGGACCCATTGATATTTCGGGCTTAATGGACAGCCAAGGAGAAAGCTAGTTCAAATCCTGACTTGCTATTTTGTGTTGTTTTCAACCCTAGGGTCAAACTTCAAAATAGATTCGATTCTTTACCACTCCCAACCAATTCCCTATAATCTCCCTCCCAAATTGGGTAAGATACGCTTCTGGGTGGAATTGGATCCCAAAAATGGGCAGAGTTCTATGCGATATTGCCATCACTGCCCCACTGTCCGTTTCCAGGAGAATTTCCAATGTGTCGGGAAGATCCTTCAACTCCAGTGAATGGTAGCGCGTCACATCGAATCTTTCGGGAAGATTTTTTAAAAGTACATTTTGGGTTACAATATTCACAGAATGGACTTTGCCATGGACAGGTTCTGATGATTTCACCAAAGAAGCTCCAAAAAACTCCCCTATGGCCTGATGCCCGAGACAAACTCCAAGAACAGGAATCTTGGAGTGGAAATGTTCCAGAATCTGCATGAGATTTCCTGCTTTTGCTGGAGTCTCAGGGCCCGGGGACAATATTAGGCCTTCATAGGATTGGTCAATCAACTCTGAAATTGGAACATCGTTCCTGAAAATTTTCAATTCCACACCCATCTGGAGAAAATAGTCTGCCAGAATATGTGAAAACGAATCATAATTATCAATTAACAAGAGCATTGGAAGCGGTATTGACCAGTTCCTGAATCGAGGAAATGGTCTGTTTCACAATTGGGGTATACCCATCCACAAAATTGATGGTCACAGGGGCGAGGGGTTGGATATAGGCATAAAAAATGGACTCCTTGACCCAGGGTTGCGACAATTTGAATTCAAAAGAATTGGCAACCCAAAGAATCAAGCTCAAAGTAAAGCCAGTCTTCAACATACCCAAAATGGACCCCCCCACACTGTCCAAGGAACCGAGGATTGTCAAATCCAAGGTTTTCTTGACAACATAAGCCAGGCCTCTGATTGACAGGATCACGGCCAAAAAAATGATCAGGAAGGCTACAAAAGGAAGCATAAAAGTGAGGTTTTCCACCTTTTTTGCCAAAAGTTCAGTCCCCCAATCCATCAGGTGAAAGGCCAAAATGATGGCCACAAAAAAGGCGACAATGGAAATGATACCAACGAAAAGCCCACGCCTATATCCACTATAAGCGCCAATGGCCAAAATCGCCAATATGATATAATCCAGTGTCCCCATCGCTAAATTTTAGCCCAATAATTCTTTCACTTTTTGAGAGATCGCTTTGCCATCGGCCCTACCTGCAAGTGTCTTGCTGGCAAGTCCCATTACTTTCCCCATATCCTTAGGCCCTTGAGCACCCGATTCAGCGATGATCTGCTTCAATTCGGATTCCAATTCTTCTTCAGTCAATTGCTTCGGTAAAAATTCACTGATGATTTCCAGTTCAACCATCTCTACGGAATAGAGATCTTCCCTGTTTTGTTGCTTATAAATATCGGCGGAGTCCCTTCTTTGCTTGGCCGCCTTGGTCAACAATTTCAGCTCGTCTTCTTCAGAAATGGCTTGACTGGCACCTGATTTTGTCTCCTCCAATAAGATCAGCGACTTGATGGAACGAAGCGTCTGTAGTCTTGCCTTGTCTTTGGCCAGCATCGCTTTTTTTATTTCACTTTCTATCGTAAGCTTTAAACTCATTGCCTTGTTGTTTGTATTATAGGTGTAAATTTGTTACAAAATTACCCTTTAATTTAGGAAAATGACTAAGCTGAGTGTAAATATTAACAAGATTGCCACCTTGCGAAATGCACGGGGAGGCAACAATCCTGATGTGGTCAAAGTTGCTTTGGATGCTGAAAGGTTCGGTGCACAGGGCATCACGGTCCATCCAAGACCAGATGAAAGACATATTCGGTACCAGGATGTATTGGATTTGAGTCCTGTACTGACCACAGAGTTCAACATTGAAGGGTATCCCGACAAGCGATTTATGGAAATGATCCGTTTGATAAAACCTGCACAAGCTACCTTGGTCCCTGACCCGCCACATGTGCTGACCTCCAACAATGGCTGGGATACCATCGCCCATCAAAGCATGTTGAGGGACATCGTGGCCGAGCTTCACGAAAGCGGAACGAGGGTCTCTATATTCATCAACCCAGAACCGAAATATTTTGAACCGGCTAAGACCACGGGAACGGACCGCGTGGAATTGTACACGGAGCCCTATGCTACCGGATTCCCAATAGACAAACACGCTGCCGTAAAACCCTATATTGAAGTGGCACTTCTGGCGCAGTCGCTCGGTCTTGGCCTGAACGCCGGCCATGATTTGGACCTACACAATCTCAAATTTCTGAAAGAAAGTATCCCCTTTTTGGATGAAGTTTCGATTGGTCACGCATTGATCTGTGACACGCTTTACTATGGCCTGGAGAATACAATCCAAATGTACCGAAGACAATTAGAATAGGTGTTTGACGGATGGAAGCTGTGGAAGAATCCAATTTTAAGCGTTCTCTTCTTTGAGAAAATCCAATCCATTACAACAGCATCAGAAATTTCAAAAACTTGAAAAATAATGCCGGGCACACAATGATCGACATCTTGAAGATCGGGAATCCCAAAACAGACATAAAACATGAAACTTAATTTTAAGAAAACCGGAGAGGGAGAACCCTTGATCATTTTACACGGACTTTTTGGATCGGCAGACAATTGGTTCAGCATTGCCCGCGACTTGGGAAAAAGCTACACCCTATACTTGGTGGATCAAAGGAACCATGGAGATTCCCCGCAAAGTGAGGATTGGGATTATGAGGTGATGGCAGAAGACATTGCGGAGTTGATGAAAGATGAGGGATTGGCATCCGCCTACTTGATGGGCCATTCCATGGGAGGAAAAACAGCCATGTTCTTTGCATTGAAATATCCGGAAAAAGTCAGGAAATTGATCGTTGCCGATATTGCCCCACGCCAATACCCTGTTCATCACCAAACCATTTTGGAAGGCTTGAACGCCATCAAATTGGAAGACCTAAAATCGAGGAAAGAAGCAGACGACCTATTGTCCAAATACATTTCCGACTCAGGTATCCGACAATTTCTCCTGAAGAGTTTGGGTCGCGATCAGGACGGGAATTTCATCTGGAAAATCAATCTACCCGTGATCACGGCTAAAATCGAAAATGTCGGAGAAGCCCTTGACCTTGATGGCACCTTTGATAATCCAACCCTATTTATGGGGGGAGCCAACTCGAATTATATCAACGAGGGGGATAAAGCAGACATCGACCGCTTTTTCCCGGATCATAAAATCATCCACCTGAAAAATGCGGGGCATTGGCTTCATGCCGAACAGCCGGAAGCCGTAATACAAACCGTAAAGGCATTTCTGGGTTGATGGGAGATTTGCTCCACTGCACAGGCAATCCCACTGGTTTTAGACGCATGGCCTTGGCTATTATTCTGATTAATCGGCTAATTTTGCACCTGACAACCAATGGCCATAATCTTTTTGGCTTTCAGGAAAACTCAAATCGCTTATGGCGCTCAAAATAGATGTACCGAATGGAGAATAAAGGAAAATTGTATCTCATCCCAAGTATCCTTGCGGAAAATACATCCGACAAAGTGATCAGTCCACAAATCAAGGAAATTGTCAAAAACACCCATTCCTATCTGGTGGAAGATCTCCGCACGGCCCGCCGCTATATCAGCAGCCTGAAAATGGGTTTGACGATCGAAAATCTTCAGATGGAAATCCTGAACAAAAAAACAAGACCTGGTGAATTGCCTTTGTTGATGAAACCACTCTTTGAAGGGATGGACATGGGGATCATTTCGGAGGCAGGTTGCCCGGGAATCGCGGATCCTGGATCCATAGCCGTGGCCTATGCACATGAAAAGGGAATTCAGGTGGTGCCGCTTTCAGGACCAAGCTCGATGTTTTTGGCTTTGATGGGCTCAGGATTCAACGGACAGTCTTTTTCCTTTCATGGTTATTTGCCGATCGATAAAAAAGACAAAGTAGCCGCAATCAAAAGACTGGAGGCAGAATCCAGCCAGCATAATCGGACCCAGATTTTCATGGAAACTCCATTCCGAAACAATCCACTTTTGGAGGATCTCAAAAACACCCTTCATCCGGAAACAAAACTCTGCATTGCCAAAAACCTTACCGGAAGCGACGAACTGATCCAAACCAAAAAAATATCCGAGTGGAAGAAAACCAATTTGGACCTCCACAAGATTCCTACTGTATTTGTGATCTATTCGGGGAATTAGATCTATCCGGAAGAATCACCATTCAAACAGATAAAGTTCAAAAGGCAAAGTGGGTGTTGTCTTTCGAAAAAAAACAAACTTAGGGGTTGACCAAAACCCGATAAGAATCATAGGTGATCATGACGTCCGTGACATAAGAAACGGCAATATGCCCTTTGGCAAATCCACTTCGGACAATCGGGTCCCTGTAGAACTTCGGGTCGGATTTCAGGCTGAGGTAATGGGCTACGTTGTTCCACGTCTGTGTGTTTTTCCCATATTTCCGGGTCAATTTCCACGCATCTTCCACATGGCCATGCCCTATATTGTAAGAGGCAAGTATAAATTTGATCCGCTCATTTGTTTCCGGGACCCGTTCTCTCCAGAATTTATCCAGATATCTCAAAAAGTTGACACCACCCATCAGACTTTCCATCGGATCATTCGGATTTTCCACGCCGAAGCGCTCCAAGGTAACTGGCATCAATTGGAGCAATCCAACAGCTCCGGCATAGGAGGTCGCCGTGGTGTCAAACCTGGATTCCTTGTACACCAATGAGGCCAGCAATCTCCAATCCCAGCCCAATGTTTCGGCCCCTTTTTTGATCAGATCATCGTATTCGGAGATCTTGTTTCCTGCCAAGGAAGAGAAGGGACTGTTGTTTCGGAAATAACTGTTTTTTGAATTCAGAAAATATTTCTGGTACAGGATATCAAAGTTGGAAGACTTGTTGTTTTGATCGATCCATTCATTTATTGCCCTTTCCAGCTCAGGCGAATTTTTCCTAATGGCCCAGGCCACTTCCGAAGCTTCACTGATTTCGAGGCTTACATCCAGTTCATCATGGTAGGTTGCATTGACGAGTGCCACATTTTTGTCCACAACGGTAAAATCAATTTCATTTTGGAGAACCTTATCAATCAATGACTCCTTGTCTTCCGAAGCCTCAATGATCGAGAATGAAAGTGCATTTGGATTTTCCAGCGCACAAAGTTGAGATTTATAAACCGATCCTTTCTGAACATGAATGACCCTCTCAGCCAAATCCTCAATCCTATCGATTTTATTTTTACGTCTATTTTGTACCAAAACCGTACTCATCTCACCAAGTCCCTTGGTGAATTTCATAAGTTTGAGTCTCTCCTCCGTTTTTTCAAGGTTCATGGCAATGATGTCCGCTTTCCCTTCATTGAGAGAAATGAAAGCCTCTTCGATATCCGATTTGACAATGAGGTGCAGGCGAACGCCCAATTCCTTGGCCAGATTCCGAAGCATCTCAAACTCATAGCCCATTCTTCTGCCCCTGTAGATATAATAACTCGTGGATGAATTGTCCACAATCGCCCGAATAAACCCTCTCTTTTTGATGGCATCCAAATCCAAGAGAACCGAATTTTCAACGGGATCCTTTTTCGCTTCCCTTTCAAAAAAAGTACATTGAACCCCAAAAATGGCGAAAATCAAAAAAATTGTTATGACTGTTACTGGTTTTTTCATTCGATAAAAGCCTTATTTGACAGGCATGGTGGACATAAAAACGCATTTTAGCAAAAAATATACCAAAATTAAATTTGTAAAAAAATAAAATCCAAGGAAAAAAATTCAAAACGAATCTCTTTCCTTGGATTTCACCAAATTTAATTCTTTTACAGCTGTTTAATTGGAAGGATTGTATTCCTCATAACTGTCCTGAAAATAAATTTTTCCAGAAAGGCGCATGAGTTCGATTTCCTGTTCCTTGATATTGAAAATGGAGGTGATCAATCTGTTTTCAGCGGTAAGAAGGTTGACCTGTGCATCCCTGAATTCAAGGTAATTGGCAATCCCCAGCCTGAACCTTTCCAGTGCAATGTCAGCACTCTCCAAGGCCACTTGATAGTTTTTGCGCTCAATCTCCAAAAGGTTTTTGTTGTTGATATAGGTGTTGTAGGCTCTATAGATATCCGAATTCAATTGGATTTCGTATTGCTGAAGCGCATGTTCCGCATTTTGTTTTTGAACCTTGGCCCCCTGAATCCTTCTATTGAGCGTAAATCCACTGAAGAGATTCAGATTGACATTCACACCATAATTGTATCCTTGTCGCTGGTTTTGCAACAAGAAACCCGCCTCAGAATTGAAGGTGTTGTTGATGTAGTTACCCGTAAGATTAATAGATGGCAAGCGTTGGGCCTGAAATTCCTTCAACTGAAGGAAGGCCACATTTTCCAATCTTTGGGTCACCAGAAACAATTTGTTGTTGGTATAGGCATTTTCAAGCAAATCCTCCAACAATAGGTGTTCTTGAATGAGAATGGTATCCTTGACCATAAATTCCCTGTCTGGTGTGATGGCCAGCAATTCATTTAGGTTGATGCGTGCATTTTGGATGATTTGCTCCTGACTCACGGTAAGCGAAAGGTCAGTATTATAATCCACCTGTGCGGTAAGGAAATCCCTTTTTCCTGCCCCTCCCAATTCATATCGCGCTTGCGCGATATCCAAGCGCGACTTGGAAAGCTCCAAGGTCTTTTGAAGAACATCATTTCGCTGCAATTCCAAGACCAAGCGATAGTAGGCGGAGGAAATTCCAGCAACGGTGTTTTCTATTGCAATTTTGGCGTCCAATTCACTGATCTCTGCCAATTTCCCCAACCTTCTGATGGAGACGATCGATTCCGGGTTAAATCCGTAGATCCCTGCAATGGTGAAATTTTCAGTATCAGATTTTGCTCCCAGAATCTGATTGGGTTCTGGATTGGTGGCAAACTGCTGTTCCACATCTTCCTTGCTATAGTTATGGGTATAAAGTGCATTGACCACGGGCAAGAAGAATGTGCCGAAACCAATTTTCTTTTCAATTTCAGCCAAGGCAGCATTGTTGATGGCGATTTTCACATCATAATTCTTTTCCAAACCGATCTGAACGGCTTTTTCCAAGTCCAAGACTTCAGTCTCTTGGGCCATCAGCATTTGTCCCCCTTGAATCAAAAGGGCAAGGAATAATATCGTTTTTTTCATTAGACTCTGGCTAATCTTCCCTTTTTGGAGGTTAAATAAGTATAAATGGCAGGGATGACAAATAGGGTCAAAACGGTTGAAAATGCCAATCCACCGATTACTGCGACTCCCATGGGCACCCTGCTTTCCGCTCCTGCGCCCAATGCGAGCGCGATGGGGAGAATCCCCAAAATGGTGGATAAACTGGTCATTAATATTGGTCTGAACCTCGCCCCTGCCGCACCTACAATCGCTTCTTCCACAGACATTCCCTGTGCTTTTCTTTGGTTGGCAAATTCGACGATCAGGATTCCGTTTTTGGTCACCAGACCGATCAGCATGATAATTCCAATCTGACTGAAAATATTCAGGGTAAAATCAAATATCCACAAAGAAAACAAGGCCCCGAACAAAGCCAAGGGTACCGTGAACATAATGGTCAATGGATCCAAGAAACTCTCAAACTGTGCTGAAAGGACCAAATAAATCAAGATCAAAGCAAATAGAAACGCGAAAACCAAACTGTTTGAACTTTCCCGGTACTCTTTGGAAAGTCCCGCCAACTCAGTCGAGAAAGATTCATCCAGTACCTCCGCGGCGATTTTATCCATTTCATCCAAACCGGCACCGATGGTATAGCCTGGCGCAAGACCTGCTGATACCGTTGCACTTACGAAACGGTTGTACCGATACAATTGCGGCGGCGTGCTGTTTTCCCGGATGGTGACAAGATTGTCCAATTGAACCAATTCTCCATTTTCAGCCCTTACATAGAGCATTCTCAAATTGATCGGTTCATTCCTGTCCTGAAGATTCATCTCCCCGACGACCTGATACTGTTTGCCATTCATGATGAAATAAGCAAAACGTTGTCCCGAGTAAGACAATTGCAATGTTCTCGCAATTTCCTGAACAGAGATCCCGATGTTTCTTGCCTTCTCCCGATCAATTTCAATCTCAATTTCAGGCTTTGTGAATTTCAGGTTGATATCTGAAAAACTAAAAACAGGGTTTTCTCCCACTTTCTCCATGAAAGTAGGGATAACCTCTTTCAATTTATCCAAGGTGGGTGCCTGCAGTACATATTGAACCGGCAGTCCTCCCCTACGATCCCCAATGGATTGGGGTTGGGTAGCAAATGCCCTTACAGCTGTGAAATCCTTGATTTTTACAGATACTTGATCAAATATTTCCTGTTGGCTTCTTTCCCTTTGTTGCGCATCTTTCAGAATTACCCTCAAGAATCCGGAATTGGTACTTGCCGTTCCAAAACCTGGTGAAGTAACGGTGATGATCCCTTCCCTTTCTTCAGGCGGAATCATTTCCAAAAACTCCTGGGTCATGTTGTCCAGAACATTGTCCATAAATCCGAAAGTGGCACCTTCCGGTCCTGTAAGATTCAATCGGAATTCACCTCTATCTTCCACTGGAGCCAGTTCTGTTGGGATAATGGAAACCAATTGATAGATTCCAAAACCCATCACCAAAATGATCACGAATGCTGACCAACGTACTTTCATGAAACTGTTAAGGGCCGATTCATATTTTTCGTTCAGCCAAAGAAATCCAGGCTCGGTCTTGTTGTAAAACCAATTGTGCTTTTCCCTTTTCTTCAATAAAAAGGTGCTGAGCATAGGGGTCATCGTCAAAGCCACGAAGGAGGAAATAATCACCGAACCTGCGACGACAATCCCAAATTCCCTAAAGAGCCTTCCGGTAGTACCCGTTAAAAATATCACCGGAAGAAATACTGCCGCAAGTGCGATCGTTGTGGCAATTACCGCAAAGAATATTTCCTCGGATCCTTTCTCTGCTGCACTGGCTGGGTTTTCACCTTTTTCAATTCTGGTGTAAATATTTTCCAACACCACAATGGCATCATCCACTACCAAACCAATCGACAGCACGATCCCCAAAAGGGTGAGTACATTGATGGAAAAATCCATCAAATACATGATAAAAAACACGCCAATCAATGAAATCGGGATTGTCAATACCGGAATAAAGGTAGTCCTCCAATCCCTCAAAAACAGAAATATGATCAGCACCACCAGGACAAAAGCCAGAAGAATGGTTTCTTGCACCTCACTGATGGAACTCCTGATGTAATTGGTCGAATCAAAACCGATATCCAACTTCACATCTGCCGGTATATCCTTCTTGATCAACTCCAATCTCTTGTAAAATTCATCAACGATTTCGATGTTATTGGATCCTGGCAGAGGAACCAAAACCACACCGACCATGGGTACACCGTCTCGCTTCAATACGGTCCTTTCATTCAGGGCTGCCAATTCCGCCTTTCCGATATCCTGGAATCGGACGATATTGTTTTGATCTTCCTTGATGATCAGGTCATTGAATTCCTGTGGGGTACTCAATCTACTTTTGGTCCGCACAGAGAGTTCAATCGCGGAACCCTCAATCCTCCCGGAGGGCAGTTCAACATTTTCACTTTGCACCTTGTTGAGTACATCCAATGGTGTAATTCCATAGGAGGCCATTCGAAGGGGATCCATTCTCAAGCGGATGGCATATCTTTTTTCCCCCCAGATTTGAACCGTACTTACTCCCGGGATGGTTTGTAATCTTTCTTTGAATATATTGTTGGCGATATCGGAAATCTCCAGAAGGCTTCTTTCGTTGCTTTGGACATTCAAAAAGACAATGGGCTGAGAGTCAGCATCTGCCTTGGATACCACAGGAGGTTCTGTATCCGGTGGTAAATTTCTTTGTGCGCCGGAAACTTTGTCCCTGACATCATTCGCTGCTGCTTCAAGGTCGGCTCCCACATCAAATTCCACCGTAATGTTACTGGTCCCGTCGTTACTGGTGGAGGTAAGGGATTTGATCCCGGCGATTCCATTGATCGCCTCCTCTAAGGGTTCCGTAATCTGGGCTTCTATGACATCGGCATTGGCACCGACATAAGTTGTCCTTACATTGATAATCGGAGGATCTACGCTTGGGAATTCCCTGATCCCCAGAAAGCTAATCCCGATGATTCCAAACAACAAGATAGTCAGCGACATGACAATCGCCAATACTGGCCTTCGGATACTTATCGTTGATAAACTTGACATGATTAATTGATTTTAGTGTAATTGACAGGCATCCCTGCTCTTACTTGCAATACTCCAGTGGTCAAGACAAGATCACCTTCCCGTACCCCCTCTACAATCTGCACCGAACTCTCGGTCCGTGTTCCTATGGTAATCACTCTTGATTCCACTTTATTCTCAGGGCCAACTACGTATACTTTGTAGCCATTTAGCTCAGGAATAATGGCTTCTGCTGGCACCATAAAGGCATTCTCCTCTATTCCCAAAACGAACCTTATTCTCACAAACATTCCGGGCAAGAATTTTCGCTCTTTATTGGGGCTTTGTGCACGCAACTTAAGGGTTCTGGTCGCGGGATCAATATTTGGCTCGAAGGCATAGACAACGCCCTCTACTTCCACTCCTCCGACTTCATTGGAGAAGAAAATCTTGGAGTTTAACTTCACTGAATTGGCATAGCGCTCCGGGATGGAAAACTCAATTTTAATGGGATCGATGTTGATGATACTCGCGATCACATCTGAAGTACCGATGACACTCCCTTCAGAGATTTGTCTCAGCCCCAAAACTCCGTCAAAGGGAGCTCTGATCACAGTTTTGCTTAACTGCGCCTGGATCAGTCTAAGGTCTGCAAGGTTGGTGTTGAATTGGTTCAATACGATATCATATTCTTCCTGACTGATCGCTTCTCTTTCCAACAATTGTTTTTGCCTGTTTTCTTGGCTTTCAAAAAGTTTTTTGGTGAATTCCAATCGGTCATATTGTGCGGAAAGTTCATCGTCATTCAAATAAATGAGGGGCGTTCCTTTTTTGACAAATTGACCCTCTTTAAAAGCGACACGCTTCACCAAGCCTGAGATTTCTGGTCGCAGGCTTACGGATTCGTTTGGAAGTATCGTACCCGTGATATTGAGATTGTTTTCCAGCCTTTCCTTTTTCACTTCCACTACCTTAACGGGAAGTTCCTGTGGATTGGCTTGAGAACTTGAAGCTGTTTGGGAGGATGGATTGCTCTCACCTTTGAATTGGCTCAGTCTGGGGTAAAGAAAAATAATGGCTACCACTAGAACAATGGCGATGATCAAAATGGTTTTCGTTTGCTTTTTCATCCGAAGGCTTCAAAATAGATTTTAATGGGGTTGATTTTGTTCTCTGATAAACTGAAGGGACAATTGGTTGAACTCTTCAGGTTGCTCTACATTGACTACGTGTCCGCAGGCTTTGACAATTTTCAAGAAGGAAAGTTTATGCTCCATGACGATTTTTTTTACCGGTTCCAAAAACATAAGGTCTTCATCCCCCATGATATATAGCGTGGGTATGGACATGTCCTTTTCCTTGAAATATTTCAAGAGCGGATTGATATCCTTGGTCAATTTAAACCAGCGGATAAATTCTTTCTGACAAAGTCTTTTGGCTTCCCTGATAAAGAGGTTTCTAGACTCGGAATGGTGCCTTCTAGGTAGAATCACCCAAGCAAACAGACTGTACAACCACATATAAGGTAGAATGCTTTTAAAGGCATTTCCCAGAAAAACCAAAAGTCTAGAGCTAAGATTGAGCCGGGTAATCGCTCCCGCCATAATCAAGGATTTCACCCTATCAGGCTCCATCTCTGCCAGCTGCCTTGCCAAAACCGTCCCTAAAGAAACCCCCATGATATGTGCGGGAGGCAACTTGAGATGATCCAGTACTTCAATGATATCGGTCGTGACCGCAGGAAAGGTATAGGCCTCATCCCAAAGGTTTTTGATTGAATTTGCGGATTTTCCATGGCCCCTCAGATCAATCAAAAGCAGATTGAACTCTTCCCGAAACTCCCTGATCTGCTTGTACCAGATAGAAGAGGAACCTCCAGCTCCATGTATGAATACCACCCACTCCTTGCTGGAGGGGTGTTCGTACATTTTATAATATAACATTGCCTTTTTCATTGGTGGTTCGGCTATAACAGTGGAGAAGGAAATAAGGTTACCAAATGCAAATTTAAAAGTAATCCATGTCTGAAAAAAACAAATTAAACACAGATGGCTGCGCTGGGCGATCAGTGGTGTTTATGTGTAAAGTACAGAATGGAAAGGAAGGTCTGTTTCATAGGAGCCCATTTCCCTTTGTGTTCAATTGTTTGCTTATTGGTATTTAAAAAAAAAAAGGCCACTCAAAAGGAGGCCACTGAAAAAGTCCTTAAATATTTTAAAACTCTTGAATAATAAAATAAAGGCTCTGAGAATCGTCTGTACGAATGTAGTTATGAGTCCGGACCCAAATACTTTACAGAAAAAGAGGCTGTTTGCTACATAGAAAACAGCCTCTTTTGATAATTAACCACTTTTTCAGTACCCTCCTCAAAAGAGTGGCCTTTTTTTTTAAATAATTATTTTATTAGAAAATATATCTCAAACCAACTTGCATGCTCCAAGTCGTTCCAAAACCAGATGCATTTTGGAACGGAGTATTCGGCAATTGGTTGGAAACTCTAACCATGTTGAAGGCAGGTGTTGCACTAACTGAGCCTGATCTTGACAACAATCTTTGAGCATTATTCAGATTTTCCTGAATTCCCCATTCGTTATTCAAGAGATTTCCAAAGTTCACAATGTCAAGGGAAAGTTGAAGTGTATTTCTTCTTGCACCGATATTGGTATAAATATCCTGAAGTACCCTGACGTCAAACCTGTTCAACCAAGGAGACAAGAAAGCATTTCTAGGGACGTATTCGCCTCTGTATTTTTCCAAACCGTTGGCAGAAACAAATGCATCAAATGCATCTCTTTGCTCCTGTGCTGTGAAAACCACATTGCCACTTTGAACGATGTTCACAAAGTTCAAATCATTTGAATTTCTTGGAAGGTAAAGAAGATCAGCATTGATGCCATCACCGTTCAGGTCGTTTCCATATACATAAGAGAATCTTCCTTGGTGCGATCCATTAAAAAACACACCAAAGGTAGTTGCAAAATGGTTTGCATACTCGATCCTGTAGTTCATGCTTGCAATGACCCTGTGCGGCAATGCAAAGTTGGAAATATTCAACATCTGATCATTTGGACTATTGATCGTTGGGCTTCCACCCCATGCAGAGTTGGCGGAAGAACCTGCGTTTGCAGAAACTTCTTGTGCCTCAGAGTAAGTGTAGAACACCGATCCAGAGAATCCTCTGAAATCAGGAACGGTCAGTCCTACTGTAGCACTCAATGCATATCCTTTGACGCTTGTGTTTGTCAAAATAGTTGCATTATTGGCTCCCATCACTGGATTGTAAGTAGCAGATGCCCCTTGGACCAATTCTCTTGTATCACCAGCATCACCTGGTTCTCCACTGGATCCATAATTCATTCTGAGGTTAGAAACCGCCCTGTTTGCACCATATTGGAAGACGGCATTGATATCTCTTGTATAAAGGAGATCAGTGGTCAAAACAAAAGGTGTGTTTGGTAATTTATAATCCGCACCCAAACTGGATCTCCATACCATTGGCATTCTGAAATCTTGGTCCACTAGGGCGAAAGATCCCGGAGCTCCGCCAGCTGGGCTGGAGATGAATACATTTTCACCACCAGCAGGAGGGTTTTTCACATAATGGTATCTGTCTGGGTTAAAAGTGATATTACCTATCCAAGGAGCAACTTGCGCATAACTTCCTGGCTCGATTGTATTTTGCAAAACACCTGAAGCAGTTGGCATATTCGTCAACCATACAAATGGTACTCTACCAGAGAATACACCAGTTCCTCCTCTAAGGACTAAGCTTCTGTCACCGTTCACGTCAAAGTTGAAACCAGCTCTTGGGGAAACCATCAACCTAGATTTTGGCCATGTGCCAGAATCGTAATTGGTTGGCATTCCAAATTGATTTTGGAGAGTGATTGCATTAATAGATGGATTTGGAGTCAATTCATTCAGATAAAGTGGCAACTCAGCTCTTACACCGAAAGTAACAGCCAATCTATCATTGACACTGTATCTATCCTGAACATACATAGAAGCCAATCCAAAATTCACCCTTGCATATGTCTCTTGACCTGCATATGGATAAGTCAAGGCAAAAGTGATAGGAGCAACTTCATTTGGTGTTCCTGTGGTCAAGAAATCCTCCACAGAAGCGTATCTGTAATAAGAAGTCCCCGCTCTTGTAAAACTGTTACCAAAATTTTGTACTTCGAAAGCCACTCCACCAGTGATGGTATGTTTGCCTTCTACATAAGTCAAATTGTTGATGATCGAGTAGTTGTTGTTGATGACATCGTTGTTGAATGTGAACAATTCAGTACCAAAACTCATATAATTGGCATCACCATTCCCTCTGCCTGCATCCCAAATATCCACAAATGGAAATATTTGATCAGATGGTGAGGTTCTTTTGTCCTGGATTCTGGAATAAGTGGCCAACAACTGGTTGGAAACTTTCGGAGAAATATAACTGTTCAATTCAGCGGTTACTGATCTTACAGAGTTTTCAAACCCATAGTTACCATTTTCAAAGGTCATGGAATTTTCAGAAACCCTGTTGAAAGGGGATCTTGGAGACGGACCTGAATTGCCGTTTGCCAATTGGTTAGAGATACCGACTACTTGGTTGTATCTCACAGCAAGTTTATTCTTCTCGTTGATGTTCCAATCCACTCTTGCCAAAAACTTGGTATTGAATTGTTTGGCCTCTGAAGCGTATCCTTCATATCTTCCTGGATCGTAATCCCAAACGTTGAGCAAGTGATTTCTCACTGATTCCAATTCTGGTCTTGTTACCCTTGAAATATTGTTTTGGGCATCAGCAACACCATCTGCGGAAGGTCTCCAAAGGTTGGTTCCACTAGCATTTGCTCCGGTTTGCTCTTCTCTTTCCGCATTCACGAAAAAGAACAATTTATTTTTGATGATCGGACCACCTAATCTAAAGCCGAAGTTTTGAGTGCCGGCATCCACTCTTTCAATTTCATTGTCACCAATTCTTCTTCCCTGAAGATCTTGGTTTTTGGCGAAATAATAGGCGGAACCTTGAATCGTGTTCGTTCCTGATTTTGTTACCGCATTGATACCTGCTCCAGTAAATCCAGATTGGGTGACATCAAAGGGTGCGATGTTAACCGTGATTTCCTCGATCGCATCCAAAGAGATCGGTTGTGCATTTCCACCTGGCAGTGGATTTCCACTCAATCCAAATGCGTTGTTGAAGTTTGCACCATCTATTTGAAGGTTATTGTATCTGGCGTCTCTACCGGCAAATGAAGTTCCATTTGCTTGAGGAGTCAATCTTGTAAATTCAGTAACACTTCTGTTGATTTGAGGAAGTGCATTGAGCTGCTCCTTGCTGATGTTTGTCGCCGTTCCAGTTCTATTCGAATTAAAATCAGAAGAAGACGTGGCAGTGATGATCACTTCATTCAAATCCGTACTTCCATCACTCAATACAGCATTCAAAGCATAAGGCTCACCAAGTCTTAGGCTAATTCCCGTGAAAGATTGGGTTTGGTAACCGATAAAACTCACTTGAATGGTGTAAGGACCACCAATTCTTAAATTTGGTAGCGTAAACCTTCCATTGATGTTGGAAACAGCACCGTATCTAGTACCGGACGGCTCATGGATTGCCACGACATTCGCTCCAGGAAGTGTTTCTCCTGAAGAATCGGTAACAAGTCCTTGAACGGAACTTGTTGTAACTTGTGCCATCACGGTATTCGCTGCGAAAAACAGCATCACCACCGCAAATAGACCTTTTAGTAAAGTTTGCCTCATAATTTTTGATTTTTGTGGAATTTGAATAATGGATTTAATTCTGTTTTGGTTTTCCGAGTACAAATGTAGAAGAGAAAACCTAGTTTTTATTTTTCTAAATGTTAAGTTTTAACATTTATTCACAATATTACTTAACAATTCCTTAACATTAAATAGCAAAGGAAATTTTCTTTTTTTCCATTATTTTACATTTATCATGGTTTTGAGTCTCGTTTTTTCGCTTTATTTTGAAATTAAGTTCTGAGGTCATTTCAAATGTTAACAAATCTTTAAGAAAATGTTAATCCGAAACTTTACGCCGTTTTACAGATACAAATGGCTGGATTCTGTATATATTTAACACAAAAAATTAGTAACGGATGAAAAATAACAATATCCTTTGGCTGTATTTGTTCTTGATTATTGGGGTTTTGGATCTTTTTTTTACGGCTCAGGGAGATTCCGACCTCAGGATTTATTCCAAGCCACTCATTATCTTAAGTTTATTTATGTATTTTTTTCAGATCAGCAAAGTGATCGAAGGCACAATTTTAAGAAAGTCCATGCTTTCGGCGCTTTTCTTTTCTTGGCTGGGAGACATTCTATTGCTTTTCCCGAATCTGTTTCTGTATGGTCTTGGCGCTTTTCTAATGGCCCATATTTGTTTGATCATCGGATTTAAAATCAGCCAAAACAAACCTTTCGAAATCGGGAAGGTCAATTTTATCAAGCTCTTTCTGTACAATCTTCCCATATACATCTCCGCGGCTTTTGTCTATTACCTGATCCAGCCCAATCTTCACGAGATGAAAATCCCCGTCATCATCTATGTTTTGGTGATCGTAATGATGGTGACTACGGCCAGGGAAAGATACCATAAAACCATACCCGAGAGTTTCTGGCAGGTATTTATCGGTGGCTTGTTTTTTATGATTTCCGACGGCATTTTGGCCCTGAATCTTTTTTTCAACCCCTTCCCAGAGTCAGGCGTCCTTGTGATGGGTACCTATATCGTCGCCCAACTGCTGATCGTGATGGGGATAAGAAGCCATTATTTATCCGTAAAGGCATGAGCGATTTTATATGGATTCCCTAAAATCCAACGGGCATTCATAAAGAGATGGGAAGAATAAGCTTCTGTTTATAAAAAAATGATGCTGCTCTAAAAAAATTGACCCCATTCCAATAATGTTCCCATTCTTAAAAAAACAAGGTTTATTCGTTAAAAAACTTCCTGAAAAAGCCAAGTCTTCCTTCCTGATAAAAAAATTATCCACCTACCCATGCTCCTCTTTGAAAAGAAAACTGGATAGGCGGATATAATAGAGATACTTAGTTTTTTGTCAAATCTACCTTGATGGCAAGCTCCTTTAACTGCTGCTCAGAGATCGTACTCGGCGAATCGATCATCACATCTCTTCCAGAATTGTTCTTTGGAAAGGCGATATAGTCCCTGATCGAATCCGAGCCACCAAAGATGGCACAGAGTCTATCGAATCCGAAAGCGATTCCTCCATGTGGAGGCGCTCCATATTCGAAAGCTTCCATCAAAAACCCAAACTGCTTTTGCGCTTCCTCATCGGAAAAGCCTAGGTGCTTGAACATCAATTGCTGCGTGGCACGATCGTGAATCCTGATGGATCCACCGCCGATTTCCACCCCATTGATGACCAAATCGTAGGCATTTGCCCTGACCGCTCCCGGATCGGTTTCCAACATGGGAATGTCCTCTTTCTTGGGAGACGTAAAGGGGTGATGCATGGCATGAAACCTTTGGCTTTCTTCGTCCCACTCCAAAAGTGGGAAATCGACTACCCAAAGTGGTTTGAAAACATTTCGGTCTCTCAATCCCAATTCTTCACCCATTTTCAATCTCAACTCAGACATCTGCTTGCGGGTGGACTTCTCTTCGCCACTCAAGACCAAGATCAAATCTCCCGGAACTGCACCGGTTTTTTCTGCCCAGGATTTCAAGTCCTCTTGGCCGTAAAATTTATCCACGGAGGATTTGAACGTTCCGTCCAGATTGCATTTCACATAGACAAGTCCTTTTGCACCGATTTGTGGACGTTTCACCCATTCGGTCAGCGCATCGATTTGCTTGCGGGTATATTCCCCGGCACCTCCAGCAGCGATACCAAGCACCAATTCGGCTTGGTCAAAAATCGGAAAACCATTGCCTTGGGCAACTGCATTCAGGTTGGCAAATTTCATATCAAACCTCAAATCCGGCTTGTCGTTTCCATAGGATTCCATGGCTTCGGCATAAGTCATCATTTTGACTTCTTCCAACTCTACGCCCTTCACATTTTTGAACAAATGCTTGGTCAATCCTTCGAATGTATTTAAGATGTCCTCTTGGCTCACAAAAGACATTTCGCAATCAATCTGGGTGAATTCCGGCTGCCGATCGGCTCTCAAATCTTCATCCCGAAAGCATTTTACAATTTGAAAATACCTGTCAAATCCACTGACCATCAGCAATTGCTTAAAAGTCTGAGGGGATTGGGGAAGGGCATAAAACTCGCCTGGGTTGATTCGGCTTGGAACCACAAAATCCCTCGCTCCCTCGGGAGTGGATTTGATCAATACCGGAGTTTCTACCTCGATGAAGTCTTCACCGTCCATGTATTTTCGAGTCTCCTGCATCATCCGGTGTCGGAGTTGGAGTTTTTCCCGAACCACATTTCTTCTCAAATCAAGGTAACGGTACCGCATCCTCAACTCATCGCCTCCATCCGTCTCATCCTCAATGATAAAAGGTGGGACTTTGGCGGCATTCAAAACCTCTAAAAAATCGGCTTTGATTTCTATCTCACCGGTCGGCATTTTTGGGTTTTTGGAAGTTCTCTCAATGACCCTTCCTTTGACATGGATGACAAATTCACGGCCAAGGGAAGCGGCTTTTTCCAAAAGGGATTTTTCCGAAGAATCTTCTTCAAAAATCAATTGGGTCAGCCCATATCGATCCCTTAAATCCACCCAAATCAAGCCTCCTTTATTTCTGACGCGCTGAACCCATCCTGCTAGGGTTACTTCTTTGTTTACATCTGTCAGGCGTAATTCTCCGCAAGTATGAGTTCTAAGCATGGTTGAATCTTCTGTTTTTTAAAGTGGACAAAGATAGGCAAACAGACTTTAGTATTCTAAAATGAAACAAAATATTCCGTATAAACTTCGAGAAAAATCAATAAAAAGGGGAAGAAAATATTGATTTTACAATCCTTCCGAAAAAAATTAGCTAAACAATAAAACCACTGAATATACTTTTTTACAGCATGAAATCGTTTTTAAAAAATAGCGAGGATACTTATTAAAAGGATTTAGTCAGACTTTAATTTGGAATTTGACCGAAATTTAAATTCCTTTGATCCAATTGAACCCAATTATTGAAAGAAAATGAACAAAAAATGGTTAGGAGTGGGCTTTTTACTGTTGGCCTTGGGGAATGGGATTTATCTCCATTCGAATCAAAATAAGGCGCTGCTGGCAGAGGAAGAACTTCATTCCTCCCTCGATGTCGAGGTAGAAATGAAGGAGGATTTGATGCTTTATGGGATCAATGTCAACGAATTAGACATCGTAGAAGGCGTTGTCGGTAAAAATGCTACTTTGTCCACTATTCTCGCACCATTCAATATTCCTTACCAGATCATTGATGAAATCGCCAAAAAATCCAAGGATATTTTTGACGTCAGAAAAATCGCCCTCAACAAGAAGTTCACCGTATTGACACCTAAGGATTCCTCCAAAGCCCAGTTTTTTATCTACGAACCCAACCCTGCTGAATATGTCGTTTTTAAATTGGATGATGTAGAAGTTTATAAAGAAGAAAAACCTGTTGAATTGAGAAAGATTGAGATTGGCGGAACGATTTCCAGCAATCTTTATGTGAACATGACGGAGGTCGGCATAACGCCGGATATGGTTGATCAATTTGCGGATCTGTACGGTTGGGCAGTTGATTTCCAAAGACTTCAAAAAGGCGACAAATTCAAAATCGTCTATGAGCAAAAGTTGGTTGAAGACCAGATAATTGGGAATGGAAATATTGAATTGGCCTTTTTTGAACACAATGGAGAGTCCTATCCCGCCATCCCTTTTGAACAAGACGGGGAAGTGAACTTCTTTGACCAAGACGGAAATAGTTTCAAAAAAGCTTTCCTAAGAGATCCTCTGAAATTCACCAGAATCAGCTCCAGATACAATCTGAAAAGATTCCACCCTGTCCAAAAAAGATACAAAGCCCACCTTGGAACCGATTATGCAGCACCAACGGGCACAGAAATCCGATCAGTAGGTGACGGAACAGTCCTTGAGGCGCGATATACAAGCGCAAATGGAAATTATGTGAAAATCAAACACAACGGTACATACACCACCCAATACCTGCACATGTCCAAAATTGCTTCAGGAATGAAGCCTGGCTCCAAGATAAGACAGGGACAAGTGATCGGTTTTGTCGGAAGTACAGGTTTGGCCACTGGGCCGCATTTGTGTTTTAGGTTTTGGAAAAATGGGAAACAAGAAGATTGGCTTCAGGAAAAAATCCCACCCTCCAATCCCATTTCCAAAGAAAACAAAATGGCTTTTGACCAAGTCAAAATGGAAAAACTCAATCAACTGGCAGCAATTACTTTCACTGAAACCCCTGAAAAATTGGTTGCTACTACCAAACCAGGAGTGAAGTCATCCCGCTAAAACCACTTTCCATTTGTCGGAAATCCTTTTTTGGGAGAAATAAAGAACCCCAAGGAAAACTCGTGTGAATTGTCCCGATAATTGTTGATTTCACTCAGGTTGTGGTCATAGGCATAGCCTATTCTCAATTTTTCCGTGGCAAATATTTCAGTGAGAAATGCGATTGCTTTTCTTTGATTTAGATTTCCCTGAAGATTTTCTTCTTTCATTTTCAGGTTGGAGCGATAAGATGCGCCGATCCACAGTCTTTCCATAAAAAGAAACATCGTATTCAAATCATAATTGGTAGGGATTCCTTTCACCTCTTTGATCAAAAAAGAAGGCTTGAACTGAACATTTTCAGATAAAGGAATCAAAGCTCCGGCGGTCAGAAAAAAATGAAAGCTGTGATAAGCCAAGGCAATGTCTTCCCTTTCCAATGCTTTTTTGCCTACCATATTGAAAGTGCTGAAACCTGCAAAGAATCGATTGCTGTTGAAAAAAAGCCCTGCATTCATATTGGGGGTGAATATATTTGTTCTTCCCTGTGGCAAATCAGGATCATCAGCATCACCTGGCATCAACAAATCTCCATCAAGGACATATTCGGATGCCCCTCCACTGACGCCAAGGGACAAAAAAGATTCTTGCCCAATCCGAATGCGGTAAGCATAAGTGAGCATTGCCGTGGTAGTTCCTGTGGGACCAATTTGGTCCGAGACCAGTGAAAACCCAAAACCCATCAATCCTTCTTTTGCACTGAGGTCCGCAACAACCGAAAAAGTTTTTGGCGCTCCTGGAAAAGTCACCCATTGGCTTCGATATGTGGACTGTACAAAAGCTTGTCCCTTATACCCTGCATATCCAGGGTTTACTTGTAAGTTGTTGAAAACGTATTGGCTAAATTGAGGCAGCTGTTGGCCGAAGGTTGTACTTGTGAAAAACATCCCCCCCGAAAGGATCATTCCCAAGATCCTAAGCGTATTTTTCATTTCCCTTTTTTATTTTTCTTTTACCACCTGTACCCAACCTTTGAACTCATGGATTCCTCCTTGATTGTCCACCGAAACCAATTCATAATAATATGTCCCTTCGGCTTGTCCGGTTGCATCCCAGTTGTTGGCGTAAGCAGTCCTTTCAAAAACATTGTCCCCAAATCTATTGAAAATCTTTATTTTATTGCTCACAAATGTTTCAATTCCTCGAATTTCAAAGCGATCGTTCTTGTTATCGCCATTGGGGGTGATCACATTTGGGATAAAAAAAGGATGGATGACATTGACCAATTCGGCGACATTGTTGTGTGGGTTGACATCTGTTTCGGCTGCAGAAACCTCCACCAAATTGGTTGTGGTGCGGACATTGGTCCCATTCAAAGGATTTGACTTTACCTTTACGGCCAAAATAAGCTTGGCATCGGTGGGAAAACCAACTGCCTTCCAAGTGATTTTATTCCCTGCGAACGAAGGATTGCTCAGTTCAATATTGGATTTATTTTCCAAAACGGAACTGCTCAAATATGTGACTCCAGCAGGCAGGTAATTGGTGATGGCTACTCCCGTGGCCTTCAATGCGCCATCGTTGCTGATTTCAATCTGGTATTCAAAAACATCGCCCTCCCAAAGTTCAACTTTGTTGGAAGTCAGGATCACGGAAAGATCGGATTGGTCATTTTTCAAACTGAAAGTGACGAAAGCCACTTTTTGGTTATCTGGATTCCCAGCTTCGCGCAATACGTATGTCAAACGATACTTTCTTGCTTCATTCATTTCAGGAATGAGGCTGATTTCTCCTTTTTCATTGAGCAGCAAACCAATCACGTCATCCAAGTCGGTAAATTCAAAATCCACTTCTTTGGGATTGGCTGTATTTCCGTCAAACAGGACATTGGAAAGGATGTTTCCTAGAAGTCCACCATAGCTTCTGTCAAACTCTCCCAAGTCAATGTCATTGGCGAGAATTTCTTTTACGGGAGGCCTTTCCTGGCACCTGATCCCGAAGTCAATATCGAAACGCACAAGCTCTCTGGCTGAAAGTTGGATTGCAAAAAGACTTTCTTTGGTCGGACCACAATCGATGATCGGGCCATCTTCCTCTTCCATAGCCAAAATCCTTTTCCCAAAATTCGGAATGATTTTGACCTTTCCGGAAAAACCCATTTTTTCGGAAGCCGCGGAAAGATGGGCATCCATTTCAAGCCTTACTTGATATTCACCAGATTCGGTTGGTTGGTCAATGTAATGTCCCAAATAATCGATTTCAACTTCTCTTGAATAGCCGTTTGGTCCAGTAATAAATATATTTGCGCTTTTTTGATTTCCCAAACCGGCCTTGTTCAGTTCACCGATATTTTCCGTGCCTTCGTAGCTGCCATCACCATTCAGGTCTATCCATTCCCAGTTTTCAAAATCCACATATCCATTTTGGTCAGGGATATTTTGGGTGATTTTCCCATCCTCATTGGCATCAAACCATTCGTCTTGAATGCCATTGCCATTGAAATCGTACCAAACAAAATTCCCGATAACGGATTGGGAGGTATTTGAATACCCAAAGTTCTTTGTTTGGTGGTCACAAGATTTGATTTCGGCAATAAACATGTTGGATTCCACTGCATATAGAGCTTTGCTGTGGTTCAGGTTCGCATCTCCTATTTGGAGCAAATACTTGCCTGCTGCCATGTTCATGAAATAATATTTGCCCTCCGCATTGGTGACCTGCATCTGAACTCCACCAGAAACACCATCCTGTGGAACCAACAAAACAGGAATGCCTTTCAAGGATTTACCAGTGTTTTCAATGAAAACCATGCCTTCGATTCTTGTGGGGTTTTGGCAGTTTGAGGATGTATGGGTATTGGACTGTTCATTTACGGCTTGTGCCGATAAGGAATGGGTCGAAAAAATAAACATGAAAAGCAATAACAAAAGTCCCGGAGTTGACTTTGAAAAAAATGATGTTTTATCATTTGCCTTGAAGTTGACATCTAGATAAATATTTTTCATCATTCCAGGTATTTCTTTTGGTAGTATTTTAAAATCAGTTGTTCAAAACCGCTTAAAACTTGTTTGATGTCCCAGAATGGAATCTCTAATGTCTCAAGGAATTTATTATGTCGTAAAAATACACATTTTTGCTTTTCATAAACAAATTTTTCCGTGATAATATTCCTATTAAATGCGTTTTTTAAGTTTTGAAATTGATTTTTGTGTATATATTTTGAAAAAATACGGGAGATGCCCATTCAAAAATAAAAAAAAGGGCCGATTAGCCCTTCTTGATTTTGATTAACTTTTCATTTTTGATTTTTTTGAGATATTCTTTGATCAATCTCAACCTGTAATTATCTCCCAAAATCCCTTGGGGAATAATCCTATCCAAACTCCACTGCATATTAAATTGTATTGGTTACAATCTAATAAACGTCCTGAGGGATATATGGTTTAAAATTCAAGCAGGTGAATTCAACCCGAAATATGGATTGGCCTTTCTAATAGGGCTTGAATCTGCAGGAAAATCAGACTATTTGGAGATTAAGGCCTAGTACCCATGTAGCGAAGTCTAAACAGCAAACAAGGACTGATTATGGGGCAGTTTTCGGATGGGATAGAATTGGCCATGCATAAGCCTGGGTCGACCAATCTTGGCTTGTTTTATTGCAATGGGAAAAAGCACTGGAACCTTACCCTTCTAGAAAGTTTTGAGGTAATCCTTTTTGTAAACCAAAGGCGTTACGCCCATTTTATCTTTGAAAAGCTTGTTGAAATTGGATAGGGTGTTGAATCCGCTTTCATAGCCCACCTCACTGATATTCAGATCCTGCTCGTGTAAGAGTTTGCAGGCGTGACTGATGCGGACATCGGTCAAAAAATCCGAAAAGGATTTGTTCATTCTGGAGGTAAAATACCGGCTAAAGGAACTTACCGTCATGTTGGCAAGCGAGGACACTTCTTCCAAGCGTATTTTTTGTTGGAAATTGTCCATCACAAATTCATACACCTGGCTCATGCGGTCCTTTTCGGATTCCTTGTTGAGATTGGCATAATCTGCCTGGACAATTGGGAAACAATCCGTTGAATGTGCCAGGGTTTCCAGTATCCTGAGCAACTGAATAATGCTTTCAATTCCTTTGCGTTTCACCAGATCCTTCATCATCTTCTGCAGCATAAGGTTGGTCTTGCCCACAACCTCCAAACCGCGAGAAGCTTTCTGCAACATCAGCTTGATCGCCTCAAATTCTTCTTTGGTCTGGAATGCATTCCCCATAAATTCTTCGGGAAAATAAACCACGATCCCGTGGGTGCTCAAGCCATTTGACTTGTCAAAAAACTCCTGGTCATTTCTCCATAAATGCGGCAAATTGGGTCCTGAGAAAACCATGTCTCCGGCCTTAAAAGGCTTCATAATATCCCCAACAAACCGGATCCCTTTTCCTTCCAAAACCAAAAACAATTGATACTCTTGGTGGAAGTGCCAGTTTTTGTCGAAAAAGGGTGCGAAAAGCTCTTTGACCACAAAAGCCTTGTTGTCTGGAATTCTCGATTTTTTAAGTGGTTGCTTCATTATTCATACAATTATGCTATTATTAAACCCGAAAACAAAAATAAATGACAAAATACAGTCAGAATTAGATAAAAAACAGTGAGAATGAAAAATCATTAATGTCCAAATTAGTCTTTCAAATCAATACTGAATTCCAATGCCCAAAAGCCTAAACACAATGAGAACAATAGGATTGCTCATCTTCTCCATTTTCCTGCTTTTGGGATGTGGGGGAAAGTCAAAAAAGTGGGGGTTATCCTCAGATCCCAGGAGAGTGGAAATTCTTTTCCTGGGTCATGAAAGCAAGCACCACGATTCTGAAAAACTGATGCCGATGTTGGCCATGCCCTTGTTCCAAAAGGGAATCAACCTGACCTATACCGCGGATCCAAATGACTTAAACGAGGAGAACCTCAATAAGTATGATGGCATCATGATCTACGCCAACCACGATGAAATCACCAAAGAGCAGGAAAAAGCCCTGAAGGATTTTGTGGAAGGTGGCAAAGCAATGGTTCCGATCCATAGCGCCTCATTCTGTTTCCGCAATTCGGAATGGTTTGTCGAGGCTGTTGGGGGCCAATTCAAATCCCACGGCACGGGGGATTTTACCGTCGACATTGTGGATAATTCTCATCCCGTCATCAAGGGGATCAACGAATTTTCGACTTGGGACGAAACCTATGTTCATTCCCAATTGAATCCGGACATGACTGTATTGATGGAAAGAGTCGATGGGGAGCATCGCGAACCCTGGACTTGGGTGAGAAACCAAGGCAAAGGCAGGGTTTTCTACACTGCTTATGGCCATGATGAGCGCACTTGGTCCCAAGTGGAATTTCACAACTTGGTGGCAAATGGCGTATTGTGGGCCGTAGGCGATAAAGTGGCCAAACAAGTGGCGGACTATGCCATCCCTACCCCTGTTTTTGAGGATGCGGACATTCCAAATTACGAGAAAAGAGATCCTGCACCTAGGTTTCAACTTCCCCTTTCACCAGAGGAATCCATGAAACTTGTTCAGGTTCCAGTAGATTTTGAACTTCAATTGTTTGCTTCAGAGCCAGATATTGTAAATCCCATGGCCATTGCCTGGGATGATCAAGGAAGATTATACGTAATAGAAACCGAGGATTACCCAAATGAAGTCCGCAAGGAAGGCGGAAATGACCGCATCAAAATCCTGGAAGACACCAACGGTGATGGCAAAGCAGACAAAATCACGGTCTTTGCTGAAGGATTGAATATCCCTACCAGTATGGTATTTGTCAACGGCGGCATCATGATTTCCATGGCCCCTGATTTTATTTTTCTCAAGGACACCAATGGTGATGGAAAAGCAGATCTTAGGGAAGTTGTGATCACCGGATGGGGAAAAAGCGATACCCATGCAGGACCATCCAACCTGAAATATGGCATCGACAACAAAATCTGGGGAGTCTTGGGCTACTCCGGTTTCAAAGGTGAAATCGATGGAAAAGAATTCTCATTCGGTCAAGGTTTGTACAATTTTGAACCCGACGGGAAAAACTTTGAATTCCTTGGTTCTACCAGCAACAATACCTGGGGTTTGGGCTTTACCGAAGAGTTCAATGTCTTTATCTCCACGGCAAACGGCCAGCACAGTGCCTATTTGGCCATGCCCAACAAGCATGTCCGCAGGTCCATTCATGGCGGATCCAACAATGCAATTCATGGAATAGACACCCATTATGATATGCCGCACCTGACACCTTATCTCCGTCAGGTGGATTGGCATGGTAGTTATACCGCAGCCGCGGGCCATAATTTTTACACGGCCAGAAGCTTCCCCAAATCTTATTGGAACAGGGTGGCATTTGTGGCCGAGCCAACAGGAAGGGTGTTGCACAATGCGATCATCGAGAAAGACGGCTCAGGTTTCAAGGAAAAAAACGGCTTCAACATTCTGGCAAGTTCCGACGAATGGTTTTCTCCCGTACACGCCGAAGTGGGGCCTGACGGCGCACTTTGGATTGCCGATTGGTACAATTTCATCATTCAGCACAATCCTACCCCAAAAGGCTTTGACAATGGAGAAGGAAATGCCTACATCAATCCCCTTCGGGATGCCAAGCATGGAAGAATCTATCGTTTGGTTTACAAAGGTGCAGACGATTATAAACCGATCACAATAGACAAAGACAAGAACAAGGAAATCATTGCCGGATTGAAAAGCGACAATATGTTTTGGAGATTGGTCGCCCAACGGACGATCGTGGAAAACCAAAACAAAAGCATCATCAATGATCTTTTCAAACTGATCGAAGATAAAAAAACAGACGAAATCGGATTGAACAGTCCTGCTGTTCATGCTTTGTGGTCCCTACATGGATTAGGCACATTGGATGGTTCCAACAAGGATGCGATACGAATCGTCACCACTGCATTGAAACACCCAGCTGCGGGCGTTAGAAAAAATGCCATTGATGTTTTGCCAAAAACGGAAGAAAGTTTGAAAGCCATCATCGACGCAGGTTTGTTGAAGGACAAGGATTTGAACACCAGAAAAACAGCTTTCTTGGCAGTTGCGGATTCTCCTACTTCCCCAGATGCTGGCAAACTTCTTTACCAAGCGAGTATGGAGGAAGACAATGGCAAGGACAAATATTTGCCACAAGCCCTATTTTCCGCCGTCCTTACGCATCCGGTCTCCTTTGAAGAAAATTTCGGTTCCCTAGTTTCCATGGATAAGCCGGATTCTTTGTGGTCCCTGAATGAGAAGCTCTCCAAAAGCCTTACTGCCGAAGAATACAATTTGGACAGAAGGTCTGCGATTGCGTTTCCACCGGATGTAACCGGAAAAGAAATCCAGATCAGGGTGACCTTGAGCAAGTCGGAAAATGACCTCCAAGGGATTATTGTCGCCCAAGGCGGAAAAGATAATGGCTACAGCCTTTATGTAGAAAACAAGGCGATCCATTGGCTTGTCAAGCAAGGTGGTAAAAGCTTCAAGATTTCCTCTTCCAAAAATCTCCCCCAGGAAAAATTCCTGATCAACGCCAGTTTATTGGAGGATGGCACCATGGAACTTAAGATCAACGGAAACCAAGTTGCAAAAGGGAAAGCCACAGGACTATTTGTGACCGCTTTCCAACCAGCAGCCGTACGGGTTGGACAAGACAACATGGGAGACAACCAGGTTGGTGAATATCCAAAACCGTTCTGGTTCAATGGCAGACTGGACCGAAACAGTTATTTGGGGCTTAAAAATCCTTCCTTTGAAACCCTTGCACAAAACGGGAAATCCGGTGCAATTGCAGCCACGGAAACCTCAAAAGGTGCCGTGATCATCAAAATGGGTGTGATTCCGCATGAAATGAAATTTGACAAACCGACATTCACCGTTAAGGCCGGACAACAAGTCACCCTTGATTTCGAGAACAAAGATTTTATGCAACACAATTTTGTCCTCGCCATGCCCGGCACAATGGAGAAAGTCGGAAAAGCAGCGGATGAACTTGCCAGGGATCCGAAGGGAATGGAACAGAGTTTTATCCCAAAAATGTCCGAAATCATCATAGCATCCAAACTCATCAATCCGGAAGGAAGTGAATCCTTGGTCTTCATCGCCCCAAGCAAACCCGGGGATTATCCCTACATCTGTACCGTACCGGGGCACTGGAGAATCATGAATGGGATAATGAAAGTGGAATAAAATCAAAATAGCCAAACATGTCTTTAAATATCAGATTGGGTGTAAGCACCTGGCTTTGGACATCGCCTTTCCAAACGGAAACGATATCCCTCTTTGCCAAAATAAAAAAAATGGGCTATGATGCGGTAGAAATACCTGTGGAAGATCCGGCCTTGATTGACGTAATAAAAATAAGGGAGGCTCTTGAAGCCAATGGTTTGGAAGCGATCATCTGTGGGGCTTTTGGCCCTACCAGGGATCTCACACATGACGATCCTGCTTTCCACCAAGTCAGCTTTGATTACATCCAAAAATGTTTGGAAATCAGCGCGGAATTGGGTTCAAGCTTTGTGGCCGGCCCAATGTATTCCGCAGTGGGAAAAGCCCGATCGGTTTCTCCGGAACAAAGGAAGATAGAATGGAACCGAGCCGCAGAGAACCTGTATAAGGTATGCCAAATGGCAGCAGCCCTGGGACAGGAAATTGCTTTGGAACCCTTGAACCGTTTTGAAAGTGATCTGATCAACAACACAAAGGACTTGATGCGGCTGATCGGTGACATCAATCACCCTGCAGCAAAGGTCTTGCTGGATGGTTTTCACATGAACATCGAAGAACCTGACATGGAAATGGCCTTTCGACAGGCGGGGAATAAACTCCTCCACGTCCAAGTTTCCGAAAACCACAGGGGAACGCCTGGTCAGGGACAAACCCGATGGGATTCCATCAAGCGAGGCTTGGAAGCAATCGATTATCAGGGAGTGGTCTCCATCGAAAGTTTCACTCCTTCCGTCAAGGAATTGGCGGGAGCCGTTTGTATTTGGAAGCCGCTGGCAGAAAGCCAAGATGCCTTTGCTTCAGACGGCATCCAATTCCTGAAGCAATGGGCCAAAGACTGAAATAAAGTCCACGAGCGTAATTTCAATTCTTAGTTGAACAATAAACCAAATTTACCATGACTCAAAAAAAAATCAACATCGCTATCATAGGATTGGGTTTCGGCGCTGAATTTATCCCGATTTATCAAAAGCATCCCTTGGCAAACATGTATGCCATCTGCCAGAGAAGCCAAAGCAAAATGGATGAAATCGGGGATGCATTTGGCATCGAAAAAAGATATACGGATTATGATGAATTGTTAAAGGATCCGGAAATCGATGCCGTTCATATCAATACGCCTATTCAATCCCATGCAGAACAAGCCTTGAAAGCGCTCCGTGCCGGAAAGCACGTGGCCTGTACAGTTCCCATGGCGACCACCGTGGAGGAATGCCGCCAGATCGTGGAGGAAACCGAGCGAACAGGATTGACCTACATGATGATGGAAACCGTCATCTACAGCAGGGAATTCCTATTTGTGAAGGAAATGTATGAAAAGGGAGAATTGGGAAAAATCCAATTTCTAAGAGCCAGCCATCAGCAGGAAATGGCGGGATGGCCTGGATACTGGGAGGGCCTTCCGCCCATGCATTATGCCACGCATTGTGTGGGTCCTGTATTGGCTTTGCCAAAAGCGCAGGCAGAATATGTGTCTTGTTTTGGTTCGGGCAGGATCGATGAAAACCTTATCGAAAAATATGGGTCTCCTTTTGCAGTGGAAACTTGCCACATCAAACTGAAGGATTCTGATCTTTCCGCAGAGGTGACACGCTCACTTTTCAACACTGCAAGACAGTACAGAGAGAGTTTCGATGTCTATGGCTCCAAAAAATCATTCGAATGGACGCTTGTGGAGCATGAACAAAGTGTGGTCCATACCGGAGAGGTTCCTTCAAAAGTGACCATTCCTGATTATGGCCATTTATTGCCTGAGGAAATTGCTTCCTTTACCACTGCAGGGGTGTACGATTCGGACGATAATCAGCATTTGTCCTTTATCCAAGGCTCAGGTCATGGAGGGTCGCATCCACATTTGGTAAATGAGTTTTTGAATGCACTTCACCTGCAGAAATCGCCGTATCCCAATGCCAGACAATCCGCAAACATCACTTGTGTGGGCATATTGGCGCATGAGTCGGCCATGAAGGGTGGCGAAATCCTCCATCTTCCGGAGTTTACCATCGAAGAAAAATAGGGATTGTATTCTAATCTTTGAAATTCCTTTTGGATAAAAAATCAAAAACATTAACTAAACCACCAACCAAAAACGAACAAAACCGCTTTTATCGGCGGTTTTGTTATTTATGCAATCTTAAGTTTCAGTTCTCCTTTTCGCTTGATGATTTTCAGGTCAAAGTATTCGTTGATGAATGCTTTGCAATGATTTTCAGACCATTCGGCCCGGGAATCCGTGTCAAAAAGCAGGGTCATTCTCAGCATCGTCTTTACATATTGTTCATGCTTGCCCAATTCTTTCACCCATTCCATCAACTGTTTGGACCAATCTTCCTGAAATTTTTCGAAATGTGACCTTCCGTCGAACAACAATTCCAATTGGTTGGAACCGTACTTGTAGCGATAAATCCCGGAGAGTTGGCAATAGATTACGCGCAATCTGTCTTTTGGAAAATCGTAGGCATCAAGGATCTGTGCATACGTTTCATCCATCAACCCCAAAGAATTGTAAAGAAAGGTGTAGGATTTTTTCAATTCAAAAGCCATGGAATCCATGAGATTATCTTCTAAAACAGTCTGTGCTTGTCTTAAAATGTAATTCTTGTCTAATGGAAAGAGTTTCTGAATCATTTGATAAACAAATATTACGCAAAATAGTGGTTTGCGCTAGATAATTAAAACTTTTTGCCAAATATAAAATCAAAAACCAGAGTTGAACCTTAAGAAAATTTCAATTATCAAAAAATGGAGCACTCTCGGGCTATTTAAGAAATCCCGGGAATGCACCACTTATAATACAAGAAGTTTAATTTTTAGCGTGAGAGACTAAAGGTAAGACATGGAAATGAGGAAGAGAAGGAATCTCTTTTATCGACCGGTTCCACTCTTAATCGTCTGTCCAAAGAAAATCGCATTCATAAACAATCTGTTTGTCCCAAACCAGAATGCCCTGAAATTCGGATTGTCCACAAAACCGATTACCCGGCCATTTCCTTGGGAGGATACCCGGATAGATGCCGAACGCTTCATTTGTTCCAAATTGTAGGGATAAACGTAACCACTTGCCAAGGGACTATCGGTATAAACCTGTGGATTTGCATAAGGATTCTCAGATGGAAGGAGGAATTGGTTGCCACTTCTGAAAGTAAACATTTCGGTTTTTTCATAGCCATACCCGATCGGGTGGGTAATATCCAATTTCACATTGAATATGGCACCGCCAGTTCCTTTTGCACCTGAAGCATTGTCAAATTCCGCATAATTTTTTTGAAGGACTTCCACCTTTTCGGATTCTTGCTTAAACTTAAATTCCGCAACTTCATTTTGGTCCAGCCAGCTCATGGCGTATCCCCTGGCGATCAAGGTTCCTCCCGCCCTTACCCACTGTTTCACTTTGTCCGCACCGGTTTTTCCCAAGGAAGCATAGTTTCCATTGGGCATCACAATGACATTGTATCGGCCAAGATCCGCTCCGTTGAAGCGATCTACGGGCAATAAGGTGATGGGCATTTCATACCGCTGATCCAATAAATGCCAGATTTCACCAGCCTCACTGCTGGCCACTCCGCCATCCACCAAAAGTGCAATACTTGGTTTGGTCAGGACATCCATGCTTGGAGATCCGACATTGACGCCATTTGTATAGCCGGTATTCAAGGCAAAAATTTCAATCCCAGAAGTCTCGGCGGCTTTTACCATGTCATTGAAAAAGACCTCATCAGAAACAGTGGATTGGCCTTTGGCCAAGAAAATGCTCCCGCGCTTCAGGGTTTTGGCATTGGGGAGGATGACTTCTTCGTGGCTGACCCTTACCTGATAGCCTTTTTCCAAGAGTGCATAAGCTGCTTTCGGGGCATAGTATTCTGCCCACTCAAAAACAAAGGCATATGCCCCAGCTTCTCCGGTAACCTTTCCTTTTGGAAGCTTCAGGGACTTGTCCACCTGCTCGACATTGGCCAAGTTCAATATCCTGCTGCTCAACTCCATGAAATCCAGGTTGAATGCCATCGGCATGGTCCAAGCGGATACATCGTAAAATAAGCTGTCTTGAAAATTTGTCCGGGTTTCAAACAATCCTTTGATCAACTTATATTGTGGTTGGTTCAAGGGAACGATGAAGGATTTTTCTTTTTTGAATTCCACCCCATTGATGGTAATGTCTTCTTTTAAGCTGAAAAGATCGATGTCATGCTGGAGTACCATATCCGCCAGATGGAATGTTTTCCCCCCATCGTCTTTTGACCCAAAAATATAGGCCTTGTTGGTATCCAGATCATACTCCTTCTTTGCATCCCTGTAGAAATCCCGCATGTAGGTATTCATCTCAACCCGCATGTTTTTGGCCGCTTCAAATGAGGACAAGGTCGTGGTAAATTGGTTGCGGATCGTGAAGGCAAAGGTCAAGGGACCATAAATGCTTTCCTGCAAATGTCCCCTTGAGGAGGCTTGTTCGAACAGGATGCCGATAGACCCCTGAATGTCGGGATAGGTGGACCCTTTGCCGAAATAAAAATCATCAAAGCTTTCTTGGCTGTAATAAAGTGATCCAATTTTGTCAAGATATCTGGCGTGGTATTGCCCGATTTTTTCGGTCAGCTCAAAATTTTTCTTGGGTGTCAGCGGATGGTTCCGGCTGGGTATTCCCGGCTGAAAGAAAAAGGTGCTGTTGGTCCCCATTTCGTGAAAATCCAAATGGAGATTTGGGGTCCACTCCTGCACTTTTGCCACCCGGTTTCGGGATTCGGGATGCTGGACAGGCAGCCAATCCCTGTTCAAGTCGAACCAGTAATGATTGGTTCTTCCTCTTGGCCAAGGCTCGTTCAATTCCCTGTTGTTGGGATCACCATTCATGTGGTAGCTTCTGTTGGAGTTTACCCAAGAGGCAAATCGGTTCACACCATCTGGGTTCAAGGCTGGATCCAAAAGCAAAACCACATTTTCCAAATCTGCCGCCACCTCATTTGCAGCTGCAAAATGGTAAACGGAGAGCAGGGCGGCATTTACAGCGCTGGGCTCATTGCCATGAACAGAATATCCTGCATAGATGACCACAGGCATGGTTGCGAGGGCAACATTTGCTGCAGGATTTCGGAGTTTTTTTCTCTCCGATTTGATGGCATCAATTTTCCCGAGATTTGCAGGAGAAGTGATGGTCAATAAAACCTGTTGGCGTTTTTCATACGTTTTTCCAATCTCCTCAAGCGTAACCCGGTCGGATGCAGTCGCTACGGCCCGCATGTACATCAAAACTTGATCGTAGGAGGCATGCCATTCCCCCACTTCAAATCCAAGGACAGACTCAGGAGTCGGAATGGCAGGATTATACGTGTAGCCCTCTGGAAGATAGTATTTCAATTCGACGTTTTGTGCCTCGGCCTTTAGCGCCAAGACAACGATGAGTAGGGTGAAACAAATCCGCTTTATCATATCTCTATTCATTTATGCATTCAAAATCAACCAAAACTGATCAATAAAATCAGTTAATCATGAATAATTGGTTTGGAAGGTCAAAAAACTTGACCGAGTTCCATCAAATTCCCTTTTGCCTTTTTTTGCGATCCCCGGTTATTTTCCGTTGTTTTACTCCCTTGCTGATTTCACGTTGGCGCAACAAACTGTTCCCCCAACGGATTCAACAAACATTCGGGGCAGGAATGTTCAGCAATAAAAAACAACAACACTTAAAAACGAAAACAATGTTTGGATTGGGAATTATTGGACTTGCCATTTATGCCTTCACCATTTATGATGTCATCACCAGTGGCTTCGGGACCGGCAACGATAAAATCGTCTGGATTTTGGTGGTGATATTTTTGCCTTTTTTGGGTACGATTCTGTGGTTTCTTTTCGGTCGTAAAAACAGGATCTGATTTAATCCGAAATGTGCATTCGGTTTCCAAATAGGAGGTGAAACTGCAAGGAAATCAACCTATTTGAAGAACAAGGTGTTTTACCTATCAGGTGAAATCAAAAATGCATATATTTTATTGGTTATTAATCAATTTCCGACTGGAGGAGAATTGGTCATGTACAACACGGGTTTAATCTTTGCTGTATGTCTTTTCCAAGGCTTCGGCAAGGTTTGGGTATTGGAAATTGAATCCGGCTTCTTGGATTTTCCTGGAGGAAACCCGATTTCCACCAATCACCATTTGGGCCATTTCCCCCAACAGAAGTTTCAATCCAAATGCAGGAACGCCGATTCCCAAAAAGGGTTTCCCAATCTTCTTGGCTGCTTTCTGGGTCAAATCCCGATTGGTCACCGGTTTTGGCGCAACGGCATTGTAAATCCCTTTCAAACTTTCATTCTCAACGGCAAAAACGAACATTTTGGCCAAATCCTCTACCTGTATCCAGCTCATCCATTGTGTCCCTTTTCCCAGAGGAGCTGCAACGGGAGGGCCCATCATTTCTTTCAAGGCACCGCCTCCACTGTCGAGAACAATCCCAATCCGAAGCAAAACAGTTCTGATGCCTAAATCGGCTACTTTTTTTGACGAATCCTCCCAAGCAATGACCACCTGGGCTAAAAAATCGGTGCCGGCAGGAGCTTCTTCATCCACCAGTTGCTCTCCGGTGTCAAAGCCATAATAACCAACGGCGCTGGCAGAGACAAAGGATTCAGGTTTTTTATCGGATTTTTCGATGGCCCGAAAAAGCAGCTCCGAGGAATGGGTTCGGCTTTGCAGGATAGCCTTTTTCCTTTCGGTGGTCCATCTTTTGTCCGCTACACCTTCTCCCGCCAAGTGAATAATGCCATCGGCCCAGCGTATGGCTTTTTCATCCAATGTTCCAGCCTCCACATCCCAAGCAAAGGATTTTTGACTGTTTTTTGACGGTGTCCTGCTCAACCAAGCGACTTGGTGTCCATTTTTTTCCAATAATTTGGTGATTTTCTTCCCTATGAGTCCGGAGCCTCCGGTAATGAGTATATTTTTCATGAAGTTTAAATTGTATTTGTGTATAATCACTATACCTCTCTGTGAAGAACTTATTGCTGAAGATTGTTTCAATTTAGGGAATTTACCCAATTTGTTCTCCAAGAAAAATCCAAAATGGATTAAGATTGTACTGGAAAAGACTTTTAGGTGGAGAAACGGTTGATTTTTGCCAAGGTTTGATATCTTTACATTTCATTCGGCGATGGGGTTCCGCCTTACAACCGCTCCTTTTTTGGTGCTGATGACTCCTACTTCAACTCAATTGCCAACCATCCAAACAGGAATGGTCATCATCGTGGAGATTATTCCCTGATATGTCTTTTCATTTTGGATACAATCAATCCCATATGTTGGAGAGGATAAAAGCCTGTCTCAAAATCAATTCGTTTTTCACTTTCGAATTTCTTCCAAATCTGTTCTTTACCTTCAAATGGCTACTGATTGCGGGTGTGGTAGGAATGCTGGCTGGTTCTGCCTCCGGAATCTTCTTGATATCCCTCAATTGGGTAACCGTTTATCGGGAATCCAACCTTTGGATCATCGCACTCTTGCCATTGGCGGGGCTTTTGATCGGTTGGGTTTACCATCGTTTTGGGGAATCTGTGGTGAAAGGAAACAACCAGCTCTTAGAGGAATTTTACAATCCCCAAAAAACCATTCCACTGAGAATGGCTCCATTGGTGCTCTTCGGAACATTGGCCACTCATCTTTTTGGTGGATCGGCTGGACGTGAGGGTACGGCCATCCAGATGGGTGGGGCATTGGCAGATCAATTTACCAAATGGCTTAAACTCGAAAAAGAAGATCGGAAAATACTGATCACCGTCGGCGTGGCGGCAGGTTTTGCCTCCGTTTTCGGGACGCCCTTGGCCGGAGCGGTTTTTGCCTTGGAATGGCTGGTGGTGGGTCGTGTTCGCTACGAAGCCATTCTGCCTGCATTTTTTGGCGCCTATATTGCCAATTATGCCTGTGCAGAGCTTTGGCTGGTGGAACATCATCATTATTCCATTTCTTTAGTCCCCAACCTGGACCTGAGAAATTTACTTTGGATCCTCCCGGCAGGAATTTGTTTTGGTTTGGCCGGAAGACTGTTTGCCAAAGCCACCCATTTTTGGGGAACACTTTTCGAAATGAAAATCAAATATCCTCCTTTAAGGCCATTTATTGGCGGTCTTCTGGTTGCCCTTTTAGTCTTTGCCATGGGCACCACCAAATACATTGGCTTGGGCATCCCAACAATCACCGATGCCTTTACCGAACAACTCCCTTGGTATGATTTCTTGGCTAAAATTGGGATGACTTCCTTGACCTTAGGCGCAGGCTTTAAAGGGGGAGAAGTCACGCCTTTGTTCTTTACGGGAGCCACTCTGGGCAATGCCCTTTCTTGGATCATTCCCTTACCCATGGCACTCCTTGCAGGAATGGGATTTGTGGGCGTTTTTTCCGGCGCCACGAATACGCCCCTTGCTTGTACCCTGATGGGAATTGAGCTTTTTGGGGCCGAATCGGGCGTTTATGTGGGTTTGGCTTGTGTGATCGCATACCTCTTCAGTGGTCATGCTGGGATTTATAAATCCCAAATCATCGGGAGTCCCAAAAACATTAAAGCCCTCGGTAAGAAAGGGAAAAATCTTGGGGAAAGTTAGAGCCAGACCACATTTCGGGTTTTTAATTATCCTTCGCTTGATTTTTTATTACCTTGGAAGTCTAGAACCAAGAACTTTCCAAATTTAGGATCATGAATATATTCAAAAATATCCTGGTAGCCTTTGTTTTCTTATTGGCATCAGAAGCTGCTTTCTGCCAAATAAGTCTGGATGAAAAAGTACCCTTGGACCCAAGGGTCAAGGTTGGAAAGTTGGACAATGGGCTCACCTATTATATCCAATACAATCCACGGCCTGAAAACAAAGTGGAATTGCGGCTGGCCATCAACGCCGGATCCATTCTTGAAGAAGATGATCAGCAGGGCTTGGCCCATTTTGTAGAGCACATGGCATTTAATGGAACCCGCAATTTTGAAAAAAATGAATTGGTCAATTATCTTCAATCCATTGGGGTTTCTTTTGGCGCGGATTTAAATGCCTATACAGGATTTGACGAAACGGTGTATATCCTGCCGATTCCCTCGGAAAACGAAGCCACATTGAGGAATGGGTTTAAGGTTCTCAGCGATTGGGCCGGGGGGGTATTGATGAAGGACGAAGACATCGACGCAGAAAGAGGAATCATCGTCGAAGAATGGAGAACCGGAGAAGGATATTCAAAAAGGATGCAGGACCAATACCTGCCCGTGATCCTCCACAATAGCAAGTATGCGGAAAGACTGCCCATTGGAAAAATGGAAATTGTGGAAAACTTTGATTACGAAAGCTTAAGGAATTTCTACAGGGATTGGTACAGACCGGACAATATGGCCGTGATTGCTGTGGGCGATGTGGATCCCGAAAAACTGGAAGCCCTTGTCAAGGAGCATTTTTCGGACCTTAAAAACCCTGAAAATGCAAAGGAGAGAAAATCCTTTGAGGTACCGAAGCATCAAGAGACTTTTGTGAGTGTGGTCACCGATCAGGAAGCCCCCGGGATCCAGCTGCAGTTTTTTTACAAGCACAAGGCTTTGCCCACAGAGACGAAGGAAGATTACCGCAATCTCTTGATCAGAACCCTGTACGGCGGTATGCTTACCCAACGTCTGGATGAAATCCGCCAAAAACCCGGTGCCCCCTTTGTTTTTGCCGGGACGGGATATGGCAACTTTGTCAGGGATTTGGATTATTTCTCCGCTTCCGCTGTAGTGGCCTCCGGCAAAATCGAGACTGGCCTCCAATCGTTGTTGTTGGAAAATGAGCGCGTGGCCAGATTTGGTTTTACGGAACCGGAACTGGACCGTGTCAAAAAATCGGTCTTGAACAGCGCGGAAAGAAGCTTCAATGAAATGGACAAAGCTGAATCAAGATCAATTGTCGGTCGGTACGTCAATCATTTTTTAGGCGGAAGATTTGCCGATGGAGAGAAATGGAAACATGAATTTTACCAAGAAATCATTCCCCAAATCACCTTGTCAGAGGTCAATGCACTCGCGGGTCAGTTGGTGCGAAATGAAAACCGAGTAGTCATCATCACCGCCCCGGAGGGCGAAAAAGAAAATATTCCTTCGGAAACAGCGGTGCTTGCCTTGATGGAAGAGATTGCAGACACAAGTTTGGAGCCCTATGCCGACAAAGCCTTGGCAGAAAACCTCATGGAGGAATTGCCCATTCCCGTTAGCGTTTTGGAAACCGAAACTATTGCATCTATCGGCTTGACCACATTGACATTTCCCAACGGTGCCAAAGTATTTGTCAAGCCCACGGACTTCAAAAACGATGAAATCATCTTCTTGGCCAAAGGGGATGGAGGCGTTTCCTTGTATCCGGATGAGGACCATTACTCCGCAAGCTACGCCGGCGTGTTGGTCAATATCATGGGTGTTGGGTCATTTTCGCCATCAGATCTGAGAAAGGTATTGGCAGGGAAAACCGTGTCGCTTACCCCAAATGTGCTTACCTATTCACAGGAGATCTCTGGCGCTACCTCGCCAAAAGATCTGGAGACGACCTTGCAGTTGCTTCACCTGTATTTTACCCAGCCCCGAAAAGACCAAGAACTGTTTGAGGTCTATATGGCCAACCAAAAAGCACAATTGGCCAGCGCCCTATCCAATCCGGATTACCAATTCTCAAAAGCCTTGAACCGAATCATCGCAGATGGCAATTTGAGGGCCATGGGGATATATGATCCCGAAGATTTGGTTAACATAGATTTGGACAGGGGTTTGGAGATTTATGCAGAAAGGTTTGCCAACGCGGGGAATTTTGAGTTTTTCATTACCGGAAATGTCGACTTAGAGGGTATCACCCCGCTCCTAGAACAATACATCGGAAGTCTTCCGGGAAGCCCAGATCAAAAAGAAGCGTACAAGGATCTAGGCATCCGAGCACCGAGAGGCCAAAAAGAAATCGTGGAAGTGGGCGTGGACCAGAAAAGTCAGGTCATTCTCTACTTTTCGGGAGAAATCCCTTATGACCGAAAAAAGGCTGCCGACTTCGGTTATTTGGGGGAAATCCTGACCATCAAACTCATCGAAAGCCTCAGGGAAGAAATTGGAGGCGTCTATGGCGTGGGTGCCAATGGCAGTCTTTCCTCCAGGCCCGTAGGGAATTTTTCTTTCTCGGTTAGTTTTCCCTGTAGTCCCGAAAAAGTGGAAAGTCTGATCGAAGCCACTTGGATAGAGATTCAAAAAATACAGGAAAATGGACCCTCAATTGAAGATCTGAATAAAGTAAAGGAAAAACGAAGGATCGCTTTGGAAGAAAACCTGAAGAGAAACAGCTATTGGAATGCCCAATTGTCGGCAATCAGAACTTATGGGCTTTCTTGGGATGTCATTCTTGAAGCAGAAAAATCCATCGACTCCGTGACTCCAGAGCGCATCCAATCGGCCGCCAAAGAATTCCTCACGAAGGAAAATCTCATCGAAATCAGGAAAAATCCAGCCAAAGCCTTGGACTAAGGGAGTTGGCTGGGCCCATTTTCTTTCGCCGGTCATCAAATCGGATATTTTATGTGAAGATTAAACCCGGCGTATCCATCGCCAATTCAATTTCAGGATATAGTTTCTTAACAATCGGTCATTTGTATATTGTTTTTGACTTCACCATATAGGCAATATACTTATTCACCCAAAATCCTGATTTTCTTGCAGTTTCAGTCCTATTGTGAGAGCTAATGCATATTTCGGGTTGAACCGAAGGGATTCTTTTGAGTTAACCATACATGTATATTTTCCCCGCCCATAGCGAAACCATCGTGTCCGCCTTCAACAGAAAGGAGGTCATCGCACGGCTCAATCAAGTGACCCAAAATGTAAATTTTCTCGATTTCGACGAAACAAAGAAGAAAAGCCACCTATTCAATGGTGTTGTGAAAGAGGATTCCTTTAGGATTTCATTGGTGATTGACAAAGCGGACAGTTTTTTACCCTTGATCGCAGGAAAAATAGAATCCACTGCGGCGGGCTGTATTCTCTTTCTGAAATACAGCCTATTCCCTGGGGCGAGCTTCTTTTTGGGTTTTTGGTCGGTCATTATCCTGGCCATGTCCCTTTTCTTCTTTCTGGGCAAAAGCGATCCTGCTTATGGTTTTCTATGCCTTGCGATCGGATTGGGGAACTATCTATTTGCCTGGATACATTTCAAGCGAAAAATCCGAAAATCTCAATCCCTTTTTTATAATCTGCTCAATCTCCAAGTCAGGGATTAATTGTGGCTTTTCTATGGATTATGCCATTGAGGTCGTATTTTGCAGACTCAAAATCAAACCAAAAAAACCGAATTATATGAAATATAGAATAGAAAAAGATACCATGGGCGCTGTGGAAGTCCCCGCAGACAAATATTGGGGTGCACAAACCCAGAGATCCATCAATAATTTTAAAATAGGTGGCGAAAGAAACCGAATGCCGATCGAAATCATCCATGCTTTTGCGATCCTGAAAAAATCGGCAGCGCTCGCCAATGCAGAATTGGGCGTGCTTGCCCAAGACAAGGCCGACATCATCGGCAAGGTCTGCGACGAAATCCAGACTGGCCAGCATGACGACCAATTTCCTCTCGTCATCTGGCAAACCGGGTCTGGCACCCAGTCCAATATGAACGCCAATGAAGTGATCGCTTACAGGAGCCATGTTCTGCTTGGCGGCACCTTGGAGGATGAAAAGAAAAAAATCCATCCCAATGACGATGTCAATAAGTCCCAATCTTCCAATGACACTTTTCCCACGGCGATGCACATTGCCGCTTACAAAATGGTCATGGAAACCACCCTTCCTGGGATCATAAAACTGAGGGATACCCTGAAATCAAAATCTGAGGCATTTATGGATGTGGTCAAAATCGGTCGTACCCACTTTATGGATGCCACCCCATTGACTTTGGGACAGGAATTTTCGGGTTATGTGGCCCAATTGGATCATGGGATAAGGGCTTTGAAAAATACGCTATCCCATTTGTCCGAGTTGGCACTTGGGGGAACAGCCGTAGGTACCGGTCTGAATACTCCAGCGGGATATTCGGAGTTGGTGGCAAAAAAAATCGCCGAATTATCAGGGCAACCTTTGGTAACGGCCCCCAACAAATTTGAAGCTTTGGCTGCCCATGATGGCATTGTCGAGACGCATGGTGCATTGAAGCAAATAGCGGTGAGCCTCATGAAAATCGCCAATGATATCCGGATGCTCTCTTCAGGACCAAGATCCGGGATCGGCGAAATCCTGATTCCAGAAAATGAGCCAGGTTCTTCGATCATGCCCGGAAAAGTGAACCCTACCCAAGTGGAGGCCATTACGATGGTCGCGGCCCAAGTGATGGGCAATGACGTTGCGATTTCGATCGGAGGATCCAATGGACATTTTGAGTTGAATGTTTTCAAGCCTATGATGATCGCCAACTTCCTACAATCGGCACGTTTGATCGGGGATGCTGCGGTTTCTTTCACGGACAATTGTGCGGTGGGAATCGAACCAAACAGGCCATTTATCAAACGTCACCTCGAAAATTCCCTGATGTTGGTCACGGCTTTGAACCCCCATATCGGTTATGAAAATGCAGCCGCCATTGCCAAAAAAGCGCATAAGGAAGGAACCAGCCTAAGGGAAGCCGCCTTGGATTTAGGACTGTTGACCAGTGAACAGTTTGACGAATGGGTTAAACCCGAAGACATGATTGGGAGCTTAAAATAATAAAATAGTTTTCTAACTTAAATTTAATTTTATGAAAAAAGCAAAAATTTATTTTTCTCTTGCAGCGATGCTATTTGCCTTCTCGGCACAGGCAGAAAATCCATCCATTCCTTCTGAAAAGGAACCGAAAGTGATCTCAGCAGAAGACCTGAAACGAATGGATGAAATTGAATCCAGGGTGATGGAAATCAAAAAAATGGACTTTTCCACCATGGATAAGGCGGAAAAAAAAGCCATTAAAACGGAGCTCAAAGAACTGAACAAAGAAGCAAGGCGTGGTGGCGGACTTTACCTTTCACTTGGAGCCGTTATCGTCATAGTCTTGTTACTTGTTATTCTATTGTAATGCGTGAAGAGGTCAATTCCAAATAAACAGGAATTGTGAGTTGTTCCATGTGAACAAAAAGCATAGGGAACCAGATTTTTCTCCAAAAAGAAATGTTTGGTTCCCTTTTTTTAATGGCTCTGATATCCTGGATAAGCCTATCAAAACACCAATTCTTTCCCTTTGTGTATTTATTTTTCCTCGGGCAGAGTTTTCAAATACGCATGTACTTTAATTGCGCGCAAGTAAATTATGCTCAATGGAATTAGCCAAAGAAGCTCATTGAAGGCCAAGTGGAAAATGGTTCTTTTGTTCCAACCCAAAATGGGAATGAATTCCAAAAAGAACCATGAAAAAGAGATGATTTTCCCGACAATGCCCACCAATATCAGATACCGCCAACTACTCGGGTAAAATGCACTCATAAAGATCAAAAAACCGATCAACAAGCCAAAACCACCAAACCAGTTGCTCTCCAATCCCGGAATGTTTTCCGGCGTCATGGATAGCCAACGCAAGAGGTGCTCTCCCAAATATTTAAAAAATGCTGACCAGGCCACGGTATACATTCCTGTAAGCAAAAGTATCCCTCGCATCGGCATCGGGAAACTTGGAATAGTTTGGTTTTTCTGCATTCAAATAATTCTTTATATTTCTGGAATTAACCTCCTGTTTCACCGAAGGTTCACATTTGATTGCAAAACTACATGAAGGATTTTAAAGTTACCCGAAGCCTTTGGATTATTATTCTAGTCCCACTGCTTATTTCTGTTGGATTTATTGCCGGCCAAAGGCTGGGCGAGATCACACCAGCATCCATCCAGGGTGCGGAGATGCTAATTGGATTGGAATTTACTCCAGCCGAAAAGGACAGCATGCTCCAAAACCTGAACAATTTCCGGACGGGTTATGAGAATATGCGGAAAAACAAACTCGAAAATTCGGTTTCCCCTTCCCTGGTATTCAATCCCCTTCCTCATGGGTATTTTCCGGATCAAGAACAAAAGGATCAAAACTGGGGATTGCCCGCAACGGTTGAATTGCCCGCCAATGCGCATGACATCGCTTTTATGTCCGTAGCAGACTTATCCACATTGATTCGGACGCGGAAGCTGACTTCAGAAAGACTTACCGGTATTTATTTGGACCGAATCAAGAAGTACAGTGACACATTGGAATGTCTGATTACCCTGATGGAAGTGGAAGCTTTGGAAAAAGCCAGGGCGATGGACCAAGAACTTAAAAACGGGAAAATCAGAGGACCGCTTCATGGAATTCCTTATGGCATCAAGGACCTTTTGGCCGTCAAAGGGACCAAAACAACTTGGGGAGCCATGCCTTTTAAAGACCAGGAAATTGATGAAACTGCCACTGTCGTCGAAAAACTCAATGATGCCGGTGCTGTACTCGTCGGTAAATTCACACTCGGAGCTTTGGCAATGGGAGATGTTTGGTATGGTGGGGTTACCAAAAACCCATGGAATCTCCAGCAAGGATCCAGTGGCTCCTCAGCGGGATCTGCCTCTGCAGTGAGTGCGGCTTTGGTGCCTTTCGCGATTGGAACAGAGACTTTGGGAAGCATTGTATCGCCTTCCACCAGAAATGGCGTCACGGGATTACGACCGACTTTTGGGCGGGTGAGCAAATTTGGCGCAATGGCCCTGAGCTGGAGCATGGACAAAATTGGTCCGATTTCCCGCAGCGCTTTGGACAATGGCATTGTGCTTTCGGTCATCAATGGTTTGGATAAAAAAGACCAAAGCACCATTCCGGCAGCTTTGAATTACAGTGTGGACAAGTCCATAAAATCCCTCAAAATAGGCTATTTTGAAGAATTTTTCAATACCGACAGAAGCAGCAAGGCCATCGATCAACAGGTTCTGGAAGATTTAAAAAGCTTGGGACTGACCTTGCACCCCGTAAAACTTGAAACCTCAGTGGATGTCAGCAGCATGCTGATCATGTTGTTTGCCGAAGGCGCCGCAGCATTCGATGATTTGACGCGGTCAAATATGGACGATCTGCTCGTGGCCCAGCATCGCGGTGCCTGGCCAAACCAGTTTCGTGCGGCAAGGTTTATTCCGGCGGTGGAATATATTCAGGCAAGCAGAAACCGTTCGGTTTTGATTGAAGAAATGCATGCACTGTTCCAAGAGTATGACGTGATCATCAGTCCTTCCTTTGGCGGGAACCAACTCCAGATCACCAATTTGACTGGTCATCCGGCACTTTGCATGCCGAATGGATTTACGGAAAACGGAAGTCCCACTTCCATCACCTTCCTTGCCAATTTATTTGAGGAAGAAAAGTTGATCATGCTGGGACGAGCCTACCAGGAAAAAACAGATTGGCAGAAAAAAAGGCCTCCATTATTTGACAAGTAGCAACAAAACTCCTTTCCCATGTCTTAAAGATATGGGAAAGGAGTTTTAAAGATTGTGGGCGGAAAATGACTTGGTCATGCCCAGAAATTTTTCTTTGTAAAGCTTTGCCCCTGGAAAGAGTTTCCGCATGTCCTTTTGGGAGATCAGTCTGATTTCGTCCAAATACTGTTGGGCATCTTTGGGTTCCCATTTTTGCATTCGGCTGATTTTGGTCTGCGTCAAAAGGTGGAAAGCCGACCTCTTGGGGATGTATTGGATAAAGGGAAGCGCATAGTGCGCCTCGATAAAAAAGTGTTTGTTGGGTGTTTGGATAAAAAACTTCTTTCCCACACGCATAACTTCTTTGGCCATCTTCTTTTGGTTTTCCCAAGTATAAAGATGTTCGATCACGGAATTGGAAAATACAAGATCAAAACTCCCGTCTTCAAAACCCGATAAATCTGTGGCGTCTCCTGCCATGCTGGAGATGCGATGGACATTTACTTCTTCCTTGTGCAGATTGAGCAAGGTGATGTGGATATTGTATTTTTGCAAAAATCCCATGTCTTTCCAAAAATAGGCCGTGCCGCCTACATCCAGAACCCGAATCGGACTTCCTTGGGGAAAATTTTTAAGGATGAGATTTTCAAACACAAAAAACCGTCTCGATCTGAATTTGTTGCCAAGGGATTCGGGATGGTCTGATGGTGCCAGAAGGGATTTTATGTAATTCATGAATTGGAATCTTGCCTAAATAATCAGCAAAGTTAGGCAAGTCATTTAAATTTATTGATCAAAAAACAATTTTGATGCGCAAATCTTTTTTAATTTTGCTTGAAGTTGGGAAAATTTTAATTTAATCTTCAAATCATACCAGCCAAAAATTGGCCTAATAATGGTGGCTTGCTCCATTCGGTTTAGGATTCAAATGATTTTATGAAAAAACGTTTTTACACCTTCTTTCCTTGGCTTTTTGTAATCGGTGATATTTTGGCACTTCATGTGGCCTTGCTGGTTTCAATGGCCACATTGTTTTATTTTGGTGATTTCCCGATCCTCAGCGGTCCCCTTTATGCCACTTACATCATGGTATGGTTGGTTATTTCCCTTTTGAGGAAGGATTACAAGATCGGTAGGACCACGGAATTTGAATCCACATTGAAACGCCTTTTTGGTTCGCTCCTTTGGTTTTTGGCGATTGTCTCCATTTTTTGGTTGCCCTTTAGATCAGATCCTTCCCGGATTGTGTTTTTGATTTCCCAAGCTGCTTCCTTATTCCTTTTCTTGGGGCTTTATAGGGTTGGTGCACATATGGTGCTCAAGCAATACAGGAAAAAAGGATACAATTACAGAAATGCCGTAATTTTGGGAAAAGGCAGCAGCAGCAGCGAACTGGCCAAAATCCTCGGCATCAGAAGGGATTTTGGCATCAACTTTATGGGGTATTATGATGATGTTGCCTCCTGCAACCAAACCCGTGGCGACATCAAGATTTTCTACGAAGAGGCTTTGAAAATCAAGCTGGACTTGATTTATATCAATGAAAGGCTGGATGTCAACACCGTGAAAAATATCATTGATTTTGCGGAAGAACACTATATTAAAGTGAAAGTGATCCCGCATGGAAGTCTTCAACTCGAAAAGAAACTCTCCTTTAGTCGGTACGGCGATTTCTTTGTGATCAATGTGAATGAAATTCCATTGGACAATGTCTTCAACAGGTTTTTGAAACGGAGTTTCGACATCGTATTTTCACTTTTGGTCACCGTTTTTATCCTCAGTTGGTTGATTCCCATCGTGGGGATATTGATCAAATTGGAATCCAAGGGATCGGTTTTTTTCATTCAGGAAAGGAATGGGGAGAACAGTGTCGTCTTCAAATGCCTCAAATTTAGATCCATGACGCCCAATGATTATGGGGATAGCCAGCAGGCAGTAAAAAACGACCCGCGCGTCACCAAAATCGGTGCCTTTCTCAGAAACACTTCCCTGGATGAAATGCCCCAATTTTTGAATGTGCTGATTGGAGACATGTCCGTTATCGGCCCTCGGCCACATACGGTTCCAATGAATAGGGTTTTCAAAACCCAGATAGAAAAATACAATTCCCGACATAAGATCAGACCAGGCATCACCGGACTGGCGCAGGTAAAGGGTTTTAGGGGAGAAATCGAAAACCCTTATCAAATCCGTTCCCGAGTTAAACTGGATTATTTTTACATCCAAAACTGGTCAATATGGCTAGATTTGAAGATTTGCCTAAAAACAGTGATTGAGTTGATCCGGAATCGGGAAAGCGCGTATTGAAAACATCCAATAGAATCTTATGTGGATGATCTCTCTATTCGTTTGCTGACAATTAAACCCGAATTCTAAGACAGCGGAAAAGTAACGTAAAGCAGCTAACTTGAGGTAAGCTAGATAGAGTTACGCATTTCGTTTGGGAATAGGGCTTGAAACTGCAAAAAAACCAGACTATTTGGAGATTAGGGTAAGGTCAAAAAACAGTTAACGACTCAGTGATTACTAAGGAATTTCGGGATTGATTTGATAATGCATAAAGCGGGTTAAACGACTTTGCCAGGAAAAGTGAGATCAAGCAAATTGAAATCACTTTTCCTGACAAAGTCAGCCCCATCAAATCTTCAGGATGGCATCGATCAAGTTCATGTTTTCCCCCTTTTTCTTGAAAATCAACATGGGCAACATGTTGTTTGCCTCCACCAAATTTTCTGCAACGCTTCCCAACAAGACCGATGCAGAAGAGGTTCTTCCCCTACTTCCCATAATGATCCAATTGGCTTGGTGTTCTTGGGCCATTCGAGTGATGAATTTTCCGGAATTTTCTTTTTCATCCATAAGGAATAGACATTCGAAATGCTGGTGCTTGTATTTCTGGAGGAATTTTTCGTAATCCTTTTTTGCATGCCCTTTCATGATCGCGGCAAATTCTTCGTAAGATTTTCCAGTCTTGTAGTAGCCGGTAGGCACCTCATAAATATGGAGTGCTAAAATCTCCGTATTTGTTTCTTCAAACAACTTCTGGGCAAACTTAAAAGTAAGGTTGGAGTGTTCGGAAAAGTCCAGTGGAATGAGCACTTTTTTGGGTACGGCAATCTCACTGTTTTCTGTCAAGAACAGGACAGAACATGGGGATTTTTGGGCCATGTATTTGGCAAGTGAGCCACTGCCTTCCATCTCATTTTTTCTACCCATGATCATGATGTCCACGTCTTTGATATTGGCCCATCTTAGGATAGTGTCTCTTGGGTTTCCCTCCCCCACGATCACTTCCAGTTCAATTTCTTTGGGAAAAGGATGTTCTTTTATGTTCACTAGGATTTCCGCCTTTATCGACTCATCCAAAGGCGCAAGTATATCTGGATAATGGTCCTTTATCTCTTCAGGCAAAGAGAGATTCTTGGATATGTGGATAAAATAGATTTTTTCGATCCCTAACAATTTGGATAAAAAAGCTACCTTTTTCATCAAAACCCCATCCATGGCACTGAGGTCAAGCCCTACCATTGCCTTTGTAAAATTCTCCATATACTTTTTTCCTATTCGATTGGTCAATTTACAGCTTTGTTGTAATTCTTCGGGATTAATGGCCAAAAAAATTACTGTTTTTCTAAATTCTAAATATCCGGATTGTCCTTCAAAATGCAATATATTTGTGTTGAATGGGAAAAACAATGACCAAATATTTTGTCGCCTATGTTCCGGAAGGAGAAATTCAGGAAGAGGCGACGAAGTTGAAACTCGAACTCTACGAAGCATTCAATCTTAAATACGCGCTGAAATCCCCTTCCCATGTCACCTTGAAGATGCCCTTCAGTTGGAATGAAGCCAAGGAAGAGAAATTGATTCAAAAAATAAAGGAATTTTTTGATGGCTTCCAGGCTCTGCCTTTGACTTTCCAGGGATTTGGAAAGTTTGGGAGAAGGGTCATTTTTGTAAATGTGGTGGGCAACCCAGAGTTGTCCAAAATGCAAAGGGAATTTTCCTCCTATTGCAAAACCGCATTGAATCAGGTGGAGGAATTGAGCGACAAGTCCTTTCGTCCCCACATGACCCTTGCATACAAGGATACCAAAGAAAACAGATTTGAAGAATATTGGGATTTCATTTCGCAGAAGAAGTTTTCAAAAGAAGTACTCGTTGACAAAATAGCCTTGCTGAAAAGGGTGGAGCGAAAATGGCAGGTCATTCATTTTTTTGTACTTAAGTAAAACAATTTCAACCATTTTGGTCTTATAATTTGGCTTAAACCAATGAAAACCCTTTGGTTTTCGATTCAAAAAGAAAAAAACTACAATTTTTTTAAATATTCATTTATTTGGCAAAAACCGCAAAACAACAAACAAAATATTTTTCAAAAAATATTAAAATAGCATTTTATATTAATTTTTTTTTGTTTTAGAATGAAAACAGTGAATTTTAAAGGTTTTTACATTTAAAACCAATCAATAATCTAGAATTATTCTTCTCCCAATTTTGGGATCGGTATGAAAACGAATAAAACATCGATTTTAAGAAATTTCATCCGCTAAAAAATGGCTTTTTCAAATTAATTGCATGTTTCTGACTTTAAAGCCGCTCCGTATTCATTCAAATATGGCTTTTTGTGAGATAATCGATAGAATCTACTTTTTAAGTGTTTTTCCTTCCAGGAGCACCATTTGATTTTATACAAATTTAAATTCATTATTGCAGTTAAATAATTGTTAATTTATTCTAAATAATTACCTATGAAGAAAGTTTTACTAAGCTTTGTGTTGGCGATATTTACAGTTTTGGCTGTAGCTGCACAAAGCAGGACGGTAACAGGTAAGGTAACTTCTGCTGATGAGCCAGAAGGAATCCCCGGTGTCAACGTCCGCTTGAAAGGAACTTCTGTTGGATCTATCACGGATCTTGACGGAACTTACTCTATCGCCGTTCCAGAAGGATCGGGAACATTGGTGTTTAGTTTTGTCGGCTTTTTGACAAAAGAAATGTCAGTGGGAAACAACTCTACAATTGACGTGGTTTTGGCACTTGATGTTAAAACCCTTAGCGAGGTAGTCGTTGTAGGTTATGGTACTCAGGAAAGAAGAGATGTAACAGGTTCTGTGACTTCCATCAGCAATGAGGCGATTGAAAATTTGGTTGCCCCTTCCTTTGATACACAGTTGGCCGGTAGAGCGCCAGGTGTATCGGTAACGGTACCTTCCGGTATTTTGGGTGCAAGGCCAATCATCAGAATCAGGGGTGTGAACTCCCTTTCGGGTGGTGCTGATCCTTTGATCGTGATTGATGGTGTTCCAGTGGTGGATTCTGACCGTGCAGGTCAAATTGCATCCAACCCACTTGCAAACATCAACCCTGCAGATATCGACTCCTATGAGGTATTGAAAGACGGTTCTGCTACTGCGATTTACGGCTCCAGAGCTGCGAATGGTGTGATTTTGATCACCACCAAAAGAGGTCAAACAGGTAAAGCTCAGGTAAACTACAGTGTAAGCACTGGTTTCAATGAGACTGTTGACAGATTCAATCTATTGAACGGGGATGATTTTGTCACGATTGCGAATGAAAAAAGAACAAACGCAAACCAAACTGGAAATGCAAACCCATCAGGTATCAACACCGATTGGCAAGATGCTGTTTTCAGAAGAGGTACTACGCAACAACACAACCTTTCCATTTCTGGTGGTTCTGAAGCAACCAAGTATTTCTTTTCTTTGGGATTCACAGATCAAGAATCAGCCGTTAGAGCGAATGATTTGAAGCGTTATGCTTTCAGAGCAAACATCGACCATAGTATTTCGAAAAGAGTAAGAGTGGGTACAAGTTTCTCTTATGCCTACACTGAAATCACCGGATTGAACAACGGAAACAATTCACTTTCGGGTGCGGTTTACAATGCCACCAGAGCATTGCCAAACGTTCCGATCTATGACGCTGCCAATACTGCCTTCAATGGCTTCAACATCACTGCCAATGGTGCAACCACTGGTTTCGGTGCGAATCTTGCAGGTCCTGACAACAATATTCCAAACATTGCTTACGTATTGGAAAACAATACTTACAGAGCAAGGAATCACAGGATCCAAGGAAATGCTTTTGGAGAAGTGGACATTGCTACCGGTTTGACCGCAAGAACCCAAATCGGTATCGATTTGACCATGGCGGATGACTTCACTTCTCTTGATGCAAGACATGGTGATGGCAGAAGCTCAAACGGTAACGTGATCATGGCTTACAATCCTGCTTTCCGTTGGAACTGGCAAAACACATTGAACTACCAAACGGTAATCGCAGATGATCACAGCATCAATGCTACCGTAGGTGTGGAATATCAGTACACCAATTTTTATAACTTTACTGCACAAGGAACAGATTTCTCGGATGAGTTTTTCCGTTATAGAAACTTGATTTCTGGTTCTTACAACAACCAGTTTTCAGGTGGTGGATACTCTGAGAATGGCTTTGATTCCTATTTTGCAAGATTGAACTATAGCTTCAAAGGAAAATACTTGTTGTCCGTAGCAGTGAGAAATGATGGTATTTCCCAATTGGCGAAAGAAAACAGAAGAGGTACCTTCCCAGGTGCATCCATTGGATGGAGAGTTTCTGACGAAGCTTTCTTCACCAGCAACTTGATCTCTGATTTCAAATTGAGAGCATCTTATGCAGAAGTTGGTAACGTCAATCTTCCAGGTGGTGCATTCCCTTATGCAGGTGGATTCGGTCCGGTATTGGCAGCAGCCGGTGCGGGTATTGGATACTCCAACGTAGCGAACACAGCCTTGCAGTGGGAAACTTCCAAGAAGTTGAACATTGGTTTGGACATGACCATTGGTAAAGTAACGATCGCTGCGGATTACTTCAAGAACAACGTGGATGGATTGGTGCTGAATGCTCCAACCGCTCCATCTTTGGGTATTCCATTCAATGAGATCAGTCAAAACATCGGTGCGATGTACAATGAAGGTGTTGAATTTAGGATTTTCTCCAATGTGATCAACAAAGGTAAATTCTCTTGGAACACAGATTTCAACTTTACATTTATCAAAAATGAAGTAACCGCTTTGGTTCAGCCTTTGACAGGTACCTACAACAGAACAGTTGAAGGTGGTCCTCTTGCTCAGCTTTATGGTTTCAAATGGGCAGGTGTCAATGCTTCCAATGGTAACCCAATGTACTTCAGAGGAGATGACATCGTTCAGTACAACTTGGTACAGGGTAATTTGGGTTGGAGAGCATACGATCCAGCCAATCCTGCCAACATCGCAACTGCTGCTTCTGCTCCAACTCAGGAATTCTTGGGCAACACATTGCCAAAATGGCAAGGAGGATGGTCCAACAACTTTACCTATGGTAATTTTGATGCTGAGATCTTCTTGAGATATGGTGGTGGAAACATGATCATGAATGAATCTCTTAGGGGTCTATTGGGTCAAGGTTTTTCCAACAACCACGCATCTATCTTGGACAGATGGACTGAAGGTGGTCAGGTGACTGATGTTCCTAAATTGTATTCAGGTCAAGATGCCAACATGTACCAAACATCGGCTTCCAATTCAAGATTCATTGAAAAAGGTGATTTCTTAAGGGTTCAAAACATTGTGGTGGGCTATAGAGTCCCAACCCAGTTCTTAACCAGCACTTTCAACGGAAACATCAGAAATGCAAGATTCTTTGCACAGGTGCAAAATCCATTGATCTTCACAAAATACTCTGGTATCGATCCTGAATCAAACCAATTTTCTGGACAACTTCAATTTGGAGTGGATTGGAATGTTGCGCCAATCATCAGGACTTGGTCTGTAGGTCTTAATGTTGGATTTTAATCACACAACCTAAAAATTGAAAAAAATGACAAATATAATTTCAAATAAAATAAAGTCTGCGTTTGTAGCTTTAGCAATGGTTGGGATTACTTCTTGCGAGGTAACGGATCTTCAGCCAGCTAACATCATTCCAGATGCAGAGGCGTTTGCCGATGCCAACAGGATCAATGCAGCGGTCTTGGGGATTTATGAATCCGCACAAAGAGGCTTCTACTTGGGCGCAGTTCAGAGAGGGTATCCATTCGGTGCAGCATCTACCCAACAGGGAGATATGAAAGGTGAGGACATGTACAACGATCAGTTGTTTTACGAGGTAACCTATACCAATGCCCAAAATCCTCAGACAGCCAACAATAACGGTCAGTGGATTTCCCTCTACAGAATGATCAACAGGGCGAACTTTGTGATCGAGAACTTGGATGAAGCATTGTCATCCGGAGTTTTGACACAAGCCCAAAGAGACGGTTACAGAGGAGAAGCACTTTTCTTGAGAGCCTTGGCGCATCATGAATTGGTCTTGTATTTCTCAAGACCTTATTCTGACAACCCAACTGCCATGGGTATTCCTTACAGAACTTTTGCCATCAATGATGTTGCAAAAGTTGAGCCGGGAGAAGCTGTGGGTAGAGGAACTGTACAGGAGGTTTATGACCAATTGTTGTCTGATCTTAACGAAGCTGAAGAAATACTACCTGCAGCAGGAAATGCCTTCAGGGGAAGAAAGGCATCTGCAATTGCTTTGAAAGCAAGAGTGAAACTTCACATGGAAGATTGGGCTGGCGTCTTGGCTGAACATACCAAGCTTTCTGCAAATTTTGCGGTCACTCCAAACCCTTTGACTCCATTCAGAGGTGGAACAAGTTCTGACAACATCTTCTCTTTCGAGAACACGGATGCATCGAATGCAGGCGTGAATGGTGCCCTTGCCAACATGTACGGCAACCCCAACTTGGGTTCCAGAGGTTTGGTAAAGATTAGCCCAATTATTTGGAGAGCAGATTTCTGGCTTCCAGGTGATGCAAGAAGAAGTTTAAGAGGTGAATCAGATGGATTTGTAAGCCAAGGCCCATTGGGCATGTTTACCAATAAATACATCGACAACACGACTTTCTCTGACAATACCGTGATCATCCGTTTTGCAGAAATCGTTCTTGCTGCAGCTGAGTCAAATGCAAGACTAGGCAATACAGCAGCAGCGGTTGAATTGTTGAATTCTGTACGTGACAGAGCGATTCCAGCGACAGCATCTTCTTTTGTTGCGGGTAATTTTGCATCCACAGATGCTTTGATCGAGGCAATCATCAACGAAAGAAGAATCGAGTTTTTGGCGGAAGGAAGAAGATGGACAGACATCCATAGACTTTCAGGCGAAGGCAGAATGGCGGGTATCCCAGCCAAAGCCACAAGCCGTTCCATCAATAACATCAATTTCTACACAACGGACAGAGCAATTCCAACAGATCACTCATTGTCATACAGCGACAATTTGTTCATCTGGCCTATCCCATTGGTAGAAATCCTGACAAACAATACTTCTCCAATACCACAAAATCCAGGATATTAATCCTTTCGATTTCATCATCAAAAAGGCTACCTTCATCGGTAGCCTTTTTTTTTCATTGAAACCTAAAAACAACTTCTTATGAAATTGAAAAGACATTTTACATCTGTTTTATTCATAATATCAGTTATTTTATCCTCCTGTGCTTCGGTTCGGGTAACAGAAAAAATGGTGACAGAGGATCAAGTATTTTATACTTCGCTCATGGTTGTATATTCGGATTTTGGTCCCGATTTCACACAAATGGATGAAGATTTTTTTGAGAATGCGATCAAAGACCGCTTCAACAAATTGGATGATACCAGAGTCAGAGAACAATTACATCGCAGTTTAAAGAGAAACTTTGAACCCACGCCGTTGGAATTTATGGAGGATTATTTTCCCGTTCAGGCAGCGATCTCTTTTGAGAAGTATATGGAAAAACTCAAGAACCATGATTCAAGAGCGATTCTGTTAATCAACAGAAGAGGCTTTTGGAGTTCATCCAACATTATTGATGGCACCAGTTATACCAGTCCCAATGCGAGCTACAATTGTTTTCTATTGGATAAGGATACATTGGAAGTTGTATGGATGGGTAATTTTGTGGTCAATGGCACATCGCTTTCAGGATATGACACCATACACAACCACCTTACCAGGAATCTTGTGCGAAGATTACAGCGCAACAAATTGATTGCGACAATGGCCTTTTAGACTTTTCTGAAAAAAAAGCACTACGTTTTTCTAAAACCAGTCCGGATGGTCATCTGGACTGGTTTTTTGATTTAGGTAGGGTCTGAAGCCATCATTTTTGCCAATCTTAATTTGAGTAAAGAAAAAAAAATAGCTTTCCAAGATTACTCAAGATTGACCAAGGCCAAGGTTTCCCAGCCATTCAACTCTTTATTGTGTCCAACTTTTTCCATGGCTTGGGAAATTTTATTTTTAAAAGCCCAACAGGTTTCCCTTCTTAATTCCAGGATTTCAGAAAGTTCGTTCAGGGTAAGGTCTACATCTTTTCTATTGGAAAGGTAGAGGATATAAAAAGCCTTTTCAATCGGAAATTTAAGTTTATGAAAGAGTGTGTCAACGGTAGGTGATTCGTAATAATTGCAATTCTTACACCTTCTTCCGCAATTCAGCCCTGTGGTGAATTTTTTGTACTCGCATTTCTTGCACTGATATTTATCTTTCCACTTGAGTTCTGCTAGAAAATTCAGGCAGGTATCTTTGTCGGGGAATACATTTTTGAAACCCAAAAAATCCAGCCCTTTCATCAAGGCAAGATCCTTAGCCACTCCCGCGACACTGGTCTGGAGTACAGCGTTGTTTTCTTGCAGATAATTGTTGCTCTGTGTGACTTGGTCATTCAGCTCCTGCAATTTCAAATTCGTGGTTTCCAATTCCAGATTTTTTTGTGCAAGGTCAGCGGCCATTTTCTCAATTTTTTCAGTCCTGGCCCTTACTTTTTCTTTGAGTTTGGAATTCAGCTCTTGGGTGAGGAGGTTGTTGTTTTCCAATGCGAGCGTCCTCTCCTTGTTTGCCTCCAAAAATTGATTTTGAAGGAATTTGAGTTGGTTGAAAATCGAAAATGAAAACAGGATCATTTCCAGGAATATCACAGGATATACAAAATACCAATTGAGAACAGGATTATTGAAAAGCTGAATGCTTTTTGAATAAGAATAGACAATCACTAAAAACAGACAGGCATAGGCAAAAATATAAGACCATGAATATATTTTAACTCTCATCAATGCAAAAAGACCCAAAGAAAACGGGACCAATAAAATAATGATGGTGATCACCAGATAGTGGATATAGTTTAATTCAAAGAAGAAGAGTTGATTCAAAAAAAGCAGTAGTTTGAACAGAATGGCCCAGTAGGTGAGGGTGAAAACTTTCCTGTTCTTGGTATATTTTTGGATAAACCTATCCGAAAACATAAGGGTCGAAAGGATGATGATCAGCTCGATGAAATATTCATTGGCAAGTTTGTTTACCCAAGGAGAATTTGGCCAGAGATATTGAAAACCAAGACCATCCCTCCCCAGGGAAAACCAAATACAGGCGATAATCAAACACGTGAAATAAAGGTATAGGGTGTCTCTTAATCTGTAAAACAGATAAAAATTGAAAATCAGGATAATGGTCAGCACGCCATAATAGATTCCCAAGAGAAAATACTCATTTAAGGAGTGTGCTAAAAATTTCTCATTCGTCCTTAAATGAAAGATGAATTCTTGATTGTAGTTTCTTTTTACCTTTAAGTAATATGTCTTGGTTTCAGAAGGTCTGAGATCCAGAAAATAATTGAAGTTTTTATGGCTGATTTTCCGCTGATCGAAGGGTTGCTCAAAACCTGCTGTTGAAGATTCAAATTTCCCGTCAGCTCTTGGGAAATAGAAGGTAATGTTCTTGATGTCAAAACCCCAAGATTCAAGATACCATGAATAGTCAGAGATGGATTGGTTATTCTGGATGGTGAAGCGCATCCAAATGGGAGAGTTAAGATAATCATACAATACATGAGGATCCGTTACTTTTTGAAAATGATCCTGGAATTTCTCTTGGGAAATCTCCTCAATGGAATAGATGGCAGCGGTATCCAGAAAAAAATCAAAGGAGGTGTTGACAAAAACCCGGGAAATATTGCCATTCAATTCGATTTTCGTTCCCTGTTTGGAATTGCCGTTCGCTCCCGTCGTAAAGAGCACCAACGTGATGAATAGAAAATAGATTTGATATGTTTTTCTTACCTTCAATTGTTGTGTATTTTTTTCGTGTCTTAAAATCAAGTACAGATCGATCTGATCAAAAACAACACGTTTATTATGGATTAAACCCGTTTTTGCATGACCAATTCTATTCGAACGTGAAATTGGTTGATAAGCTTCAGTTGTTTATATAGTTTGAATCCACCAAATCGATAAATTCCGTTCATCTCCAAATGGTCTGATTTTCTTCCAGCCTGAACCCCGTTTGAAAATCCAATGCCGCTATCGGGTTAAATTATTTTATGGCCTTGTTCGGAAAGGCTCCAATAATATTTTGGATGGAATTCCCAATTGGTTGAACCTCAAAAACGCTCTGGTTTTATTGACAAAGGATGAGGGAACAATCCTCGGATTACCCGGATGAACTAATCTCACAGTCCTTCTCCATTTTCAAAAACTGCATTCACTCCTTCACTCCATAATTGCCTTCTTCCATTAAACACAGATACGGGTATTGGTAAAGAGGATTGTTTTTCACTCCATTCAAAAGGAAAAGCATGAAATCGATTGTATTTATCTGAATCGGGTATATATTCAGCTGGGGACTCCATTTGATTTTTGTAAAACCCTATAAAAACCCTGATTTTTTGTACAATCTTCACCACTGTACCACAGCCCCATTTTTACGATAAACCTTTTTTTTAAGCCGATTAAAGGCATCTTTAATCAAAATATTCAAACACCTCATCGCCAATTTTTAAGGCTGATCGAACACTTTGACTTCTTTGGATTTCATGCAAGATGAGTGCCATCCAAAACTCGAAATCATCTCAATATAAGATAAATTCAATAAAATAAATGAAATCGGTTGTAATTTGATTTAATATTAGTCAAGTTTAGGTTTCAAAAATGGAATCTGTGCTGTTTAAACCCGTTTTATGCATTACGAACTCAATTCAAGAATGTAATTCACCGATAATCAATTTGACTATTTTTGACTTCATCCAATTGGTGTCAGGAATTATTCTCCGAATAGTCTGATTTTCTTTCGGTTTAATTCCAATTTGGAAACCTTTTGCATATTTCGGGTTAGAACCATTCAGATCCATGAATTACTTTGAATGTGAGGAATACCACATTCAGAAATCAATTGATTATTTCAGTAGCCAAGTTTTGAAAAAAAGATAAAAGGGAGATCGGGTTTCAGCCTTGAATCCGTGAATCCTTGTTCGGTATATATTAGGGTTTATTGTTGATTACTGGAGTTCCTTCTGGGAACTTCCGGTTTTATTCCTGCCGATTACAGGATGTTTCCAATTCTCCATTTTTATCGTTTTGAAGCTAAATTGACGCATTTCGGACTTTAATCAACTTCTGAAAATTAGAATATGATCTTTAAATCGCGTTTTGGACCGGAACGCGACAATCTGTGCTTGAAGTTTAAAATGGCCCACCGGAAAATCTTTGTTTCAGATGATGTAACCAAAATAATCCTGCCGGCACTCCCAAATTAATCAAATCCATACAAACCCAATCCAGTATCCATGAAATCATTCAGTACAACAATCCTTGCCTTACTTTTTGGAATTTTGCCATTGGCTTCGGTTTTTTCTCAGTCGGATAATCCCCGTTTTGTATCCGAAAGTGCTGCCCTCAACCGCTTTCCCCTCGTCAATGAGGTGGCCTCCCCTATCGTTTTTGATGGGACGGATGAAGGAGTGTTGATGGCCGTCAAGAATTTGCAAGAAGATATCCAATCCGTGAGTGGAAAAATGCCAGGTTTGCTGACAAAAATGGATGGCCAAAACAATATTGTCCTCATCGGGCAATTGGGTGAAAGCGAATGGATTGATCAATTGGTTCTCCAAGGGCAAATCAATATTTCTTCTTTGGCCAATAAATGGGAGACTTTTCAGATCCAGACTATACAAAATCCATTTCCAGGTATCAACCAAGCGCTAGTAATCGTGGGAAGTGACAAGCGAGGGACAATTTTTGGCATTTATGAACTGTCCAAACAAATCGGCGTGTCCCCATGGAATTGGTGGGCCGATGTACCTGTCAAAAACAAGAAAGCGATTTTTATCAATCATGGATTGTATTCCAAAGGAACCCCGGCGGTCAAATACAGAGGTATTTTCATCAATGATGAAGCACCCGCTTTATCAGGATGGGCACATGAGAAATTTGGGGGTTTCAATCATCAATTTTACGGAAATGTTTTTGAACTCATCCTGAGGTTGCACGGGAATTACCTTTGGCCAGCCATGTGGGGCAGGGCATTTTATGATGATGACCCATTGAATGGGCCATTGGCCGACCAATACGGAATCGTCATCGGCACTTCACATCACGAGCCCATGATGCGGGCCCATGCCGAATGGTCGCGGTATGGAAAAGGCGATTGGAATTATCAATCGAACAAAGAGACTTTGCAGGAATTTTGGAAAACGGGCTTGGAACGCCAAAGAAACATGGAAGCCACGGTTTCTTTGGGGATGCGAGGAGATGGGGACGAGCCGATGAGTGAGGAAAACAACATTGCGCTTCTGGAAAAAATCATCGAAGACCAGAGAAAAATCATTGAGGACGTCACGGGAAAACCAGCCTCGGAGACGCCACAGTTTTGGGCTTTGTACAAAGAAGTACAGGAATATTACGAAAAAGGCATGCGCGTTCCGGACGATGTCATGCTCCTGCTTTGTGATGACAACTGGGGCAATGTCCGAAAACTACCGGCAATCGGGGCAAAACCCAGAAAAGGTGGATACGGCATGTACTACCACTTTGACTATGTAGGCGGCCCTCGAAATTATAAATGGATCAATACCAATCCATTGCCGAAGATTTGGGAGCAAATGAACCGCACGTATCAACATGGTGTGGATGAACTTTGGGTGGTCAATGTTGGCGATATCAAACCCATGGAATTTCCGATATCCTTCTTCTTGGATTTTGCCTGGAATCCCGATGCCATACCTGTTTCGGCCATTGCGGATTATACCCATAACTGGGCTGAGGCACAATTTGGTGCTCAGTATGCTGCTGAAATCGGGACTTTATTATCGGGTTTTGGGAAATTGAGTGGAAGGAGAAAGCCTGAGCTTTTGGATCAAAAATCCTACAGTATTCATTTCTACGATGAAATGACTTCCGTTTCCAAAGAATGGAAAGCTCTTGAAGAATTGAGTGCTTTGGTCAAATCTAAACTGGATGCCAAGTACCTCCCGGCATACTACCAACTGGTGGAACATCCCATCATCGCCTCGGCCAATCTCCATCGTCTCTATGAAAGTACAGCTTTGAATCATCTTTATTTTCTTCAAGGCCGAATGCTGACCAACACAATGGCAGCCGATGTCAAAGCATATTTTAAGAAGGATTCATTGATTTCTGATTTCTATAACAATATCCTACTTGATGGCAAATGGTCCCACATGATGGATCAGACCCATATCGGTTATACCTACTGGCAAGAGCCAAAGAAGAATGCAATGCCGGAACTCAAAAATCTCAAAATGTCTTCCCCAGGAAATTTAGGTGTGGCCATCTCCGAGAGCACAAGCTTTTTTCCAGAGACAAAACAATTGAAATCCGTAGAATTGTCTCCCTTTGATGTCCAGAAAGTAAAATTGGAGCTTTTCAACAGAGGGGGGAAACCGATGGATTTCAAAATAATGAATCAAACCAAGTGGCTAAAAACAACAGTTGAATCAGGTCTAGTGGAAACCCAGATAGAAATCCTGATCGAAGTCGACTGGACTTTGGCCCCAAAAGGCAGGCAAATCAGCGAAATTGAGATTGTGAGCGGGAAAGATAAAGTGAAGGTTCAAATTCCAATGAATAACTATACCATTGACGAATCCTTCAAGGGTTTTATTGAATCATTTGGCGTGGTTTCCATTGAGGCAGATCACTTTACAACCAAACATGAAGTCAATCCAGTGAGATGGCAAGTGGTCCCAGACCTTGGCAAAACAGGAAATTCCATCATGGCCACTCCGGAAATTGCATTCACGGAGTCCGATTCATTACAGGGAAGTTTTTTGACCTACGATGTCTGGTTTGAAGAAGCAGGGGAATATGAAGTCAATGTATTGGCCAGTCCAACCTTGAATTACCTGAACACGGAAGAAGGGATCCGGTATGGCTTGGCGGTAAATGAAAATGAACCCATTCTGGTGTCTATCCATGAAAATGAAAATGCGCGTACCTGGGACACTTGGGTGGCCAACAGCATCAACATCACCAAAAGAAAGATGAAATTTGAGAAAGGACCCAATCAGCTCAAGTTGTATATGGTCAATCCCGGAGTGGTTTTTCAGAAATTAATCATTGATGCAGGTGGACTGCAGCAGAGTTATTTGGGGCCAAAGGAGAGCTTTTATAAATTTTGAGCTTGAGTACCCAATATTGCCTGTATTCCAATAATCCTAAATTGGACCTGATGCATAAAAGGTGCAGCTTGATTGGTTCTCCTGTACTGAATAAATTAATGAAATCGATTGCATTTTGAATTTATTTTCATGAGGTTTAAAGCGTATTTTATGGATGGGCAAATTGTACAAATAACCCTCAGGATACATATTGATTAAAATCAACCCAAAATGACCCTCTTCAAACAATTCTTTATTCTTTTTTTTATCCTGGTAATGGGGCAGGTCAACAGGAGCCATGCCGAAATCCGTCTGCCTTTTTTGATCAGTGATGGAATGGTCCTACAAAGGAATACCGCGATCAATGTCTGGGGCTGGAGTGACACTGGAGAGGAAATTCAAATTGAATTCAATGCTGCAAAGTTAACTGGGAGCACTGGGGAAAATGGACAGTGGGAATTTTCACTTCCAGCCATGAAAGCCGGAGGACCCTATCAGATGCGCATTTCCAGCAAAACTGAGCACATAGAAATCAATGATATCTGGGTTGGCGATGTGTACCTATTTTCCGGCCAATCGAATATGGAAACGACGATGGAAAGGGTGTCTCCGATGTTTCCGGATGAATTTACCAACATTTCCAATGCCAATATCCGGTATTTTGATGTGCCCGATGCGTACAGCTTTACCGAAGTCAAATCTAATCTCAAAGGTGGTAAATGGCTGGTGTTGAATCAAGAGAACATCCGGTCATTTGCTGCGGTCTCTTATTTTTTTGCAAAGAACCTCAATGAAAAGTACGATGTCCCCATTGGGATGGTGAATGCGAGTGTCGGCGGTTCACCGATCCAATCATGGCTTAGGGAGGAGGATTTGAAGCAATTCCCAAAAGATTATGCAGAAGCTTTGCATTTTCAGACCCGAGGTGTCATTGAGGAAATTGAGAAAACCGATCAGGAGAAAATGAATTTCTGGAGGAATGAATTGAGCGCCAAAGATCTCGGGTTGAAAGACCCAAATCTCCCCTGGTATTCCATGGATTTTGAACCAAAAGACTGGGAATTGATGGAGAAGGTTGACTTTTGGCCCTTGGAAAATAACAGACCCGTGAATGGCGTTTTTTGGTTCAGAAAGGAAATCACCTTGGATTTTGATCCTTCAACAGGCGCGACGCACCCACTTCTGCTGGGCACTTTGGTCGATAGTGATCAGGCCTATGTAAATGGCGTACTGGTCGGAAGTACAGGGTACCGATATCCTCCAAGAAGGTATTCGATTCCTGAAGGAATATTGAAAAAAGGAAAGAATACTTTGGTCATTAGGATCGTGAATGAAAGTGGAAGGGGTGGATTTACTGCCGAGAAACCTTACCAACTGAAAATTGACGACCAAGTAATTGATCTGAGTACATCCTGGCAGTACAAAATCGGAGCAAAAATGCCACAATCGCCAAGTCAGACCGCGGTCCGTTTTAAGCCAATGGGATTGTACAATGCGATGATTGCACCATTGCACAAGCTTTCATTGAAAGGGATTCTCTGGTACCAAGGGGAATCCAATGCTGGCCAAGCCACCATTTATGAACAGCAAATGGCATCACTGATTCATGGATGGAGGGAAGAATGGGCGAGACCGGAACTTCCATTTCTGTTTGTGCAACTGCCAAACTTCATGGAAGTCGTCGATCAACCCCAAGAAAGTGACTGGGCGGAAATGAGAGAAATCCAAAGAAAAACGCTGAAAATCCCCCATACAGGCATGGCCATCACCATAGATGTTGGCGAGGCAAATGACATTCACCCATTGGACAAAAAAAGTGTGGGTGATCGGCTGGCTTTGCAAGCGCAAGAGATAATATATGGTGAGCAATCCGGACCGTTTTCGGGGCCACTTTTGGAAAATCTGAACGTTAAAAGAAATCGATTGATCCTCAAATTTTCTGAAACGGGAGCTGGATTGACAACTTCTGATGGGAAAACCTTGACTGGTTTTGCCATCGCGGATGAACTTGGGGCGTTTACCTGGATTGATGCAATTCACAAAAAGGACAAGGTAATAATCAAAATCAAAGGGGCAAAGAACCCGACTAAGCTCCGGTACGCATGGGCAAATAATCCCCAATGGGCCAATTTGATCAATTCCATAGGATTACCAGCTTCCCCCTTTGAAGTCACATTGAAATAGTCCTGCGATTCGTCCATTTGGTTTGACCCGTATTATGCATTGCGAACTCAATTCAAGATTGTAATTCATTTTTAACCAATCCAAGGCTGGAATAAAATTAATAATGCAGGACAGAGACTCAATACTTCACTCACACAGAGATCTCTATTTAGGCCAAGTTATTTCCACAAATATTTATTCCTCAAAGTCTATTTTTTATAAGGAGGAATATCAAATCATGATCAGAAGCAATGTATTGTGATGGGTCAAACCTTTTGATTCTATCGATGGTAAGGGTTCAAAAATTCGGATAGTCAGGATTCATTTTTTTGGTATTCAGCCATCTCTTCATTCGCTTGAAACAACAGGAAAACACCTAATCGACAACAAAAAACAAAGCATTTAAAACACTTTTAAAATGCTGATTCCTCCTTTTTATACTTTCAATTATTTGTCCAACAGTAAATTCTATTAGCAGATAGGATGATTGGGCAATTATTATTTTTCTGGAGTGGCTTTTTAAGGTTGAAATGATAGGCAATTGCTTTATCTGAGGAAATAAAAACAATAAAACTTTTAATTATTAACATTGTAAAACACTGAAAATCAACGTGTTCATCTAAGCGAAATGCTGATTTTTCATAATTTTAATCAAAAACCTTTCCTAATCGCTTTCAGGGTGCTTTTTCATGGTTTTTTGCGGTTTAAATAAGCGCAATGAGTATTTTAAATCGTTGATTTTCAATTATTTAACACTTAGGATAGAATTCTTTTTTTTCGCTATACTTTTTATATTTGATTCTGTCAATTTTCACAAAACCCAAAATAAAATGTTCCTTCAATCTATTTCATTCTTTACGACAAAAGCGCCTCGCTTGAGAGGAATTTCTTCCCTTGGAAAAAAGGGGATTTTGAAAAGCTTTTGTGAGAGTTACACACCAAGTCCCCTTATCACTATTCCTCTGGCATCAACATCTCTGTTGTCCAGAATCTGAATGCAATGTTTTTCAATGGGGGTGATATTCATCCCCCATCGAATCCTCTCTATAAAATAACTGACCATAAAATTTGAGGGGATAGCCTTTCCATATAGCTGAATTGCTATCAGCATTTACAAAAAATTATACGCTAATATAAAACACAACCCAAAACCTAAATCAATGGCCAACAAAAAAATGAATACGAGCTAACAGAAATCTTGAAGGGAGAAATTCTTCCTACAAAGGTGGTCTCAATAGTATTCTTTGGAAAGATGAAGATCACTCAATCTATCAAACCTACAATTAACAATTACCAAAACTATATGGATATACAATTACTAAGGCGATTCTTTTTCCTATCAAGAAACGTTGCGTATGTTCTGGTGGCACAGCTGATATTTGCTCCTGTTTCACTCGTTCACGCAAGAGATGCCAAAGGAATGGACACGGCTGAATTTCAAAATTCCGCCGTGGCAAGTTCGAGGTCTGTACTTGGTGAACTTAGCCAAGATGCTAAGTTGTCTGTTACTCCCTTAAAGAGTGAATCAAAAAATACACAAAAGGAAAGTTTGAATCTTTCCACTGTCAGTGAGCAATTGGCTTCAAAAAACAAATTTGAATTCAATGCAAATGCCCCAAAGAAATCTTCTGGGACCGAAAACTTACCGGAAAATGCTGATGCAGCCCTGGCTCAGATTACTGGAACCGTAACTGACGGAAAGGATGGCTTGCCCATACCCGGTGTTACTGTTTTGGTAAAGGGCACCACAAGAGGAGTCGCGACAGACATACAGGGTCAGTTTAGGTTGAATGCTGAACCCGGAGAGGTTTTGATTTTTACTTACATAGGATTCAAGTCCCAAGAAATTCAGGTAAGTGCAAGCAGGACCGCTTATAATGTTGTCTTGAATGAAGACGAAACTTCAATGGACGAGGTCGTGATCATTGGATATGGTGAGCAAAGAAGAGAAACCCTAATCGGTGCTGTTTCCCAAACCAATAGCCAAACCCTGCAGCGAACCGGTGGTGTTTCCAACTTGGGTGCAGCTTTGACCGGAAACCTACCTGGATTGATCACAACTTCTAGCTCCGGTATGCCAGGAGACGAAACGCCTCAGATTTTTATCAGGGGCCAAAATAGCTGGAATGGCAATTCTCCCCTCATTCTAGTTGACGGCGTGGAAAGGCCTGAGTTCTTCAACCAAATGGATGTGGGATCAGTGGAATCGATTTCCGTCCTGAAAGATGCCTCGGCTACAGCGGTTTTTGGTTCAAGAGGCGCAAATGGGGTAATCATCGTCACTACAAAAAGAGGCAAGGAAGGCAAAGCCGAAATCCTTGTTCGGGTAAATGCAACCGTAAAAGCCCCATCAAAGTTGCCCGGCAAAATGGATGCCTATGATGCCATTGGCATCAGAAACCAAGCCATCGAAAGAGAGCTTTCGGTAAGCCCTCAAGCCTGGTCTCAGATGATTCCTGAGGGAATCAGAGAGAAATACAGAAACCCGGCAAACCTGGAGGAATCTGAAAGATACCCGAATATTGATTGGCAGGAGTATCTTTTCAAAGACTATGCAATGGCCTACAATGCCAATGTCTCCATCACTGGAGGTACTAAGCTGACCAAATATTTCACTTCTTTTGATTTTCAGAATGAAGGAGATTTGTTCAAACAAATTGAGAATGACAGAGGGTATTCTCCCGGGTATAATTTCAACAGGCTCAATTTTAGAAACAATTTAGATTTTCAGCTTACCTCTACTACCAACCTAAAAATCAACATGGGAGGGATTTACGGAGTAAGGAAAACTCCGTGGCAAGGTGGCGATGACGCGAATTTTTGGCGGGCGGCTTATAGAAATCCTCCGGATGCTTTTGTTCCTCGATATGACAATGGCCTTTGGGGATATTACCCGCTGGACGATTATGGTGCCATCAATTCCGCGAGGGTTCTCGCTATCGGTGGTATAGAAAACATCACCACAACCAGTCTTTCGACAAATCTAGTGCTTGAACAGGATTTGAAGATGATCGTGAAGGGTTTGAATTTCCGCGGTACGATCGCAGTGGACAATACATTCACTGAAGTAGGAAGAGGTGTCAATGATTTATTCAACAACACCGAACAAATGTGGATTGATCCGGTAACGGGAAGGGTGAATTTTAAGAACAACTTTGACAACAGCAATTTTGATTTCTTCCAACCGATAGCCTGGACCACCCAAGGGGGAACATTTGATCAAGGTCAAAGGGGTACGCAACGAAGATTATTTTATCAGCTTCAACTCAATTACAACACCACCATTGCCGATGATCACAATTTGAATTTGATGGGCTTGTTCAGCAGACAGGAAGATGCGATTGGAAATATCATACCAAGTTATAGGGAAGATTGGGTATTTAGGACGGTTTATGACTACAAGAGAAAATATCTTGTGGAGTACAATGGTGCCTACAACGGATCGGAAAAATTCGGTATTGATTACAGGTTCGCCTTCTTTTCATCAGGAGGTTTAGGCTGGGTAATCTCAGAAGAAAATTTCATGAAGAGAATATCCGCCGTGGATTTCCTAAAAGTAACGGCTTCTTATGGCCAGGTAGGGGATGACAATATCGGCAGCAGATTTCTATACATGAATCAATGGGCTTTTGGGGGAAGCTCAAGACTTGCCAACATCGGATGGCGCGGCGATAACAGTCAGTATACATGGTACAGAGAACAAGTGATTGGAAATCCAAGTGTAAGGTGGGAAACCGTCTACAAGTACAACTTTAAAACAGAATTCAGTCTTTTTGATGGACTGCTTGACGGTAGTTTTGATGTATTTAAAGATGATAGGGTTGACATCCTCATGGCAGGAGACCGTTCTATTCCAAGTTATTTTGGTGCTAATGCCCCAGCGGCCAACTTGGGAAGAGTAACGACAACCGGATATGAAATACAACTTGGGTTCAATAAAATTCTTAGAAACGGGATTAGAGTTTGGGCTGATTTGGCAGTCACAAGGGCAGTGGACGTGGTCATCAACAGAGATGATCCTGAGTTTTTGGTGGATTACCAAAAGCAAGCTGGTTTCCAATTGGGACAATATCGGTCTCACCTAGATCAGGGGTACTATAACTCGTGGGATGAGCTGTATGCCAGCACAACCCACAACACCAACAATGGAAGCAAATTACCGGGAGGCTACCATATTTCAGATTTTAATGGGGATGGTGTCATTGACGCTTTTGATTCTGCTCCTTATGGTTTTTCCGGAGTTCCTCAAAACACATTCAATTCAAATATAGGCATGGAATGGAGGGGACTTTCATTTTTCGTCCAGCTATATGGGGTCAACAATGTAACAAGAGATGTTCCCTTTACCAATCTTGATGGTCAGAGAAATTTGGTCTACGAAGAGGGGACTTATTGGTCAAAAGACAACCCCAACGCCGATACCCCATTGCCAAGCTGGTTGACGCCTACCTCCTATTATTATGGTACAAGATACCTGTATGATGGGTCATATCTAAGGCTCAAGAACGCTGAAATTGCCTATACCCTAAGACCTGAGAAAGCAAGCAAGCTTGGTTTAGGTGGATTGAGAATGTTTCTAAACGGAAACAACCTGTTGGTTTGGAGTAAAATGCCTGATGACCGAGAATCAAATTTTGGTGTAGGTGCTTCATTCGAAGGTGGTTACCCAATGGTGCGGCGTATTAATTTGGGACTAACAATGACATTTTAAATTGATCTAAAATGAAAAAATTCAATCATATAAAAACAAAACTATCACGCATTTTCTCAATCTGTTTGGTTTTTGCGATAGGTTCTTCCTGTGAAGATTACTTGGAAAGGACACCTGGGTCTGTGGTTTCCGAAGAAATTGCTTTTTTGAATTTCCAAAACTTTCAGGGTTTCACTGAAGAGTTGTACCAATGCGTTCCCAATTTCACTACGACTTATTGGACGAGTTCATGGAATTGGGGAGAAGACGAAATGGTGTCGGCAGCCGGCAATTTCCATGTCACTTTTATGTTTGACAGGGGTAATTTTTGGGCTTGGCAAGCTGAGCACAGTGGCCATGGAGGGCAGTCTAGCTGGATGGATAAAAACATGACCGATACCGGAGACAATCCACGCAATAAGGGATTGTGGCCATTGGCTTGGTATGGGATCAGAAAAGCCAATTTAGGTTTGGCGAATCTTGAAAGAATGACCGAAGCCACTCAAGAAGAACGAGATTTGATCGAAGGTCAATTGCTTTTCTTTAGAGGCTGGTTTCACTTTATGCTGATCCAATATGTGGGAGGCTTGCCTTACATTGACAGGGTGCTTCCCGGCGATCAGGTGTTAAGAGAGCCAAGACTTTCCTATCATGAAAGTGCCGAGAAAGCAGCTGCGGATTTCAGAAGAGCCGCGGATTTATTGCCCATGAATTGGGACAACACAGTAGCAGGCAGAAGGACATTGGGGAGAAATGAATTGAGGATAAACAAGGCCATGGCGCTCGCTTATCTGGGAAAGAATCTGCTTTATGCGGGAAGTCCCTTGATGAATTTTGAATCCACTGGAAGTAAAACCTACAACGCTACGTACTGCCAAAGATCTGCGGAAGCCTTTGGAGAACTCCTTGCTTTGGTGGAGGGCGGCCAAACACAGTTTTCCTTGGTGCCTTTTGAGCGATGGAATAGTAATTTCTACACCCTTGGACAAAATTGGGCGCTTTCTGGAAGCACAGAGGCTATTTTCAGGTCCTTGTACTGGTCTGGGGATCAATCCAACTTCGGGATTACCAAACAATATTTCCCATCCATCATCGTGGATGGTGATGCGACCAAGTTTGTCCCCACTGCCAATTATGTAAACCAAAATTTTGGGATGGCGAATGGGCATCCACTTCCAAATAATATTTCTAATGCTGACTCGGAATCCGGATATGATCCTGAATATCCTTTCAAAGGAAGAGATCCTAGGTTTTACAGCAGTATTGTATTTGATGGTGTTCAGGTAGTGCAGGGCTCGATGCCACCAAATCAAGAAGACAACCGCCATGCAAATCTTTTTACAGGGGGTACTTACAGAGGTGCGGTTTCCGGTAGCCCTACGGGTTATGTCAACCGTAAATTTGTTCCACTTCAGGCCAATGCATATGACAATGCTTTTGCTTTCGGAGCGGCTTTGCACCTGAATGTCCCCTATTTGAGATTGGCGGATGTTTATCTGATGTATGCTGAGGCGGCTTTAATGGGACAAAACAATGTCGCAGGCAAATCCTCCAATTTTGAAAAAACAGCAGTGGATGCAGTCAATGCGATTAGAACCAGAGCAGGCATGCCCAATGTCTTAGAAAAATTCCAAACCTCTGTTCCCGTATTTTTAAACGAGGTCAGGAGGGAAAGGGCTGTTGAACTGGCCTTCGAAAGACATCGATTCAATGATTTGAGAAGGTGGTTGTTGCTAATTGAAAGACCATACACCCTGAAAACGTCTTTGGAATTCACAAGGGCTCCTGAGTCAGATCTGGATGGAGATCCTACAAATATGAGGGTGCTCAATTTACGGGAAGAGGTGCTTTTGGAAAGGCCTTTGGCAGAAAGACATTACTGGTTGCCCTTGAAGATTTCTGATGTGACTTTGTACCCTGAATTCAAACAGAATCCGGGTTGGTAATTTTTCTAATATAAATCACTCAAAAGAAACTCAGCATGAAATATAAAAATATAATGTGGTTTTTGATGGTAGTGGCCATGTTGTCTCCTATTTGGGTTACAGCACAGTCCGATCAAGCCATACGGATCAAGGCGACAGTGAAAGATCAAACTGGTTTTCCTCTTTCTGTTGTTGAAATTAAGAATGAAGAAGAAGAAGTGATCACCACCACTGATGAAAATGGAATATTTACAATTGATGTACTTCCAAACTCACTTCTTATTGTGACTGCACCCGGGTATGAGACCAAAGTACTTCGTGTTTCGGCTCAGATGGATGAAATAATTCTGTATAGTGAACTGGAATCACGACTTGTAAACACTGCCTATCAAAAACGGGATCAGTCCAATTTAATTGGAGGCATAAGCTTCGTCAATGTTCCAGAATTATTACAGAAGAACTACTTTACTTATTCCTTGGATAACATGGAGGTTTTTGCTCCAGGTTTTCATGGGAATCTATGGGGAAACAATGAATACCTCCTTCTGGTGGACGGTGTTCCTAGAGATGTGGGAAGTGTGATGCCTTTGGAAATCGAGCAGGTGACTTTCCTGAAGGGAATTTCTGCAGTAGCACTCTATGGCAGTAGGGCAGCCAAAGGTGTGATCATGATTACAACCAAGCGGGGAGCTGCCGGCAAGCAAAGGATAAATGTCACGACAAACACAGGAATCCATGTACCAAAGGGAATCCCTAAGTATTTAGGCTCTGCTGAATACATGACGCTCTATAATGAAGCGCGTACCAATGATGGTTTGCAACCGCTTTATACCCAAGAGGATGTTTTTAATCATGGCTCAGGTTCAAATCCTTACAGATATCCAAACTTGGATTTCTATTCACCCCAATACCTACAGGAGGCCTATAGCAGACATGACGGGACTCTTGAAATTGCGGGTGGCAATGATAGGGCCAGGTATTATACAAATTTGGGATTCATGTCGGAAGGCTCGCTGTTGAATTTTGGACAGGCTACCCAAAACAGGAATGAGCGGTTCAACATCCGTGGAAACGTGGATATGAACCTGAGCAAAAACATTACGGCTTTTGCTGATGCCGCGGTAATTTTCTACAATGGCAAAGGGGTAAATGCGAATTTCTTTCAAGGTGCAGCTTCCATTAGGCCGCATAGATTCTCTCCCTTGATTCCGATTAGTGCACTGGAAGAAGATGATGAGGCCTCTATGAATTTTGTTAGAAACAGCAGTCACCTGATTGATGGACAATTCCTATTGGGAGGTACCCAGCTTGAACAATCAAATCCCATTGCTGGGATTTATGCAGGGGGTTCCAGTCAATTTACCAGTAGACAATATCAATTCAATACTGGCGTGAATGCTGATTTGAAAAATGTACTTCCAGGTTTGACATTTAGTTCAAGGTTTGGGCTGGACTATGCGACCTCGTATAATTTGTCATTTAACAACAATTATGCAGTTTACCAACCTCAATGGAACAATTATGCGGGTCAAGACCTCATCTCTGGCCTGACTCGATTTGGACAAGATGCCAGCTCAAGAACTCAGAACATCAATAACAGCAGGTTTCAACAGACCATGGCCATGTCTGCACAGCTTAATTACAAAACTGTCATAAATGAGCACCATGAAATCTCTGCAATATTGGTGGCAGGAGGCTTCCAGAGATCGGTTTCAGAGGTTTATCATGCCGTAAGTAATGCCAACGTCGGGCTGCATCTGGCTTACAACTTCAAAAACAAATATCTGGTTGAAATGAATAATGCAATTATTCACTCGGCCAGATTACCGGAAAACAACAGAAGGGCTTTTTCCCCAACCATGTCTTTGGGCTGGAGAATCAGTAACGAAGAGTTTTTGCAAGGGTCTATTTTTGACAACTTATTGCTTTCCGTTTCGGGAGGTATCATCCATACGGATTTGGATATCCAGGATTACTACCTGTATGAGCAGGTTTATACGCAGCAAGGTGACGGCACCGTGTTTTATACCTGGAAAGACGGATTGAACAACATCTCCACGATCTCAAGAAGAGGTGCCAACCCAAATATGACCTTCCCAAAACGTGAAGAGGTGAACTTTGGTATTGATGCTTCACTATTCAATAACAGATTGGCATTTACTGGCTCATATTTCTTGAGTAGAATGTCTGGTTTGTTGGTGCAGAGAAGTGATGTGTATCCAAGTTATTTTACTACAGGGTTTCCGGCATCCTCCTTTATCCCTTTTGAGAATTACAACAGTGACCAAAGATCTGGCTTTGATTTCAATCTGAATTGGAACCAAAAATTAGGTGCTGCAAATCTGAATTTTGGAATTGTGGGTACCTATTACAATACCAAGGCACTGCAAAGAGGAGAAAATTGGCAAGACCCATATCAAGAGAGGACGAACAACCCCATCGATGCCATTTGGGGTTTGAGAAATCAAGGGTTCTTCGGAAATACAGAACAAATCAATGCCTCGCCTACCCAGATTTTTGGTGAAGTATTGCCGGGGGATTTGCGCTATGCAGACCAAAACGGAGACGGCAGAGTCACCCCTCAGGATGAAGTGTTTCTGGGAAGAGGTGGCTGGTTTGGTGCTCCTTTGACGTTGGGCTTTAATGTAACTGCTCAGGTGAAAAACTTCACGTTTTTTGCGATGGGCGTGGCCAGAAAAGGAGCTTATGCGATGCAGAACAGTTCATATTTCTGGGTCTCGGGAGAAGCCAAATATTCTGAAGTCGTAAGAGACAGGTGGACAGAAGGCACCGCTGAAAGCGCAACTTTCCCCCGATTGACCACGCTGAACGGGGCCAACAATTTTAGAAACTCTGATTTTTGGCTGTACAGCACAGATCGGTTTGACCTTGCAAGGGTTCAGCTTACCTACAATGTGCCTGCTGAGCAATTCTTTGGCGGTGAATTTATCAAGGGAATGAATGTCTATATCAATGGCTCCAACCTTTTGACTTTAAGTCCCAATCGGAAGATACTGGAAATGAATATTGGTACTGCTCCTCAGACGCGGTTCTTTAATCTTGGTTTGTCAGCACAATTTTAAATCATCGAAAAATGAAAAAGTATACACATAAAATTGTCGTTTTGGCTTTCTTCTCAGCCTTATTTTCAGGCTGTGTAGATTTATTGGAACCTGCCATTCAAAACAACAGGGACTTGGAAAGCAGCTACAATGAGCCAAGGTTTGCACAGGGATTGATCATCAATGGTTATGCGAGAATCCCCAGAAATGGCTGGAGTTTCAATGACATGGCTACCGATGATGCAGTAAGCAACAATGAAAACAACGCTTTCTTCCTTGTTGCAGGTGGGCAATGGGCATCTGACAATAACCCCCTCAACCAATGGAACAATTCCAATGCTGCGATTCAGTATTTGAACATCATGATTGAAACTGCAGATAAGGTTTCATTTACCGTGAGCAATGACTTATTGGACAGAATGTTTGCAGACAGGATCAAAGGGGAGGCCTATGGGTTACGCGCCTTGTTTATGTTCCATCTTCTACAATCCCATGGAGGTGTTGCAGATGGACAATTGTTGGGCGTACAAGTCTTCAATTCTCCACAAGATCTGACCTCTGAATTCAATTTGCCCAGGAGTACTTTTGAAGCATCCATGCAGCAGCTGTATGCTGATGCTGAACAAGCTTTGGAATTGCTTCCGACCGATTACGAGGACATCTCCAATGATGCGATGGTTCCAGAGAAGTATCGGGCACTTGGAGCAAGTAGAAATGATTACAACCGTGTATTTGGGGAAGATGCAAGGCAATTGCTGAGTGGAAGAATTGCTGCGGCCATCAGGGCCCAAGCGGCTTTGATGGCTGCCAGTCCTGCATTCAGCCAAGGAAACAGCACCACTTGGGAGGATGCCGCTAATTTTGCCGCAGAGATCATTGACATGAATAATGGCGTTTCTGGTTTAGCACCAACAGGTCTTACCTGGTATGCCAATACTTCAGAAATCAATAATCTTGGAGGTGGTGTCAATACTTCCGAAATACTTTGGAGAGCGTCACTTGGTGGTCCCTCCAGTAATTTGGAAGCAGCCCATTTCCCTCCTACCCAATTTGGCAATGGCTTGTTAAATCCTACCCAAAATTTGGTGGATGCATTTCCGGACGCCAATGGCTATCCGCTTTCCCATCCTTCCAGCAATTATGACCTCAACAATCCTTATGCGAACAGAGATCCTCGATTGAACCACTTCATCATCTCGAATGGCCGTACAGCAGGTCCCAACAACCAAACCATCAACACAAGTGCTGATGGAGGAACCAATGATGGCATCAACAGGGTGGAAGTCTCAACCAGAACGGGGTATTACATGAGAAAACTGCTAAGACAAGATGTCAATTTAAACCCAGTTTCAGTCAATGGTCAGCTCCATATCATGCCGAGAATCAGGTATACGGAAATATATTTGATCTATGCCGAAGCGGCAAATGAAGCATGGGGCCCAACCACTACCGGAGGAAATGGATATTCAGCTTATGACGTGATCAAAGCGATCAGACAGAGGGCTGGAATAGGACTGAATAATGGAGATGCGTATTTGGAATCTATCAAAAATGATCAAAACGCAATGCGCACCCTGATCAGAAATGAAAGAAGATTGGAGCTGTGTTTTGAAGGATTTAGGTTTTGGGATTTGAGGAGATGGGATCTTGATCTGACAGAAACCGCCCGCGGGATCCGAATCCAAAATAATGGATCTCAAATCATAAATGTTCAAAACAGGGTATTCGACAACCACATGAAGTATGGCCCAATCCCTTTGAGCGAAGTCCTGAAATACAGCGCAATCAGTCAAAATACAGGATGGTAAAATTTAGTGTTGTCGTTTATGCAATTCGTTGAAGTCTAAAGAATTTAAAGATGAAAAAAATTATAAAAATAGCATTTGCATCCTTGGTGATAGGAGCTTTTTCCTGTGTGAACCAAGACTGGGAATTTCCTGATTTTGACAAGCAAACGGTGTATTTTGCCCATCAATATCCCGTAAGAACGATCACGCTGGGAGAGGACATCTTTGACACCTCGCTTGACAATGAAAGGAAGTTCAGGATAATGGCTACTACCGGTGGCGTTTACACAAATCGTCAGGATCTCCGGCTCGAAATCGAGGTTGACCCATCCCTCTCCAATAATCTTTTGTTCTCTGAGGGTGGAGATGAAGTCCTGACATTGCCTTCTGAATATTATCAGCTCGCTGCGTCCCACATCATCATCCCAAAAGGTGAAATCATTGGTGGGGTAGAAATCCAGTTGACAGGCGCCTTCTTCAACGATCCCAATGCGCTTAAAAACACCTATGTGGTTCCATTGAGAATCAAAAGCGTGGACAATGCAGACTCTGTACTTGTGGGCAGGTCCACTTTGGCCAATCCCAATCCGCATGTTATCGGCGACTGGGATGTCATACCGAAGGACTTTGTCCTCTATGCCATTAAATATGTCAATGAATGGCATGGCATCTATCTGAGAAGAGGAAAAGACACCATGACAGGCAAGCCCGGTTTTGAGGGTCTGAGCAAAGAAGTGGTGAGAAGAAGGGAATTTGTGGAGCAAGATGAGCTGAAAAGTCTCCATACCGAATCTTTAAGCACCATTCAGTTTCCTCTGACCATCCAAGGTTCAGGCGGAGAAAATATTGCCGCTGATCTTTTTCTGACTTTTGACAACCAAGGCAACTGTACGGTTACTTCGGCTACTGATGGAATCACCGCTTCCGGATCAGGTTCTTTTGTGAAAAAAGGCGAAAAGAAAAGTTGGGGCAACCAGGATAGAGATGCGATTTACTTACAATATGAGATCAATCATCCTCAATTCAGGCTTAGCGCTGTAGATACTTTGGTAATGAGAAATCGAGGAGTAGGTTTGGAAACCTTCAATCCAGTTTTGAAATAGTGATTTAAAAATTAAAAAGGAATAGGTATGAAAAAATTTCAAAAACTTGGAATATTGGCATTAACGGCGGGTTTGATGACTGCATGTGCTGATTTTGATCCTTTAGCGTTCAATACTGAAAAACCCGAAAGCATCGCTTTGCAGGAAGAGCTTAACAGTTATGCTGCCTTGAGAAGTTTGCTGGACACGGTGGCCTATCCCAATTTCAAATTGGGTGTTGCCATGCCACTGACGGATTACACTTCTGCTGGATTGAAATATAGATTTGTGAATAGGAATTTCAATGAGTTTACGCCAAACACCGGTATGTCCCATAGAAATCTTGTTCAAGACAATGGCACCATCAATTTGGTAAACATCCAGAGTCTTCTGGAGATGGCGGCACAAAAAGACGTTTCCGTATTTGGCTCCTCTTTGATTTCCTACAACAACCAAAATTCAGCTTATCTCAACGGCTTGCTTTCTCCGTTGATTGTAGAATCTCCCGCCTTTGACAATGAATTGGCTTTAGATGGATTAAAAGAGGGTGAGTTGAACGATTGGACTGTCAGTTCAGGAGTGACTATAGCGCAAGGCGATGGCATGGGAAATGGTGTGCCTGCAGTTAAGCTGGTAGTGGGCGCTTCAGTAGCTTCACCAAACAGCGTTCGGATCACCTCGCCGGAGATTCCAGTCATTCCCGGAAAAACTTACGAGGTCATTGCTTATATCAAATCTGATGTTCCCGGTGAAGGTAGATTTACTTTTGAAGGACTTTCGGAAAATACTCCAGAGCTTGCATGGTTTGGTTCTGGACCTGCCACACCTACATTTTCAACAAGTATTTCTTGGAAGGAAGTCAGGTTTAGGGTGAATGCATTTGAAGGCAATTCCTTTAAATTCCAATTGGAATTGGGATATACGCCTTCCGCAACTTACTATCTCGACATCAACAACCTGTATGTCTATGATGTCGATGGACCCCCAATGATCAGCAATCTCATTTCCAACGGAGATTTCGAGTCTGGTGATTCTTGGGGTGGATGGGGCAATAATTCCACAAGAGGTGTAACAGCCAATGGCCAGGGAGTTGGCGGTTCCGGAAGTGCATTCTTTGTCACCAACCCTTCCACAACAGGAGGTTTCTGGGAAGTCCAGACGGTTTATCAGTTGGCTCAGCCGGTCAAAAACGGCGAAACTTACAACCTGAGTTTTTGGGTAAAAGGAACTGCAGACGGGGTGATCAGGCCTGAATTACAGAGTCCGGATTACTCTTCAAATGGATTTGGTCAAGTGTTCGTGACGCAAGAGTGGCGCTTGGCAAATCTTTCCACTACTGTAAACGCAGACGATAGAGGGAGATTGATTTTTAGTTATGGAGAGTTTGCGGGCACTGTTTACATTGACAATGTGGTGCTGAGCAATGCCAATGCTTCAGGTGGAAGTACCACTGTGGTGGAGAAGACAGCCCAAGAAAAAAATTCCATCATCGGTACACAAATGGAGCGTTGGGTTTCTCAGGTAGTCGGCCAGACCAAAGACCAAATCAAAGCCAGGAATGTACTCGATGAACCGATGGATCAGAACAATCCAGCAGAATTGAGATCCGGTTTGGGTAGGACTTTGCCAGATGGAGAATTTTATTGGCAAGATTATTTGGGCAAAGACTACGGGGTAAAGGCATTTCAAATGGCTCGTCAACATGGTAATCCAGCAGATTTGTTATTTATCAATGAGAGTGGTCTTGAAGCCAATCTGGATAAATGCCGTGGTCTGATCGATTATGTGACTTATTTGGAAAACAAGGGCGCTCAAGTAGATGGCATCGGGACTAGAATGCAACTTTCTCTGAATTCCAACACATCAGATATCGGTACCATGTTCCAATTGTTGGCAGCTACCGGAAAGATGGTCAGGGTTTCGGGCTTAGAAGTGCGCATCATGTCTGCACAGCCGACAGCAACGATGCTGGAAAGACAAGCCGAAATCTACGGAGAAGTGTTGGCACTTTACGAACAATACGTTCCAGCTGCACAGCGATACGGAATCACATTGGGAAGCGCCATTGACAGTGAATCAGACAATACCTTGAGACAAGGTCTTTGGGATGTCAACCTAACGCGTAAACCTTCTTATGCAGGTTTTGCGGATGGATTAAAAAATCAGTAAAATTTAACCAGAAACATGCCTCAAACCACATAATGGGATTATACCTAATACAAAATCAGACTATTAAATTGGAAAATTCAGCTTACACCCGATAAGGTGAAGTCAAAAATTGTAATCAAAGACTGATTTTTAAGTAATCCTAGGCTGGAATAAAATTGGAATTGCGTAAAACGGGTTTAATGGAAAGGTTGACGAAATCTTAATTGTTGACCTTTCCATTTTATTCAAATCATAAAAAAACAAGTCTGTTTTCAGTTTCCCTTCCAATCGAAAGGATCGAGAAAAACCTATACGATAAAATCCATTGTAGATTTCTCCATCACCGATAATTTGGATGAATTTTAAAGCTTAAAAAATATCAATCCAAACCTATTTGAACCCAATGCTAAATGAAGAACACAAAATGGAATAAATTAAAAAAAGGAATATCCCTCGCTGCAGTCGTTCTGATTGGATTGGGCTGCGTAGTGCGATCGGAAAAAAATCCTGCAATTACATTGAAGGATGCTTTCGAAGGCAAATTTTATATCGGTGCTGCTATGGGGAGAAACCACATCCACGAGACAGATGCCTCCACGATGGAAGTACTTGGTACCCATTTCAATTCAATTGTTGCGGAAAATGTCATGAAAAGTGGCATGCTTCAAGCCAAAGAAGGGGAATTTAATTTTTCCCAAGCAGACAAGTTTGTTGAATACGGCAAGAAAAACAACCTGCATGTCGTCGGCCATACCTTGATCTGGCATTCGCAGGCGCCGAGATGGTTTTTTACAGATGCAGAGGGGAAAGATGTCAGCCCAGAAGTCCTGGCAAAAAGGATGGAAACCCATATCAAAACCGTAGTGGGCAGATACAAAGGCCAAGTAAAAGGCTGGGATGTGGTCAACGAGGCAATCTTGGATGATGGCTCTTGGAGAAAAAGTAAATTTTTTGAGATCCTTGGTGAGGATTTTATAAAATTGGCATTTCAGTATGCACACGAAGCAGACCCGGAAGCCGAATTGTATTACAACGACTATTCCATGGCCAACTCTGGAAAGAGAGCAGGCGTAGTGAAAATGGTAAAAGATTTACAAGCCCAAGAGATCAAAATCGATGGTATCGGAATGCAAGGGCACTTGGGCCTGGAATACCCCACCATTGAGGAGTTCGAAAAAAGCATTTTGGCCTATTCGGATCTTGGAGTGACTGTGATGATCACGGAAATGGACCTCAGTGTATTGCCATCACCGAGAAGGGACATGGGCGCCGATGTATCGACCAATGTCGACTATCAACAAAGTCTAAATCCATATACAGAAGGATTGCCTGATGACGTTCAAATGAAATTCAATGCGCGATATTTAGCTTTCTTCAAACTATTCCTGGACCACCATGACAAAATCTCTAGGGTAACACTTTGGGGAGTGAATGACGGAGATTCATGGAAAAATGGCTGGCCTGTGAGAGGCAGAACAGATTATCCCCTACTCTTCAATAGAGACAATTCTCCAAAAACGGTCGTCAACGAAATAATCCAACTTGCAGCAAAATACGAATAACTCAATTATTCCCTTAAACCAACAAAATTATTAACTTCTTGAAAGGCCATGTACTTGATTGTATATGGCCTATCAAAATTTAATCCTATATGCGCAACCTTCGGTTTACCCTCCTATTCTTCACTTTTTTGAGTTGCTTTTCGAGTCACTCCCTTTATGGTCAAAAAGCCTCCAATCCAATAATCCATGCGGATGTGCCTGACATGTCCATGATCCGGGTTAGGGATACGTATTACATGGGCTCCACGACCATGCACATGAATCCCGGAGTCCCCATCATGAAATCCAAGGATCTGGTCAATTGGGAATTGGTCAATTATGCTTATGAAATATTGAGTTCAAGCGAGGATCTAAAGCTGGAAAATGGAAAACAGATGTATGGAAAAGGTTCTTGGGCAAGTAGCCTTAGATACCACAACGGTGTTTATTACATAGGTACTTTTTCTGGAAACACGGGTAAAACTTACATTTATTCTACCAAAGACATCGAAAAGGGCCCTTGGAAATCCATGGTCTTCGAACCTTCCCTGCATGACCATACCTTGTTTTTTGAAGACGATGGAAAGGTCTATTTGATTTGGGGAGCTGGCACCATCAAAATGGTGGAATTGGAAAGTGATCTGACTGGGGTAAAGCCAAATACGGAAAGGGTATTGATCCAAAACGCCACCGAACCTTCAGGGAACAATGTCGGCTTGCCGGCTGAAGGGGCACAACTTTTTAAGGTCAATGACAAATATTACCTTTTCAATATCGCCTGGCCCAAAGGGGGAATGCGGACAGTCATCATCCACAGATCGGACAATATCGAAGGCCCTTATGAAGGAAGAGTTGCGCTTCAGGACAAGGGTGTTGCTCAAGGAGGTTTGATTGACACTCCTAATGGAGATTGGTTTGCTTATCTCTTCCGGGACAATGGTGCTGTAGGTAGAGTCCCCTATTTGGTCCCCGTCACTTGGGAAGATGGATGGCCGGTTTTGGGCGTAGCCGGTAAGGTTCCCATGGAACTTGACCTGCCAGAAAGCAAAGGACTTATGCCTGGAATCGTCGCTTCTGATGATTTCAAGAGGAAAAAAAGAGATGCCGATTTGCCCTTGGTCTGGCAATGGAATCACAATCCCGTTCCTGACCTTTGGTCTATCAATGGGAAAAAAGGAACCCTCAGACTGAAAACCGATCGGGTTGACCAAGGTGTTTTATCCGCCAGAAACACCCTTACCCAAAGGACAATTGGCCCCGAAAGTATGGGAACCATCAAAATCGATGTTTCTGGGATGAAAGAAGGTGATTTTGCAGGACTTACTTTGCTGCAGAAAGACTATGGACTGATTGGCGTTCGGGTTCAGGATGGACAAAAAAAGCTGGTCATGAAAAAGGCTTCTGATGCATCTGAAAGTGAAATTGAGACCGTAGCATTCGTTGGGGATTCGGTTTTGCTGAGGGCTGTCTGTGATTTTCATGAAAGGAAAGACGAAGCAAAATTCTATTACAGCCTTGATGAAGGAAAAAACTGGAAGCAATTGGGAGATGTTTTGCAAATGAAATACACGCTTCCTCATTTCATGGGGTATCGGTACGGTTTGTTCTATTACTCAACCGAGCAGCCTGGAGGTCATGCTGATTTTGACTATTTCAAAATTGAGGATCAAATAAAATTTTAATCCCTGATGAAAAGACCGTTCGATAGCCAAGAGATGCTCATTCACCTGAACTGTTTTTGGATAGAGCGGGAAAACCGTGGCCACTTCGGCTGATTGGTGGGATTACCGTAGTGGCGAAATGGTGGAAAAATTTTCCGATGCCATTTGGACGGTAACGGCGGCAAGGCAAGTAAACAATTGGAGAATAAAAATAAGCGTGCGAAGGAAAATTTATCGCTTCAAGCATTCCTAAATGAACAGCATTATGAAATCAAACCACCTCAAGCCATTCCTCTTGGCTTTTTTTCTCTTCAACATTGGCCTATCGGCTTTCGCCCAACAGGATGAAAACTTTTACATCTTCCTAAGTTTTGGACAATCCAATATGGAAGGTGCGGCCAAATTTGAAGGTCAGGACACCATTGAGGATGATCGATTCAAGGTTTTGCAAGCCATCGACTGCGACAACCTGAACAGAAAAAAAGGCCAATGGTATCCGGCAACGGCACCTTTGACCAGATGCCATACCGGGCTTGGTCCTGCAGATTATTTCGGAAGGACGTTGACAGAACATCTCCCTGAAAATATTAAAATCGGGATCATCAATGTCTCCGTTGGAGGAGCAAAGATCGAACTTTTTGAAAAAGGGAATTTTGAATCCTATGTACAGTCTTCACCTGATTGGCTACAGAATATGGTCAAGGAATATGATGGAGATCCCTATGCGAGATTAATCGAATTGGCCAAAATCGCCCAAAAAGACGGCATGATCAAAGGAATATTGCTCCATCAAGGGGAATCGAACACAGGAGATGAAAACTGGCCAAAAAAAACCAAGGGCGTTTATGATACTATTCTAGCGGATCTGGGTTTGGCTCCCAATTCCCTTCCCTTCTTGGCAGGTGAAATGGTCAGTGCCGATCAGGGTGGAAAGTGTGCCAGCATGAATGCCATTATTCAAACATTGCCCACAGTGATTCCACAAGCGTATGTGATTTCCTCCACCGACTGCGAGGCCTTGGAGGATGGGCTCCATTTCTCGGCCGCTGGCTACCGGGAGTTGGGCAGAAGGTATGGCATGAAGATGTTGTCTTTGTTACAGGATTGACAGTGGCCTTCTAACCAATAATTTTAATCATAAAAAATTCATAATCAAACAGATAAAACCAGCAAAATGAAAAGAAAACCAGCAGTTATTTTGGCTTTCCTTTTGGCTTTCATTTCCGTATCAGACGGGTATGGCCAAAAGAAAAAAAACAATCCTCCCATTTTCACAGAAGTGGTATATGAGGGAAAAGACCAAGTTTACATCGACAACCCACTTAAGGAAAATGAATTTTACAATCCCATTCTCCAAGGATGTTATCCTGACCCGGCGATTACCAGAAAAGGAGACGATTATTACATGGTGGTTTCCTCTTTTGCCATGTTTCCCGGGGTGCCGATTTTCCATTCCAAGGATCTTGTGAATTGGAAGCAAATAGGTCATGTTCTGGATCGAAAATCCCAATTGAAGGTTCAGGATACGGGAATAAGCATGGGGATTTATGCCCCCGACATCAAGTACAACCCATACAATGACACCTTTTATATGATCACCACCCAGTTTGCCGGAGGTTTTGGCAATATCGTGGTCAAGACAAAAGATCCGATGCAAGGCTGGAGTGACCCCATTAAACTCAAGTTTGATGGCATCGATCCAGGATTGTTTTTTGATGACAATGGCAAAGCCTATGTGGTGCACAACGATGCACCAAATAGAGGAGAGGAAAGATACGAAGGTCACCGCGTCATCAAAATTTGGGAATATGATCTCGATAATGACCAAGTAGTGGCAGGCACAGATAAGATCATTGTAGATGGTGGCGTGGACCCTTCAAAGAATCCTATTTGGATAGAAGCCCCGCACATTTACAAAAAGGATGGGAAATATTTCCTGATGTGCGCAGAAGGGGGTACCGGTGGAAATCACAGCGAGGTGATCTTCAAAAGTGACAGCCCCACGGGACCTTTTATCCCGGCACCTTCGAATCCAATCTTGACACAGAAATATTTTGGAAACAACAGAAGCAATAAAGTGGATTGGGCTGGTCATGCCGATTTGGTCCTTGGACCAGATGACAAATACTACGGTGTGTTCTTGGGCATAAGACCAAATGACAAAAACAGGGTGAATACGGGTAGAGAGACCTTTATTCTTCCGGTAGATTGGTCGGGTGAATTTCCGGTATTCGAAAACGGATTGATCCCTATGGAGCCAAAATTGAAAATGCCGGCGGGCATCACTGAGAACAAAACCGGTTCAGATGGATTTTTTCCAAATGGCAATTTCACCTACACGGAAAGATTCGATGCCGAAAAACTTGATTTTAGATGGATCGGCTTGCGTGGCCCGAGGGAAGATTTTATTTCCTTCAACAAAAAAGGACTTCAAATCAACCCATTTGCTGTAAATATCAAGGAGGTCAAACCAACTTCCACTTTATTCTACAGACAGCAGCACAAAAACTTTGCCTTTACTACCGCCATCGAATTCAAGCCTGCTTCCGAAAAAGAACTGGCCGGAATCACCACGGTTCAGAGTGAGAAGTTCAATTATGTCTTTGGGATCACCAAAAAAGGGAATGAAGATTTCATTCTCCTTCAAAGAACCGAAAAAGGAGAATCACAAATCATCGGAAGCGCAAAAATTGAAACAAAAGGCCCGATCAGGTTGCAGGTAAAGGCAACCGGAGATGCTTATGCATTTGGTTATGCAATTGGAGAAGGGGATTTCACCTATTTTGAGGTGTCGGGGGATATCCTGTCAACCAATGTGGCCGGAGGATTCACGGGCAATATGATTGGATTGTATGCCACTACAGCCAATGACGCTGTACCAGAATAACCGGGACTTTCAGATCTTCTCATGTTTACAATCAAAAAGGCTACCTTCATCGGGTAGCCTTTTTTGTATTGAGAATGTATTGAAAACCTATTCAGTGTATTCGATCCTTTATTCCAAAAATCTTATACCCGAAACATGCACTAAGTCTCCAAATGAGGTTGAAACTGCAAGAAAATCAGACTATTAGAAGAAGAATGCATTTTACCGATAGGCTGAAGTCGGAAACAGCAATCAACCGACTGATTTCAAGGCTATTTCAGATTTGAAGTGTTCGAGCATCACACGGGTTAAAAAACAAGGTTTCCGGTTTCATTTTCCTTATAAAGGATCAAACTTTTGGGCTTTTTGTCCAAGTAAAAATTGACGATGTTCTGTTGTCCATCAAACTGATTCAACAGCACCGTGTTTTTGATGCTGACCTGTTTGGGAAAAGGGATTTTGCCTGTCTCCATATAAAACCAAGCAGCATCTTCCTCAATCTCGTATCCCAAGTATCTCAACTCAATCTTTTGCCCATTGACAGTGATCGCATTGGAAGCCAGCAGGTATTCCCTTGCCATTTTATTCAGTTTCTCCGGATTGGAGGGATTCAAAAAATCCACCTTGCTGTTGGAAGATTCCGAAAGGGCCACTTCCAAATCATCCCAAAAAATCTTCTGTGCGATTTCCAGGTTTTGGCCCTGTGCATTGTAGCGGATATCTGTGAGGCTGATATAGAAAGGATGCAAAAGTACCTTCAATCCTATAATGAGTGAGAAAATATAATAATGTAGCATGGATATGGATGATTTTTACTTTTTTTGCAAAATTATACAATTATCTAACGCGCCGGAGAATACTTCGGCCATAAATTTCAACGTAAAATAAGCATGGGTCAGTTTCAACTGTACTTTCAGTTAGGCATCAAACATATTCTTGATTTGGCAGGTTTCGATCATATTCTTTTTGTCATTGCACTTTGTGCAATTTACATCGGGAGGGATTGGAAAAAAATATTGATCCTGGTCACTGCATTCACCATCGGGCATTCGGTTACTTTGGCCTTGGCCACATTGAATTTGGTCAAGGTGAACAGCAACTTGATCGAGTTTCTGATCCCCGTTACCATCGCGATCACCGCCTTGGTCAATATCTTCAAGCCAAAGGCAAGTACGGGAAGGGGGGTCCAGATCAATTATTTCTTCGCACTTTTCTTCGGATTGGTCCATGGATTGGGCTTTTCCAATTACCTGAAATCATTGTTGGGCAGGGAATCCTCCATCTTTCAACCCTTGTTGGCCTTCAATCTAGGCTTGGAAGTCGGGCAACTCATCATCGTCGCCCTGTTTTTGCTGGCTTCCTCCCTTTTGGTGGGCTTGGTAGGCATCAACCGCAAAGAATGGACTTTGGTCATCTCTGCAATTGTGTTGGGAATGTCCGTGATGATGATGCTTGAAACCAAGTATTGGTAAAGTGGATGTGAGTTTTTTTTTTAAAAAGACCATTTTCCAAGAAAGTGAAATCATAAAACAACCGCTTTTGGAAAAATTACCGGAAAAAGGTTTTCTTCGTCCTATATTTAGTTCTGAAGATTGATAAATTAAGCGATATTTGAAATTCTTGGTTCATTGGATCAGGGACATTTTACTTTAAATTAAAAAGAATGAAAAGATTACTTACTGCGATTGGAATCGGATTATTGACCTCCGTTTCTCTTTTCGCTCAAAAAAGTGTCCAAAACCACGCAGAGCGTTTTGAGCAATTGGGAACCACATTCAGGTCTCCCAACGTCTACAGAACGGCCTCCGGAGCCCCTGGACACATGTATTGGCAACAAAAAGCCGATCACGAAATCGAAGTGGAACTGAACGACGACAACCAGTCCATCAAAGGCTCCCAAAAAATCACCTACCACAACTTCTCCCCGGACGCCCTCACCTATTTATGGATCCAGTTGGACCAAAACGAAAGGGCCAAGGATTCCAACACCCCAAAAATTGCGTCCAGTCAAATCGGCCAAAGAATGTCCATGAGACAATTGGAGTCCATTGTATGGCATGACCTGGACTTGGGTTACAAAATCAATTCCCTCAAAGACATGAGCGGAAATGATATTTCGGTGACCATCAACAAAACCATGATGCGTGTAGACCTTCCTCAGCCTTTGAAAGCAGGTGAGAAATTTGAGTTTACTGTAGATTGGAGCTTCAATATCCACGACCGAATGAGTTTTATCGGCGGCCGTCCCGGATATGAGTTCTTTGAAAAAGACGGGAATTATCTCTACACCATGGCTGAGTGGTTCCCAAGAATGGCTGTTTACTCAGACTTTGAAGGCTGGCAACACAAGCAATTCGTCGGAAGAGGGGAATTTGCCTTGGCATTTGGTGATTACAAAGTGAAAATCACGGTTCCTGCAGACCACATGGTTGGCTCTACCGGTGTACTCCAAAATCCAGAGGAGGTGCTTAGCGCAGTCGAGTTGGACAGATGGAATCTTGCACAAAAAACCTATGACAAACCTGTGGTCATCCGTACCCAGGCGGAAGCAGAAAGATTGGAAAAAGGAAAGGCGAAGAACAAGAAAACCTGGATTTTCCATGCCGAAAACGTAAGGGATTTTGCATGGACTTCTTCCAGAAAGTTTATCTGGGATGCAATGGCCGTCAAGCAAGCTGGCAAAGACGTCATGGCAATGTCCTATTACGGAAAAGAAGGCAATCCACTTTGGGAGCAATATTCCACAAGGGTAGTTGCCCACACGATAGAATCCTATTCTGCAAGGACATTTGATTATCCTTACCCGGTCGCCATCTCTGTGGAGGCTTCCAACGGAATGGAATACCCGATGATCTGCTTCAATTATGGTCGTCCGGATGCCGATGGTACTTATTCCGACGCCGTGAAATACGGCATGATTTCGGTCATCATCCATGAAGTCGGTCACAATTATTTCCCAATGATCGTCAACTCCGACGAAAGACAGTGGTCTTGGATGGACGAAGGCTTGAACACCTTCATGCAGTTTTTGGCTGAGCAAGAGTGGGACAGGGATTATCCTTCCAGAAGAGGTGCCGCCCATAAAATTGTTTCCTACATGGCAAGTGAAAAACACCTGTTGGAGCCGATCATGACCAATTCCGAAAACATCATCCAGTTTGGTCCCAATGCGTATGCAAAACCTGCCACTGCACTCAATATCTTGAGAGAGACCATTATGGGTCGTGAGCTGTTTGACTATGCTTTCAAAGAATATGCGAACAGATGGATGTTCAAACACCCAACGCCTGAAGATTTCTTCAGAACCATGGAGGATGCCTCCGGGGTGGATTTGGATTGGTTTTGGAGAGGTTGGTTTTACGGTGCTGAGCCGGTTGACATTTCTTTGGACCAAGTGAATTGGTTCAAACTGGACAACAGAACGCCAGCAGAAAAGAAAGCCGATGCCAAAAAGGAATTTGACAGAGAGGAATCTTACGTCAGCAAAACCTACAACAAACAGGATATCCCACAAACCGTATTGGAAGCAAATCCTGCTACCAGGGATTTCTACAACAGCTACAATCCATTCGCAGTCACTCCTGAGGACGAGAAAGCCTACAAAGACTTTATGGCCAGATTGAACCAAAAGGAAAAAGATTTGCTGAACTCCGGTTTGAATTTCTATGAAATGAAATTCAGCAACGTCGGTGGTTTGGTCATGCCTTTGATCATCCAATTCAACTATGTGGATGGAACTTCGGAAATCGAAAGAATTCCAGCTGAAATATGGAGATTGAATGAAAGCGAAGTCACCAAAGTATTTGCAAAGTTCAAGGAAGTGAAAAACATCGTTTTGGACCCCTTCAGAGAAACAGCCGATATCGACGAATCCAACAACTATTGGCCAAGTCAGGCAACACCTACCCGATTTGAGCTTTTCAAAGGCGCTGGTGGTGCCAGAGGAGTTTCTACCGGTGACAATCCGATGAAAAAAGCGCAGAAAAAATAAGAGCGATAAAATACCCTTTGTTTAATTGAAACAATAAAAAAACCCAAGGATTTAGCCCCTTGGGTTTTTTTATTGCTCAGTTTTATAAAGATCAGCCTTGTTTTATTTCCTTCACGGCATGACCCTTTGCTCTGGCTGCCAAGACCATCTAGGTCAGGGACAGATTTTGTGTAGTGATGGAAGTCATGCAGGGGCCATAGGTCACGTAGACATTGGTGCAGGCATGGGGCTGGTTGTGTTTGTTGAGCAGGGATGTTTTGGGATCATGCCCCATTCTGACACCTCCCTTTTCGTGGATCCCCAATCTGGACGCCCGGTTATCGCCCCTGGTTTTGATAGATAAAACCGGCTTTTTCAAACCTCTCGGTCATTTGCGCCTACAAAAGTTCAACTTTTCAAAGGAGTAGGAAATGTACATGGTTTAACCCGTTTTATGCATTGCGAACCCCATTCAAGATTGTAATTGCCCGATATTCAATTAGGGATTGCCTATTTTTGACTTTACCCTATTGGTGTTAGGAATTAGTCTTCCAATAGCCTGGTTTTCATGCAGTTTCGATCCCATTAGGAAGCCTAATGCATATTTCGGGGATATCTTCGGTTGTTCATCCCATAGAGCGGATAAGCCGAAAATAAAGAATGCTGAGGATATAAATCCTGGTTGATAAACGGATCAGGGTCTTTGTTTTTTTGGCAAAGGCTCATATTCAAAGGGCAATAAATCCCCTATTTTTTCCCAAGCCATATACCCTTCCACAAAAATGTCATAGGGATGAAAATAGCTGCCGTTGACAAATAATTGAACAGCTTTTGCCCGCATGTACAACAGACTCACCTGAGAAAATTTTCCCCGATCATGGAGCTCTTCATTTCCGGACAAACCAAGATCCCTAACAAGGGGGCTGATGTTTCTCAGACTATAAGGATGAAATTCAGGATCTTCGGCTTCGTGCTGATATACCACATAAACGGGCGCTGCATAGGTCATGAATATTTTGCCATCAGAGGTGGTCTGTATCAATTCATTTGGATCATGAATGGGTTGTTTTGGAAGGTTGATCCATTGGGGAATATAACCAGGAAGAATTGGGGTTTGTCCGATTGCTTTTTCGATTCGGCTGGACAATTGGCTAGAATCACTTTTCGGCGCTGTCCAGTTAGGATTCAAGGCTTTCTCTGTGGAATGGACTTCAAAACCCTCCTCACTGGAATTGCCCCGGTACAATGATCTGACAAAGTGCATGATGCTACCCAAATATGCTTTCTCACGTGAATCCGTAACTTTCTTGAGTCTACGTTTTGGTATATCAGCCTCCACAAAGTAAGGATAACCTGAATAGGTGACCTGCTGCGAAGAAAAGTCATACTCAAAACCCAACAACACATATTTAATTTGAAAACCTAAATTGGGATTCTTTATCTCAAGGATTTCCCTAGCGGTAACTTTTAATTTAGAATTGTTGGATTCCGCATCCAAGATCAATACCTCTGGATTTTGGATTTTAGATTTGACGCCGTTGCTGCTGTTTCCCAAAAAATACCTTTCAAAAATTTGTAGATTTTTGTGCCAAGTTGCATCCCGTCGACCCATTACCTCACGCTCTTCCAAATCAATTGGCTGTTGCAAAAGGCGGAATTCATAAAAATCCCGGAGTGATCTGGTGGACAGACTATAACTAAATGGCTCGTACCCCATAAAACTGATGACAAGGTTGTGCTCTCCCTCAGGAATTTGTATTTCAAATAAACCCTCTTCGTCTGTAATTTCCCCAAAAGATGAATTGCTCACAAATACGGTCGCAAAAGACAGGGGCTTAAAACTTTCAGCATCTATAATTCTGCCTTTAATGGAATATTGAGCAAGCACAGGTCCTACAGCTGCAAAAAAGTACAGTGCGAAAAAGCTGAGCATTAAAGCTTTTGGTATTTTCAGGCGCATTTATTTTTCTCCCACTTTGATTTTATGCATGACAAATACCGGTTCCCCTGCATCTGATAACCCTTCTAACCTAACCCATACCTCAGAATCACCATCTGACAACTGGAATATAATTTTTGCTTTTCCATTTGCATCAGTACGGATTTCTGGATTCCAATAAAGTGTGGATCTGTAGTCCATGCCCAAAGGAACTTCCGGATCCGGTCCTGTATAAAAATCACGGACAGGCGCATATCCTTTGGCAACCATGGTGGCATTCCCCGTTATTGCCAGCTTGGAAAAGTCTGGATTTGGGTTCCCGGATTTGGTAAGTACATTGATCACGCCCTCGCTGTTCGCCCCGTATATCGATGGCACATTGGGCCCCCTTAAGATGTCGATTCGCTCAATCTGATGTAAGGGCAAGGATGCAGCCAACAGGTTGTTGAAGGTGGGCTTGCCGTCAATGATGAACCTAACACCACCCGTGTTTAATGAACCGCTTCGCAATGTCAGGATTGGCGGAGGACTGAGGCTGAATTCATCCCCAATTACCTTATAGCCAAGCTTGGTCTTCAAAAAATGGAATATGTTTTGGTAAGCATGCATTTCTTCAGTTATTTCCAGACTTGTATAAGGACTGTTTTGATAGAATTCTGCTCTTTTGTCGGGAACCAAGTTGCTTCTTCTTCCGGTTACTGTCACTTCCCCTAGCTCAATATCCCGGAACTTTCGCATCTGATCCAGCATGTCATTGACTTTTTTGACTTTCACCAAATAAGCATCATCATCGGTATAATAAAAAATAGTCGGCAGCGTCGCAAAAGTCCTGTTTTCAAGAACAGGTTTTTCAACCTTCGAAAGGTTCACTTCATGTTTTTTCAGAACTTTCCATGTGTTTTTCCCTTTTTCTATGGGAATATAGGCCTGTAAAAATACCCCAACCGAATCATAATATTCCAAGCCTCTGAAACTGAAATTTCCTTCTGGATCCGTGTCACCCTCATGGAAGATGGGTTCTCCAGAAAATGGATTGATCAGGAGAGCCAGTCGATGACTATTGTCTTTTTTCATGCCGGAGAGGTTACCGGATAAGCTCAAACCTTCTTCAATATAATGAACCGACCGGTTGTCAAGCAAGCGCAGGTTTTCCCAGGAAAATCTTCTCCATCGCTGAGTCAGCAACAGGTCGTCCAAATCACGCGCTGCATAGGGGTTTTCTGGATCAAAATAATGAAATGGGTTTTCTATCTCACTGCTGGTTTCGGAACTGAGGTGAAAATTGGTAAAAATATTATCTTCTTTTAAGGAAGAAATAACTTGGTAAGAATCCAATACAGAAACAGAAAAGTCACCCGGTAAACCTCGTCCAAACTCATCTGTAATTTCAACTTCCAATTCAACAGTGTCTTTGGTTTGATAACTAGATTTATCTGTTAGGAAATTCCCGATTCCATTGGAAAAGGGATGAAGCATGACCAGCCTCTGGGCCAAAATATTGGTCTCTGTATCCATTAAATAAAAAGAAACCAATCCGGGTAAAAAATCATCCTTTGGAATTGAAACCTGTTGATTCCGTTTGGCATCCATTTGCTTTTGATAGACCAATCCTCCCTTGGACATTCCAATCAAAAACAGGTCTCGGGTATCCCCTGAATTGTGTTGAATAGTGATGTTGATGTTTTCTATATTGCTCAAAGGGTCAACTTCCATGACAAAGCCTGTCGCTTGTATCGCAGCGAGCCGGAACTTTTGCCAGGGACCTTTTTTGGTCTTTGCTCTGATTTCATATGTTTCATTTATTTGTGGAACAAAACTTAAACTACCAACACCCATAGGATTGGTTTCGAACCTAAGCAAAGTATCCATTTTGCTGTTGAACAAATACCCGAATGAAGCAATGCCTTTGGCTCCTGGCTCAGAAGCTTTTATCCCAATTTTGCTTTTGATTCCATCCACCAAAACTCCCCCTTCCGGAAAGAATGACAATTGCAGATCTGAACCCTCTGTATAGCCAAGACTTTGACCCGGTATAAAATCCCTTATCCAGATATCCTTGTGAAAAACCGCCTCCCCTCCAAAATTTTTCATGTAATTGGTATATGCGCGGAGGGTATAGGGTCCTGGTGTAAGGTCTTCAGTAATCACCAAATCCCCCCTTCCATTGCCTTGATCCATTTTGATGGTGATCTCAGCAGCTATTCTCTGGAATTTGGGATCAATAAGCTCCACATATAGCGGAACCGAAGAAGTGTTGGCTGTCTTCTCTTCTTTTTCAAGAATTCCATAGGCCTTGATCCAAATGGTGTCCTTGGAATAGTATTGGGGCTTGTCTGTATGTAAATAAACTTTCTCCCAAGGAAAGGCTTGATTGTAGTTCAGGATGAGCTCAGGCAATTTCTCAATCGCTGACTGGCCAAATGAATGGGTTAAAACAAAGAGGTGGAGAAAAAATATTGCCGCTAAACTTTTTGACGAAATTTGCATAGACATGAAAATGGAAATTACATCCCTAATCTACGGAAGAATAAGTTTTTACGGTGTTTTCTTCAAAAAAATGTCATTAAAAAAAAACATCTTGTGGGTTGTAAATAGGCCCACAAGATGCTTAAGCTAGCTGAGTATCTCTTAATTCAGGACAAAAAAGAGATCCTTATTTTTTCATTTCCTTCACGGCATGATCCGCCGCCCTCGCTGCCAAGGCCATATAGGTGAGGGAGGGGTTTTGTGTTGCGGTGGAAGTCATGCAGGCACCATCGGTCACGTAGACATTGGTGCAGGCATGGAGTTGGTTGTGTTTGTTGAGCAGGGATGTTTTGGGATCATGCCCCATTCTGACTCCTCCCATTTCGTGGATATCCAAACCCGGCGCCCGGTTGTCGTCACGGGTTTTGATATTGATGAAACCTGCCTTTTCGAACATCTCGGTCATTTGCTCCTGATAATCCTTGATCATTTTCTCATCATTGTCATCATAGGCAATGTTGATTCTCAATTGCGGGATTCCCCATGCGTCTTTTTCATTGGGGTCCAGGGCGACATAATTCGTTTCTTTTGGGATCGTTTCGCCCATCATATGGGAACCGACTCTCCAAGGGCCATAATTGTTCGCATTCAACAGATTTTCCTTCAATTCCATCCCGATACCACTTTGATCGGCATAGGATCCACGATAGGCGCTGAATCCTGCAGCATAGCCACGGAGGAAATTCGTTTCCTGTTTTTCAACATTCCGGAACCTTGGAAAATAACCACTGGTGGGCCTGTCGCCCGAAGTGGTATATTCCTGATGGCCTTCATGCTCCGCGGAAACTCCCGCTCGGTAATTGTGGAAAGCGACAAATTTGCCTAACAAGCCATTGTCATTGCCAAGTCCGTTTGGAAAACGACTCGAAGTGGAGTTCAAGAGGATCAGGTTGGTATTGATTGCGGCAGCATTGAGGAAAATGACATCCGCGTAGTATTCTTCTGTTTCTTTGGTAACGGCATCCACGATTCTGACTCCGGTTGCTTTACCTTTTTTCTCATCATAAATAATGGAATGGACCACGGCATCGGTACGCATCGTCATGTTTCCGGTTCGCTCGGCCCAAGGTAGTGTGGAGGAGTTCGCACTGAAATATCCACCAAAAGGACAACCCCGCTGACAAAGGTTTCGGTTTTGGCACTGGGCTCTGCCTTGGTCTTTGAAATTCTCGGCATTTCCCGAAATGTGGGCACATCTGGCCACGATCATATGGCGGTCGTTGCCGTAGTTTTTCTTCAATTGATCCTGAAAATACTTTTCGACAACATTCAGCTTGTAAGCCGGCAAAAACTCCCCATCCGGAAGACTTGCCAAGCCATCTTTATTGCCCGAAACACCGGCAAATTTTTCCACATGGCTGTACCAGGGTGCCAGATCCTTGTATCGGATAGGCCAATCCACTGCAAAGCCGTCCCTGGCCGGACCTTCAAAATCAAAATCGGAGATCCGCTGGACCTGTCTGGCCCAAAGCAGGGATTTCCCTCCGACTTGATAGCCACGGATCCAATCAAATGGCTTTTCCTGAATGTAGGGATGCTCCTTGTCCTTCACGAAAAAGTGCTTGGAATCTTCTCTGAAATTATAACATTTGCTGACTATGGGATTTTCCTTTTGTTCTTGCTGGGTGATCTGACCTCTGTGCTCAAACTCGAAAGGAAGCAGATTGGTGGTGGGATAATCTTTGAGATGCTTGACATCTCGGCCACGCTCGATCACCAGGGTTTTCACACCTTTGTCACACAATTCCTTGGCCGCCCAACTCCCACTGATTCCTGAGCCGATGACGATGGCTTCAAAGGTTCTTTCTTTTGCCGCGTCTATATTTAAATTAGCCATTTATTTTTTCTGATTTAAGGTCGGCGATCAGGACTTCTCCATTGTAATCTCCGGGGATTAGGGAATAGGGCTTCACGTTGGTCATGATGTATTCAGACATCATAAAACCCTGGATGGTAAATCTTTTGGTCGTATTCAGGAATGCACGGATGGTTTTATCTTCCTCGCCTTCCGAGGCCAGTACTGTTTTCAAAACCTGCTCTCTTTGGGGCACCTCCAGTTTGTCAAACACCTTTCCCCCTGATTTTTTGCTGAATGCATCAAAAGCGGAAAGTCCATCCGAAAATGATTTTTGGCCTTCGGAATCTACACAATCATTGACCATCACGAGGATAAAGTCCTGAACGGCAAGGTCCGAAGCACCTTTGATGTATCCTGCCGGGATGATGGTGTCGGCGATCTGCGCCAGTAATTTTTGTTGGGAGGTGGTGACATTAAGGTTTTTATAAGCGCTGAGGATGTCGTCTTTGCTGAAATCACATGCCGGCACCAACACAAGGCCACCGGTGATCAGCGCCAGACTCCTGAGAGCGTCTCTTCTTTTCATGGTTTGGTCATTAGGGTTGAAGTGAATTGGAAACAAAAGGTAAAACGTTTTAGGAAAAATTCATAACCATTTGTCAAATCGGGGGGTTTTTAAGAATCAAAACAATGCGTATGACCTTTCAGAATCCTCCTTTTTGAGGATGTTTATGGGAAGCCGAAGAAGCCTTTCTCTGGTTTTGGTTGATGTTCAGACCTTTCAACATTCCCTGTGAAAAAAATATCAGAAAGCGCTGACTGCATTTATAAATTATCGCCCTGATTTTTTCTTGAAATAACACCAAGCTCTGCAAAGGCAGCATTTTTCCCATCGCTGGTCTTAATGGCCTTCAACTTGATGAACTTCACCGACACAGGATTGAAGCTGACTTCTTGTTTGATCGGGTTGTTGGCGATATTGGAAAATTCCCCCTTACTGAGCGTTGTCCATTTTTTTCCATCGAGGCTCCCTTCAAAAAGGTATTCTTGAATGACCCCCGACATGTACCGATTTTGGGGAGGCAAGTAGGCAAATCCCTGGGTTTGGATCAATGCGCCCAAGTCGATCACCGCCTCATTCCCCGTGCTGGTCCAGAAAGTATTTGGGTCCTCGTCGATAAGGTTTTGCGCCTTTTCATCCATGTGGATAACTTTCCAGTTGGCTTTGGCAATGTCCAGATTTTCTTGCACCATCTCGCTGCTTTTCCCTGTTTTGGGGTCTATGGAGATCATTTTTAAAATGGTGGGTTCTTTGATTTGGAAACTTTTTTCAAAACGATGACTGCTTTTATCTGGTGCTGTCCCATCAAGTGTGTAAAAGATATCCACACCTTTCTCCGGGACAAGGAGGTTGATATTTCCGGATTTATCTCTGAGGAGATTGGGCTCAACCACCAATTTTGGTGCATTGAAAATGCCTATGGAAGAAATCGTTGGACTGGCCTTGGCGTCTTGGATCACCAAACGGATTTTACCCGTGGTAAAATCATCCAACCTCAAGATTCTTTTGAATCCAATCGTAGTACCTTTTGCAATTTCCTTCCAGCCGGTTTCCGTTTCGATTTCTAGGGAAAATGTCTTTACCCTTTGTCCCAAAGGAATATATTCCTGGACCACAAAGCGATTAAAAGTGATCGGTTTTTCGAAGGCCAAGGTGATTGTGTTTTCCAAAACCCCATCTTCGGCAGCCCAATAGGTATCTTTTTCTGAATTCAAAACCTGCTTGCCTTCAAATCCTTTTCCACGGGCATTGCTGGTCGATATTTCTGCATTTTGGGCCAAATCAATTGCAAAATCCTCTTTTATCTTTGTGGATAACTTCAGGATTTGTTCCACATCCCGCTCATGGATCAAGCCTCTTCTGTCGACGGGAAAATTGATCAGCAAGGAGCTGTTTTTTCCGATACTGTTGTAATAAATGTCCAGCAAAGCGGGTAGTGACTTCACTTTGTGGTCCTCATATTCATGGTAATACCAACCCGGCCGGATGGAGACATCTGATTCTGCAGGCACCCAGTGTGAGCCATTTTCCTGTCCGGAAGCGTATTTTTCGGAGTATTCAGGCATTCCCGCATAGACGGAATCCCGCATCAAGTTGGACCAGGTGGTTTCGTAGGCGATGCCTTCCTCATTTCCCACCCAGCGTACATCGGGTCCGGCATCCCCGAAGATCACCGCCTCTGGCTGGAGTTCCCGGACCAATCCAAAAGTGTTTTCCCAGTCATAATAGGACTTTTTATCCACCCTTCTTTCTTCATTGGCACCACCATAATATCCTGTCCCACCGTTTGCCCCGTCAAACCAGACCTCGAAAACATCGCCGTAGTGGGTCAACAATTCCGTCAGTTGATTTCTCATGTAGTCGATATATTCCGGCTTTCCATAGTCCGCATGATTGCGGTCCCATGGGGAATAATAAATCCCCATTTTCAATCCATATTCGGCACATGCATCCGCCAGTTCCCGGATCAAATCTCCCTTTCCTTCCCGCCAAGGTGAGTTTTTAACGGAATGATCCGTATAGGCCGAAGGCCAAAGACAGAATCCATCATGGTGTTTGGCCGTAATGATGATTCCCTTCATTCCCGCATCCTTGACCGTCTTGGCCCACTGTCGGGTATCCAAGGCAGTTGGGTTGAATTGGGAAGGACTTTCGTCTCCCATTCCCCATTCCATGTCCGAAAAAGTGTTCATGTTGAAATGGACAAATCCATAAAATTCCAGCTCCTGCCAAGCCAGTTGCCGGGCCGTGGGAATGGGTTCAACTGCTGCGGGAGCATCTGTTTTTTGGCTCTGACAGGCCACTAAAAGGAGTAGGATGAGTAAATTCTTTTTCATGCATGATGGGATTGCGAGACCATATTAGCGAAAATTCCCCTCTTGCAGAAATGATAAAGATGACAGGGCTGCGCTTGGATAAGATTTGGTCGGAAATGGTCAAAATAATACAGTCAAAAGCCTGATTCAAGTTGTTCATTGAGGAATATCCGAGCGTTTGAATTTCACTTATCCAGCCTCAACACAGTTTAAAACATACATCGCTGCTGTTCATAAAATCTATGAAAGCAAAAAGCTGTATTATCCTTATCTTTAGCTTCCATATTCCATCCAATAATGAAAAAATTGACCCTATTGTTAGCCCTTTTATTCCCCTTGTCACTTTTGGCACAAACTAAAATCCTGATTCAAGAAGCAGGGACAAATCAAGCCATTCCCGGCGTCTTGGTGAAGGCGCCCGGACTCAAGCCTCAAGTGTCGGATAGTTCGGGAGAAGTTCTCCTCGAGTTTTCAGCACCGCTGCTCTTCGTTTTTTCACATGTTTCCTTTGAAACCCAGTCCTTGGAAATTGCTCCTGGGACAAATGTTACCATCCAATTGAAAAGCGCTACCAATGCGCTATCTGAAGTGATCGTCATGGGTTTTGAGTCCGAAAGACCCTTGCTGAGGCAGGCAGGATCCGTCAGTCGGGTGCTCGAGAATGAACTCTATCGCTTCAACGAAACCTCCATCGTCAATGCGTTCAACACCAAAGCGGGCGTACGCGTGGAAGAAAGAGCTCCGGCGAGCTACAGGATTTCCATTCGCGGAAGTTCACTGCGCGCTCCTTTTGGGGTGAGAAACGTAAAGGTCTATTGGAATGAGGTTCCCTTTACCGCTCCGGACGGCACCACGCCATTGAATCTGCTTGATTTGTCCAACATCCAAAACACCGAAATCATCAAAGGCCCAGCCGGGAGCATCTATGGCGCGGGAAATGGAGGCGTGATCAGCCTGACAAGTCGCCAGGAAATCAATGAAAACCGGATTGCCGCGGATGTCGGAGTGGGTGATTTTGGATTGCTTCGGTACAGGTTTGGGCTGGACCAAAAAGTGAATGGTGGGGGATTGAGTGTTTCCTATGTAAAACAAAAATCCGATGGCTATCGGGAACACAGTGCTGTGGACCGGGAGGTTTTTCAATTGTCAGCTCTCCTCAAATCCTCCGACAAACAGAAGTTATCCACACAGATCCTCTACACGGACTTGGACTACCAAATACCAGGGGCGCTCAATGCCGCGCAATTGGCAGAAGATCCCACACAGGCGAGACCCGGATCCGTAGGCCAAAACAGTTCGATTTCACAGAAATCCCTCTATGGAACATTGTCACATTCCTATACCTTCGGTTCGGAATTGGAAAACGTGACCTCGCTATATATGAACACCACGGATTTCGAAAATCCGTTTATTTTGGATTACAAAAAAGAAACCGCCTTCGGCTATGGGGGAAGAACCAAGTTTGTCCACAACGGAATGTGGGGAAATTTCCCTGTGAGAATGGTTGCGGGTGGGGAATACCAATTTTCCAAAACCTTGGCCCAGAACTTTGGCAACCGTGCCGGTAAGGCAGACACCATCCGCTTCAGCGATGACCTCATCGCTTCCCAAGCGTTCTTGTTTCAGCAACTGGAATTCGAATGGTCACCAAAAGTCCTGATGACCCTTGGTTTCAGTGAGAATTTTTCCCGTTTCGAAATCGACAGGACAATAGATGCAGGCCGCAACAATCCAGCGACAAATGTCAGGAAATTTGACCCGATTATTGTTCCACGGATTGCCTTGTCCGTTCTTTTGAATGCCAATTCCGGGGTGCACGGGAGCATCAGTTCGGGTTTTTCTCCGCCGACCATCGACGAAGTCAGGACCAATGAAGGAAGCATCAACCTGGATTTGGAGGCAGAGCGCGGGGTGAATTATGAACTGGGATACCGTGCCCAATTCGGGAGATTCAATCTTGACTTGACCACATTTTACTTCAAACTTGACCAAACCATCACGACCTTTACCAATGCCCAAGGCGTGGTCTTGTTTCAAAATGCGGGAGCCACAAATCAGAAGGGGGTAGAAGCCAGTCTGGACTATGCCCTGATCCGGAACCAAGCTGGTTTTGTGCAGGAATTTAAAATCGCCCATGCCTTTACTGGACATTATTTTGAATTTGCCCAATTCACCAAAGGCAACGATGATTTCTCTGGTAACAAACTGACAGGAGTCGCTCCCAATACACTGGTGAACCAGTTGGATCTCAGAACAAAGCCTGGGTTTTACCTGAATTTCACCCACCAGTATGTGGATAAGATCCCCTTGAACGATGCCAATACCGTTTTCCAAGACACCTACAATCTGGTTGGAAGCAGGCTGGGATGGAGGAATACACTTGGAAGCAGGTGGGATTTGGAGTTGTATTCGGGTGTGGATAACTTACTCGACGAAAGCTATAGCCTTGGCAATGACCTGAATGCTTTCGGCGGAAGGTTTTTCCAACCGGCCCCGGGAAGAAATTGGTATGGTGGATTGAAAGTCGGATTTAGATATTGAAAATCTAATAGGAAAACAATCCGATTCACCAAGCAAGCCCCCTTGAAAATTCGGCTTGAAAGACCAAAAAGAGTCCAGTTGAAAAAGCTTATTATTAGAATCCCATGAAAAAAACGCTCCTCTTTCTTGCCGCAATTGTGCTGGCTACACCTGTTTTTGCCCAGGAAACAGAAAAACCAATCCCAGACCTGATTTCATTTGAGACCAGCCATCAAGGGACCTTTAACAAAGTCAACATCAGTTATAAAGCCATTTCTGGAGAAACATTTCTCAGAAACCATGAAGGAGAGCCAGTAGCGGCGTTATGGTCAACTGCTTACCTCAAAAATGAGCAGGGACAATCCAAGCGGCCCGTAACCTTTGTCTTTAACGGTGGCCCTGGATCTGCTTCCGTCTGGCTCCACATGGGTGTACTTGGGCCAAAAATAGTCCAAGTGGATTCTGATGCAAAGGAAGACGATGGAGCAGCCCCCTACCCACTTATCCACAATGACCTGGCACTGCTCGACCTGACGGATTTGGTGTTTATTGACCCAATAGGCACAGGATACAGCAAGGTCATCGGCAAAGGAAAGGAGGAAGATTTTTGGGGATTGACTGAGGATTCCAAGTCCATTGCACAGTTCATTCGGATGTGGATCACCCAACATCAAAGATGGCAATCTCCAAAATATATCATTGGGGAAAGTTTTGGCACCACCAGGGCTGCAGCTGTGACCGCGGATTTGGAAAAGGGTGGTCAGAGCATGGCGATGAATGGATTGATTTTGATTTCACAGGCCTTGGACTATCAGGGATCGACCTCTGAGCATGACATTATTCCTTCCTATTTCACTTATTTGCCCTCCATGGCCGCCACCGCTTGGTATCATGGCAAAGCGGGACAGGGCAAAACCCTGAAAGATTTCGCCGAGGAAGCCCGTCAGTTTGCTTACAACGAGTATATTTCAGCACTTTATAAGGGAAACCTTTTGCCAGATGGGGAAAAAAAGAAACTTGCAGAAAGGTTGGCTTATTTTACCGGTTTGAACACCAATTATATCCTTCGCTCGGACAACCGTATCCTGATGTCACGTTACCAGAAGGAACTGATGCGGGAGGAAGGGCTCACCTTGGGAAGGCTGGATGGCCGATATTTGGGAAGTGAAGGAGACTGGGCGGCAGCAAATCCCACCCTGGGAGATGTTGCCAGTTATGCCATAGACGCGGCCTACACTGCGGCCTTGCAGAGTTATTTTGCACAGGAGTTGAAGACAATTGTAGACCGCCCATACCTTACCTCCAACGGCAATATTGGTCAAAAATGGAATTGGAGACCCGTTTCCAAGGACAGTTATTGGGAGCCCGCTTTCGTGAATGTCGCCCGAGGATTGGGGGAATCCATGCGGAGGAACAAAGACCTGAAAATCCTGGTCGCCAACGGCTACTATGATTTGATCACTCCGTTTTTTGATGCGGAATACACCTTTGCCAGACATGACATTCCCATGGAACGGGTAAAGATGACCTATTATGAGGGAGGGCACATGATGTACAACCACCGACCGGATTTCGAGAAACTGATGGCGGATATCCGGGATTTTTTGTCCAATTAATAAAAGGCTGTTTCTTAAAGGAGACAGCCTTTTTTTTGGTTGGAATGGCAATGTTAGCAATGCTGATTCAGCCTTACCCTTTACATACCGAAACCAATCGGGTAAAGCCCTGACTTGAAAAAATGTGATTTATTCGGCATCCTAACAGGATTCTCTATATTTGTGGTTAAAACCAATACAATGGAAAAACCGACATTCAATATAGAAGAAGTAAATAAAATCATACGGGGACGTAGATCCATGTTCCTGGCACAATTCAAGGAAAATGATCCTGTGGATGACGCCATCATCGAGGAAATGCTGGAAAATGCCAATTGGGCCCCAACCCACAAACTGACCGAACCATGGAGTTTTACCGTGTTTTCGGGCAAAGGATTGGCAACATTGGGGGATTTGACCGCCAAGGTTTACAAGGAAAGGGCTGAAAAAAACGGAAACTTCGTGGAAGCCAATTTCAACAAGTTCAAGGAAAATCCATTGAAAGCTTCCCATATCATCGCCATCATGATGAAGCGGGACATGAGGGCAAACCTGCCGGTGATGGAGGAAATTGCCTCCGTGGCCATGGCGGTCCAAAACATGTACTTGACTGCTTCTGCTCATGGATTGGCTGCGTATTGGGGCACCGGCGGCCTTACTTTTTGGCCTGAGGCAAAGGAATATTTTGATCTCGGCGAAGAAGACATGTTGATGGGATTTTTCTACATCGCCAAACCGGCAACTGACAACTGGCCTGCTGGAAAAAGAAAACCGATAGCAGAAAAAGTGACTTGGGTGAAAGAATAAAACCCAGAAGCGATATACTCAAAAAGGCTGTGGACAATCCACAGCCTTTTTGCATTAAAAGAAACTGGTTTTTTATAATCCCCTGAATGCCGGAGGCGTAATGCCATTTGCCCTGATATAGGAAATCGCAGCGCCACGGTGGTGGGTAGCATGGTCATCGACCAATCCGACCATTTGTCTCCTGGTCACTCTTCCTGCAAACGAATCAATCTGCTCGTTCAATTGCGCTTCGGTCAATTTGCTGAAAGTGCTTTTTCCATAATCAAAACAAGCCGTAACAAATGCCTTCAGTTCTTCCTTGGTTTGCGGTTTTGCATCTGAAGCAAAACCGGGTTCTGCGCCTAGCAAAAATCCTTTGCTGATGCCAACGATGCTGGAAGAGATGTGGGTAACTTGCTCCTTGAAGCTCATCGCTTCAGCCTCAGGCCTGTAGTCAAGCAAATTATCCGGCATTTTGTCTACCACTTCCAGAGTAAACTCTTTTCCATTTTCCCATTTGGCCATAAATTCTTCCATCGTCGTCTGCGCCATTGAGGCGGCTCCTGTGAGCAAATAGGCAAATAGCCCAAATGCTAGCGTGAGAATATTTTTTTTGTTTTTCATAGTATGTTTTTTGATTCTTCCATAAATATCCTGTTTCCTATCCGCAAATCAAACCAATTCGATAACTTTGGAATTATGCGAAAAAGGAATTTAATCTGTTTGTTGGGGGCATTGGTGCTGATTTCCTGCGAAAGCGATTATCTCCCAAAGCCAAAAGGGTACAATAGGATCGACCTGCCTGCACACGCATTTACTGCGGTCGAGGAGGTACTCCCCTATCAATTTGAGGTTTCAAAATACGCAACCGTGGAACCTGATTCTTTCAATTTATCAGAAAAATCCTGGATCAACCTCAATTACAGGGAAATGGGAGCCAAGGTCCACCTCACTTATTTGCCTTTGGGCGGCAAGGACAAGGACCTGAAAATAGTCTTGAAGGACGCCATCAATTTGACGGCGAAGCACCAGATCAAGGCTTATGGGATTGAAGAATCCATCATGCTGACGCCAAAAGGATATACGGGAGTGATCGCCGAACTCAGCGGAGAAGTGCCCACCCAGTTTCAGTTTTTCGTCACCGATTCCACAAGCAATTTTTTGAGAGGTGCGCTTTATTTCAATACCGCCATGAAAAACGATTCCTTGGCACCTGTCATTGAATACATCAAGGTGGACATGGCCCATTTGATGAATACCCTTGAGTTTAAAAAACGTTGAAAAATCCTGCAGATTGAACGATTCAACCCGCAGGATTTCATTTTTTTATTTCATTTTCTTCCAACTCATGATGATAAACAATCCACCGGCGACCGTAATTGCAGTGGCAATCATCGCATAAGGGGTATTGTCATAAATCCAATATCCTACGGCAAACAACGCAGAATAGATCATGACCGACCCCACCAGCATCAAGCCTATTTCCATGGGAAGCTGACCTTGTTCTTGTTTTTCGGCAGGATATTTATCCAATAATTTTTTCCAGCCAAATGATGCCGGCCTGATTTTCCTGTAGAAAGAAAGCAGAACTTCTTCTTTTTCGGGCTTGGTCAGAAACGTGGCCAATACCCAGCCCACAGTCGTAATGCCGACCCCATAAAGCAGCTTCAAATATGCTTGGTTTTCGGGAATAAGGACCCATTCCACTCTTGGATTGATGACTTCAAAGAAAATGGCCACGGCAAAGGAAATGATCATCGCATAGATTTCTGTATAGGCATTGATCCTCCACCAAAACCATCTCAAGATAAAGATCAATCCCGTACCCGCACCGATTTGGAGCAAAATATTGAAGGCCTCCAAGGCATTCGAAAGGTACAGCGCCAGCATTGCGGCCATTGCCATCAGCAAAACGGTGGAGATTCTTCCCACAGCCACCAACTCCTTGTCTGTCGCTTCCGGCTTCAGGAATCGGAGATAGAAATCATTCACGACGTAAGAAGAACCCCAGTTGAGGTGCGTGGAAAGTGTGGACATCACCGCCGCGATCAAAGAAGCCAACACCAAACCGATCAAACCTTTGGGAAGGAAAGTCAGCATCGCAGAATAGGCCAAGTCATCTCCCAATTTGTCTGCAGGAATATTCGGGAATGCCGTCTGAATGTCACTGATCTGTGGAAATATAATCAAGGACGAAAGGGCAATGATGATCCATGGCCAAGGACGCATGGCATAATGGGCAATATTGAAAAACAAGGTGGCACCGATGGCGTTTTTCTCGTCTTTTGCAGACAGCATCCTTTGTGCGATATAACCTCCGCCGCCTGGCTCTGCACCCGGGTACCAAGTTGCCCACCATTGGATGGCCAAAGGCATGATCAAGAGTGGGATCACCGTGTTCCAATCATTGAAATCGGGAATCAAGGAGAGTTTGTCAGAGACATTGGGGTGGGTAAGCAGATTGTTCAAAGATCCGATTTGAGGCAAATCGAGGATGTAATAGGCTGCGCCAATGGAACCTGCCATGGCAATGAAAAACTGGAAAAAATCGGTCAGCAAAACACCTCTCAATCCTCCCAAAGAACTATAGACCACAGTGACCACAGAGGCCAAAAGCAAAGTTTCTACGGGACTCAAGCCGAGCATAATGCCACCTATTTTGATGGCAGCAAGGGAAACAGTGGCCATGATGACCACATTGAAGAAAACACCGAGGTAAAGAGCCCTGAAAGCCCGAAGAAAAGCAGCAGGCTTTCCTCCGTATCGCAATTCATAAAATTCCAAATCAGTCGTGGCTTCCGATCTTCTCCATAGCTTGGCATAGACGAATACCGTCAACATCCCCGTGAGCAAAAAAGCCCACCAGACCCAGTTGCCCGAGACGCCATCCTTTCTCACGATATCGGTCACCAAATTGGGTGTGTCGGCTGAAAAGGTCGTGGCCACCATGGATACGCCCAATAACCACCAAGGCATGTTTCTGCCGGAAAGAAAAAATTCCTTCGCCGAGGAACCCGCTTTTCTGGAGGTGTACACACCTATCAACATGGAAACCACAAAAAAGGCGAGTATAATGCCCCAGTCAAGTATTGATATATTCATTGGCTTTTTGTTTTTTCAGGATGAAAACTTGTGTTTGTTTATTGATTTTTTTTATTTTCTATTCTAAACTTCCTTAATAAATTTCACTAAGGTAAAAAATTATTTAGGAATTGCAAAAGTGGAATCTGAGGAATGAAAATAATTGATCTCGGTCAAGATATTGAATTTTATCAGTCTTTTGTTTTATGGGGATTGAATTAACTTTGCGCCAGCAAGAAAAAAAATCATTCTATGAGCAATTACCCTTGGTTAAAGACGATTGAACAAGCATATGGATTGTCTATCGCCCCTTCTCAAATCCAGAAATTCGGGGGAGGGCATATCCACGCGACATTTTTAGTCGATATTGAAGGGAGCCGCTACATTTTACAACAGTTCAACCAAAGCGTTTTTCAGTTTCCCGAAAGAATTTCACACAATCAGGCTTTGGTCCTTCGGGATTTGGATCGTTCCTCGCTTTCTTTTCAACTTCCTTTGCCAATCGTCAACCTGAGAGGCGAACTGTTTACCAAAACCGAAAACAGCTTGTTCAGGCTTTCTCCTTTTGTTTTTGGGGACTGTGTCAATCAGGTAAAAAGTGAAGAACAGGCTTTTTTGGCAGCTAAGGCCTTTGCTGAATTGATTATCGCAGGGAAGGATGTGGATCCAAACGCATTGCAGGAGGTAATTCCGGATTTCCACAACCTGGAATTCCGGTATCAGCAATTGGAAGAAGCCTTGTCCGAAACCAAATTGGAGATCAAGGGTGAACTCAAAGACTTGGTGGACTTTTATCTCGGACAGTATTCCTTGGTGGAAGAATATTTGGAATGGAAAAAAATATTGCCCAGAAGGCTGACCCATAACGACACCAAAATCAACAACCTGATTTTCTCTGAGGACGGCTCCAAGGTCAATGCCGTGATCGACTTGGACACCTTAATGGCCGGATATGTGTTTTTTGATTTTGGGGATTTGGTCCGAACGGTGGCATGTACCGAGGAAGAGTCCTCCACAGATTGGGAGAATATCAGCTTTGACCAAAAAAAATATAAGGGCCTGTACGCAGGTTTTGCGGAGGCTGGAAAGGATTTTTTCACAAGGGAGGAATTGGACTCCCTTCCGTTTGGAGGCTTGATGATGACCTATATTATGGGTTTGCGTTTCCTTGCGGATTATCTGCGGGGAAACATGTATTACACCACCCACTATCCTGACCAGAATCTCCACCGCGCCAAAAACCAGATGATCCTATTGAAAGCGATGTCCAATCTTAAACAATCCTAAAAAACTGCTTACGCCACTCCACCGTCAAATTCATCCAAACATCCAATACTCGGTTTCAGCCCTCTCGTCCTACCTTCTTCCAAATTCCGCCTTCGCTTCCTCCAAAAAGGCGATAAAACCCGGGATACTGCTGTCATAGGATTTGGGCCTTATCAGCAATTCGGCATTGTGGTCCAGCAGGACATAGTAGGGCTGGGCATTGTTGTTGAAACGGATGATTTGGAAATCGGCATTTTGCTTTCCGATTGTTTTTTTCACTTTGTCGTCATATTCAGAAGTGTACCATTCGGATTCCGGCAATTCATAACGCTCATCGATATACAAAGCGACCATCACAAAATCCTCTTTCAGGATTTTAAGCACCTGCGGATCTGACCAGACCCGGGCTTCCATTTCCCTACAGTTGACACAACCATGGCCCGTAAAATCGATGAAAAGTGGTTTTCCTTGCTTTTTGGCCGCAGCCAATGCTTGGTTATAATCAAAGTATCCTTGGATTCCATGGGGAAAATGAAGGAATTCTGAGTATTTAGGGATTTCATCCAGTGTGTTTTCCACCGCAACTCCACCTCTGTTTTCCAGAACATTGAAATCATGGCTGGACATCGGAGGAAGGTAGCCGCTCAAGGCTTTCAAAGGAGCACCCCACAATCCGGGGATCAAATACACCACAAATACAAAGGTGGCAATCGCCGCCATCAATCTTGGAACGCCGAGATATTCCATTGGAGAATCATGCGCAAGCCGGAGTTTGCCGAGCAAGTACACCCCCAACAAGGCAAAGATCACAATCCAAATCGCAAGGTAAATGTCCCTGTCCAAAAGTCCCCAATGATACACCTGATCCGCTATGGAGAGGAATTTGAAAGCCAAGGCCAGTTCCAAAAATCCCAAAACCACCTTGACGGAATTCAACCAGCCGCCTGATTTCGGCAAGGAATTCAACCAGCCCGGAAAAATCGCAAACAAAGTAAATGGAATGGCAAAAGCCAAAGAAAATGCAAACATCCCCAAAATCGGTTTGAGCAATGCCCCACCCGCCGAACTGATCAGAATGGAACCCACGATGGGTCCGGTGCAGGAAAAGGAAACCAAGACCAAGGTGAAGGCCATAAAGAAAATGCCCGTCATTCCTCCCTTGTCGGATTTTTCATCCATTTTGTTCACAAAACTGCTGGGTAAGGTCAATTCGAACATCCCCAAAAAGGCCATGGCGAAGAAAATAAACACCAGGAAGAAAAATACATTCGGCACCCAATGTGTCGAAAGCCAGTTCGCAAACTCAGGGCCTTGGATCGACGCCACCGCAGTGCCGGCAATGGTATAAATGGCAATAATGGAAAACCCATATATAAAGGCATTCCTGATTCCCGCAATCTTGGATTTTGCCCTTCCGGTGAAGAAAGTGACCGTCATCGGGATCATTGGGAAAACGCAGGGCGTCAGCAAAGCTGCCAATCCTGCCAAAAAGGCAATGAACATAAAACCGATCAGACCAGAAGTTTCGTCTTCATAGTCCAAAGAAATAAAGGATCTTTCAGTGGTGTCTGGGGCCGTAGTACTCGTTTCCGAAATCTCCGTTTCTTCAACCCCTTCCTCCGCTTCAATCCCAAGATTTACTGGTTCGGAATCTTGAGAAGCCACTTCCGGAGCAGTTGGGCTGGTCGCAGCGGCGGGTTTGGCCTGAGCCTGGATCGAAAAATCCTCTTCATAAAGAATGCACTGCCCCGTGATATCGGAGCACATTTGGTATTCAACTGTTCCTTTCAGGGAGATGTTTGGGTCGATAATCTTGATTTTCTGACGAAATTCGCCCGTGCCAGCGAAGTAGGTGACTTCGCCTTCCCATACCTCATCAAATTTCTTTTTGGGGTTGATGGGCTTTAACTTTTCTGCAGCAGAAATTCCTTTGGAACCTTCCAAGGAAAGGCTGGTGAGGATTGGCCCCACGTTTTCATCAAAATCATTGGAATAGATATACCAATTGGTCGGAATGGTGGCTTTCAGGATGATTTCCACCTCCTCACCGACTTGGAGCGCTTGCGTGGAAAGCTTGATGTCCCATTTGGGTGGCTTGATAAGCTGTCCAAAAGACTGGAAAGCAAGCAAAGTCAAAAAAGTGGAAACCAGGAATATTTTTATTGTTTTTGCCATTTCGGATGATGGTGTATGCTAAACTGATTGGTAAAGGTGAAATACCGGAGATTAGTTCCTAAAAATGGAGGGTTTAACCCGTATCATGCAGTACTGATTCTATTACAGCCTGAAATTGCTCCATAATCAGTCTTTGTTTACAATTTCGGACTTGACCTTATCGGCAATAGAGGTTATGGACCAAATAGTCTGGTTTACTTGCAGTTTCAACCCCAATAGGAAACCCAATGTGTTTTTGGGGTTAAAGAATCCCGTTTCGCCAGACCACTGAGAAAATGATCTGGCGAAACGGGAATAGCATTATTTGGAAGCTTCTTCCTTGAAATGTTTGAAAAACAAAGAGATCGTTTCGATGCCGATCAAATAGTTTTTCACGCCGTAATGCTCATTTGGAGAATGGATGGCGTCGGTATCCAAGCCGAATCCCATCAAAATCGGATCCAATCCCAGTTCTTTCTGGAACAAAGAAGTGATCGGAATGGAACCTCCTTCACGTGTAGGAATGGCTTTTTTTCCAAATGCCTCCATGACGGCACCTTGTGCCGCGCGGTATCCGGCAGAATCTGTCGGGATCACGGCCGGTTGACCTCCGTGGTGTGGCGTGACTTTCACTTTCACCGAAGCTGGCGCAATGGATTTGAAATGATCTTCAAACAGTTGCGCGATTTCCTTGTGCTCTTGGTTGGGGACCAATCGCATGGAAATCTTCGCATAGGCTTTGGAGGGAAGCACTGTTTTGGCACCTTCTCCAATATAACCGCCCCAGATTCCATTGACATCCAAGGTCGGACGAATGCCGGTGCGCTCGAGTGTGGTGTAGCCTTTTTCTCCATGGATATCATCGATGGCCAGAAGCTTTTTGTATTCTTCCAGATCGAAAGGAGCCTTGTTGAGTTCAGCTCTGTATTCGGAAGACAATTCCTCTACCTTATCATAAAAACCAGGAATGGTAATGTGGTTGTTTTCATCCTGCATTGACGCAATCATCTTGCAAAGGATGTTGATCGGATTTGCGACAGCTCCTCCGTAAGATCCACTGTGAAGATCTCTGTTTGGCCCAGTCACTTCGACTTGCATGTACGCCAATCCTCTCAAGCCGACAGTTATCGATGGGGTTTCCATAGAAATCATGCTGGTATCGGAAATCAACACCACATCGGATTTCAGTTTTTCCTTGTTTGCCTTTACAAAAATATCCAGGTTTTCCGAGCCAACTTCCTCCTCGCCCTCGATCATAAACTTGATATTACAGGCCAAAGTACCGGTGGACATCATCGCTTCAAAAGCCTTCACGTGCATGAAAAACTGGCCTTTGTCATCGGCAGATCCACGGGCAAAAATCGCGCCTTCCGGGTGCATTTCGGTTTTTTTGATGACGGGTTCGAATGGCGGGGAATCCCACAAATCATAAGGATCCGCTGGCTGCACATCATAATGGCCATAAACCAACACGGTTGGAAGACTTGGGTCAATGATTTTTTCGCCATAAACAATCGGATAACCTGCAGTTGGGCAGACTTCCACCTTGTCGGCTCCTGCGCTGATCAGGCTGTCTTTCACAAATTCGGCAGCGGACAATACATCCCCTTTGAATTTGGGATCGGCACTGACCGAAGGAATGCGCAACAAGTCAAAAAGTTCGTTTAGAAATTTCTCCTGATGGTCTTGAATATACTGTTTTACTGACATATATGGGTTTGTTCTGTTGTCGAATGAAGGCCTCAAAATTACGTTTTAAAAAAGGAATTGCCTATTTTAACCAAAATTTTTCTATATGAAAGCGATACTATGCACCCGGTTTGGCTTGCCCGATCAACTGATTTACACGGAGACAAAAAACCCTGTTCCCAAAGAAGATGAGGTTCTCATTGCGGTAAAAGCCTGCAGCGTGAATTTTCCCGACATCCTGATCATTCAGAACAAATACCAGTTCAAGCCGGAATTGCCATTTTCACCCGGTGGGGAAGTCTCCGGCCTGGTGGAAGCCGTCGGGACAAAAGTCAAAAACCTGAAAAAGGGCCAAAGGGTCCTGGCGCTTTGTGGCTGGGGTGGATTTGCCGAAAAAGTAGTGGTCAAAGCAGACAGGATCTTCCCGATTCCTCCCGATCTGGATTATTTGACAGCCGCTTCGACGCTTTACACCTTTGGCACCGCCTACCATGCGCTGAAAGACAGGGCAATTCTCCAAGCGGGTGAAACCCTCTTGGTGCTTGGCGCCTCCGGCGGAGTGGGTTTGGCAGCGGTCGAGCTCGGGAAAGCGATGGGTGCAAAAGTCATCGCAGCAGCCTCCTCAGCCGAAAAACTGGCCATTTGCCAAGCAAAGGGAGCTGATGAGCGGATCAACTATGAGCAGGAAAATCTCAAAGAGAGGATAAAAGAAATCACGGAGGGAAAAGGAGTGGATGTGGTGCTGGATGTGGTCGGGGGAAAGTATGCCGAACCAGCATTACGGGGAATGGCCTGGAAAGGAAGGTATTTGGTAGTGGGCTTTGCTGCCGGGGACATTCCGCAGCTGCCCTTCAATCTGGTGCTCTTGAAAGGCTGTGCGGTAATGGGCGTATTTTGGGGAAGATTTTCCCAGGAAGAACCTAAAAAAAACCAGCAAAATATCATGGAGTTGCTGTCCATGATCCAGTCGGGCAAAATCAGCCAGCACATCCACAAAGTCTATGATTTGGAATCCGCACCGAATGCCCTTCAGGAACTTTTGGATAGAAAAGTGATGGGAAAAGCCATCGTCAAGGTTGGCGATTGGGAAGAAGAAAAGAAAGCCATTCAAAAATCGCTATCCCAGAATACAAAACCCATTGGATCCAATGCATCAATACCTATTTCCTTCAAAACTTTGGGAGATTTGAAAAAGCATGTTGGACAAGAATTGGGGATCAGCAGTTGGACAACGGTTTCCCAAGAGGTCATCCAAAAATTTGCTGAAACCACGGATGACTTTCAATGGATCCATGTGGACACCGAAAAAGCCAAAGCCCTCTTGCCCGGAGGAAAAAACATTGCCCACGGGTACCTCACGCTTTCTTTGGTCCCCAAGTTGTTGGTTGATTTGCTTCCATTGGAGGGAATCGAAATGGCCCTCAATTATGGCGTAAACAAAGTGCGCTTCCCAGCACCGGTTTATTCAGGAGACCAGGTTAGGCTAAAGGCAAGATTGATCAATGTGGAGGAAACCAATGATGGCGGATTCAAACTATTTATCTATGCCGAAATGGAGTCCAGGGGTTCGGAGAAGCCAGTTTGTGTGGCAGAGTTGATTACCTTGATAAGGTAAAATGAAGCCGATCTGGTTTTTATTTCCGTAGGAAATCCAGATTCCCAGGGATTAGTTTTTTTAAAAAGAAGAATAAATTGAAACCCGAAGAAAACCGGGTTAAACGAAATGTTATTGACAAATAATTGAGAAGCGATGCTGCCACTGCCCGTAATTTACCCAATCCCCATATTTTCTTGACTTCAAAAAAATAGCGGTTTTTTATTCCCTCCATTTTTTATAATTTGAATCCCTATTTCCATCATCTAAAACCTATTTAACCCTAAGACCCCCAATGAGTAACCTCAATATTAAAGCAGTCGCTGAAAACACCTATGACGCCATCGTGGTGGGCTCCGGGATCAGCGGTGGATTTGCGGCAAAGGAACTTTGTCAAAAAGGCCTGAAAACCCTTGTCCTGGAAAGGGGCCGATTGGTCACCCATGTGGAGGATTATCCCACCATGAACAAGGATCCTTGGGATTTTGAAAACAACAATCGGCTCACCTACAGTGAGCGCGAAGATTATTATATCCAGGCAAGAAGCGGTTTTGTCAGCGAAGAAAACAAACATTTTTACCACAATGACAAAGCCGATCCCTATGAGGAAAAGCAGCGTTTTGATTGGATACGGGCAGACGTAGTCGGTGGTCGGTCCTTGCTTTGGGGCAGACAGTGTTACCGCTGGTCTGATTTGGATTTTGAGGCCAATGCCAAGGAAGGGATTGCTGTGGATTGGCCGATTCGGTACAAGGATTTGGAGCCATGGTACGGCTATGTTGAAAATTACATAGGGGTTTCGGGAGAAAAAATGGGTCTTGCCCATGTTCCGGATGGAAATTTTTTACCCCCGATGGAACTCAACTGCCTGGAAAAGCACATCAAAAAAGAAATTGAAAGCAAATTTGATTACCGGAACATGACCATCGGGCGGGTAGCCAACCTGACCGTACCCCATAACGGCCGCGGCGCTTGCCAATCCAGAAACCGTTGCTCAAGAGGTTGTCCTTACGGCGCCTATTACAGCAGCAATGGCGTTGCTTTGCCGGATGCGGCCAAAACTGGAAACATGACCCTGCGTCCAAACTCCATGGTGCACTCGGTCATCTATGATGCGCAATCCGGAAAAGCCACCGGCGTCCGGATCATCGATCGGGAATCAAAGGAGATGATCGAGTATTATGCAAGAATAATCTTTTTGAACGCATCAGCCCCCGGAACGGCTGCCATCATGCTCAACTCCACCTCCGATCGCTTTCCAAATGGGCTGGGCAATGACAGCGGGGAATTGGGACACAACATCATGGACCATCACTACAGATTGGGTGCTTCGGGTACTTTTGATGGTTTTGAAGACCAGTATTACAAAGGCAGACGCCCAAATGGGATCTACATTCCGAGGTTCAGGAACATCAACGAACAGACCAAGACAAGTGAATTTCTCCGTGGCTATGGTTACCAAGGCAGCGCAAGCCGTGGAGGCTGGGGCCGAGGTGCCAATGAGAAGGATTTTGGAGGGGAATTCAAAGACGGATTGATGCAGGCCGGTCCTTGGGGATTTGGCATGACCGGATTCGGGGAAGTATTGCCCTACCATGACAACCTCATGTATCTCGACCAAAACCAAAAGGATCAGTGGGGACTTCCAAAATTGGTGTTTGATGCGGGATACAAAGAAAACGAAATGAAAATGCGGGAATTCATCAAATCCGATGCCGCCGAAATGCTGGAAGCCGCAGGCTTGAAAAACGTCCACACCTACGACAACAGTGGCGCTTTGGGAGTTGGTGTGCACGAAATGGGAATGGCCAGAATGGGTCGGGATCCAAAAACCTCTGTCTTGAACGGCTTCAACCAGGTCCATTCAGTACCAAACGTGTTTGTGACCGATGGAGCTTGTATGACTTCTTCCGGAACCCAAAACCCTTCCATTACCTACATGGCGATGACTGCAAGGGCTGTCGATTATGTAACCAAGGAAATCAACCGCAACAACCTTTAATTCCATGACCATGAACAGAAGAGAAGCCCTCAAAGGCACCGCGATGATATTGGGCTATGCATTTACCGGTTCTACGGTGGCTGCCCTCATGCAATCCTGCGACTCAGGAGCAAAATTGACATGGATCCCACAGGTGCTTTCCGAAACACAAGCCAAAACCCTCTCCGCGATCGTGGACAGAATCCTCCCGAAGACCGCAACACCGGGCGCTTTGGAGGTCGGCGTAGACCAGTTTATCGATAAAATCCTGCAAAAAGTCTTCCCAGAAGACATCCAAAAGGGATTTTCCGGAGGATTGGATAGTTTTAATGCCGCTGCAAATACTGCTTTCGGAAAAGATTTCACCAATGGCAGTGCCGAACAGCAAGACCAACTTATCCGTGATTTCGAGGAAAAATCCGGACCGCTTCCCGGTTCGATGTGGGGATTTTCCTTTGGGGAACCCACAGAATTTCCTTTCTACAGGATGATGAAAGAATTGGCCTTGATGGGCTATTTTCAATCCGAAAAAGTGGGCAAGGAAATACTCGCCTACAATCCCATTCCCGGACCTTACGAGGGATGCATCCCCTACAGCGATGTCGGGAAAATCTGGACCGAATAGCAAACAAAAAACCTTCGAAGTCTTCCGGACGGAGAAGGTTTTTTGTTTTATGGATTTTTGTAAAGAAAACCTGGGTTTTAAGGAAATGGAATCCGCTAGAAAAAAAGGCCAAGAATCAGTTGATTTCCAAATTCCATGGGCTTGAAAAACCTGCCCACAAAAGCATTCTCCCTCTTTTCATGCCTACTTGTCAAAACAGGAAGCATTTTAGACCAACCGACATGCCTGAACCCAATGGTTCCGCATCTGATTTTTTCTATTTTTGTACCCTTCTGGAAAAATAATCTTTCGAAATGCAGCGCAAACCATTTGATATCGCCGTGATTGGCTTGGGGGCTTTGGGCTCCTCGGCGCTTTGGCAATTGAGTAAGTCGGGTAAAAGAATTTTGGGTATCGATCAATTTTCCCCGCCCCACACCATGGGATCGACGCACGGCGAATCCAGGATCACCCGCTTGGCTGTTGGTGAGGGAATGGATTTTGTCCCGGTGGTCAAACGCTCCCATGAAATCTGGCGCGAGCTGGAAAGGGAAACCGGGCAGGAAGTCATGATCACCACAGGCGGTTTGCTCTTTGATTCAGGAGGAAAAAGCTGGTCAAAACACGGATCGGAAGGTTTTTTTGCCAGAACCGTCAAGTTTTCTGAGGAAGGAAATATTCCACATGAGGTTTTTGATGGCCGGGAACTGAAAAGAAGGTTCAGGGAATTTAATTTGGAGGATGAAGGCAAGGTGTATTTTGAGCCGTCCGCGGGGATTCTTAAACCAGAACTTGCGGTTTCCCTTCAGTTGTCATTGGCTGAAAAAAATGGGGCGGTGATCAAAACCCATACAAAAGTATTCGGTGTACAGCCCATTTCCGACGGAGGCGTTTTGATCCGGACCAACCATGGGGATTTTGAAGCGGGGAAGGCGCTTATCAGCTCAGGACCCTGGATCAAGGATTTTTTGCCGGCACCCGAAAAAAGCCATTTTAAAATCTGTCGGCAACTTTTGCACTGGATCCCTAAAAACAAGGACTTTTTTGAGCTTGGGAAAACCCCTGTTTTTATGTGGGGGTTTGGGGAAAATCCGGAAGATTTTCTCTATGGATTCCCATCCCTGGACGGCCAGACCATTAAAATGGCATCAGAATCATTTATGGAAAGAGGGCATCCGGATACCGTTTCCCGAGAAGTGACAAGCGAGGAACAGATTGCGTTTTTGGATCAAAAAATATCCGGAAGAATCCATGGGATTGAAAATCGGATTGTAGATTCGAAGGTCTGTCTCTACACCATGACTGCCGACGCCAATTTTGTGATCGATGAAATGCCCGACTTTCCTGAGGTCCTGATCGCCTCTGCCTGTAGTGGCCATGGATTCAAGCATTCTGCTGGACTTGGGGAAGCCCTTGCCGAACAGCTTTTGGAAAAGACCACGAAAGTGGACCTGAAGCCATTTCTCCGGAAATAAGAACGTGGGTTGGATGAAAAATCCTTTGGCGAAAAAATTAAGGCATTTATATCTTCAATTCCCCATTTGATTTCCCTTAAAACTGTAGAGAAAGGGTGCTTTGTGTGATTTTCCGCTGTACAATTTTTCATGTCTTTCGAGGATATCCAAGCTTAATATTTTCCTTTGGAAGGTCGTTCTGCGGAGTTTTTCGCCCAAGATCGCCTCATATACCTGCTGCAATTCCTTGATTGTAAACCTTGGCGGAAGAAGGTTCATGCTGACCAATTTCCTGTCTATATTCGATTTTAAAGTTTCCAAAGCCTTCTTGACGATTTCCGAATGGTCCAAGATCAATTCCGGAAGGGCGTCTACATCATACCAAGCGATGGAATCCGATAAGGCATCCGGTTTTGGCTCGACTTCATGGTAATTGATCAGGGCATAATAAGCCACAGAAACAAACCGATCCAGCATCCAATTTTCCGCCGCGACCTGGTGGCCATTGGCTGCCAAAATGGTCTGCATGATCTCGGGCTTGAAACGGGCCAAATCCCCAAAGGTATAGAACTGCTCCAAATAGATTTTGTCCAATCCCGTCCGCTCCTGGAGGCCTCTTCTGACAGCGTCATTGAGATTTTCATTTTTCCCTACAAATCCTCCGGGCAGCGCCAGCCAGGCCGTATTGTGGTATTCCATCAGGAGGATTTTCAACTTTTCTCCCGAAAACCCAAAAATCACCGAATCAAAAGCCAAGTGTGGAATAAAATCGTTTTCTAAAGGAAGACTCATTTTTTGTTCAGGATTGTAAATTGTTGCCAAGTAAGTAGGAATTATCCTCAAATCCAATTACTATTGTTTCATATTGAGACAATAGTAAACCCATTCAACATGAAAAAACAAGCATTTTATATTTTGAGCCTACTTCTCCTTTCTTGTGCTGGGGCATTTGCACAGGGGAAAAACAGTTTCCCTGTGCAAGCCACGCTGACCACTGGTGTCATCGAAGGAGATTATGACACCCATTCGGGCATTCAAAGTTACCTCGGAATTCCCTTTGCCCAACCTCCGGTAGAGGCGCTCAGGTGGAAAGCGCCTCAGCCGATGGAAAATTGGGGGGAAGTAAAAGAGACCAAAAAGTTTGGGCCTAGACCCATGCAGACTGTCGTGTTCGGAGACATGAATTCATGGTCCGACGGGGTGAGTGAAGATTGTCTCTACCTCAATGTCTGGACACCGGCCAAAAGAGACACGAAAGACCTTCCGGTTTTGGTTTACTTCTTTGGTGGAGGTTTTGTAGCCGGTGACGGAGCAGAGCCGAGGTACAATGGAGAAAGCATGGCTAAGAAAGGAATCGTCGCTGTGACGGTCAATTATAGATTAAATGTCTTTGGCTTCCTTGCCCATCCTGAATTGAGTGCAGAAGCGCCTTACAAAGCATCTGGAAATTATGGTCTATTGGACCAATTGGCAGCATTGAAATGGGTGAAGGAAAACATTGCTTCCTTTGGAGGTGACCCCAATAAGGTAACCATTGCCGGTGAATCTGCAGGATCCATCGCGGTAAGTTACCAAATGGCGTCTCCCTTGGCCAAAGGCCTGATAGCAGGTGCCATTGGAGAAAGCGGTGCAGGAATCCATCCAACCTTGGCTCCGGTATCTTTGGCAGAAGCCGAGAAAGCAGGTGCTGAATTTGTCACCAAGGCCGGCATTTCATCGATCGCCGAGCTGCGAAAACTCCCTGCAAGGGACATCTATGAGATTTATAATGAGTCGGGAAGATTTGGATTTCCGATTGCATTGGATGGATATTTCTTGCCCAAAACCCTTCCGGAAATTTTCAACAATAGAGAGCAGGCGCAAGTCCCTTTGCTATTGGGATGGAATTCGGCAGAAATCCCGGGAATGGCATTTATGCAAGGTGCTCCTTATGACGAAAAAAACTACATTGATAAAGTGAAAGAAGCCTATCCAAATGACCATGCGGAAGTCTTGAAACTTTATCCTTACGGGTCGGCAAAGGAAATCGAACAATCGGCTACTGATTTGGCTTCTGACAGATTTATCGCATACAGTACCTGGAAATGGTTTGACCTGCACCGAAAAAATTCTGATCAACCTGTTTACCGGTATTTGTACAGCAAGCTTCGTCCGCCTTTGGTCGATCAAAACCTGACGACCGGACTTGCCGGAGGGACTACTTCCAATGATTCCGATGCCAAAATGCCGGAGGCAATCGGTGCTCCCCATGCTTGCGAAATAGAATATTGCATGGGAAATCTCCATTTGGTCAAGGATTTTGCCTGGACAGCAGACGATTATAAGGTCTCCGAAGTGATGCAAAATTACTTTGCCAATTTCATCAAAACCGGCAATCCAAACGGAAACGATCAGGTAGAATGGCCCGCGGCCCAAGCGGCAGATCCAAATCCTCCGGTAATGATCCTGGATACGGAATCAAAAGTAATGAAGGCGAATAATGATGCCCGATATCTTTTCTTGGACAAGGCCTACGGCAATAAATAAAAAATGCAGCTGGTGGATTACATCATCAAAATGAAAAGACAATCCCCTTGAATTCAATATCCAAGGGGATTGTCTTTTTTAAACTCCTCTATACTCCTATCAAAACCATTCCCTAATGGAATGTCAATCGTCATTTTTTTATATCGTCCCTTTGTCAACATCCTTCACAAATTGGATCAATCCCTTGAAAAAGGTTTTTTGGTCATCATATTGGGAGAGATGGCTACCATTTGGACAATAGAGGTAATGTCCGTTTTTTACCTGAGTAGACATCCACTCCATGTGCTTAGGGTCCATGGTGTCATGTTCTGCCCCGATGACCAATGTCGGAACGGTGATCTTCGGCAAATCCGCCTTTCTGTCCCATTCCTTTAAAGTTGCATTTCCTGTAATCCCAAACTCACTGTAACCCTGCATGTGAACATATACTTTCGGGTTGAGGTGTTTAAAGGCCCTGTTGATATTTTCAGGCCACTCTTCCAATGGCATTCTGAGAACATGCTCGGTATAATGGTGCTCCATCAGCAATTCCTCATATCTGGGGTTTTCAAAATCCTGATTGGCTTCAATCTCTTGGATTTCAGAAAAAACAGCAGGGGGCAATTTTGGACCAAGAACCTCCTGCGCATAGGAATTGTACTCCGGAATGCTGGCCATCATGTTGGAAATAATGAGTCCTTTGAGATTGTTTTGGTACTTCAAGGCATACTCAATGGCCAGGATTCCTCCCCAGGATTGTCCAAAAAGATAAAAATTATCCTTGTCCAAATTCAACGCTTGACGGACCTGCTCCACTTCCTCGACAAATCTCTCTGTCGTCCAGAGTTCGTCTCCCTCCGGTTGGTCGCTGTAATAGGAGCCCAATTGGTCATAATAAATGTATTCGATGCCTTCCGAAGGAAAGTATCCGTCAAAAGATTCATAGATTTCATGGGTCATTCCCGGCCCTCCATGCAGCAGGAGTACTTTTATCTTGGGATTGTTGCCTACCCTTTTGGTCCAGACCTTGAATTCTCCCTTTTCGGTGGAAATGGGAATCATTTTCACCCCACCGGTAAACTGATCATCCCTTTGGGAAAAATCAAGATAATTCCTCAAGGTTTCGCTTTCGTCCGTTTTCTTATCCGTCGAGACACAGCCAAAGGCAAAAAAACCTAACACAGCAAAAATCAAGAAATACTTGTTCATAAGGTCATGGTTTTTGTCGGGGAAAATAACAATTCCCCCTATGTATAGAATGCGATTTTTGGCAATACTACTCATAGAATCAAAGTGCCTTCAAGGCCGCTTCAGCAATGATCCCATCCTGCACCGAAGTCACCCCGGAAATACCGATGGAACCTACAATGATACCATCTTTGAAAATAGGCAAACCACCCTCGATTGGAATGGCATTGGGCAAGGAAAGGATTCTGTTTCCTCCCTCATTGACTGCATCTTCGAACACTTTTGTTGACCTCTTGAAATACACCGCTGATTTGGCTTTTGCCTGGGCCACTTCCACGCTGCCGATTTGGGTGCCATCCATCTTTTTCAACAACAACAAATGCCCTCCATTGTCCAAAATGGCAATGACTACATTCCAGTTGTCCTGTCGGGCTCGGGCTTCTGCCGCATCGGATATCCTTTCTGCCTCAGCCAGGTTGAGGTAAGGTTGTTGATGATTTTGGGAAAAAGAGGGGTAGGATAAAAAGAGCAAAAACAGGAATGTTAAATTCTTCATGGAATAGGTTTTTATGATTTTGGAAAAGAGACTAAGACTCTAATTTAATAAATTTTTTTGAACAAGTTTTTAAAAACCCTAAATTGAAGTCTACATGCATTTTTAACTATTGATTTCACACAACACAACCAAACCATGAAGAGTTTTTCCAGAAGGGATACCCTCAAAATGATCACATTAGGATCAGGAATCAGCCTATTGTCACCACTTAGCCTCTTGGCTTGTCAAAATGCGCCCAAAAAGGACAAATTGGGCATTGCCCTGGTGGGTTTGGGCTATTACAGCACGGATTTGCTGGCTCCTGGATTGCAGCAAACCGAGCATTGTTACCTTGCGGGAGTCGTGACGGGAACACCCTCCAAAGCAGAAGCCTGGAAGGAGAAGTACAAAATCCCCGAGAAGAATGTCTACAACTATGAGAACTTTGACACGATCGCTAATAATCCCGATATCGATGTCATCTATATCGTCTTGCCGCCTTCCATGCACATGGAATATGTTGTCAGAGCAGCAAATGCAGGCAAACATGTTTGGTGTGAAAAACCCATGGCGGTGACTGTGGAGGAATGCCAAACCATGATCGATGCCTGCAAGAAAAACAAGGTTTCTCTTTCGATTGGCTACCGCTGCCAGCATGAACCCAACACCTTGGCCTTTCAAAAAATCGTCAAGGAAAAACAATTGGGGAAAGTCACCAAAGTCGATTGTGCGGCTGGATACCGGGAGGGAAGGACTGATCATTGGAAACAAAAAAGAGAAATGGGCGGTGGTGTGATTTACGACATGGGAGTTTATTCCATTCAGGGTGCACGTTTGGGATCTGGGATGGAACCCATCGCTGTCCAATCCGCGAAAGTCTGGGCAGAGCGGCCTGAAATCTACAAAGACGGTTTGGGCGAAGTGGTCACTGCTGTGCTTGAATTTCCAGGTGGCGTGATCGGAAGCATCAAAACCTCCTTTTTTGAAAACACCAATTTTTTGAACATCACCTGCGAAAAAGGAACTATCGAAATGTCCCCGTTCTCATCTTATGCAGGAAACAAAGGAAAAAGCCCCTTGGGAGAAATCAATTTCCCCTATGAGGTCCCATTTCAGCAAGCGAACCAAATGGACCACGATGCATTGTCCATTATGGCAGGAAAACCAATGCCAGTACCAGGTGAGGAAGGATTGAGGGATATCCGAATCGTGCAGGCGATATTGGAATCTGCAGAGACTGGAAAGAGGGTGGTGATTTAATTTATTTTCGCGCGGATGAGGCGGATTTTCGTAGACCCATTCTGCGCCATCTGCGCGAAAAAATTAATTGTCCCGGTCTAAAACTGTACAATTTCTCTATATGCGGAAGAGAGAAGATTTTCCCCATCAAGTAATTCTCTCGTTGTTCCTTCTTTGACAATCAGACCATCCTCTAATATATAAACCCTGTCAGCAATTAATGCAGGTTTGATTTTATGTGTAACAACTAAAATAATCATATTTGATTTTAATTTCATCAATAATTCCAAAACAAGGTTTTCAGTATTCCGATCCATTGCACCGGTAAGTGGCGATGACGTATGTTAACCAAAGCCATTTCCCACGGAACTCAAGCATATTCTGAATTCTGGTATAGGTAAATTTATCTGAGAGATGACTATAGTATACTTCTTCAGAAAGGAAGTGAAAATCAATAAGCAGACCCAAACAAATACCTGTCAGTGCTAATGGGAAAAAATATTTCATAATCTAATTCAAAGAGACAATTTGATTTTTTTTAACGTCTTAATCATCAATAACTAGAAAATAGATTTATTCTTTTTTAAACATCATCCTGCTATTAAATACTGTACCATCCTTTGGATGAATAAGCTTTAAATGAAGCTCATTTGCATCTAATTTTGATATTATGTATTTCTGTAAATATATTTTATTTGTCTGACCAATAATCAAAGTATCAGCATCAATCCAATAGATCCCTTTTAATTCCACAATTTCATGATTTTTGAAATCAGTAAAATAGACAGTGTCTTTTCTAAAATCATAATAGAATCCATTTAAAATTTTATTAAAGGTTTCAAACAAAGCTTTCTGCTGTTGTTCATCCTGCATTTGAAAATTGGGAGAGGTAAGAATATTCTCAAAGGATTCATCCCTTACCATTTTCCACTTGCCTTCTACTGAGGGACGATTCAATAAAATAATTAAAGTAATCAATAATGAAATTGTTCTCATTTTTTGTCTTAGTTAGATGGATAAAATTATTCTCTTTTAAACATCCACCTCATGTCTAGAACAGCACCTTTAGGATCAATCAATTTTAGATGTAACTCTTTCTCATTGATTTTTGAAATCAAATATTTTTGGACTTTTATTTTATCAAATTGACCAATAATCAGTGTATCTGCGTCAATCCAATAGATTCCTTTTAATTCTACTAATTCATAATTTTTGAAATCAGTAAAGTAAACAGTGTCTTTTCTAAAATCGTAATAATAACCATCAAGGATTTTATTAAAAGTTTCAGCCAATGCTTTCTGTTGTTGTTCATCCTGCATTTGAAAATTGTTGGAAGTCAATATTTTTTCAAAAGCTTCACTTCGATTCATTTTCCATTTGCCTTCAATTGATGGTTTGTTGAAGGAAATAACGAGCATTATTAAAACTAATATTGAATTCATTTTTTTTTAATTTAAGTGAAAATAAAAAAGGAGAGCACAAAAGGCTCATCCTTTTTAAATTTGTTTTTCAATTACTGCCAGGAAGATGGTCTGGGCAATTAGCTGCATAACTTGAGGCAAGAAGTAAATACAATTCATCACTCCCCTGAAATCCACCACCGGAAAGCAGTATCCAAGCTGTGTCACAATAGTTAGACCCTCCGACTAGACTCTCCATTTTTTCTAAGCTTAATGCTTCCATAAAATTTGTTGTTTAAAATGTGAAAAGATTGAATATCAGATAATTCTAGTCTTTAAAATTCAAAAACACAAATATTAGGTATACGAACAACCCTCTTATCCGTTTATAGTCGACTAAATTGCACTATTTCTATAGTGGATTTCAGGACTATCTTTGGATTTCATATTTACCCCCCCATTTCAAACTAAAAGGATTGTAATTTCATAAAAAACAGAACATAAAATTTATTTTTATAATAACGAAAAATACTTGAGTACAATTTCTGATTTTATGATAAAAATGTACTGGAAGAATCAATATCTTTCCTACTCCTATCTTCGAAATCTGCGTGAGCAAATTCAGTAGTTCAAGCGATTTCTATTAAGAAATCCTGCTCCAGTTTATTTCATGCTTCTTTTGACTCCGGATTTGACGAAGGACCATTGCGCTTCTTGGCTGGGAAAGATCTGGGTCTTCCTGGAGCAATAGCTGCGCAGCATCCCTTGCCATCGTCAAGATCGGGGCATCCTTGCTGAGGTCCGCAATCAAAAGATCCATCAAGCCACTCTGCTGCGTACCCATCAAGTCGCCCGGACCTCTCAATTTGAGATCAACATCCGCAATTTCAAAACCATTGTTGGTCCGCACCATCGTTTCCAGTCGGATACGGCTGTCTTTGGAAAGTTCATACTTGGTCATCAGCAAGCAATAAGACTGATCAGCACCCCTTCCCACCCTTCCCCGGAGTTGGTGGAGTTGGGAAAGCCCAAATCTTTCCGCATTTTCGATCACCATAACAGAAGCATTCTGAACATTGACGCCCACCTCGATGACCGTGGTGGCGACCATGATTTTGGTTTCTCCTTTCACGAAGCGCTGCATCTCAAAATTCTTGTCCTGTGGTTTCATTTTTCCATGGACGATACTGACAGGGAATTCAGGGAATGCCCTACAGATACTTTCAAAACCATCCATAAGGTTCTTGAGATCCAAGGTTTCGGATTCCTCAATCAGGGGGTAGACGATGTAAACTTGTCTTCCTTCGAGTATCTGTTTGCGAATAAAACCGAATACTTTTAGACGGTCTTTGTCATAGCGATGGACAGTCTGTATGGGTTTTCGGCCTACGGGAAGTTCATCGATGACGGAAATTTCCAAGTCCCCATAGAGTGTCATCGCCAATGTCCTGGGAATGGGGGTTGCGGTCATGACCAGCACATGAGGGATAAATCGAGGGTTTTTGGCCCAAAGTTTGGCCCTTTGCGCCACCCCAAACCGGTGTTGCTCATCTACGATCGCCATGCCCAAATTTCTGAACTGAACAATATCTTCCAGCAAAGCATGTGTTCCGATGAGGATGGGAAGCTCCCCCGAAAGCAGGGATTCGTGGATGACTTTCCGGGCTGATTTTTTGGTCGACCCAGTCAGCAGCGCAATGTTCAACCCCATCAAGTCCGCATACTCCTTTAACCCTGCATAATGCTGGTTGGCCAGGATCTCTGTGGGTGCCATCAGACAGGCCTGGGCACCCGAACTGATTGCAATCAAAATGCAGATAAATGCCACCATGGTTTTCCCACTGCCGACATCCCCTTGGATCAGCCGGTTCATTTGTTTTCCGGATTTCATGTCGGCATACGCTTCCCGGACCACCCGTTTTTGTGCCTCGGTAAGCTCAAAGGGAATGTGTTCCTTGTAAAACACGTTCAACAGCTCCGTTTGATTCAGGATCTGGCCCTGGGATTTTTCGGTCCTTGTGAGTTTTAATTTTAGCAACCTCAGCTGCATAAAGAAGAACTCCTCGAATTTCAACCGAAAAATCGCTCTTTTCAGGACTTCGGGATTTTCCGGGAAATGGATTTCCTTGACAGCATCTTTTTTGGGAATCAAATTGAAACGCTGGAGAACCTCTCCGGGTAAGGTTTCCTGGATTTGCGGGAAGGCGGCAGTGACCAATCCCTCCATGATTTTGGAAATCCCTTTGGAATCCAAAAACCTGGACCGGAGTTTTTCTGTGGTTGGGTAGACCGGTTGGAAGAAACTTTTTTCTTCCTGGGCAGCAGACAAGGCTTCCATTTCTGGGTGTGCGATGCTGAATTTTCTCCCGTATTTATTGGGTTTCCCGAAAAAAACAAAGGGGATTCCCGGAACCAATTTTTTTACCACATATTGAATCCCCTTGAACCAGGTCAGTTCCATTTCACCTGTTTCGTCAAAAATGGTGGCCACCAATCTTTTTCTTTGGCCCTCGCCGATGGTTTCGGCCGAGCGGATTTTGGCCACGATCTGAACATGTTCCAGATCCTCGGTCAACTCATTGATTTTAAAAAACTGGGTGCGGTCTTCGTATCGAAACGGGTAATGTTGGATCAACTCACCAAAGGTGAAAATATTCAACTCCTTGTTGATCAGGGCAGCTTTTTGGGGACCTACCCCCTTGAGGAATTCTATTTTGGTATCAAAAAAACTGAACAAGGTTACATTGTTTGGATTATAGGCTCAAATTAAAAAGGAAAGGGGGATTAATTTCTTCTTTTTTGACATAATCTTGAAGTTTATTCCAAGGCTATTGGAGAAGAGGGTCTTTGGGGACAAGGATGTGCCTTGGAAAGAGTTTGGTTTTGGAGATCAACCATAGTGGGTTTTTACCTATTTCGGGTTTAAGCGTGCCGGATTTAAGTTATCAAGACAATTTTTGGTTACAGTTCTGTTTTTTATTTCTCACCTCACATTGAGATTAGTCGACTAATTGTTTTTAAGAGTTAGGATTAATTAATAGGTGGGTGGTAATTTAGTTCATGAAAGGTTAAATTACCGGTAAAGCTTACTTTTTGGAGATTTACGCCTGCCCCTATGGTGTGAATGGGGAGAGTCTTTAAATCAAAAAATAATGAAATGGATAAAATCTGTATTTGTGATGGGCTTGATTGTGTGTTCGATGGCGTCATTTTCATGCGGAGGTTCCTCACCAGCGCTTGTCGATGCAATGGATCCCGAAGAAAAAATCTTTTTTGGGGACTTAATTGAGAACATAGAAATAATCCCGCTGGAATTCCACCATTCTTCGGGATTTGGTGAGGTTGAAAGGATTTCTGTTTTTGAAAACCAAATATTTATTCTTGACCCAACTTTCACCAAAAGTGTTCAGGTGTATGGATTGACTGGTGAATACATGAGGACCATCAAGTCATTTGAAAGCACGGCGATCTGGGACTTCATCATTGATGAACAAAAAGAGGAGATGGTGTTGTTTGTCTTGGGAAATAAATTTGAACGCTTTTCGATGAGCGGGGAGTATTTGGGCAGTCAAAATTCCGATTTCCCTGTTCTCTCCATGCTTTTTGTGAATGATGGAGGAATGATGTGTGATTTGGGGCAACAAGTGATGGACGATGGCCAAAATTTTAATTTGGCCTATATGGATCGCCAGAAATATACTGTTCAATCTTTTCAAATTCCTTTTAGGGAAGAGCCAATACTCGTGCAGGATAGAATCAGGAACTATGCGATCAATGGAGCTGACACCTACTTTGCCCCACCTTTTGACAATAACATTTATAAGTTGGATGGATCTGGTAATGTTGAAACAGTGGTAAATCTTGATTTTAAATCCAAGCTGTTTTCCATTGAAGCTTTTAACAACTCTAAAATTTCAGGGGAGGATAAATTCATTACGGGTATGGATGGAATGTCTTACGCAAAAGGAAAGCTTTTTTTCCATTTCCTCAACGGGGAGGATACGAATTTTAGGTATTTTGATTTTGAATCCGATAAATTATTTGCTTTGGGATTCGGAAAAGACATCCCTTCTTTCCTGTATCAATTTATGTTGATGAATTATAATTTCGAGTATCAGGAAGGGTTGATCACAGTGCTTGACTTGGACTATTTACGCCCCTTGCTTGCCGGTGGGAATCAAGACCTACCCTTTGACTTACAAAATATATTAATGGGTGAGGCACTCTTTGCCATTGTAAAAATCAAATTTCTATAGGATGCAGCTGATTTTTATACTTTTGGCGTTGTGGGGAATCGCGTTGCCACGCGTTCATGGTATTGTGAAAGATCGAGATGGAAGGCCAATTCCAAGTGTTTTGGTGGCCTCAGGAGACCATTTCAGCGTAAGCAACAACTCTGGTGAATTCACGGTGTTGTTGAATGAGGACCGTAATTTAACCTTCCAATCCCTCGGATTTTTCACAAAGGATTTTCTCGTAAAGGACCCAGAGCAACCGATAGAAATAATAATGGAATCATTGACCTATGAGCTGCCTGAATTCGAGCTTGTTTCATTGACGGCGCACCAGATTGTGGAAAACTCGGCAGCCTTATTTTGGAAAGCTTACCATTGGTTTCCTTCCACGACCAGGTACGAGTATGGCAATGAAGTTGTTATTCATTCCGGAAGCACAAAAAAAGAGGCAAAACGTTTTGCTGTTTTTGATCGGTACAAAGCACATGTCAGAAAAGGTTTTCCCCAGTTTTCCATTCACGATATGCAGGTAGAGGATAGTAGTTTTTGGAAGGAAAATGAAAACCTCATCCTCAATAATGGATTTTGGCTAAGCAATAATTTTTTTTACGAAGCCGGATCGATGCCAAGTTTCTTTTTTGGTCCCAATATGAAAAAATACGCCTATGAATTGGATGGTGAATTTGAAAATCATTACCGGATTCTCGTGAAGTCAAAAAGCAACAGACAGCATGAGGACGGCGAAATATGGATAGATAAGCATACATTTAAGATCCAGAAAATCACGGTTTGGAAAAATGAAAAGGGACTGAGAGCCTATTTTTTGACGTCCAATCTTGCCTCAAAAAACCTTGCAGGGATAAGCGCACACCTCAAGGAAGAAACCATTCATTTTGAATTGGATGAGGTAGATTCCAAATATGTGATCAAGAACGTCAGTCATAAAAGGAGAATCCAAATGGATTTTAAAGGGCAACCCAGTGTGACACTTGTTGAAAACTCAAAATTGAACCTCCTCACAATACTTTCCAAAACGCTACTTGTTGGTACAGGTTTTCAAGAGCAAACAGGATCTTTTTTTGATGTATGGGCAAATCCAAATCCATATCCCGGTCTACATGGCTACAGGATTTCCTTTGACAAATAATCAAGGAATAAAGGTGGCCAATAGCCTTTTAGACCTTTGTATATCGGTAGAAAAATTGGGAAAGATGGTCTTTAGGTGAATACCAACAACATGATCTTATTCGGTTTCGGCGAGAAACATTCAACCCGTATTATGCATTGCGAATGGCATTACAGCCTGAGATTGTCTGATTTTCTTTCAGTTTCAATCCCATTTGGAAACCCAATGCATCTCTCGGGTTCAAACCAATCTAAGATCAAATCCTTCCTTTTGGCAGAAAATGCATTCCTGAGGGAATAAAAAAAGCCATTGCCTGAAACGGGCAATGGCTTTTTTTTCCCACCTAAAAACAGGTTATCCGTAAATCTCTTCCAAGACCTTGGCCAATCTGATTCCCGCAGCGGTCAGTCTTTCCTCCACGTGGTGGTAATGTTTGTAGATATATTCATAACCGATTCTCCCATTTTCAGGGATATCATACATGTCCGGCCTCATCGCGGCGGCTTCTCTAAGCCAGTCTGCGGGAGTTGCGGCATTGTATTTTTGGGACACGGTTGGGTTGATCCTTTTTTTCAGTTCGCGAGAGATCTCGGTATAACTCATTTTCTTTCCTTCGATCAGGTCAGAATCCCAAATCGCGTGGATATTCGTCTCTTTGTTGAAAAAACTCACTTTCACGTCATTTCCACCACGGTCACCAGGTTTGCCAACATGAAAAGGTTGGTGCAAATCCCCAACAATGTGGATCAGCATTCTCAACTGGTCTCTTTCCTCTTCTGGAGAAAGGCCTCCTTTTTTCAAATTTGCCTTGATTCTCAGAAAAGCCTCATAAGCATCCCCGCCTTTTTCCTGAATTGCAGGATCGTATTCCCCATCCACAGTGGTGACCCAATGCCAGGTATTGGTATAGTCGTATTTTTTGTCCGAACGGATATTGTCCATCCAGACGCCCACTCCAGAGATCGTTTGTTGCTGTAAAATTGCTTCCACCTTTCTGACGGTTTTAGACTTCATCTGCCATTCTGCAATGGCTCCGATCACATAATGTCCAACAGGTCCCCATGCAAAAGACTGGGAGATAAGGGAAATGGAGAGAATAAGGGTGAGAATTGAAATTTTTGATTTCTGCATATTTGGGAGAATATAAAGGGTGATTTTTTTATGGGCGTTTTGTCCGGTTCAAAAGATCGGTCAGGAAGCAAGTTCGTTTAAGGCAAGCCAAGCCATCAGACCAGCGCCGATTTCAAGGGCATTTTCATCAATGTCAAAGGTGGGTGTATGGACACCGGAAACAATTCCTTTTGCCTCATTTCTTGTCCCAAGGCGATAAAAGCAGCCATCAATTTCCTGGGTATAATAGGAAAAATCCTCAGCGGCCATCCAAATATCTAGGTCCAACACATTTTCTTCGCCAAGATAATCTATTGCTGCCTGCTGTGCCCTTCCGGTAAGTTCGGGTGAATTTTTTAGAAATGGATATCCTTTTCTAACTTCAAAATCGACGGTTCCGCCCATTCCTTCCGCTATTCCTGTTGCAATCTTGACCATGTGACCATGGGCTTTTGCTCTCCAAGCTTCATCCAGGGTCCTGAAGGTTCCTTGTATTTTCACTTCATTGGGAATGATGTTGGTTGCTCCAAGTGCTTCAATTCTGCCAAAGGACAGAACAGAAGGGGTTTTTGGGGAAGCATTTCTGCTGACCACCTGTTGGAGGGCGACGATCATGTGTGCAGCGATCAAAACCGGATCCACAAGTGTTTCCGGCATGGCGCCGTGGCCACCTTTTCCCTTTACGGTAATGTAGAGTTCATCGGCACTGGCCATGTACATTCCTTTTCTGAAGCCTACCTTTCCCACAGGGATCAATGGCATCACATGCTGCCCAATAATCCCGGAAGGTTTTGGGTTTTCCAGAACCTTGTCCTTGATCATGAGCGAAGCACCGCCGGGAATAAGTTCTTCACCTGGCTGGAAGATAAGCTTAACCGTCCCTTCGAATTGGTCTTTGATTTCATTCAGGATCTTGGCCACTCCCAGCAGGGACGCGGTGTGCACATCATGCCCACAGGCATGCATGACTCCTGGATGAATGGATTTGTAGGGGACATCATTTTGCTCCACGATGGGAAGGGCATCCATATCTCCACGAAGTGCCACTGTTTTTTTGTCGGGATTCTTTCCTTTGATAAGGACCACAATTCCTGTTTCGGCCTTTCGCTCCATTTCAGAGATGCCATAACTTTGGAGTTGGGCCTCTACAAAGGCTGCGGTATTGTGCTCCTGAAACGAAAGCTCAGGGTGGGCATGCAGGTGTCTTCGGTTGGAAATTATTTCGGTTTTGAATTCTTGGGCGAGGCTTTTAATCCTGTTTTTCAGCATTCTGATTTTCATCTGAGGAGAAATTTTCATCTCTTTGGAACCGATCTTGAATGATTCGGGCCGAAGGAAAACTATCCTTAAGTTTAAAATAATAGGCTTGGGCTTCGATTCGGTTGATGAACTTACCCACTTTCAACAAATACCGTGGCTGCTGGTACTGCAGGTCGAACTTGATTTCGGGGAAATTTGTATAGAGTTCATTACGGGTTTTGAAGGCAAGGTTCCTGTCCACTCCACTATAAACCAAAACGGTAAATCCACTGTAATACCTTTCCGCTTTATTGTTATTGGCAAATCGGGTCAGTGCCTGATCCAAATCCTTGTCAATGGCAAGTTCACCACCTTCAAACCTGCTTTCATCCACCACATTTGGAGCGGGTTGGGTTTCAAAGGTAATTCTGGAATCCGAAAGGTCCTCCTGATATCCTTTGTAGGCATCTGCTGGAGCACTGCTTTTTTTGATAAGATTACATGACCCCATCAATACCAATATGATGATCCCACTCCAAAGCCTATTTTTCATATTGATTTGATTAATGTTCTAAAATCACACATTTCCCCATGGCCACATCTTCTTCGATGCTTTTATACTTGACGTCTTTCTTGAGGTTTCCGTCTTTATATTGGACAGTGACTTTGTCATTTCGGCCATACGCTTTTTCTGATTTTCTTGGAGCCACTACTTGAGGGGCCGCGCTTCTGTTGGCCACTGCAGCAGCGGCTTGTCTGCTTGATCCTGGATTGAGCGAACTTCCGACCTCTGCCTTTGAAGCTTCAATCTTTGGCTCTACCGGTTTTTTGACTTGCGCGGGTGCTGCCTTTACTTGGTTGGGGTCTTGGGTTGGAAGCTCGGCTTTTGCCAAGAAAGAAATGACATCCTCATTCAACTTGCCCAAGAAACGCTTGAACATTTGGAAAGCCTCAAATTTATAGATCAAAAGTGGATCCTTCTGTTCATAAACCGCATTTTGGACAGACTGTTTCAAGTCATCCATATCTCTTAGGTGCTCTTTCCAGTTTTGGTCAATAATGGCTAGGGTTACATTTTTTTCTATCGCCCGAATCAGATCCCTTCCCTCGTTTTCAATGGTAGATCCCAAATTGATCACCACGCCGATTTGTTTGATCCCATCGGTGATAGGAACCATGATTTCCTTCACCGTTCCCCCTCTTTGGGTATGAACGTCTTTCAAGACAGGAAGCGCTTTTTCTAAGATCATCCCGTTTTTGGCCACATAATTTTTATAGGCGGCATTGAACAATTCTTGGGTCAAGGCACCCGCATCTTTCACCTTGATATCGGTTTCCGAGAATTTATAATCAATCCCGAGGGATGTGAATATATTCATTCTGAGATTGTCCATATCTGAAGTGGTTTTCGCCATATCCACGATGTCTGAGCAGACGTCGTACATAATGTTGAGGATATCCAGTTCCAGCCTTTCGCCCATGAGCGCATTTTTTCTTCTTCTGTAGACCACTTCCCTTTGGGAATTCATCACGTCATCGTATTCCAACAAACGCTTTCTTACCCCGAAGTTGTTTTCCTCTACTTTTCGCTGTGCCCGCTCTATGGATTTGGTGATCATGGAATGTTGGATGACTTCTCCTTCTTCCAGACCCATTCTGTCCATCAATTTGGCGATTCTTTCCGAACCGAAAAGGCGCATCAGGTTATCTTCCAAGGACACAAAAAATTGGGTGGAACCCACATCTCCCTGACGACCTGAACGTCCTCTTAGCTGACGATCCACCCTTCGGGATTCGTGTCTTTCCGTTCCGACGATGGCCAAACCACCGGCTTTTTTGGATTCCGGACTCAACTTGATATCCGTTCCCCTACCCGCCATGTTGGTGGCAATGGTCACTGTTCCCGATTTACCAGCTTCGGCCACGATATCGGCTTCGCGGGCATGTTGCTTGGCGTTCAATACCTGGTGCTGGATTTTTCTAATGGTGAGCATTCTGCTCAGTACTTCGGAAATCTCCACCGATGTGGTACCCACCAAAACGGGTCTTCCCGCTTCTGTCAATACTTTGATCTCATCCGCCACCGCATTGAATTTTTCCCGGACGGTTTTGAACACCATATCTTCCCGGTCTTCACGGATAATCGGTCTGTTTGTCGGAATCACCACTACATCCAATTTGTAGATTTCCCAGAACTCACCCGCTTCCGTTTCAGCCGTACCGGTCATACCGGCAAGCTTGTGGTACATTCTGAAATAATTCTGAAGGGTGATCGTGGCGTAAGTTTGTGTGGCATCTTCCACTTTCACGTTTTCCTTCGCTTCTATTGCTTGGTGAAGGCCATCTGAGTACCTTCTGCCTTCCATTACACGGCCTGTTTGCTCATCGACGATTTTCACTTTTCCATCTACAAGGATGTATTCGGTGTCTTTCTCAAACATACAATAAGCCTTCAGCAATTGGTTTACGGTATGGATTCTTTGGGCTTTTATGCTGTAATCCTTGATAAGCTCTTCTTTTCTGATCAGTTTTTCCCTATCGTCCAAATCTGGATTTTTTTCCATTTCGCCGATTTCCACACCGATATCCGGAAGGATGAAGAAGCTAGGGTTTTCATTTTTCTGGGTAATGACCTCTATACCGTTGTCGGTCAGTTCAACCGTATTGGTTTTTTCTTCAATAATAAACAAAAGCGGCTCATCGGCCTCTGGCATCATCCGCTTGTTGTCTTGAAGATAATGGTTTTCGGTCCTTTGCAAGATGACCCTTACTCCCGGCTCGGAAAGATATTTAATCAAAGGTTTGTATTTCGGCATTCCCCTGAAAGCCCTGAACAGCGGCAATCCGCCTTCTTTTTCATTCCCTTCGGAGATCAGTTTTTTGGCTGTGGTCAAATAGCCCTGAACCAACTTTCGCTGTTCGTCCACCAAAGTAGAGACCCTTGGTTTCATGTCCATAAACTCATGCTCGTCACCTCTCGGTACTGGGCCCGAAATGATCAATGGCGTTCTTGCATCATCAATCAACACGGAATCGACCTCATCAATCATGGCAAAATGGTGTTTCCCCTGCACCAAATCCCCGGCTTCACGGGCCATATTGTCCCTGAGGTAATCGAAACCAAACTCATTGTTGGTTCCATAGACGATGTCGGAGGCATAGGCCTTTTTCCTGGCATCGGAGTTGGGCTGATATTTGTCGATACAATCCACGGTCAGACCATGGAATTCAAAAATCGGGGCATTCCACTCGGAATCCCTTTTGGCGAGGTAATCATTGACCGTAACGATATGAACTCCTCGGCCTGCAAGCGCATTGAGGTATGCGGGTAGGGTCGAAACCAATGTTTTTCCTTCACCGGTTGCCATCTCGGCTATTTTGCCTTTGTGAAGGACCATTCCTCCGATCAGCTGAACGTCATAATGGACCATGTCCCAAATGACTTCCGTGCCAGCGGCAAGCCACTTGTTGTGCCAAATGGCTTCTTCACCCGATATTTCCACATTTGCCTTTTTGGCGGCAAGTTCATTGTCTCGAAGATTTGCGGTGACCACCAATTTCCCGTTTTCCTTGAACCTTCGGGCGGTTTCCTTCACCACAGCGAAGGCTTCGGGCAAGACTTTGTCCAAAACTACCTCCAATGCTGCATCCCTTTCCTTTTCGATTTTGTCGATTTCGTTGAAAAGTGCGTCTTTTTGATGCACTTTGTCGGGAGCAAATGCATTTATTTTATCCCTTATTTCGAGGATTTTATCATCGAAGGATTTTAGATCCCCATTGATGATTGCTTTGATTTCAGCGGTTTTTCCCCTCAATTGATCATCCGTCAAGCCTTTTAATTTTTCAAAGGCCTCATTGATGAGTGGTACTCTGGGGGACAACTCTTTTATATCTCTTGCCGACTTGGTTCCAAATACTTTTGCCAGTCCTTTGGCTATTAATTCTAACATATTTTAATCTTGTGTATATAAGGCCTTAAAATTACAGTCTTTTTGTTACAATTGATAATCCAACCGCATCGGATATGGGAGGAAAAGGATTGGAATTCTCACTTTCCTCCATCCACTGTCGGTGGTCAAATGGTTATTTCCCCTGAGAAAACCTGTTCCGCAGGACCGATCAACAGGATGTCTTTAAAACTCCCATCCGCGCTTTTGGTGAATTTTACTTTGAGGTTTCCCCCCAAGGTTTTGATTTTGACCAGATTCAGTGCGTTTTGATACCCAAATACCAACGCACATGCCGTGACGCCGGTTCCACAGGAAAGTGTCTCGTCTTCCACGCCCCTTTCGTAGGTCCGGACATGGATCTCATCCGATGCGATTGGACTTACAAAATTGACGTTGGTGCCTTTTGGGGCATAGGCTTGGCTGTATCTGATGAGGCCGCCCTGCTCGACTACCGGATAATCCAACACATTCTCCACATAGCGGATATGGTGCGGAGACCCTGTATTCACAAAATAATCCTGCCCCATATTGGCAAGACTGCTGACCGGGGACATTCCCAATTCCACCAGTCCATCGTTCAAGGTGGCTTGATGTGGACCATCGATGGCTAAAAAGCTCGTGTTTTTTTCAATTATTCCGAGGAATTTTGAAAAGGCAACCGCGCACCTTGCACCATTTCCACACATGCTCTTGGAACCATCAGCATTGAAATAGATCATCTCGAAGTCAAAATCCGCCTTATTTCTGATCAAAATAAGCCCGTCTGCCCCTATCCCAAACCTTCGGTCGCAAAGCTGCCCAACCAAGGAGAGATCCTGATCAGGAAAACTTTCCGAACGGTCATCGATCATGACAAAATCGTTGCCGGTTCCTTGGTATTTATAAAAAGAGATTTTCATCATGCGGTTTCCCATTTGTGGGACAAATTGATATTTCAAAAACCAAACCAGTAATTGTTTGGTTCTACAAACATAATCATCTTGTCACAAAATCAGACGTATTGTCCGCTACTTGATTTTATTTTCAGGACGAATTGTTTAACTTGATGCCAATTGTTTTCATAAAAAAATTGGAAAAAATTTAATTTCTAAAGGATCAAAATACAAAAAAATGAAAAAAACACCCTTTCACGTTTCCAGAAGATCATTTATATCGCAAAGTTCCAAGGCGACTTTGGCGTTGGGAATTGGCAGTACGATGGTAGGTTCTTCTTTTTTGGCCGCCTGTGGAAGTCCCGGCGAGAAGGAACAAAAAATCACATTGAGTACGGGGTTCGAACAAACTCCGCTTGGGTATGACTACACCTCCTTGGAGCCAAATATTGACGCCATGACCATGGAAATCCACTATACCAAACATGCTGCCGCTTATGCCAAAAACTTGGGAGAAGCTGTTTCGGAGGAAGGTGTGGATGCCTCAAAACCTTTGGAAGATGTTTTGATGAACATTTCAAAGTACTCAACCAAGATGCGCAACAATGGTGGTGGACATTATAATCACGAATTGTATTGGAAAATCATGAAGCCAAATGCAGGAGGAAAACCTGAAGGGGTTTTGGCAGAAGCCATCAACAGCAGCTTTGGCAGCTTCGAAGCTTTTGTGGAACAATTTGAAACCGCCGGCAAGACTAGGTTTGGTTCCGGTTGGGCATGGTTGGTACTGGACAAAAGCAATAAACTTGCAGTTGGCTCTACCCCTAACCAAGACAATCCCTTGATGGATGTTTCGGAATTTCAGGGAATCCCTTTGATGGGCATTGATGTATGGGAACATGCCTATTACCTCAACTACACAAGTGATCGTGCGGGCTACATCAGCAATTGGTGGAATGTCATCAATTGGGACTTGGTTTCCGAACGGTACGAGGCCTTGGTTTAAATTAAAAAAGATCAATTTTACATTGAATAGCGAGGTTTATCCCTCGCTATTTTTTTGCCAAAAAAAAATCGACTTTTCTTTTAGTTGCCCCGTCTTTCCTTTAAGTGGTAAAATAAACCCCTTTTCTGTCCTTTAAGCTATGGATTTAGGCACAAAACAAAGCTACTAATGGCATGGGCATTGCATAGAGGGCCTTTATAAAACCAACTATTCAAAAAAATCCAGATTATGAAAAACTATCAAAAACTGTTTACACTGCTTACCCTAGGAGCCTTGGCCATGTCTTGTTCTTCTGAGACCGACGAAAATGTAATCACTGAGCCACAGAGCCAAGTTACACTTAGCGCTTCAGCCCAGAGTATTTCATCTGCTTCGGATGCAAAAGGAAGGACAGTTGTCAATGGTTTCGCAACCACCGGATTCACGGTTGGATCCCAGAATGTAGAAATGATGTATGCAGCTCAAGCCGATTTGGTGGCAGGGGTAAATCTAGGTAACATCACTTTTAAGTCAAATGTGAATACCAAACTTCACGCCTCTACAGCGGAATCCAAATCTTTGGTTTTGGTTGCCCAAGGAGATAAAAAATACACTTTGGTAGGTGAAGGAAATACCTCAAAGGGAAATTATTCGGAGGTAAACTTTAAACTGTTCAAAAACACCGGGACGAACGAAAACGATCCGATGTTCAAGAAATCACTTTTGCTGACTGGTGAGGTGAACGGAAAATTAACCAGGATTTGGACGGAATCTGAAATGGAAATAAAGGCATTGACCGAAAGTGCTTTGGGCATCGAGGTAGATGGAAATACAGATTTGGTCATGATGTTTGACATGGACAAATTGTTTCAAGGAATCGACTTCAAGACTGCAGTAGATGCAGATGGTGATGGACGTATAGAAATCAGTCCTAACAGTCCTGACGGAAATGCTGCTATTTTGAGCAAAATCGAAAGCAATTTGAAGTCATCAGTGATTTTGAAAAAGAAATAAACCAACAGTTATTTAAGTATCGAAAAAAGCCGGAAAATTCCGGCTTTTTTCGTTTTTTTAGGGTTTAGAAACAGATTAAACAACAATAAAAATGCAAGATCCAACCACCTTGACTTCAGTAGCCGCTTTTCACACCACCTTTAAGCATCCTATTTTACCCGAACCGATGATTCCGAACGAAAAAAGATGCCAATTGAGGGTATCCTTGATCGCGGAAGAATTGAGGGAATTGCAGGAGGGTATCGAAAACAAGGATATTGTGGAAATCGCCGATGCATTGTGCGACATACAATATGTGTTGGCGGGGGCCATATTGGAATTTGGATTGGCCGACAGTTTCAAATCGCTATTTGACGAGGTTCAAAGGTCAAATATGAGCAAGGCCTGCGAAAATCTAGAGGAGGCTGAAGCGACAGTATCCCATTATCAAAATAAGGGAGTCGATTGTTTCCACGAAAAAGAAGGAAATTTATATTTGGTCTTCAGGACCGAAGACCGGAAAACATTGAAGTCAATCAATTATTCACCTGCGGATTTAAAGAGCATTCTTGAAAGAACCCCCTAAAAAATTGGTGCAAAGGAATGATGTTGGGTCTTAGTCGTCAAACCTTAAAACCTTTACATCCATTCAATAGTTATATTTGTTCGTTTTTATAATGGTATTTATAATTTTAATTTGGGATATTTAAGGTTGTAAATCATCCCAATACAGTCCGGGCAAATCCGTGCTGGTTTGGTAATCCCAAGTGGGGTTTAAATTATGATGGACCCCTGTTAAAGAAGCATTCATCAATAAAAATTAAGGGTGCATTAAATGAATATTCCGTATTTGAAAAAAAAATATTGAATTTATTTCGATTCAAAAGCGTTTCCCAAAAGACATCCAGTTTACACAAATTATATCCGCTTACCCCAATAACAAAATAAGTATCATGAGCCAACCCATTAAATTCATTGATTCAGGTAACTCGCTTTTCTTCGTAACAATAAAAAACAGGATTGATGAATACTTCACATCAAATCAAATTTCCAAGAAAGCAAACGGCGCTATGGTTTTCAAGACGGCCGTCTACATTGTCCTCTTTGTTGGATTTTATGCATTGATCATTTCAGATATTTTGCCGCTCTACCTGACATTTTTTGTTGCGATAGGACTAGGGTTCGTAATGGCATTTATTGGTTTTAACATCTGCCACGATGCATTACATGGATCGTATTCAGAAAAGGCATGGGTAAACAAATCCCTTGGTTTTCTCTTCAACTTCATTGGTGCCAATGTATATGTCTGGAACATCACCCACAACAAGGTGCACCATACCTACACCAATATCATCGGTCACGATGGAGATTTGGAAGTAGCTCCGGGTCTGGTCAGGGTTTCCCCAGAAGAAAAGAAAAAAAGCATTCATAATTATCAACATATCTATGCCTTTTTCCTCTATTCTTTGGCCTCAATTTCTTGGTTTTTCAGAAAGGACTATGTGAAATTCTTTCAAAAGAAAATTGGCGCCCATGTGAACAAGCATCCAAAAATTGAATACTTCAATCTTTTCTTTTACAAGGCATTTTATTACACCCTGTTCATTGTGATTCCCTTGGTATTTATGGACATCACGTGGTGGCAATACCTGATTGGCTATTTATCAATGAATTTTGCAATGGGACTGGTTTTAGGACTTGTTTTCCAACTGGCGCACTTGGTGGAAGATACCGATATGCCAAATCCTAAGGAGTTCGAAAACATTGAGGAAGCTTGGGCTGAACACCAAATCAAAACCACTGCAAACTTTGCAAGGAAAAGCAAAATTGCGACGTTCTTGTGTGGTGGGTTGAATTATCAGGTGGAGCATCATCTTTTTCCAAAGATCTGCCACATCCACTACCCTGCCATGTCTGAAATCGTCAAGAAAACCGCACATGAATTTCAACTTCCTTATCACGAAAACGAAACCTTTTATTCAGCGCTAAAATCCCATTACCATTTCCTAAAGCGATTGGGCCAAGCTGCCTAAAACGAATTTCAGTACTGGGCAGAAAGCGAACAATAATGTATTCCCATAAAAAAAGAACCTGGCATCAAATGTCAGGTTCTTTTTTTATGAGGCTGTCTTGATTGACTGTAGTCCATCCAAATCCAATCCAAAGAGCGGGAACCCGAAAAACCAAATTCAGGCTATTTCGTCCTTCCCTCCACTATTTTGTCGTACTCGGTATCATTGGGCTCCCAAAGTTCGATTTTGTTTCCTTCGGGATCCAGGAGATGCACAAATTTCCCATACTCAAACGCCTCGATTTCATCCAAGATCGTGACACCATCCTTTTTGAGTTCCTCCACCAAGCGTGTAATGTCTTCCACCCGGTAGTTGATCATGAATTCCTTTTGAGAAGGATGATAATGTTGGGAGTTTTCGGAGGAGGTGCTCCATTGGGTGAATCCTTTTTTTTCCGAGTGCTCAGCCTGCCTCCACTCGAAGTTGGTCCCATAGGCATCTGTTTGGAGGCCGAGATGATCGGCATACCATTCCTTCATTTTTTGGGGATCCTTACACTTGAAAAAGATTCCTCCTATACCGGTTACTTTTTTCATATTGTACAATCGATGGGGGTGAAATTACAAAAAAACGAAAGAATTTTGAGGAAAATGAATTTTTTTCGGGGAGAAATAGAGTGAAAAAATATGCTCCCTAAAATACAAAAAGCCTCGCAAAATGGCGAAGCTTTTTGTACCAGGAGCGGGAATCGAACCCGCACGAGATTTCTCTCACAAGATTTTAAGTCTTGCGTGTCTACCTATTCCACCATCCCGGCTTCACTGCGGATTTCTCCGAGCTACTTGGTTTTTGTTGTAAACAACAAAGCCCTCTTTCAAGGGCTTTTGGAGCGAAAGACGAGATTCGAACTCGCGACCCCGACCTTGGCAAGGTCGTGCTCTACCAGCTGAGCTACTTTCGCTTTTGTTTAAATTGCGAATCCAGATCGTTTTCTGAATCAATTATGAGTACAAAGGTAAAGCAGAATTCTAAATTTACAAGTTTGTGAACTTAAAAAAATTTAATTTTCGTTTCTTGATTTGCTCATAAATTGAACGTCAACCACTTAAAGGGTTCTTTGATCCATTAATTTTTTTATCATATCCCCTGTATTTTTGGCTTTCAGTTTTTTCATGATCTTTTTCCTATGGGTAAAAACGGTATTTACCGAAATAAAAAGCTTTTCCGCAATCTCTTTGGAATCCAAGCCCTCCAACATCAGGGATCCAATCTCCTTTTCTTTTTTGGTTAACGGAATCTCAACGCTCACCGGCTCGTTCTTGTAACAGGCGATTCTGGTGCCATCATGGGATGTATAGGAATAGCCCCAGTCGAATTCCTTGACAGCCGGTGGACTGGTAAGATGGGCTACAATATGCAAATCCATCACAACATTCCCATTATCGTCTATCCAATAAGGCTTCACTTTTGTCAAGAACCATTTGGCTATTTGTGTTTCTTTATGGAGCCACCGCACGACATAGGTAAACTCAAAGCCTTTTTTTTCTTCAAAATTCAATTTGGAAAGCACGCCAAAAATGATGTCCTGAAACTTATACAGTATTTCACGATCCTCTGGATGGATCATGTCCAAGACTCCTTCAAATCCCCTTTTTTTGAAATACGAACTCGGATACCCAATAATATCCCCAACATTGTCCGTACAAAAAGCGATGCTGAGGTCCCGATAATCAATGCAAGCAATGATCAACCCCTCCTTCATCCCGATATTATCACTGATAATTGCCAAATCCTCCATCAATTTGGATTCATTTTGCTGGTATGAACAAAAATCCTGTTCTGTCCATTGGATAAATTTTTCTGAAAACTTATTTTGGGTGCTTAACTTATTTATTAAAAATTGATCCATAAAAAACTTTTCCAAAAACGTAACCCCTCAATATACGATATAAAGTTTTATTTATGGAAAAAACCACCTACTTCTCTAATTTTTTCTTTATTTCATTTAGTTTTATGAGCGCCTCAATCGGAGAAATGGTATTGATGTCAATCTTTTCCAACATTTCTTTTGTTTCCTTGAATTTTGGGTCCATTTCAAACAGGCTCAATTGATAGGTGTTTTTTGGGATTTCCCTTATTTTCTCATTTTGGTTGTGAATCGCCTTGTCTTTTTCCAGGTGCAACATGATTTCCGACGCTCTTAAAACGACATGGTTAGGCATTCCGGCCATTTGGGCAACATGGATACCAAAACTGTGCTCGCTACCGCCTTCTTTGAGTTTTCGCATGAAGATCACTTTGTTCCCGACTTCCTTTACGGAAACGTTGTAATTTTTAACTTTTGGAAAATCATCAGCCAATTGGTTCAATTCATGGTAATGTGTGGCAAACAAAGTCTTCGCCCTAAACTTTGGGTGATTGTGCAGGAATTCTACAATGGACCATGCGATGGAAATGCCGTCGTAGGTAGACGTCCCCCTTCCGATTTCATCCATCAAAACAAGACTTCGGTCTGACAGGTTGTTGAGAATACTGGCTGTTTCGGTCATCTCTACCATAAACGTGGATTCTCCCCGGGAAAGGTTGTCAGAGGCCCCGACACGGGTAAATACCTTGTCGATAATGCCGATCCTGGCATAGGAAGCCGGGACAAAACTCCCCATCTGGGCCATCAGTACGATGAGGGCCGTCTGCCTGAGCAATGCGGACTTACCCGCCATGTTGGGTCCCGTGATGATGATGATTTGCTGGGCATCATTGTCCAGGTAAATGTCATTGGGCACATAGGGTTCTCCGATCGGTAGCTGTTTTTCAATGACAGGATGCCTGCCGTCTTTGATTTCGAGGGAATCGGTATCCGCGATTTTTGGCTTGCAATACTGATTGCTGCGGGCCACCCGGGCAAAGGAAAGGAGACAATCCACCGTGGCCAAAATCCTTGCATTCTGCTGGATTTGGGGGACATATTCAGAAGCATCCTGAATCAGGGCCATAAAATACCTTTGCTCGATGGCAATCATCCTTTCCTCCGCATTCAAGATCTTTTCCTCATACTCCTTAAGCTCAGGCGTAATGTATCTTTCTGCGTTGACCAAGGTTTGTTTCCTGATCCATTCCTCCGGAACCTTGTCTTTATGGGAGTTGGTCACCTCCAGGTAATATCCAAAAACCTTATTGAAGGCGATTTTTAGGGAAGTGATTCCGGTAGCCTGGATTTCTCTTTGTTGGAGTTTGAGCAAATAATCCTTTCCCGTATTGGCCAATCCACGGTATTCATCCAGCTCTGCATCCACGCCATCGTTGATGATGCCGCCTTGGTGGATCAGCATTGGGGCCTCCTCCTGCAGCTCCCTTTGGATTTTTTCAAGCAAAAATTCACTGGGATTGATCTGATCCGAAAGTTTTCGGAGTGAATTGTTTTTTCCGGTCTTGAGCAAGCTTTTGATCGGAAGGGTGTTTTTCAAAGCCCTTTTGAGCTGATTCATTTCCCGCGGGTTGATCCTGCCCACAGCGACCTTTGAGATAATCCGTTCCAAATCCCCAATGTGCTTCAGGTGGGCAAGAATTTCCTCTCCAGCTTCCGCTTCATTGTAAAAATGCTCCACTACCTTCAGCCGCTCTTCGATGGGCTCTTTTTCCTTGAGGGGGAGCACCATCCATTTTTTCATCATCCTGGAACCCATTGGCGTAATGCTGTGGTCCAGAATCTGGATCAGCGGAATACCGCCTTCTTGCTGGGGATAAACAAGCTCCAGGTTTCGGATCGTGAATTTGTCTAACCAAACATATTTCTCCTCTGCAATACGAGAAATGGATGCAATGTGCTTTACCTGCCGATGCTCCGTTTCTTCCAGATAAAAAAGGACCGCACCGGCAGCGACAATTCCATGTTCCAAGTTTTCGATACCGAAGCCTTTGAGGTTTTGGGTGGCGAAATGATTGATTAGTTTTTCGTAGGTATAATCAAACTGGAACACCCAATCTTCGCAATGAAAAGTGGAATAATTGTCTTTGAGCACCTCTGCCGCTCTGCTTCTTGCGGCTTTTGAATAGATGACTTCAGAAGGACTGAAACTTTGCAGCAATTTATCAATATAGGATTGGGAACCTTCGGCACACATGAACTCTCCCGTTGAAAGGTCCAAAAAAGCGATGCCAAGAATTTCATTGCCAAAATAAATGGATGCCAAGAAGTTGTTTTTTCTTTTGTCCAAGACATTGTCATTGAAGGACAGGCCCGGAGTGACCAGTTCAGTGACCCCTCTTTTGACAATCCCTTTTGCCTCCTTGGGATCCTCAAGTTGGTCACAGATGGCCACCCTGTGGCCGGCACGCACCAATTTGGGCAAGTAGGTGTCCAGGGAATGGTGTGGGAACCCAGCCAGCTCAATGTGCGAGGCAGAACCATTTGCTCTTTTGGTCAGAACAATGTCCAATACCTTGCTTGCCTTGATGGCGTCCTCCCCAAAAGTTTCATAGAAATCCCCAACCCTAAAAAGCAAAAGTGCCCCAGGGTGTTTTGATTTGATGGCATTGTATTGCTTCATCAATGGGGTTTCCTTCACTTCTTTATCCTTCTCCTTGGCCATATTCGCTCGAAATTAAATCTTTATGTTAATTTTGGATTTGATTTAACACCTGAAATTAAAAGATTAAAAAAGCTAAACAAAACCCAATGAAAAAATTAAGCATGGAGGAGCTCAACAGACTCTCGGTGGAAGAATTCAAGAAGATAGAAAAAAGCCCACTCGTGATTGTGTTGGACAATGTCCGAAGCTTGAACAATGTGGGTTCGGTTTTTAGGACTGCAGATGCTTTCTTGATCGAAAAAATCTATCTCTGCGGCATTACCGGAACACCCCCGAACCGGGAAATCCAAAAAACCGCCTTGGGCGCCACCGAATCCATGGAATGGACCTATGCGCCCACTACCCTGGAAGCACTCGAAACCCTGAAATCCTCCGGATATACCCTATGCGCCTTTGAGCAAGTAGAGCATAGTCTTTCCCTTGATGAATTTAAACCAGAAAAAGGGGAGAAATATGCACTCGTGTTTGGAAATGAGGTCTTCGGCGTGGAAGACGAAGTGATCCAGGCTTGCGACCACATCATCGAGATCCCACAATTGGGCACGAAGCATTCTCTTAATATTTCTGTCAGTTTGGGTATAGCTGTTTGGGATTTTGTCTCCAAAATGGGGGTTTTGAAGGGCAATTGAGGAATTTTCCTTTTTTCCCAAACAAAAAAAGCCAGACTTGATGGCCTGGCTTTTTATTTAATGAATATTTTTCACCACTTTAATCCTCCTTGAATTTGTCCACGACATAAAGAAACAAATTGAATGATAAAGTGGACATTCCTTCTTTCCTGTTCTCTTTTTCACCACCCTGCTTTAAGATTGGATTTTCCTTTCTTTGGGGAGCGGCATTTAAAACCTGAGGCTTATTTTTTGCAGGGCTTGGTCTGTAAAAATTATCTGATCTTTGGTCTACTGTACCGGATTCTGGACTTTCAAAACTCCCCGAGTGATCAATCGTTTTTGGCAACTCAGGTATATTTCTTTCTTGTTCAACTTGGGCGAATGCATTCATGGAAGCAACAATGCAAAAAACAACGGCAAGAAAAGTTCCTTTTTGGGCATTTAAAGAAATTTTGTTTGGTTTTGTCATTTTGGCTAATGGATTGAGTACTTTCAACACTGTGTTTAAGCAAGTTAAGATTCAAAAATACAAAAAATTACAACACTATGCAAACGATTGATATCACTGATTTTTATAAGATTGAGTTGAGAGTGGGGACGATCACCAAAGCAGAAGTCTTCGGGAAAACCAAAAAACCCGCCTATAAACTCTGGGTGGATTTGGGAGAATTTGGAATCAAAAAATCCTCCGCCCAGATTACCGACCATTATACAACAGATGAGTTGGTCGGCAAGCAGGTCGTCTGTGTTTGCAATTTCAAGCCGAGGCAAATTGCGGATTTCATGTCGGAGATATTGGTGACTGGATTTGATGATGGATCCGGTAAAATTGTCCTGGCCACCGTGGATATCCCAGTTCCCAACGGGGGAAAATTGCACTGAAAAATCAGATAAAAATCTGCAGCCCCTCCTCGCAAAGTAAATTTTTATAGACCTTGAGTTCTGCACAATTTCCGGATCGGACTTGTCCCGTATGGAGATCAAATCTGAAATGGTGCAAAGGACAAATCACCTCCGCCAAGCCAGTGACTTGGCCTTGATGAAGAGGTGTCTTCTGATGGGGACACAGCGTTTCGAAGGCGAAAAATTCATTTCCAAGTCTGGAAACACAGATTTTGACAGTGCCTAATTGGACTAGTTTAATCCCTCTATCCGGGATGAGTGCCATCACCTGTTCCCTACTTTGCCCCAGCGTAAATGTTTTCATAACAGAATTTAAAAATGTACTTTAGTAGACTCAACCAAATATAACCAGAACATGAAAAAAATGATGATACTTCCCCTTTTGTTTTTTGTGGCAACCCTGACCGCACAGCATCTGGAGGGATCATGGAAAATGACCCATCAAAATGGAAAGCCGGTAACCGATAGGGAAATCGTAAAAATTTACCAAGATGGTTATTTTTCATTCGGAGCAAAAGAGCTGGATGGGGATAAATTTATCAGTGCAGGCGGAGGAGAATACATCCTTAAGGACAATTACTACACGGAAAAATTCGATTTCAATACCGAAACACCCGAAATGGTGGGGCAAGTGGCTGATTATTCGCTTGACTTGGTAGATGGAAAGCTTGTGATTTCTGCTGAAATCGAGGGCAAATCCCGGGTGGAAATTTGGAAAAAAATCAGTGATCAAAAAAATGATCTCACCGGAAACTGGGTGATGACGGGAAGAAAAAGAGATGGAGAAATCAGCAGAAGCACACCTGGAGCACGAAGGACTATCAAAATCCTCAGTGGAGGGCATTTCCAATGGGTGGCATTCAATTCCGAAACCAAGGAGTTTATGGGGACTGGTGGCGGAAATTATACGGCAGAAAACGGCAAATATGTCGAAAACATCGCTTTTTTCTCAAGGGACGACAGTCGTGTTGGGGCCACCTTGGGTTTTGATTTTGAAGTGAACGAAGGTGAATGGCACCATAGTGGCGTGAGTTCCACCGGAAACCCCATTTATGAAATCTGGACCAGATACAGGGACGGTTATAAGAAACCAAAGCAATAACCTGAAGCAAAAAGCGCCATTCCCTCAAAACCTAAACCTTGGGGGAATGGCACCTTCAATCTTTTTTCAGCTTTTGTAATTCATTGAGGAATTCCAAAACTTCGTTTGATTCAGCTAAATAAAATAAAAAAGGGCCAAGTTATTTCTGGAGCAACTTCACTTCTTCATGGCGGAAACAATCCACAAAATGGTCATTGACCAAACCCGTGGCCTGCATGTGTGCATAAATAGTCGTGCTTCCCAAAAATTTGAAACCTCTTTTTTTTAGGTCCTTGGCCAAGCGGTCGGATTCGGGAATGGTGGCGACCACTTCTTGTAGTTTCGTCAACTTCCTTTGAATGGGTTGGCCATCAACAAAATCCCAAATATAATTGGAGAAGCTTCCAAATTCGGATTGGATTTCCATAAACCTTTTTGCATTGTTGATGGCAGCTTTGATTTTCAGGACATTTCGGATGATGCCGGGATTTTGCAGCAATTCCTGCACGTAACCGTCTGGAAATTCCGCAACAATTTTGTAATCAAAATCGGCAAAAGCATTTCTGTATCCCTCCCTTTTTTTGAGAATTGTCGCCCAGCTCAATCCTGCTTGGGCACTTTCCAGAATCAAGAATTCGAAATGGATGCTGTCCTCATAAACAGGTACGCCCCATTCTTCGTCATGGTATTGGATGTATTGCTCAAAGCCGAGACACCAGGGACACCTGTGCTTTTCCGGATCTTGTGGTCTGTTCATTTTGTTTGCATCAAAGGTTCAAATACCAAATACTCGCATTCAACAACATGGCAAAGCTTACCCAAAGGATATAAGGAATCATCAAATATGCTGCAATTCTATTGATCGGAAAGAAAAGCCTGATGCAGATCAGGATCAAAACCCAAAGCGGAATGATGATCACCAAACCCAGTATCGGGGATTCCAGCCCGAAGAACGCGGGAGACCAAATGGCATTCAAAACAAGCTGTGCGATAAAAACCACCAGAGCCTGTTTTTTAAAGGGGTGCTGCGATTTCCAAATCAGATAAACCGCAAGCCCCATCATCAGGTACAAAAGCGTCCACGCCGGTCCAAAAACCCATGAAGGCGGAGTGAAAAAAGGTTTTTCTATGCTTTGGTACCAGCTCCCAATAGAGGCAACCGTAACTAGCGCGCCCAATCCACCAAACAATTGTGGAACAACGATCGAAATCACCAATTTGAGTGTGTTGTTCATTTATTTTACGATCTCTAACAATGATCTAAAAACAACATATTTATCTTCGAATTTGGCTTTGAAATCTGACTGAAGCTTTGGGGCGTATGTCGAATTGTACTCACTTATTTTTTCCATGCTGTCGGTGAAGTATTGAATGGAATAGTTGACCGTGCCATCATCTGTCTCATGCAACAATTTGTAAAATTTATTTTCATGGAAAATACCCGTAGCCAAAACGTCCGGAATATGCACCTCCTTCATCCATAGGATCCATTCCTGCTCAACTTGCTTTTCAATGTTGACTGTTATATTGTATAATATCATTGTTATTGGGTTTTATCTTTATTTTTGTGGCCCGAAAGAATAACAAATATAGTTTTGTCGGGTTAAAAAAACGCCACGAACAATTAATTGCGATCACCCAAAGGATGAAATTAGAAAAATAATGGAGAGAATCACTGCGGAAGAAACAACCAAAAACCACCAATTGGACAGGATCAATATTTTCAAACTCATCATCCTTGTCTTTCACATCGTGGGGATTGTCGGGATGTCGATTCCTTCCATCAGGCCTTATTTCCAGCTGCTAACCCCATTTCACCTTTTGCTGTGTACGGGTTTATTGCTGGTATTCCACAAAGGATGGAATGTAAATTTCCTGATTTTTTCCCTCTTGGCTTTTGGAATAGGTTTCGGGGCCGAAGTCATTGGCGTCCATACACAATTGCTTTTTGGGGGTTATTCCTATGGTTCGGTTTTGGGAGTTAAGGTTTTTGAGGTCCCTCTGATGATTGGGGTAAATTGGTTTCTCCTTGTATACCTGAGCGCTGAGATTTTTGAGGGAAGAATCCGCAACTGGTTGGTAGCCGCCATTCTGGGAGCATTGGTCATGGTAATCATGGACTTTCTGATTGAGCCAGTCGCAGTGTCCCTGGATTTTTGGGCCTGGGAAGGCGGCCAAATCCCTTTGTCCAATTATACCAGTTGGTTTATAGTGGCTCTTGTCATTCAATTGATCTATGGAAAACTTGAGTTTAGGAAAAAAAACCCCCTAGCTTTGTTTTTGTTGCTCAATCTGATTGTCTTTTTTGGGATCCTGAATGTCGTACTCAGTTGAGGTAGAAAAAATCCTTTAAACATTGTAATTACTAAAGTGTTATGAATTTTATGAACGCGATCATATTTGTTCTTCTTGGTTTTGCAGCCATGGAATTTTCCGGATGGTTCATTCACAAATACATCATGCATGGGCCTTTGTGGAATGTTCACAAAACCCACCATCAAGCATCCAAATCCTTCTTTGAATTGAATGATTTATTTTCCCTCTTGTTTGGCAGCATCGCCATCGCCTTGATCATTATCGGAGCGGAGGGCTTGGATTTCAGGTTTTGGATCGGAGTGGGGATCAGTCTCTATGGAATCAGCTACTTCTTTCTCCACGACATCCTGATCCACCGAAGGTTGAAATGGCTCAATAAGCCAAAGAACAAATTCATTAAGGGCATATTTAAAGCCCATCAAGCGCATCATGCTACCAACAAAAAGAACGATGCTGTTTCTTTTGGTTTGTTCATCGTTCCTAAAAAATACTTTAAAAATTAAATGACGTGAGCACTTATTCAATAAAAGATCTGGAACAGTTGTCAGGCATCAAAGCCCATACCCTCAGAATTTGGGAACAAAGACACAATCTGCTCAGCCCAAAGCGGACAGAAACGAACATTAGGTACTATGATGATGATGATCTGAAATTGATACTCAATGTTGCCCTTCTCAATGACAATGGTTTCAAGATCAGTAAGATTGCCGTGATGTCAGAGGCCGAAATCAGGCAAAATGTCATTCAACTCACCGAGCGCTCACTGACCCATGATGATCAGATACATGCCTTGACCATCTGCATGATTGAGATGGATGAGGAGCGATTTGACAAAGTTCTTTCCACCAACATCATTAAAATTGGCTTTGAGCAGACGATGCTCAATATCATCTATCCCTTTATGTCCAAGATTGGGGTACTGTGGCAAACCGGCGCGATCAACCCTGCCCAAGAGCACTTTATCAGCAATCTCATCAGACAAAAACTGATTGTGGCCATCGATGGCCAAATCTATAAAAGTGGGGGCAAAAAATTTCTGCTTTTTCTCCCGGAGGCCGAGCTGCACGAAATCTCTCTTTTATTTGCCGCGTATCTAATCAAGCTGAGGGGCCACAAAGTCATCTATCTTGGGCAAAACACGCCCAATGAAGATCTGTTGACCGTATACCGATTGCACCAACCGGATTATCTAATGACGGTGATCACGACATCCCCCAGTTCGGAAAATATCCAGGAATACATCGATTTGCTTTCGGAAAGGTTCAGTCAATCCAAAATCCTTTTGACGGGATACCAAGTGGTCGGCCAAGACTTGAAATTCCCAAAAAATGTCAAGGTCATGAACTATATCCGAAGCATTTTGGAATACCTGGCTGAGATAGAAGAGGTGAAGCAAGAGAAATAGTTTACAAAAACACATTTTTGTTAAACAAGGTGAAAATTTATTTTTCACTTTTTTTATGTCTTTTTTTATTGAATAGTGCCTTTTCTGGTTTAAAACGGATCCTAAAATTTTGGGTGTCTATATTTTGTTTAAGAAACATAAAAAAATATTAGACAAAACTATTGCACTTTGTTTAATATGTTCTATATTTGTTTCAACAAAAACACAAAGCCATGACTACTTTAGAATTTAGCTACTCATTGAATAAACTCTCTAGTTCATTAAAGCCTTTTGCGTTGAAATTGACTAGAGACATGGATGATGCCAATGATCTCTTACAGGATACGATGGTAAAAGCCTTCACAAACAAAGACAAGTTTGCGGACGGTACGAACCTAAAGGCATGGTTATATACGATCATGAAAAATACTTTCATCACCAACTATCAGCGTATGGTTAGAAGAGGTACTTTTGTGGACACCACGGACAATCTTCATTACATCAATTCCGGTGGAGCTTTGGTTGAAAACGACGCCTACGGAGATTTTACGATGGACGATATCACCAATGCGATCGACCAATTGGATGATGTGTATAAGACTCCGTTTATGATGCATTACAGAGGTTTTAAATACCATGAAATTGCTGACAAATTGGACATTCCAATTGGAACTGTAAAAAATAGAATTCATATTGCCCGTAAGATTTTGAAAGACCAACTTCACGTTTACAAACATAAAAACTAAATTCATGTTGAATAAAAGGGTGGTCGTCATTGGTGCTGGATTTGCAGGTTTATCGGCCGCAACACACCTTGCTGACCAAGGATATCAGGTCACACTTTTGGAAAAAAATGACACCCCCGGTGGACGAGCAAGAAAGTTCGAAACCGAGGGTTTCGTTTTTGATATGGGGCCGAGTTGGTATTGGATGCCAGATGTTTTCGATACTTACTTTGCACATTTTGGCAAGAAGACTGCTGATTATTACAACCTCGTGCGCCTTGATCCTTCCTATGCAGTGATTTTTGGACAAGACGATTTTGTGAACATACCAGCCAACCCCACGGAATTTAGAAATCTGATGGAAAAAATGGAGCCTGGTGTAGGACCGAAACTTGACGAATTTCTAAAACAAGGAGCTTATAAATACAAGGTGGGTATCCAAAACTTGGTATACAGGCCCAGCAGGTCCATTCTGGAGTTTGTTAGTCCCCGTCTGCTTCTGGACATGGTCCACTTGAATATCTTCCAATCCATGTCCAAACATGTCCGTGAATTTTTCAAGGCAGAAAAAATACTTCGGTTGATGGAATTTCCCGTTCTCTTTTTGGGAGAAACCGCTGAAAACATCCCTGCATTGTACAGCCTGATGAATTATGCGGACATTTCTCTGGGAACATGGTATCCCATGGGAGGAATGCACAAAATCATCGAAGGAATGGTCACTTTAGCGGAAGAAAAAGGAGTCCAAATCAGATACGATTGTGCCGTTTCTAAAATCAACGTGACCAATGGAAAAGCGGAAAGCTTGACGCTTTCTTCGGGTGAAAAAATAGAAGCAGACATCATTATTGCAGGAGCTGATTACCACCACGTGGACACGATGCTTTTGGCTCCTGAATTGAGAAATTACAGTCCTAAATATTGGGACAGTAGAGTGATGGCGCCTTCCAGTCTTTTGTTTTACCTCGGAATAGATAAAAAACTGGAAAATCTCCTTCACCACAATTTATTTTTCGATGAGCCGCTTGGACCCCACGCAGACGCGATTTATAAAAATCCAAGGTGGCCCGAAAAACCTTTGTTCTATGTTTCGGCCCCTTCGGTTACAGACCCTTCGGTAGCGCCGGATGGAAAGGAAAACCTTTTTCTTTTGATTCCTTTGGCACCCGACCTAGTGGATACGGAGGAATTAAGAGAAAAATACTTCAACATGATTATGGATCGATTGGAAAAACTTACCGGTCAGGAAATCAGAAGCCATATCATTTACAAACGCTCCTACGCACTATCCGATTTTAAGGCAGATTACAATGCCTTCAAGGGAAATGCCTATGGTCTGGCCAATACTTTGTGGCAAACTGCTTTTTTGAAGCCCTCTCTTAAAAACAAAAAAGTCAAAAATTTGTATTATACAGGTCAGCTTACCGTTCCCGGCCCAGGAGTTCCTCCTTCCTTGATTTCGGGACACGTAGTGGCCAAAGAGGTAATAAAAGAATATAGTTTACAAAAATAAAGGTATATTATTAGCATGGATGCCAAGGCACTATTTGATCAGACGACATTCGAATGCAGTAAACTGATTACCCAACGCTACAGCACAAGCTTCACTTTGGGAATCAAAACCCTGGACAAGAAATTCCATATGCCCATATATGCGGTGTATGGGTTTGTCAGGTACGCTGATGAAATCGTGGATACATTCCATGAACACGATAAAAAATCCCTTTTGGAAGCATTTAAGAAAGATACTTTTCAATCCATCGAACAAAAAATCAGCCTTAATCCCATCCTGCATGCATTTCAACTCATCGTCAACCAATACAAAATAGGAAATGACCTGATCGAGGCTTTTTTAAAAAGTATGGAAATGGATTTGGATTTTAAGACGTACAACGATTCCAGGTACCATGAATATATATATGGGTCTGCGGAAGTAGTGGGTTTGATGTGTCTCAAGATTTTCTGCGAAGGAGACCAAAACCAATACGAGAAGTTGAGGGAATCCGCTTGTAAACTCGGAGCCGCCTTCCAAAAGGTGAATTTCCTGAGAGACATCAAAAGTGATTACGAGGAACGCGGAAGAGTATATTTCCCTGGAGTGGATTTCAAAAGTTTTGACAAATCCGTCAAATCTCTTATCGAAGAGGATATCCAAAAGGATTTTGACGAGGCATTGGAGGGAATAAAACGTCTCCCCAATGGCGCCAAAATGGGTGTTAAAGTAGCTTATCTATATTATTTGAAACTTTTTGACAAAATAAAGGGCCTTTCTCCCGAGACCATCTGCAATGAAAGAATCCGGATCCCAAATGCTCGGAAATTTTCACTTTTGCTGTTCACTTACTTTGGGATGAAACTTGGACTTGATTAAATCATGGATAAATATCTTTATTTAACACTGATCCTGTTTACGATCTCCTTTCCCCTTATCCGATCCTTTGAACCCAAAATACAGTATGCCAAAAAATGGTATGCACTGTTCCCTGCGATCATCATCACGGGGACACTCTTCGTGATTTGGGACCATTGGTTTACCGTGATGGGTGTTTGGGAATTCAATCCCCGCTATAACATGGGCATCTATATTTTGGATCTTCCGATCGAAGAATGGATGTTTTTTATCGTGGTCCCTTTCTCCTGCGTTTTTATTTATGAGGTGTTGAATTACTTCGTAGAGAAGGACATTTTAGGGAAAATAGCAAAACCCTTGACCGTTATTCTTGTCCTTTGCTTTGTTGGAATAGGTTTAATGAACCTTGACAGAATGTACACTTCAGTCAATTTCCCGATAGCAGCGGCGGTACTGATCATTCATTTCATGCTTTTCGGGGTGAAATATCTTGGGAGATTCTACTTGACATATTTGGTCCATCTCATTCCTTTCGCCATCATGAATGGAATATTGACGGGTTCGTTTATCGAAGAGCCAGTAGTGCTCTACAACAATTTAGAAAACCTTTCCATTCGATTTTTTACCATTCCTGTGGAGGATTTCGTATATTCCATGACACTTTTACTCATCAATATTTCCATCTATGAGGCCATAAAGAATCGAAAACATTTTAAGCTTGCAAAAGTTAATACGCTATGATGAATCTCCAAGTCCATATAGATCAAAGTTCCGGATTCTGCTTCGGCGTAGTCTATGCCATAGAAATGGCGGAGGAAATACTGGATGAAAACGGTTACCTCTATTGCCTTGGAGACATTGTACACAATGATGAAGAAGTCAATCGGCTGACTAAGAAAGGACTCAAAATCATCAATTACGATGAACTGAAAACCTTAAAAAACGAAAGGGTTTTGATCCGTGCCCATGGCGAACCGCCTTCCACATACGAGTTGGCCATCGCCAATAACCTTACGCTCATAGACGCAAGTTGTCCGGTTGTATTGAAGCTGCAGAACAGGATCAAGAATTCATTTGACAAGAAAGAAACCATCTACATATACGGAAAACACGGACATGCAGAGGTAATCGGCCTTTTGGGTCAGACCAACAACAAAGCGATTGTCTTCCAAGACATCTCCGAGCTGGATCTTCCCAGTCTGCCAAGAAATATCACGCTGTACAGCCAGACCACTAAAAGCACGGACAAGTTTTACGAGATCAATAAGATTCTGTTTGAAAATGGGATAACGGTCAATACCAACGACACCATTTGCCGGCAAGTGTCGAACAGGGACAAGGAACTCAGGGATTTTGCTGACAAATATGACCACATTGTTTTCGTAAGTGGAACAAAATCTTCGAACGGAAAAGTCTTGTTCAACGTATGCAAAGAAAGAAACCAAAACACTTATTTTGTGTCCAATTCGGAACAGGTGGATAAGGAATGGTTTTTGGAAGGCCAAACCATCGGGATATGCGGCGCTACATCCACGCCAATGTGGTTGATGGAAGAGGTGAAGCGAAGAATCCTCGCTTTTTAGGATTCCATTGGATCTTGAATTAATTTTGCTCCGTGTCCAAATCGATTCCGCAATCTTACTCTTTAGGCAATAAAGGCGTCATCATCGCATTGACGGTCATTGTGCTTTGGTTTACCTCCCTAATTTTTTTGCTAAATACCGAAATGAGTTGGTCCAATCCACTGACTTATTTGGGAATATTGGTGCAAATGCACCTATACACTGGGCTTTTTATCACCGCCCATGATGCCATGCACGGAATCGTCTCACCAAATAAAAAAGTGAATCATGCAATAGGATGGATTTCAGCTATCCTTTTTTCATACAACTTCTATTGGAAGTTATTTCCAAAACACCACGAACACCACCGATTCGTGGCCACAGACAAGGACCCTGACTATCACGCGTCGGGAAACTTTTTTCGCTGGTATTTGAGTTTTCTCCTCCAGTATGTCACTATCTGGCAAATCCTCTTGATGGCCGGTACTTTCAACATCCTCAAGCTTTTTTTGCCAACGGAAAACCTGATTGCATTTTGGATGATCCCTGCAATTTTATCCACGCTGCAGTTGTTTTATTTCGGTACTTTCCTTCCACACATGGGAAATGCGCACAACAGACACCATTCTTATAGCCAATCGAAGAATCACCTATGGGCATTTTTTTCCTGTTATTTCTTCGGCTATCATTACGAACACCACGATTCCCCGGGGACCCCTTGGTGGAACCTCTGGAAGGTAAAGGAGGAATACACAAAATCCGGGAAGCCAAGTAATGATTGAAGGGGAAACGCTTTTTTTAGAACAAATGTGAAAAAATGAAATTCGGGTTGGTAGCGACCCACTCTATTTGACCAGTTGAAATTGATAATCCCCTTCCATGAGAAAGCTGTTTACTGTTATTTGCCTTTTGTTTGTTTCCTTCCAAATTTTGGGTCAAGGCGGAGTGATCTCCGGCCGGGTATTCAATCCCATCAACAATGATCCCATTCCCTTCGCAAATATCCTGGTTCTAGACACAGAATTGGGAACCGTCTCCGATGAAAATGGGAACTATAGATTGGAAAACATTACGCCGGGTCTTTATAATGTGCGTGCAAGTTTTGTCGGATTTCGTTCCAAAACCACCTTTGAAGTACAAGTAACCTTGGCAAAATCGGTTCAGCTTGATTTTGGGCTTCTGGAGGAAGCCTCAGAACTTGGCGAGGTATTGGTCAGCTCGGAATTTACCAGATCTGAGGAAACACCGCTTTCTGTCCGAAAACTCAATGCCAATGAAATCGAGCGGTATCCCGGCGGAAACAGAGACATCAGCAGGGTGATCCAATCCCTTCCAGGAGTGGCCAGTACCGCCAGTTTTCGCAATGACATCATTATTAGGGGAGGGGCACCCAGCGAAAACAAATTCTATATCGATGAAATCGAGGTTCCGGTCATCAACCATTTTGCAACCCAAGGTTCTTCCGGAGGACCCGTCGGGATTCTCAATGTAAACCTGATCAAAAATGTGGACCTGATCACCGGAGGATTTCCTTCCAACAGGATGAATTCCCTGAGTTCTTTTTTTGAATTTCAACTGAAGGAAGGAAGAAGGGACAAAATGGCGACCCAGCTTACCGTAGGCGCAAGCGAACTTACCTTGTCCAATGAAGGTCCTTTGGGGGATAAAACGACCTATTTGGTGTCTGCAAGACGTTCGTATCTGCAGGGATTATTCAGATTGATTGGACTCCCTTTTCTCCCCACTTTCAATGACTTCCAAGTCAAAACGACAACAAAAATCAACGACAAAACCGAACTCACTTTTATCGGAGTAGGGGCAATCGATGATTTCGTGCTCAATTTTGACACACCCAAAAATGAATTGGAAGAGGATCGCGAAAACCGACTTTTCCTGTTGGAAAGCCTCCCTATTTCCTCCCAGTGGAATTACGCCACAGGGCTCAAGCTCAAAAAATTCAGGGACAATGGTTTTTGGACATTTGTACTCAGCCGAAACATGCTGAACAACCGCTCCTTCAAATACGCAAGAAACGACGAAAGCAATCCTGAAAATCTATTGTTCGATTATACCTCTCAGGAGAGCGAGAACAAATTCCGGGCAGAAAACAGTGTCTTTGGAAAAGGTTTTACCTTGAAATATGGGGTGAATTATGAATTTGCACGTTATCTCATCCGTGATTTTGACCGGGGAACACTGGCCGGGCAAGGAGAAACCATCAATGTGAATGACAAATCGTTTTTCAACAGTTATGGGGCTTTTATCTCTGGGAGCAAAAATTATTTCCAAGACAGGTTGTTGGTGACGGGAGGCGTCCGGTTGGATGGCAGCGATTTTGGAAAAACAGCCCAAAATCCTTTGAACCAAATCAGCCCAAGGGTTTCGGTATCCTATCAATTGAAACCCAACCTATTCCTAACCGGAAATACGGGTGTTTATTACCAGAAGCCTCCTTACACCGCTTTGGGGTACAGAAACAACGAGGGAGAATTGACCAATCAAATCAATGACATCCGATTCATCCGTTCCGCTCAGGTGATTGCGGGAATTGAAAAGGTCATGCCTGAAAAAAAACGAAGGATCACTGCCGAGGCCTTCTACAAACACTACAGCAACTATCCATCTTCCATCCGAAATGGGATTGCCTTGGCCAATCTCGGGGCTGATTTTGGGGTCATTGGCAATGAGCCCATCAATTCCAATGCACAAGGCAGGGCTTACGGCTTGGAATTATTGGCCCAACAGCGGCTTTTCCAAAATTTTTACGGAATAGCAGCCGTCACCTTGGTCAGAAGTGAGTTTACCAATCCCAACACAGTCGGTTACCTTCCCTCTTCTTGGGACAACCGATTTATCGTCAGCCTGACGGCGGGTAGACGATTCGGCAAAAACTGGGAAATCGGGGGTAGATGGAGATTTTTGGGAGGAACACCGTATACGCCTTTCGATCTGGCATCTTCTTCGCTGATCAGCAACTGGGATTTGAGAGGCCAAGGGCAACTTGATTTTGATCAAATCAATGCGGTACGTTTGCCTGCTTTCCATCAATTGGATTTGAGGATCGATAAAAAATATTTCTTCGAAAAATGGAGCCTGAACTGGTACTTCGACATCCAGAATGCCTATAATTTCCAGGCAGAGCAAGCACCTCGTTTGGTCCCTGTCAGAGATGGTTCGGGCCAGCTAATTGTAAGGACAGACGATCCATCCCGATATCAGTTGCGGACAGTAGAAAACCCTGCAGGGACCATTTTGCCGACGATTGGATTGATCATTGAGTTTTAGATGTAAAGTCTCATCGGCATAACCGGAAATTGCAAGGGGCAAAAGGGTTCTTTCTTTGATTCCTCAAGCATTGCTTATCTTTGCCTCCAATGAAAAAAATACTGATTGGATTGGCGATGTTTTTATCGTTCGGCGGATATGCCCAGGAATCCTCCAAAGGTGATTCTACGGGAAATCCGGGATTGATAGAAAAGCTGTTTGATTTTGCCGACAATACCATCAACCTGATCTCGGGTGAAAAATGGTCCTTTATTCCGGCAGTGGTCTATTCCCCCGAGACCAGCTTGGGTCTTGGGGCCCGGGCAATCCGGGTTTTTCGGCATAAAAACATCGCGGACTCCCTTTTGAGACCCTCCACCCTGCCCATCACCTTTTTGTACACCTTCAACAACCAGACTTTTCTGACCACCGAGCTGGATCTTTGGGCAAACAAGAATAGGGAACACATGAATGTCCGACTGGAACTGTCCAATTATCCATTCAAGTTTTATGGGATTGGAAACGAGTTGGATGCCTCCAATGAAGAATTTTATTCCACCAGATTCTTTTATTTTCATGTGGATTACGAGTGGCAAATTTCAAGAGGGCTTTATATTGGCCCCAGATATGAGTTTCGAACAGACAATATCTACAAGAAAAAACCAGATGGGATTTTGGATAGTGATCAGGTTGCAGGGAGTGATGGCCAGCGCATTTCGGGACTGGGATTGGTCCTCAACCAGGACACCCGCGACAATATCTTCCAACCACACAAGGGCTGGTATAACCAATACTCTTGGATGACTTTTCAGCCTTTCCTGGGAAGCAATTTCACCTTCAACCAATACAGACTAGACTTCAGAAGATACCTAAACCTTCACAAAAAACAGGTCCTTGCCCTGCAGAGTTGGTGGAGTTTCACGGCAGGAAATCCTCCTTTCCAACACGTTTCCCTTATTGGGGGAAGCCAACTGATGCGCGGTTATTTTGAAGGGCGCTATCGTGACAACCATGCCATGGTCCATCAGGCAGAATACCGCGTTCCCATTTTCCGGAATTTTGGAATGGTTTTTTTCGGAAGTGCCGGGCAAGTCGCCCATCAAGTCAATTCCTTCGGCTGGGATAGATTTAGGTATGGAGGTGGACTCGGTTTCAGGTATCGACTGAATCAAGAAGGCCTCAATATCCGGATGGATATCGCCTTCGGTGACCAGAAAGCGTTCTATTTTGGATTGAATGAGGTTTTTTAGCTTCTTGTTTTTTACTCCAAGATTTCTTTACAGCCGAATACGTTTTTTTGCAGGCTTTGATTTTTTTCTTTGCGTTCCTTGTGAAAAAAAACTTTTGGCTTTTGTTGCCTTACCGGTGAAGAGGTTTTGCGCAAAGATCGGCAAGGGGTTTTCAGAGACCGCAAAGGCCTTTTTCTATACAGTATCGATTTTTTTCCTAGTGTCTTTTTCGAATCACGTTGCGTGCTTTGGAAAAAAACAAAGAGAGCAAGGCATTTTTTGTGCTGGTGAAACCCTCTTTTTCCAAAACCAAGCTTATGATCTACTTTAGAATGTAGGACAACCCCACGTTTGCGACAAAGTTCTTGCGGTCATAGCCAGGCACAAAGTATTGGTCGGGTTGATTTTCGAGGAACCACTTGTAGTTCAATGTGTTTACATACTGAAATGTACCGCTCACCAGAAGATTGCCAAATCTCCAATCTGCGACTAAAGAGGGAACCAAGTCCACGTATTTGTTCCTTAAATCCTTGGAGGCTTCATATCGGAAATAATAAAAATCATTGTTGTACACGATGCGCTCAAACTGAAAACCCAATCGATTGAAGTCCTTTACCCAGGCAAATTCAACCCAGTTGACATTTGCCGCAGGCCCATATCCGACCCCAAGGACTTGCCCTTTGTGTGTGTATCCGTGGCGCACATGGTCGTGGATGTACCAGGTATCCAAATCTCGGATGGATTCCCGGATGGATTGACCGGTTTGCGTCATCTCGGCGCTGATCTGCAAATATTGACCACTGCGTTTCAATGACATCATGTTGGAAAACCCGAGCGTAAAACCACGGTTTCTTTCAGGGGTAATGATAAAGTCACTGATTCTTCTGCTGTTCCCATTGGTGCCATACTCTCCGTAAAATTCAAAGTGGCCCTCAGTGCTCATCCAGCGGAAAAAGCCACTGCTGAATTGCTGTCTTTTGTCGCGAGTGGAATTCACGACATTATTCAGACCTTTTCCTCCATTGAAAACCGGTAGATAATCCGAAAATCTGTCCATATCGGATCGGTACATGTGATTCACTGAAGCATAGCCAACCGAAAGTCCCGGAACCCATTTGGGTTGATACGTGAAGATCAATCCCGAAAGGTAGCGGCCATTGTCCTCTCTTTTGGGTATCAATACAGGGTTTTGCTGTATATTGTAATCCGGGTGAGGAGGCAAATAATCTGTGCTTTTTAGAAAGCCGGCAATAAATTGACCTTCAAAATGTCCAATGGGAGTTTCCACCGGTTTCAAAGTGTTGGCCGTGAAATGTAAAAACCCAGGAGCATTGTTACTCAACAGCAGTGAATTGCGTTTTGCCGGTCCCCACCAAAGGTTTTCAGTGGATACACCAACCGAAAAGTCCCCGGGATTGTACCGGATACTTGAATTTCCCGGGAGAAGCCGATTGTAACCTGCGCCTCCAAATCTTTCGGGCATATCAATCCGGTTCATGTACTCGTAATAAAACAGTATCGTGGCCTGATGTTCCAAGGGGAATCCAAGATAATCCTGGTTTTGGGCAAGCAAAATTTCAGGTTGAAGCTGGAAACTAAAATCCTTGTACTTGACAAAAATCCCCCCGCTCAAAACGGTCTGTAATCCCTTATTTGGGATCATCGCTCCGTCATTCAGCCCAAAAGCATACCGTGAGTTAAACTGGGTCCTTATTCCAAATGGCATGGTCAAAATAAGACCTTCCTGCTCCTCTCCAAATTTTCGGTTAAACTCTGAATCCTCGTAATCGGTGAAAGTACTGTCCAAGTCAATCCCATTGTACCTATCAAAGGCGTAAGCGGGATATAGTGGTCTGATGGAAAAGGAACTGAGAGGATCTACCTTGCCCAGCAATTGTTGTCTTCTGATGTATTCTTCCAAAACGGGAGTGTTCAGTGGAAGAGATTGTGCCAAAAGACCTGTATTCAAGGAAGCACCAAGACACAGGAGAAGAAAAATGGATTTGAATACCGTTATTTTCATTTTGTTTTTTTCTGTATCAAATGACGACCATGGAAGTCACTTCTATTTTGGCAATCGACCAACTCTCGTCACAGATGGGATCGGGTGAATTTAGGGCCTTGAGCTCGTCTCCCAGGGTGATTTTCACACTGGAAGAACGGTGGGTAACCAATCTGGAAATACTGTATCGCGTGGTGTAGCTTTGACTCGCCCCAAAAAGGCAAAGTCCTGGTAAGTTCGTCTGTACCGCACCTGTTTTCGGATCGTTTTGCCTAAAATAATCCTGAGGATATGACTGTTTCAAGCAATAGGTCGATGCACAGGGAGAGTTGGAAAAGGTGGTTCTGACAACTTCTTGGCCATCCACCTTCATGTACCATATGTCCGGGCCACTAAGTCCATCGTCTGGATTCCCATCCCAACTGTCGTGGATTAGAATATCTACTGTCACTTTTAAAATATTGTGTCCTGGCAAATCCGGGATCGTCATTGAAACTTCCTCATTGTGATAAAATCCCACAACTGTATCAGATTGGAACACAAAAAGCCTGGCATTTTCAAAGTTGGCCAAATTCAAGGTGGAAAAATCATTGGAATACACCATGACTTCACTTTCAAGTGTGTCCTCACAAGAAGAGGTCAAAATAAATAGAGTCATGAGTCCTAAAAAAGAAGCAAATGGGTTTTTTATTATGCTAAGCATATCTTGCGGAAAAGAGGTAATCGTAATTCAATCAAGCTGTTATGGATAATCAGTTTTTAACTTACCCACAAATAAACGAAATTAAACTTGAAATGGGTCAATTTCTTGTTGGGTATATCATTCGCTGAAATTCAAGAATGAACAGATTTTTCTCTATTTTGCAGCCTCAAATTGCAGCTTTTAAGATGATCAAACTTACTTTAGTGGCTGGTGCAAGGCCCAATTTCATGAAAATCGCACCTATGGTCCATGCCATCCAAGCCCAACAGGCATTGGGTTCGACCATTTCATTCAGACTTGTCCACACAGGACAACATTATGACAAAAAAATGTCCGGTGATTTTTTTGACCAATTGAATATCCCTGAGCCGAATGCAAATTTGGGCGCAGGTGGCGGAACACAAGCAGAACAGACATCTGCGGTAATGATCGCATTTGAAAAGGAATTGATGGAAAACAGGCCGAATTTGGTCATTGTGGTGGGAGACGTCACTTCCACCTTGGCGTGTTCCATCGCTGCGAAAAAACTCAACATCGATGTTGCCCACGTGGAAGGCGGAATTCGTTCCGGAGATTTGAGCATGCCCGAAGAAATCAATCGGATGGTGACCGATAGCATCACGGATCATTTTTTCACCACCTCCGAGATCGCCAATGAAAACCTTAGAAAATCAGGTTTTCCAGAGGCAAGCATCCATTTTGTCGGAAATACCATGATCGATACACTGATGGCCAACATGGACCGATTCCAAATACCTGAGGGGAAAATTTATGATACATTAAAACCAAAGGAATATTTCGTCATGACCATGCACCGACCTGCCAATGTGGATCAGGAAGAAACGCTCAAGGAAATGATCCAGGCAATTTTGGATGGGACAAAGGGTTTTCCAGTGGTGTTCCCAGTGCATCCAAGGACAGCCAAAATCCTCGAAAACATGGGGATTTCAGACCCTAACCTACACATGACCGATCCCCTGGGCTACCTTGAATTCAATTACTTGGTCAAAAACGCCAAAGGCGTCATCACTGATTCTGGTGGAATTACCGAAGAAGCTTCCGTCATGAACGTACCCTGCATGACACTAAGGAACAATACCGAAAGAGCGGAAACAATTCATTTGGGCACAAATGAATTGGTCGGTACCGATCCCAAAAAACTTGCCCCCTACCTTGAAAAATTAATGAAAGGGGAATGGAAACAGTACCAGGGAATTCCGATGTGGGATGGGAAGACCGCTCAGCGGATTGTGGATAAAATTATTTCCATTTATTCCTAAAATCGCAAATCCAAGTGGTCAGTTTCCACTGATTTGATTAAAAAAACTTACCCTTCCTTTGCCGAATTCAGCAAAGGAAGGGTACTTTAATGTTCCTGATTGACCTGACCATTCGGATGAATCAAGGACTTGAACAGAAGGCTTCCAAAGGAATACTTTGACAAATCCTGACCATTAATTCTTCATTTAGGAAACAGGAGATTTTGGAAATAAATAGAAATTGGCTCAATTTATCCCTCATATTAGAGTTGCCCATTATTTTTTCAGGGTCCCAACTCGAAAAGACCAGACGCTGTGGAAGTTTAGGCAGTTAGAGGGCTCAAAAAAACAATGTGGACAATTATGCAAAACAGAATCCAAGAATTGATTGAGACATTGGGACTACAACCCCATCCTGAAGGTGGATATTTTGCGGAAACTTACCGTGCTCCACAATGGATCAACACTGAGAACGGGAATCGAAGCCTGGCAACATCCATTTTCTTTTTGCTCACTTCTGAAAACATCTCCAGATTCCATCAGATCAAAAGTGATGAACTCTGGTTTTATCATGAAGGAAGCCCTTTGACCGTGCACGTCCTTTCAGAAAATGGGTATAAAAAACTCTTGGTCGGTCCTGCATCCGGAAGTGGTCATTTCCCCCAACAAATGGTGCCTTCGGGAGTTATTTTTGGGTCAACAGTCGATGAACCGGATTCCTATTCTTTGGTTTCTTGCGTCGTCGCCCCTGGGTTTGATTTTCAGGATTTCAAAATGTTTGGCGAGGCAGCACTTTTGGAATTGTTTCCTGAGGAGAAAGCCATCATTGCGCGGATGTCCTAATTGGTCATCAACTGAACTTCAAGCCTTATTCCAACTAAGAATTTATCTTTTGACACAGATAACGATTCCTGTTGCCCAGTGCTGCTTGGTTAAAAAGAGATCTCCTCTGTTTTCCAAAAAAGAAACAAGTTTTTCGGCCTTTTCCTGATGACCTTCCGGCCAATTGTCTTGGGGGAGCATGTCATCTATGATATACAATCCACCTGGATTCAACATGGACAAAACCTCCTCCAAAAGCAGGTATTTTCCATGCCAGGTATCTGCAAAAATGTAATCGAATTTCCGGGACAAATTCTTCCCCACCCAAACCCCGCCATCCGTTTCCACCAGTTCCAACCTGCTGTCTTCTCCCAAATATTCCATGGCGATACCCAAAAAATTTGGGTCATTGTCGATGGAAACCAGAGTGGCGTTCTGATCCATTCCATCCAATATCCAGGCTGTTGAAAGCCCTGTTCCGGTACCCAATTCAAGAAATTTACCTCCTGGTTTGGTTCCGGCCAATGTGCGGAGCAAGGAACATGTCAAGATATCAGAAGCCATATTGAAACCGCAATTTTTGGTTGCTTGGTCGATTTCCACATAGGCATTGGGAAGTGGTTGATTGTTTTCTTTTGTCATATATTTTCGTTTTAATCCGGGATGCCTTTTGATTGGGACAATAAAACAACCCACAACATAGTCGAATTATTTTTGAATTTGATAGGTAATGATAGGCAATTGAATTCAAATACTTTTCGAGTATCGCATTATTTTATGTAGCTTGATTCCTGTTAGGACTCCTTCAAAAAGCCATCGGATATGTTGCCTTCGAACCTCACTTTTATCAAAGAGCAGTTGGATTCCCTTGAATCCAAAATGTTGGCTGAAGTGGACAAAAGGAGTTTTTTACTAAAAACCCTTCATCCCGAACAATTTCATTCTGCCAGAAACCTGATTCATTATCTTACCCTCAGGAAAGAGGAAATTAGGCCTTTGCAGAATGAACTGCATACGCTCGGCTTGTCCTCACTGGCAAGTGCCGAAAGCCATATCCGCAGACAAATCCAAGCGATACAGGAACGCATTGGAATGGAATATTCCCCCGAACAATTGGAAGTCTGCACCTATGATTTCAGCAAGACAATTTTGGCCAATAAAAACATCCAGCTTTTCGGCCCCAAACCTGGCCTTGACGAGCCTTACATCATGGTCACTTTCGATGTATCTTTTGCAGAAAACCTTGACCTGATCAAGAATCTGCTGAAAAAGGGGATGAATGTTTGCCGCATCAATTGTGCACATGATGACGAAAAGACTTGGTCCAAAATGATCCTAAACCTCAAAAAAGCCTGTCAAAAAACCGGATTGGATTGTAAAATCTATATGGACCTCGCTGGCCCAAAAATCCGGACTCAAATTCTGAACAAGGGTAAAGACAAAGGAAAAGTCAAGATCAAACTGGGACAATTGATTTGGTTGGCTTACGAAAGTGGTGGTTTTGAAAAGGAAGATGTCGTCATCAGTCCAAATGAACCGGGTATCATTCCCTTTCTGAAAATTGGGGAGAGGGTTTTCATCGACGATGGGATCATCCTCGGATTTGTCGAAAAAATCAAAAAAGGGGTCGCTGGTATTCGGATCACAAGGATTTCATCCTCCAAAAGTCATATCAAAAAGGGGAAAGGCATCAATTTTCCGGACACCCATTTGTCCATTCCCTCTCTCACGGATTATGATAAAAAATGCCTGCCTTTCATCTGTTCCCAAGCAGACTTGATTGGGTATTCCTTTGTAAGGACTCCTGAAGATATCACAGAACTTCACAAATTGTTACAAATACAATCCCAGCAACCGCCAAAACTCATTCTGAAAATCGAAACGCATGAGGCTGTTAAAAATCTCCCACATCTTCTCCTTGAGGGTATGCAACAAGCTGCCTTTGGAGTCATGATCGCACGAGGGGATCTGGCTGTAGAAATTGGTTTTGAAAGGACTGGAGAAATCCAGGAAGAAATCCTATGGATCTGCGAAGCTGCGCACACACCTGTGGTTTGGGCCACACAAGTCTTGGAAAGCCTCAACAAATCCGGGATGGCTACCCGTTCGGAAATCACCGATGCCGGACAAGCCGCCCAAGCCGAATGTGTCATGATCAATAAAGGGGAATATACATTGGAGGTACTCGAAGCCTTCCGAAACATTTTCCATCGAAGTATGGCCCATAAAACAAAAAAACGCTTCATTTTTCGCCCTTTGGGAATTGCGGCCAAGTTTATTGATTCCTAAGTATACTGTATCCCTTAGATAATTTTTCGATTGCCATTAGGACACAAAATTTGACCCGTTATATGCAGTATCAATTTTATTCAGGTTTGTAATTGCTTATTAATCGGCCGGTTGTTTACTGTTTTTGACTTCTCCGTTTTAGGTTTTACATTATTATCCAAATAGCCTGATTTTTTTTGCATTTATAGCCCTATTTGGAAACCTAATGCACATTTCGGGTTTAAGTGAGGGATAGCAGGTAGTCCGTACCCAGATTTTTTTCAAATAAAAAGAGATTTTTTTGGCCTTTTTTATTTAATCATCGTAATATTGCAATATAATATTTACCTTTCTGAAAGTCATTGGCCAGCTTTACTTTGTGCAAAGAAAAGTGCCTGTGCAATTCGGAAACAGATTTCATTTCAACAAAAAATAGCAAGACAATGGGGGTAACAAAATCAGCACTCTTTACGGCCGAGCAAAATCAAATGGCTCAGTTCGCCAAAGTTTTGGGGCATCCTGCAAGAATCGCCATTATCCAATATTTGCTTAAATCCAATACCTGTATCAATGGGGATCTGGTCCTTGAGCTGGGTTTGGCACAGGCAACGATCAGTCAGCATTTGCGGGAATTGAAAGAAATTGGGATTATCCAAGGCACCATCGAAGGAGCTTCAGTAAGTTATTGTATCCATCATGGGAGGTGGATAGAGTTCAAGGAAATATTCAGTGCACTGTTTGACCAATACGAAGGCCCTGACGCAAATACCTGTTGTTGAATAAACCCACTCAAAATCATTGAAAATTCGCTAAAACCAAAATCATGAAAACCTCAGAATTCACCACATTACTCGAACAAAACCCTGGCTTGGCTTTGTATTTTGAATACCAGGAGGGGAAATATGTAAGAACGGACTACCACATCACCGAAATTAAAAATGTCAGTTATGACACAGTGGATTGCGGTGGAATTCAAAATGCGTGGAATGAAGTCCATGTGCAGCTTTGGGAAAACCAAATCCCTGAACCGGATCACCATGTGGATACGACCAAAGCTTTGAAAATCTTCCAAGTGGTAGACAAAGTTCGGTCAACCCTCAAGGACGTCGAGATCAAATTCGAATACGGAAACGCTTCTTTTCCAACAGCAATCCTTCCCATAAGCAACCTCCTAAACAATGGCTCAAGCATCATTGTACAATTGACACCAGACCAAACCTCCTGCAAAGCAAAGGACAGGGCGACCAGCCCAGAAGAAGCGGCAGCGGCCTGCTGTGGTACTCCCGTCAAAAAAAGCATCCAATTGTCTGCGATTTCAGCGGCAGAATGTACTCCTGGCGGGGGATGTTGCTAATAAATTCTAGACAGGGGAAGTAACATTAAAGTGTGATGGCTCCTGTCTTTTGATTTCACTTAAAAATCCTCTCAAAAACTGATGAATCCCATCCTCCAAACCACCATCAACAAAGCCAAAACGATTCCTATTTCGGAAGAAAGAAAGGCCATTCTTCAGGAATTCATCCAGTATATCCAACAAAAAGTGGATGCTGGAAAGACCGTCAACCTGAATTTTATCTGTACGCACAATTCCCGACGCAGCCAGTTTTCCCAGATCTGGGCACAGACCGCTGCAGACCTCAATGGCATAGAAGCCGCCTGTTTTTCAGGAGGAGTGGAAGTCACCGAATTCAATGAAAGAGCTGTAAACTCCATCAAACGTGCGGGATTCCGAGTGACCAAAAATGGCCTTGAAAACCCTAAATACTTCATTTTCCATTCGGATGATTCGGAACCAATTGTCGCATTTTCCAAGATTTTTGATGATTCCGCCAATGCACCTACGGGTTTTGCCGCAATTATGACCTGTTCCCATGCTGACGAGAATTGCCCCTTTATCCCAGGTGCTGAAGCCAGGATTCCGGTCAGGTATGAAGATCCAAAAGCTTTCGATGGCACTCCGGAAGAATCCGAGAAGTATGACGAGAGGAGCTTGCAAATCGCATCCGAAATGTTTTATGTATTTTCCAAAATCAAAAAATAATGAGCCCTGTTTTGGAACAACCTAAAAAGCAAATCGCATTCTTCGAGAGGTATTTGAGTCTATGGGTAGCCTTGTGTATCGGTTTGGGAATCCTCATTGGTCATTTTGCGGGAGCAGACCTAGCTTTCCTGAGTGGAATGGAGATTTACAATGTCAATATCCCCATCGCCATCCTGATCTGGATGATGATCTATCCGATGATGCTGCAGATCGATTTTTCCAGCTTGAAGAAAATCGGAAAATCTCCAAAAGGACTTTTGCTGACCCTCGTGATCAATTGGTTAATCAAGCCTTTTACCATGGCATTCTTTGCCTGGATATTCTTCGATCAAATTTATTCGGCTTTCATTTCGCCAGAATTGGCTGGGGAATATATCGCCGGAGCCATTATTTTGGGCGTTGCGCCCTGCACTGCAATGGTCTTTGTATGGTCTTATCTCACCGATGGCGATCCCAATTATACGTTGGTACAAGTCACCGTCAATGATTTGATCATTCTGGTTGCATTTGTTCCCCTCGTTGGCTTATTGCTTGGGATCACGGACATCACGGTCCCCTATGATACTTTGGTCGCCAGTGTTTTGATTTTTGTGGTTGTGCCCTTGGTAGCGGGGATCATCACGAGCAAGACTTTGGTCAAAAGCAAAGGGGAAGTCTGGTTCAAAAAGGAATTTCTCCCCAAATTCAAGCCCGTCAGCATCATTGCCCTTTTACTTACCTTGGTACTACTATTTGCTTTTCAGGGCCCCAATATCGTGGACAATCCCCTGATCATCCTGCTTATTGCCATTCCCTTGACAATACAGACCTATTTTATTTTCTTTTTGGCATGGTTTGGAGGAAGAAAACTGAAACTTTCCCATGCGATCTGTTCCCCGGCCGCAATGATTGGGGCAAGCAATTTCTTTGAGTTGGCAGTGGCGGTCGCGATTGCCTTATTTGGTTTGCACAGCCCGGCGGCTTTGGTGACGGTCGTCGGTGTTTTGGTGGAAGTTCCCATCATGCTGTCTCTGGTGGCCTTGGCCAATAAGTGGAAGTATTGATGAAAAAGTGAAGAAATCCGAGCATTGTGGATATTCCGGTATTTGCCTGACTTCCGGAGTCAATTTCATCTAAAAAGCGGGGCAACTGAAGGATTGAAATCTATCGGTTGCCCCGCTTTTTTGCTTTACATCAATCTCAACCTCACCCCGCCATTGATCACAAATCCATCCAAAGGTGCATAAATGTCCCTAAAGCTGGGATTGTCGAGATTCCCGGTGAAGATGCTGTCAAACCTTGTTTGCCGGGCATCCAGGAAATTTTCGAAATTGATATAGAGGGAGAAATTCTCCCATATTTTCTCCGCCATCAAACCCACAATCCAATAGTCTCGGCCAATCGTACCGTCGCTCAATTTTTGCTCACTGAAATAATAACCTTCCAGTCCTACTTTCCATTCTTCTTCCACTTCATAGAATAGGACCGTATTGACCCTATGTTTCGGAGTCAGAGGATTTGGGCGTGTCGTTCCATTTTGCCTTAGGCGTGCATCCGTGAATGTATAGCCCAAAAAGAGCTTGAAGTCTTGGTATTCCAGCTTGACATTTGTTTCGGTTCCCTTTGATTCACTGGATCCCTCGATATTGACAAATCGGAATCCTGCCTGAACCTCCTCAAGAAACAAAGGATTATCGAGATAGGTGTAGAAAAACAGATGGTTGATACTCAGAAACAATTGGTCATCGAAAAGTCCGGTTTTATAATTCACATCCCAATTCAACCCGTAGCTTTTTTCAAGCCTGTTGGTATTGGGATCAATCGGCAAGACATTTCGGTATTGGATCCTTTCGCTTTCTTCCGTGAAAATGGTCGGGGCTTTATAGCCCAGTCCTCCACCAATTCGGGAAGTGGCTTTTGGAGAAACACGATAGAGAAGTGCCGCTTTGGGGAGGATTGCCCATCCATAATTCCCCACATAATCTGTTCTTAATCCAGTTTCGAGGGTGGTTTTTGCCGAGGTTTTCCACGTGTTTTGGAGAAAGAGCCCAAAAGTATTCAAGTCATAATCCCTAAGGGAAGCCGAACCAAATTGCTCTTCACGGAAGCTTTCGGTCCAGATATTTCCCCCAAGGACCCAGTCCATTTGTTCCAGATCCATTCCCATGGAAATCTCACTGAAGGTCGATTGTTGCAATCCCTTGAAGCGATAATCCCCGGAAGTCAATCCCCGGTCGAAGAAATTGACACTGTTTTTCACTTGGAAATGCCGACGATCATCGAATTTGTGGTCTAAGAAAAACTGGCTGCTTACCCGCTGGGTTTTGTTTTCCTCGAAGAAGCCATTCGGGTTTTCCTCAGGATTTTTGATATAGGCCACGTTGCCGCCCAGTCTGTCTTCGAAGGTGGTGTTCAGCCCAAAATTCAATTTTGTTCTTTCAGAAGGATAGAGAAAAATACGGGGGTTGAAGGTGAACCTTTCGAATTTCGGGATGGCAGTTAACCCAATATCAGCAGGATCGTAAGGACTGTTGGTGTTGTAGGCTCCAAAAATGGTGGTTCCGGTCTTGTCGTTTCTTTTGCCATAAAAACCGCTAAGATCCAGTCCCCCTGCATTGGTCCCGTTGAGGAGGAAACTCAATTCTCCATCCGTTTCAGGGGTTTTGGAAATCAAGTTTACCAATCCTGCAATGGCACCTCCACCGTAAAGTGTGGAAGCAGAACCCTTGATGACTTCCACCTGTTTGAGATCCAATGGAGGGATCTGGAGCAGTCCCAGCCCACTTGCCGCACCGGAATAGAGGGGAAACCCGTCCTTCAGGATTTGGGTATATCTTCCGTCCAATCCCTGGATTCTGATTCCGGCATTGGCGCTGGTGGGGGAAGTGATTTGGACTTGGATGCCGGTACTTTCACTGAGCAGCAATCGGATATCACCGGGTTTCATGTTGGCTTTTTCCTCCAGCTCTTCCCCTGCGATAAACTCTACCCGGGTGGGGATGTCCTCGATGGATCTGGAACTCCTTGTGGAAGAAATCGTGACCACATCCATTTCCTGTTCCTGTGGTTGGAGAAAAACGACAATTGGATTTTGGCCCATCTCCGGGATTTCAAAACTTAGGGTTTTTGATTCATAGCCCATCAAGGAAAAGCGGATGCTGATTTTTCCCGTGGGAATGTTTTCCAGGACAAGAAGTCCTTCCAAGTCAGAAACTGCACCGGCAGTACTTCCGGTGACCATGGCGAAAACTCCGACGAGCGCTTCTTGGGTATTCTGGTTTTTAAGTGAAAATGAAATGGATTTTTGAGCAAAGGCATTGCCAAACAAAAGGCAAAGCCAAAAGGCCAGTATGTACTTTGGCATGTTGGAATTTGATTTTTTGGATGAATTTCAATACGTTTTTAATTGAGTCCGGTGGAATGCGGATCAGTGGATTATCCGGATTCCGGTGTGGTTGGAACCGCGGATTCAACCCGTTTGATGTCCGTATAGTCCTAAACGAAGAAGGCATACGTTTCCAGCAGGTGAAATTCAACCCGAAATATGCATTAGGTTTCCAAATGGAATCGAAACTGCAAGAAAATCAGCCTATTGGGAGAGAAATTTCTGAAACCAATAGGGTAAGGCCAAAATAGTCAAGACCTAATTGATTATCCGTTACTTACAATCTTGAATTGAGTTCGTAATGCATAAAACGGGTTCAACCGAGTTTTGGTGGTTGCCAAATGGAGAAGGAGATTTCCGGAATGGAAAAAAATGGATAAATGGGAGGAATGCTTTTCAAATCTAAAATCTCCGAGCAGGTAGCTGTCAATGCGTTGGGGAAATAAACTGCTGCACAGGTTTGACAAGGTCCAAAAGGATTGCAACAATGGTGATTTTCATGGTCATCCGCCGCTTCCTGTTCCATTGTAATACTGTCATGATGGCAATCCTCCTCCACATGCAATGGCGCCGAGGCCAAAAACAGCACATAAAGGAGCAATAAGAGCGGCAGCATTTTCACACAAGAAAAGTAATCAATTTTAAGGTGAAATTGATTTTTTTATGATTGGGAAAATTCTCTTGACGGAATTTTTGATCGAAATCTCAAAATGCATTGTAACTGTTCCATCTCCAATCAATCGGTTAGGCATGGAAGCAAATAATATCCAATGTAGAAAGATTCATCGGTAGTATTGAGCCAATATGGATAGACAACAGTGCTGATGAAAGTTAGAACCTCGGGCCTCGATTGAATCCGTTTTATACATTGCGACTGCCATTCAACACTGTATTTGTCTGATAATTGGTCCGTTGTTGACTTTTATTGACTTCACCATATCGGTTTCAGGAATTGGTCTCCCAATGGTTTGATTTTCTTTCGGTCCCAATATCCATAGTAAGCCTAATGCGTATTTCGGGTTGAAATAGGGGCAATACATAAAAAACCCTTCTGAAGTATAATCAGAGGGGTTTTTATTTTGAAATTAAAAAAATCACATTTCAAATAGGTCCATTCCCTTCATTATCCATCTTCTTTCCTTGATGTCGAAAGTTACTTTCTGGTCGGGAAACTCAATAAATTCTTCTTTTCCGGAATTTTGTGGATAGTAGGGGCTCAGGTCTTCGCCTTTCACCATTTTATCAAAAAGCATAAAGCCCTTCTCTTTCATTTCGGGTACTTCAAATTTCCAGGTCCTAAAAACCTCTTCATAGTAGGTGAGTTCGCCATTGGCATTTCTTTGCATTTTGACTCCGATTGCTATTTTTTTCTCTTTTAGGGAGGGGGCGATCCTGGTGGTCAATACATATTCATAATCATCTTTTTGATGATATGCTTCCACTGTATACTCTTTGGCAAGCGTGCTGTAGTGTTCATCAAAATCCGCATCAAACTTATTTTCTTGGGTACCTTTTTTTGGAAGGTGCCCCATATAACGAATGGTTGTCAACAAGAGCTGGCTTTTTTCCACTTCTGTTAAATGCTTGTCGGCCTCGTATTTATTCTCAGTAGAACAAGCAGAAACCAATAGCATCAGGGCAGCAAGGATTGGAAATAGGAATTTCATTGCTTTTTGAGATTTAGGGATAAAGATAAAAAGACTTGCCATTGGCATCAAGCCAATGACAAGTCTTTCACTAGGTTTAAGAAATCTTATTTTGCGTAAACAATATTCAATGGAGAGAACTCAGCCCATCCATCCGTCCAATCCGTTGTGCCAAATGCACCAACGAAAGGAACATTCTTGTCAAAGAAAGCAGTTCTTGTGGCTTCTGAAAATTTAGCATCTTCAAAAGAAGCTCCCGTCAAGAGTGTTCCATTTGCCACCAAAGAAAAGTTGGGATTGTTTGGATAATTGGCTACGGTATATTTTGCAAAGAAATTGTCTGGGTTCAGACCATATCCTCTGTAGAAAGCTTCCCATGGACCATCAGCTGCAGGAAGTGAAACAGAGGTGTTTTTGGATTCCCAATAAGCTTTTACATTGGCCACATCAGCACCACCACCAGCTGCATAGTCCGTATTTGGGTTGATCAGGATATTGTTTGTCAATACTCCTGTACCAGATTGGTACTGTTGGGTGACCGAAGCAGTATTGAACCTCAAGCCTACAGGGAAACCTGCAATAACTGAATTGGCAATGGAAACCGCAGTTCTTCTTCTCATATCCATTCCGTGGAAGTTGTTTCCGGAAATTGATCTTCCGACTCTGTCTCTTGGTCCATAAATCGTGATGTTGGAGAAGGTTCCGGTGGTATATGGCTGCACGTCATTGTCGTTTGGTCCATTGTCGGTTTCAAAGCCATTTGACTGAGACTGATCCGCATAGAAAGGATTCCTTACGGCCAAACCAAACTGAACATTTCCTGAATAACCGTAATCTACATCGAAATCATCATCCCAAGTAGAATGGGAAATCAAATATCTTCCATTCACTGTACCGCCAAACCATTCAAATCCGTCATCTCCACCAAAGGATACCATCAGGTGTTCCATGAATGTGCCTCTTCCAACACCACCCATCGTGATGGAGTTGGTTTCATTGTTTGGCGTCAATTCAATTCCTGCATATTCCACTCTAAGGAATTCATATTCTCCGGAACTGTCAGCATCATCCTCTCCACCAAAATTGGCGACAGGATCGATTCCTTCCACAGCTGGATTCGCCTGGTTGGTTTTAGCCCTTCCCAAGATCACCAAGCCACCCCAGTCAGAGCGGTCTCTTTCACCTGGAGCCTGTGCGGAGGTCATGATGATAGGAAGTGCTTTTGTACCTCTTGCAATCAATTTACCGCCTCTGTTTACGATCAATGTGCCTTTTGATCTTTTCTCGCCGTAGATAACTGTTCCTGGCTGAATAGTGACCGTTTGGCCAGTTTGGATAAATACTTGTCCTTTTAACAAATACTGCTTGTCAGCAGTCAGTGTTCTGGTCGACAAGTCACCTATAAGTTCTACAAGGGTTTCTTCCGGTTCCGGTGTAACGGGTGTTGGGTTGTCTTCTCCACAAGAGAAAGAGAAGGCCAGCAATGCCGCAAAAGCAGCGAATTTCAGGGTCTTTTTCATTTTTAATGTCAATTAAGTAATTGGTTAAGTAATGTTTTTGCTATTTAATCCTGTAGCTAAGAGAGGCACTGAAAAGGCTTCCTTTTTTCCACAGGTACATGGGATCATCCACTTTGGTGTCGATTTTCCTGTCGAAGTTTGAATCTTGGTAAAAACGATATTGGAAATTAAGTAGGTCCTGTACACCAAACTTGAAGGTGGTCCTGTCACGGAAAGTCTTGGAGACGGTCAAGTCAATTGCCTGTCTTGGCATTTCATAGATCTCGGGATTGTTGGCATTTCCTGCCACAAAGATTCTTGGACCGGTCACATTATAAGCCGCGCTTATTTGGACATTACTGTTTGGATTGATGTAGTACAATGCGGCGTTCACAACATAAGGCGATTGGCCTTGTAATGCCCTTCTGCTATCCTGAAAAGACACATCATCCCCCAAAAACACCTCCGACCAAATCAGGGAAGCATTGATATTGAATGAAAGATCTCTCACAAAGGGGGCTGATGTAAAGGAACTGAATGCCTTTCTCGCTTCCAACTCAACTCCATATACCCTCGCATCCACGGCATTGGCATAAGTAAACTGGAGTTGTTCCGTTACGTTCTGCTGAACCGTTTCGATAGGCTTATCAAAGAATTTGTAAAACGCGCCGAAGCTGAATGTTTCTCCCTCATTCGGGTAAAATTCATACCGGAGATCAAAATTGTCGATCCGTGCCATTTCCAGATTTGGATTGCCAAAGAAACCAGCGAGGTATTCAAAACTGTAGTAAAGAAAAGGAGCGAATTCCCTGAATTCCGGCCTGTTCAACGTCTTTCCATAGCCCCCTCTGATCAAGGATTTTTTGTTGATGTTATAATCCATGTTGAAGGAAGGAAGCACTGCCAGCTCTCTTTTGTCCACTCGAACCAATCCGCCATCATTGCGACTGTCAAGTTGCTGGATGCTGTATTCGGTTCTTACGCCACCGGAAAAGTTAAATGCTCCCAATGGATACACTCCACCAATGTACCCTGCAGACACCAAAGTGGAAGCATCGTAACTGTCTGTCGGACGGGTACCTTCCTGAATCAACCAGCCATCATTGTTTCTGTAATTTTCAGGAGCGAAGGATTGGTCTATCGGGAGACGGATTAAATTCTCCTTAGAACCAGTTTCGTGAAAACCTGGATAGTATGTTGTGATGTAGCGGGCATTGAAATTTCTTGCCTTGTAATCCACCAAATACCCTGCTCTCAAAATCCTTGGTCTGTCTTTTTCTACACCTTTGAATTTTTTCTCGAAATTGACGCCGTTGCTGATGCCATAATCTTTGAGGTAACCATAAAACCTGCCCAAATCCTGGGGACTGGACGCTGGAGGGTCATTGATTACATATTGTCCTTCTGAACCTTCAGTACTGAAATAACTCCTCAACCTTCTGAAATCAGGCTCTTCTTGGTACATGTAATTGCCTCCCAAAACCCAATTCAACTTGGTTTGCTCATCGTTGAAAAAATGTGTTCCTTCCAGTTGACCTGAATAGATCAGTTTGGATTCATAGCGGAAAGCATAATCCCTTGCACCTTCAGTTCTTTGCACAAAATCTTTGCCCTCTCTAAGGACGGTTTCGTTCAAACCTGTTTGGTTGAAGAGATTTCGGAATTCGATTTTATTGTCCTTGTTCAATCTCAAAAGCCAGTTGGACATGATCCCCACTTCGTTGCTTTTGGAGTAATAATCATCAAAGTACTCATCCCTTTTTTCAGTGATCGCGCCCGGCACTGGGAAGAAATATCTGTTTCTTTCGGCTTGATAATATTGCTGGTTTTGGGCCCAAGTAAAACTTGTAACGGTGGAGAGTCTTTTGCCTCCAAGGCTCCAATTTTTCCCGAATGACAAGCCCGAACTTAGGTTTGGCAATGCAGTACTGGTGTTCACCCCATAATTATTGTCCAAAAGCCTTCCCGCTTCTGCTCTGAGTGGACTGCCTCCTGAGGCGTTTAACAATTGATCGGTAGTTGGGAAATTTTTTGGCAAATCCCTGGAAGTATCGAATCCGAGAACATCTGTTTTAGAGCCTCTTGTTTGCTTGTAGTCTTGAAGTGAAGTCCCGTTTCTGAAACCAACTCCCATTCCAAAATTGATGAAGTCCTCATCAGGGGCATTTTTGGTAAAAACCTTCACCAATCCGCCGGCAAAATCTCCAGGAACTTCCGGAGAAGGGGATTTGTAGATCATCATCCTGTCCAGGTTTTCGCTTGGGATCAGGTCGAAAGAAAAAGTTCTCTTATCCACTTGGGTGCTCGGCGCAATGGCATTGTTGATCATGACCACATTGTATCGGTCATCCACACCCCTTACTCTTACAAATTTATTGTCGACGATGGTAACACCCGAAACCCTTTTCATCACTTGGGCGGCATTGCCATCTTGTGAAAGCTTGATTTGGTCAGCAGAGATGCCACTGACTACTTGAAGGGATTTTCTGATTTCGGAAACAATGGCCACATTCGAGCCTGTTTCCCGGGTGGCCATGACGACCACTTCTCCCAAATCCCCAAGATCTTCTTCCAATTTTACATTCAATACAGTGGCTTTTTCTGCCACTACCTGAATGTCTTCAAATCGAATGCTTTTGTAGGAAATGAATGAGATCACCAAGGTGTAACTCCCTGGCTCGACTCTGGTGATTTCAAAATCACCATCCAAGCCGGTGGCCACACCAAGACTGGTGCCTTCCAATCTGACATTGGCTCCGATGATGGTTTCTCCGGATGCAGCATCCGATACGACTCCTCTTATGCTTCCGGATTGGGCTTGCAGTCCCAATGCGAAAAAGAAGGTCAACAGCAATAAACAAAGATTTTTCTTCATGTGGAAATACGTGTTTTTACGAACACCACAAAGGTCAGAAGAGAATGTTAACTGATAGGGTAGTAAAAATTATCAATTCATTAATTAGGGGGTATTTAAAAAGTTTCAGCCATCACAATAATTTAATATTGTGATGGCTGAGCAATGGATTTGAATCAATTTAAATCGCTATTTCTTTGGAATGAAGCTTATTTCAATGTTACGCTTTTGTTAATGGGGATTTTGTCCAAAATAATCCTGACCAGATCGCGGCTATTGACCCGGTCCGCTTCAGCCTCATAATTGAGTATCAATCTGTGATTGAGCACATCTTCGGCGATTTCCTTGATGTCCTCAGGCAATACATAATCCCTTCCGTCCATATAAGCAACAGCCCTTGCAGCAAGGTTGAGGTTTATACTGGCCCTAGGCGAAACGCCAAATTGGATGTACTTGGATTCTTCTTTCAATCCGTATTTTTCAGGGAATCTTGTCGCAAATACCAATTCGATGATATAGTTTTCCAAAGGCTCTGCGATTTTCACTTCATTGATCTGGGAACGAATTGCAAAAATATCCTCCTTGGTGAGTATCGCGTTGACTTCGGATTTAAAATGCATGTTTGCCATCCTTCTCATCACTTCCAATTCATCTGATTTGGAAGGATAGTCAATATGGACCTTCATCATAAATCTATCTACTTGGGCTTCCGGAAGCGGATAGGTTCCTTCTTGGTCCACCGGATTTTGCGTAGCCAAAACCAAAAAAGGCCTGTCCAACATGTACGTGGTTTCCCCAATGGTGACCTGTTTTTCCTGCATGGCTTCCAGCAAGGCAGACTGAACCTTGGCCGGAGAACGGTTGATCTCATCCGCCAAAATAATATTGGAAAAAATCGGACCCCTTTTGACCTTAAAATCAGCTTCCTGCTGGTTGTAGATCATCGTTCCAATCAAATCCGAAGGCAAAAGATCCGGGGTGAATTGTATCCTTTTGAAATCAAGGTGAAGCACTTTTGCCAGTGTGTTCACCGTCAATGTCTTCGCCAATCCAGGAACGCCTTCCAATAAAATATGACCATTGGTAAAAAGACCGATCAAAAGTCTGTTGACCATCCGGTCCTGACCAACGACGATTTTCCTAACTTCTTCTATTACCTCTTGAATTTTCTGTTGATGCATGGTTTGGTTATTGGTTGATTGGAATGCTCACAAAGTGAGAAGAATGCCCAAAGGTACGGAATCCAAAAGGCTTATCCTTTGGGAACGGGACGGATTGCCCAGTAACAACCCATTTTCTGAATGGTCTCCTTTGAAATAGGATTGAAAATGAATTGGTGCCAAAATTAGAATAAAATAGATGCTATCCCAATACCTATTTTGGGTAATTTATCAGTGGTAAAATGCAGCCAAGAATCTGGCTATTTTTCACCTTTTCTTTTTAACGGCAGATTTTCCAATAAATTTAAAATTTGTGGTTTTTTTACCTTCCGACAATTGCCCTACCCGAAGATGCAACAGTCGATAGATTTCCTCCTGGGAAAATTCCCGGACTTCTCCCACATCAAATCCACTGATGGTGAGCTCCTCCATCGACCAGCGAACCAATCTCAAAGTCGGGAATCCGACCGCTGCGGTCATCTTGCGCACCTGCCGATTTTTTCCTTCGGTCAACTTCAACTCAATCCAGCTGTCGGGAACATTTTTTCTGTATCTGATCGGTGGGTTTCTTGGAGGCAATTGCGGTTCCTCCTCCAACAATCGGGCCTCTGCTTTTTGTGTGGCATACATTTTTCCATCCACATTGATTTCCACCCCATTTTCCAGAGCATCGACCGCCTCAGGTGAAGGAATACCATCTACTTGTGCCAAATAAGTCCTTTGGTGCTTAAATTGAGGATTGAGCAGGTGGTGGTTCAGCGGCTTGTCATCTGTAATCAAGAGCAAACCTTCGCTGTCTTTGTCCAATCGGCCGACGGGATAGACCTCTTTCGGGAAATCCGAAACTTCTTTCAAGGAATCCTTTTCGCCGCTAAATTGGCTAAGGATTCCAAAGGGTTTGTAAAGAATAAAATAACGAGGACTGGACATTTGTGATAGAAAGGGGCAAAAATTTTGATTACAATCAGGAAATGGATTTGGAAAACAGAAATGGATTTGTTCAAAAAAAGAATCGTTGTGGAATCGAGAAAAAAGAGGGTCGAAATCTTGCCTTTTATGCAATCTTAAGGACCCTCAATATGTTTTTTCAGCCGATCAACTCCCACATCCTATGCAATCAAAATGGCTGTCCATCGGTTTGACGCCCATGCGTTGCATTTTTAGATTATGGATCTGATCACGGATTTCCATGTCCTGAAACATGTCTCCGGTAAGGGACCCTTCCAGACGTTCTATTTCAGTGTCCAAAGCGGTGGTTTGTTCTGTATTCATAAGGCCTTTGTTTTGGGGATTAGCAAAATTCAAGATATAAAAGTTCAGGGATTTTCGCCAATTTTTTTTAGCCACTGAATAGCAAAGATTTAAATTTCCTTTTTTAAAACGTTCTTAAATTTTCCAAAAAGGAACAATTCCAACCATTATTTTGTCATTATTACATTAAAAGCATCTCCTTTTTTGATTTTAACCCAAAGCACATGAAGCAAACAGACCTTAAATCACTTTTGGCGCTCCGCAAAACCCTGCACAAAAACCCAGAAGTTTCCGGCCAGGAAATTGAAACCTCTAAAAGGATAAAGGAATTTTTTATACCCCTGAAGCCCGATCTAATCATCGAAAAACTAGGAGGTGAGGGGATTGCATTCGTATTTGAAGGTTTGGAAAAAGGTCCTGTTTCGCTTTACCGCTGCGAGTTGGATGGCTTGCCTATCCAGGAGAAAAACGACATTCCCCATATTTCAACACTTCCCGGAAAGTCCCATGTATGTGGGCACGATGGACATATGGCCATCATATCCGGATTGGGTTTGGAATTGTCCAAAAATCGACCACAAAAAGGGAAAGTGGTTCTGCTTTTTCAGCCTGCTGAGGAAACCGGGGAAGGCGCAGCGGCCATCCTGAAAGACCCCAAGTTTCAACAGATCAAGCCCGATTATGCCTTTGCCCTCCATAATCTTCCTGGATACGAACTGAATCAGGTCATCATAAAGAAAGGTGCATTTGCAGCTTCTTCCGTGGGAATGATTGTCAAATTGCATGGCAGAACCTCCCATTCTGCCCACCCAGAGGCTGGAAACAGCCCCGCTGAAGCGATGTGCAAAATTATTTTGGCCTTGGAAAGACTTCCGGATGCCATGAAAAAATTCACATTGGTGACCGTTGGCCATGCCCAGCTTGGAAATGTTGCCTTCGGAACCACGCCAGGGGAAGCGGTGGTGATGGCCACGCTGAGATCCTTTGACAATGAAACAAGGGATAAGTTGGTTGGTTACGCCGAAAAACTCATCGCTTTGATCGCAAAGGAATACGGACTGACATTTGAAATCACCTATACCGAATCTTTTGCCGCCACCCACAACGATCCTGACGCCTGGCATTTGGGAAATGAAGCCGCCAAAAAATTGAAGTTGAAAACCAAACATATTCGGGTTCCTTTCCGCTGGTCGGAAGATTTCGGCTTATTTTCCGATTATACCAAAACCCTGCTCTTCGGCTTGGGATCAGGCAAAAAACAACCGCAACTCCACGAACCCAATTTTGACTTTCCAGATGAAATTATCCCTACAGGAATCCAAATGTTTTTGGAAATCATGGCACAAATCCACGGCAAACCAGAAATAACCCAATCCTAAAATCAAAACGCAATCTTCCAATAATGAACCACTTGGTTCACCGGAATTCCTGGAACAGCAATTCTCCCTATTTAAATCCCTTTATGAACCACACTTCTTACATTGAAATCAGTAAATCCTCCTACAAAAAAAACATTCAATTTATACGGTCGGAAGTAGGTCCGGGACCCACGATTTCGGCTGTGGTAAAGGGAAATGCCTACGGTCACGGAATAGAAAATATCGTCCAAATCGCAGAAGCGGCCAACATCAGACATTTCAGCACTTTTAGCTCAGATGAGGCCCTCCGGGTTTACCAAAGCAGCAAAAAAAACAGCGAAGTCATGATCATGGGGATGCTCGCCAATGAGGACCTGGAAGAAATCATCAAAAAGGGGATCGGTTTTTTCGTTTTTGAATTCGACAGATTGAACGCCGCTACAGAGGTAGCAAGAAAGATCGGTGTGAAGGCCAAAATCCATATCGAGGTAGAGACCGGTTTTCACCGGACGGGATTTGAATGGGAAGAAAGGGAAAAACTCGAACTATTTCTCAAAAACAACCTTGAATTTCTGGACTTAAAAGGACTGTGTACACATTATGCCGGTGCGGAAAGCATCAGCAATTATGTGCGGGTTATGGATCAGATCAAAAGATACCACCAATTCAAAGATTGGTTTGTCGAAAAGCAAATCAAATTTGAAAAGTACCACACAGCCTGTTCTGCAGCTACTTTGAATTATCCGGAAACAATCATGGACTTGGTCCGGATCGGAATTGCCTCTTACGGCTTTTGGCCGACACAGGAAACCTACATGAGCAAATTCAAACAACTGCCTGAAAACAACAAAAACCCATTGAAAAGGCTCATTTCTTGGAAAAGCTCCATCATGAGCACCAAAAAAGTCAAAATGGGAGACTTCATCGGCTATGGCTCCAGTTATATGGCTCCGCGAAACATGACCATTGCCTTGGTGCCGATTGGGTATTCCCATGGATACAGCAGGATGTTGAGCAATTTGGGCAAGGTACTTATTGGCGGCCAACTCGTATCGGTGGTGGGAACGGTCACGATGAACAGCATTGCGGTGGACATTACAGATCTGAAAGGGATCGGGAAAGGGGACGAGGTCGTCCTGATCGGAAAACAGAAAAAAGGAGAAGTCACGGTAGCTTCCTTTGGAGAATCCACACAACAGGTAAATTATGAATTGCTGACCCGCTTGCCTCAGGATATTCCAAGGAAAATCATTGCCTGATTATAGGGGTATCTGGTATTCAAACTGATTTTCAGATTCGGGATCAATAAAATATCACGGTTTTGTTCCCAAAAGGGAAGATTTTTCTCCCCAAATGATATCTAATGGCCTTGGAAAGGACAACTTTTTCCACGTCTTGGCCCATTTGTACCAAGTCAGAAACGCTGTTGTGGTGCCTGACCCGTGCCACGTCCTGTTCGATAATCGGACCTGCATCCAATACCTCAGTCACATAATGGGCGGTGGCGCCAATGATTTTCACACCCCTTTCATAGGCGGCATGGTAGGGTTTGGCTCCGACAAATGCCGGCAGGAAAGAGTGATGGATATTGATGATCTGATTGGGATAATGCTGGATGAAATCCCCGCTCAGGATCTGCATGTATCTGGCCAGCACGATAAAATCCACATCATGGGATTTCAACAAATCCAATTGTTTTTTTTCCGCCTCAGCCTTGTTGGCATTGGAAGTGGGGATGTGGTGAAAGGGAATTCCAAAATTGTCCACTACTTCTTTCAGGTCCAAATGGTTGGATATGACCAAGGGGATTTCTACCTCAAACTGTCCGGAGTAATACCTGCTTAGGATATCAAATAGGCAATGGGAGAGTTTGGAGACAAACAAGGCCATTTTTGGTTTGGGGGAATTGAAATGTAGATTGTACTCCATCCGAAAATCTTTCCCAACCTTTTCCCAGAAAACAGTCCCAATTTCTTCTTTTGCCAAGGCAAAACTTTCAAGTTCCCAGGCTGCGCGCATAAAGAACATCCCCATGGCTTGGTCCACATGCTGGTCTATTTCAAGAATATTGCCTTTGTTCACAAACAAAAAATCAGAAACCGCCGCTACGATCCCCTTTTGGTCTGGGCATTGGATGATTAAAATCGCTGTTTTCATCGGAAGTAATTAGGATTCAAAAATAAAAATATCCAAAATGAATGTTGTTTTTCCAAATTATTTTCAAAAAAAGCATGAAATAGATAATAAAAACACAATGGAACAACCGAAAATCGGTTATTCCAACAATGCCTGAATGTCATCCTTGCTGAGGGTCTTCATGAAGCTTTCCTCGGTACTGATCAATTCCCCGGCAAGGGCCATTTTTCTTTCCTGCAGGGCCATAATTTTTTCCTCCACAGTATTGTGGGTAATAAATTTATAGATCATGACCTTATTTTCCTGACCGATCCTGTGCGCCCTGTCGATCGCCTGTGACTCAACTGCAGGATTCCACCAAGGATCCAACAAGAACACATATTCCGCTTTGGTTAGGTTTAGACCCACTCCACCGGCCTTTAGGGAAATCAGGAATATTTTGATTTTGTCATTTTCCTGAAAGGATTCCACCTGTGCTTGTCGGTCCTTGGTCGTCCCGTCTAGGTAAGCATAGGGGATTTGTTTTTCCTCCAAATATTCCTTCACAATGGCCAAATGCCGAACAAATTGACTGAAAACCAAAACCTTATGCCCCTCACTCGCCGTGGCATTGAGCATGTGGATCACATCCTCCAGTTTCCCGGAATCTCCCGTATAGTCTTTGTTGGTCAAGCGGGGATGGTTGGCAATCTGTCGCAGCTGGGTCAAACCCCGAAGCAGCATGAATTGTTGGTTTTTAAGTCCCGGAAGACTGTTTTCATTGACGATTTTTTCCCTGTAATAGCTCTTCACTTCCTCATAGGCCTTTTCCTGATCGGGTGTCATGGTGGAATATTTCACATTGACAACCTTCTCAGGAAGGTCGGTGGCCACTTGGGTTTTCAACCTCCTTAGGACAAAGGGTTTGATCATCGCATTCAATTTGATGGCCTTGTCCCGGTCGTTCTTTTTCTCAATCGGCAATAAAAACTGTTTTTTAAACATGCTCTGATTGCCCAGAAGTCCATTGTTGATGAAATTCATCTGGGACCAAAGATCCATGGTGCCATTCTCCACGGGCGTTCCTGTGAGGATGAGTTTGTGCTTGCATTTCAACTCATTGACTGCCTTGGAAATGATACTTCCCGGATTTTTGATGGCCTGGGATTCATCCAAGATGATGTAGTTGAAATAAAAATCCTGTAGGAGTGAAAGGTCCATCCTTGTGATCCCATAGGAGGTCAATACCAAATCATATTTGGCAAATCGACTGTTGTCTTTTAGTCTTTGCGTGCCGGTATAGACCAAAATCTTCAATTCAGGCGTAAATTTCTTGGCCTCAAGTTCCCAGTTGTAAATCAGGGAGGTTGGCATCACCAAGAGTGATGTCGCGCCTGAAGTCCTTTGTTTTTCGTGGGCCAGAAGCGCCAGTGTTTGGACAGTTTTTCCAAGACCCATGTCATCTGCCAGGCAACCTCCGAACCGGTATTCATTCAGAAACCGCAGCCAATTGTACCCCGCTTTTTGATAAGGTCTGAGTGTTCCATGAAAAGTCTCAGGAAGATCATAGTCTTCAATGGTGTCAAAGTCCTTCAGTTTTTCCAGTTTTTTACTCAGGGAAAGCTGGACAAGGTTGTGGTTTTGCAGTTCCAAGGCCAGTGCGATGTGGTGTTTTTTCAACTTCAACACTGGGTCGTTTTTTTCCTGATCTTCCAAAAAGGAGAAAATCTCTGAATAATTGACAAACCACGCCTCGGGGATAACGGCGATTTCTCCATTAGGCAACTCAAACTCCGATTTTCCCTGAAGCAAAAGTTTCCGGATTTTGGAGAACGGGATTTCGTAGGTGCCAAACCGGATCAAAGCGTTGACATCAAACCAGTCGATGTTTTCCTTTACCTCCACACTGATGTGTGCATGGCCTATAAAGTAACGTTTTCCTTTAAAAATGGCAGATTGGCGGATTTTGATCCCCATTTCTTCCAAGTTGTCCTTATGGGTATTGATCCATCCAAAGGCTTTTGACTTGGTCAGGGAAAAACGGGAAGATTTAACCGGAAGACCCAAATCCTTCAGATAATCTCCATAGGATTTTTCCTTTTCCAAGTCACGGATGACTTTGTGAAAAACATAGTTGTTTCCCAATTCCTCGAGTTCGACATTGTTGGAAGCCTTTTCTTCTGAGCGAAACGCATAGTCACCATATTGGAACTGGAGGTCAAAAACGATCTGGTCTTCGTCCTCATTTTCCAATTTGTTGCCAAACAAGTCCACTTTTGGAGTTCCGGGAAGGTCACTGAGACTCAGGACTGGTTCTGGCTGACTTCTCTCCACCTTGATGTCAAAACCTTGGGCATAGACGTCAAAGGAGGCCACCAGCTGGGTGACAAACTTTTTGTAGTATTGTTGCTCGATTTTTTTGGGAATGACAATGAATTTTTTGTTCAGAAATGGCTGTAGCTTTTTTCCATCCACACCTTTCGCAAAACTAAAAAGATTGTTGTCCACCACAAGCCAGGCGGGGTCGTGACAGACCAGATAGCCATTCCGATATTGCCATTCCAGTTTTTCTCCCCGGTATTTGATGGTTGGGAAATAATGCGTGTTTTCCTCATTTCTTCGGAAATGGAAAAGCACTTTGGCTTTTTCCGGCATGATCTCAATTTCCCTCCAAATCGGATTGCCATCATTTCCCATCTCAAACAACCGTTTTCCCTGGAGGTTTTCAAGGACCTTAGCCCTCAATCCTTCCACTTTGACCTCGATCAGTTCTTGGATGGTTTTGTTTCCGGTTTTTTCATCATAGATCTTCCGAAGATATTCCTTGGCTTTAAGTTTCTTGGTATTGAGTTTTTTCACCAAGGCATCCTGTTGCATTTCATCCATCCACTGAATCAGTGCATAGTCCTTCTCATCAAGACCTGCAGCAAACTCGGGTGCATTGACATGCGAAATATTTTGGTGGGCAAACGAAAGCCTGCCCTTTTCATCCAGCTGAATCACAAAGGATTCGAAAAGCAATCCAAGGTATTCGTGGCTAAATAGGGAGTATACAATCTCAAAAGGCTTCTCGGAAGAAACTTTCATAGTTTTCTGGGAAAATAATCAACGGAGCAAAACTGTCCAATCAACAGTTTTTTTGAATTTAAACTAGCTCGAAAATTAAACAATAAAATTTATAATAAGAGGTTTTCCCAGAAAGAATGGGAAATAAATAGGAGAAATAAGACAAATTATAAGAGGTTGGGAAGAATTTAATCATCCGGAAAGTCCAATTATGCAAAAAATGAGGTTTGGATAGATTTTTATTGCTCTTTCCTGCCCGTAAACCAATCGACCAATTTTCACCCAAACATCCAGGAATGCGATGGCCAATGACATTATCATTTCTTCCGTTTTTTGGGAAAAACGGCTGTTCTTACTTTGGGATTGCCCTGAGTTGGTTTTTGTATTGCAGCCACTTTCTCACTCTTAAAAACTGTTCCCATTTGGGAAAAAGCGTAATGTCCTGGATGCCTTGGATTTCAGCGTAGAGTCTTTCAGCAAGCGGATAATTCCCAACTTTGAAAGCTTGAAAGGCATATTTTACAGCGACCATTGCCCGGGCATGTTCAAGTTCCTGCTCTATATAGGCGTCTCCCGATTTTTGCAAGGCGAATTCGATTGAATCGGGGCTGGTTTTCACCGAATTGGACTGGATTTTGTTTTTCAGGACCAAACCTTCCAAAGTTGTACAGCGACTCAAGGCCACATAGACTTGTCCGGACTCGAAAGAGCGACTGATGTCCAAGATCGCCCGTTCAAAAGTCAAGCCTTGGCTTTTGTGGATGGTAATGGCCCAGGCGAGTTTCAGTGGGAATTGAGAAAAGGTGCCGATCACTTCGGATTCTACATGATCCTCTTTTTCGTTGTATTTGAATTCCACGTTTTCCCAAAGCTCCCTTTCCACCTCGTAAATCCGTCCTGGCATGGATTGTACCTGAATAGAATTCTTTTCGATCTTCGTGATCTTCCCGATCATGCCATTGTAATAGCCCAAAAAGGAGTTGTTTTTCATGAAGATTACTTGGGCACCCACCTTGAAGGTGAGATCCATCGGGTCAAAAGGAGCCATGTTCGGCGGAAAATTGTCCTTGATTATCCCGGGAAAATGATGTTCTGTCCCCTTCAGTTCTTCCAGCTTTTTGCTGTTGATTTCTGCGATGGTCTGATTGTGCGTTCCCAGCAACACATATCCCTGGTCCAAAAGGTCAAAGGAATATTTTTTGACCGTTTGGTTCAACAAGGCAATATCGTCAAAGGTGTGTGAAGATTCACGGACCCTGTTGAGCAAGGCCTTGAACTCTTCGTCCTTTTGCCGATAGATTTTCTGAAGCTCGATATGAATGGGCTGCAGGCTTTTGAAGGCATGGGAGCCAAAGAAAAACCTGGTATTGTAATGTTGGGACAAATGCTGCCAGTCCTCATTTCGGACCACGGGCGGCAGTTGGAAAGGATCTCCGATGAGAATCAATTGGACTCCCCCAAAAGGCAGGTGCAATTTTTTCCTGAATACCCGAAGGATTTGATCGATCACGTCCAAAAGCTCCACACGGACCATGGATACTTCATCGATGATCAGGATGTCGAGCCTTCTGATCACATCCAATTGGGGTTTTGCAAATGAAAAAGTCTTGAATATGGAGGTCTTTTTGTCACGGGCATTGGGCTGAAGCCGGGGATCTCCAGGCAGGAAGAGCTGCCTTGGATCAATCCTGAAGAAGGAGTGAATCGTTTTTCCCTTGGCATTGATGGCAGCGACTCCTGTAGGAGCGATCACAGCCATATTTTTATCCAGGTTGATTCTTTTTAGCGTATGGAGGAAAGTGGTTTTGCCAGTTCCTGCCCTTCCGGTGAGAAAAAGGGATCTTTCGGAGAAAAGCGCAATCTCCAAAGCCTGAATAAATGCCTTGTTTTCGGTGTCGAGATTGTTCTTTTTAAACTCGTCATAAAAAAACTGCTTCAAAGAAAAAGAGGACATTCGACTGGGTTTTGATGAATCCCCCAAGGTAAGGAGAAATTGAATGATTCCCATTGACAGCCTCCACAAACAGCCTAAAATTAAAGCCTATTACCGCCCAGACTCACATCTTGCTGCCAATTTATCTCACGCAATTTCATTGGAAAAAAAACTTTGTTTCATAAAAGCCTGGTCTAAAATATCCAAAAAAAACATCGACGGCATATTCCTGCCAAAAAAAGGCCTTGCTGGATTTTAAATCCAGCAAGGCCCAAATTTCCAAAAACCCGGCAAGTTTATGCCGTATGGATTGATGGATTCAATTGGCTACAAATCATCATCCTCTTCGAAATCGTCATCGTCCGGAGCGCCCATGTCAAACATGGAGCTGAAGAGGTCCTTGAACTGCATCCCTGTTTCAAGCAATTTTTTGCTCAACTGGCTGTACTCCGCCAAACCGTGGAGTGCAAATTCCATGAAGAACTCCTTTTCTCTTTCCGGAAGGTTTTTCACCGTCTGGGTAATGACGGTTTCAAGTCCCGGAACCCCATGCAGAAGGGATTTGTACGTTTTGTCATTTTGGGAAGCCAAAATGTCCAGGGAATTTCCTTCCCCAAACCATGCCACCGTTGCCTCATAAGGATTGGCCAATTTTTCTTTTTTGTTCTGCTCAGGTGATGGGAAATAATCCGTGAACAGGGTCCTGATGGCTTTTCCAATCAAATTATAGGCGACCAAACCGGCACCTTCCTGTTCTCCTTCATACACCAACTCCACTTTTCCGGTAATTGCTGGAATGACGCCAATCAAATCTGCGATCCTGATGACTGTACTTTCCTCGTTGTTCAGATAAAGGCGTCGCTCTGCCGCACTGATGAGGTTTTCATAGGCGGAAATCGTCAAGCGGGCAGAAACGCCACTTTTTTCGTCCACATATTCGCTACTTCTTGCCTCAACTGCAATCTGCTCGATCAGGTCCTTCATCAATTCGGGAACATGAATTTTGTCCAAGGGCTTGCCGTCCAGTCTTGCTTCCTGTGCAGTGATCCTCTTTCCGATTTCGATGGATTTTGGATAGTGCGTGATGATCTGGCTTTCGATACGGTCCTTGAGTGGCGTGACGATACTTCCTCGATTGGTGTAATCTTCTGGGTTGGCCGTGAAGACAAATTGGATGTCCAGGGGCAATCTTAGCTTGAAACCACGGATCTGAATATCGCCTTCCTGCAGGATATTGAACAGGGCAACCTGAATCCTTGCCTGCAAATCGGGGAGTTCGTTGATCACAAAAATGGAACGGTGAGACCTTGGCACCAGACCATAATGGATCACCCTTTCGTCATTGTAGGAAAGCTTCAGTGTAGCGGCTTTGATGGGATCCACATCACCGATCAGGTCAGCAACAGAAACATCCGGGGTAGCGAGTTTTTCGGTGTAGCGGTCGTGTCGATGCCACCAAGAAATGGGTGTATGGTCGCCCTTTGAGGCGATAAGGTCATGCGCATAGGCAGTCAAGGGCTGAAGTGGGTCGTCATTCAACTCTGCTCCATCCACCACTGGCACATATTCATCCAATAAATGGGTCATCAATCGGGCAATTCTTGTTTTGGCCTGTCCTCTCAATCCCAAAAGGTTGATGTTGTGCCGTGAGAGTATGGCGCGCTCGATATCCGGGATTACAGTATCTTCAAATCCCCAAATGCCTTCGAACACATTCTCTTTTTTCTGGATTTTTTTGATGAGGTTTTGGCGAAGTTCTTCTTTGATCGAGCGGGGCTGGTAGCCGGACGCTTTCAATTCCCCCAAAGTCTTTATTTTCAATAATTCTTTTGCTGTCAATTTCTGATAGTCCATGCTATACACGTTTTGTTCTGTTTCTTTTATAATCTTCAAAAATAAGGTCTCCCAGACCTTTCAAACTGCTGTAATAAGCATTGCCATTGTTCACCTTGGTGAATTCTTTGACGAATTCCTTGAGATAGGGATCCGTTGCGATCATGAAGGTGGTCACAGGGATTTTGATCTTGCGGCATTGAGCAGCCAATTTTAGCGTCTCGCTGAGAATTTTGCTGTCGATACCAAATGCGTTTTTATAATATTTGATGCCGACTTTCAAACAGGTTGGTTTACCGTCGGTGATCATGAAGATCTGTTTGTTGGGATTTTTTCTCCTTCGGAGCAAATCCATGGCGAGTTCAAGTCCCGCTACTGTATTGGTGTGGTACGGCCCGACTTGTAGGTAGGGCAAATCCTTGATTTCAATCTGCCAAGCATCGTTTCCGAACACGATAATGTCCAAGGTGTCTTTTGGATATCGGGTTTTGATCAATTCGGCCAAGGCCATGGCCACTTTTTTGGCCGGGGTGATCCTATCTTCCCCATAGAGAATCATCGAATGCGATATATCGATCATCAGGACTGTGGAGGTTTGGGTTCGGAATTCATTTTCATTGATTTCCAAATCCCCTTCCGTCAACAGGTAATCCCCAGAAAGTCCATGGTTGATCTGTGCATTCCGCAAAGAATCCGTCAGGGCTATCTGATCCAGATTGTCTCCAAATTCATAGGCACGACGATCCGTTCCCTTTTCTTCCCCTTGTCCCGAATGGGTTGTCTTGTGGGTTCCTCCCTTGGCTTTTTTGAGTTTTCCGAAAATTTCTTCTAGGGCACTCTTCCGAATGGTTTGCTCCGCTTTGCCAGTGATTTTGAAACCACCTTTTTGGTTTTCTTCCGTCAGGTAGCCCTTGGACTTCATCTCTTCTATAAAATCCCCGATGCCGTACTCCGGATTGGTCATTTTGTAGCGCTTGTCCAGGTTACTCAGCCAATTGAGGGCCTCCGACACATCTCCTCCCGTCATGGTCACCAATTGAAGAAAAATGTTCAACAGGTTTTCGAAAGCATTTTTCTCAGGGTCCTGCGGGGGTATATATTGTGTAAATCTAAATCCTTTCATAACACGGTCATAACCAAAATAGGGGAAAACTGGTTTAAATCTTGTACGATTAATATGAAAATATATGAAAAACTATCTCTTTCCCGTCTACCTGGTCACAGGCTTTCTCTTGATCTATGTGACCTCCGTCCAGGTGAATTTGAGCACAGGACTGATCCTATTTATGTTTTCCATTTCACCGGTTATGGTGCTTTGGATGGTTTATAAAGTATTGACGGCCGATGTGGAGGTCAAACATACTTTCGAAGAAAAGTGGTATGAGGACTACGATGCGCCTCTTTTGGAAAAAAAATAATCCTAAACCAATTGCGATGAATAAAAAAATAAGGGTAACCGGAAATGTTCAAGGAGTTTTTTTCAGAAAGTGTACTCAACAAAAAGCCCTGGAATTGGGGATAAAGGGTTGGGTCAAAAATGAGCCAGACGGATCTGTATTGACAGAAATCGAAGGTGAGTTCTATGCCGTGATGGCAATGGAAGAATGGCTGAGGAAAGGACCTCCGAATGCAAAAGTGGAGGCACTTTGGGAAGAAGAGGGAGAAAAACAGGGGTATGCGGATTTCTCAATCCTGTATTAATTCCCGAAGGCGAAAAGTATTACTTTTCACATGCCCCTTTCACAAAGGAGGTTACGCCGCTATTGGTGGCCAGACAGTCATTGGAATAAGTCTTTCCGTCGCAGCCGCAGACAGGATCAAAAAGCATATAACAAACTGCTTCAGTATTGATTTTTGCGGGATCAATACAGTTCACTATTTCCTTGGGTTGCTGGTCCTCACACTGGAAAGCTAAAAATATTCCTGAAATGGCCAGAATGATTATTGACAATGTCTTTTTCATGGATTTGCGATTTGTTATAAAGACGGAAAACCGAGGAGAAACGCTACAATTTCTTCAGATTTTTCACTCGGGTCTCGGATAAGGGGCTTTTCCACCCACAGTCAATCTGATAAAGCACGAATACTCACGCTCCTGATTCAATAAAAAATAATCTTTTGCATGCATTTTCTTCAAATAAATTTCGATTGATTATTTTTGACAGCATTCAAAAACCAACGCAAATGAATCCCTCAATAGATCCGATTCTTCACCTGAAAAAAACATTTTCCAATATAAGTTACGCTGAAAAAAAGCTGAGAAACAGGGAGTTTGTCAAATGTGAATTTATCACTTGTGATTTTGCGAAAAGTGATTTGAGAGACAATGATTTTGAGGATTGTACTTTTAAAAACTGCAATCTTTCCATGGCTTTGATCGAAGGGGCGGGTTTTAGAAATGCCACTTTCATTGGATGCAAATTGCTTGGGGTAGATTTCACGAGATGTAACAGGTTTCTGTTTTCCTTCAGTTTCCAAGACTGTTATCTGGATTACTGCACTTTTTTTGGCACAAAACTTCGAAAAACCAAATTCACAGGTTGCTCACTCAAAGAAACGGATTTCACGGAAACGGATTTGACAGAAGCTGTTTTTGATGCTTGTGACCTGAGCGGGACAAAGTTTTCCAACACGATTCTGGAGAAAGCGGATTTTCGTTCGGCCAATAATTTTGCCATTGACCCCGACAGGAACAAAATGAAAAAGGCGAAATTTTCAGCCTTGAACCTTGGAGGCTTGTTATTCAAACACCAATTGGAGATCACCAATGATGGATAGGTTGCAATTCAATACTCCATTGCTAAAAGTGTTGTTATTTTGGTCGCAAGAGGTCTTATTCCCAAATGCAAACCTCTGAATTTTTGAAAAAGGTTTGCTGCCCTTTTCAAGTGATTTTTTCAACCCGTTTTATGCATTACAAACGCTATTCAATATTGTAATGAACTGATAATCAATTGGGTGTTGACTATTATTAACTTCACCCTATTGGAGTCAGGAATTATTCTCCCAATAGTCTGATTTTCTTTCAGTTTCAATCCCATTTGGAAACCTAATGCATATTTCGGGTTCAAGAGTCGTTCAGTCTCTGTTCCCCCAAGTTTGGAAAGGGCTTCATTTTTCGTTTCCTCCTGCGACTCTCGATAATTTTCTTAATTTTGTCAATCAAAAAAAGAAAACAATATGCTTGACAAATTACAAGCACTCAAAGATAGATTTGAAGATGTGGGTCAGCTGATCATTCAGCCGGATGCGATGTCGGACATGGGCAAATACACCAAGCTAACCAAAGAGTACAAGGACTTGGAAAAAATTGTGGAATTGTATGACGAGTACAAACTGGTTTTGGATAACATCACCAGCTCCAAGCAAATTCTGGACAAGGAAAAAGATCCGGATTTTAGGGAAATGGCCAAGGCGGAGATCGAGGAGTTGAAAAACAGGCAAGAGGAATTGGAGGAAAAACTCAAGCAACAATTGATTCCCAAAGATCCAAATGATTCCAAAAACTGTATCCTGGAAGTAAGGGCAGGTACCGGAGGGGATGAGGCCGCGATTTTTGCCGGAGATCTCTTCAGGATGTACCAACGCTTTTGTGAAAAACAGGGCTGGCAGCTTACCGTACTGGATCTAACCTTTGGCTCCTCAGGAGGATACAAAGAAATCATCAGCACCATCACGGGACCTGATGTCTACGGGATGATGAAGTATGAATCCGGAGTCCACCGCGTACAGCGCGTGCCCGCCACCGAAACACAAGGTCGGGTCCACACCTCCGCAGCTTCCGTTGCCGTCCTCCCAGAAATGGATGAGGTCGAGGTGAATATCAACATGAATGAAATCCGAAAAGACACCTACTGTTCCTCCGGTCCTGGTGGACAATCGGTCAACACCACCTATTCGGCGGTAAGGCTTACCCACCTTCCCACAGGAATGATCGTGACCTGTCAGGATGAAAAATCCCAGATCAAAAACTTTGAAAAAGCGCTGAAAGTATTGCGTTCCAGGCTTTACGAAATTGAATTGAACAGGCACAACGATGCCGTGGGCGCACAAAGAAGGTCAATGGTAGGAAGTGGAGACAGGTCTGACAAAATCCGGACTTACAACTATTCCCAAAGCCGCGTGACGGATCATCGTATCAACAAAACCGTCTATAACCTTCCCGATTTCATGGAAGGAAATATCGAGGAATTCATTTCCGCCCTGAGATTTGCAGAGAATCTGGATAAAATGAAGACCAATGGCATGGAAGAATAGCCATTTGCTGAAAAAGGAAGGATAATAATTGCAGAATGCTAATAATTTTAGGCGTTAAACTGTAATATTTTGGTTTTTAGTACAGAAAATCACAAAAGGGCGTTAACTTAAAGAAAACTAAAACCAACCTGCATGATTATTAGTGGAAATAAAAGCATAAGTCTGGTTTCTTGGCAAGATGGACATTTCCATAGCTTATATCCCTTGGCCAACAATCCAAATATAGCCAAGAACCTCAAAGACAGTTATCCTCAGCCCTATACGATTCACGATGCACGGTTTTGGATCGAGCACAACCAAAAATTCAATCCCCCACAAAACTTTGCCATTGAGTTTGAAGGCAAATTGGCAGGATCGATTGGCTGTGAGATCGGGAAAAATGAATTGAGCACAAATTTAGAGCTGGGCTTCTGGATCGGAGAACCATTCTGGGGAAAGGGTATCGCGACTGAAGCGGTCCAGCTTTATAGCGAATACGTGATTGAAAAATTTCCGGAAATCAAAAGGATTTACGCGCAGGTATACGATTTCAATTTTGCCTGCATGAAGGTGTTGGAAAATGCCGGATATGTTCCCGAAGCCATTTTGAAACATGGCTATATAAAAAATGGTGAAGTTGGAGATCTTTTCCAATATGTGATGATTCGCGATGACGTCGAAAAACACGCATAAAACAAACGGCCTGGTTCTTGGGAAATCCTTCCCGCTTTTGAACCAGACCATTTGTTTTTAGATATCGATGGCCAAAGCCTGTTCAATATCCCAGATAATGTCGGAATAATGCTCTACTCCAATGGAAATCCTAACCAGTTTTTCACTGATTCCCAGCAAATTTCTGTCCTCCTCGCTTACATCGCTGTGGGTCATGGTCGCTGGATGCTCTACAAGCGATTCAGTACTTCCCAGTGAAACCGCCAGTTTGATAAGTTTCAAATTGTTCAAAAAAGAAAAGGCTTCCTTTTCTCCTCCGACGATGTCAAATGACAACATCGCTCCTGCTGAGGTCATTTGTTTTTTGAAAACAGCATATTGAGGATCCCCAGGCATTAGATTTCCGAGGTAATAGACTTTTTCCACCTTAGGATGATTTTGAAGGAATCCCGCTACTTTCTCGGCATTTTCAGCCTGCTTGGTCATCCTTACCTTTAAAGTTTCCAGACTTCTCATCAGCAACCAACCCGTCCAAGGTCCAGTCATATTTCCCAAAAAGGTCCTAAGGGTCCTTACACGCTTCATGAGCGATACATTACCCAATACTGCACCAGCAATAAGATCGGAATGACCCCCGATATATTTGGTGGCGGAATAGACGACCAAGTCCGCCCCGTGCGCCAAAGGATGTTGCCAAAGTGGGCCCATATAAGTATTGTCGACGCAAACGATCACCTTATCTTCATTTCTGGAATGCTGGTCAGCAACCATTCGGCAAACTTCCAAGTCAAACAGCGTATTGGTGGGATTCGCTGGCGTCTCCACAAATACCATCTTGACCTTGTCTTCAGCCCCTTTGGACTTTACCATTTCGGTGATTTCTTCCAATGACTGGGAACTTGTAAATCCAATGCCATTAATTCCGTATTGTGGCAAAACCTTATTGATGAAATGATCTGTACCGCCATAGACGGGCTTGCTGTAAAGAAGAACATCGCCAGGCCGCAAAAACTCCAGCATAACTGTCGAAATGGCCGACATGCCGCTTTCAAACACAGCACATTCCTCTGCCTGATCCCAAAGACAGAGTCTTTCTTCCAAAATTTGAAGATCCGGATTGTTCAATCTGCTATAGATCAATCCCAATTCCTCGTTAGGTTCTTTTTCCCTTTTGCCATAGGCAACCTGAAAAAAGGATTTGCCCTCTTCAGCAGATTTGAATACGAAAGTGGAGGTTTGGAAAATAGGACATTTGATCGCCCCTTCGGACAATTCCGGCTTGTATCCATGGGTCATCATCAGACTTTCCGGATGAAAATTTCTTTGGTCCATTACATTTGGGTTTAGGAGTGCAAATGACATAAAATCTTCCAATAAAATCAAGAAGACTCATAAAATATTATTTTGAATCACTTAAAAATATATGGATTTTATTTTATAAAAATGGATCAGGAATATATTTTATTCCATTTTACCCAAATAAAATTTTGTTTGGCTTTTTGAATAACGAGGTCCGCCTCCAAAAAATATGGGGGAAAACCCAAAAAGAAATTTCTCATCAATTTCCTTTTGGGTTTCATCAAGACCCCGATGAATGAGGAGGGTACCCCAGTAGGGGGTTGAAAATTAATTCACGATTATTTTCCTGTAATATTCCCGCTCTCGGGTGCGGATCGCCACGGTATGGAGTCCCCGTGGCAAATTGTAGATTACGTATTCAAAAACCCCTGGTCTTCCCTTGATTTGATTCAAAGTTTGTCCCAAGGCATTCACGATTGAAATTTCCTGGACATCGCCTAGGCCCAGCAATCTTAAATTGAGGTTTCCTTGCGACGGGTTTGGATAAAGTTCGATTTTGGCATCGAAATTTTCCTCTCCTATACTGGTAATGAGATTCACATTGACCTTCAAACTTCTTTCTTCACCCTTGTTGCAGCCGTTCATCGGAGAGACGATCAAGTCGAAATTCCCCTCCTTTTTCCAAGTCACCTTGACTTTGCTTGTCCCTTGCCCTTCCGAAATTTCTCCTCCACCATCACTTACACTCCACTGGTAGTTGACATTTGGCACTTTCACCACTTGGTATTCTTCTTCGGATAGGGCGACCATAACAGGCCCGGAAATTACTGAGGGAAGTTCGGGAACATTTTGCACCAAGATGCTTTTAGAAAAAGCCAATCCATTTCCACAAGGGTTTTTGGGGGTAACTTTTAGCTGCTGGGCATTCAATCCTGTCCATTGCACTTTGACCTTGGAAGTTCCCTGGCCTTCCAGGATAAGTCCACCAGTCAATTCCCATAAAAAATCGGTCCCTGGAACATCGAAAACTTCATATTCTGCAAAACTATTCAAGCAGACCGCCCCTTCGCCGGTAATTTCGGGGATTTTTACAGGCTCGGTGGAGACCAACACCTCAAGTCCACGGGTACTTCCATTTCCACAATTGTTTTTCCCCCTAACCAATACTGCATTTCTTCCCGGACTGTCCCATCTGACGATAACTTTGTTGGTTCCCTGACCTTCCAAAATGGTCCCCCCATCCACTCTCCAGTCAAATTCCTCTCCCTGAAGCAAATCGGACTGGACGGTGTAAATCTGCTGACTGAGGCAAATATTGCTTTCCCCAAAGATGACTGTTGGGGTTTCCGGGACTTGGCAGCTGTAACTGAAAAGCGTTCCCTTCGCACCGACAGCATACCCACGGCTCAGGTCGCCGAAACTGATCCCCGAAAAATTCTGGAAGGTACCCGTGGGCATTCTTTCCCAGGTCTCACCGGCATCAATCGTCCTAAGCATCAATCCTTTTTCGCCGGCAATAAATCCAACAGACTCATCCAAAAAATCAATCGCAGTCATGTTTTGTGTAAACGATGTGGTGATCTTTTTCCAGGTTTTCCCTTGGTCCGAACTTTTCAGAATACTGCCTTTGTCTCCGACAACGATGGCATTTTGCACATCCAATAATTTCATCGCATTTAGGTTTTCTGTGGTAGGAAGGGTGATTTTCTCCCATTGTTGCCCGCCAAAAGACCATCCCAAATACCCGTTTTTTCCGATTACGATCCCAACCGCAAAATCAAAATAGGCGATGTCCCTTAAATCCACATTCGTATTGCTGCCAGTGACTTCCTTCCAATTCACACCAGAATCTGTCGTCGAAGAGATAAATCCACCATTTCCGACTACATAACCCACACTGTTGGCAAAAAAGAAAAGTCCATTGATGTTTACCTCCGTGTTGAGGTTGAGGGAGGTCCAGTTGGAGCCGGAATTTCCCGTCCTGAGGACAATCCCGTTTTCTCCGGCGAGATAACCAAAGTTGTTTGTGGGAAAAGACAAACCGTTGAAAGCAATGGACAAAGGCCTGGAGCGATCCACCAAGGAGGTTCCGCCATTGGAGGTCACCAAGAACCTGCCCGCCTTTCCTATGATATAACCAAGATTTGCCGTTTTGAATTTTGTTCCCGTATAGTCATTGTCCACACCCGATAGCCGAAGTGTCCAGCTTCCTCCAGAATTGATGGAAGAAATAACAAAGCCGTTGGTTCCTACGGCAAACACAACATTAGAACCCGTCCTAAAGCTTGCTGCGGCATAATTCTCGGAATTGCTGATGTTGATGCCATCGAAGGTCAGGCCTCCATTGACGGTCCTAAGCAGCGTTCCGGAGTTGCCCACTATCACCCCGGCATTGGAATTGGTTTTGTTGAAAGAAACGCTGATTAGATCCCTTTCGGTACCGCTGTTGACAACTGTCCAAGATTGGGCGGCATCAACTGTTTTTAGAATTATTCCCTTTTCACCCACGGCATAACCCGTTTTGCCTGACACAAAATAAATGTCATTCAATGATTTACTTTCACCGGTATTGCCCAAGGTCCATGCATTACCTCCATTGAAGGTTTTGAGAACCTGTCCGGAAGACGTTGCAATATAGCCGGTGTCAGAATTGACAAAATAAAGACTGTTCAAATCCGTGGTGTTATTCACTTGTTGCTTCGACCAATTTTGTCCGCCATTGGTGGAGCGGAACACTTCGCCTTTTTCTCCGACGATGTAAGCCCTATTTTCATTCAGAAACTTTACTTTTTTCAAAGTGGCTGCAGTAGCCAAATTTTTCAGCTGCCAGGTGCTCCCGCCATCGGTTGTCAGATAGACTTGTCCATTTTCACCCACAATGAGTCCTCTGTTTTGATTGAAAAAATCCACGGCGAGCATTTTATTGTCCGTCGGAGGTTCCAATTCAGTCCAACTCAATCCCCCATCAATGGTTTTCAGGATAATCTGTTCCCCTGAAACAAAACCTATTTCGTCAGTTACCCATGAAATTCCAGTCAGTTTATTTCCCCAACCCCCAAGCCTTCTCCAGGTTTGGGCAAAAAGCGAATGCCCTACGATTACGAAAAAAAGCAATAGCAGTAGAAGTTTCTTCATAATGGGGAAGTCTATTTCAGGGATTTTAGCGCACTAAAACGAAATTAAATATAAGAATAGTCTAGAGGTTTACAAGGTGTCGATTTGAGCCCTAGAGTCAAGCCATTGCGAAATTTGCATAAACAGCATTAAACTTTTGAGGAAAGGTGAATTTCTTGCTGTTATGGTTTAGAAAATAAATTGAATTTTTCGAATAATTTCAAATTGGTTTTTGGAAAACCTCACCAAACTAACAATTTTCATTAAAACACCCCTTTTACTAGTCTTTAGATCGCTGCGGAAATGGACACTTATGGGCAGATTGGGGAATGAGAATTGGCCCTTGCCTCTTGATGGAATCACCTATTCTCAACCAACGCCACAACGCTTCTTTTGAAACTATTCCCAATCCTGCAGGTCCTGATTTTTGGCGGTTACCTGGGGTTTTCGCTTTCGTCAAATTGAGTTTTTGGTTGGTCCTTATAGTGAACAGCCCGTCCGCTGGGATCCCAATTGAATGTACCGTCGATTTCACAATGGAATTTTAAAGGCATATCGTATATTTACAATAACCAAGATTTTTACTTCCAGCTATCGGGGATAAACCAAAAAAAAGATGAAAAAAACAATATTTAGCCTAGCCCTCTATTTGGCTTTGAGTGCTTGCGGTTCCAATGAACGGGTGAGCAAGGAAGTTTTTGAGCAGGTTAATAGAAGCATGGAAGTCAAGAAACTGAGTGAATCCGAAATCATTCAGGCGGCCATGGTTTGGGGGGAAGAAATCAGCAAAGAAAGCCAGGAACAGTTGATGGCAGCGCTGAAGAAAGCAATTGCCGATGAAGGGGTTCCGGGTGCCATCGAATTTTGCAACGTGAATGCCTTGCCAATTGTAAGGGAAGTTGGGGAAAAACATGGTGTAACTGTCAGAAGGGTCTCCATGAAATACAGAAACCCCGAGGACAAACCCTTGCCTGAGGAAGAAGCGCTTCTAGATGCTTATACCTACAATTCCGAAAACGGGATCAAGAACGAGCCCAACATCCAGAGAATCCAAAATGGCGATATTTTGCTTTTCACAAAAGCGATTGTAATTCCCGATGCCTTTTGCCTGAACTGTCACGGGTCGATCGACAAAGAGATCAGTCCGGAGACTGCCCAAAAATTGAAAAATCTATACCCAGAAGACAAAGCCACCGGACATAAAGTGGGCGACCTTCGGGGAATGTGGAGCATAGGCCTCCCAAAAAAGGAATTGATAAAAAGACTTTAATTCCCAAAAGCAGAAATACGATCTTGGTAGGTAATGGAAAATTCGCCTGTGTGAGGAGGCTCGGGGACGTCCCTTCAAATCTCAAGCTCAATTTATCATCAATCTGTATATTCCAAAACATGCATTGGGCTTCCCATTGGGGTTGAAACTACAAGAAAATCAGACTATTTGGAGAATAAGGAGAAGTACCGAGTCGGTGACGTTAAATACGGCAAACAACTCACTGATTTTTAAGCAATTTCAGGATTGAATTGAATTTGTAATGCACAAAACGGGTTAAAAAAGGTGCGGGCTAGTTTTTGCACTTGGGTTTTGCGGTGATATTCAATGCTTCACGTCTTTCGCCCTAAATCATCACGAAGGATTTTAAAAAATTCAAGGTTGTTTTTTGGATCAAAAATCTCTATCAAAATTTCGGTTCACCCATTCAAGTTTTTCCTTCTTCTGTCGATGAAAAAGCTTGAGCGAGTGAACCGTATTTTTGGAATATATATCCCTTAAACCCAAAATATGCATTAGGTTTCCAAATGAGATCGAAATTGCAAGAAAATCAGCCTATTGTGAGACTAATTCCTGACACCAATAAAATGAAATCAAAAACAATCAACAACTAATTGAATATCAGTTAATTATACCATTGAATTGAGTTCGTAATGCATAAAACGGGTTCAATTACTTTTTTTGTTATCCAAACACAATCATTTGGATTAGGCTTGGTTTTATAAATACATTCTCTATAATCAGAGAATTATTTGCCAAAAGTATCCTGTTTTTTACTCTACAGTTACGGATTTGGCCAAGTTTCTTGGCTGATCCACATTACATCCTCTCATCACGGCGATGTGATAGGACAAAATCTGAAGAGGTACTACAGCCAGCAAAGGAACAAATGCCTCTTCTGTAGCAGGAATCTCGATCACGTGGTCCGCTAGATTTCTTACCGAAGTATCTCCCTCTGTCACTACCGCAATGATTTTTCCTTTCCTTGCCTTAACTTCCTGTATGTTACTTACTACCTTTTCGTAAGAACTGTCCTTGGTCGCGATAAATACGACTGGCATTTCTTCATCAATCAAGGCAATCGGACCATGCTTCATCTCTGCAGCTGGATATCCTTCTGCGTGGATATAGGAAATTTCCTTCAGTTTCAAAGCACCTTCCAGGGCAACGGGGAAATTATAACCACGTCCCAAATAGAGGAAGTTTCTGGAATCCTTATATTCTGCTGCAATTTTTTCTATCTGATCGTTTAGCTTCAAAGCCTTTTCCACCTTCCCCGGAATAGTTTCCAGTTCACTCAACAGTTGGATATATCTGCTTTCAGGCAAAGTTCCTCTTTGATAGCCAAGTTTCAAGGCCATCATCGTCAAGACAGAAATCTGTGCCGTAAACGCCTTTGTGGAAGCCACCCCGATTTCCGGGCCTGCGTGGGTATAAGAACCTGCGTGGGTCGCCCTTGCAATGGAAGAACCCACAACGTTACAAACCCCAAAAATGGTCGCTCCTTTAGATTTTGCCAATTCTATCGCTGCCAGGGTATCTGCCGTTTCGCCCGACTGGGAAATGGCGATGACGAAATCCTTTTCACTCACGACAGGGTTTCTGTAACGAAACTCTGATGCATATTCTACTTCCACCGGAATTCTCGCAAATTCCTCAAAAAGATACTCTGCTACGAGACCTGCGTGCCATGAAGTACCACAAGCCGTAATGATGATTCTTTCTGCGTTTTGGAATTTATTCATATAATCCCTCAAACCGCCCAATACCAATCGGCCATTTTTGGCATCCAACCTTCCTCGCATACAATCTGCGATCGATCTTGGCTGCTCATTGATTTCCTTAAGCATAAAATGCTCGTAACCACCTTTCTCTATCGCTTCCAACTGCATTTCCAGTTGGTTGATATAGGGATTGGTTTCTACATTTTCAATCGTCTTGATTTGAAGTTTATTGTCCCTGATCACAGCGATTTCATAATCATCCAGGTAAATCACCTGGTTGGTATATTCGATGATCGGAGTAGCATCAGAAGCGAGAAAATACTCGTTTTTCCCAACACCAATAACCAAAGGGGATCCTTTTCGCGCCGCGATGAGCGTATCGGGCTCTTCTATATTCATGATAACAATCGCATAGGCGCCCACCACTTTGTGCAGAGCCAATCTCACAGCCTCTTCCAGGCTACAGTCATTGTTGTCGTAGATATCTTCGATAAACTTGATGAATACCTCGGAATCTGTTTCACTTTGAAACTGATATCCTTTGTTGACGAGGTCGGTTTTCAACACTTCATAGTTTTCTATGATCCCGTTGTGGATCATCGCAAACTTTTCGTTGGAAGAATAATGAGGATGTGCATTGACGTCATTGGGTTCTCCGTGAGTTGCCCATCGGGTATGCCCAATCCCTATTGTAGAATTGAGATTTTTGAGATCAACCAGATGGTTTTCCAATTCAGAGACTTTTCCCTTCTTTTTGTAAATGCTTAGGCCTTCCTTGTTGAGGAGGGCTACGCCGGCACTGTCATAGCCCCGGTATTCTAATCTTTTGAGACCTTTGATGATGATAGGCAAAGCTTCTTGCATGCCTACGTATGCTACTATTCCGCACATAAGTAAAAATATTGAGGATTAAAGGTAATGTTTTATAATAATGGCAATCAAAAATGCAACCAAAAACCAATCTTCAATAAAAAATTCAGTTTTTACGCTTTTCAATTGCGGTAATCATTTACAATGCTCTAATTTTAGAGTAATATATTTTTAATTTGATATTGTTTTTATTGACCACAAATTCTTTAAAAGATTTCTTAAAATCATCTCCCGCTGTTCCGGGTGAGTTTGGGTAAAGGATCCAATCATTCCTTTGCAGATTGGATCTATACACTGAATTGATATAAGAAGTGATTCTTTGATTGTAAACCTTTGATTCAGAGAAATAAGCCAAAAGAGCAGGGGCCAATACAGCCGGAACGATGTTTCCATTGGGATCAACGCCCTGTTGTGCTTGGCCATCGGCCTGTATAGACAGTGGTTCACCATCGAATCTGGTAAGCACCCTGTTGGTTTCATTGGTGAAATTCATCACCATAAAAGTGGGAGGGAGATTGTCTGCAGAAGCTGATTCCAATGGGCCTATTTCAAAGGAAATATCGTTAAAGGTGACATTTGTTATGCTATCAAGGAATGCATCAATGGGACTCGTGTCTATTTTCAAGACCAAACCAACACCAGATTTGGATCCTACTTTTTCCCCGGTGTCATAAGCTTTGCCTGATTGAGTGATGATTTCTGTTGGCGTACCTTGACGGTCATTCTTCACATAATTGAAATGACGGGATTGTGCAGTACTAATTGGATAAACCGTTGGAACGGTATCGCCTTGGTAGTGATAAAAAACCGAAATTCCAGTTGTGTTCCCCACTCTTAGACTGATGGAAGCTTCTTGTTCAGGGTTTCCGGTAATCGCTATGCCCTGAATCAATCGCCTGAAGGAAAATATATCCTTGAATGCGTCACCTTTTTTCATTTCCTGAAAAAGGAAAGCCGCAAATTCATCCTTCACCTTCGTGCTTACCAAGGTATCTTTTCTAGCGGAAAAATTAAAACTATTTTCGGCTATTGAGACAGGATCAAATTCCAATCTATCAAAACTATAATAGGATGTGTCTTGGATTCCTTCTGTCAACAAATGGACTTTAAGGGATTTTGGTGTGCTGAAATTCGTTCCGGTTGCAGATTCTACCTGAAAATTGAACTTGACAGAATCCAAAATTGCCTCTTGCCTTGGCAAAGGGGCAGTGACATTGATGGCAAGTCTACTAAAACCAATACCTTCAGTTTTACCAAAGAAAGCACTGGTTTCTCCTCCCACCACAAAACTTCCCTGATTGGTCGTGTTGAATGAATCCAACAAGACCATAGACGCAGATAGGGGTATCTCCGTAAAGAAAACCCCTATTTGATTATTGTTTGGATCCAAGTCTAATCCTATATTGGAAGGATCGCTACATGAACTCGCAATGGTCAAGGAAATGAACAAACCTCCAGCCAGTTTAGCCGGCAAGGTCTGTATAGATGTTGTAATAACTTTCAAAAAGCTGTTCTTCTTCTTCGCTGTTAATTTCACACTTTTTATCTTTAGAGCACTCTTCAATGAGTTGGGTAAGATGTTCTGAGATGTCATTGCTCTTGATGACTACGTCGGCATATGCCATTCCGATTTTAAGGAAACCTTCGTAATCTTTTGATTTCAAGGGCGCAAGAATGGAATCATCGATATCCACCATTTTGACCTTCTCAAACAAATCATCGCCAAATTTATGGTTAAATCCGGTATTATAAATAGCGAATACAGATTTTGTATCTTTAAATAGAGGTTCGTTCTTGTATGTGGTCTTCAGATACATTGGAATCAAACTTGTCATCCAATCATTGCAATGAACCACATCTGGAGCCCAGCCCAGTTTTTTTACTGTTTCAATGACTCCTTTACAAAAGAAAATCGCTCTTTCGTCGTTGTCTTCATAGAATTTTTCCTGCTTGTCATGGAAAACGCTTTTCCTCTGGAAATAGTCTTCGTTGTCAATAAAATAGACCTGAAGCTTGGCATTAGGTATGGAAGCAACCTTGATGATCAAAGGTTTTTCTTCCTCTCCAACAGAAATATTGATACCTGAAAGTCTCACTACCTCATGCAATCTATTCTTTCTTTCGTTGATCAAACCAAATCTGGGAACAAGAATACGGATTTCCATTCCTTTTTCCTGCATGGCTTGAGGCAATGCCCTTACAAAGTTGGCAACCTCTGAAGTTTCAAGGAATGGATTGATTTCACTGGCTACGTAAAGAATACGAAGTTTGGACATATCTTGTTTATTTATGTTTAGGGATAATACGGGACTACAAACTTACGAAAAAAAAGCGGTAAATCCATTGTTTTTCTAAAGAATACCCTACTTTTGCGACTATTTTACAATTTGCAAACACAAGAAAGGTGCATATCCTCCGGACAAAAAACGAAATATCAGACAGTCTACATCCATTGAGAATTGACAATAAAACAATCGGTTTTGTACCTACAATGGGCGCTTTACACGAAGGACATTTGTCTTTGATCCATCAGGCAAAATTATCTTCTGACTCTGTTTTAGTCTCCATATTTATAAACCCAACCCAATTCAATAGCAAAGAGGATTTTGAAAAATACCCCCAAACACTAGAAGAGGACCTTCAGGTTTTGGCTGCTTCTGGTGTTGATTACGTGTTTTTACCTCACCTGAATGAAATTTATCCTGAGCCAACCACCCTAAATTTTGACTTCGGAGACTTGGAAAGGACCCTTGAAGGGACCTTTAGACCTGGCCATTTCAATGGTGTTGGACTGGTGGTTTCCAAACTGTTAAATATTGTTAAACCCAACAAAGCCTACTTTGGACAGAAGGACTTGCAACAAGTAGCCATTATCAAAAGACTGGTAAAAGACCTCTCCTTTGATGTGGAAATCATCGTGGTGGAAACCAAAAGGGAGCAGGATGGCTTGGCCATGTCTTCCCGGAACCTAAGGCTCAGTTTGGAGGAAAGGACCATCGCGACGCTTCTCTATAAGTGTTTGATATTTGGCAAAGATGAACTATTGGCAGGAAAAGATTGGTTTGAGGTAAAAGACAGGATTACAAATAGGTTCCACAATGAGCCCCAAGCCCGATTGGAATACTATGAATGGATCGAGTCGGATACATTTGTCAGAGTAACCCAAATCCAAAATTCACAAAAAACATCCATCTGCATTGCGGCTTATATTGGCGAAGTCAGATTGATCGATAACCTTACTATTACTGAATAATTATATCATCCATGCATATTCAAGTATTAAAATCCAAAATACATCGGGTAAAAATCATGCAGGCAGAACTCCATTATGTGGGGAGTATCACCGTAGATGAGGACCTTATGGACGCTGCTAATCTCATTGAAAATGAAAAAGTTCAGATCGTCAACATCAATAACGGCGAACGTCTGGAAACCTATGTTATCAAAGGAGTAAGGGGAAGTGGAATGGTTTGCTTGAATGGCCCAGCCGCAAGGAAAGCCCAAGTAGGGGACATCGTCATCATTATTTCCTATGCTTCCATGGAATTCGAAGAAGCCAAAAAACATAAACCGGTGATTGTCTTTCCAGATGACCACAATAAAATAATCTGAGTTGAAACTTACTCTTAAACAATGGATCCAGGTGTTTCTCTCTTTTGGGGTGGCCATCTGGATTTTTTGGTTTTTATATAAGGACATCAGCCAAGAGGCACTTTTAGAAGGACTTCGGGAAACCTCGGGTTTTTGGCTTGGACTGTCTATTTTGATTTCCATAATAGGCTTTTGGTTGAGAGCTTGGCGCTGGAAACTGTTGATCCAAGTTGGTGAGTCCGACAGCATTCCTACCAAAAGAGTATTATTGGCATTGATGATCGGTTATTTGGCGAATTTACTCGTTCCACGGGCTGGTGAGATTGCACGATGCGGAGCATTGAAAAAAACCGAAGGCATCCAAATCGGGAAACTTTTCGGAACTGTCATTCTAGAACGAACCATAGATTTGATTTTTCTGGTCTCCACCATTTCTATTGCCTTCCTGATTGAAAAAGACCTCTTCCTAAGCCTATTATCCGATTTGGTTTCCTTGGAAACACTCGGGGACAGAATCTCAAGCGCCCTGCCACTCCTTTTGGGAGGAGCACTTGTCGCATCGATTTTTATCTATTTGGTTTTTCAAAAATACAGGGATCATGGCCTGTTCCAAAAATTCCAGCATTTCATCAGGGATATCATAAAGGGGTTCATCAGTCTCAAACAAGTTCGGAATCAATTTGGCTTCTGGTCATCTTCTGTACTTATTTGGGCAATCTATTATCTGACCATGTATTTTGTGGCCCTTGCCATCCCTTCCACTGCCAGTCTGTCAGCCGGTTCTGTTCTCATGGTGATGGTCATGGGAAGTATTGGCATGATCGCACCTGTTCAAGGGGGCATTGGGACATTCCATGCACTCGTGGCCTTTATTTTGATGGCATATGGTTTGACGAATGAGGAAGGTAAAATCTTTGCCGTGATTGTCCATGGAAGTCAGGTACTCACGGTGATTGTCTTGGGAACAATTGCATCAGCCGTTTTCCTGAAACTTTCAGCTAAGAAAGAACCTAAATCCTCTTAACTTCGTATTCAGAAAGCAATAAAAAAATAAAACTATGATCATACTCATTGTCGTTGTCTTTGCAATTCTTGGATTTGTCGTCAGCCGAAGGCTTAAAAGCAAGTTCAAAAAATATTCTCAAACCTCATTGAAGGCCAATCTTTCCGGAAAGGAGATTGCCGAATTGATGTTGGCGGATAATAATATCCATGACGTAAAGGTAAATTGTGTGGAGGGCCAATTGAGCGACCACTACAATCCGATGAATAGAACGGTGAATTTAAGCCCAGATGTATATTATGGAAGAAATGCTGCTTCAACCGCCGTTTCAGCACATGAGTGTGGTCACGCAGTACAGCATGCGACTTCTTACACTTGGCTGAAAATGAGATCTGCCATGGTGCCTATTCAAAACGCCAGCAGCAAGATTCTAAACATCGTCTTGATCGCATCTCTTTTGGGAGGATACCTGATCGGCTTGCCTTATGAATTTATAGGAACCATTGTTGTCGGTTCTTATGGAATCATGACACTCTTTACCTTGATCACTTTACCGGTGGAATTTGATGCCAGTAACAGGGCCTTGGCTTGGGTGAAGGAAAGAAACGTGGTTACCACTGCTGAATACGCCATGTCAAAAGATGCACTCAAATGGGCTGCCATGACTTATGTAGTTGCAGCATTGGCTTCTTTGGCCACATTGGCTTACTATATCTTTGTGTTCTTTGGAAACAGAGATTAATCGGAAACTGAAATCAGTGAAATGAGTTTACAATAAAGGGGCAAGAAATTGTCCCTTTTGTTTTTTTCAGCTATATTCCTGCAATCATTCAATAAAACCCAAATATTCATATGAATTTCGAATACACGGAGGAGCATCTTGCAGTAAGGGATGCCGCTAGGGAATTTGCCCAAACAGAACTTTTACCAGGTGTCATTGAAAGGGATACCCATGCCACTTTTCCACACGCGCAGATCAAGGAGATGGGAGCCCTTGGCTTTATGGGCATGATGGTGGATCCTAAATACAACGGTGGTGGAATGGACACCATTTCCTACGTATTGGCTATGGAGGAAATTTCCAAAATCGATGCTTCGGCCTCAGTTGCCATGTCTGTAAACAATTCCTTGGTTTGCTGGGGTTTGGAGAAATACGGCAATGAAGAACAAAAAGAAAAATACCTAAAAAGATTGGCCAAAGGCGAAATCATTGGAGCCTTTTGTCTTTCAGAACCAGAAGCGGGATCAGATGCGACTTCCCAGAAAACCACAGCCGAACGCAACGGGGATCATTATCTCCTCAATGGGACCAAAAATTGGATCACCAATGGAAATACCGCCAGTGTGTATATCATAATCGCCCAAACAGATCCTTTAAAGGGACATAAAGGGATTTCAGCCTTTATCGTCGAAAAGGATTGGGAAGGTTTTGTGGTCGGTAAAAAAGAAGATAAGCTTGGAATAAGGGGTTCTGATACACATTCCCTAATGTTTACCGATGTAAAGATTCCTGTGGAAAATAGGATTGGGGAGGAAGGTTTTGGTTTTCGCCTTGCGATGGAGACCCTGAATGGTGGCCGTTTGGGAATTGCAGCCCAAGCCTTGGGCATTGCTGCCGGAGCCTATGAGTTGGCCTTGGCCTATTCCAAAGAAAGAAAAACTTTTGGCAAACCCATCTGTCAGCACCAGGCGATTCAGTTCAAACTGGCAGATATGGCCACTGAAATCGAAGCTGCCCGACTGTTGGTTTTGAAAGCTGCGTGGCTAAAAGACCAAGGAAAAGAATTTTCTCAAGCAAGTGCAATGGCAAAACTCTATGCCTCAAAAGTAGCAATGGACGTGACAATTGAAGCGATTCAAGTACATGGAGGTTATGGATATGTCAAAGAATACCATGTAGAACGCCTGATGAGAGATGCAAAAATTACACAGATTTATGAAGGAACCAGCGAAATTCAAAAAATAGTCATATCGAGAGGTATTTTAAGCTAATCGTATTTTCATTGGCAAAAGAGACATTTATTTTAGATTTTATACCCATATTTATTTATTTTTCAATATATATTGAATTATTGCATGCGTGTTTCAAAAAATATTATATTTTTACAAAAAATATAAGCAGAATTTCGTCATGGAATATTACAATAAAGTCATAGAATCTGTAGGTGTTCGCTTTGTAAAAGGGAATAATTACAAAATTGAAAAACCTGTTTTTGTTACTGACTACCAAGATATAGAAAATACTGCCATCCTTTTGCACAAAGGTTCATTGAAGTTCTCGGATGACCAAGAAGGAGTTAACGAAGGCGAGATCCTTTTTATTCCCGCTGGCAGATCGAGCAGCATTTCTTTTGGTTCAGCAACCAAGAAAAATGAAATCAACAACGAAAACTTCCTTGACAATAAAAGAAAATATCTTCAGACGGTAAGTTTCAAAGAGATAAAAAATCTTGAGGAGGATTGTATCACATTGGTCACCTTCGAAGCGAAGGTTTTTGATGTAGTCAATTTCTTCAATTCACTCGGAATCCCTCCTTTTGTAATCAGATTCAATGACAAAATTGCTTCTATCGTAGAAGACATCGTCAAAGAATCCGAACAAAATACGCCTGGAAAAGAAAGGGTAATCAAGCTTCATACCGAGTTATTGGTGGTGGAGATTGTGAGACACATTCTGAAAAACAGGTTGTTCGTTGAGGAATTGTCCACAAACAGCACCTATTTCAAGGATCCCCGACTAATAGACATGTTCACCTATATCAAAAAGAACATCGGTGGAGATCTTTCAAACAAGGTTTTGGCCTTGGTAGCGAATGTTTCCGAGGACTATGTGGGCCAATATTTCAAAATGCTTACCGGCATCAATCCACAGGATTATATAGAATACCAGAGAATGGAGGCTGCTGTAGAATTACTCAGAACTTCCAAGAAAAGTATCCGGGATATCGGCAAGGAAGTCGGCTATAAGGACACTGCCTATTTCTGCCGAAGATTCAAAATGATGTACGGTTTGCCTGCAGGTAAAATGAGAAGAAGAGAATCCCTAATTAACGTTCAGGGATAAGTTAAATACCGCTATATATTCCAAAACCTCGGTCAAAAAGCCGGGGTTTTTTTCTGCCCCGTTTCCAATAACCACCAAGTCCGCTCCCGATGTGAACGCTTCTTTCACTTTGGGAAGACTATTCAGTCCTCCACCCACGATAAGTGGCGCAGGAATGTGTTTTTTAAGGGCATGGATGATTTTGGAAGAGACTGGATTTTTTGCCCCACTCCCTGCATCGACATAAAAATATTGAAGCCCCAAGAGATGACCCGCAAAAGCGGTGGCAACACTTAGGTCTGGCTTGGTGTTGGGCAAGGGGATGGTTTGGCTGATGTACTGTACGCTTGTCGGCGCACCACTATCAATGAGCAAATATCCGGTTGGCAAAATTTCAACCTTTGTTTTCATCAGCAAGGGAGCTATTGTGACGTGCTGACCAATCAGAAATTCCGGATTTCTCCCCGATATCAATGATAGAAATAAAAGACCGTCAGCTTTTTCTGAAAACTGAATGACATTCCCAGGAAAAATCACAACAGGAATCTCGGTGGTGAGGGACTTGATAAGACCCACGATCGAATCAATAGAATTTTCCTGGATTAGACTCCCTCCCACGAAAAAAAAATCAAGGTCGAGCCGAATAGCCTCCTTGATTTGGTTTTTCAATGATTCTGTGGATTTGACCTTGTCAGGATCAATCAACCAAGCCACTGCTTTTTTACCTGAAGAATTGAGACCTTTCAGCCTTTCTTCAATTTTGCGTGGCCTCATCAATTTCCTCCAATTTGGATTTCTCCAAGCTATTCATCAACATATCCTTTCCATACGCCAAAATAATAGGCAATAACAAAGGGCCAAATCGGCTTAAAAAACCGGAACGGCTGTTATGGGTAAGTTTGTTTTTAATGTCATCATCCAGTAATCCTTCTTTTTCCAAAGCCCTCAATACTTTGACCGTCTTCCTGGTTTTCTTTTTCTGAACCATGCGCACAAGCGCATAAGAAACCAATCCACCGATCAGAACCGCTCCACCAACCTTGAACCAGTCACCCGATTCACTTTTGACAAGATTCAACTGCATCTCCAGTGTTTGTTCCAGTTCTTCCGCCTTTCTTTTCATGTCATCCATCATATCCATTATTTTTTCATTTTAAAAATAAACTCCCTAAGATTTTCCTGAAGTGAACCTTTCATTCTTCTCGAATTTCTAACCAGATATAGCAAAAACAAAACCAACAAATAAATAATGCCAACGTAAAAAAATCCTTTATAGGTCGAATAGGTCAATTCACTGATATAAAAAGCGAGTGAAATACTTAAAAACAGCAACACCAATAACGAAACCATTGCCATACTTACCAGGATCAATATTCTGGTGAGAATGGAAGAAAATTGATCCTGAACCTCATCCCGAATGATATTGAACCGGACTTCAATAAGCTTTTTTATTGTTTGTACTATTTCAGAAACGTTTAACATAAACCTCGCTTTTATTGTGCCAAAAATTAGTTGAAAATAATCACAATATACGGCAAAAACCCGGGTTCAAAAATTTTCGGGGATTTCAGGCTCTTGATTCCGCTCATAAAACTCAAATCTCAAAACCGCTTCCAGGGCATTTTTAATGGCAATATTGACCGTAAACTGAGCCGATGTCAAATCAAAATCAAGGTTCGATAGTTTTGAGTAATTGTTTGCGCTGGAAGGAACTTGCATATCCTTTTTAATCGCTAAAGACACCTCATTGAACAACTCCGGCTTGCCAACTTTTATCTTGTTGCATACCAGCAATTCATTTTCGTTGTATTTGTTTTTTCGGGAAGATGTTCCAAATAGTCGGCAGATCAAACCCCTGTTTTGATAATCAGAACAAAATCCGGCATGACCATCTTCACTGGTTTTTTTATAGAGGACACAAGCATCATCATCCAGTGTTTCCAGCTTTTCCAAAACACTTTCCGCCTTTCCTTCTTCAAACAATTTGAACGCCAAGGGTAAAAATTCAATGACAGAGGCATTCACCTTTGGGTTGGAACAACAGAGGCCACAGCCTGAGAAACAGGTCAACTGGCTTTCATCCAAATAAGACTTTATCTCCATCCCCAATTCGTCAAACACTTGCCTGACCCCCAGAGCCTTATCCTGTAAATTCATTTGTCCTATTTAAAAGTCAGCGAAGGTAGACACTTTCGCATACAAAACAACATCCTGGTCACAATGCATTTTTTTTATCTTTTTATATATTATTTAAAACCGTTCTTGCCCAATTGAAATGGAAAAACCTAACTTTGATTGCCTGAATACATCACTATTTAAGCAATCATATACTGTACTTTTTACAAAAAACGTGATATTATGAATGAGCAATTAGAGGATTTTGAAAAAAGACAAGAAGAGAAAATATTACAGGCGTTCAAGGAACGGGATTGGAGTGAAATAAAAAGTGCCGATTCCTGGGTAATATTTAAGGTTATGTCTGAGTTTGTGGAGGGTTTTGAAAAATTGTCGAAAATCGGACCCTGTGTTTCAATCTTTGGATCGGCAAGGACGCCCAGAGAGAATAAATTTTATCTCATGGCTGAGGAAATCGCAGCCAAACTGGTAAGACATGGATATGGCGTAATCACCGGTGGTGGTCCCGGAATCATGGAAGCTGGAAACAAAGGTGCACATTCCCAAAACGGTAAATCCGTGGGCCTCAATATTGTACTCCCTTTTGAACAGTTCAATAACATCTATATCGATCAGGACAAACTGATTACATTCGATTATTTCTTTGTCAGAAAGGTCATGTTCACGAAATATGCACAGGGCTTCGTGGTACTGCCAGGGGGTTTTGGGACTTTGGATGAGCTTTTTGAAGCTTTGACCTTGATCCAAACCAATAAAATCGGAAAATTCCCGATCGTGTTGGTTGGCAGGGAATATTGGCAGGGATTGATCGATTGGATAAAAAACACCATGCTGGATCAGCACAAAAATGTAAACGCCGAAGATCTTTTCCTCTTTTCTCTCGTAGATGAACCATCAGAAGCCGTAAAGGTAATCGATGATTTCTACAGCAAGTACCTCCTTTCCCCAAATTTCTAAACTTGAAAAACTACCATCTTTACATTATATATACTTTGGTTGCCATTTTGTTTGGAGTTGCTTTTCACCTGCACAATTCCAAAGAAAAGTCAAGTGTGGATTACAATGAGGTGATCATCCACCAATCTTCGGGAGAGGAAATGAAAATCCTTATACCAGAAGCACATGCAAGGATTTTTGCAATCCCCGAAAAAATCTCGTTTTCTGGTGAAAAGGTTCCAATGGATCTTCCGGACGTAAGAGAGAGATTTGAAAGGGAAATATATGTCAATGCCTACTGGCAATCAAACATGATCCTTTTGATGAAAAGGGCCAATAAATTCCTTCCAATCATAGAAGAAATCCTACTCCAAAATGGCATTCCGGAAGACTTCAAATATTTGGCCATGGTTGAATCTGGACTTTTGAACGTTGCCTCACCTGCTGGTGCAAGAGGATTTTGGCAATTTATGCCAGAGACTGCAAAGGAAAACAAATTGGAGGTCAATGATGATGTGGATGAGCGGTATCATTTGGAAAAATCCACCTTGGCGGCAACACGCTACCTCAAGGCTTCCTATGGGAGATTTGGGAATTGGACATCCGTAGCGGCTAGTTACAATATGGGAATGTCCGGCTTGGGAAAAAGAAAGGCGGCGCAAAAAATGACCAGTTATTATGACCTTTTACTGAATGAAGAAACCAGCCGATACCTCTTTAGAATCCTTGCCTTTAAAGAAATTTTTGAACACCCTAGAAAATATGGTTTTCAGCTCGTTGAAAATGATCTCTATAGACTCCCGAATTTCCGTGAACTTAAAGTGACCCAATCCATTCCAAATTTGGCGGATTGGGCACTTCGTCACAATACAAATTACAAAGAATTGAAAATCCACAATCCATGGTTAAGGTCATCAAAATTGACTGTGGCAAATGGAAAAGAATACATCTTAAAAATCCCCGTGAATTGACATCTTCTGTCTTTTGATTTTAGGTACTCCCATATTTGGGAATTTGGTTAAATTATCCTTCATTTAAACCTATTTTCACCGGTGACTTCATGAAGAAACTCTTAATTTGGGTAATTGCATTACTCCTTTTGATCCTACTTGTTTTTAAAGGTCTACCGGTTTTGGTCAACCTCTACCTCAATGAGAATGCGGACAGGATTGTCAGCAACATGATCACACGAACCAGTGGTTTTGGGGATCACGAAATTACCTTCGGTGAGATCAAATTGGACTACAATTACTCAGGTACTTATTTACAGCTGGAAGACATCCAAATCACCCCCGCAGACAATATCAGCGAAAACCAACTCAAGGTCACACTTTCCGCAAAACAAGTGAGGGTCTCGGGGTTTAGATGGAAGGATTTCCTGATGGAAAATTCTATCGTTGTTGATTCTGCCACGATTGACAACATCACCATCAAAACCCTTTCTCCAGCATTGGATTCCATGCATTTTTCAGAATCCAAACCCAATCGGAAAGCACACAGGGACTACAAAATCATCAGTGTCAAGCATTTTGGATTGAATCATCTCTCAGTGGAAAACAGGGACAGTTATTCTGATTCCCTGCGACTTGAACTTTTCGATCTTTCAGTGGCTGCTTCAGGATTTAGGCTTACAGAAGAAGACATACAAAATAAAGAAGCACTTTTTGACGTAGACATGATCCAGGGAACAATTTCAAAGGCAAATTTACATTTTGACGAATACCGTCAAATGGTAATTGTAGATAGTCTGGCTTTCAATACAGAAGACAACACGTTGGGAATCGGGAATTTCTCCCTTATACACAAGCTAGATAGATATACCTATACTGGATTGCAGGACAAAAGAATGAGTTGGATCGAGATTGGAGACACCAAATTAAAGGTCAGGGGAATGGATTTCAATTCTTATTTCAGAAATGGGACGGTTGAAATCGATTCGTTGATCGCCTCAAATCTGAAACTATCTGTATTTACGGACAAGCGGAAATCCGAAGACTTGTCAAAACGCCCCCCAATGTTTCATGAGAGTTTAAACAAACTTGAACAAGTACTGCATATAAAAAACACACTGTTGAGGAATGGGTATTTGAGAATAGAAGAGAGGGCGGACAACAATGCGCCCCAATCCGGAGCACTATTTTTTACGGAGTTAAATGCGCACATCAAGAACATTTCCAATCACAAAGAAATGATGGCCGGAAATTCTCAATTGGTCATGAATGTAAAGGCCAAGCTGATGGACATTGGCCCTGTGGATTTAAGCATGGATTACGATTTGGCAAGTGAAAATGGCACCTTCAAATTAAAGGGGACTCTCGGAAAAATGCCATTGCGGACCTTGAACAACATGATAGAGCCTGAGGCCAAAATCAGCTTGAAATCCGGGGTGATCAACCGGTTGGATTTTAACATTATCGCAAATGATTACGAGGGCAGTGGTGAGGCGATCGTCAGGTATGAAGACCTTGAACTCGAATTATTGAACAAGGATTTTGGCAAAGATCAAAATGTGTTCAGAAAAATAGGCTCTTTTCTTGCCAATAAAGTGGTCATCAAATCCAACAACCCAAACAAGAGGGGAGATTTGAAAAAAGGAACGGTTTATTATCTCCGAGAGCCCCATAAATCCATTTATAACTATTGGTGGAAACTGATTTTCAGCGGATTGAAATCTACATTGACGGGAGAAGATCTTGAGGAAATGAAGAAAAAAGAACTTGAAAATAGAAATGGGACTCCTAAAAAGGCAAAATGAGGTTTTTCAATGCCTAAGGAGGGAAAGAATACAGCCCAATCCAAAACTTAAATCAAACCCTTCAGTTTAGCAACAAAGAATTAACATGGGAAACCCAAGTTAAAATTCTTATTTTTGCATGTTAAGAAATAATGATTTAGTCCTTCATGACAGATTCAATAGCCGAGAAAGAAGAGTGGATAGAGATTTACGGAGCGCGTGAGCACAATCTGAAAAACGTAGACATCAATATTCCGAGGAACAAATTGGTCGTCATCACAGGCCTGAGTGGAAGTGGGAAAAGCTCATTGGCATTTGACACCATTTATGCCGAAGGTCAGCGCCGGTATATGGAAAGTTTTTCTGCTTACGCTCGTTCTTTTTTGGGAGGAATGGAACGCCCCGACGTCGATAAAATCAACGGGCTTTCTCCCGTAATCTCCATCGAACAAAAAACCACCTCCAAAAACCCACGGTCAACAGTCGGCACTGTGACGGAGATCTATGACTTCATGAGATTGCTGTATGCCCGAGCGGGAGAGGCTTTTTCTTACCTGTCTGGTCATAAAATGATTCGGCAAACGGAGGACCAGATTTTGGAGCAACTTTTTGAAAATTTTAGGGGCAAAAAACTTTATATCCTCGCTCCAGTGGTAAAGGGCCGAAAAGGACACTACCGAGAACTTTTCGAACAAATCAGAAAAATGGGTTTCCTGAGAGTTCGAGTGGATGGTGTGGTCATGGAAGTGGTGCCGAAAATGCAGCTGGACCGATACAAGATCCATGATATAGAAATCGTAATCGACAGGATTGTAGCCGATGAAGAAGATCGCTTCAGGATCAGCCAGTCTCTCAAAACAGCTTTGCAACATGGAAAAGGGATCATCATGCTGCGGGATGAAGAAGGGAACCTTTACCATTTTTCTAAATACCTGATGGACCCGACCACCGGGCTATCCTATGATGAACCGGCACCCAACAATTTTTCCTTTAACAGTCCCTATGGAGCTTGCCCTACCTGCAACGGTCTGGGTCAAATCGAAGAAATCACAAAAGAAAGCATTATCCCCAACCCAAAGCTGAGCATCAGTAGAGGTGGGATTGCACCATTGGGTGAGTTTCGTGACATCTGGATTTTCAAAAAAATCGATGCCATTCTCAAGCATTACAAATGTGCCATCACGACACCTATCGAAAATCTGCCCATTGAAGTGATTGACATTCTCCTTTATGGAGATCAAATTGAGATCGCCGTAGATTCTGTCAAATACCCGGGCACAATGTGGAACACTACTTTTGAAGGCATTGTCAATTTCCTCCAGAAGCACCAAGAAGGGAGCTCCGACAAAATCCAGAAATGGGTAAGCGAGTTTACCGTTGTGAATGTATGCCCAGACTGCCAAGGTTACCGGTTGAAAAAGGAATCCCTCCACTTCAAAATAGGAGAAAAACATATCGGAGAATTGGCCATGATGGATATCACCTCCCTTTCCAATTGGTTTGAGGATGTAGAAAGCAGAATGACCGAAAGGCAGCGCTTGATCGGAAAAGAGGTATTGAAAGAAATCCGAAAGAGAATCGGTTTTCTCTTGGATATCGGGTTGGATTATCTCTCGCTCAACCGTCCCCTAAAAACACTTTCCGGTGGAGAGGCGCAGAGGATTCGGCTGGCCACACAAATCGGAACCCAACTCGTCGGCGTACTTTACATATTGGATGAACCCAGTATAGGCCTCCACCAAAGGGACAACGTGAAGCTGATCAAAGCTCTTAAAAACCTAAGGGACTTAGGGAATTCAGTTCTTGTGGTGGAGCATGACAAAGACATGATGTTAGATTCGGATTATGTGGTGGATATAGGGCCAGGTGCAGGCAGGCATGGTGGGCATATCGTTGCTGCCGGAAAGCCTGATGATTTTCTAAAACAAAAAAGCCTCACGGCAAAATACCTTTCTGGGGATCTGAACATCCAAGTTCCAAAAACAAGGAGAAAGGGAAATGGAAGTTACCTTTCGCTCAAAGGAGCAAGTGGCAACAATCTTAAAAAAGTGGATGTAAACCTACCTCTTGGGTCCATGATTTGCGTGACGGGAGTTTCCGGAAGCGGAAAAAGCACCTTGATCCATGACACGCTGTACCCTTTGCTCAACCAGCATTTTTACAACTCAAAGAAGGATCCCTTGCCTTATGAAAAATTTGAGGGTTTGTCCGAAATCGATAAAGTCATAGAAGTTGACCAATCACCCATCGGAAGAACTCCCAGATCCAATCCCGCCACTTATACGGGCGTATTTTCAGACATCAGGACTTTATTTACAGAGTTGCCCGAATCAAAAATCCGAGGATATAAACCGGGAAGATTCAGTTTTAACGTCAAAGGAGGAAGATGCGAGGGATGTGAAGGCGCTGGAATGAAGTTGGTGGAAATGGATTTCCTTCCAGATGTTCATATTCCCTGCGAAACCTGTAAGGGAAAAAGATACAATAGGGAAACACTGGAAGTGAGGTTCAAGGGAAAATCCATTTCGGATGTTCTGGAAATGACTGTAGAACAAGCCGTCGAATTCTTTGACTTCCAACCCAAGATCCTTCGGAAAATCCAAACCCTCAATGATGTCGGATTGGGGTATATCACTTTGGGTCAACACGCCACCACACTTTCCGGAGGTGAGGCACAAAGGGTTAAACTTGCAACAGAACTTTCCAAAAAAGACACCGGAAAGACCTTCTATATTTTAGATGAACCAACTACAGGCCTTCATTTTCAGGATATTGAACATTTATTGGAAGTTTTGAACAGGCTCGTTGAAAAAGGCAATACCGTGTTGATCATCGAGCACAACTTGGATGTCATCAAAGTGTCGGATTATATCATCGACATTGGTCCGGAAGGCGGGAAAAATGGGGGGGAAGTCGTTGTTCGGGGCACTCCGGAACAAGTGGCAAAGCATCCAACAAGTTACACCGCCAAATTCCTAAAACCTGAATTGGCTTAAATTGGCTTTTGACTATAAAAATGCTGTTTGTCCCCTTTTATAAAATTAACGTCACTGAGCTTGACTTTACTGCTTATCTTTGAAGTAAGGGAATGAACAGAAACAAACTATATTGGATATTGCAGATTTTGGGTTGGTTGAGCTTTGGCTTGATCAACCTGTTTTTTGTATCTCTAGAAAGAGGTCTTTCTGCTGTACAGATCGGTGCTTTTTTATCCTTAGCGGGTTTTTACTTGGTCTCTACCCACTCCCTGCGGTATGTCATAAAAAAGTACGGTTGGCTGAATCGTAATTTTACGCAGCTCATCACCAATACCCTTTTTGCCTTGGCAATATTGAGTGTATTAAATACCTCCGCACAAATTCTGATCAACCTGGTTTTTGACACACTCAATCCTGACCAAGATTTCAGGCTTGTGGTGATTTCAGTCAATATCTTTGTCAGTTTCCTGTTCTATTCGCTCTGGGCAATGCTTTATTTTTTGATTCACTTTCTGGACAATTATAACCAATCCCTAAAATATCAGGCCAAAATCAATGAAATCCAGCTCAACCATCTCAAAAGCCAACTCAATCCACATTTCATTTTTAATGCACTGAACAGTGTCCGTGCATTGGTGGACGAAGACCCCAAAAAAGCCAAATTGGCCATCACCCAATTGTCCAATATCCTGAGATTTTCATTGATGATGGACAAAAAGAGAACCATAGAATTTGAAAATGAAATCAACACCGTCAAGGATTATCTGAATCTTGAAACGATTCGGTTTGAAGAGCGCATCCGGGTGTTTTATGACATCGATCCGGTAGCTTATGAATATAAAATCCCACCGATGATGCTCCAAACGATTGTGGAAAATGCCATCAAACATGGAATATCCAATAGGGTCAAAGGCGGTACCATAGAGATTAAATGCTATGAGGGTCTCACGGATGATTTATACATACAGGTAAAAAACAGTGGACAGCTCCAATTACCTTCCCAAACCAAAAAGAAAGAAAGGGAGGGACACGGGATCGACAACACGATACAAAGACTAAAATTGATTTATGGAAATCGCGCTTCCTTTAAAATATTCAATTCCGGCAGCGATTTTGTCATAACAGAAATAAAAATTCCAAAACAAACCCTTACATTGGGTTAAAATTAAAAAAATAATGCGTGCACTTGTAATTGACGATGAAAGATTGGCAAGAAAAGAACTCATCACTTTGTTATCACAATTTGATCAGGTTGAGGTGATCGGTGAAGCCAACAATGTAGATGATGCCAAGGAAAAGATCGATTCACTTCTACCCGATGTGGTGTTCTTGGATATTCAAATGCCAGAAAAAACAGGTTTTGACCTTCTTGAAGAGCTTGATAACGTTCCACATGTCATCTTCACAACCGCCTACGATGAATATGCCTTGAAGGCATTCCAGGTCAATGCGCTTGATTATTTGTTGAAACCCATCGAACCAAAAAGATTGGGCGAGGCCATTGAGCGCTTACAAAAAAAATTAACCGAGTCTACTGCCAAAACCGAAGGAGCTGAATTTCCCTCAAATTCAAAAAAGCTTACTTTAGAAGACCAAGTCTTTGTCAAAGACGGAGACAGATGTTGGTTTGTGAAACTTGTCAATATTCGACTTTTTGAATCAGATGGGAATTACATCAAGGTGTACTTTGAAAATTTCAAACCCATGATTCACAAATCCTTAAATGCATTGGATGAGCGACTGGATGAGAAATCATTCTTCAGAGCGAGTAGAAAACACATCATTAACCTAAGCTGGGTAGAGGGAATAGAGCCTTGGTTCAACGGAGGGCTGGTCGTGACGCTAAAAGGTGGGGATAGGATAGAAGTAAGCAGAAGGCAGGCCGCCCGGTTCAAAGACATGATGAGCCTTTAATAAATAATTAAATCGCCAATTAAGATAATTTAACGGAATAATTGATTCTAATAATATTTTTGCGTAAATAGTAACTAATACTTATTTTGAATACAAGAAAACCTATTTGTTTCACTTATTAACGCATTATTTCCAGCAAAAGCATTTATGAAAGAGGAAAGAATTCTTATCGTTGAAGATGATGTCAATATTGCAGAAAATATTGAAGAAATATTGCAACTTTTAGGATATGTGAATATCGACATTGCCAATTCCGCAAACCAAGCTATCAAAATAGTAAAGAAATATCGGCCCGATATGATCTTTATGGATATCAAACTTAAGGGCGATAAGGATGGTATAGAATTGGGAGAAATTCTGAAACAAATGGTGGATGCACCCTTGGTTTATGTAACTTCCTACAGTGATCCCACAATCATCGAAAGGGCAAAAAGAGTAAATCCAGCCGGGTTTATCGTGAAGCCTTTTAATACCAATGACATTCACGCTATCGTGGAGATTGTTCTCTACAACAGACGATCAAAACCTGCATCAGAATCCGCTATGTCCAAAACAAAGGACGAAAGTCCTTATTTGGTTTCAGATGCTGTTTTCATAAAAGCCGATAATGCTTTTGAAAGGGTTCCGTACCCAGAAATCTACTATGTGGAAGCAAACGGAAACATGGTAACCATTTTTACAAAAAACCGAAACTATACCATTCGGAAATCAATGAAGGACATGGAGGAAAAACTCCCGTCAAACCTGTTTCTTAGGGTTCAAAAATCATTTATAGTCCAACTCGCCCAGATCGAGAATTTCAATACCAAAGAAATCAATTTACAAATGGGTGCTGTTTTACAAGTAGGAAGACAATATTACAACAGCTTTTTAGCAAAATTGAATACAATCACAGAAAGTTGAGGAAGGTTGAGAACCACTCAACTTTCCTCAACTTTCTGTGATTTGGCCAATTATCCTATGAGATAAAACTCTTGTTTGCCATAGGCTGTAATAAGGTGGCATTTTTTAAACGCGTCCATAAATTTTTCCTGTATTTCGGATTTTTCTCCATAAAACGCGGCGATTACCTCACCATATTTATTGATAACCGTTATGGTTGGCATTTTAGCCATTTCTGAAAAATCCACTTCAATTGGGGCAAGGGATACTTCTTGGATCGAATCAAGATTTTCTTTCTGGTGCATCAAATCACTTATGACCTGCTGCTGCGGTCTTCCATCGGTTGCATTTGCCTTGAAAACGATCGTAAATGCCATGATTAAACCTAATAAGGCACATGCATTTTTCTGGGTTAAAATTGATGCTTTCATTTTTGTGGTATTTAGTTGTTTATTTATCGCTTGTTGACCCGAGGTGAAGTCTCCAATTTGGATTTCAGCAATCAGGTTGTATAAGCAATAAATCAAACGTCAATCCATATTTTTAAAGCGCTGATTTACAGAGTATTAATGATTTCATATTAAAAAAGATTTTCGATTTTGGACACAAAAGCATCCAGTTTGATACAACATAAAAACCGGCTAAACAATTGATTAACGGAAAGACAATAGAGGTGAAAAATCAACAACCCGGTAATGCAGACAGGGCTGCACTACCGGTTGATCATAATGAATTTTTATAGAAGATCATTTGCCAAATTGGCCAATTCCGATCTTTCCCCCTTTTCCAGTTTTATATGGGCATATAGGGGATGGTCTTTTGCCCTGTCGATGAGATAGGATAGTCCATTACTTTGGCTGTCCAAATAGGGCGTATCAATCTGGAAAACGTCACCCGTGAAGACAATTTTTGTGTTTTCCCCTGCCCTACTGATGATGGTCTTGATTTCGTGTGGGGTTAGGTTCTGGGCTTCGTCCACAATGAAAAATATATTGGACAAAGACCTTCCCCGGATATAGGCCAGCGGTTGGATAACCAATTTCTCCTGATTGACCAGTTCTGAGATTTTCTGGAACTCTTTGTCGGTTTCATGAAACTGATTTTGGATGAATTTCAGATTGTCCCAAAGGGGTTCCATATAGGGGTTCAACTTCGATTTAATATCCCCTGGCAAATATCCAATATCCTTATTGCTCAAAGGGACGATGGGCCTTGCCAAGAATATCTGCTTATACTCCCGTCTTTGTTCAAGTGCTGCCGCCAATGCAAGAAGCGTTTTTCCGGTTCCGGCAACACCCTGGATGGAAACCAATTTTATCTTGGGATTGAGCAGGGCGTGCAGCGCAAATGTCTGTTCCGCATTTTTGGGTTTGATATTATAAGCCAGCTTTTTATCCACCCGCTCCATGGAATTGTCTTCAGAATTGTAAAAGGCCAAGACCGAATTCTTTTCACTCCTTAAAATATAAAAAGCATTCGCTTTCCTTTTTTTGGTGCCAAGAATCAATTTTGATTCCACCGCATGGGATTCATAAAGCTTGTCGATTAGAGAACCCTCAATTCCGTCCATGTGGAACATACCGGTATTTTCCAATTCGTCTATATTCTTCACTTTCCCTGTTTCATAATCCTCAGCAAAAAGATCCAGTGATTTGGCCTTAAGTCTTAGATTGATATCCTTGCTGACAAGGATGACCTTTCTTCCCTGCTCTACTTGCTTCAGGTGTAAGGCTGCATTCAGAATTTTATGGTCATTCTTTTCTTCCCCAAAGATTTCATTGGCATTCATGGCGTTTTCCGGATTCATCAACACCTTGAAAAAGCCCTTTGATTTCCCATTCAGGGGGGTCCAATTGTGAATCATATTGTCCATGGACAATTTATCCAACAGGCGAATAAATTCCCTCGCCTCAAAATTTTTGGAATCATTCCCTTTTTTGAAGTGATCGAGCTCTTCCAGTACCGTAATCGGAATGACCACATCGTGTTCTGCAAAAGTCATTATGGAGTTATGAGCGTACAGGATCACGGAGGTATCCAACACAAATATTTTTCGGTCTTTGTCGGATTTTGATTTTGCCATGGGACGAGCTGATAAAATAGTTAGGTAGGAATAAGTTAAAAAATTATAATTTGGATTTCCATTTTATGAAAAGAAATAAAAATTCAATATCAAAAACACAAGCTTAAAAATGTGATTTTCAGCGAGAAAAATTTTGGGTGGGTGTGAAGTTCACAAATTCACATTCGGAATTAAATATATAGGCATGAATTGGACGCATGGCTTACAATTCATGCCTAGCGTATGCATTAGGATTCTTAATCGGACTTGAAATTGCATAAAAGTCCACCTATTGGGAGAATAAAGAGTAATAACGATAGGAGGAAGACAAGAACAGTAATCAACTGACTGATTGATAATTTTAGCAATTTCAGACTGGAATGGGATTGGTAATGCGTAACACGGGTTGCATCATCAAAACACTTCCCCAATACAAAACGGAGAGTCAGAGCGCAACCCCAAAAAAATTCTCAACACGATCTGCCAAATGAAACCATGGGTCTTTTCTCCTTCTCTATTTTCACTTTCCCAGAATAAAAAAACCACCATCAAGCCCGATTTGTGAGGCATAAGGTGGTTTTTTATAATCTAATGGTTTGTTATGAAAGCTTGTTTATCCTATTTTGGACCCTTTCAATTCCGCCTCGACTTCCATCAAGAAGGTATCAACTGTCCCTTGCTTTACATGTGGCATCACCACGATTTTGAACCATTTTGGATCAAATTCATACGAATCTGCAACCAATTGATACTTATGGGCCAGTTTTTTGGAAATATATTGGGCCTCTATCGCAATGATGTTGAGGTGTGGGTTCCTGAAATAAACCACACTCATTCCCTCTAGTTTTTTGCAAATTCTTTCAGTCTTGTCACAAAGACTTTCCATTTTATACTTCCAGCCTTCTGAGCCGTGGATTTGCAATATCATCCACATTGAAATCGCGTTGGCACCGGATCGACTGCCGCTTATGGTGTAATCCTTTCCAGGGATATATTGAGCCTCTTCGGTCTTCACGTATTCAATCAATCCTTTCCTTACCAAAAAAAGTCCGGTTCCGTAAGGGGTCTGAAGCATTTTGTGACCGTCAGCTGTAATGGAGCTCAGGTAAGGATTCTGGAAAGTAAATCTACTCGTGGGGTTGGTAAATGGGTAGATAAATCCGCCGTATGCTGCGTCTACGTGAATCTTAAACGGCACATTCTGGTTGGAAAAATAATCTCCCAACATATCGATATCATCTACAGACCCAAACATTGTGGTAGAAAGATTGGCGATGACGATGAAAAACTTGACGCCTTCATTTCGGGCTTTTGTGATTTGCTCCCCCAATGCTGCCCATAAAATCTCCCTAGACTCTGGATCAACTTTCAGAATTATACTTGAAAGGTTCAGGATATTTGCACCCTTGGGCATGGAGTAGTGTGAATCCTCAGAATAGACCACTGCTATTTCACCAATTCTTGCCTCATATTCCTTGATGAAGAAGTTTCGGTAGATCCACATTGCCTCAATGTTGGCCTCAGTTCCTCCTGTCGCCACATATCCATCTTGTTCTCCAGGGTTTCCATTGAAAATCTCTTCAGCGACCAATTTGATCAGCGCTCGTTCGATTTTCTGTGTCCCCTGAAAAACCTCTAAAACGGATTCTTCGCTTAGGGTATGGACCCCAATATGGTTGGGATTGCTGACCATGGCCGACATATAAGGCGCATCCTTTAGGAACGGTGCATCAGGATAGAATTCTGTCGTGTCGAGATAGGTGCCGGGAATGCCCAATATGGGATGCTCTCCTCGATAATCAAGATTTTCCTCAATGGATTTGAATACGGTTTCTTTGATCTGCTCGTGTGATAATTTTTTCCAATACATGATAGTTGAATAAATGGTGAAATCAGTTCCAAATTTTCCAAGCCGCTTCGGCTTGAAGATGAAGCATTTCCAATCCATTTTTCACAACTGCACCACGGGCCTCCAAGGACCGCATCAAAAAGGTTTTTTCGGGATTATAAACCAAGTCGTAGACTTTGTGTTGACTCGTTATCCAATCCACATTGATTTTGGGCATTTCCTCCGTGTTGGGATAGGTTCCCACTGGAGTCGTATTGATGATCAAGTGATGGTTTTTCAAAATATCTTCTTCTTGAGCCAAAACCTCGTAACTGATCAGGTTGGGGTTTTTGGTGTCATTTCTGGAAACCATCAAGAATTCCATACCCAAGTCGTTTAAGGCTTGCACCACAGCCTTAGAAGCACCGCCAGTGCCCAATACGAGGGCTTTTGGCTTCTCATTGCCCAACCATTGTTCTAAGGATTGTTTGAACCCAATATAATCCGTGTTGAATCCCGTAAGCTTTCCTTCTTTGATCCGAATACAATTGACCGCGCCAATTTCTGCACAAGCCGGGTCCAAGGCATCGAGGAAAGGGATTATTTTCTCTTTATAGGGAATGGTCACATTTATTCCCTCTAATTCCGGATTTTGCCCGATTATACTTGGGAAAAGGGATTCGTGTTCAATTTCAAACAAATCGTATTGGCAATCTGTAAGGCCCTCTTTCTCGAATTTGGAAGTAAAATACTTCTTGGAAAAAGAATGGGTGAGTGGAAAACCAATAAGTCCAAATTTCCTCATCTTATTTTCATATAATTTGCTCCCTTTTCAATTCCGATGACCAAAAGGATTCCAAATAAAAAGGACAAGATGGCAATTAAAAATAAAGATTCCTGACCCGTTACAGATAAGTAATGGTGCGGAAGAATATTTTCCGTCATAAAGGGTTTTTGAATCCCTTTGGAGGAAACCGTATAAGACAGCACTTTTTTCCACGGCCATATTTTATTGATCGACCCCAGCATAAATCCTGACAATAAACCGATGGTGATGGCGTGGTGGTTTTTCAACAACCAAGTGATCAACCTACTGAAGGACAGGATTCCCACAATACATCCCGCTGCAAAAAGGCCCAATACAAGAATGTCTTTTTCGGCCACCGCAGCAAGGATCCGCTCATACTGCCCCATGATCAAGAGCAGAAAGCTACCAGAAATCCCGGGCAATATCATGGCACAAATTGCGATCGCACCAGCAACGAAAGTAAACCATAGCGTATCAGGAGAACTCATCGGCGGAAGACCCGTGATCCAGAATGCCAACCCGGCACCGATCAGAATGGCCAAAACTACTCCAATCGTCCAGCGTTTGATATCCCTCAAAATTACCACCGCGGAGACGAGAATCAACCCGCAGAAAAATGACCACACGGGAATGGGATGGTATTCCAACAAATATGAAATCAATTTTGAAAGCGTAAAGATGCTGGTCAAAATCCCAAACAACAGCGTAAAGAGGAAACTTCCATTGATATGTTCCCATAGAGACTTCCATTGGAATTTGAAAAGAAGTTTCAGGGCTTCTTTGTTTATGGAATTGATGCTCTCTAGCAAATCTTCATAAATACCGGTAATCAAAGCAATAGAGCCCCCGGAAACCCCAGGCACAATATCTGCTGCTCCCATAGACATCCCTTTAAGGTAAGTCAGGATGTAATCTTTAAGATTTTTCATCGATTTTAACACAAAAGGGACTGCCTTTTTAAATGAGGCAGTCCCTTAACGTTTAGAGTTTTAGATCTCCCAAAAAGTGGTCGAAAGTATCCCCTCTTAATCCCAGTCGGATTGTTTCAAGTGGGATCAGTTCATTTGGGGCAATGTTTCCAAGATTGACATTTGCTCCCAAAAGTTTGACAAACCAAACTTGCTGTTCTTTTTGGGGAGCCTCCCAAATGATTTTTTCTTCTGGGATTTTGGTCAGGATTTCCTCAACAAGACCTTGTCTGACCTCTCCTGAATCCCTAAATAAACCGACATTTCCACCTTCTCGGGCTTCTCCGATGACTTTCCAAGAACCCGCATCGAGTTCTTTTTGCATCTGTTCGATCCATTTGTAGGGAGGGATAATCTTTGCTGCATCCTTTGATCCAACTTCGGAAAGAACCGTCACCTCTTTAGAGAGCAATTTGATGTAATCGCATTTTTTTTCGTGCGAAAGCGTGATGGATCCATCCGAAACCTCCACAAAACTCAGGTTAAATTCTTGAACGACCTTTCTGTAATCGTCAAATTGGTCGCGGATGACAAATGCTTCAAACAAGGTTCCACCCAAATACACGGGAATCCCTGCATCTTGATAAAGATTGATTTTTTGAGCAAGATTTTTTGTCAAATAAGATGTCGCCCACCCTAATTTAACAATATCCACAAAATCACTATTGGCACTTATAAAATCTTCAACTTCTCGGATACTGAGGCCCTTGTCCATGACCATCGTTAGGCCAGAGGCACGCGGTTTCTCTGTACGTACAGGAATGTTATTGAGTACGTAATTCATTATTTTAAAATTTTCGGGTAAATAAGGTTTAAAATCAAGCTTTCTTAGAGCTATCCTTAAATTGAGTAATGATTTTGAAAATGGCCTTTTGATGTTTGATTTCTGGCATCAATTCATACAGCAGGGTGTGTTTTTCAAAGTCCAAAGTTAATGCATTTTCCAGATTTGTAAAGGCTTCTTTGTATTTACCGATTTTGATATGGAAAACCACCAATCGATAATAGAATTCAGCCTCCTCTGGTAACTCTTCAAGCCCTTCATTGATGACATCAATTGCCTCCTCAAACCTATTTTGATCAAAATAAATAATAGAAAGATTTACATAGGTCTCCAAAATACCCGGCTCCAGGTTGATGGCTTCCTCGTAGGCTTCCGCACTGGCCTGAAGGTTTCCAAGATTATATTCGGCGTCTGCCAATCCTACCCAAAAATTGGCATTTTCGTTGGAAAGTTTGATGGCCTTTTTGAAATAATGGATGGATTCAAAAAACTTATCTCTTTTGAGCATGCACATTCCCAATCCAAACCAAGCATCCTCATATTCGGGATCTAATTTGGCAGATTTCTTAAAATATTTGAAAGCCTGATCAATCTGGTCGAGTTTTTCGTATGCCGCTGCCATGTAACAACAATTCTCGGAATTTATTCCCTCGCAATTGATCGTGTTTTGGTAGGCTTCAAGTGCCAACTCAAACTCTTGGGTGTTCATGTACGCATTGCCCAGGTTGAAATATGCAGAAGAAAATGAATCATCGATGATCAGTGCATAATCATAGGCTTTAATGGCTTCTTCAAATCGGCCCAATCGATTGTATACCACGCCCAGATTATACCAAGCACCGGCACTGTAAGGATCTTGGTCTATGAATTCTTGATAAAACTGAAGGATTTCATCAAATGAGCCTTCTTCCTCCGTAATCATGGCCAGCTGGAACAAGGCGTCTTCATGATTGATCTTCATTTTGACACATTCCTTGTAATAATACAGCGCTTTTTCGGTGTTGTCTTCTGCCCTGTAGAAATTGCCAAGCGAGTAAAATATTTCAGCCTTATCCACTGCCAAGGGGAGAAAATCCTCAAGGATGGATATGGCCTCCTTCACGTTGCCCGCCAAAAGCATGGCATTGGTCAGCGCCAATATGATTTCCTCATTGTTGGGGGAAAGGTTGTTGATGTTTTCCAGAATTTCCAAACCTTCATCCAGCTCATCATTGAAGATCAGGCATTGGCCTTTCATCAACTTGATCTCAATACTGTAGGGGAATTTTTCCAGTGCATGATTGCTGGCTTTGAGTGCCTTCATGAACTTTTGCTGGTCAAAGTAGAAACGGATGATATCCTCTAGTTCTTCTTCTTCAAAATAGAGATCCAAATTGGACTTAAGTGAGTTTTCAAATCGCTCAACTAATTCCTTATCGTTTTCCCATTCGTTTTCAAAATCTCCGGTCATCGATTTTCTTTTTAATTCTCGATTAAGATACCAAATATAATGGTGGGTCAAAATCTTAAATTGATTAATTTATTCTTAAAGGTGATTCGCATTTTAACTTGATGTGGCAGTTTTCCAAAGATTTGAAAACAACCCTTTCATCAAAACGAAGTCCTAGATTTTTTCGTTCGCTACCGCCCAAGCAAATGTTTCTTCCAGCGGAGTATATTGGAACTGAAGCAGATTTTGGACCTTCTGGTTGTCCATAAAAACTCCGATTTGGGCAAGATTTAAAGTTTTGGTGTTTAATTCGCTCTTGGTAAATCCTAGCTTTTTACCAAGCCAAATCCCTGCCAATAGGATTTTGAGCATCGAAGGTGTGATTTTTTTTTCTGGTGCATTTTTCCCAAATACCCCTGCCATTTTATCAAAAAAACTTTTGTAGGATAGGGATTGCTGATTCAATATGAACTTTTCGCCCCAAACAGCTTTTTCATAAAGCTGAAAAATCAATTCGGCAGCATCCCTAACATCCAAAAAATTGATGGAACCTGCCGGATAATAATGGCCACCCGTCAATACATGTTCGTATAGACCATTACTTTTACTTCTGTCGGAAATCTTCCCGAGCAATACAGAAGGCAAGACCACGATAACATCCAACCCTTCTTGAGCAGCCCTCCAGACCTCCAGTTCCCCTAAATATTTGGAAATGGCATAGGAGGTATTTAGGGGAGAAGTCGTCCATTTGTGTGCTTCGTCCAAGATGTCCAAATCGGGAGTTTTTCCCAAAGCCGAAACTGAACTGATGTGAATTAATTTTTTCACACCCTTTTCCAGCATGACATTCACCACATTGGTCGTTCCTTCCAGATTGACTTTCATCAAATTTTTATCATCGGAAGGATTGAAACTGACCAATCCAGCCGAGTGGATAATCAGATCTATTCCTACAAAGGCTTCCTCTAAAGAAAGAACATCGGTGACATCCCCTTCTGTCCAATGGATCCGGTCAACCAGCCCCCCCAAAAGTCGAAGATCACTGTTCGGTCTTTTCAATCCATGGATTTCACCTATGGCTGAAAACTTCTTGGCCAGGTACGCGCCAAAAAAACCCGTGATTCCTGTGATCAGAATTTTCATAATTGCTGGTTCAGCAAATCCAATTGCTTCAGCTTATCTAAATATTTGGTTCTTGGCAAGGTCTCGAGCATGTCTAAATAACGCTCGTTGTGACAATCTGTTCCAAGTAATTTGACCTTTTTTTCATCGATCAACAGTTCTGCAAAAGTCTTGATCTGTTTGGAATAAAACCCTGTCAAAGAAAGCAGGTTCATCTGAAAATAAATATCCCTATCGATCAGATCACTGACCAGTTTTTTGTCCTGTACCAAATATTGATAGCGCTCTGGATGTGCAAGAACCGGTTTATAGCCCTGCATTTCCATCTCAAAAAGAATTTCAAGCAACATTTGGGGTTTACTGATAAACCCAGTTTCCACCAACACATAATTGTTGGAAATCGTCAACAGTTTTTGCCCTCCCTGAACCTTTTCAAGAAAAATCTCATCCATATAGTACTCTGCAGCGGCATGGATTTCTATGTCCACACCCTCCTCAGATAGCGTGTGTTTAAGTTCTGACAAACCAATTTGGATGATTTCCGGAGTGTTTTTGTAAAACTCGGACATGATATGGGGAGTCGTGATGACCTTCCTATATCCGTACCCCTTCAACCTTTTGATCAAGGTAATGGATTCCTCCAAGGTTTTGGATCCATCGTCTATTCCGGGAATCAGATGGGAATGCATGTCCACTTCCAGCCAACTCATATCCAGAGATTCCTGATTTTCTTTTTTGCTTTTTTTGAATAAGTCAAAGAATGCCATTATAATCCTCCTTTACTTAACTTTCTGAACGCTTCGAGTGTAGGCCACTGCATGTCTTTTTCGGAAAGAATCGGTGAAGAAACCATCCAGTCAATATTCAATTCAGGATCATTCCATAGGATTCCCCCCTCGCATTCCTTGTTGTAATATTCAGAACATTTGTAGGAAAAGACGGCGTCTTCCAAAACGGAAAACCCATGCGCAAAGCCCTCGGGTAAAAGCAACATGTTGTGGTCTTTTGTATCCAATATCTTTGAAAAAACTTTTCCGAATGTTTTTGAGTCCTTTCTCAAATCCACGCCAATATCCAATACCTTTCCCTGAATCACCCTTACCAACTTGGCTTGTGCAAAGGGTTTCCGCTGAAAATGAAGTCCTCGGACCGTACCTGCCTTAGAAAAAGATTGATTTTCTTGGACCCAATTTGTCGGTATTCCGTTTTTCTCCAATTGGTCCTTGCGAAAGGACTCAAAAAAATAACCTCTATTGTCTTCAAATACACTTGGGTAAATTTCAACAACACCTTCTATGGGTGTATTTACAATTTTCATGAATTTATTTTCAATTTGGGTTATAGAAGATGATAAATAAGTTTTTTTTCCCAGGAAAGCCAAATACTATTTACCACCATATTTCACTTGAAATATGCTTTTTGGAAAGATTTTTTATCATTCCTTGGATAAGTACCTCAAATATAGCATGATTTCGGCCCAGGTTGGTAAATTTGTAGAAGATTCCTTTTGGAACTTATTACAATTCCATAGCCTTTTAAAAAAAAGCAAGTCCATTCATGACCAAATATTCAAAAAAATTACAAAAATTACATGATACCGCTCCTCAACCGGAGACTGCGGTACTGGTAGCGCTACTTCGACAAGGGCAATCCGACCAAAAGGCCAAGGAATACTTGGAAGAATTGGCTTTTTTAACCGAGACACTGGGAGCAAAATCAGTCTATACCTTTACCCAAAGGATGGAAAGGCCGGATGTCAAAACTTTTGTAGGCTCGGGTAAATTGGAAGAGATCAAAAATTATGTGACGCATTTTGAGGTAAACATGGTGGTCTTCGATGACGATTTGTCGCCTTCCCAAATGCGTAACCTTGAAAATGAGCTCAAAGTAAAGGTCTATGACCGCTCCTTGCTGATCTTGGATATTTTTTTAAATAGGGCCCAATCCGCACAAGCCAAAACCCAGGTTGAACTTGCCCGGTTCCAATATCTGCTTCCAAGACTGACCAATATGTGGACACACTTGGAACGCCAAAGGGGTGGCACGGGCACAAGGGGTGGAGCCGGAGAAAAAGAAATTGAGACAGACAAAAGGGATATCCGAAGTAAAATCACCCTTTTAAAGGCAAAACTAGAAGAAATAGAAAAGCAGGGTGCCACACAAAGAAAAGGCAGAAAAGGGGTTGTCAGGGTGACTTTGGTGGGATATACCAACGTAGGAAAAAGCACGCTCATGAACCTGATTACAAAATCCAATATCTTAGCAGAAAACAAATTGTTTGCTACAGTGGATTCCACTGTCCGAAAAGTTGTGCTGAACAACATTCCTTTTCTATTGTCCGATACGGTTGGATTTATTCGGAAACTCCCTACGCACTTGATCGAATCGTTTAAATCTACCTTGGATGAGATTCGGGAAGCTGAGCTATTGGTCCATGTGGTGGATATTTCGCACCCAAATTTTGAGGATCACATTACGGTGGTCAACCAAACACTCGATGAAATCGGCGCTGGGGAAAAGCCCATGATTTTGGTTTTCAATAAAGTAGACTTGGTCAAAAAAATGCCTACCGAAGTGGAAAGGCAAAACATGAGTGATTTTGAATTTGAGGAGGCAAATTTCCTTGATTTGGAAAAACTCTCAGAAGCATATGCTAAAAAAACAGGAATTGAACCTGTATTTATGGCCGCCCATGACGGCACCAACGTGGAGCTGTTCAGGGAAGTTCTCATCAAAGAAGTCAAGAAACAACATATGAAAATGTATCCGCATTATTTGGAGGATGAGGTGATCGACATGTCACAATTCAAGGATATGGAATAGTGCAGAATATTGATTCCCTGGGGAAATTTGGAAACTTCAAGGATCAATCCACTTTGGTTTTCACAAGAACCTGAAATGAATAAAAAAAGCCTCCCTAAGGAGGCTTTTTTTATTCATTGTTTGTGATTTTTTATTTATTCTTAACCCATTTTTCCAACCACTCATGCTGCTCATAAAGTGTATGAAGTATGGATTCTTTGGCTGAATAGCCGTGACTTTCATGGGGAAGAAAAACCAATCGGGTGGTTGCTCCATGTCCTTTGAGTGCATTGTAATACCTTTCGCTCTGGATTGGAAAAGTCCCTGAATTATTGTCAGCCTCTCCATGGACCAATAGAATCGGGGTTTTTACCTTGTGCGCATTCATGAACGGAGACATCGTATTGTAGACATCCGGAGCCTCCCAATAGGTTCTTTGTTCATACTGGAAACCAAATGGTGTCAGCGTCCTGTTGTAGGCACCGCTCCTCGCTATTCCCGCTGCAAAAAGCTGGCTGTGGGAAAGTAGGTTTGCAGTCATAAAAGCCCCGTAAGAATGCCCGCCAACTGCAATTTTGTCTCTGTCTCCCACACCACTATTGACGATATAATCGATGGCGGCCTCTGCATTGCCGACCAGCTGATCCACAAAGGTATCGTTTGGTTCGTCTGCTCCTTCACCCACAATGGGCATTTCGGTTTGATCCATGATGGCATACCCTTGCGTCACCCAATAAATCGGGGAGCCCCAGTTCAATCTCGTGAACTGATACTTTGACCCCCTTACCTGGGAGGCGATTTCCGCTGATTTGTATTCCCTTGGATAAGCCCACATCAATACTGGCAATCTACCATCCTTGGCAGCATCATAACCCGACGGGGTATAGACAACTGCAGAAAGATCCAAACCATCCTTTCTTTTGTACCTCACCAATTCCTTGCTGATTCCCTTTATGGAAGCATAAGGATGAGAAAATTCCGTAATTTGCATTGGGGCAATTCTTTTCCGGGTATTTACAATCCAATAATTGGGTTGAATATCTGTACTTTCCTTGATGGTAATGAACTCAGTCGCATTCTCATTGAGGACTTTTACGACCCTTTCATAATAAGGAGCCTGACTTCTCCAAAGGATTTTCTGTGCTTTCGTTTTAACATTATAAGAAGACAAGAATGGCATGCTTCCTTCAGAAGACCCACCTTCACTCGTCATAAAAACCTCATCTCCATTTCTCAAAAGAACGTTTTTACCATATTGATTTAGTGTGAAAACAGGATTTCCTGGATCGTTATAAATATCGTCGGAGGAATGTGAGAAAATTTCTTTTTTATTTTCTCCAGGTTTTGAAGGGTTGATCATAGAGATTTTTTCCTGTCTGGTCGAAAACCAACGTTCGTTCAACAGTGCAAAATTGTCGTCGGACCAATTGATTCCAGAAAAACGATATGCGATGCTGACAAGCTTGCTTTTTTCGTTCGTAAAAGGGGCGTCAAGTGTAAAAACGATCTCTCTTTCCTCCATCGCAACTTTTGGATCTCCTCCATCTTGCGCCTCTACCCAATACAGCATGGCTGGCTTGTCTGCCCTCCAGTTGATGGATCTTGGCCCGGTAACTGTGGCATCAAACCCTGATGGCCTGTTTTCATCCAAAGGAATTTGGGCAAGCGTCTTGGTCTTTTTTCCTCCCATATCCCAAATTTCAACATCATAAGGGAAACGGGAAGCAGGAACGAGATATGAAAAAGGTCTCTTGATCACATCCACCATGATGTACTTTCCGTCAGGGGAAAGATCCATGGATTTGATCATTCCCGAGGGCCCGACAGCATTTTGGCTACCATCCAACCCAAGCGAGATGAGTTGCGAATTCATGAAGTATTCAAAAAGTGCCTCATCATGTGGATTGCTCAACAAATCTTGATAGGTTCTGGAAGGCGCTGCATTTCCTGCAGTCTCCTGCATATTGGGTCCAGATGGCGCTAAAGGTGTTTTTGGCATTTGCCCCCTTTTGGGATGAATGGCTTTGAGTAAAATGCGGTTGTCTGGAGTCCAAACTACCGCGCCACCATTGGCTAGATTGACTATTTCATCCGTGAGTTTTTTCGCTTGAAAAGTTGTCAGATCCACCAGCCAGAGGCTTATCCCTGTATTGGAAGCATTGGTGAATACCATGTGTTTTTCATCTTTGGAAAGGGAAAAACCACTCATTTTCGGGTTTTGGGGTAAACCGGATATTTCTTTTTCGGATGCTTCCTTTAGCTTCTTGATTTTAATGCTTTCATAGGTAATGCCTCTGCTTGGACTGTTGGTCGCTGGGTTAATCCTTACTCCCGCTATCCTTAACTCTGGCTGGGAAAGCTCTTCAATGGATGGATTTCCTGATCTTTCGAGAATCAGCATAAAATCACCCATTCGGCTAAAACTAACGGAGGGAGTGACAGGGGCATTTACAAGATCTGCAATCGCCTTGGGAGGTGTTTTGTAATTTCCATCACTTTGTGCTTGTATTGAGCCGGTATTCCCTAACCAAAAAACTATAACGAAACACCACAGCTTTGGTAACCTTCTTAAAGTATTTTTCATAATCAAAATTTTGATGTCCCTAAATTTAAAGATTTCTTAATGGATAATCTTGATATTTCGGTCTATGGTAGACATCCGTTATAAACGGCTGGATGTCGATGGATTTAAACAAAAAAAGGAGCCTGATGGCTCCTTTTTTTGTGTTTTTTATTGTTTGTTATTTCCCTTTTGCCCCGATGGAAATCATGGCGCAACGGAAGCCAATGCTGTTTGTTGCTGAATCCTGGTGCATAAATCGCCTAGTTCCTGGTGCAAGCCAGTAGGCCACATCTCTCCAAGATCCACCTTTGTAAACTCTGAAATTATCATCGATCAACATGGTCGTGTAATTTTCTTGTTCATCGTAAATCCCATCTTTTCTTAACGGATTCAAATCGTCAAAATCCTGAAATGAGAGTGGTCTGTAAACATCTTGTACCCACTCATTCATATTTCCAGCCATGTGATAAAGTCCAAAATCATTCGGAGGCATGTCATATACGTTGGTTGGTAGGATTTCTCCATCATTGGATTCTCCACCAGCGATACCCGCATAATCCCCACGCCCTCTCTTGAAGTTGGCCAAGAAGTCGCCTTGTTTCCCTTTTCTTTTTACGTCATATGGATTTCTAACTCCTCTTCCGTCCCAAGGGTAAATTCTTCCATTTTCTTGGTTTTCATCCATGTACTGCGTTCCGATCATGGCTTTTGCAGCATATTCCCATTCTGCTTCATTGGGAAGTCTATATTCCGCAAGGGCAACTCCTCTTTCAATTAATTGTCTTTTTGACAAGGTACTGTCAAGTCCTTCCTTTTCACGAAGAATATTACCAACAATATCGGTTCTCCATTTGGAGTAGGCGACAGCCTGACTCCACGATACCCCAGCAACCGGGTAAAAATTGAACCCCGGGAATCTGAAATAATAGGTGTCATACAAGTCATTGTATGACATCGCTCCCGCCCAGACCTTGTCCTTCGGCTCAAGCTTAAGGACCGAATCAGCGCTCACACTTTTTTTGATGTAGAACAGAAATTCCTTGTAATCATTATTGGTGACTTCCGTCTCATCCATATAAAAAGACGCGATGGTTACCGTTCTTTCCACGTTATCCCTAAATGCCATTACGTCCTGTTCTTGAGAACCTACTACGGTCCTCCCACCTTGGATATATTTCAGTCTTGGGCCCACCACCTGCTGCGCAAGTTTGGTTACCTGAAACTTAGAACTGTCATTGGGATCGAAGCTGAATTCCGCACCTGTAGATGCACTTGCTTTTCCAGGTTTTGCAGCAGTTCTTCTGCCGTATCCCGGTGTTTTGTTACAAGAAGATAGGATACCACCCATTACGATCAGGGCCGACACGGCTATCATACTTAGTTTGTTTTTTGCAAAAGCCATTTGAGAAAAGTATTTTTTGTGCACAAATTACAACGCTAATATAGAATCAATAATATTTTATCACAATATTATTTTTTCTTCAAAATTCCTTTCTTGGAATGGATTTACCCATTTCCGGCGAAGGAATACAAATATAGCTGACCCAAAAGCAATTTTCGAGCCATTTAATTTTATTCTTATTTATGATTATTTATCTCCAAAAGCCACTGTTTGGCTTTTTTGATGCTTTTCACACCCGTAATGGTGAGAATCAAACGATTTTTATGCTCCTTTATTTTACAGAATTTTGGATGCTTGGGGATGAAAGCCAATATTCTTCCAAATATTTCTGACTTATAATACTTTTCCTTGTGGGCTGGAAGAAAATAACATTTCATCACCTCATTTTTCAAAACCAATTTTTCAAAACCCAAGCCCTGAGCTATCCATCTTATCCTTACCGTTTCAAAGAGGTCGTGAACAACCTCTGGAATCGGACCAAAACGATCTAGAATAGAAACAATGTAGGCGGCTAGATCTTCCTCTTGTTTAATATTGTCCAATTTGGAATACAGATTGAGTCGCTCAGAAATATTGCTCACATAACTTTCCGGTATGAGAAGCTCCATATCCGTCTCGATGACACAATCCTGCACCAACACCTCCACTTTTTCCTTCAAATCATCTTCAAAAAGGGCAGCAAATTCATTTTCTTTCAATTCCTGAACCGCCTCATCCAGGATTTTGTGATACATTTCAAAACCCAGATCCGTAACAAAGCCACTCTGTTCCGCACCCAGCAAATTCCCAGCTCCTCGAATATCCAGGTCCCGCATCGCCACTTTTATTCCATCACCGAGGTCCGAAAACTCCTCCAGGGTCTGAAGTCTTTTCCTTGCCTCGGAGGTAAGTCCTGAAGTAGGTGTGGTGAGTAAGTAACAAAAAGCCTTTTTGTTACTTCTTCCCACACGTCCCCGCATTTGGTGGAGGTCACTCAAGCCGAACATGTGTGCCCTATTGATGATGATCGTATTGGCATTGGGGATGTCCAACCCTGATTCAATGATATTGGTGGAAACCAAAACATCGTATTCTCCCTCAATAAAACTTACCATGATTTTCTCCAACTTCTTGCCATCCATTTGTCCATGTGCTCCGGCTACCCTTGCATCCGGTACCAATCGCATGATTAGGTTGGCAATGGAGTCAATTTCACCTACACGATTATGGACAAAAAACACCTGACCGCCTCTTCTCAGCTCAAAGGCGATGGCATCTCTGATGATTTCCTCCTCGAAAGAATGAATCTCTGTCGTGACGGGCTGGCGGTTGGGCGGTGGGGTGGCAATCACCGAAAGATCCCTGGCCCCCATCAAGGAGAAGTGCAAGGTCCTTGGTATAGGTGTGGCGGTAAGTGTCAGCACATCTACATTCAATTTCAATTCCTTGAGTTGGTCTTTTACCTTGACGCCGAATTTTTGTTCCTCGTCAATCACGAGCAGTCCCAAATCCCGGAATTTGATGTCCTTGTTGACAATCCTGTGCGTCCCCACCAGAATATCGATTTCTCCGGATGCCACCTGTTTGATGATTTCCTTGATCTCCTTTGCGGTGCGGAAACGGTTTATGTAATCTACTCTTACAGGAAAAGCTGCCAATCGATCTTTGAAAGTATGGTAATGCTGCATGGCCAAAATGGTCGTGGGAACCAGGATAGCAACTTGCTTTCGGTCATTGAGTGCCTTGAAAGCTGCTCGGATAGCGACCTCTGTTTTTCCAAAACCCACATCACCGCAGACCAAGCGGTCCATCGGATAAGGTTTTTCCATATCGGCTTTTACATCCACGGTAGCGGAGGCCTGATCCGGTGTGTCTTCGTAAATAAAGGAGCTTTCCAATTCGATCTGCAACACAGAGTCTTGGGCAAAACTGAATCCTGGTGCAGTTCTTCTTTTGGAATAAAGGGCAATCAATTCCTTTGCAATGTCCTTGACCTTGCTTTTGACCCTTTTCTTTTTGTTTTCCCAATCTGGAGAGCCCAATTTGGACATGGCAGGTGCCGTTCCTTCCTGACCGGAATATTTCGATATCTTATGAAGAGAATGGATATTGACAAAAAGAAGATCATCATCCCTGAAAATCAACCTTACTGCTTCTTGTAATTTTCCGTTGACTTCGATTTTCTCCAAACCTGCAAACCTCCCCACACCATATTCTACATGCACCACATAGTCTCCTGGATGGAGCATTTTGAGTTCATTGAGGGTAAGCGCTTTTGATTTGGTGGATTTGTTTTTTGTTTTGTACCGGTGAAAACGCTCAAATATCTGGTGATCGGTGTAGCAAGCAATCTTGAGCGAACGGTCCACAAATCCTTCCCTTAAGCCAATCATAAGGGATTGGAATTTTAAAGTGGGATCCAATTCATGGAAAATATTTTCGAGTCGATTGATCTGTTTATCATTTTCAGAACAGATGATGTTGAGCAACCCATTTTTCTCGTTTTCCACCAAATTCGCCACCAGCAAGTCAAAATCCTTGTTGAAGGAGGGTTGGGGTTTGGAGTCAAAGTGAAAAACCTGACACTCCTTAAAATAAAATTTATGTCCAAATTCCACTTTTGTAAACCTCCCGATCTTGTCTACAAAAGTTTCAGAGCGGTCAAAAAGGTCCTTGGGTTGGATCAACAATCTGTCTTTTTCGACATCGTGCACAATTTTTGAAAATTGTAGACTGGCTTTATCATAGGACTCATCCAATACATCCAAGGTGAATTGATAATCCTTGAACCAAATGGTCGCTTTTTCCGGCAAAAAATCAGTGAATGACTGTCTAACCTCTTGGAGCAATCTGGTTTGGATATTGGGAATAATACTGATTTTATCGACGGGGCCTAAGGAAAGCTGCGTTTCCGGATCAAAAGTCCTGATGCTTTCCAATTCCCTTCCGAAAAGCTCAAGCCTGAAGGGATATTCATTTGCATAGGAAAAAACATCAAGAATGCCTCCCCTTATGGAGAATTGACCAGGTTCGTAAACGAAGTCAGATTTCTCAAAATCATAGGTAGACAATAATTCCGCAATAAATTCAAGATCGACTTTTTCACCCACGCGGGCCGTAAAAGTATTGTCCTTCAATGATTTTTTATTGATCACCTTTTCATACAGCGCCTCAGCATACGTGACGATGATCTCATTTTTGTTCCCTTTGACAAGGATTTTGTTGAGAATCTCCGCCCGCATCAGCACATTGGCATTCTCTACCTCATCAAATTGATAGGGCCTCTTGTAGCTTGAGGGAAAAAGCAAAAGGTCTTTTGTGTCCAAAAGCTCCTGAAGATCACTGTTGAGATAAGCCGCTTCTTCTTTGTCATGGGCAATGATCAAATGAAACCCACCAATTTCTTTGAAGATGCTGGAAAACAGAACCAAGTCAAGACTTCCTGAAAGACCTTTTACTTGAAAACTTTTTCCCTTCTCCGTTTGGAGTGCATGGGCCATGGTACGCACAAAAGGATCCTGATGATAAAGGGATTGAAATGCTTTTTTATCCAAAATTTTTGAACTGGGTTTTGACGGTAAGAAGTGCAAAGTTACAGAAATGATTTGTTTCCGCCTTAAAAAGACAATTATCAAATTGTCATCGAATATCTTGAACCTATGGATGATTTAAATGTTTATGAAAATAAAGAATTGTCCTGATATGCAAAAATCGAGCGGAACATGGTTCCAAAAAATAGAAAACATGCACCCTTATCAAACCCTGATGTATTTGGGGATGTTCGGAAGCGGTTTGATTTTCACGTTTATGACCTTGGCCTTTCTTTTATCTGGAGTCGGTAATATGGACGGAATCGGTTTCAGGATGCCCAAAGCCTTTATCGGGAGTACATTCATCCTTCTGATCAGTGGATATTCGGTTTCCAAGATGATGTTACATTTCAGGGAGGAAGAAATTTCAAAATTGAAAAACAGCCTATTGGCCACTTTTTTATCCGGACTTCTTTTTACGGTACTTCAGTTTATCGGGTGGAAGGAACTTACCGCCATGGGGATAGATTTCACAGGGCTTCCAAGGGGAAGCTTTTTATATGTCCTCAGCGGCATTCATGTCTTTCACTTGCTCGTGGCGATGGTTTTTGCCTTGATCATGTTGGTCCAGTATTCCAGAAAAGAAAAGGACCAAATCCAACATCTCATTCTATTGACCAATCCTTTTGAGAAAATGAGAATACACCTTTTTACCACCTATTGGCATTTTATGGACCTAATATGGATTGTGTTGTTTTTCACGTTTGTATTAGCCTTTTAGGCAAAAATTTTAGTTCTTGGAGATTTTAGACAAAACCTTACTTTATCAATAATAAATATGGCTGATCAAAATTACGAAATCAATATTAACCCCGATTGGATCAAGAAATATCTTGGGAAAATCATCATTGGACTAATCGTTTTGGCTGGCATCTTTTCCGGCGTCAAGACAGTGGGGCCTGAGGAAGAAGGAGTGGTTGTCCAGTTGGGTGAATATAACCGAACAGTTCAACCCGGACTAAGTTTTATCATCCCTTATGGCTTTGAAAAAATGTTTAAAATACCCGTCCAGCGTCAGTTGAAACAAGAATTTGGCTTTCGGACGGCCCAAGCCAGTCAGCGATCTGAATATGTGAAAACCGGCTATGCCGATGAGAGCATGATGCTGACAGGAGACCTGAATCTAACCGACGTGGAATGGGTGGTACAATATCGGATTACCGATTCATTCAAATACCTCTTCAAGGTCAGAAATGCTGACAAAACCCTAAGAGACATGTCAGAGGCGGCCATGCGAAAAATCGTCGGGGACAGAACTGTCAATGAGGTACTGACCGTGGGTCGTCAGGAAGTTGCTTCCAGTGTCGAAGTCTTGTTGCAGAAAATGTGTGACGATTATGAAAACGGCATTCGGATCGATCAGGTCGTATTGCAGGATGTCAACCCTCCCGAAGCGGTAAAACCTTCTTTCAATGCTGTAAATGAAGCCCAGCAAGAAAGAGAAACACTGATTAACCAGGCGGAAGCTGAATACAACCGGGTGATCCCAAGAGCTAGGGGTGAGGCGGAAGAAACCGTTCAACTCGCAGAAGCCTACGCTCTTAACCGTGTAAACCGCGCAAAAGGTGAGGCAGAAAGATTCAATTCTTTGTATGAAGCCTACATCCAGTCCCCAGAAGTAACAAAACAACGGATTTACCTGGAAACAATGGAGCGCATTATGCCAAAAATTGGCAACAAAATCATTGTGGATGACAAAGGAAACAGTGTGTTGCCTTTATTGAATATTGACAAAGCTAAAGTCCTAAAACCATGAGAAAAAGTATAATAGGATACATTGTAGTCGCATTTATCGCTGTATTGTTATTAATGAACAGCGTGTATATCCTCGATGAAACACAGCAAGCCATCGTTACACAATTTGGAAAACCTGTAGGAGATCCCAGAACCACTCCGGGTTTGAATTTTAAAACCCCCTTTTTGCACAAAGTACAGTTCTTTGACAAACGTTATTTGGAATGGGATGGGGACAGAAACCAAGTGCCCACCAAGGACAAAAAATTCATATTTGTCGATACATATGCCCGTTGGGAAATCACTGACCCGCTTCAGTTTTTTATCCGACTGAGAGATGAAAGGTCCGCCCAATCCAGGTTGGACGACATATTGGATGGGGAAACCAGAAATGCGATCGCCAGCCACGAGCTTCTGGATCTTGTTCGCTCCACCAACAGGGATCCCGAAGTCACGGAAGAGTTTATGGAGGAAATAGAAATTCTTTCCGATATCTCGGTAGGTAGAGATAAAATTGAAAAGATCGTGTTGGAGAAAGCAAATCTTAGGACAACTGACTTGGGCGTAAGGATTCTAGACTTTAGATTCAAACGGATGAATTACGTCGATGATGTCAGGGATAGGGTTTATGACAGGATGATCAGTGAAAGAAATAGGATTGCTGACCAGTTTCGATCAGAAGGCCAAGGTGAGGCTAGGGTCACGGAAGGAAACAAGGAAAGGGATTTGGCACAAATCCAATCCGAAGCTTTTAGACTTGCAGAAGAAATCAAAGGTAAAGCCGATGCAGAAGCGACCAAGATCTATGCCGCAGCCTTCAACAAAAACAGAACCTCTGTTGACTTATACAAATTCGTCAGGTCCATGGAAAGTTTGGAGAAATCTCTGGATGAAAACACAAGCCTAATTCTTTCCTCAGAAAGCGAGTTTTTCAAATATTTCAAAAAATTGAATTGACAAAAAAAAACCACTTGGTAATCTAATAACCAAGTGGTTTTTTTTCTAACAAGGAGTATCTTTAATTGCTTTTCTTCAGAAAATGAAAATAAACATATCCACTAAAGTTGAGCAGGACTACCTACAGGTAAAAGAGGGGTTTACTGAACATCTATTTTCCAAACTTAGCCCTCCATTCCCACCTGTAAAACTCTTGAGATTTGACGGGTCAAAAAAAGGAGATGTTGTCAGCCTTGAGTTGGATTTTTTGTTGTTCAAACAGGTCTGGACAAGTGAAATCACGGATGATCAGACAAGCGAAAGTGAATTTTTCTTTGTGGACAAAGGAATAAAGCTGCCATTTTTCTTAAAATCTTGGGAGCACAGACATCGAATCGTCAAAGATGGTGACTCGAGTATTATCAAAGATGAGATCACGTATGAAGGTCCAAACGGTGTCATGACCTTTTTGCTTTTTCCTGCACTTTGGCTCCAGTTTCTGTACCGTAAGCCCGTTTATAAAAAAATATTCAAAGGGTCTGCAATCAACCCAAGAACTTCAGGTTGACGCAATCGGGAATTTTACAATCTCCATAAAGGACCAAAGAATGGCTGGTGATACCAGATTGAAACTCGATACCGATCGCTTCTTTGATGAAATTGATGCGTTCATCGGAAAACTCACGAATTTTCCTGCATTGGTTGCAGACATGGTGGTCATGGTGTTTATAAGTCAATGCCTGCTCATAAAGGGCCACTTTGTCCTTAAATTGGTGTTTGACAGCCAATCCACATTCCACCAAAAGATCAAGTGTGTTGTAGATGGTTGCTCGGCTCAACGTATATCCATTGTTCCGCATCGAAAGGAATAAACCCTCGACATCAATGTGCTCATCTTGGGGCAGGGCATAGAGTTCGTCAAGGACAGAAAACCGCTCAGGGGTTTTCCTGCTTCCCTGTCTTAAGAGGAAATTCTCAAAAATCTTTTTCGCTTTTTCAACTAGTGACTTCTCTGCCATACCTTCAAGATCTAAAAATTAAAGATGCGGGATTTTTTAGATTTTTTCAAATCGAAGCCGCACAATGGTCAAAGATGGTACTTATTTGCTATTATTCTAAATTGGTCGTTGATTTTCGGAAGAAATACAGTTTAAATCTAAGCATTTAAAGATTTTACGAAACAAATTTATCCGCCTGTATATTATGCTTATATTAAGGAGTGATTTTCTCAAATATCAGCCCACATATGGCTTTAAAAATTCTGGTTCTGATTTTACCCTTGTATTTGGCCATTTCTAGTTTTGGAACCGCACAGGTACCGGGATTCTACATGAAGGAACCTTCGAGAAAAACTGAACTCCCATTTTTAGCATCGAATAATCTTATCATCATTCCGATTTCCATCAACGGAAGTCCTGCTATAAATTTTTTGGTTGATACCGGGGTTAAAACCAACCTCCTGTTTAGCAAGACCATTGGTGAGCAAATTGGTCTTGTCTTTACCAGAAAACTTGATCTGGTCGGTGCGGACGGCAAAACGGTGATCACCGCTTCTGTCTCACCAAACAACCACATGGATGCAGGCAATCTAGAGGGGATCAGCCAAACATTACTGGTTCTTGACGATGATTTCTTTGAGTTGGAAATGATCATCGGTGTTCCGGTATATGGCGTCATCGGGTATGAGTTTTTCAAATACAATCCTGTCAAAATCGACTACAATACAAGCAAGATCACTTTTTACGATTCCAACGTCATGAAATGGCGGCCTTTTGGATTCAAAAAAATATCCATGAAAGTGGAAAACAACAAACCCTACATCAACACAAAAATAAAGCAGGTTCAGGGAGAAGATCTCGATGCGAAGCTATTGATTGATACCGGTGCCAACCATGGCTTGCTCCTGAACATGGAAACTTCTGATAAAATCATATTGCCTCCTGTGTTTATTGAAACAGAATTGGGCAGGTCCTTGGGTGGTGATTTATTTGGTTTTGTGGGAAGAGTGAAGCAATTGTCCATCGATGGCATGAAATTCTCAAACGTGATTGCCTCCTATCCAGAAGAGACGGAGTACAGTTATGTGATCAAAGAGACTGGACGGCAGGGTAGTCTGGGGTCAGAAATCCTTGGACGAACGCGGATGATTTTGGATTACAGAAGGGAACGCTTATACTTGAAAAAAGGGGCTACTTTCAATAATCCTTTTGAACATGACATGAGTGGAATTACCGTAAAAATGTATCCCTTGGATGAAAAACGTTTTTATATTTCAAAAATCAGAGAAGGTTCTCCTGCTGCTGTGGCAGGTATCAAACTTCGGGACGAAATCATGACGATAAATAAAATACCCCTTGATTTTTGGGAATTATCAGACTTGGTAAAGCTCTTTCGATCGGAACCTAACCGGGAAATATTTTTGGAAATTAAGCGATTTTCAAATGACGAACTTGAGACTTTTGAAATGCTGCAAGTGAGTTTTAAACTTAAAAAGCAGATATAAATCTTCCAAAAATTGATGAGAACTGTTTTGTACAGACAGTTTTCATTAAAATTTTTAAAATTCCCTTTTCAATTTGTACATTTGGTACAAGATTTTTGACTTTTAATTAACTATAATACAATAATATAAATTACAATTGCTCACTCTTTTAAGAGAAAAATGTCAGACAGATTAAATTCTTCTTTTCAAAATATTTTACTTACTCTAAAAAAGTACAACGATCAAACTTTTGAATTGCTTTATGTTTCATCCGAAATCAAGCAGGTGATCTCGGGAAAGGAAAAGTTTTTTCAAGAAACTTTCTTCAACAGGATTTTTCCAACTTTGGAAACGAAGGTATTCGAATATTTATTCAAAACACTTGGAAATGGAGACAAATTTATTTGTCCACTGATTATCGGCAAGGATTTTTTCCACCTTGTCCAAATAGAGGGTTATGTGATCGCCCAAGAAGACCAATCCTATCTGATCAATGCACTGATCACACCTGTTCAGCAGGAAAATCCTGGGAAATTCAGCTGGTTGATGGATCCCTCAAATGGCATAGTATACTCCGGAAAAAATTCTGGAAAACCCGTCCAGAATATAACGAAATGGAATTCCTTTCTTATTGAAAAATTTCCATTTCTGGAGCTTGAAAAACTGACCGCCTTCCAGGAATCCCGCTCTGAGGAGGTATTGGCCGTATTTCCAGAACATATTTACCTGAGTCGAAAACCACTGAGCAATGGTTTTTTGCTTTTCCAATTGGAATATTTTCAATCCTTGCCGTCTGAAAAAGAATCAACATCCTCTTTTCTAGAATCCACAAAGCTTAGATTGATCTATTACGACTATTACCCAGAGAGAGCAGAAATACGGTGGTCTGGTGGATTGGAGGAGATCTTGGGTTATCCAGCTTCATTTTTTGAGGGATTGTCCAAAGAAGGTTGGAAAAACCTGATCCACCCTGAAGATCGGGGTATTTACAAAAAGGGATTGTCCCATTCGCCATCCATCGTTTACAGGATGTTGCACAGAAATGGATATTACATTTTCGTTCAGGAAGAAATAAAAGAATACGGAAAAAGTAAGGACCAAGAAAAAATGATCCTTGGCATTATCCGCGATATTTCCGAAATAAAAGAAATAGAAAAGGACCTGCTCGAAAACAAGACCATGGTGGAAGAGCTTACCGGAGTGGTCCCCGGAATGGTTTATATGCTCAAAACATTTCCTGATTTAAGCCATGAATTTATTTTCGTAAGTGAAAACATACGGCAACTAGCTGAAATTGAACCCCAAGAACTTCTTGAAGATGAGAAAAAATTCATGGACTTGGTACATCCTGAGGATATTGCGACGCTACTTCAAATAGATAAAGAATCTTACGAGAAAGGAACTAAATTTGAATGCTCTTTTCGTATTGTAACGGCCTCGGGGAAAACCAAATGGATTTACGGTGCTTCCAATCGACTTGAAAAATACCAGCAGGAATCAATCTGGGCAGGAATTTTTATAGATATCACTTATACCAAAGACAAAGAGAAGGAATCTTCCATCAACCTTCGAAAATATAAATCCCTTTTTGAAGAAAATCCTTTGCCGATTTTTCAATATGACAGGGATGGTTTCGTCTTGGACATCAACAATAGTTTTCTTCAAAAAATCGATCTTGATGACCCACTTAAAATCATTGGAAAAAACATATTTGATTTGATCGGGGATCAGCCCATCAAAAATGCATATCTGGAGAGTTTCCTAAAAGGCTATGGGTTTTATGAGGGTCCTTATATCAGTTATTTTAACAACAAACTTTTCTATTTGCGGCTCACCGCAAAAACAATGGATGATGGGAACAGCTTTCAAGCCATCCTGGAGGATATCAGTGAGCAGGAATACGTGCACAACATCTTGTCCCATCTTACCGAAAGCACTTCCAGGTTTAGCGGGCAATCGTTTTTGGATAAACTCACCGCCATTCTTTCGGAAAGATTCCAGATGGACCATTGTTTCATTGCAGAAGTAAACGAAGAGATCACCGAAGCCAAAATTATATCCTATTCCAAAAAAGGTCAAAAAGCCTCCAATTATTCCTATTCTATTTCCCAAACTCCCTGTTTGGAATGTTTGAATTCATCTAGCCCTATTATTTATACCAAAGACGTTTACAAGCATTTCCCCAACTCCAAGATCTTGGTAGAAGGACAAATATCTTCCTACTTGGGTGTACCGATCACGGATATGGAGAATAAGCGTGTGGGTTTGTTGGTTTTGATGGACGAAAAACCCCTTTTGTCCGGAACCTCCATTTCGCCTGTGCTCACCATTCTTGCAGACCGTATTGGTTCGGAGCTCGACAGAATGTATTATGAAAACAAGTTGGTCAACTCAGAACTTTTATTCAGGAGCATCGCTGAGAATTTTCCAAAGGGAACCGTAGAGGTATTGGACAAGAAACTGACCTACATCTATGCCGAGGGAAAAGAATTCAAGACATCAGGAATGGATCCCAAAAAACTGATCGGAACACCACACCTCTCCAAATATGAAAGTTTTGTTTCCAATGAAGTCCGCGAATATCTGGACAAAATCCTGAATGGGGAATCCGTAATGTTTGAGGTTATCATTGGAAATCAATATTACCTGAAGAGCGGAGTACCACTGATGGACAAATCAGGAGAAATTGACAGAATTCTCTTGGTGACCCAGAATATAACCGAAACCAAAATCGCAGAGGAGGAAAGAGAACAACTTATTCGAGACCTGAAATCCCAAAATGAGGAGCTTCAAAGATTTGCCTATATTATCTCGCACAATTTAAGGGCCCCAATTGTCAACATTTCTTCCTTGCTGGAACTTTATGACGAAGAGAAATCAGTCGACCCAGACAACAAGGAAATAATCGATAACCTGAAGATCTCCACATCTATTTTGAATAGCACTTTGCAAGATTTGATAGACGTCGTCTCCATCAAAAAAAACAAGCTCCCAAAAATAGAAAAAGTGGATTTCCTCCTCCTTTGCCATAACATTGAGATGAGTCTTCATAAACAAATCCGTGAATCCGGTGCGCTTATCCAGAAAGACTTTTCCAAAGTACCCAATATCAGTTATATCTATTCCCACCTTGAAAACTTTCTTACCAACCTGACTACCAACGCGATAAAATACAAACACCCCGATAGAAAGCCGGTCATAAACATCCGCAGTGAAGAAGAAGGGGGTTTTACAGTCATCCATTTTGAAGACAACGGCATAGGGTTGGACTTGGATCGGTACGGGGAGCGTTTGTTTGGCCTTTATCAAAGATTTCACTCCCATGTAGAGGGTAAAGGCCTTGGGCTCTACCTTGTTAGAGAACAAATCAGATCCCATGATGGCAACTTAAAAGTAAGAAGCCAAGTTGGGGTTGGCACCACCTTCTCAATCTACCTCAACCAATTGAAATCAAATATTGAAGATTTGAAAAAAGGAAAGTCCAATCCCCACAATTGATTTCATTTTGGTCTTTTGGAAAAACCTTTAAATTCAAAAACCAGAAGTTCCTATAAAAAATCCGGTTTTCGACAGTGGATACAAATTATAAGAACCGTTTAAGTTAGATTTGCGTTTAGAAACTGTTTAAAAAATAAAAACACAATGAAAAAATTCTTGATTCCCATTATTGTCCTGGTACTGATCGGGATTTTTGTTTACACAAAAGCAGTCGGTGTTTATAACCAATTTGTCCAAACTGAAGAAACAATTAATGGAGAGTGGGCGGAAGTTGAAACCCAATATCAAAGACGGGCAGATCTGATTCCCAACTTGGTGAATACTGTAAAAGGTTATGCTGATTTTGAACAAGAAACACTGACAGGAGTCATTGAGGCGCGATCTAAAGCCACCTCCATCAACATCAATGCTGAGAACCTTACACCTGAAAAAATCGCGGAATTCCAACAGGCTCAGGACCAATTGAGTGGCGCTTTGAGCAGATTGCTTGTCACTGTAGAACGCTACCCTGACTTGAAGGCAAACCAAAACTTCCTGGAATTACAGGCACAACTTGAGGGGACGGAAAATAGAATTGCGGTAGCAAGAAGGAACTTCAACCAATCTGTACAGGCTTATAATTCAAATCTCAGAACCTTCCCGAACAATATCTTTGCCGGCTGGTATGGATTTGATCGTAAGGGATATTTCGAGGCCTCCGAAGGCTCAGAAAATGCTCCAACAGTACAATTTTAATCAAATTTGATCCATGGCCGAGAAATTATTTAGTCCTGAGGACAGATCCATAATCATTGGAGCCATCCAGTCTGCTGAAAACGAAACTTCTGGAGAAATCCAGGTGCACATAGAAAACCATTGCAGTGGCGAGGTCTTGGACCGCGCCGCTGAGGTTTTCGAAACCCTGAAGATGCACAAAACCCAGTTCCGCAATGCGGTTCTGTTTTACCTCGCGGTTGAAGATCATAAATTTGCCATTTTGGGAGATGCCGGGATCAACAGTGTGGTTTCTAAAGATTTTTGGGAAAACATTAAGGAAGAAATGACTGTGAGCTTCAAAAAGAAACATTTCACCGAGGGGCTTCGCAAAGGTATAGAAATGTCCGGCCAGCAATTGAAAGCCCACTTCCCCTACGACCAAAAAGGTGATGCCAACGAACTTCCAAATGAGATCTCATTTGGGTAATTAATTATGCAAAAAAGAATCCTACTTCTCTTCTTAATAAATATCATTTCCATTTCCTTCTTATGGGCACAAAGTGATTTTCCGCCTTCGCCCAATCCACCGAGATTGGTGAATGATTTTACCCAAACACTTTCTCCCTCCGAAATATCACAACTGGAAAACAAATTGGTGGCCTATAATGACAGTACCTCTTCCCAGGTGAGTATCGTCATGATCAGGTCAATTGGGCCATATGACATCAGTGATTATGCTTTCAAGCTGGGTGATTTGTGGGGAATTGGAAGAAAGGACAAAGAGAACGGCATCCTTATCCTCGCTGCAATGGAGGATAGAAAAGTATTTATAGCCACAGGATATGGCATGGAAGGTGCAGTCCCGGATATCTTGGCAAAACGGATCGTGGATCAGTTGATTGTTCCAAATTTTAAAATGGAGCAATATTATACGGGCTTGGACAAAGCCACTGATATGATCTTTAAACTTGCTTCGGGAGAATATCAGGCAGATAAAGTCGTCTCAAAAGGGAACCATGGAGGAGCAATCGTATTCTTCCTGTTTTTTCTTTTCCTTTTCGTAATTCTTCCCATGCTCAAAAATAGAAAAGACAACGACAACCATATGGGTGGAAAAGGTGGTGGAATCGATTTATTCACCAGCATCATGCTTGCCAATTTGCTCAGAGGCGGCGGAGGAGGGAAATTTGGCGATTTTTCTTCTGGGCGTGGAGGATTTGGCGGCCGCAGCGGCGGCGGAGGATTTGGTGGATTCGGCGGAGGATCTTTTGGTGGTGGTGGAGCCGGTGGCAGTTGGTAATCCAACACCATCAAATAACAAGATTATCCACTCCTCACCAAGCTATTTCCCTGCGGCAATTACTGCCAGGTCAACTGTACCTGCACCAGCCATCAGCAGGCTGTTGGCACAAGAGGTAAGGGTGGCTCCAGTTGTCATGACATCATCCACCAAGAGTATTCTTTTTCCTTTGATTTCGTCAAAATAACGGACGGAAAAAACATTGGCTACATTTTCTAAGCGCTCCATTCTCGATTTCTGCGTTTGCGTATCGGTAAATTGATCTCTTTGCAAACTCCTTGAAATGGGGACTCCCAGTATTTCACTCAAGCCCAAAGCAAATTGTTCGCTTTGGTTGTATCCTCTCCTTTTTAATTTTATGGGATGTAAGGGCACAGGTATGATATAATCCCAATGGGAACCAAAACCCCATTCGCTAAGAATGTGGCCATATATCCTTCCAAGTTCAACCCCTATTTCGGGTTTATTCCTGTATTTGAGCTGGTGAAGCAATTTTTGACTGGTCCCTTTTTTGGTGAATTGGAGAAAGGAAATGACCAAGTTTGGCTTGGTAAGTCCCAAGATTTTTAGGGAAAGTTCGTTATTTTGAGGCCTTTGGTGGTAATTGGTGATCGGAAGAGATCCGATGCACACCTTACAGAGTTGGTTTTCAAAAACAAAAAGACTCCTCTTACAAACACAACAGGTTTTTGGGAAAACCAAGGACAGAAAATCTTCAAAAAAAGTGAAACGCATCTCGAAAAAGGGTTGTTACAAACAATGGGCGGAAAATACCTGTTATATTTGCCAGTTAATTAAAATTTTAATTAAAAGTTAATGAATTTAATAGAAGAATTCAACACCTATAGAGGCCAAATGAACGAAAAGATCATGGCCGCAGACAACAAAGTAATAAAAAGATTCTTCAATTTGGACACCAATACCTACGCAGCAGGTGCTGTTAATGTCAAAACAAAAGAGATGATCGGGTTGGCATGCTCTATGGTCTTGAGATGCGATGATTGTATCAAGTACCATTTGGGTAAATCCTTTGAAGAAGGCTTGAGCAAAGAAGAATTGTTTGAGGTATTTTCCATTGCAACTGTTATTGGCGGATCCATTGTAATCCCACATTTGAGAAGAGCCGTAGAATACTGGGAAGAACTAGAAAACACAGTAAAATAACATGTTCAAAAAAGATCTCGATCTCGACAAACGATTCAACAAACTCCTCTTTGGAATACAAGAATTGGTTGGAAAAAAGCCCGCCGATCTCAACGGAGTGTTGTTCCTGATTGGCGTCCAGGAATTGGGACAGGGGCAACGGAATTTTACAAAAGAACAAAAACAAGACCTGATGCATATCGCAGTCTGCAAGGTATTGAGTCTATCGGGTTTTTATGAATTGGACTTCATTGATCAAGACGGGTGGCCACATTGGAAACTGTTGAAAAAACTTCCCCATTTCAATGCCTTGGAACAAGAAAAACTACTCAAAATCCACACGCTGGATTATTTCGAGCAAGAATTCCAGATAGAAATCAAATAATTTACTTGATTTGGGAACAAAAACAATCAATTGCAAATGAAATTCGTATCCTATAATGTAAATGGCATCCGGGCAGCCTTAAACAAAGGTTTTAAAGACTGGTTAATAGCCGTGAATCCAGATGTAATCGGTCTTCAGGAAGTAAAGGCTTTGGAAAACCAAATCGACCGAAGCCAATTTGAAGACCTAGGTTATCACATCTATTGGCACCCTGCCGTCAAAAAAGGATACAGTGGAGTAGCGATCCTAAGCAAAATCAAACCCAACCACGTCGAATATGGAATGGATCATTCCCTATATGACGATGAGGGGAGAATCATCAGAGCGGATTTTGACGGGGTTTCCTTCCTTTCTGCCTATTTCCCTTCTGGGACTACAGGTGATGTAAGACAGGACTTTAAATATCGCTTTCTGGATGACATATATGGCTATTCTCAAGACTTGATAAAAAAAATTCCTAATTTGATATTGAGTGGAGACTACAACATCTGCCATAAGCCAATCGATATCCATAACCCGATATCCAACAAAAATTCCTCGGGATTCTTACCCGAAGAAAGGGCTTGGATGGATAAGTTTACCAGTACAGGATTTGAAGACAGTTTCAGGCTGTTCAATCAGGACCCCCACCAATATACCTGGTGGAGTTACAGAGCGGGGTCCCGAGGTAAAAATTTGGGTTGGCGGATTGATTATCATATGACGACAAGTCCACTTAGGGAGAAGATCAAAAGGTCGTTGATTTTACCAGACGCCATTCATTCCGATCATTGTCCAATTTTAATAGAGTTGAACTAAAAATAAATAAGTAATTTATCAATTTTACCATAAAAGCTTCATGAAATCTATTAAAATTTCAATTCCCTCTTTGATTGAAAACATAAAAATCGTAGAAAGCTTCATTGACAACGCAAGAGACAGATTTCAAATCAATGATGACATTTACGGAAACATCATGATTTCGGTAACAGAATGTGTAAGCAACGCGATTCTCCATGGAAACGGTGCTGATAGCGCCAAAAACGTGGGCCTTGAGTTGTTTTTTGAAGAAGACCAAGTTCGGTTTATCGTAAAAGACGAAGGAAAAGGATTTGATTTTGAAAACATCAAAGATCCAACATCACCAGAAAACTTAGAGAAAATGGGGGGTAGGGGAATTTTTATCATGAAGCACCTGTCTGATGATGTAAAGTATGAAGACGAAGGAAGAAGAACCATCTTGACATTTTACATCTCTTAATATGGCGATTCAGTTTTTTGAAGAGGAAATCAAATTCCAGCTTAAAGAAAAGAACAAACACAAAAAATGGCTGAAGAAAATCGCCGAAGAAGGTGGATACTCTATTGGGGAAATAAACTATGTGTTTTGCTCTGACGAATACCTTCACCAAAAAAACCTGGAGTACCTCAATCACGACACACTCACAGACATCATCACTTTCGACAATTCTGAAGGGGATAACAAAATAGAGGCAGACATCTTTGTCAGCATAGACAGGGTAATAGACAATTCCCAAAGAATGGACATTCTATTTGAGACAGAATTGCTGCGCGTAATGAGCCACGGGATTTTGCACCTAATGGGCTACAAAGACAAAAAAGAAGAAGAAGTGCTGAAAATGAGAAAAATGGAGGAAGTTTGCATCCATCATTTTCAAAACATGTAAATGTTTCACGTGAAACATTTACAAATACACCCCGTGGAAAACACACTAAAATCCATAACAAACGGAAGTGTTCCACGTGAAACAATTAAGAAAACGATTTATGTTTCCAATATACGACGTAATAGTAATAGGGGCGGGTCATGCAGGTTGTGAAGCTGCGCATGCCGCGGCAAAAATGGGATCAAAGGTATTGTTGTGTACCATGAACATGAACACCATTGCCCAGATGTCCTGCAACCCAGCCATGGGCGGTGTGGCCAAAGGTCAAATCGTGCGAGAAATCGATGCGTTGGGAGGAATGTCAGGCATTGTTTCAGACAAGTCGACCATTCAGTTCCGAATGCTCAACAGATCAAAAGGGCCTGCCATGTGGTCCCCGAGAGCCCAGAATGACAGAATGCGATTTGCTGAAGAATGGCGGCTAGCCCTAGAACGAACACCAAATGTTGATTTTTGGCAAGAAATGATCAGTGGAATTGTGGTAAAAGACAATAGAGTGGTCGGGGTCAGAACAAATATAGGCATTGAAATTCTAGCAAAATCCGTCGTTCTTACAAATGGCACCTTCCTGAATGGGATCATACACATTGGGGAAAAACAATTTGGCGGTGGTAGGACCGGCGAATCCGCTTCAAAAGGAATTACAGAGCAACTTGTAGGCCTTGGTTTTGAAGCTGGGAGGATGAAGACCGGAACACCGCCTCGTGTGGATGGCAGGAGTTTGGATTATACCAAAATGGAAATCCAACACGGAGACGAGAACCCAGAAAAGTTCTCCTATTCTGATGAAACCAAGCCGATAAAAGAACAAAGACCGTGTTGGATTACCTACACAAATACAAATGTCCACAAGGCCTTAGAAAAAGGCTTCGACAGATCTCCAATGTTTAATGGACGTATCCAAGGTCTGGGCCCGAGATATTGTCCGTCCATTGAAGATAAAATCAACCGTTTTGCCGAAAGGGAGAGACATCAAATATTTGTAGAACCTGAGGGTTGGGATACAGTTGAAATCTATGTAAATGGTTTTTCAACCTCATTGCCAGAAGATGTACAGTACGATGCAATCAGAAAAATAGAAGGTTTTGAGCAAGCCAAGATGTTCCGTCCTGGATATGCTATAGAATATGATTTTTTTCCTCCAACCCAACTTAAGGCAACCCTGGAGACTCATTTGATAGAAAACCTGTATTTCGCAGGGCAGATCAACGGGACAACAGGATATGAGGAAGCCGCTTCACAGGGATTGATGGCGGGAATAAACGCATCGTTAAAAACTGATGAAAAAGATCCTTTCGTGTTGAAAAGATCTGAAGCCTATATCGGTGTATTGATCGACGATCTTATCAACAAAGGCACAGAAGAACCCTATCGCATGTTTACATCCAGAGCGGAGTTTCGATTGCTTTTGAGACAGGACAATGCAGATTTGAGATTGACCCAATTAGGCCATCAAATCGGTCTGGCAGATGATGTCCGTATGGAAAAAATGCTTGACAAAAAAGCAGATACCGCCAGATTGATCAATGACCTCAAACAAAAAAAACTCGCTCCAGAAGAGATCAATATCAGCCTAGAAGGTTTGGATACAGCAACCATAAAGGAGAAAATAACCTTGGAAAAGCTATTGAAAAGGCCTCAAATAGGATTGACACAAATTATGGAATTGGATGCTAATCTAAAGCAATATCTATCCAAATACAGCAAAGACGCTTTGGAGCAGGCAGAGATTCTGATCAAATACGACAGCTATATAGAGAAAGAACAACAGATGGTCGAAAAACTCAACAATATGGAAAATTACAAAATCCCCATAGAATTCGACTATCTGGGAATAACAGCCTTATCAGCGGAAGGTAAACAAAAACTCAACAAAATAAGGCCCGAAACATTAGGGCAAGCATCAAGAATAAGTGGTGTGTCACCAGCAGATCTATCCATACTAACGGTTTACCTAGGAAGATGAGAGAAAGATTAACCAAATGCCCACTTTGTAAAAGTGGGCTTTTTCTTAATCATACAGAAGTTAAAGACTTTGCTGTTAGCCAAGAAAAATTTTTGCTTTGCCATTGTTCCTCTTGTAAGTTGATATTTACAAACCCAAGGCCAGAAGAAAAAGACATAGGAAAGTATTATGATTTTGAGGGGTATATTTCACACCAAGACAAATCAAATAACCTAACCAACATTATATACAAGTGGGTGAGGAAAATAACCCTAAAAACCAAAATTTCATGGATTCAGGAGAAATGCCCACAACCTGGTAGATTGTTGGATTATGGGTGTGGAACTGGTTATTTTTTAAAAACAGCAAAAAGATCGGGATGGGAAGTAACTGGCATTGAACCCAACCAAGATGCAAGAAAAATAGGAAAAGATTTTGGACTCAACATCTTAAAAACCATCGATAATCTTGATGAGGAAAAGAAATTTGATGCCATAACATTATTCCATGTATTGGAACACATTCACTCATTGAGGAAAACGAGTAAGAAATTAATCAAAAAACTCAAAAATGACGGCTTCCTCTATATTGCTGTTCCCAATTATGATTCATTCGATTCCCTTCAATACAAAAACAATTGGGCTTCCTTGGATGTACCGAGACATTTGTATCATTTCACCAAAGAAAGTATACAGCACTTTGCCAATGAAATGAGCATGGAAATTGTAGATCAAAAGCCTATGGTTTTTGATAGCTATTATGTTTCTCTTTTATCAGAAAGTTATGTCCATCCGAAAACAGCCAAATTGAAAAACTTGATGAAAGCACTTACAATGGGCTGGAAATCAAATAGATGGGCAAAAAATAATGATGGAAAATATTCAAGTATTTTGTTTATTTTGAAGAAAAAATGAAATTAATCCATAAATTATTAATATTTATAGCAGTATTCATACTTCATTCATGTGCTAAACAAAGCACGCCAATGGGAGGTCCAAAAGACCTGGATCCTCCAAAATTATTGGAAACAAATCCTAAAAACAATGCGGTCAATATTAGACCATCGACCATCACCCTCGATTTCGATGAATACATAAACATCGAAAACCCCAACAAGCAAGTGATTATCACACCGAGAATAAAAAAGGATGAGATGCAGGTCTTAGCGGTAAAAAACCGTGTGACCATGAAACTGAATCAAGAACTTGAGGACAACACCACCTATGTGTTCAATTTCCAAAAAAGCATTACAGACATCACAGAAAAAAACCCAGCGGAAAATCTTAAACTCGTCTTTTCTACAGGTGAGAATATAGACAGTTTAACATTCTCGGGAAAAGTAAATTTCTTGTTTCCACAAAGAGAAAAAAACATGAAAGATGTACTGGTGGGATTGTATCCATTATCAGACACGACAGATGTACTCAGCGGGCCTCCCTATTACATAGGACAAGCTGATACCTTGGGAAGATTCCAAATCACAAATATCAAGGCAGGAGCATACAGTGCTTATGCCTGGCATGATATCAACAACTCCCTTAAAGCTGAAGATAAAACAGAACCATATGGGTTTTTGGATGCTGAGGTCAACATAACAGACAATATTGACAACGCACAATTTTATATATCAAAAGCTGATCTATCTCCCATTAAGATTAATAGGAGTTCGCCTGTAGGCACCAATTATGACATCATTCTAAGCAAACCCATCACAGAAGTAGAAGTAGAGCATCCAGACATTCATAAAAAATTGTTTTATAGAATCAAGGACAAAAATATGCGTTTTTACCACACTGATTTTGAAGGAGACAGTACGGCCATTGGGTTGGTTTTCAAAGATTCCGTAGGTTTCAAAAAGGATACAATGGTCTTTGCCAAATTCCAAGAGAGTGATAGATCAAAAGAGAAACTGGAAAGCACAATCAATTCTGGGACTAATTTTGTCAGAAAATTTACCTCGGAGATAACTTTCAACAAGCCCATAAAGAAAATAACACTGGATTCCTTATTTGTCAAATATGATACAGCATCAATTATACCGGTAAAACGAGAGTGGATATATTTAAAAGACAGCTCGGATTATACAAAAATATACATTGATATCGCTATTCCAGATTCCTTAAAGAATGAAGTATTCACAGTTTATTCAGCAGATTCAACCTTTTTTGATGTAGAAGGACTTACAAACGAAAATAAAATTGAGGGAACGTACAGGAAACTAAAAAAGGAAGTTCTTGCGGATGCTTTGAGAGTAAAGATAAACAGCAATAGATATCCACTCATCATCCAATTATTGAACAACAAAGATCAGTTGGTCAAGGAAGAATACCTCAAAGACAAAAATGAGATTGTATTTATGGAATTGGAAGCGGGAACCTATCGAGTAAGAGTTATCGAAGACCTAAACGGAAATAGGAGATGGGATCCATCAAATCTCACGGAAAAAAGACAAGCCGAGCCGATATATTACCATATCAATTCCGAAAATGACAACTCACGGGACATCATCTTAAAAGCAGGATGGGACAATGAAATCACCATCAATCCTTTAAATCCCATTGGACTAGGCCTTTTGAAAAATGGAGAAAACGAACCCTCGCCAACAAAAGATGAAGAAAATCAACCCACAATACGGTAGACAAGTACCCATAAGACTGTGCATAAGTAAGGATAAAATGGGTACAAAAAGAGGTTTGTCCCCAAATGAGATTTTTAAAAAGAGTAAAATTTTTTAAAGTATGGACAACTCTATGGTTGTACACCCTTGTCAACAATTACAAACACAAGTTTTTATGAACAGCTATCTTTTTCGGGATTGTTCACAACTTTATCGGTTTTTTACAAGGGTAGATGATAATGAAGAAGTTATCAAAGAAAAAAATGTGGGTAATAGGTGCATAACATTCATCGATTCAAAAAAAATCCTGTGGGAAACTATTTGAACAATTGTTATCCACATATCCACCCTATAATAACTTTAATAGTTCTCTTCTTAAATTAATCAAATAAATATACAATAGGGTGGATAACTTATTTTGATCGCTTTTGCTTTCCTCAAAGCTTTTTGATACCTTAAAAAAACATTAAGCCCATTTCCACATGCAGATCAACAGACTCTTTGACATCATCGATTATCAGATTTTAAAATACAACAAAGAGGTCGCCCTAGGCCATAAAGTAAATGGAGAATGGGTAACCTTTTCATCCAAGGATTTGAAAAAGATAGTGGATCAACTGAGCATGGCTTTTTTATCGTCCAATATTGGGTCAGGAGACAAAGTTGCCATTATTTCAAACAACCGTCCAGAATGGAATTTTATAGATTTGGCGCTCCAGCAAATAGGCGCCATATCTGTTCCGATGTATCCAACCATCTCAGCAGAGGACTATAAGTACATTTTTGAGCATGCAGAGGTGAAAATGGTTTTTGTGGGTGATGAGGAAATATTAGCCAAAGCAAAGGAAGCATCCCTTGGAATTGAAAGGCAGATATTCTCTTTTGACAAATTAGAATCCTGTATCCATTGGGAGGATTTTATGTCAAAAGGAAAGAATGGAGATTTGAGTGCGCTAGAGACGGCTAAATCATTTGTAATGGAAGAGAGTCTCTTTACCATTATCTATACCTCAGGAACGACCGGAACACCCAAAGGAGTTATGTTGACGCATGGCAACGTGCTACACAATGTATCTGCAGTGGAAGACCGGATCATTGTACCTGCTGGAAATTCGAAGGCATTAAGTTTCTTACCCCTTTGTCATATCTATGAAAGAACAGGCTCTTTTTGTTATCTATTCATGGGTATTTCCATTTATTACGCTGAAAGTATGGAATCAATTGGGGAAAATTTAAAAGAAATCCAGCCTCAAATGTTCAATACAGTCCCCAGATTACTGGAAAAAGTATATGATAAAATTGTTTCCAAAGGCTACGGGCTAACCGGTATAAAAAAATCGCTCTTTTTCTGGGCCTTAAACCTTGGTCTGCAATATGAACCCTCCAAGGATCAGGGATCATGGTACAATTTTCAATTGAAATTGGCCAATAAAATCATTTTCAACAAATGGAGAGAGGCGCTTGGAGGCAATATTATGCAGATCAATTCAGGCGCATCTGCACTTCAACCAAGATTGGCCCGGGTATTTTGGAGTGCTGGCATTCCTATTTGTGAGGGTTATGGGCTTACCGAAACTTCTCCCGTTATATCCACTTCCGTATGTAATCTAAAGGAAATTAGAATAGGATTTGTAGGAAAATTGGTCAAGGAGGTCGAAGTCAAAATTGCTGAAGATGGAGAAATCTTGGTCAAGGGACCAAATGTCATGAAAGGCTACTACAAGAATGCAGCATTGACCGCAGAGGTACTCAAGGATGGCTGGTTCCATACAAGCGATATTGGAGAGCTACACGAAGGCAATTACCTAAAGATCACTGATAGGAAGAAGGAAATGTTCAAAACTTCCGGAGGTAAATATATTGCTCCACAGCCTTTGGAAAACAAATTCAAGGAATCTGTCTTAATCGACCAATTGATTGTGGTGGGAGAAAACAAAAATTACCCAACGGCACTGATTGTTCCGAGTTTTGATGCACTAAAGGATTATTGTAAACACAAAGATATCCCCTACACCCATGACGAGGAGATGATCGCAAAGGATGAAATTTTGGAGAAATTTCAAAGGGAAATAGATGATCTAAACAAGTATTTTGGGAAATGGGAGCAAATCAAGAGGTTCAAATTGCTTTCAAAATCCTGGAGCGTGGAATCCGGTGAACTTACTCCAACCATGAAACTGAAGAGAAAAGTGATACATGAAAAATATGCGAAAGAAATGGAAGATTTATACAAATAAAATTTTCAGAAACTTATTTTGATATTTCAGTTTTCTAATCCAAAATTCAATACTTAATGGCCCTAAATTGATAACGGAAAAATAATATTCCGTTATTTTAAAATTTATGTTTTTTTAATTTCCTCTGCATGCATAACTTTTTTAGGAAATAGTATGCATGCATACAATATTTTTCTTACATTAGAAGTGTAAAATATTGTCTATGAAACGAGAAGAAACGGTAGATCATCACATCAAGAGTGCTTGGCATGCCATTTCCAGGATGTACAATCAAAAAGCAGCCCAGGAAGATTTTACCACGGCCATGGGATTTGTTCTGATCAACATCAACTCCAAGGAAGGGACTGCTGCCACCAAAATTGCCCCATTGATTGGACTGGAGGCAAGAAGTCTCACCAGGATGCTCAAGACTATGGAGGAAAAAGGATTCATTTTTAAAAAAGCGGATCCAAATGACAAAAGATCCGTGAGGATATTTTTGACGCCGGAGGGTAAACGCAAAAAGGCAATTTCAGTGGAGACCATCAAAAATTTTAATCTTCAGGTAAGGGAATTGGCCAGTGAAAGTGAGCTGGAAATTTTCTATTCAGTGTTCCAGAAAATCAATAAAGTCATTGAAAATATTCAATCAGAACCAATAAACCCTAATTCGTACAGTGATAAGGTGTACGAACTTTAATAAAAAAACTTTATGAAAAGAGCCATTAAAAAAATTGCCATTTTAGGTTCGGGAGTAATGGGATCGAGGATTGCCTGCCATTTCGCCAATATTGGCGTTCAGGTATTGTTGCTCGATATAGTGCCCAAAGAACCGAGTGAGGAAGAAAAGAAAAAAGGTTTAACTATCTCTGACAAGGCAGTCAGGAATAGAATTGTTGAAACCGCCTTAACCAACACATTAAAATCAAAACCAGCTTCTCTTTACGATGCTGGGTTTATTTCCAGGATCACCACAGGTAATTTTGATGATGATTTGCCAAAAATCAAGGATTACGATTGGGTGATGGAAGTAGTAGTGGAAAGACTGGATATCAAACAGTCACTTTTTGAGAAGGTGGAAAAATTCAGGAAACCAGGCACCTTAATTACCTCAAATACCTCCGGAATTCCGATGCACCTCATGTGCGAAGGAAGGTCTGAAGATTTTCAGGCGAATTTTGCCGGAACCCACTTTTTCAATCCCCCGAGGTACTTGAGATTATTGGAAATTATTCCGGCTCCCAAGACCAATCCTGAAATCATCGATTTCTTGATGGATTTTGGGGACAGGATTTTGGGTAAGGAAACTGTGCTCTGCAAGGATACCCCTGCATTTATCGCCAATAGAATAGGTGTCTATGCCATTATTTCGGGGATGCATGCTGTTGAGAAAATGGGACTCAGTGTATCTGAGGTGGACAAACTCACAGGAACACTCATTGGAAGGGCCAAATCTGCTACTTTTCGTACCATGGATGTAGTGGGATTGGATACTACGGTGAACGTTGCCAATAACCTTTACAAGGCGCTCTCGCATGATGAATCCAGGGATAAATTCAAATTACCTAAGATTGTCGAAGTATTGAACGAGAACAAATGGTGGGGTGATAAAACCGGCCAGGGTTATTTTAAAATGATCCGTCATGAAGATGGCACCAAGGAACTTAAGGAATTAGATCTTAAGACTTTTGAATATAAGGATGTAGAGAAGCCAAAGTTCAAGGCATTGGAAGCCTCCAAGGAAATTGATGACTTGAAGAAAAGAATTAAATTCCTCGTGAATTTTGAGGATAGGGCAGGTGAATTTTACAGAGCTACTTTCTATGATCTGTTTCAATACTGTGCAAATAGGATTCCTGAAATTTCCGACGAACTCTATCGTATCGATCAAGCAGTTTGTGCTGGGTTTGGTTGGGAGTTGGGTCCATTTGAAACCTGGGATGTTTTGGGTTTACAAGAAACCGTCGAGAAGATGAAAGCTGCCGGAGAAATTGCAGCTCCATGGGTCCATGAAATGTTGGATGCAGGCCATACGGCTTTTTACAAGGTTGAAAACGGACAGAAAAAGTACTACGATATTCATTCAAAATCATACTTGCCAGTTCCGGGTGCGGAAGAATTTATTCTCTTGGATACACTTAAAGCGGCCAATAAAAAACTTTGGGGCAATGCTGGAGCCACGATCTATGACATGGGCGATGAGGTGATTGGATTGGAATTCCATACCAAGATGAATTCCCTGGGTGCGGAAGTGATAGAAGGAATCAATACCGCCATCAGCATGGCTGAAAAATCCTACAAAGGATTGGTGATTGGAAACGAAGGTGGAAATTTCTCCGCAGGGGCAAATTTGGCCATGTTGTTCATGTTTGCAGGTGATCAGGAATACGACGAAATCAACCTGATGATTGCACAGTTTCAAAACACCATGATGAAGGTGCGCTATTCTTCTATTCCAGTGGTGGTTGCTCCACACAATATGGCATTGGGGGGAGGTTGTGAAATGTCTCTTCATGCAGATGCGGTTCAGGCACACGCGGAATTGTATATGGGTTTGGTAGAAGTAGGTGTCGGTTTGATTCCAGCAGGTGGAGGAACCAAGGAGATGACGCTGAGATTTTCCAACAGACTGATTGCCGGAGATGTGGAACTCAACCAACTTCAGGACTACTTTATGAACATCGCCACTGCCAAGGTTTCTACCTCAGCACATGAGGCAAGGGCTTTGGGATATTTGCAGACCAAGGACGCCATCACCCTGAACAGAAAAAGGGTGTTGGCAGATGCCAAGGAAAAAGTACTGGCCTTATCCGATGCGGGTTATATCCAGCCGATACAGCAAACCAATATCAAGGTACTTGGAAAAACTTCTTTGGCCTTGTTTGAAGCTGGGATTACCGGGATGCAGTACGGTGCTTACATCTCTGATCACGATGCAAAAATCGCTAGAAAACTTGCCTGGGTAATGTCTGGAGGGGATTTGTCTTCTCCGACAGAAGTGACTGAGCAATATCTTTTGGATTTGGAAAGGGAGGCCTTCTTGAGCTTGACTGGTGAGAAAAAGACCCTAGAGCGGATTCACTCCATTCTATTCAAAGGAAAACCACTTAGAAATTAGTGTCGGTTCCCAGACAATTTGGATCGATTGGCCAGGATCAAGATTTGGTCACCTTAAATTTTCAGTTAACCCAATAAAAAATAAAATGGAAGCATATATAGTAAATGGATATAGATCGGCAGTTGGCAAAGCCAAAAAAGGAGGTTTTCGTTTTTATCGGCCCGATGATTTGGCTTCTGATGTCATCAAGCATTTGGTCGCCAACACACCGGGTTTGGAATCCAAAATGGTTGAGGACCTCATTGTAGGCAATGCCGTTCCGGAAGCCGAACAGGGCATGCAGATGGGGAGAATGATTTCACTACTTGCCTTGGGAGTAGATAATCCTGGATTTATTGTCAACAGATATTGTGGCTCGGGATTGGAAGCCATTGCTTTGGCGGTTGGCAAGATCAAGGCAGGAATGGCAGATTGCATTATCGCCGGCGGTACGGAATCCATGTCAATGGTCCCGATGATGGGTTATAAAACAGCGCTCAACTGGAACATTGCCTCCAAAACTCCGGATTATTACCTCAGCATGGGGCTTACTGCGGAAGAATTGGCAAAGGATTATAACATCACCAGAGAGGAATCTGATTTGTTCTCCGTAAAATCACATGAAAAGGCTTTTGCAGCCATTGCCGCTGGAAAGTTCAAGGATGAAATTGTGCCTGTGGAAGTAGAAGAAACTTATCTTGACGAAAAGGGAAAGAAGAAAACCCGAAAATACATCGTCGATACAGATGAGGGTCCTCGAAAAGGAACATCAATGGAAATCCTTTCCAACCTAAAACCTGCATTCAAAAACGGAGGTCAAGTGACTGCGGGAAATTCTTCCCAGACTTCTGATGGTGCCGCATTTGTGGTCGTGATGTCGGAAAGAATGGTCAAGGAATTGAATATTGAACCCATCGCCAGGCTGATGTCCTACGCTGTCGCCGGTGTTGAACCTCGAATCATGGGGATAGGTCCAAAAGTGGCAATCCCAAAAGCGGTGAAGCAAGCCGGTCTTTCCATCAATGACATTGAATTGATTGAATTGAACGAGGCATTTGCAGCGCAAAGCTTGGCGGTTATCAAATCCCTAGACCTTAACCCTGATATCATCAATGTCAATGGCGGTGCTGTGGCCATGGGTCATCCCCTAGGTTGCACCGGAGCCAAGCTATCCGTCCAACTTTTCAACGAGCTCCGCCGTCAGAATAAAAAATACGGAATGGTAACCGCCTGTGTTGGAGGTGGGCAAGGAGTGGCAGGGGTTTTTGAACTCTTGAAATAGGTGAATGTGATCGGTTTCAATTGTTTACCGGTTGTTGCTTGAATACAAAACAATACGCGTCAGAATGCCTATCCTTTTAAAACTGAAACAAAATGGAAACCATAAAAAAATCAATCAATGGCGGTGAATTCCTAATTAAGGAAACAGCTGCAGAGGACATCTTTATTTTTGAGGAGTTCTCGGAAGAACAAAAAATGATGGCTCAAGCTTGTCAAGACTTTGTTGATACGGAGATTACTCCCAGGATCGAGGAGATAGACAGCATGAAAAACCCGGATTTGGTACCCCAGATTTTCAAAAAAGCTGGAGAATTGGGTCTTTTGGGCATTTCCGTTCCCGAAGTCTTTGGTGGAATGGGCATGAGTTTCAATACCTCTATGCTGATCGCCGACATTATCGGGGCGGCGGGATCATTTTCCACTACCTATGGTGCACACACCGGAATCGGTACCTTGCCTATTCTTTATTATGGTACGGAAGATCAAAAGAACAAATACTTGCCCAAGTTGGCAACCGGTCAATGGGCTGCCTGTTACTGTCTGACTGAGCCAGACGCTGGCTCAGACGCCAACAGCGGTAAAACAAAGGCAACACTATCTGCTGATGGAAAACATTATGTTCTCAACGGGCAAAAAATGTGGATCTCCAATGCGGGTTTTGCGGATTTGTTCATTGTCTTTGCCAAGATTGAAGACGATAAAAACCTGACTGCCTTCATTGTCGAAAAGTCCTTTGGTGGTATCACGATGAATGAAGAGGAGAAAAAGATGGGAATCAAAGGCTCGTCTACCCGTCAAGTATTCTTCAATGATTGTCAGGTGCCTGTGGAAAACATGCTTTCCGATCGTCAAAACGGATTTAAAATCGCCGTGAATATCCTTAATATCGGAAGGGTAAAACTTGGTGCAGGTGTTTTGGGAGGTGTGAGAACCGTTACAAGCCTTGCCATCAAGTATTCTACCGAAAGAAAACAATTTGGTGTGAGCATCAATACTTTTGGTGCCATCAAGGCTAAATTGGCAGAAATGGCGATTCGAACCTTTGCTACAGAAGCCCTTTGCTACCGTGCAGGGCAGGATATAGAGGATCGAATCAACAGTCTGATCGCTGAAGGAATGCAAGATTCCGAAGCAAAACTCAAGGGTGTGGAGCAATTTGCCATCGAATGTGCCATTGCCAAGGTTCATGGGTCTGAAGTGCTTGACTATGTCGTGGATCAGGGAGTTCAGGTCTATGGTGGAATGGGATATTCTGCAGATGCACCAATGGAAAGGGCCTACAGAGATGCAAGGATTTCCAGGATATATGAAGGGACCAACGAAATCAACAGAATGCTGATGGTTGGGATGCTTTTGAAAAGGGCAATGAAAGGGGAAGTCAACATTTTTGAACCGGCAATGGCTGTTTCCAAGGAATTGACATCTGTACCAAGTTTCGAATCTCTCGATACCTCAACACTTTTTGCTGCCGAAAAAGATGTTCTGAATAAATTGAAGAAAGTATTCCTGATGGTTGGAGGAAAAGCCGCCATGTCACTTCAGGACAGGATCGAGGATGAACAGGAGGTGATGATGAATCTGGCAGATGTCATGATTGAAATTTATGCGGCAGAATCCGCTATCCTGAGAGCTGAGAAATTGGTGGGACTGAGAGGCGAGGAAAGTTGTCAGCAGCAGATCGCAATGGCCAAGGTTTATCTGTCTGAGGCGGCAGAAAAAATAAACATCGCTGCGAAGGAAGCAATCGCTTCGTTTACTTCTGGAGATGAGCAAAAAGTCATGTTGATGGGATTGAAGCGTTTCACCAAAATGGATTTGGTAGATACCAAAAGCCTGAGAAGACAAATTGCTGATTTTATGATTGAAAAAGGACATTATCCTTTTTCCTAAGCAAAATACCAACCGATCGCTCCAAAATCCACGATATTGGAACGATCGGTTTTTTTTAATCTGTAGCTTTCTCCACGAAGACCCGAAAGACAAAATAAAAAGATAGCTAAAAGACGTCAGCTTAAAGCTACCTTTGTATATGCAAAATAATTTGGAAGAGACAACCGCGGAGTTTCTAAAAAATCTTTCCATCGCGGAACTCAATGACATGCAGAAAGCTGTCATTGGAAAGGCAGCTTCTTCAGAAAACTTGATGTTGCTCGCCCCCACAGGATCTGGTAAAACCATCGCTTTTTTGATTCCACTTGTAAACCAACTTCAAAAAGACAGTTCTGGGGTGCAGGCATTGGTTGTGGTTCCATCAAGAGAGTTGGCCCTTCAGATCGAGCAGGTATTCAAGGCAATGAAAACTTCTTACAAAGTAAGTTGCTGCTACGGTGGACACTCTGTCAAAATCGAACAAAACAGCCTAAATGAGGCCCCTGCTGTGATTATTGGTACACCAGGAAGATTGGCAGATCATATCTTCAGAAAATCATTTGACCCAAAGACCGTCAATATGGTGGTTTTGGATGAATTTGACAAATCCCTACAAATGGGATTTCATGATCAATTGACCTTGATCTTTAAGGCCCTAAACGGCAAGCAAAAGCACCTGCTCACTTCCGCTACAAAATTGAAATTGTGGCCTGAGTTTCTTCCCTTCTCCAAACCCGAAGCACTCAATTACCTGAAGGACGAAGTGGATTCCAAACTGGAATTGAAGCTGGTACACACCCGAAGTATTGAAAAAGTGGAAACCTTGATGAGGTTGGTCGCTGAATTCAACGACGAAGTGTGTTTGGTCTTTTGTAACCACCGAGACGCTGTGGACCGAATCAGCACCTTGTTTACAGACCATCGATTTGCGCATGGTGTCCTTCATGGAGGAATGGAGCAGATCGATCGGGAAAAAAACCTCATCAAATTCAGGGGCGGAGCACACAATGTGCTTATCGCAACAGACCTTGCCTCAAGGGGATTGGATATCCCAGAGATCAAACATGTGGTACATTACCAATTGCCACCAAAGGAAGATGCCTTTATCCACAGAAATGGGCGGACAGCAAGGATGCACGCCGAAGGTCAGGCCTACCTGGTTTTGGCCAATGACGAAGCTTTGCCTGAATACGTTGAAAAATCCGTTACGGAGATTACACTTCAGGAAGAATTGGTGCTACCGCCTCCTCCCATTTTTGCGTGCTTATACATCAGTGCAGGGAAAAAGGATAAAATCAGCAAGGGCGATATTGTCGGACTATTGACCAAAAATGCGGGTATTTCGGGAGAAGACATCGGCCTGATTACCATCTTGGATTTCGCATCTTATGTCTCTGTGAAGAGAACTCAGGTAAATAAAGTCCTTGCCAAATTGAAAAACGAAAAGCTCAAAAAAATCAAGGTGAAGATTGAGGAGGCGAATTAGGGACACACTTTTGTTCCATAGTGTTTTTAGAATTCATTGAACAGCTCATTTTTACCATTATCCCTTTAAAATCAAAATTTATGAAATTTCAAATAAAAATAAATAGCATTCTTACCGTTGACGAAATAAGAGAATATTGGACTTCAGAGGATTACATCCAGTTGTTGGAAAAATTCGATTATCCCGATGCAGAAAAAGCACCGAAGGAAACCCTGAGAGAATTGCTTTTGATGGCCATTACCGATTTTGAGCCCCAAGAAGCAGCTGTGAAGGTTTTGGAATACAAGTTGTCCGATCATCTTGCTGATGGACAAATCCAACAGATTTCAAATGACATGCTTTTGGACAAGGTTTGTGAGGAATATCCGGAAATTGGATTGCAGTCTACCTTGTTTCACGTCAATCAACTCCTGTTTAAAGCCTTCAATGGAAAATTTCCCGATGCAAAGGCAAGCGTGATCGATTGCTCCATCGCTCGGGTTGACAAGAAGCCAAATCCGGTGCTTACCAAAGAGGATATTCTTAAGTTATTCAGTGTGGGCTTGTCCGACAGGAGTCTTTTGGAGAGACTTTTTGAGCCTCAGATGAAAACGGAGATCGATTTTCCAGAGGCTGAAAATATTCTATGGGATGTGAAAGCCTCCGAAGACAACAATTTCAGTATCACGACATCCGAATATTGGTTAAAAGAAGAGGATTTCGAATTTTCTGAATTTGAATCCGAATTGAATCAAAAAGAAGCTGAGTCCTAAAAAGATCAATTTCTTCAAATCTTTGCACTCAAGGTCAGAAGGCGAAATCCAATAGGGTTTCGCCTTTTTTGTGCCAACTGATTCAAATTTTTCCATTTAACCCGTTTTATGCAATTTCAATTCATTTCCGGCCTGAAATTGCTCAATAATCAGTCGGTTGTTCATTGTTTTTGACTTCACCATACTGGACTATTCATTATTATCATTATCCAAATAATCTGATTTTCTAGTAGTTATAGCCCTATTTGGAAGCCTATTGCATATTTCCTTCTTACTTCAACCCGTTTTAGGCATTTCCAATTCAATTCCAACCTATAATAGCTTAATAAGCATTCAGCTATTTACTGCTTTTACCTTCACCAATTCGGTACTTCACTTGGTCTGATTTTCTTGTAGTTTCAAGACCTTTTAGGGAACCTAATGTATATTTCGGGTTCAAGTTAGATGCTTTGCTTAATTTTTTCAGTGTCTTACAATTCGGGTTTGAGTTTTCGGGATGGGGTTCTCTCTGCAGTGTTTGGTTTTCCAATTTTTGAAAAAGGTAAGTCCAAATGCCTTTAAGAAATTTTGAGGAAGGATATGATTTAATTACCTTATTTCGATTTAGAAGTGAAAAAACGCAATGCTGTTCAAATTATGACTTATAAGGGGTTTTGAGCCAATAAGGTAGGAAAAAACTTCAAAACCGAATCGGCTCAGGTCATCTCCAAATATTGCGCTTGAAGACGTTAAATATTGCCGGCTGGATTCAGTTTGGAGAGACTGTGTTATTGAAGAATTCCAATGCAATATCTCTTGGGAAACTTTGGATCTTCTTTTCTATCCAATATTCATTTCAAAAAATGCATAAACCTATGATGACAAGCAACGGAGTACTTCTACATGAATTTTATACTGCCTTTGCCAAAGCAGATGCCGACAGAATGTCCGCTTGTTATCATTCAGAGGTGGTTTTTAGGGATCCTGCATTTGGGGAACTGAAGGGCCGGGATGTCGAAATGATGTGGAGGATGCTGATCAAAAGAAGCAAAGGGAACCTCAAGATCACCTTTCGGAATGTCCATGCGGATGAAAAAAATGGGACTGTAGATTGGATTGCTGAGTATGTTTATGGGGGAACCGGAAGAAAAGTTGTCAATACCATTCATGCAAGTTTCGAATTCATGGATGGAAAAATTATCAGGCACACCGATCAATTTGATTTGTGGGCATGGACAAGACAAGCTTTGGGTTGGAAGGGCTTTTTATTGGGTTGGACACCTTTTATGAAAGCCAAAATCCAAAAGCAAACCAATAAACTTTTAAAGGGATTCAAGGAAAAAAATTAGCCCTTGGCAAATCTACCAAGGGCTGGATGTTTTATGCTACGGCACTTACATTTACCTCTATATTTCCTCTGGTTGCATTGGAATATGGACAAACCTCATGTGCTGCATCCACTAATTTTTGGGCATCTTCCAAGGAATTGGCCTGCGGAATTTTGACAAAAATATCCACTGCCAGTCCGAATCCTCCATCACCTGTTTTGCCAATATGGGTTTTAACAGTGATTTCAGCATCGTCCAATTTCACACCATTGGCAACTGCTCCCAGAGCCCCACCAAAACAAGCGGCATAGCCTGCAGCAAACAATTGTTCTGGGTTGGTCTTTCCTCCCGGACCCCCTATTTCTTTTGGCATGGCTACTTCCATGTCGAGCAAGCCATCATCTGTCTTGATTTTTCCTTTTCTTCCTCCCGTATTTACGGCAATTGCTGTATAATCAATGGTGATTTTTTTCATGGTAATCTCAATGTTTAAGCGTTTCTATTAGTTTATTGACTTGGATCTTAAACAGTGATAACTCCCCTTCTTCCCATTGGTTTAAGAGAGAATGAATTTTTTCTGGAATAGGTGTTGCTTTTGCTTGCAGAGATTTTCCTGGATATGTCAATTCAATTTCAACTTTTCTTTCGTCTTTGTCGCTTCGATTTCTTTTTATGAAATTATTGGCCTCCAATCTTTTTAGCACTGGGGTAAGTGTTCCGGAATCCAAAAAGAGCTTCTCTCCTATCTGGCTGACCGTTAATCCATCTTTTTCCCATAAAATAAGCATAACCAAATATTGTGGATAAGTCAGGCCGAGCTCTTCCAAAGGTTCTCTGTAAGCCTGAATCAGTATTCTGGATGCCGCATAGAGTGGAAAGCAAACTTGGTTTTTCAACAATAAGGAATCATCTGAAATGGACATATCGGCGGCTTTAAATTGTAAACAATTAAATTTAGTAATCTTTATTTAGTTTCCCAAAAAATCTTTCAATCCTTCACAGCCAATATCTTCCTGCCGATCATTTCGGCGTTTGATTTTTTTATCTAACCGAATTGAGTACTTAACTTTTAATTTTCAATAGTATCTTCCAATCATGGGATGGTCAACAATTGCACGTTTTAGCTTATGTGGATTGATTTCTCCTAAAACCTTATAAGCCACCCTTCCGCCGGGTTCGATGAGCAATGTGATCGGCAAACTTCCATCCCAGTCATTATTGACCACGTTTATGACGGCATACTTGTCTTCGGTATCGATCAGGTAATTGGGAATGGCAGAATACTTGGCTTTAAGGAATTTGAGAACTTTTGCCTCTTGTACAGGGCTGTCCAAGCTCAGGGAGATGAATTGGAAATCTCTTTCTCCATACATCCTTTGGATTTCAATAAATTCCGGATATTCGATCACACAGGGTCCACACCAAGTTGCCCAAAAATTGATCAGCAACAACTCATCTGTATCGTTTTTCAGAATTTCGGCCAATTGCGCTACACTGATTTTTTTGACTTCCACGGTCTTTTCCTTCCATTCCGCATTTACTTTTTTGGCGTATTCATTTTTCCAAGCCCATTTGATCGAACAGCCGAAAGCTGGTGTAATCGCCTTTTCCGGTTCCAGGACTTCCCCAGCGAGGGTTCTGTCGATGGCGTTGCGAAGGTCCTCCGCTTTACCTGTTCCGGGCTTTTCCGACGCATCAATTCTTCCGGAATAAGCGAGTTTTCTTTCTTTGTCAAATACGAATACATGTGGAGTCGTCGTCGGCCCATACGCCAGGGAATAGGCATGGTCATCGCCGTCATAGAGATAAGGGAAATTGTATTTCTTGTCTTCATGGCGGATTTGCATGCTTTTGAAATCATCGCTGAGGTCTGTATATCCGAGTTCTTCGGGAAGAATTCCGATAGGACTATTCGGGGAGATGGCCAAAAATCCCACCGATTTGTCCGAATATTCATCCACCAACTGGATATAGCGATCCTCATAAGCCTGCGCTGTCGGGCAATGGTTACAAGTAAAATTGATAACCAATACCTCTGCTTCCCGAAAATCATCTATTGAAATGAGCTTTCCATCCACGTTTGGCAAATTAAAAAAGGGAGCCTTCTCCCCTATTTTAAGTTTTGGTACTTGCTTTTCCGCAACTTTTTGTGGATTTGGGACAAAAATTGAGGCCATCTCTTTGGCGCTTTTCTCCGGCGAGGGCTTGTTGCATGAAACAGAAAACAGGATTGTCAAACACAAACCCAAAGAAAGCAATTGTGTTTTTTCCATGGTTTCAAGAAATTTGAGGTTTATCAAAATCAAATTGACTGGTAATTAAAGATACCATTTTGAATTCGAAAAAAAATCTCTTTATCCTCAAAATGAATGGCTTATCAAAACCAATTTTCGACTGAGGACAAAAAAGGGGCCGAAGACCAGAGGTTTTTGATCAACCGAGCTTCATTGATATTTTGAATCGAAATTAGAAAGGCCTTGGAATGGAAAATTCCCAAATCCAAGACCTTTGTATTTTAGGCTGCTGGGGAAGGTTACTTTACGTAAGCAGCATTGTTTAGGTATTCAAAACTTTTTTGGACGCTATCGATTGGATCGAAATTATACCGCTCCACTTCAACAAAGAAGTCTTTCATGCCTTGGGCATAAGCCGCTTCAAAAATCGGTTTGAAATCCATGTCTCCACTGGCGCCGATTTCCTCTTCATCCTTTATATGCAAAAGGGGGAATCTTCCGGGATATTTTTTCAAATAATCAACCGAATCATAACCACCTTTTTTGGACCAGTACACATCCAATTCAAAACAAACCAGCTTTGGATCGGTCTTGGCCAGCATGTGGTCGTACATGACCACACCTTCAATTTTTTCAAATTCACGGGCGTGGTTGTGAAAGCCAAACTTCAGACCCGATTTAGCGGCCAAAGCTCCGATGGCATTGTAGTAATCACACCAAATATCCAATTCAGCCAAAGTCTTTGGTATCGGCATCGAAGGCTTGATGATATACTTTGCTCCCATGGCTTTGTGGTCGGTGATTGCTTTTTTCCACCATTCCATTGCCTCCTCCTTTTTCTCAGGGGTATATTGCGGCCCGCCCAAGTGGGCACTGTTTAGCTTCATTCCAAGATCTTCAATAAATTTCCTGAACATTTTTGGTTCCATGCCATAAACCTTTCCATCCTGATAGTTGGCTGTCTCGAGTGACTTGTAGCCTATTGAGGCCACCTTTCTCAGTGTACCTTGAGGATCTGAAGCCATATCGGTTCTTAAGGAATAGAGTTGTAGACCAATCGGTCTTTTGGCGAATACCGAATTAGCCAATAGGCTGGTCGGGCTCAACAAACTTCCAATGGCTATCGCCCCGGAGAGTTTTAAAAAATCTCGTCTTTTATTCATTTTTGCTGGGTTTAAAGTGTGAATCCTTTTTCGTAATTGTAATGAAGTTTTGTGCTTGCTTCCCAATCCTCTGGGAATGTTTCTGTTTTTGGGTCCCAGACCAAGGGCCTTTGGAGTTCATTGGCAATGTTTCCCAAAGTACAGACAATACAGGTACTGTGACCTATTTCAACTGGAACCATAGGGTCTCTTCTTTTCTGAACGGAATCGATGAAGTCAAAAAGGTGTGGCGGAAACCCTGGGTTTGGGCGTTCCATGATTGGATTTAAGGTTTCATCTGAGGCGGCGAATTTGCCTCTTGAAACTTGAATCCATCCCTTTTCACCGACAAATTTTACTGCCTGTGTGGGGCCATCAAAAGCCCCCACGACCATTTCCACACCAGTTGTATATTGGTAGGTCAGAGGTTTGCCATTCATGGCAGGAAGAATTTTTGAAGGTCCGTTGCGGTCCATACCCATTCCCCACTGCGCAATGTCAAACATATGAGCTCCCCAATCCGTCATGTATCCTCCCCCTGTTTCTTTGTATTTTCTCCAAGCTCCCCAAAAAGTTTCGTTCTTTTCTGGATTTAGGCTGATGGATGGGTTCAATTGCTCGTTGTAATGAATTGGTTTCAATGGTCCCAACCAGGATTTCCAATCCAAACCATCGGGAATTTTTTGTTCAGGCAAATCATAAGAGATGGGATGCTCCGGTTGTCCTACATTGACCAAAACCTTCTCGAGTTTTCCGATTCTTCCTTTTTGAACCATCCTCACGGCGTGTTGAAAATTCAAGTCTGATCGCTGCTGACTGCCTACGGCGAGGATGGTTCCGTTGGCCCTAACCGCCTTTACCAATTCTTGGCCTTCTCTGATGGTCAGTGTAAGTGGCTTTTCCAAATAGATATCCTTTCCTGCTTTGCAGGCATCTATGGCCATCAGGGCATGCCAATGATCGGGAGAGGCGATAACAACCGCATCTATGTCCGGTCTTGCCAAAAGGTCCTTGTAATTTTCATGGAGGGTCACTTTTTGGGAGGGCTTGCCATTTTCGGAGTAGGCCTTGGAAACGCGAAGTTCAAATCGCTCCCTTTTTACCTGATAGACATCCGCACCTGCCACCACTTCTACCCCAGGGATTTTTATCATGCCATTGAGGAGCCCCATGGATTGTCTGCCCAATCCGATAAACCCAAGTCTTATCTGATGAATATCTGCAAGGGGCTTAATATTTTCTGCCCAACTCATTCCTGGCAAGGCCGCCAATCCTGCGGTGGTCAATAGGGATGTCCCCAGAAATTTCCTTCTGGAAAAAGTGGTTTTGTTGTTTTTCATGTTCGTTGGGTTTAATGTCAATCCTAAAAAGGGTGATGCATCCCATTTATTCAGAAATACAGCTGAATATTCTTTTTTCGGCATCGCCTTCAGTATAATATTACTTTAAAACGATTTATCTAAAAAATTTAAGGGTCCAAAAAATAGCCTTCGTATGCCAATGTTTGATAAAGGGCCTGATTTCTTCTTTGTGAGGCAATTTGGGAGGAATGCTAGCATGAAAGATTTATCCCAATCCTCTGGAAAAAAGGGAGACTCCTGTTGATTAGAAGGAATTTGCGTAGTAAAACGAAGCTTGTCTCTCCCATACCCGAAGTCAATATTCCGCCAATTCCTGAGGGGCAAAATCAGTGTTTTCGGTTTTATGGAATTTACTGAAAAAGCAGGTAGGAAATCAATGCGTAAAACAAAATCATTCACTAAAATCTGCTTTTTCGGGTTCATAGGGCGACCAAATTTGAATTGGAGCACAAAATTACCAAGACCATGAAAAAGAGGCTTTTAATTCAAATATAATTCCGCTTGGCTGGCCACGCCGGGTAAAATGAAAATAAAAATGAAATCGGTTGCATTTATTCTTATTTTTTTAGAGGTTTATCAAATTATTGGCTTTTTCAGTGCTTTGCCTAAAAAAAAGGTGTGAAGAAAAGTGGTAATCAACCTATTTAACAAACCCTCAAAATAATCAAACTTATGGAAACAACATCCGCCATTATTTTCAGTAAGGTCAAAAAAATACCGATTGGAAATTGGCTTGTTCGCATGACAGCTGCACTGGTATTTATTTTTATCAGCAATCTGTCAATGGCTCAGAGCGTAAGTGTTTCGGGAACTGTTCTCGACGAAAATGAAATTGGATTGCCAGGTGCTTCAATTCAAGAAAAAGGAACTACCAATGGGGTGGTAACAGGTATAGATGGAGAGTATAGGATCAATGTAAAGCCAGGAGCCACATTGGTCTTTTCATTTATTGGTTTTACTACTCAGGAATTACTGGTGGGCAATCGGTCTTCTATAACCGTAAATATGAAACCTGATATCAGTTCACTCCAAGAGGTGGTCGTCGTTGGATACGGGACCATGCGCCAAGAGGCGGTGACTGGATCTGTGGCTTCAATAGGAGGAGACGTCATGAGGGAAGTAGCTTCGGCAAATATCACACAGGCCCTTCAGGGTCGTCTCCCGGGTGTGGAAATATCCCAGACCTCTTCTCAGCCGGGCGCTACCATGCGTATTAGAATAAGGGGCAATCGGTCACTTACGGCAAGTAACGATCCCTTGGTCGTATTGAATGGAATTCCATTTTCTGGTTCCATTGGAGATATCAATCCGGAGGATATCGCAAGTATTGATATCCTAAAGGATGCATCGGCAACGGCGATCTATGGATCGAGAGGTGCCAATGGTGTGGTATTGGTGACAACCAAGAAAGGTTTTAAGGGGCAGGAGGCGAAAGTGAGTTATAGCGGTTTTCACGGCCCAAAAACAGTCTTCTCTCCATATCCCATGATGAATGGTCCGGAATTTATCCAAATGAGAGAAGCCGCAGGCATGTTTACCAATGGACCGAGTGAGTCCAATGACATCAATACAGATTGGCAGGATTTGTTTTACCAAAACGGCGTGATGTCCAACCATGATATAAACGTTACTGGTGGTGGAGAGAAAAGCACATACAGTTTTGGTTTGGGATACTACCACGATGAAGGAGTCGTCCCTACCCAGCAGTATGATAGAATCTCCATGAGGGCTGCAGTTGACCAGGAAATTGGGAATTTCTTTAGAATAGGATTCAATACCAACAATAATTTTAATACCACGCAAGGTTCTCAAGTTGGTTTGTACAATGTCCTGAGTATGTCTCCCATCGCATCTCCGTTTAATGCGGACGGAACCAGGAGGAGGACAATCACCATGCCTTTGGATGAATCATTTGTAACCACTCGTGAAACTGTGAGAGACTTAGAGGGTCAATGGCTGAACGAAACGCGGGCATTTGCAACATACAATGCAATCTATGCAGAAGCGAAAATCCCAGGAGTGGATGGCTTGAAATACAGAGTCAATTTAGGTTTGGATTACCGTCAAAGCAACCAAGGTGACTATACGGGAAGAGGCATAAACACCGCAAACCCTACTACTCCTTCCACGGCAGGTGTGGGAAATTCCCATAACTACCATTGGATTGTGGAAAACTTGATCACCTACGATAAAATATTCGCAGATAAACATTTTGTTAATGTAACAGCCCTATACTCAACCGAACAAAATAAATTTCATAGATCCAGAATGACGGCAAGAGATATCCCAGCCGATCAGTTTCAGTTTTATAACATTGGTCTTGCCAACGGAGAGATTCAAGTTAACCCAGGCGATCAAAGCTATGAACTATGGGGTTTGATGTCCTATATGGGTAGGGTAATGTATTCTTATGACGATCGGTACATGATCTCAGCAACTTTACGTTCTGATGGTTCTTCTAGACTAGCACCGGGCTATAAGTGGCATACTTATCCTGCTGTATCAGCTGGGTGGAATTTGCGAAAGGAAGGTTTTATGAATAATGCCGCCTCTGTGGATTTGTTGAAATTGAGAGTGGGCTATGGTCAGACCTCAAATCAGGCAATCGCACCTTATGCGACATTGGGAGGCTTAGGAACTAGACCCTATAATTTTGGAAACGATACCTATGCTACCGGTTATTTTGTCAATTCACTCCCCAATGCGGATCTGGGTTGGGAATACTCGGAGACCTATAACATAGGGGTTGACTTCGGTTTGTTTAACAATCGTCTGACAGGTAGTGCAGAATATTACATTACGAACACAAAGGATATTTTGCTGGGTGTGAATTTACCAGCAACTTCTGGAGTAGGAAGTTACACTGCAAATATTGGTGAAACCCAAAACAAAGGGGTTGAACTATCCTTGAATGGATTGATATTCGAAAATAAAGATTGGAGCTGGGAAGCAGGATTGAATGTTTATGCCAACCGAAACAAACTAGTCTCTTTAGCGTCCGGACAGACGAGAGACGAAGGAAACTGGTGGTTTGTGGGTTCTCCAATTGATGTAATTTTTGATTATCAGTATCAAGGCTTGTGGCAGGAAAATGATATGCACCGGAATATTTTGGAGCCAGGAGGGAATCCGGGAATGATCAAAGTTACCTATACAGGTGAATTTAATGATGAGGGAGTACCTACCCGGGCGGTTGGGCCTGCTGATCGTCAAATTCTTGATTTGCAACCCAACTTCATGGGAGGATTCAATACCCGCGTTGGGTACAAAAACTTTGATTTGAGTATTGTTGGGACCTTCAAAAGCGGCGGAGTGCTTATTAGCTCCCTTCATTCTTCTTCAGGATATCTCAACATGATGAATGGAAGAAGAAACAATGTTAAAGTGGATTATTGGACTCCTGAAAATCAAGATGCGAGATATCCTGCACCTGGAGGCTTGGCGAGTGGTGACAATCCTAAGTATGGCAGCACGCTGGGCTACTTCGATGGCTCCTATTTGAAAATCAGAACCATGACCCTTGGTTACAACTTTGACAATGCAAGCAATTGGATGACCAAAGCGGGATTGAGTCGATTTAGAGTTTATGGTGCTGTACAGAATCCATTTGTATTGTTTTCTCCATTCCATAAGGAAACAGGCTTGGATCCTGAAACCAATTCATTCGCCAACCAAAATACCGCAATTACCAATGCGCTCCCAAGTCGATTGTTGACTATTGGCACCAATGCGCCAGCAACACGTAATTTTATATTGGGTATTAACTTGACATTTTAATTTAATATGAAAAAGATACAGCTATATAAAAATTCAATAAAGGGCTTGTTTTTGACAGCGCTTTTCCTTGTATCATGCTCTGAAATATTGGATGAAAAACCCCGGAGTATATTTGAACCTGGATTTTTCCAAACCGAAGAAGGCATTCAAGGTGGATTGACATCGATGTATGCGCACCTTCGCTACATTTATGGACAAGCATATTATTTCAACACCACCTTAACCGGGACTGATGAAGTAACATATGCCCAGAGTGCGGACCAAAATTTCTTGGTGATGGATATCAGTGGCCAAGGAGATATTGATCCGAACAACAGCCGTGCAGATGCTTTATGGGGAGCCGCATATTCGAATATAAACACTGCAAGCGGTATCATAAAGTTCGCTCAAAATGCGGGTGTATCCGATGCCCTCGTGGCAGAAGCCAGGTTCTTTAGGGCTTTTGATTACTTCTTGTTGGTTCAGACTTTCGGCGGTGTGCCGCTTGATTTAGGCGCTGGGGAATTGGAATTTAATGTTGTCCCAACCAGGACCTCCGTAAGGAATACTGTGCCTGAAGTATACACGAGGGGAATCTTCCCAGACTTGGTCAGAGCTGTAAATGAACTGCCCGAGGTAAGTAGGCTTACAGGTACCGCTACCAAAACCTTGGCCCGTCTTTATTTGGCAAAGGCCTACCTTACTTATGCTTGGTGGTTGGAAAATCCAAACAACATTCCTACGTATCCAGAAACTTCCAGAGTAGATCCGGATGGAAATAATGCACAATGGTATTTCCAGCGGGCCTATGATATTGCGAACGAAGCAATAGACAATCCGGGACCTTTTGGCCTTCAAGAGACATTTTATGATGTCAATTTGGCGCAAAATGACCGCAACAAGGAAATGTTATTGTATGCAGATCATACTGAAACCAGTGAGTTTTACAATGGTGGAAGTCTCACTTTTGGAGGTGGAGGCGCACCTGACAACTTCGCGGGTTGGATGATGACTTGGAATTATACCGTGATCAGAAGTAGTGCATCGGCCACCCAATGGGCCAATAATATCGAGTCTGTAAGGCGGGAAGCTGCTCAAGCGACAGGTCGACCATGGACGCGTATGTGTCCGACAATAGGTGTGATTACCAATACCTTTGCGGATAAGAGCAATGATTCTCGCTATGACGGTACCTTTACTACGGTATACCGTGCCAATACTGACAAAGCACCAGCCATCAGTAGCCCCATTTATAATGCGAATTTGATCCAAGTGCAGCCAGGTGACGCGATTCTAACATTTTTGAATGAGGAGCCTGATCAAGCGATTGTGTATCCTACTCCAGCGAGTTTGGGTGGAAATATTGGTGCAGGGATATTGCCGGGAAGATCCGATTTTGTGGTTTCTCCAAAAGGAATAAGTAGAATCGTCTATCCAGGTCTTTGGAAATTGGGGCCTTATCGCACAGACAGTGGTGACGGCTTGGGTCAGCCAAATGCGGGAAGTACCAGACCATTCAACATTGCCAAGTTCTCTGAACTGTACCTGATCGCGGCTGAAGCTGCTGTAAAAGGAGCCGTTGGAGGCAAAAGCGCACGTGATTTGGTCAATGTGCTTCGTGCAAGAGCAGGTGTATGGCGTTGGGATAACAATGGGAACCAAGAAAAAATCATTGACAACAGCGCAGAAATGATTGCTGCCACTCCAATGGTGATCGACATCAATTACATTCTTGCCGAACGTTCAAGGGAATTTTATGCCGAAGGCTATCGTTGGTATGACTTGATCCGTACGCAAAAGTGGGAAGAATTGGCAAAGACCTATCAAATTGGAGGTAGGAATTATGGAGACCACACGCCGCAAACCATCACGAGAAATATCAAAGCGCACCATTACCTAAGACCAATTCCACAGAGTCAGATTGATGCCATGGAGGGTGATAGAACCATTTATCAAAATCCAGGGTATTAATTCGTGAGAATTTAATATTTAAAAATCAAAACTGGTTTGTTACTGGGTGGGAGATAATCTTCCACCCATTTTTTATTCAACTCGAAACCTGAATTTGGTTTCCCAATAGGTCTTGAAATGGCAAGAATATCAAACCAATTCATAAATAAGGTGTAATACCGAACTGGGGAAGTCAAGCAAACAACTGGATGATTATTAGGTAATTATAGGATGGAATTGAGAATGAATAAAACTGGTTCAAAACAATTTTGTAGTTTGATTTTTCCAATTGGGCGGTTTTACCCTGGATTCAGGAAATAAATATAAAAATTAAGTCCTTAACCCTCATAACCAGGCGTCAAAACTACGTTCTTATTTCTAGCGAGATTTTTCATTTACAATTCCAAAAATACCGGGTTTAGGGATCTTTTTTTTGAAAAGCGATCCGATTTTACTAATTAAAAAAGCCATCCTTTTTTTTCAAAGAAGATTCCCGGATAATCAATTCCGAGCGTAAAGTGATTTTATTTGTGTTTTGTAGCGTAGTCCTTTCTGGTTCATCCAGGTAATTGATCAGACTTTTCATGGCAACCTCCCCCATTTCAAATCCCGGGTAGTTGATGGTTGTGATTTTAGGTTCCACAAGTCTGGAAATCACCTCATTGTTAAAACCTACAATGGCGATATCTTCTGGTATTCTTATTCCCCTTTGTTTTAGATGATTGATGCAGCTTGCCGCACAGGCATCGTTGGAGACAAAGAGCCCATCAGGAATCGGGTTCATTTCTAAGATTTGGTTAACAATTTTTTCGCCCGCCTCTTCATTGATTTCAGACAGTATGATAATTCGATCTTGGTCAAAAGGAATGTTTTTTTCCATCAATGCATACTTGTATCCCTTCAATCTATCCGCATACACACTCACTTTGACACTTCCCAAGACGTGGACAATACGCGTACAGCCTTGTTCAATTAGGTGGTTTGTGGCTACCTGAGCAGCTTGAATATTGTCTATTGTAACTCCTGTACTGTCATCGCTATTGGCTATTCTGTCATAAAATATCACAGGAATACCCCTTTTGTGAAATGGCGCAAAATGTTCCAAATGCTCCGCGTCACTTGCCAAGGAAACCAGCAATCCATCCACCCTACTGTTGAACATGGATCTGGTATTGGCAATCTCTTTATCGCTTGATTCAAGGGATTGACTGATGACTAAGTTGAAACCTGCTTTATTGGCGACTTTTTCCATGCCGGCCAGGACGGAGGACTGAAAATTACTGTTCAAACTTGGTACAATCACCCCAATGTTATTCGTTCTTTTACTTCTTAAATTTGCCGCAAATACGTTGGATTGATAACCCATATCGGCTGCGGCCTGAAAAATTTTTTTCTTCGTTTTGTCTTTTACTGCCGGATGGTTGTTTAAAGCCCTGCTGACTGTGGTTGGAGAAACTCCCAAATCTTTAGCTATATCATATATTGTGATATCTTTTTCCATTTTATGTCTAAAATCTCGTCGTTTCATTGGTCTGGAGAAAAAGAATTTCTCCACTAGCCAATTCAGTAAAATGTGTTGGTTTTAAAAACTCTCTTCTTTTAGTTTCATTCAAAAGGATTGAATGAAACCGATTGTATTTGGAATAGACTATTCTTGACCAAGTGCAAAGGTAAATCAGATGTTTGAAAAGCCAAGTGAAATTTCCACATTCAATGCGGTCTTGTATTTTAAAAATGCCGATTTCTAATTGGCATTCAGTGAGATCAACAAAAATTTATCCTACTAAAGCTGGACTAGGATAATATTCTTTAATTTTTTTGAAACCCTGATCCTGAGCAAGGCAGGCAGTTCGATGAGGGGATTGGCTTTTATTCCAAATAATGGATACTGCTATTGATCAACCAACATACATGCTCGATCAAGCAATGAAATTGGTTGTATATTTGAGTTTTAGAGTGCAGGGTTATATTCGAAACAATTCTTTGGCTTACCGGAATATTATTGAATGAATGATCTCTTCTGCCTAGGCTCCGAATTTTAACCCGTTTTATGTATTGCGAATGCCATTCAATACTGTATTTATCTGATAATTAGTCCCTTGTTGACTTTAATTGATTTCACCATATCGGTTTCAGGAATTGGTCTCCCAATGGTTTGATTTTCTTTCGGTTTCAATATCCTTAGAAAGGCTAATGCATATTTCGGGTTTAACTCAATATTTCAAACGGTATAATGCATCAATAGCTTCATTCCAGCTGAAATTGCTTAACAATCAGTCAATGATTCCTTTTTTTAATCTCAGCTTGTCGGTACAATGCCTTATTTTCCAAATAGCCTGGTTTCCTTGCAGATTCAAGCCCATTAGGTTTCCGAATGTATGTTTCGGGTTCAAGCCAATCCACTTAAAATCTGGGTCAGGGAGTTTTGGATTCTTTTCCCTTCTATGATTCCTCGTAGACATTATTCAGGCTTTCCATAGAACATCAACAATTGATGTTGTAGCCCTATGCTACCTGATAGTGGTGATTTAGGGTGAAAATGGATCGCCACATCTTATATTGGTTCTCTCGAAGGTGCAGACTTTGTTCTCCAGGAATTTGGCTGAAATTTTTGGTTTTTGGGAATTCTAAAATGCCTCTTCCACATCGTATTTCCAGAGATAAAAAAACGCCTTTTCTATTCCCTCAAAGGTTCTTCCGGGATTGGTCCTGATACTGATCCGTTTTCCCTCTTCATCTGCAATTTTCACGATTTGGTGGTCTCCAAAATAAGAAACCTTAAATATGGTTCCAATCAGTTGCTGATCGTCATTCTGAACCACTTCAGCGTGCTCCGGCCTAAAAAGTAACTTTACTTTGCCTTTATAATCTCCCGCTTTTTTGTCTTTTATAAAACCAAAGGGTGTGTAGAATCCTTCAGCCGTAGGCGTCGCCAAGATTTCGTTTCTCTTTCCAAAGAAGTTGGCAACATAAGGATTCACGGGTTTTTCATAAAGCATTTTGGGGATATCGATCTGTTGCAGATAGCCTTTGTGCAAGATCGCAATCCTATCGGCAGTCGAAAGCGCATCACGAGTATCATGGGTGACTAAAATGGCAGTCACACCTGTTTTCTTGATGATTTGTCGGATTTCTTCCCTGACCTGATCCTTGAGCATTGCATCAAGATTGCTAAAGGGTTCATCCATCAAAATGATTTTGGGATTCGGAGCCATCGCTCTCGCCAAGGCTACACGCTGTTGCTGGCCTCCGGAAAGCTGATGGGGATATTTGTTGAAATCTTCCTTAAGCCCTACCAAGAGGAGTGTTTCTCGAACCTTTTTTTCTTTATCGCCCTTGAATTTTTGCAGGCCAAATTTCACATTTTCCAAAATGGTCAGGTGTGGAAAAAGTGCATAATCCTGAAAAACCATCCCCACTTGCCTTTCATGTGCCGGGACCGATTCCCGACCCTCTACGATGACCTGTCCGGAAAGTGAAATCGAACCGCTTTCTGGATGTTCCAAGCCTGCAATCAGCCTCAACAAAGTGGTTTTTCCTGAGCCGCTTTCCCCCACCAAAGCCAAAATTTCTCCTTCTTTGACATCAAAAGAAACATCATTGATGGCATATTCGGGAGCTTGGCTGTATTTTTTGAAGATGTGATGGAGTGATAAAATCGTCATCAGGTTTTGGCTTGTATCCTTAAAATTCTCTTTTCTTAATGAGCCTGTTGAGGAAAATGATGGGTATGATTCCTGTCAGGATGATGATCAATGCAGCATTCGCCGATTCAGCGATCATTTCATTGGTCGCCATGTCAAATGCCTTGGTGGCCAATGTCTGATAATTGAATGGTCTTAAAATCAAAGTTAAAGGTAATTCCTTTAAAACGTCTACAAATACCAGTAATATGCCGGAAATCAAACTGGTCTTGATCAAAGGCAGGTCTATTTTCCAGAGCGTTCGTGTGCTTCTCGTGCCAAGAAGCCTGCTGGCCTCATTGATGTGTATCCCGATTTTCTGGAATCCGGCATCTACTGGGTTATATCCTACGGCCATAAACCTCACCACGTAGGCAAAGACCAAGGCAAATAAAGTCCCAGACAGAAACAACCCCGCAGTTTTGGAAGAAAGAAAAGAATCATAAATCCACTTGTCAAATGCCAAAAATGGAATCAAAACGCCAACGGCAATCACCGCTCCGGGTACCGCATAACCCAAGGTGGACACTTTGGTAATGCTTTTAATCCACTTGAAGGGGCTCAAACGCAAAGTATAGAGCAATACTACAGCAAAGAGTACGATGATAATACCGCTGACTGCGGCCAGGCCAAAACTTCGGAAGATCAGCAGGAAAAATTCAGAATCGATGACTTTCTCATACGTCATGCTTACCCAATACAGGAGTTGCAAAAATGGGGTCAAAAAGCTGACTATAAAAATAAGGAAGCAGATTCCGGTAAAAAGGACCTTTTTGACCATGGACAAATGAATTCTAGCTGTGGGTTTGTTGATCCCATTCACTGCAGAATATTGTCTATTCCCTCTGTGAAGGGATTCGAGATAGAGTATGGCAAATACAAAGACCATCAGGATAGCCGCCAAATAAATGGCTGTGGAGGAATCTCCCATTGAAAACCAAGCCCTGAATATCCCGGTGGTAAAAGTATTCACGCCAAAATATTTCACCGTACCATAATCGTTCAGGACTTCCATGGAAGCCAATGCGATCCCCGCCACTATTGCCGGACGGGCCATCGGAAGCGCAACCTTGAAAAAGGTTTTGGTTCTGTTTGAACCCAAAAGAAAGGAGGCTTCCTGAAGGGTTTTGGATTGTTGGGCAAATGAGGCTCTCGAAATCAAAAACACATAGGGGAACAATGTAATGGATAAAATAAATATCGCCCCGGGAAGGTTCATGATGTCAATCAGGCTGCCTTTTACCTGAATGTCTAGCGTGTTGCGAAGAAAACTGTGAAATGGGCCTGCATAATCCAGCAAACCTACATAGGTGTAGGCCATAATGTACCCTGGAAATCCCAAGGGTAAAATAAGCAACCATTCGAAGTATTTTCTGCCAGGAAACTCATAATTGGAAACCAACCAGGCAGTGCTGACACCGAGCAAAAAGGTAAAAAAAGCCACTCCAAGGAGAAGGAGAATTGTGTTCTGGAAATAGTCAAAAAGTAAGTTATTGAAGATATGTGACCAGCTATCTCCAGGACGATCAAATAGTTTGAATAAAATGGTGAACAAAGGGGTAGCTACCACCAATACAATTAGAATAGAGTAGCCTGTCCATTTGTTCCACCAATAATAATGTCGTTTTCTTATTTCCAAGGATTTTAACCCATTTTATGCATTACGAATGCCATTCAATACTGTATTTATCTGATAATTAGTCAGTTTTTGGCTTTTATTGACTTCACCATGTCGGTGTCAGGAAATAGTCTCCCAATTGTCTGATTTTCTTTCGGTTTCAATATCCTAAGAAAGCCTAATGCATCTTTCGGGTTTAACTTATTTCCAACCGACTTTATCAAAAATGATAACTGCCTCATTGTTATTTTCACCGAGTTTGGAAAGATTGAGGTCGTCCGTTTTGAAGTTCCCCCATTTTTTCAATAAATCGGAAACCTCTACAGAAGGGTTCACGGGATATTCAAAGTTGATATTGGCCAAAATTTCTTGGGATTCTGGCTCAGATAGAAATTCCAATAATTTTATTGCATTCTCCTTGTTGGGAGCATATTTGGTGACGCCCGCACCTGAAATGTTGATATGGGTTCCTCGGTCTCCTTGATTGGGGAAAAATATGCCAACTTTTTCTGCGGCTTTTCTTTCTTCCTCATTGGCATCATTGAGCATGATACCGATATAATAGGTATTGACGATCGCCACATCCCCTTCACCGGAGGCGACAGCTTTTACCTGATCTCTATCACTGCCTTTTGGAGATCTGCTCATGTTGGCAAGAAGATCAGCGGCCCATTTTTCCGCACCTGCACTTCCATTGGCCGCAATGATCGATGCCAATAGGGATTGGTTATAAATATTCTCGGAGGACCTGGTCAATATTCTTCCTTTCCACTCTGGCGCTGTCAAAGCCTCGTACGTGCTGAGTTCTTCTGCTTTTACCCGCTCTTTGCTGTAGGCTAGAATCCTTGCTCTATAAGTCAAACCAAACCAGTATCCCTCTGGATTTCTGAACTTGCTTGGAATATTTGTGTCCAAAATCTCCGAGGAAATAGTTTGAAGCAATCCTTTTGTTTCAGCGCGGTGAAGTCTTCCTGCATCCACAGTGATCAAAACATCCGCAGGTGAATTGGCACCTTCCAGCTCCAGCTTTTGGATCAGTTCATCTGCACTGGCACTTACGACATTGACCTTGATTCCGGTTTTTTCGGTGAATTTGTCAAAGATCAGTTGATCTGCTTCGTAGTGTCTGTGGGTATAGACATTTACGACACCTTCTTCGGGGGTGCTGCTACAGGAAAACAATGAAACCGCAAGGGCTGCAACGAGACTGGTTTTTATAAGAGTTTTGAGCATATTTTGGTAGATTAATGGGGCAAAAATAATCATTATTTAAATCAAATCTAAATAAAGACAAAAAGATTTTTATATTTGTGGCCACACAGTTAAGCGGATTTTTTGAATGGAATTATGAGATGTTTAAGGAATAACAATGACAATCCAACAACTTGAATACATCATTGCAGTGGACAAACATCGCCATTTTGGTAATGCAGCGGAATCCTGTTTTGTTACCCAACCCACCCTCAGTGCGCAAGTAAACAAATTGGAGAAAGAGCTCGGTGTCATTCTTTTTGACCGCTCCAAGATGCCCGTGATTCCAACAGAAATTGGAGCGACCATCATCGAACAAGCCAAGAAAGTGACTTCTCACAGCAAGGGTATTTTTGAATTGGTTAGCCAGCTCAAAGGGGATGTTTCCGGAGTGATCAAGATTGGCATCATTCCCACGCTTGCTCCCTATCTGCTGCACCGTTTCATTCGGGTTTTTCTCGAAAAATACCCCAATGTTCAGCTTCAGGTGGAGGACTTGATCACCGAGGAGATTCTAAAGAGACTTAAAAACGATGAAATCGATCTTGGGATCATTGTTACTCCTTTGGAGGAACCGGGGTTTTTGGAAAAGCCCATGTTCTACGAAAAATTTTATGCCTATTTATCAAAAGACCATCCTCTTTTGAAAAAGGATCGCTTGGATATCAAGGATCTTGAGAATGCAGATATGTGGGTGCTTCAGCAAGGTCATTGTTTCAGGGATCAGGTGCTCAACCTATGCAACAAAACCAAATTCCATAGGATGAATTTTCATTATGAAAGCGGCTCTTTGGAAGGGCTAAAAAACATGGTGAATAAATACCAGGGAATCACCCTTCTTCCAGAATTGGCCACCTTTGATTTGACCGAGGAGGAAAAACTCCGGCTAAGAAGATTCGACAAGGAAGAACCGATACGCGAGGTAAGTATTATTCTGACAAGAAGTTTTTTGAAAAAGAAATTGGTGGAGCTTCTTTACAATGAAATCACCGCATCCATTCCCCATCCAATGACTTCAAAAGCGCATGGAAAAATCGTGAGATTCAAGTAGCAAAAAATTATTAGAGCAATTGGTTCTTTCCATCCATTCATTCAGATAGGAAAAGAAAATGTTTGATTTTATTAATAGTGGTTTTTTTCTCTACAGCTTTCAAAAAACAATTTGAAACCTATTTGAAATATTCGAGGTTAAGTTTGGATTGGAAGAACATTGCTAACTATTCCAGAATATTTATTTGGAATATCCACCCCGTTTTTGAATCATGTACAGAAAAATCGTTTTTTTGTTAATACTCATTCTTTGTTTGCCTTTCTACTCACCTACGTTTAGCCAAAACATTTTCAAAAAATACGTCAACGGGATCATCAATGACACTTCTGACATCAGGGAACCCCAATTTTTGATGTATCCAACGGTTGCCTATTCTCCCGAAACAAGTTGGGAAATCGGATTTTCTTCTCTCTATGTTTATTATCCAAAAAAAGACACCACCAACAGACTAAGTGAGGTCAATGCCTTTACATTTTTTACCCTTCAGAATCAATACGGACTTTGGTTGGATCACGCATTGTACACGGATAAAAACAAATGGTTTTTTCTGGGAAGGTTGCGCCTTCAGAGTTTTCCGCTGAAATACCACGGAATTGGCATGGATTCCCCTGCGGGATATTTGGCACTTGTAGAAGCCAATCAGATAATGATCAGAGAAAGAGTACTTCGGCAGGTAAGAAAAAACCTTTTTTTTGGACTTCAGGCTGACTTTCAGCGACTAGGCGGTGTGGATTTTAAGGCCTCACCCGAAAACCCGACAATTGATTTGCCAACAGGAAGCGAAGGTTCTACAAATTTGGGTTTAGGAGTTGGGCTCGTTTATGACAACAGGCACAATGTGCTCAATGTGAGAAAAGGACTGTTTTCGGAATTGGCCATTTTGAGATATACCCAAGCACTTGGCGATTTTGGTTTTACTTCGGTTCTATCAGACACAAGGATTTATAGGCCGATCGGAAAAAACAATGTGCTGGCAGCCCAGCTTCTTGGCCAGTTCACTACAGGGGATGTTCCTTTCAATCAACTGGCCTTGATGGGTGGTGACAACATGATGCGCGGATATTATATGGGCCGGTATCGGGACAAAAACCTACTTGCTTTCCAAGTCGAAAACCGATTCCTTCCGCTCCCTTTGGGTTTTTCAAAGCGGATAGGAGCAGCGGTTTTCGGAGGATTGGGGACAGTGTTTCCCGATTTCCAAAAAGCATCGATTCACAAAGTGGTCTGGTCAGCGGGTGCCGGTTTGAGGTTTCTTTTGTTTCCCAAAAAAGACATTTATACCCGTTTCGATCTTGCCTACACGCAGGAAGGATCAGGAGTTTATCTTTTTATTGGAGAGGCTTTTTGATGAAAATTCTTACTCCACATTGGTGGGGTTAAAGAATTCTTTACCGATAATGATCAGCTGATCAATTCCGCCCCTATCCCATTCCCTTCAGGAAAAGTGATTGTATCGGGCGTTATCCTGACTCCTGTGGCAATGTCATGCGCCAGCAACATGGCTCCGTCCATATCTACATAATCCAATAATGGGGCAATGTGGGCGATGGCAGTGATCCCAATTGAGGACTCGGTCATGCAGCCCACCATGGTTTTCATACCCAAGGATTTGGCTTCTTGCAGCATCCGCAGTCCAGGTGTGATTCCTCCAGCTTTCACCAACTTTACATTGATGCCGTGGAAGTGACCAAAGCATTTTCTGACATCTGATTCGATGATACAGCTTTCGTCTGCAATTACGGGCAATTTGCTGAATTTGAAGACCTCTTTCATCCCCTCCAGATCATCTTTGGGGAGAGGCTGCTCCATAAATTCGACCTTGAGTTTTGCCAGTTCTTCCGAATTCCTGATGGATTGTTCCGCGGTCCAGGCACAATTGGCATCAATACGGAAGATGGAATCGGTATATTTTCTAAGCTCACGGATGATTTCCATGTCATGGTCCGTTCCCAACTTGATTTTATAAATGGGCCAATCCACCTCCTTCATTTTGGAGACCATTTTTTCGATGGAATCTATGCCGATCGTAAAATTGGTGGTGGGGGTGTTTTTTGGATCGAGTCTCAGATATTCGTAAAGCTTTTTCCCCTGTCTTTTGGTAAAAAGATCCCAAGCCGCCATATCCAAGGCACATTGTGCAAATGGGTTGCTCTTAAAGATTTCTTTGGTGTTTTCCCAAAGCTCCTCTGGTGAATTCCAATGGCCATTTTCTACCCGATCTTTAGCCTCTTCCAAACAACGAGTGATGTTCTCCGCCGTCATTCCATAGAAGGGATTGGTGGTGGTTTCTCCATAACCATACATTTCTCCATCATCCAAGCGGACTATCACCGTGTCCTGAATGTCCCGGCTTTGATGGGCGATCGTAAAAGTGTGCTTTAGAACAAGATCTTTGACAATGTAGGAGAGCTGCATAAAAATGAATTTATATTTTGGCCAAAAGTAAGTGTATTTTTTTGCTTAAGTCCATAACTTACACGGATTATTCCATGAAATCAAAGACCCGCATGATTCCTTCATTCAGTTTCAAATCCACCAGTTTTTCTGCCTTGTTGTTCCTGTTTTTTCTTTTTTCCTGTCAAAACGAAAAAAAGGAATTTCTTGCATTGGACATCAGTCTTCTGGAGGCGGTCCATGAACAGTACCAAGAAAAGTCCATCACTGAAAGAAGATTCAAGCATGCCCAAGCCATGCCTTTGGTGAAAGGGAGATTGGATGGACATTTTGTTGTGGAGGAAATAGGGAAATCTGTAGAAGGGAAGGAAATCTTCCAAATGACCATCGGTGATGGGCCTACCAAGGTGATGCTTTGGTCACAGATGCATGGCAATGAAAGTACGGCTACCATGGCACTTTTTGATCTTTTCAATTTTTTGGAAGCCAAAGATGATGATTTTGAAGACCTCAGGAATACCCTGAAATCCAAACTCACCCTGAGGTTTATCCCCATGGTCAATCCCGATGGAATGGATAACTGGACCAGAAGAAATGCTTTCGACATTGATCTTAACCGTGATGCCATCAAGCAAACTTCACCGGAGGCCATTGTCCTCAAAAATGCCAGAGATAATTTTTCACCAGCATTTGGATTCAACCTTCATGACCAGCAGGTCTATTATAATGTTTCTCAAACGGAAAAGCCCGCAACCATTTCAGTTTTGGCACCTGCTTACAATTATGCAACAGAAGTGAATGACGTCCGAAAGAATGCCATGCAGGTCATCGTGGGAATGAACCGTGTCCTTCAGCAAATCGTCCCTGGCCAAGTCGGGAAATATGACGATGCTTTTGAACCAAGGGCTTTTGGCGACAATTTCCAGAAATGGGGAACTAGCACCATTTTGATTGAATCGGGCGGTTATAAGGATGACCCCGAAAAGCAGTATATCCGCAAGCTCAACTTTATCATTATCCTCAATGCACTTTCTGAGATCGCCAATGGCTCCCATGATCAATATGTTTTGGAGGATTATTACAAGATTCCTGACAATGATTTAAAGTTGATGGACTTGATTCTGAAAAATTTGGCCTTGGTAAAAAATGAGACCAATTATGGGGTTGACTTGGGTATCAGAAGAAGAGAGGCCGATGCAAACGATAGTTTTTTCGTGAATGGAACCATTGATGATTTGGGCGATTTATCCGTTTTTTATGGTTTCGAGGAATTCGATGCCGCAGGAATGGAAGTGGTACAGGGCAAAATATATGAAACAAGCTTCAAGAATCCGGAGGAAATCACGATGGAAAAATCCATTGAATTGCTGAAAAAGGGGTTTTTGGGAGTTAAAGTGATAGAATCCTTGGATAGACAAAGTCACGCTTTCCCGATTTTGCTGTTGAAGAACAAGACAGAAATTCCAACTGGAATAGAAATGGGGGGAAGTCCCAATTTCTTTCTGGCCAAGGACGGAAAGTTGAAATATGCTGTTGTGAATGGCTATTTGATCGATCTGGAAAATCCGGCTACTCAATCCTATAGACAAAAGGTGATGTGAGTGACCTTGATATAGGCATCCTTTTTTATATCCAAAATGATTATTGATCAGGAATTGTTTTAAATTGGTTTACCTAAAATTCATCATCTATGAAAAATCATCTTACCGCGGTTATTTTTGCAATCGCCATAATAATCTCCTCCATTGTTTTGGCAAATTCCATTGTGAACCGCAACAAAAAGGCTGGAGCCGTCGATGTGACCGGCTTAGGAGAAAAGAATTTTTCATCCGATTTGGTGGTTTGGGAGGGGAATTTCAGTAGAGAAAATTACGATATCAAGTTGGCCTATGCGGATTTGGAGAAGGACAAAAAAGCGGTAACCGACTATTTGGTCGCCAAGGGAATCCCAATAGAGAAGATCATTTTCTCCGCCGTCAGCACCAATCCCAGATACCAGCAGAATTACAGCAGTACCGGCAATTTTATGGGACAGACTTTTTTGGGTTATGAACTCAACCAATCCATTCAGATCGAATCCAAAGAAATAGAAAAAGTCGAGAAAATCTCGCGTGAAATTACGGAACTGTTGATGCAGGGGGTTAAATTCTATTCCCAGCCTCCTCGATATTATTATACCCAACTCGAAAGCCTCAAGATTGAAATGATCTCGAAAGCCACCGAAGATGCAAGGCTCAGGGCCGAAAAGATCGCCGAAAATTCAGGGTCGAAATTGGGAAAATTGAATTCCGCCAATATGGGGATTTTCCAGATTACAGGCCAAAATTCTACAGAGGACTACTCCTGGGGTGGCACCTTCAATACTTCCTCAAAGGAAAAAACCGCCTCGATCACGATGCGGTTGAGTTATGGCATTAAGTAAATCGTCTTCCCATATAATCAAAAAGGGCACGAAAGGTTTATCCCTTCGTGCCCTTTTTGATTCTGAAAATGCTGGATCTATTCGATCTCGCTTTTTACTGTTAGTTCTATTTCTTCTCCTGAGTCGTCCAGGAATCTGTACTCCGTCACGGGTAGTGAGGAATCTCTGATCAGTTTTACCCACTTAAAATATTTGAAAAACCATTTTACACGTTGGGAAATAATCCCGTTGGTAAAATATGCATACAGGTATGGGTGAAGCCCGATGTGTATGCTTGAAACATTTTGGATAGTAGCGATATGCTCGAGGTCTGTTTCCAATTTGTCGGCGACCAATATGGAAGCCTGAATCTTGCCGGTGCCATTACAGGCTGGGCAGGTTTCTTTGGTGACAATGTTTACTTCAGGTCTTACCCGCTGCCTGGTGATCTGCAAGAGACCAAATTTGGTAAGCGGCAAAACAGTGTTTTTTGACCTGTCAGATTTCATTTCGTCTTTCATCGCTTCATAAATAGCCTTCTTGTTGTCGGCTTTTTTCATGTCTATGAAGTCAATGACGATGATGCCTCCCATGTCTCGGAGGCGTAGTTGTCGGGCAATTTCTTTTACAGCTGCCAGGTTGGTTTTTAAGGCCGTTGTTTCCTGGTCACTTTCTTGATTGGATTTATTTCCGCTGTTCACGTCGACGACGTGAAGGGCTTCGGTATGTTCAATGATAACATAACCGCCTTGTGGAAGACTTATCGTCTGACCAAACAAGCTTTTGATCTGCTTTTCTATTCCAAAACTTTCAAAGAGCTTTGCTTTACCATTGTAAAGCTTGACAATTTTTTCTTTTTCAGGGGCAATCGTCCTTATATAAGTCCGAATCTGATCGAAAATCAACTCATCCTCTACTGTGATTGCATCGAATGATTCGTTGAGCAGGTCTCTAATGATGGAGGATGCCATGCTCATTTCTCCGATTACCTTGTCGCGGCCTTTGGCTTTGGCCAATTTTTTCATTCCTTCTTCCCAAGTGGTCACCAGATTCCTGAGGTCTTTGTCCAATTCTATGACGGATTGGCCTTCGGCAACGGTTCTGATGATGACGCCAAAGTTGGCGGGTTTGATGGAAGTGATGAGTCGGACCAGTCTTCTTCTCTCTTCTGCACTTCGTATTTTTTTCGATACGTTGACAGAATCCGAAAATGGGACCATTACCAAATAGCGACCGGCAATGGAGAGCTCACACGATAGTCGTGGGCCTTTCGTTGAGATCGGCTCTTTTACAACCTGAACCAATATTTGGCTGTTTTTAGAAAGGACATTGGAAATTTTCCCAAGCTTTTCTATTTCAGGCTCCAAACCAAACCCTTTTAAGTTGTAGTTGGTGGCATTTTGAGTGAGTATCTGCTTCGTGTATTTGTTCAAGCTGTTGATCTGCGGACCCAAATCCTGATAATGCAGGAAAGCGTCCTTTTCATAACCAACGTCTATGAAGGCTGCATTGAGCCCATTGACAATTTTACGAACCGTACCCAGATAAATATCACCGACTTTAAACTGGTTGTCTTCCCCACCGGAGTGGAGCTCTACCAAGTTTTTGTCCTTCAAAAGGGCTATGCGACTACCGCCTTGAGCAGAATCGATTACTAATTCTGTGCTCAAATCGTGTCTCTGTTTATAATGTAAATGAACGTTTAATGTAAAAACTCAAATAAGAAGAAGTGTACTACTTCTTCTTATTCTTATGTCTGTTTTTTCTTAATCTTTTCTTACGCTTGTGCGTAGCGATTTTATGTCTTTTTCTTTTTTTACCGCAAGGCATGATGATGTATATTTAAAGTTGAACAATTATTTATAACCTTTCCAAGTAACTTTCTACACTTGACAGCACCATAGGGTCTGTACTCGTGCTTTTGACTATCTGGAACTGCTTTTTTGCTTTATTATTTTGTTTTGATTCGAAATAACTCACTCCCAAGTAAAACTGACCCTGAATGTTTTCCGGATACAATTTTACCAATTCCTCAAAACGTTCAGCAGCTCTTTTGTATTGGCCGGATTGCATTGATAGCAGGCCCATATTGAAAATCGCTTGTTCGTTTTGTGGATCTTCTTCCAATATTTCCCTCAGCATGGTGATGCCTTGCATTGGGTTGGAGGAGGAAACATAAGTCATGGCAACCTTTGTTTTTAAATCCAATCGTTTTGGATCTTTTTCCAAAACCTTATTGAGGTAATTCCTTGTTTTTTCAGCAAGAAAAACGAGTTTTTGGTCATTCAAAGCAAAACCAAATGCCTCGTAATACGCATTTCCCGCTTTTTCCCATCTCTCGGCATTGTCAATTTTTTCTGCAGCCCTTTCATAATAAAATGCTGCGCTGTCAAATTTACCGATTTGGTTGTACAATAAAGCGATAGAGTCTGCGAAGGTAACGAATTTTTCTTTATTTTCTTCTCTATCCAGTTTTGTCACAAGTGAGGTGATCGTTTCCCTTTCAGAAGCAGAAATTGGCGCATTGTGCAATGCTTCGGTTTCTGCCACAGGGTTTGCTTCATTACTGGATATTTCTGAATTGCCCTCGTCATTGTCGATAATTACCCTCGGAAGGAGAAATAAAACGCCGATAGCAATTATTGCCAAGGCGAGAACTAAGATTTGGGTTTTTTTCATAGAGAAAAAATAGTCCTCAGGACTATTCCTGAGGAGATAATTCCTTTATTTTCTTGCTGTTTTTGATTTTCTCAATAAACACTTTTGAAGGCTTAAAGGCCGGTACATAATGCTCATCGATTACGATAGCTGTATTTTTGGAGATATTTCTTGCGATTTTTCTAGCCCTCTTCTTGTTAATGAAGCTGCCAAAACCTCTTACATAAATGTTCTCCCCGTCTGCCATGGAATCTTTTACTACCTTGAAGAATGCCTCAATTGTCTGAGTTACATCGTCTTTCTGGATTCCTGTTTTGTCCGAGATCTTGGTGATTACTTCTGCTTTAGTCACTGTAGATTATATTTAATTTGTTATCGAATAAGCTTAACGACCTATTAACCAACTGTTTTTGGGATTGCAAATTTACACTAAGCATTTCAATATAAAAACAAATTGTTCAAAATTAGCTTCATTTGTTTGATGAAAAAGTAACCTGATAAAATTCCCTATTTTGAAATATAAGCATTTTGCCCATAGATTGTTGGATTGGTATGGCCCAAACAAAAGAGATTTGCCTTGGAGAAACACCAATGACCCCTATATCATTTGGTTGTCCGAAGTGATTCTGCAACAAACACGCGTAGCCCAAGGACTCCCATATTTCGAGAAATTTCTTCAAAACTATCCCAAAGTGCAGGATTTGGCACAAGCACCAGATGAGGAGGTGATGCGGCTTTGGCAAGGCTTGGGTTATTATAGCAGGGCACGTAACCTGCATCAGTGCGCAAAAGACATCGTTGAAATTCATGGTGGGGAATTTCCTGGTTCCTACAAAGAATTGTTGAAGTTAAAAGGTGTGGGTTCCTACACTGCTGCCGCCATCTCTTCCTTTGCTTTTGGCGAAGCCGCAGCGGTTGTGGATGGAAATGTGTTCAGGGTCTTGAGTCGGTATTTTGGAATAGAAACAGATATAGCAAGTCCCGCGGGGAAAAGGGAATTTGAAACCTTGGCAAATCAAATCATTCCAATATCTGCCCCAGGAGAATTCAACCAATCCATCATGGAGTTTGGTTCCCTTCAATGCAAACCCAAAAATCCAAACTGTCTGGATTGCCCTTTAATGGAAGGATGTTTTGCTTTTAACAAAGAAATGGTCGATCAGCTCCCCTTCAAAGCCAAAAAAATCAAGGTCAAGGAAAGATTCTTTACTTATCTGCACATCACGAGCGGAAACGAAACCGTGATTCGACAAAGAACAGCCGGCGATATTTGGCAAGGATTGCATGATTTCCCGCTGATTGAAAGCAATGACCTGGATTTGGAGAATCTGCAGCTTCTCCTCTTGGACCCTGAACTCAATTCCTTGGATCCAACTGTCAATCTCAATTCAGGAAAAATATTCAAGCACTTGCTTACCCATCAAAGAATTTTCGCAAAATTTATTTCCCTGGAGATAGAAAGAATACATCGGGCTAATCTATTGATCTGGGCAGAAAAACAAGGCTACCTCCTTGTCAATGACTCGGAGTTGGAGAACCTTGGTAAACCTAGGCTGATCCTTAAGTTTTTGAACGGTGAAAAATAATGCCTAAATTCATGTTCAAATTTTTTTACACACAATAAATTCAAAAATATGGCAGGAGTAAATAAAGTAATTTTAATAGGTAACCTAGGTGCAGATCCTGAAGTAAAGCACTTGGAAGGTGACAAAGTTGTCGCCAATATCAGTTTGGCCACGACAGAATCCTACAAAGACAAAAGTGGCAATAGGGTTGACAATACCGAATGGCATGATTTGGAATTATGGGACGGTCAAGCTAGAATCGCAGAACAATACCTTAAAAAAGGCATGCAACTCTATGTGGAGGGAAAAATCAAAACGGATACTTGGCAGGATGAGCAGGGGAACAATCGTAAAAAAGTCAGGATTAGGGTCTTAAGCTTTACCATGCTGGGTGGAAGACCTGAGGGTGGCAGCACTGCTTCCGAACAACAGCCATCTGGAAATTATGCAAACAAACCAGCGATGAACAGTCCCAATCCACCGGTGATGGAAAGTGCATCCACGGATGACGATTTGCCATTCTGATATGTTTTTTGAAATTTTCATCAGGAATTGGTTAATTTTGCGGTGATCATTTAAAATTTTGATGGACGACCCCTATCCGAGTATACTTTTGCTGGCTGAAATGGCCCCCATTTCAGCTGGCTATCTTTTGTTAAATGGATTGATTTTTATTATTCTTTTAATTCTTTCTGGCTTGATATCCGGATCAGAAGTTGCTTTTTTTTCCCTTGACGCAAATGATCTTGGGGGGCTGGATAGTCAATCTGATGACAGGGCAAACAAAGTGATAGAATTGGTTGGATCCCCTCAGCAGTTGTTGAGTACGGTCTTGATCTTAAACAACCTTATCAACGTAGGCATAGTCACGCTGACCACCTTTGTCACCTGGACATTGTTTGGTACAGGTGCATCTGGCATTGTGATCATTTTGGTTCAAACTGTAGGCGTTACATTCGCCATCGTATTCTTTGGTGAAATCGTTCCAAAGGTGTACGCAACCAAGGCCAAAATTGAGTTTTCATTGATGATGGCCAAGCCTTTGTCGTTTTTTTCAACGATACTGAAGCCACTTTCTTTTTTCTTGATGTCCATCAGCAATATTATCGAAAGGAGAATTGAACGAAAAGGATATTCAATGTCAGTTGGGGAATTGCACCAGGCATTGGAGATTACCGCCGAAGACACGACGGACGAAGAAAAAGATATTTTAAGGGGAATTGTGAATTTTGGGACTTTGTCTGTGAAGCAGGTGATGCATTCCAGAATGGAAATCACAGCAGTGGAAATCGGGACAGACTTTCATGAGTTGATGGATAAAATCAATAAAAGTGGATATTCCAGAATCCCGGTATACCGCGAAACGATCGACAGCATAGAAGGAATTCTTTATATCAAGGATCTTTTGGCCCACATTGACAACCAGGAGGATTTTGAATGGCAGAAATTTGTCAGGAAAGGTTTTTTTGTGCCGGAAAACAAGAAAGTGGATTCCTTGTTGAAGGACTTTCAGCAAAGAAGGGTCCATATGGCGATTGTGGTTGATGAATACGGCGGCACATCAGGATTGGTTACTTTTGAGGACTTGATTGAGGAAATCATCGGTGAGATCAACGATGAATTTGACGATGTAGAGGATTTTTATTTCAAAGAATTGGACCCTCAAACTTTTGTTTTCGAAGGAAAAATATCGCTCAACGATTTTTGCAAAAAGCTTGATTTGGACACCCAGATCTTCGACGAGGTGAAAGGGGAAAGTGAATCATTGGGTGGGCTTTTACTTGAAATCAATTCCAGTTTTCCCAAGAATGGGTCGAAGATTGTTTTTGAGAATTTTGAATTTACCATACTTTCCATGGATACCCGTAAAATCAAAAAGATCAAAGTCCATCTTCTTTCTGATAGCGAGGATAATGTGGGCCATAACGAAGATTGAACCAGAATTTAGCTGCGAAATAAAAAGAATGTTTTTTTTATATTTAAAGTATAATGTTTTATAATATTTTTTGTTGTCTTTGAAGTAATGCCCCTGTTTTAAAAATGCAGGAGAAAAATCTGAAAATTTTTTCAATAAAATTCAGAAAAACCTATTTTTCAATCAATTACGGAATTTGTGGAAAATATGGTTTAAATAGAGACCTGTTTTTAATAAAAATGTATTTCAATTGAAAAATTGATTAAAAAAGGAGTGTAATATAAATTATTGCCAATTTCAATTAATGGTTTAATTAGGTGTGAACTCTATATTTTAATGCCTTGTTTGTTGCTTGAATTTTAATAAAAAGAAATTTTTTTGTAAATTTTGCAACTCAATCTTAAAAACCTATTAAAACTATTATATAATGAATGAAGGCTTATATCGATCAGAATTCGAACATGATTCCTGCGGTATTGGAGCGGTAGTGAATGTGAAGGGGAATAAAACCCATGAAACAATCAGTGATGCTCTTTTCATGCTGAGCAATATGGAGCACAGAGGCGGAAGAGGAAGCGACCCCAAGACTGGGGACGGTGCTGGCATCCTGATCCAAATCCCACACTCATTTTTAAAGGAAGTCTCCTCCAGGGCAGGATTCAATATACCCGAGGCTGGAAATTATGGCGTCGGGATGACCTTTTTTCCCAGAAACAAGCAGCTTTATAAGAAGTCCAAAGAACAACTGAATCAGATCATCAAGGATTTGGGATTCAAATTGATCGGCTATAGAGAGGTTCCAGTCGACGAAACCGTCCCTGGTTCTGGGGCTTTGGAAGTCATGCCAAACATTGAGCAGGTCTTTGTGTCCCATCAAGAGGGGCTGCAAGGGATCGACTTGGAAAGAAAGCTGTATGTGCTTCGCAATTATTCCTCTAGAATCATCAATGAGACGATTTCTGGGGTGAACAATGCATTCTATTTTGCCAGCTTCAGTGCATTTACACTTATCTATAAAGGCCAGTTGAGAACCGATCAGGTTTTGCCTTTTTATAAAGATCTTCAAAACAATAAGATCACTTCAGGATTGGCAATCGTCCACTCCAGATTTTCCACCAATACTTTCCCAAATTGGAGGTTGGCACAACCCTTCCGCTATCTTTCACACAATGGTGAAATCAATACCATCAGGGGAAATTTGAACAAGATGAAGTCCAAGATGACACTGATGAAATCAGTACATTTTTCGGATGATGAATTGTCCAAACTAATGCCTGTGACCAATCAACATTACTCCGATTCAGCGAATCTTGATGCGTTGGTAGAGCTGCTGACGCTTAGTGGGAGATCATTGCCACACGTGATGATGATGCTTGTTCCTGAAGCATGGCAAGACAATCAGATGATGGACAAGGACCGAAAGGCGTTTTATAAATTCCATGCTGCACTGATGGAGCCTTGGGATGGGCCTGCCGCCTTGTTGTTTACCGACGGAAAATCACTTGGTGCCACTTTGGACCGAAATGGTCTTCGTCCGCTAAGGTATTTGATCACCTCGGATGACAGGTTGATTTTGTCCTCGGAAGCGGGGTCTCTGCCTGTGAGGGAATCTACGATCAAGGAAAAAGGAAGGATAAGCCCAGGAAAAATGCTTTGGGTGGATCTGGAAAAAGGAAAAATTTCTTTTGACGATGAAGTCAAGGCAAGCGTCTGTGACAACAAGCCCTATGACAACTGGGTGCGGGAAGAAAGATTGAAGCTTAGGGTCATGCCCAATCCAAAAGAACTCGATCAACCCTACAGGACTGAGGAAATCAAAAAGAGACAAACGATATTTGGTTACACCTCTGAGGATTTGAAAGTTGTGCTTGCGCCTATGGGTGACACGGCTTATGAACCATTGGGTTCCATGGGTGCAGATACGCCACTTGCGGTACTCTCAAAGCAGAGTCAACACATATCCAATTATTTCAAGCAGCTTTTTGCACAAGTGAGCAATCCCCCTATCGATCCGATCAGGGAAAAATTGGTCATGTCGCTATTCACCAGAATAGGAGAAAGCCACAACATTTTGGATGAAAGTCCTAGACATACCCGTCAGATCCATATTTCCCAGCCGGTGCTGTTGAATGAGGATTTGGAGAAAATCAAACATCTTGAAGAGCAGGGCTACCGCGCCATCACTCTTTATGCGCATTTCGAGACAGATCACAAACCAGGAAGAATGCTCGAAGCGCTGAACAAACTCAGCAGAGAAGCTGAAGGAGCGATTTATGGGGGAAAAAATATCATCATTATTTCCGACAGAAACAGCACTGAAGACAAAGCGCCAATTCCATCCTTATTGGCAATCGGCGCGGTGCATCACCACTTGGTGAACAAGAAACTAAGAACACGGGCAGGCTTGGTCGTGGAAGCAGGAGATATCCGGGAAACGCATCACTTTGCCACTGTAATCGGATATGGCGCCTCAGCCATCAATCCTTATTTAGCCTTGGAGTCGCTTCTTTCACTCAATGAAAAAGGAAGTCTATCCAAGGTAATTCCACAAAAACAACTTTTTGCCAATTACCAATCGGCCATTGGAAAAGGATTGTTGAAAGTGCTTTCCAAAATGGGAATCAGCACCCTGCAATCCTATCAGGCCGCTCAGATTTTCGAGGCCATCGGTCTTGGTCCAGAGGTCATTGACAGGTGTTTCAAAGGAACAGTCAGTCGAATCAGTGGTATTTCTTTTGACGAATTGGCAGAAGAAGTCCTGATCCGCCACCATACTGCTTATGAAACCGAAACACCTGTTTTGGAAGCGGGAGGTGTCTATCAGTGGAAAAGAAGAGGGGAAAAGCATTTGTTCAATCCGGAGACCATTCACCTGCTTCAGAAATCAACGAGGCTTAACGATTATTCCCTATACAAGAAATTTGCGGAAAAAATCAATATCCAAACCAAAGACGCCATTACCCTAAGGGGTTTGTTTGAATTCAAAAAAAGGATTTCGGTGCCAATAGAAGAGGTTGAACCCGTTGAAAAAATACTGAAAAGGTTTGCAACCGGAGCGATGTCCTTTGGCTCGATTTCTCATGAGGCACATTCTACCTTGGCCGTTGCCATGAACCGTATTGGTGCCAAAAGCAACAGTGGTGAAGGTGGTGAGGATGAAATCCGATACCAAGTGAAAGAAAACGGAGATTGGGAAAGATCCGCGATCAAGCAAGTGGCATCGGGAAGGTTTGGGGTAACCTCCAACTATCTCGCCAATGCCGCAGAATTGCAGATCAAGATGGCACAAGGTGCCAAACCAGGTGAAGGTGGGCAGCTGCCCGGCCACAAAGTGGATGATTGGATCGGAAGGGTAAGACATTCCACTCCGGGAGTAGGATTGATTTCTCCACCTCCCCATCACGACATTTACTCCATCGAGGATCTTGCCCAACTGATTTATGATCTTAAAAATGCCAACAGAAAAGCCCGGATCAATGTAAAATTGGTTTCCCAGGCGGGCGTCGGTACTGTGGCGGCTGGTGTTGCCAAAGCACAGGCGGATGTCATCCTGATTTCGGGAGCTGACGGGGGAACGGGAGCCTCTCCTTTGAGTTCCATCCGACATGCTGGACTTCCCTGGGAACTCGGGATTTCCGAAGCACACCAAACTTTGGTCAAAAATAATTTAAGGAGCCGTGTCGTGCTCCAGACCGATGGACAGTTGAGAACCGGAAGAGACATTGCCATTGCCACATTGTTGGGTGCCGAAGAGTGGGGTATTTCCACTGGTGCTTTGGTCGTCGAAGGTTGTATCATGATGCGGAAGTGTCATTTGAATACTTGCCCTGTCGGCATTGCCACCCAAAATCCAGAACTCAGGAAGTTATTTACCGGAGATCCAGACCATGTGGTGAATTTCTTCACCTTCTTGGCACAGGACCTTAGGGAAATAATGGCCTCTCTGGGCTTCAGAACCATCAATGAAATGGTGGGACAAAGCGATGTACTCAAATCAACCGGTCACTTGAACCATTGGAAATGGGATAAACTGGACGTCAGTCCGATTTTCCACAAAGTGGAAGTCCCTGACCATGTCGGGATATTCAAGCAAATCGATCAGGAGTTTGAACTCAAAAAAGTGCTGGACAGAAAACTGATCAAAGCTTCCCTTCCAGCTTTGGAGCAGGCGAACCCCGTTTCGGGCAGTTTCCAGATCAAAAACACTGACAGGACAGTGGGAGCGATGCTCTCCTATGAAATATCCAAAATCTATGGAAGTCCAGGATTACCGGAAGATACTGTTCAATTCAAATTCCAAGGTTCCGCAGGACAAACTTTTGGAGGATTCCTCACTAAGGGAGTCACGTTTGAACTTGAAGGGGAAGCCAACGATTATTTTGGTAAAGGGCTTTCCGGTGGTAAACTGATTGTATACCCAAGTCGGAATGCCAATTTCCCAGCGGAAGAAAACATCATTATTGGAAATGTTGCCTTTTATGGCGCGACTTCAGGAGAAGCCTATATCAATGGAAAAGGCGGCGAAAGGTTTGCTGTCAGGAACTCAGGTGTAGAGACTGTGGTGGAAGGAATCGGAGATCATGGATGTGAATACATGACAGGCGGACTTGTGATCAACCTCGGTGAAATCGGAAGGAACTTTGCTGCAGGGATGAGTGGAGGACTTGCCTATGTCCTTAAGGATTACCTGCACCTCATCAACACCGAAATGGTGGACATGGATCCACTTAATGAGGATGATTTTGTGACCATCAAAAAGTATTTAAAGAATCATGTGAAACTTACGAACAGCCAACTTGCGTGCAAATTTCTGGACAGTTGGGATGGATTCAGAGAAAAATTCATCAAGGTAATACCAAGAGATTACAAGGAGGTTTTGAGAAAGAGAGCATTGGAACAAACAAAAACATTGGTGTAAGATGGGAGCGAAAGAAGGATTTATTTTATTTAAAAGGGAGTTGCCGGAGACGCGCACACCGGAAGATAGACTTAACGATTACAAAGAAATATACAAACCGTTTGACGGAGATAAACTCAACCATCAGGCTGCTAGATGCATGGATTGCGGTGTTCCATTTTGCCACCAGGGATGCCCCTTGGGCAATGTGATTCCGGAGTTCAACGAGGCAGTGTATCAAAATGAATGGGAAGAAGCGTTTCAGATATTGCGGAGCACAAACAATTTCCCTGAATTTACGGGAAGGATTTGTCCAGCCCCCTGTGAGGCTTCCTGCGTATTGGGGATCAATAAAGACCCGGTTGCCATTGAGTTGATTGAGAAAAACATTGCAGAGAAGGCCTATGAACTTGGATTTGTTCAGCCGAGAAAACCCACTGAATCCACAGGGAAAAAAGTAGCCATTATCGGTTCTGGCCCCGCGGGACTTGCTGCAGCGGATCAATTAAACCTTGCCGGCCATGAGGTCACCGTATTCGAAAAAGATAAAAGCGTAGGGGGATTGCTGCGGTATGGAATTCCGGATTTCAAACTGGAAAAATGGGTGATCGACCGAAGGGTAGACATCATGGAAAAAGAAGGTGTGATCTTCTCCACAGAAACCGAGGTGGGATTCAACATCAAAGCGGAGAATATCCTTAGGAATTTTGATGCAGTGGTGTTGGCCACAGGAGCCGCACATCCAAGGGAATTGAAAATCAAAGGGCATGATCTCAAGGGGGTCCATTTTGCAATGGAATTTTTGGGGGAACAAAACCGGGTGACGAGTGGGGAAATCAAAGAAAACCCAATATCAGCCACAGGTAAGCATGTTATTGTGATTGGTGGAGGGGATACCGGAAGTGATTGTATTGGTACATCCAATCGGCATGAGGCTGCATCAGTGACCCAATTGGAGCTATTGCCAAAACCTCCGACCCAAAGGACAATCCTGAATCCTTGGCCGGAATGGCCCATGACGATTAGAACTTCAAGTTCTCATGAAGAGGGTGTCGACCGCGTATTTTCTGTCCTGACCAAGGAATTTATCGGGAATGAAAAAGGAGAGGTTTCCGGCTTGGTACTGGTCGATCTAGAATGGAAGGAACAAAATGGGAGAATGCAATTTGTGGAGATTCCAGATACCGAAAGAACAGTCCCCTGTGATTTGGCATTGATAGCAATCGGATATACCGGCCCAGCAAAAAATGGTTTGTTGGAGTCTTTCGGGGTGGAAATCATGGAAAATACACTTCCCAAATCCAAAAATTACCAAAGTTCCAATAGACATGTGTTTTTGGCTGGTGACATGAGAAGAGGTCAATCCTTAGTGGTTTGGGCAATTTCGGAGGGTCGTGAAGCCGCAGTGTTGGTAGATGAGTTTCTTCAGGGAAGCTCCATGTTGCCTAAAAAGGACGAAAGTCATTTTCAGGTGGTGGATGAGTTTAATAAAATGGATTTATGTTAACGTAAATAAACCTTGAATAATAGAGTAAAGCGAGATAGTAAGTTTAGTTTAACGATGTAAAAATCCCTCCATTTGGAGGGATTTTTTAACAAAAAAGAGAAGGTCAATGACCTTCTCCTTTGTTTTGGCACCCATTTCAGGTGTCATTTTTATTAACCAACCTTGTATCATGTGAAATTTATTTGTCCCTTGAGGGTCTTTTGCGGCGTTGTTGGAATTTTTCACGGTCTGGGTTTTGGCGGGCATCACGGATCGTGTTTCTTTTTTCTCGGTTCTCATCCTTTAGTTCCATCCACTTTGTTTTTTGCTCCGGAGTCAAAACCGCTTCAATCTGTTCTTGCTGGTCCTTGTTTTTTTCCATCATTGCGGTTCTTTTTGCCTGCATTTCTTCTTTTCGAGCTTCCATTTCAGCTTGCCTTTTTGTGGCATTCTCCAAGTTGATCTGGTAGATCTGTTTTTTCTGATCCTCGCTCAGTTCAAGTTGTTCTGTCATTTTGGAGGTCATTTTTTCTGCTCTTTCCTCTGGGCTCTGCATCGTTTTTTGATGACCTCGCTGCGCAGATACGGCAAATATGGTCAAAGAGAATATTGCGGCAATTAATAGTGTCCTTTTCATGATTTTCTTAGTTTAAGTTTCAATACAGGTAAAATACTTGGAAATTTTTTTGCAATGCTTCCTTTCCCGGGAATGAATTGGGTATTGTTTCCAAATGTTTTGGAATTTGGTATTTAGACTTAGGTCAAGCTTTAGGGTTTAATCCAGGTCACCGAATAAAATGTTAACAAACCTTAATTGTTATTTTTGGTCAAAAGGAGGTATTATTGAGCATTAAACCCGAATGATGCATTGGGCTTCCTAATAGGGCTGTAACTACACGATAATAAGACTATTTGAATAATCCTGAATAGTCCAATCTGGTGAAGTCAAAAACAGCAACAACCGACTGATTATTAGGCAATTTTAGGCCGGAATTGAATTGACAATGCATAAAATGGGTTAAATTCTGAAACCTAATTTTACCCTATGAAAAAATTTCATTATTTCGGCTATGCCAGCAACCTCGATGTAAGCACATTAAAAGGAAGGTTGAAAAAAGAGCCTGTCCTCCTTGGGCTTGGCGTGCTTCCCTCCTATGGTTTTAGATTTAATTTTGAGAATCCGGATGGTTCTGCTCGAGCCAATCTGGTAAAAAGTGAAAACGAGTCTGTTTACGGGTTGATTTTTGAAATCAACCAAGAGGATTTTGACTTTTTCCTTTTGTCAGAACCGGGATATGATTTTGTCCAAGTGGAGGTTTTTTCACAACAAGGCGAAATGAAAGCCTACACCTTCATTTCCAGCGACTGCAAAGAAAACATATTTCCCAAAAAGGGATACCTGGAAACGATTCTGAGGGGTGGCAGGGCAAATGGAATCCCCAACGGATACCTCGCAGGAATCATCAATCGCGCCGGTCCGATTCAATGACCTAAGGATATTTATGCCTTATTTTCTTTTTGTTTTACGACTTTTGGCCTGATCAATAGCCTAAGACTGGGGTCGAAGGAAAGATAATTCCAAGCCCAATCGAAAAAAATAAAGAGCTTGTTTTTGACCCCAAGGATGGCCATTAGGTGGATAAACAACCAGGTAAGCCAAGCCATTATTCCTTGAAATTGGATAAAGGGAAGATCCACCACAGCCAGTTTCCTTCCTATCGTAGCCATGGATCCAAGATCTCTGTACCGGAAGGGCTTCCATTCTTGGGATTTTAAAACCCCTTTTAAATTCCCAGCCAAATTATCCGCTTGTTGCAAGGCGACTTGTGCGACCTGGGGGTATCCTCTGGGATCATCGATTTCCATGAGACAAAGATCTCCCAGGGCAAAAACATCCTTGGAGCCCTTAAGGACATTGAAAGTATTCACCAATAGCCTTCCGTTTGCCAATTTTTGTTCATTCCCAATTCCCTTGATACTTGCGGGTTTTATTCCTGCCGCCCATAGCAATGTTTTTGTTTGGATGGATTCACCACCTTTAAGTTTTACGGTCAGGCCATCATAGTCTTCAACTTGCGTATTCAATAAGACATCTACGCCCAGGTTTTGGAGATATTCCAGGGATTTGTTTTTGGCTGCGGTGGACATGCTGGAAAGTAAACTTCCTCCGGCCTCGATCAAGACCACCCTCATGTTTTTAAAACTCAATTCCGGGTAATCTTTTGGCAGGACATTGTTCCTTAATTCCGCCATGGCTCCTGCCAACTCCACTCCTGTCGGTCCGCCTCCCACGATGACGACATTCATGATCGGTTTCCGCTTTTCTTCTTCGGCGATGTTGATGGCAGTTTCGTAGTTGGAAATGATTTTGTTTCGGATAAAAAGTGCTTCCGATACCGATTTCATCGGCGTGCTAAAAGCTTCAATGTTTTTGGATCCAAAATAGTTGGTTTCCGCCCCCAAAGCCAAAACCAAATAATCATAATCAAGGTAACCTACATCTGTATAAAGACGATTGATGTTTTGGTCGATTTTTTTGGCTTCCGCCATTCGAAAATGGACGTTTTTGGATTGATGAAAAATTTTTCTCAGGGGAAATGAGATGGCGCTGGGCTCAAGGCCAGAAGTAGCGACTTGATAAAAAAGCGGTTGGAACTGATGATAATTGTTCTTGTCCAATAAAATCACTTGGTAGGCAGTCCCGTTGAGTTTTCTTGCGAGCTTCAAACCGGCAAAACCTGCTCCGATAATGATTATTTTCTTTTGGCTTGTTTTTGGGAGGTTTGGGAGGGGTGCGTCCAAATAAAAATCCATGAGAGTAGTTTTTGATATTTCATTACTGTACGTAAAAACCTTTGATTTAATAAAAAAAAGGCCAAATTTTATTTAGGTAAAGCGATTTAATTATCCTTGGGACCTATATTGCCTATGGCAATAAAAAAGATTTATTAATTTTGTCAGTAATAAATTAAAGCGAACATGGGAAGAGCATTCGAGTTCAGGAAAGAACGAAAATTCAAGCGGTGGAATAAAATGTCTAAGGTGTTTACCCGTCTTGGAAAAGAAATCGTGATGGCGGTGAAAGCCGGAGGGCCCGATATTTCCAATAATTCAAGGCTGAGGACCATTGTGCAAAATGCCAAGGGTGCATCGATGCCGAAGGACAGGATTGAGGCGGCTATCAAAAGAGCCTCCAACAAGGACGAAAAGGACTATGAAGAAATCGTATATGAAGGCTATGGTCCATTTGGGATCGCCGTCATCATAGAAACCTCTACCGACAATACCAACAGGACCGTTGCCAATATCAGAAGTTACTTTGCCAAGGCAGGTGGCTCACTGAGCACTTCGGGTTCGGTAAGTTTTATGTTTGATAAAAAGGCTGTTTTTCGATTTTCACAAAACGGTTTGGACATCGAGGAATTGGAGTTGGAATTGATCGATTATGGACTGGAAGAAATAGACGAAAACGAAGGGGAAATTTTTGCCTATACCTCCTTTGAGAATTTTGGCAACATGCAGCATGCCCTGGAGGAAAGGAAAATAGAGGTGATCAATGCCGATTTCCAATGGTTTCCGGCTACCACGATGGAACTCACGCCAGAGCAAGAGGAAGAAATCAATAAAATGATTGAAAGAATTGAGGAAGATGATGATGTCAATCAGGTTTTTACCAATATGACCTGATTTGAATCCGTTTTTTCATACTAAAACAATTTCCGATTAAAATGATTTATCCCAAAAGAAAAAACATCAAAGAAGAAACCAGGCATCGACTCGTGATTGTGGGAAGCAAAAACCCAGTAAAAATCAGTTGTGCAGACAAGGCTTTCCATGCCGCTTTCGACACGGCGTTTATTGTGGAGGGAGTCAATGCAAGTTCCGAAATCGAAGATCAACCCTTTGGTGATGAGCAGACCTACTTAGGGGCCAATAATAGGGCAAAAAATGCCAAGAAAATCTTTCCGGAAGCGGATTTTTGGGTTGGAATAGAAGGTGGAATTGAAGAAAAAGAGGGGGAAATGTCCGCCTTTGCCTGGGTGGTGGTATTGGATAGAGATGACCGGATGGGTAAGGCCAAAACAGCTGTCTTTTTCTTGCCTGCAGTCATTTCTGATTTGGTCAGAGGGGGACTGGAACTTGGTGCTGCCAATGACCGTTTTTTCCAAGAAGAAAATTCTAAACAAGGGGATGGCGCTGTGGGTTTACTGACCAATGGAGCGATCAATCGGAAGGAATATTATAAACAAGCCGTGATTTTGGCACTGATCCCATTTTTGAATGAACCGCTCTACCCTTAGATTTGACAATCGCAGATAGATAGTTTCAATTAGAAAGTATAAGGAATAGATTTTACCTTTGCATCAAGAAATCAGCATAAAACACACATATGTTACAGGAATTAGAAATTGACAATTTACAGGAAGTTGTAAATGAAAACGAATTGGTTGTCGTGCAATATGGTGCCACTTGGTGTGGAAATTGCCGCATCATGAAGCCAAAGTTCAAGCGTTTGTCTGGAGATCATGAGAACATAAAGTTTTTGTATGTGGATGCAGAAAAACTTCCAGAGTCAAGAAAACTGGCTCAGGTGACTAATCTGCCAACTTTTGCATCATTCAAAGGAGGTAAATTAGTAAACCAAACACAAACCAACAAAGAGGAAATCCTAAAAACACTGATCGATGAGATTGCCAATAATTAAACACGTCTTGGGTTTCATTGAATCCAATGACGAAGACTGGGTAGAGGAGACGATCGACCTGCTGGAAAACATGACAGAAATTGCATCTCTCAAGGATGAGGAACTGGAAGTGATGGGAGAATTGATCTCTAATCTATATGGTTCTTTGGAGGTCAATAAAATGATCAAGGGAGGTATGGACAAGAAGGAAGCATTGAATGCCTTTATGAAAAGAGTCACTGGTTCCATTGACAAATAAAACAGTAAGCAAAGGTTGTTTAATCACCCGTTAATTTAATCAATGCTTAATTAGGGTTCCGATATGGAACCCTAATTTTTTTTCAGGTTTTCCAAAAACTGACGCAAAGCAACTTGGGCATTGGGATGGGCATCCCATTTTGGACCGATATAATTTTCATTTCTGACCAAAAAGCGGATGTAATATTTGACCACAATACCGGTTTTTTCTTCAATGTTTTCTACTTCCAAGCCCATACTTTTCATCAAATCGCCTTCCCGAGCTTCTAACCGCATCAGGAGGAATTGGACCCTATTGGCAATCAATTCGGCATCTGTTCTGTATTCGGTAAGGTATTCCACTTGGTTGGAATAGTGATTTTTTAAGATGCTTTCAATTTCCCCTTTCTCTGCATTTTGCTCCGCCAGAACCGTTTCTGGGGATTTGCCCAACAAATCATACCGGAAAGTACTCAAAAAACCTTCTTCACCCACAGCGCCAGTAAGCGGAACACCCAGCTTGAAGACCTCCAGATTCAGTGGGTTTTTGGCAATAAAACCTTTGGCAGTAGTCAGGCCTTCTGAGGAATTTGGGAATTCAGGGACCTCCAAGACTAAGTAATTTTTGCTGGGATTGGATTTACCAACATTTTCCAAGGTTGTCGAAAGTTCCTCAAGGGAATTTGCTGCGGTGCTCCATCCGCCGGAATTGGAAACGATGTTTTTGTTCTTTGTAAATGGGGTAATATTCAAGACCAATTCTCCGTTTGCTTTTCGGGTAAGGAGGATGATATTGGCCACCTTTCTTTTGGAAAATGCATCACCATAGCCAGCCTGCACTTCGCCGGACAAGGCGATGTCTTCCAACTCATAATACCCGATGGGGTCAGCGCCTGCCGCCACCAGTGGCGAATGGATTTTCTCAGAAAGCATTTTCCAGTCCATAGAAGGTTGAGCCTGAGGTGAATTTGAAATCAATACCACCGATTTACCGTCAAAAAAACTTTCAGGGAGCATGTTTTGACCATTAGCTTTGTGGAACAGAATCAATACAATGATAAATGCTGAAATATATTTCATGATTTTTGGGATCGGACTAGGGAAACCTTACTAATTTTACGAATATACACAACGAGTGATTAATTCTTTCCATATGAAAAACCCAATCAAATTTCTTTCCTTTCTCATCTGGTTGATGCCTGTAGCCTTGTTGGCACAGAGTATCGATGGGAAGACCGTTCTTCAAGACATCCAATACCTTTCAGGGGACCAATTGGGAGGTAGAAAAACGCTTTCGGAAGGAAATCTCGTTGCCCGGGAATATATCAAGGAACGTTTCAAGAGCCAAGGCCTCCATTCCCAATTTTCGGATTTCACCCAATTTTTTAACTTTAAAAATGAAAGGGAAGGAAAATTTTATGAAAATGCTGCCAATATCGTTGGTTTTATGCCGGGAAGTGAAACGGACAAACTCATCGTGGTCATGGCCCATTACGATCATATTGGTCAAACAGACGAGGTCATTTTCAACGGTGCAGATGACAATGCCTCTGGAGTTGCAGCCTTATTGTCCCTATCTGAATACTTTTCCAAAAACAGGCCGATGCATTCCATGATGTTTGTCGCCTTGGATGCCGAAGAAATGGGGCTTCAGGGTGCCAAAGCTTTGGTGAACGATTTTCCATTTCCCATCGAACAAGTCGTACTCAATATCAACATGGATATGATCAGCAGAAATGACAAGAACGAATTGTATGCCGTCGGCACCTATCATTATCCAAAGTTGAAGCCAATTCTTGAAAAAGTTTCCCAAGGAAAATCCCCCAAACTGATGCTGGGCCATGATCAGCCCAACACCGGTTTCGAGGACTGGACCATGTCCTCCGACCATGCGTTATTCCACAAAAATAATATCCCTTTTATCTATTTTGGTGTTGAGGATCACCAGGATTACCACCAACCCACAGATACTTTTGAAAATATTCACCCGGAATTTTATTTGGGAGCGGTTCAATTGATCTTGGATGCCTTGATCGCATTTGACAAAGAATTGATACCTTTAAAATAAAAGGAATAAGCAGGTTGTTTTGAATTAAAAGAATTGAAATTGTTGATCATAAAAATTAATCGATTTATAGGTTTTGCCTAAAACAGACATCATTACGCGTCTTTTGATTTGGCGGCTTAAAAACATAAGCACCAAAAACTTTGTCTTGATCCTGAGCGGTTTGGTGGGGATTCTTGCTGGTTTTGCTGCTGTGATTTTAAAAGCAACCGTACATGCCATCCAAACCTTTCTAACCCAAGACTTTAATCAGGAATACGCCAATTTTTTCTACATCATCTATCCTTTAATAGGGATCTCCCTAGCCTATTTGATCGGAAATTATGTTTTGAAGGATGTTGGGGGGCATGGTATTCCAGAATTATTGTACAATATTTCAAAGAAGAGCAGCTTGATCCCGAAAGTCAAAATGTACAGTCGGGTGATCACCTCCGCCATTACGGTTGGTTTCGGAGGTTCTGTTGGTTTGGAAGCGCCCATTTTGGTTACAGGTTCTGCGATAGGGTCCAACTTCGGAAACCTGATGCATCTCAATGCCAAAAAAAGAACCCTGCTGATAGGTTGCGGTGCCGCAGGGGCTATTTCTGCCATCTTTGGGGCGCCTATTGGCGCCGTCATTTTTGCCATTGAGGTAATCTTGATGGAGGTAAGTGTAGCGAGTTTTATCCCCTTATTGATAGCCTCGGTGGCAGGATCCCTTACTTCGATGCTGCTCCAGGGTAAGGATGTGATGTTTACATTCAATCTTTCGGATAATTTTTTGGCTGCCCATACTCCCTATTATCTTTTACTGGCGATCATGACAGGGTTTATTTCCCTTTATTTCAGCAGAGCCGTATTTAAAGTGGAGCGTTTAATGGAACAATTCGATGAGCCTTTCTTAAAACTCCTTTATGGCGGGGCTTTTTTGGGCTTGATCGTCTTCTTTTTTCCCTCCATTTATGGGGAAGGTTACGAGACCCTTTATGCGTTGATTGAAGGCGAACCACAGCGCATCTTGGCCAACAGTCCCTTTTTCGGAGAGTATTCCAATCCTTATTTCATCATCACTGTCTTGGTTTTGATTATTTTTCTTAAGCCAATCGCGGCTGCCGTTACTATCGGAAGTGGGGGAAGTGGCGGTATTTTTGCCCCCTCTCTGTTTGTGGGTGGCATTGCCGGTTTCCTATTTGCCTATACCTCCAATTTATTGGGGTTTCCAATTCCTTTGCCAGTGGCCCATTTCACCCTAGTGGCGATGTGCGGGGTGATGAGTGGGGTCCAGCATGCCCCCTTGTCGGCCATCTTCTTGATAGCCGAAATTACCGGTGGATATGAGCTTTTTGTGCCACTGATGTTGGTCTCTGCGATTTCTTTCATTACCACTTCTTACTTTGATAAGGACTCCCTTTATAAAAAGCAATTGATGGACAAGGGTAGGTTTCTTCCCGAATCCAAGGACGAGGAAGTATTGGATCTCATCGATATCCGAAAATTGATCGAGAATGATTTGTTCCCCATTTTACCGAATGCAAGTTTGGGAGAACTTTGCGATTTGGTCAAGTTGTCCCGTCGAAATATTTTTCCTGTAGTCGGGGAAGACGGGGTTCTCAATGGGATCATCACCTTGGACGATATCAGGGATATCATGTTTGATCCCGAAAAACAGGAAACCACCAAGATCAGTCAATTGATGCACAGTCCTCCTGAAGTCATACTCCTCCATGAAAATATGCAAATAGTGATGCAAAAGTTCGAAAGATCCGGAGCGTGGAACCTTCCCGTACTGCAAGACGGGAAGTACCTTGGCTTTATTTCTAAGTCTCGTATTTTCAATGCATATAGAAAACGTTTAATAAGACAAAACCAAGAATAGAGAAAAAGAAATTTTATGCTCTTTCATTGATTTATCCACCATCCTGAAAACCAATAAATCAGTATGATTCTCATTTTCAGTTGTTTATCCACAAAATTGGCTAAATGTAATCGGCCTTAAGTTATTGATAATCAAATAGATAAGGCTTGTTTTTTTTGGGCGTGTGGATAACTTTCGATAAATGTGGATAAATAACCCTTGCTTTTTAATAACCTTATTAGGGGCCTGATTTTTAGGTTTTTGATTTTCTTTCAAACCCTTTTTTACTAGAATCGTAGACCATTACAGGTGATAAAATTCCTGTTTAAGAAAATAAAATTTTGAATTTTTTTCGCTTTGGACTTTACTGATGAAAATTATTTCCATTGCCTAAATTTTGGGATTTGTAATGTCTTGTTGTTTATTTAAAAAACACAAAAATCAAAATAAAAATCATATTCTAAATGAAACCAATCCCAAAAATTTCTGTCTTTGCCTTCATTTTGTTTGCTGCATGGATCAGTACAGCCAGTGTTTGGAAAGCAGATGGTTTCAAGGTTATTGATTTCGATGAATTTGAATCCATTACCAAAACCCCCTCTGAGAAAATCCGCATGTTTAATTTTTGGGCCACTTGGTGCGCGCCTTGTGTCAAGGAAATGCCCGATTTTGAGAAAGTAAATGCGCAGGATCCAGAGGTAGAGCTGATGTTCATTTCTTTGGATGATGGTAATAAAACCCAAAGGGTACAAGAATTTATCCAGAAAAGAGGGATTAAGGCCCCGGTTTTCCTTTTGGACGATGTGGATTACAACAAATGGATTGATAAGGTTTCTTCGAATTGGTCGGGTGCCATTCCGGCAACATTGTTTATCAGCGCGGATGGCACTAGATTTTTTCATGAAGGAGAGCTCAATGAAAAGCAATTGAAATATTTGATCAAAAAAATAAAACAAGGGCATAATGAAAAATAAAACGATATAAATGTTGGGCTGTTTCTTGTGGATTGGGATTTCTTTTTCCACCCAAGCCCAGGAAAAAGGGTATTCGGTGGGGGATAAGGCTTCTGATTTTGAGCTAAAAAACGTAGATGGCAAAATGGTCTCCCTTTCAGGCTTGAAAGATGCAAAAGGGGCGATCGTCATTTTCTCCTGCAACACCTGTCCCTATGTGGTCGCCTATGAAGACCGGATGATAGCGCTACATCAAAAATATGAATCACTGGGATATCCCTTGATTGCCATCAATCCAAATGATGATAAGGTAAGCCCGAAAGATAGTTTTGAAAATATGCAGAAGAGAGCAAAGGACAAAAACTTCCCTTTTGCCTATGTCCATGACAAAAAGCAAGAAGTGATCAAATCCTATGGGGGAAGCAGAACCCCCCATGTTTTTCTGTTGAGAAAAGAAGACAACGATTATGTGGTCAAATACATTGGTGCAATAGACAACAATCACCAAGATGCCTCCTCGGTGACTGAAAAATATCTAGAAAATGCGCTGGATGCTGTTTTGTCCGGAAATGAAGTGGCTTTAAAAACCACAAAAGCAATAGGCTGTACCATTAAGTGGACAAAGCCCTAACAGAAAAAATGGAGTGATTTCAATTTTTATCCTGCGAAAATCACATCGATGAATTGATCTTCAATACAATTGCCTCCACAACACAAAAAAGCCCCAACTCAAAATTTCGAGTCAGGGCTTTTTTGATTTTATACCGCCTTGGCAGCATCCATTTGATTGACGATGTCTTCGTAATCCAATTTGTCCCAGTTTTGGGTAATCAGGGGATTTGCCATCACTTTGTCCATAATCGCTTCTTGCAATTTACCCTGCGTGTACGCTTCAGAGTAGGGCATATCCGAGAAAGTCACCATTGTGTAAAGCGGTATCCATTCATTTGGAAATAAGCTGTGCAATTTGGCTTCAATTTTCTTTCTCAGGAGAAACTTTGGATCCGCTGTCGCATCCCTCATTTCCACGAAATTCTCCATCGCCAATTTGGAAATGGCGTCGGTATCCGGTTTTCTCATTTTCTGAAATTTTGCAAAAACGAGTTCCCAGGCGTTTGTTCCCAACTTTTCAATCAAACTGTCCAAAATAAAACAATCTTCAAATCCGCAGTTCATGCCTTGACCATAGAAAGGGACCATTGCATGGGAGGCATCTCCTATCAGCATGGCTTGTTTCAAGACCCAGGGATAGCATTCCACATTGATCAAGGCAGATGTTGGGTTGGTAAAAAATTCCTCTCCCAGATTTGGCATCAATTGGTAGGCGTCATCAAAGTAGTTTTTGAAGATACCTTCAACATCCCTTTTATCATTGATTTTATCAAAACAAACCTTTGCGCCTTCAAAGGGCAAAAACAGGGTGCAGGTAAATGACTTGTCAGGATTTGGCAAGGCGATCAGCATGAACATCCCCCTCGGCCAAATATGTAGCGCGTTGGGGTCCATGGCAAATTCTCCCTCTGCCGTGGCCGGAATACTCAGTTCTTTGTATCCATGGGAGATGTATTCCTGTCGGAAATTGAACCTGACCTGCTTTTGCATGGCCATTCTCAGGGAGGAATAAGCTCCATCAGAACCGATGATTACTTTTGAATGAATTTTTTCCGTACCAGTCTCGGGTACTGTAAAACTAATTTCATTGGTCCTTAAGTCAACGGATTCGCATTTATGGTCAAAAAATATTTTCACGCCTTTGTTCTCGGCTTCCTCCACCAAAAGCTGATTGAATTTTCCCCGTGAAATGGAATAGATGGCTTGCTTGTCTTTGCCATAGGGAAGAAAGGAAGTGTTGCCATGTTCGTCATGGATTCTTCGGCCATACATAGGGATGGTCAAAGCCGCGACCTTTTCGGTCATGCCGATTTTCTCCAAAGCTTTCCAGCCCCTGTCACTCAAGGCCATGTTGATGGACCTTCCTTCTTCCTTGTACCCAACTTTTCTATTGTCAGCTCTTTTTTCGTACACGGAAACATCACAGCCTCTTTTTTTCAAGTAAATACTTAAAAGAGAGCCGATTAACCCTGCGCCTAAAATGCTTATCTCATTTTTTTCCATTATTTCTATTTCAATAACTCCCTCAATCAAGCGAATTTCAGGATTGATTTTTCCAATATTTGGGCGAATCTAAATACGTCCAAAAAGCTGTTGTGAAGTGGCGTTGGGGCGATCCTCATTACTTTTGGGTGCCTCCAATCTCCGATGATTCCATTGAGATACAATTCATCAAACACAGCCTTTCCACCTTTATGGACCAACAAAGATAACTGACAGCCCCTTTCCTGTGGGTTTTTTGGCGTAATTATTTCTATTACACCACTATCCCCAGAGATTTGTTGGATTAAAAACTCCAAATATCCTGTCAATAGTTCACTTTTTTCGCGGAGATTTTTTATTCCAGCCCGTTCAAAGATGTCCAGGGAAGATTGATGAGCGGCCAAGGCCAACACATTTGAATTTGCTACCTGCCAGCCATCCGCCCCATACATGGGTTTAAAGCCCTTTTCCATCTTGAAGCGTTCTTCCTCATCATGTCCCCACCAACCTGCAAAACGTGGAAGATCCGGATTTTGGGCATGTCGCTCGTGGACGAAAACACCAGAGACATTGCCAGGCCCTGAATTCATGTACTTGTAACTGCACCAAGTGGCAAAATCAACCCCCCAGTCATGAAGGGACATCGGGACATTTCCTGCCGCATGGGCCAAATCAAATCCTACATTTGCCCCCACGGAATGCCCCGCTCGGGTGATGGATTCCATATCAAAAACCTGACCAGTATAGTATTGCAAGCCTGCCATCATGACCAAAGCCAATTCCTCCCCCTGTTCTTCGATCGCCAAAAGTATATCCTCTGTCCTCAGAGTATGTTCCCCGGGTCTAGGAGCTACTTCTATAATGGTTTTTTCTGGATCCAGCCCATGAAATTTAACTTGGGTTTCCAACATGTACATGTCCGAAGGAAAAGCACCGGCTTCGGTGATGATCTTAAAACGGGTTTTTGATGGACGATAAAAGGAAACCATCAGGAAATGAAGATTGGAGCTTAGGTTGTTCATGGCCACCACTTCGTGTTCGTGTGCACCTACGATTTCGGACAGGGCGGGCTTGGATTTTTTTCTTACATGGTACCAGGCATCTTCGCCCTTGAAATGTCCATCAACAGCCAGTTCTGCCCAGTTGTCCAATTCCCTTTGGATGTATTCCTTGGTGGATCTTGGTTGGAGTCCAAGGGAATTACCGCAGAAATAAATCGCTTCTTTCCCTTCTATTTTTGGAAAATAAAACTCATTCCGGAAATCCTTCAAAGGATCTTCATTGTCCAGTTGCCTGGCGAAGAATTCGGAATACTCGTATTTTATGTCTTTCATATTGGTTTACTCATCTGCCGTTCGAATTTTGAAGGGATTACAAGAATTATATTTGGTCTTAATTATTGAAATCCTCTGCTTTCAAAAAGGATTTTCTGTGTGTTTTGGGAATTCCTTGCGCGAGTCTTATCCCCAGTACCCTTATTTTTCCATCACTGTTCCGCACTTCTTGCATTTCGTATTTTCGGGGTTTTCCCAAAAACGGGCCATGATCGGGGGAAGTTGATTGACGATATCGGTGATTTCCTGATATTCTTCATACAGTTTATTTCCGCAATTTTCACAATGCCAGATAAAACCGTCTCTTTCTCCGGGATTGCGGTAGCGTTCGATCACCAAGCCGATGGTATTGGCAGGACGTCTAGGGCTGTGGGGCGTCCTTGGAGGAAGCAGAAAAATCTCCCCTTTCTTGATCGGAAAATCCACAGGTTTGCCCTCTTCGATGATCTTGAGGACAATGTCACCCTCGATTTGATAGAAAAATTCCTCCCCTTCATTGTAGTGGTAATCCTTTCGGGAATTTGGGCCACCGACTACCATGACGATAAAATCTTTGTTGTCCTTGTAGATTTGTTGATTGCCAATGGGAGGCTTCAGCAAATGGCGATTTTCTTCAATCCATTTCGTGAAATTAATAGGTTTTGAAAGTGGCATGGCCTGTGGTTTTTTGTGAGATTTTTAAAACGGAAAGAAAAGGATTTGATTTCTTCGGGCTATCGCTTAGGGGTATAACTCTTTTCAATGCTAAAAGTATAAAAAAACTGTCATTTTTTGAGTTTCTTTGGTCCTTCAAACAACTGAAGGCAATATGAAACTTCCCATCATTGACACCCATTGTGATTTGCTGTCTTACTTGGCCATCGTGCCCGGCGCAAAAGCCGACAAGGTTGACGATATCGCATGTGCCCTTCCCTTTCTTCAAGAGGGAAATGTCAAAATGCAGGTTTTGGCGATATATACCGACGTGTCTTCTGGAAGCATGGCTTTTGCGATGCTTCAAGCCCAAAAGTACCGGCAGCTGTTGCAGGAATTTCCCAATGGGGTTTGCCAAGCCGATGCGGATTTTTTGCACTCGATAACTGAACAATCGAAGATAGGACTGGTCACCGCCATTGAAAATGCGGCCGGATTGGCCAATGAGCAAGTTCCACTTGAAGCAGCATTTCACCAGCTCGATAATTTGATTGGTATGACGGGAAGAATGGCGTATATCAGTCTAACACATCATACCGAAAACCGATTCGGCGGAGGCAACTACACCGAGGTAGGCTTGAAGGACGACGGAAAAAGACTGTTGGATTACATTTCGGGCAAAAAAATAGCAATAGATTTTTCCCACACCTCGGATGTATTGGCAGAAGGGATTTTGAATCATCTGGAGAAGGAAAATCTGGATGTTCCGATCATTGCCAGCCATTCCAATTTCAGGGAAATCTGGAACCACAAAAGAAACCTGACCGATGAATTTGCCAAGGAAATTATCAAAAGAGGCGGTATTATAGGAGGGAATTTTCTCCGTGCATTTTTGGATAATGAAAATCCCGAAAGGATTTATGAGCATATTCTCCATGGTTTTGAAATCGGTGCAGAAGAGCAGATGTGTTTTGGGGCGGATTTTTTCTATACCAAAAATTTCCCTGACAAATCCCGCTTGCCTTTCTATTTTCCCAATGTGGCGAATGCAGGAAAATACCCCTCCATCCTTGAAAAACTCTCAGAAAACCTCAGCCAGGACCAACTGGAAAAGCTGGCGTATAAAAATTGTCAACGGTTTTTCGGTAATTTATGGAAGAAAGCCTAATGGGATTATTAAAATGGAAAAAAACCATATGGAAATCCATTTATTGATTTTGCCAATTTAGAATTTAAAATAGAGATTCCACATTTGTCCAATCGATAACCATGTCCTCCCATCATTTTGTAAAAGAACAACAGGAGCCCGCACTTTTGATCCTAAAGACAGAAGGGGTGGATTTTGAGCAAATAGCCTCTTTGCTGGAATGGTCGCCCACCGTTTTGGTGGCACAGGACGCGGTTGAGGCGGTGATTTCTTGGGGAATCAAATTGGATGTGGTCTTGGCAGATTTGGATTTTCAAGCAAAAAACAGTCACTTGCTTGAGGAGCAGTATCCCATGAAATTCAGAACAGTAGTACATGGGGATTTTTTGAATGAAGGGATTCAATACCTAAAAGAGACCGAGCATTCGGCGGTAAATGTGGTTGGATTTGACCATAAAGATGTTTTTGGATTGGAGTCCCTTTTGGAGAATTTAGACATTGTCATCATTGACGGACCTATCCGTTACTTTCCAATCAAAAACGGCACGTTCAGAAAATGGTATCCTGAAGGATCCCTTCAGCTTCATGCCCCGGAAAATATGCTTTTGGAAATGAAAACCGGTGAGACGACAGCATTCATCAAGATCAATCACGCCACTTTTGTGGAGGTGGAAGAAGGGTTTTCGAGTTTCCAAGCCAAAGGGGTTTTTTGGATCGGGGAGTTCATGGTTGGTTGATGAAAAAGTAAAACGCGATTTGGGCTACCTTATTCCTGTAACCATTCTGTCCCTACCATTGAGGTCTTCCAAAATATGGATTTCTGAGTAGCCTAAATCCTCAAGCAATTTTTTTGTTTCTGGTCCAAATGCTTCGTTGATTTCAAAATAGAGCTTTCCTCCAGGTTTTAGTGCGATTCGGCCCTTCTCGGCAATGCTCCGATAAAAAATCAGCGGGTTATCATCTGCTACAAATAGGGCAAGGTGCGGTTCGTATTGCAGCACATTTTGATGCATTTGGGCTTGCTCGGAATCCCTTACATAAGGAGGGTTACTGACCAGGATATCCAGGCCTTGTATTGGGATTTCATCCTGAAGGATGTTGCAGTGGAAAAACAAAACGTCGGCCTTCAATGATTTTGCATTCTCTTTTGCCATTTCCAAGGCAATTTCGCTGATATCCAGGCCGAATACAGTTGCATTTTTCAACTCCAATGCCAGCGTAATCGGGATGCATCCAGAACCCGTGCCCACATCCAGAATCTTCAATCCTGGTGTCTGGTTTTCCTTGATGATCAAGTGGACCAACTCCTCTGTTTCGTTTCGTGGAATCAAAACCTCTGGTCCGACCTTAAATTCTCGCCCATAAAAAGGAGCTTTTCCCAAAATATACTGGATCGGCATTCCCCGGAGCAACTTTTCCAAAGCAATTTCCATTTCTGCCGGAACGGCTTCGATAGGGACATCATTCAAGATATCCATCCGCTTCCTATTTAAAAAGGACTCAAAAAGCCAAAAAACCAGACTTTCCGCTTCCTGTTTCGGATAAATCAGGAGAAGCTGATCGCGGTAGGAGACAAAGAGGTTTTTGAGTTGCATATTCTTTGGGATAGACTTTTATTGCTTTTTTAGGGAAACAAAATGCAAAAGCGATTTCGCAAATTTAAGAACATTGGGCGACGGATTATCAAATATCTTTTGGAGAGGTGTTGATCTGACGATGAAAAAACACCGCACCGACTCCATAGCAGACCACATCCCAAAAATCCCGGGTGTAGACAGGAGAAAACATCGGAAGCAAAAATTCAAAGAGAAAGGCAAAATAGGCTACTCCGACCAATATCTGGGTTTTGGTGAAGATGAACCCATCTTTCAGAGGAGAAATCCAGCGAAAAACCTGCAGGGAGATGCCCAACACGACAGGCATCGCAAGCAGGTCATCCAGATATTCATGAACGAAGGGAATAAAGATTCCGAGAATCCTTTCCAAAAATTGGTTTGCCCAGAAAAGAAGGCAACACACGATAAAATATGGATTTCTGATGACTGACATCAGCCGGGTAAAGCGGCGATCACCCAAGCCAAAAAAGTGAGAATCCCCATGTAGATCATGTAAAAGAAGTTACCCGCTTTCTTAAGGCCTTTGACCAAGTCGCTGTCTCCTTCTTTGATATGAAATATCCATTGTTCATCGTTTGCCTTTTTGTCTTTTTCGCGGATTTTTTGGTATTCCAAATCGCGTCCGCCCAATGGTTTGCCGCAATGCTCGCAGGTATCCTGCATATCCGTCGTCCATTTTGACCATTCCCCACAATGGGGACATTTTTTCTCTCCCATGGGGGCAAATTAAACAATTTCGCTAAAAAGCCCCGCGTTTTGTAAAAGTGAACCTGAGATGCAGGGGCTGTTTTCAAGTGGTCAATTAAAAGGAAATAATGGCGTTTTCGAATCTATTGGCTTGACTATCAATATTATTTGGACATTGATTTTATTAAAAAAATCAAGTAATGCCCCAGAATTAAAACTATAAAAAAATATTTTCTTTTAATTGTCTCATTTTTGAAGGTTGGTTCGTCATGAAATTATAACACGTTACCTCATGACTTTTAAAAAATCAGTTTCCATTATTATCCCCAATTATAACGGAAAGGATTTGTTGGAAATCTATCTGCCAGACACGATTCAAGCAATTTCCTGTGAAGGTGTTGACTATGAGATTATTGTGATCAATGATGGTTGCCGAGACGACTCCAATGATTTCTTGAAAATCCATTATCCCCAGATCAAGGTCATCAACAATCCATCCAACATGGGTTTTTCCTTTTCCTGCAACAGGGGTATGGAAATCGCTCAGTATGAATTGCTCTTTTTCTTGAATTCTGACATTAGGCTTTCTCCAAATTACTTCTCCAAACTATGGAAGTATTTTTCCAATCCCCACACATTTGGGGTAATGGGAAAAATACTGGTTCCCGATGGAAAAAAAATAGAGGTAGCAGCCAGGTTTCCACAGATGAATGGCTGCAAGCTCAAAACCGACCGTTTGTTTTATTTGAGTGCGGCCTCAACCAAAGCCACGCCAACCATTTTTCTGTCTGGTGCAAATGCCTTGGTGGATGCCAAAAAATTCAGGGAACTGGGAGGATTTGATGAGATTTACTCTCCCTATTATTCAGAAGATGCGGATTTGGGGATCAGGGCATGGAAACTGGGATGGAGATCCTACTATGATCACGTCTCCACCTGCTATCACTTGGGCTCCCACACCACCAAAAAATATTGTCAGAAAAATCAGGTCAAGATGGTCTACTACAGGAACAGAATGGTCCTGCACGCCATCCATACCGAGAACAGCAACCTTTTGTTCTGGAAATTCCAATTGTTTCTTTTGGAGGTGATTCCAAAACTACTCATAGGACAGATTTGGATTCTCCAGAGTTATTTTGGCTTCAGAAAGAAAAAGGAACAGATTGATTTGTCCAGAAAATTTCTTGAGCAGCTTATGCATTCGCACAACAGTAAAAAAACGATGCCGGACATCAATAATTATTTCAATAAAATCAGTCAGGATAAAAACCTCATTTGGGTTTGATACGAGAACAAAGGAAATTATGAACACTTATTTTAGGCTATTGGCCTTTGCCAAACCTATTGAAAAATACGCAATTCCGTATGTGATCTTCACGCTTTTTGCCGTGATTTTCAATACGATGAACCTTGCATTGTTGGCGCCATTACTCAGTACCCTTTTTGAAGACAACCCGGTTTTTACAAGTCAAAAGCCGGATTCTTGGACGGATATCATGGGTTACATCAATTACTACACCCAAAGAATCAATCTGGAATTTGGCGCTTATCAAGCCCTCAAATGGGTTTGTTTGGTGATCGTCCTGTCTGTATTGCTGAGCAATATTTTCCGATACCTTTCCCAAAGGGTGATGGAAAATCTCCGGATCCATACCTTGCTTAATTTTAGGAAGGCGGTATTCAACAATGTAATGGACTTGCATGTGGAGTATTTCAATGAGCAGCGAAAAGGCAACATCATTTCCAAAATTGCCTCGGATGTGCAGGTGGTGCAATATTCCGTAACGAGCACCCTTCAGGTCTTGTTCAAGGAACCCCTTCAGCTTTTGGCTTATACCGGGATTTTGTTTGCCATTTCTTACAAGCTTACCCTGTTTGCCCTGCTCGTCATTCCCATTTCAGGTTTTGTGATCTCCAAAATCGTCAAAAAACTGAAATCCCAGGCCACTGAAGCCCAAGAATTGTATGGATTGATGATCAGCTATCTCGATGAAGCCCTTTCGGGAATCAAAATCATCAAGGCATTTAACGCAACCGATAGAATCAAACAGAAATTTCACAATGAAAATGTCCGGTATTCAGATTTGGGCAGAAAAATGGCCTACAGACAGCAACTCGGCTCTCCGGTGTCTGAATTTCTGGGTGTGCTCATGGTGGCGGTGATTCTTCTGTATGGCGGCTCCTTGGTGATTTCGAATCAGTCGGAATTATCCGCGGCAGAATTCATTACCTACATCGCGATATTTTCCCAAGTCATGCGGCCTGCCAAAGCGATAACTGAATCTTTCAGCAGCATCCATGCAGGGATAGCGGCTGGGGAAAGGGTTTTGGAACTTATAGATGAGAAACCAAAGATTCAGGATGAGGCACAGCCCTTTGTCATCAAAGGATTGGAAAAAGGAATTACATTTCAAAACGTACATTTCTCCTATCATCAAAAACCTGTCTTGACAGATGTCAGTTTTTTTATTCCCAAAGGAAAAACCGTTGCCTTGGTAGGTTCATCGGGCGGTGGCAAGTCCACGCTGATGGATCTTATCCCCAGGTTTCTGGATGTCAATAAAGGTAAAATCCTGATAGATGGATTGGATATCCGTTCGGTGGACAGCAATTCCCTTCGGGCAAACATTGGCATCGTCAACCAAGATTCCATTCTTTTCAATGACACGATCCATACCAATATCGCTTTTGGCAAGCCCGATGCTTCAAGAGAAGAAATTATTGCCGCGGCGAAAATTGCCAATGCGGATGATTTCATTTCCAAAACACTTCATGGATATGATACCAACATTGGAGACCGAGGGACCAAGCTTTCCGGTGGACAAAAGCAGAGGCTTTGCATCGCAAGGGCTGTACTTCAAAATCCAAGCATCCTTCTTCTCGACGAAGCCACCTCGGCGCTTGATACGGAATCCGAAAGATTGGTCCAGGATGCCTTGAACAAACTGATGGTAAACCGGACTACTCTGGTGATTGCGCACAGGCTCAGTACGATTCAAAAAGCAGATCTCATTCTGGTCCTTGAGGAGGGAAAGATCATTGAGCAGGGCACGCACCACGAGCTGCTCTACCAAGAAGGGCGCTACAATAGATTAATCGAAATGCAGCAATTCACAATGATATGACAGCAAAGCAATTTCCACTCATTTCCATCGCCTTGTGCACCTTTAATGGTGAACGGTTTTTGAAGGAACAATTGGATTCCTTGGTTGGCCAAACCTATCCAAATCTCGAAATCATCGCAGTGGATGATCGGTCGGAAGATGGGACCTGGGATATTTTGAAGGATTATGCCGAAAGATTCCCTTCACTCCAAATCATTAAAAACACCCAAAATCTTGGCTATCACAAAAATTTCGAAAAAGCACTGGGATTGTGCAAAGGAGACCTGATTGCCATTTCAGATCAGGATGATCGCTGGGAGTTGGAAAAACTGCAAACCATGCAGCATGAAATCGGGCAAAATATCATGCTCTATCATGATTCTGAATTTATGGATGAAAATGGAATGTCCATGGAATATAAGATGTCCGAGAAGTTCAACTTTGTAAAAGGGGCGGATCCAAGGGCATTCTTTTTCCTGAATTGTGTTTCCGGACACAGCATGATTTTCAGGAAATCGGTTTTGGAGAAGGCGCTTCCTTTTCCCGAAAAAGGCTTTTATGACCATTGGTTGGCGTTTGTTGCCTCACATTTGGGTAGCATTGACTATCTAAGCGATTCTCTGGTCAAATACAGGCAGCATTCCAAAAATGCAACGGATATCATCGGAACCAAAACCATCACCAAAGGGCTCTCCCCTTCTCTTGATCGGTTGGAGAGGGAAAATCAATGGTTGAAAATTTGCGCAGGTTTTCAAAAAGGGGTGACAGATGCGACATTCTCAACCCGTTTGTACCAACAGGCATGGAAAAGAAAGGACAATTACATCAATCTGGATTTTGGGATTGAGATATGGAAAAGCAGGCATTCCCTACTTCCCATTTTAAAGAAAAGCGAATGGTCCAAAACCTGTTTTGCCCTTCGTCACATTTGGGGGGTCAAGGCAAAAAGGATTTTTAAATTTTCATGAGATGAAAGACAAAGTATCCATCATTATTCCCTGTTACAACTACGGGGAGTTTCTCACTGAAACTTTGGCAAGCCTCATCCACCAAAGTCATGAAAACTGGGAAGCGATCGTGATCGATGACGGATCCACGGACAATACCGAATCCATCATTCTTCCCCTGCTTAAAAAAGACAGCAGGATTGTCTTTTTTAAGCAAATCAATAAAGGTGTTTCTGCGGCAAGGAACCTGGGATTGCAATATGTTTCTGGTGATTTCGTCCAATTTCTCGATGCTGATGATCTCCTAAGTCCCGAAAAACTCAGCTTGCAGTTGGACTATTTCAGGCAAAATCCCAGCGTTGACATTTGCTACACAGACAACCATTATTTCCAAAATGGGCAACCCGATGTTTGGTTTCCGGACCAGGAAATGGAAGGGAAAAAATGGATGCCTCATTTTTTTGGGAAAGGAGTTGAAGCCATACAGGCGCTGATAAGAAACAATATTGCGGTCTCCAGTAGCCCTTTGATTAGAAACAACATCATTCAAAAATCCAATGGTTTTCCGGAAGAAGTTGCCCATACCGAAGATTGGCAGTTTTGGTTCGATTGTGCATTCAATGGTGCATGTATTCACTATTTTTCCCATCCGGATGCTTTTAGCCTGATTCGTGTCCATAAGAAAAGTGTCAGTCAGGACATGCAAATCATGCGGTACGGGGAATTGAATCTGAGGAATTGGGTCGGGAAGAAAATCGAAGAGAGTTCTTTTTCAAAGGAAGAAAAAAAGAGGCTGATGGAGGAAAACGAAAACCGAAAACTGGCCCTTTTCAAATACATCATGTATCATGGTCCATTGCTAGATCCTTCACATTTGATGAAAATGGCAAAACTTTGGGATTGGCCAACGGTCATTTCCTTTTATTTCAAAGCACTGAATTTCAGAAGAAAAACCATCAATAAACAACATGCAAAAAATAGACGTCATCATACTGTCCAATGCCAGCAGCCCGATGTTGAAAGGAATAACTGAGAACGCCGTACAAAGCCTGATCGCATCCGAAAATCCCAGCGATATCCAATTTGATATCGTGGTGATAGAGTCCAATAAAAAGCAAGAAGAATATGCATACCCTTGCACCCGGACTCTTTTTCCAAGGAAGAAATTCGGTTTCCATAAATATTTTAATCTTGGGATTTCAAAAACAGATAGCCAATACATTTGTCTCGCCAACAATGACCTGGTTTTCCACAAAAGCTGGGCTTCCGAAATGTTACGCGCTTTCGATGCGGACCCGTCACTGGTTAGTGCTTCACCGGCCTGTTCGATTCATCATCCGGCCCATGGGGTTGATTTGTATTCCGGAATTCATGAAGGGTTTGAAGTGAGAAAGGAAGTTGCAGGTTGGTGTCTGTTTTTCAAAAGAGAGATGCTGGACATTACTGGGAAACTGGATGAAGGCTTCACTTTTTGGTATTCGGACAATGATTACATCAATACCATCCAGAAGCATGGTCTCAAGCATGCACTCGTAAGTTCCTCCATCGTAGATCATTTGGAAAGCCAGACATTGAAGAGCAAGGATGAAAAAGAACAATTCAAACTCACCCATAACGATCGGTTTTATTATGAATACAAGTGGGGAAAACGCAGCCTTTTTTCCTATTTGAACATCAAGAGAAAATTGTTCTTCAGATGAAAAGGAAAAATCCAATCGACCAAAAATTGGCTTAATGCTAGATTAAACCGGAAGATTGAAAATATTGAATTTTTCAAATCGGAGAATTCCATATGCTTTTGGTATGCGGGAAGTGGGCCTGTGCAATCGTCTCTTATGGAGGTGATTTTGGCGGTATAGGCGCCGCTTTACTTTTTTAAAGGCACTAATTTTAAGCTTTTCGACTTCTAACAATAACTTTCCTATCTTTGCAGGCAAATTCAACTTCATGAAACTCCACACCAATACAGTCCATGGCGTCATTACAGCCATTGATGAAATATTCCATCAAAATAAGTACGCCGATAAAGTTATCGAAAGAACCCTGAGATCCAATCCCAAATGGGGCGCGAGAGACAGGGGCTTTATCGCAGAATCCGTATACGAAATGGTTCGTTGGTGGAGGTTGATCAATGAGGTGAGTCCTTCGGATGATTTGTACCATCTTTTTGGTACGTATTGGTTGCTTCAAGGGCAAGAATTGCCTAGTTGGAGAGAATTCAAGGGAATCGATCCCAGGGATGTTGAAAACCGCTATCAGAAAATTCAGGAGCGTGCCATTCTTCAGTCCATTCCGGATTGGTTGGATGAGATGGGCGCCAATCTATTGGGAGACAAATGGGAAAAGGAACTGGATACCTTGAACCAAGAGGCGGAAGTTGTCCTTAGGGTGAATACCCTAAAAACAACCCGTGAAAACCTGATGAACCGCCTAGCCGAAGATGGTATTGACACCTATACCCCTACTGGCTACAAAGATGCCTTGGTTTTGGCCAAGAGACAGAATGTTTTTAGAAACCCAGCGTTCAAAGAGGGACTTTTTGAGGTGCAAGATGCCTCTTCTCAATTGGTGGCAGCTGCTTTGGATGTTCAGCCAGGAATGCGTGTGATCGACGCCTGTGCCGGAGCTGGAGGAAAAGCCCTTCATTTGGCAGCATTGATGGAAAACAAAGGTAGGATTTTGGCCATGGATACCGAGGCCTGGAAACTGCAGAATGCCAAATTGCGCGCCAGAAGAGATGGGGTGAGCATCATTGAGCCCAAAGCGATAGAAGGAAACAAAACCATCAAAAGACTGAAGGAATCCGCCGATCGTTTGTTGCTGGATGTGCCTTGTTCTGGCTTGGGTGTGTTGAAAAGGAATCCTGATACCAAGTGGAAATTGACGCCAGAATCGATCGAAAAAGTCCAAAAGATCCAAGAAGAAATCCTTCAGAATTATCCTTCAATGCTAAAGCCCGGTGGGATCATGGTCTATGCGACTTGTAGCATTTTGCCAACAGAGAACGAAATGCAAATAGCCAAATTTTTGGCCAGTGAAAAAGGCAAGGACTTCGAGTTGATAGAGGACAAGAAAGTTTTGGCCCAGGAAAGTGGCTTTGATGGTTTTTACATTGCGAAGCTGAGAAAAAAAGAATCTTCCACTCCTCAAGAAAGTGAAACGGCACCGGAAACCGAATAATAAATAAGCGTTGTCGGAGAGGAAATGATTTAGACCTCTCCGGCAATGCTTGATTTTTTAAACTATATTTCCTCCATTGTGTTTTCAAAAAAAAGCAGGTTTTTCCAAGAGGACATCGCTTGATGATTTGCTTTTTTCTCGATAAAATTTCCCCTTCGAAAGAAGCCGACCTTTTATAAAGATGAAGGGAATTGAAGTCCATTCTTTCCTCTCATACTTTTTTTAATCCCATCTTCCTCCAAATCTCAAATCCCGAAAACGGTGTAAATTCTTTAAAACAGAAGAAAATTCCTTTTTAAAGAGCATTTTTGGCAAATAATGGGATTTATTTTGAAAAGCGTTTGATCCACATTTGAAAATGTTTGTATCTTTGGCGTGCAAATAGGGTAACCTAACCGATATTTGCCATGAATCAAAAGTCACAAAAGTTTCTTTTTGAAGCACTCACCTACGATGACGTGCTTTTAGTCCCAGGATACTCAGAAGTTCTCCCGCGCGACACCAACACATCCACTCAACTCACCAAGAAAATCCGGCTCAACATTCCATTGGTTTCAGCAGCCATGGACACCGTCACCGAAGCAGAATTGGCGATTGCCATTGCTTTGGAAGGAGGATTGGGATTTATCCATAAAAATATGTCCATTGAGAAACAAGCCTCACAAGTCAAAAAGGTGAAGCGGTCTCAATCCGGAATGATCCTAGACCCTATCACACTACACATTGATGCCAAAGTAAAGGATGCTCAAAACATCATGAGCGAATTCAATATCGGCGGTATTCCTGTGGTGGATGAAAATAGGACACTTATGGGAATCATCACCAACCGTGACTTGCGATTTATCAAAGATCCCAACCGGAACATTAAAGAAATCATGACCAAGGAGAATCTGATCACCGCCAAGGGAGGAATCACTTTGGAGGAAGCGGAGGAAATTCTTCAGGAATACAAAATCGAAAAACTTCCCATAGTCGATGAGGAGTATAGACTTTCTGGTCTGATTACCTATAAGGATATCCTGAAGAGGAGAGACAAACCAAATGCCTGTAAGGATGAATTTGGCAGATTGAGAGTTGGCGCTGCTGTCGGTGTCACAGCAGATATCGAAGAAAGAGTGGAGGCCTTAAAGGCTGCCGGAGTGGACGTTGTTTCCATTGATACTGCTCATGGCCATTCCAAAGGTGTCATTGATGCATGTAAAAGAATCAAGGCTGCGTTTCCGGATTTGGAAGTCATCGTTGGAAACATTGCCACGCCAGAAGCAGCGATTGCGCTAGCGGAGGCTGGAGCCGATGCGGTAAAAGTCGGTGTTGGACCGGGAAGTATCTGCACCACCCGCGTCATTGCTGGAGTGGGTGTTCCTCAGTTGTCAGCAGTATACGAATGCGCAGAAGCCTTGAAAGGTACGGGCGTACCGGTGATTGCAGATGGTGGAATCCGTTATTCGGGAGATTTGGTAAAAGCCATCGCCGCGGGTGGAAGCTCTATCATGATCGGATCTTTGCTTGCCGGAACCGAAGAGGCTCCTGGAGAAATGATCATTTTTGAAGGTAGGAAATTCAAATCCTACAGGGGAATGGGTTCTCTTGAAGCGATGGAATCCGGTTCAAAAGACCGTTATTTCCAAGATGCGGAAGACAACATCAAGAAATTGGTACCCGAGGGAATCGTGGGAAGAGTACCTTACAAAGGACTTGTTTCCGAAGTTTTGTATCAGTTGATCGGAGGATTACAGGCAGGTATGGGCTATTGCGGTACCCCCAATATTGAGGACCTTCAGCGTGACGGAAAATTTGTCAAGATCACTTCGGCAGGAGCCAAGGAGTCCCATCCACATGACATCAGCATCACGAGAGAGGCACCGAATTATAGTGCTAAAATGTGATGGAGTAAATACATTGTTGTGGCAAAAGCTACATTTTATAAATGAAGGAGCGGGGAAATCATGATTTTCCCGCTTTTTTTGATGTCAAAATTTAAAAACTCCAAATATTTCATTTCCTGAATAAAAATAAGAAACCCCAGATTATCAATATTCGTAGGATGAAAAAACCGCAATGAATATGAAAAAAATCCTAACGCTCCCTCTCTTTATTATTTTGCTTTTCGCAAGTTCGTGTCAAGATGGAGATGATACCCTTCCCCTCCCACTTTTGGGAACTTGGGAAATGGTTGGCTTCAACAATTACCTTGAATTGGATTACGTCACCATCTATGTATTTAAAGGAGATGGAACCTATAGCTACAGTTCCACGCTTCGTGAACAAGGCTCTGTCGTGGATTTGGGATATAATTTTCATGAATCCGGGACTTTTTTACTCGACAACAATACTATTGTATTCACCCGGACAGCATTTTTACACCGGCCTTATTTTGGTGAAAAAGTCCATTATGCAAAAGAGGAATTGCAAAGCACCTTTGTAGAGGGATATCCGGATTATTCCAAAACCTATTCGCTGAGAAATGAAGGGAATGAACTTTTTTTTCCTGGAGGGATAGTAGGAGGGGATGTGATCGAACAGGATATGAAATTTGAAAAAGTAAACTAAGATCCCATCCGTAACAATGGATGGATGGAACTGGTCTAGGCTGGAAAAAGATTTGGATTAAGCCATTCCAAATTTTTTGGACGATCTGAATTTTGATTTTCGACAAAAAAAAGCCCTCGGAATCGTCAAATTCCGAGGGCTTTTAAATTCTTTTTTGAGCCAGATTAAAGAACTCTTTCGAATTGACTGAAGAAAAAGTTCCCTTCGATTGCAGCGTTTTCGTCGGAATCGGAACCGTGAACGGCATTGGCTTCGATGGAAGTTGCAAAAATCTTTCTGATCGTTCCTTCAGCAGCATCTGCTGGATTGGTCGCTCCGATCAATTTTCTGAAATCTTCCACTGCATTGTCTTTTTCCAAGATCACGGGCAGGATAGGTCCCGAGGACATGTATGCGCAAAGTGCTGCGTAAAAAGGTCTTTCGCTATGGACTTCATAGAATTTCCCTGCCATTTCCGGAGACAATTTGGTAGCCTTCATGGCCACTATTTTGAATCCTGCCTCTTCAATCATTTTCAAAATCGCACCTGAATTTCCTGCGCCAAAAGCATCAGGCTTAATCATCGTGAATGTTCTGTTATTTGCCATTTCCTTAAATTTATGTCAACGTTTTATTGGAGTGCAAAAATAGGGTAAATAAACGAATCTCCGAATAAAGCCAGCGAATTCTATCCTATCTGATTACATGTTAGGCAATTGGTAGAATTGGGATTTTTCAAAAATAATCCTGACCTTTGTCGACTGTGTTTTCTGCGGAGAACATATAAAAGCCTTAAAATGCAAGAATTAGAGTCTCTAAAAGATATAATTGCCTTACCGAAAAAAATTGTCATCACTACCCATCATAAACCTGATGCAGATGCATTGGGTTCTTCCTTGGGAATGGCCAATTACCTTATTAAAAAAGGTCATGAAGTCGATGTGATCACTCCATCGGATTACCCCTCTTTCCTCCATTGGATGAAGGGGAATAAAAAGGTGATTAATTTTGAAGACCTTTCCAAACAGGAAAAGGCCATCAAAAAAATTGAATCAGCTGATGTGATCATTTGTCTGGATTTTTCCTGCTTGAGTAGGCTGAATAGCATGCAGTCTTATGTCAACAATGCCACCGCTTACAAAGTCAACATCGACCATCACCAAGATCCAAAAAACTTTTCTGATTTCAATTATTGGAGCACTTCTGCTGCAGCTACTTGTGAATTGGTCTATGATCTGATCGTAAAAATTGGTGACCACGACCTGATTGACAAGGATATTGCAGAATGTCTTTACGCCGGGATCATGACAGATACCGGGGGTTTCAAACACCCCAATACCACCAAAAACGTACACTTGGTAACTGCCGAACTTATTGGCTTGGGCGCTGACAACACCAAGATTTCAAAATTGATCTATGATACCAACAGCATAGACAAACTAAAATTCCTGGGTTTTGCCATTACAAGAAGATTGACGATTTTGGAAAATCTACACACGGCTTATTTTTCCATCACTAAAAAGGATTTAAAAAAATACAATTCCCAAACCGGCGATACTGAAGGCTTGGTCAATTACGCCTTGTCTTTGGAGGGAATCAAAATCGCGGCGCTCTTCACCGAGCGAGACGATGCCGTCAAGATATCCTTTAGATCCACGCATGATGTGGCCATAAACAAGTTTGCAGCAGCGTTTTTTGACGGAGGGGGACACAAAAACGCTTCCGGAGGAAAATCTGAAATGGGCTTGAAAGAAACCACAGATAGATTCGAAAAACTTATCAAAAAAAACAAAAAAGCTTTATTAAATCAATTAGAACTCGTCCATGAAAACAATTAAAAGCATTTTATTGTCTACCGCGCTGTTGGTAGTCATTACCGGTATGGTTTCCTGCAAAAAGACAGAAAAAACATCTGACGGTATAGAATATACTTACATCAAGCAGGGAAAAGATTCTCCCAAAAACGGGGAATTTATCCTGTATAACTTGGTGGTGAAAAATGATAAGGATTCTACCTTTATCTCTACTTATGATCAAAAGATGCCTGGGTATCTGATGTTCAATGATTCCACCCCAAAACAAAACGGAATGGACGAAATCTTTTTGGGTTTGAGAAAAGGGGATAGCATCGCATTTGAAAGTACCGCACTGAAAGTGTTTGGGGAATCCAACATGCCTCCTTTTCTTACCAATGAGCAAAAGGTGAAAATCAGTATCGGTGTCATCGACGTTTTGGATGAGCAAGGTATCCAGGCCTATTTCACAGCGCTTCAGGAAGCACAGATGAAAATCCAAGCCCAAGATGCCATCAAACAACTTGAAGTAGATACACAATTGATAGAGGATTATATCGCAAAAAATAATTTGACTGCGACCAGGACAGAATCCGGTCTTTACTACGTCATAGAAAAAGAAGGAGAAGGAGATCAGATCCAAAATGGTGAAATGGCCTTTATCCATTATGCGGGTTACCTTTTGGACGGAACACTTTTCGATACCAGCAATAAGGAACTTGCCAAGACAACCAATGTTTACAATGAACAAAGGGATCAGCAAGGCGGATATGCCCCAATTGATGTTGTAGTTGGAGAAGGACGTGTGATTGCAGGATGGGACGAAGGCCTTGCCTTGTTGAAAAAAGGCTCAAAAGCAAAATTCTTGATTCCATCACCACTGGGTTATGGTGACAGACAGTCTGGCGCTTTGATCCAGCCTAACTCTGTTTTGATTTTCGACGTTGAAGTTACAGATGTACAAAAATAAAACTATGAATAAATTCAGTGTTTTCATTTTACTGGCAACAGTTCTTTTTTCGGGTTGTGTTTCCGAAGAGGAAAATACCCAAATCATTTTTGAAAGGGATTTAAAAAACATTGAACTTTATCTTTCAGAAAATGCGATTTCTTCCGTGAAAGAGATCAAAGATCCAGCCTCTGGTTTGGTGCTTCTTTGGCAAGAAGTTTCTGCCAGTGGTAAACTCCCTGTAGTAGGTGATACTCTTAAAGTGGATTACGTAGGCAAGCTTTCGAACAACAAGGTTTTCGATACTTCCTTGGAATCAGTGGCGAAGGATAATGATCTCTTCAATGCAAACAGAGTTTATGCCCCTTTGGAACTGTTGTTCGGATATGGCCAGGTAATTCCAGGATTTGAGTATGCCTTGTCGAAAATGGAAATGGGAGACAAAGCTACAGTGATCATTCCTTCGGTTTACGGTTATGGATCACAACAAGTATCTACTATTCCCAAAAATTCCATTTTGATTTTCGAAATAGATTTGGTGGAAGTAAACGGGGTTCAAATCCCAGACGATTTATAAATGAGAAAGATTGGTATAATACTGTTTTCAAGTCTGATCTTGATTTTCAGCTTTTCCTGCGAATCAGCGAACCCATTTGGTGGACCGGTTTACGATACGGAAGGGAATCTAAAAATAGACAGTCTCAAAATAGCTGAGTATCTTTTGACTACGCCATATGATAGTCTGTATAGGATCCATGACCCCAGTGGGGTAGTGGTGATTGTACAAGAGGAAGGGACTGGCTCCAGGCCGAGAAACAACAATGTGATTTACACAAATTATGTTGGCAAACTACTCGACGGAACAGTTTTCGATACGAATCTTGAGAATGTTGCCAAAGAAAACGACCTTTTTGTAGAGACCGCAACGTATAACATTTTCCAGTTTCCATTGGGGTCTACTTCTTCGATTCAGGGATTTAGTATTGGTTTTCAACGGATGAGAAGTGGATCAAAGGGAATTATCATTATTCCTTCCCCATACGGTTACAGGAATCAAGAAAACATAAATAGAATCCCACCCAACTCCGTTTTGGTTTTTGAAGTGGATTTTCTGGGAATGGATTAAAAGTTTGAAAAAGGCCGCGCTAAGCGGCCTTTTTTGTTTTGAATGGAATCAACGCAGGTACTTCTTCCTTATATTTTTTGTATTCCTCTCCGAAAAGAGCGGTAAGTTTTTTCTCCTCATAATAGATCCCGAAAGGGAGATAGACCAAAAGAGCCACCAAATGAATCATGGAGGAGAGGGTGGGTAGGTAAAAAAAGTATCCCAAAAAAATCAGAATCAGCCCTGAATAAATGGGATGTCTAACATATTGATGAATTCCTTTTCTTATCAGATCTCCCTTTTTATCGAGATCCTCATGTGGTGCCAGGCCGATAAATTCCATGCTCTGGAAATGCTTGAAAGCTTTAACCAAAATAATGGTTCCCAAACCTGCGGTCAAAAAAGATAAATAGGTCAAACCAGGGGAGGAATTCAGCAGCATTTTGGATTCAAAAAGCCCAGCATAAACAAAAATCGCCAAAAACAGGATGGATGAACTAAAACTGTATATTAAACGGTACCATTTATAGGCACTTCCCATCTTTCCTTGCAATTTTCTTTTTATATTCAAACTCGCAAGCAGACTGTGTAAGAAATAGAATAGGGCCCAAAGGACAACCAAAATCAAGTGTGACATGACATCTTCTTATTATGAAATATTTTTATTCTCTGTCAAAAGTAAAGATTACTTTTCGGAAAAGCGTATTTGCCATTTTGGTGAAATAAATGAAAACAAACCAACTTCAATGCATAACGCTTTCACCTTCTTAATATCGACACAATGAAGATCGGCATAATTAAAGAGGGAAAGGTGCCTCCGGATAAAAGGGTTCCCTTTACCCCGAAACAATTGTTGAAATTAAAGGAAAACTACGGGGCAGAATTGGAGTTTTTGGTCCAATCCAGTGAAATCAGATGTTTTCAGGATGAGGAATACAGGCAAGTTGGGATTGAAGTAGTGGATGATATTGGAAGTTGTGATGTCTTGATGGGCATTAAGGAAGTCCCCATCGACCAGCTGATCCCCAACAAGACCTATTTTTTCTTTTCCCATACTTTTAAAAAACAGCCCTACAACCGGAAGCTACTGAAGGCGATTTTGGAGAAGAATATCGAGTTGATAGACTATGAAGTGGTCAAAAATGACCAGGGGGAAAGACTTGTGGCGTTTGGTAGATGGGCTGGAATTGTGGGCGCATACAATGGTTTTTGGGCCTATGGAAAAAAATCCGGACTCTATGCGCTAAAACGGGCGATGGCATGCCATGATCGTCTAGAGCTGAATGAGGAGCTCCAAAAGATCCAGCTTCCACCAATTAAAATCGTCGTAACAGGAAAGGGACGGGTTGGCAAAGGAGTTCGTGAGGTTTTGGATGCCATCAAAATCAAAGAGGTTTCTCCCCATGACTTGGTTCATCATTATTTTGACGAACCGGTTTTTGCCTTGCTGTCATCGAGTGACTACAACAGGCGAAAGACTGATGGAGGATACGACAAGAATGAATTTTATACCTATCCCGAAAAATATGAGAGTCATTTTCTCAAGTTTGCGGAGGTGAGTGACATCTTGATCGGTGCAGCTTTTTGGGATTATCGGGCACCACGCCTGTTTGAACTGGAGGATATCAGGTCGGATGATTTTAATATTTCTGTGATTGCGGACATCACCTGTGACATCGATGGCTCCATTCCAACGACCCTAAAGGCCAGTACGCCGTTGGATCCTGTTTATGATATCGATAGGCAGACATTACAAGCGATGCCCGCATTTGGGAAACAAAACAGTATCTCCGTGATGGCGATTGACAACCTTCCCTCAGAACTGCCGAGAGACGCCTCGGAAGATTTTGGTGACCAATTGACCCAATATGTAATCCCTGAGCTGCTGAAGGAAACATCAACCGTCTTGGATAGGGCCACTGTCACAAAAGAGGGCGATCTCACTGTAGAATTTATTTATTTGCGAGATTTCGTGAATGATGCACCACAAGATTTTTAGAAACATGAAAAACATTCAAAGATATATCGAACAGACTGTGCTCAAACCCACTGCTGTGGATCTTGATATTGAGAGGTTGGTCTCTGAAGCCAAGCAATATCATTTTTTAGGGATATGCGTCCCCCCATTTTGGGTGAAAAAAGCAAAAAGGGAGATTGGTGACGAAGCCATCCAGTTGGTGACCGTGGTTGGGTTCCCCTTGGGCTATAACACGACTGAAACAAAAATTTTCGAAACCGAGCAAGCCATTAAAAATGGGGCTGACGAAATAGATGTCGTATGGTCCATCACTGCGTTTAAATCAGGAATGAATTGGCCTAAGATTGAGTTGGCAAAAGTCTCCTCATTGTGTCATGCACAAGAGCGGATATTGAAGGTAATCATTGAAACATCCTATCTGAGTGATGCCGAGATTCTTCAAGCTTGTGAAATCTGTGTCGATGCAGGCGTGGATTATGTGAAAACTTCCACAGGTTTTGCACCAGAAGGCGCAAAACTGAGACATATTGAGCTGATGAGGGAATATTTACCGAGTACAGTTGGGATTAAGGCAAGTGGTGGAATTAAGAATCTTTCCCAAGCTGTGGAATTGATAAAAGCAGGTGCTGACAGAATTGGCACGAGTTCAGGTGTGGAAATATGCAAGGAGCTCGGAGGGAAATGAAATTTATTTTTCTAAAACAATCTCTTTTTTGGGTGTTTCGACCGCTTTTATGCTGGAATCTTTGATTTCGTAGTTGTTGAAATAAATCAACAAAAAAGGGATGATAAAGAAACACAACAGGATATAAGCAAAACCCACGAGACGGGATTTTACCGTTTCTCTTCCCAGGAATGTGGCGATCCTGACGGGAATATTCCTTATTCCCGGAAAGGGGAGAAAAATCATTGCGCCAATAAAATTAAACAAGAAATGGACGATTGCGATGCTTATCGCGGCTTCGGTTTTGTAGAGTGCGGCTATTGCCGCAGTGACTGTGGTCCCAATATTGGCTCCAATGATGAAAGGAAATACTTTCACCAATGATACTTTTCTATTGACTACCGCTGGTACGACCAATGAAGTCGTGACCGTACTGGATTGGACGGCTGCGGTGAAAAAAATTCCATACAGAAATGCCACCAAAGGAGATTTGAAGATATGCTTGCTTACTTTTTTGAAGTTATTGGAAACAAAGGATTTGAATACGGTAGTCGAAAGAAATTTGATCGCCAAGAAAACCAAAGCTACACTCAGGATCAATCCCAGCAAGGGATAATATAGGATGTCAAGCAGCCACAGGGTCAATGGTCGGGTAAATAGAACGTTATAGGTATAATCCACCTCGGATCCACTATCGACATTAAAGAATGTGTTGGTCAAAAACTGGGCGGTTTTGCTTAAAAATCCGAAATAGAATTCCAAAGGAAGAAAAATGATTACGGTGATGATATTGAATATGTCGTGGACAATTCCAGCCGAAAATGCTTTTTTAAAATTTCTGATATCCATGATATATGAAAATGAAACCAGTGTACTGGTGATGGTGGTTCCAATGTTCGCACCCATTATCAAGGGAACGGCCTGTACAAGGGAGAGATTTCCAGAGGCGACTACTGCGACGATCATGGCAGTAATTGTAGAGCTACTCTGAAGCAGGGCAGTCATCAGCAAACCCACAAAAAGCCCGATGAAAGGATTGTTTGTCGCTTGGAAGAGCTCCATGGCGACCTCATTGTTGAGTCGGGTGGCGGAAACCGTGAGAAGATCAATCGAAAACATGAAAAGCGCCAATGCAACGAGCATTTGCAAAAAAATATAAAACGTAGGTGTGGGCGAAGAGACTTCTCTTATTTCGGTCATTTATATAAAAACCCCTGGAGAGGGGTCCAGAATCTGATTTATTGGTCTACAAAGTAAGAACACAATTGTCACAAAGTACCTGATTCAAGATGAAGATTTTGTTAATAAAATCTCGGAAAAAACGAGAGATTTTCAAGACCTAATCATATAAAATTTTTTCATTTCTTCTTTTTGCTTAATTTTATTTTGCTTATTTCCCTTAGGAGTGTCTCTTTGGCGAATATGGTGATGTTAAGAAATGGTCTTATAGGCTTAACAATTTCTTAATGTACAAGCCCAATTATCTTCTTTAAATTTGCACCACGTTTAAAATACCTTCTATTCACCTCACATGGTAAAACTTAAAGATCAAAATATCAATCAGGATGCTCTTTCAAAAGCAGCCTATTCACTTTTTGATTTCTCGAAAAAAGAAAGACCTTTTTTAATTATTATCTGTGTTTTGGTTTCCATTGCTGGGATGATAACTCCGTACACCTATGCTGCGATGTGGTTTGGGTTTGCATTGGCAGCTTACTCTGCCATTGCCAATGACAGTATCCAGACAATTGGTACTTTTATCGGCTCCAATCAAACCACCAAATGGTATTGGTTGTGGTTGTTTATGGGCCTGATTTTCGTGGGCACAGTCACTTACAGCTGGATTGTGTTCAATGGCGATGTAAGTTATGAGCGGCTTCAGGTGCCGGGTCTTGACATTGCGCCTACGAATTTTGTGTTTTTACAATTAGCAGCTCCTATCGTTCTGTTGATCATGACCCGATTGAGAATGCCGGTTTCCACCACATTTCTCTTGCTTAATGTGTTTACCTACAAGGCCGGAACGATCGTGGGTGTAATGCAAAAAAGTTTTCTGGGTTACCTTTTGGCTTTTTTTATTGCCATCGTGGTTTGGTTTGCCCTTGAAAAATTTGTGAAGACCTATTTAAAAGGAGAGGCAAAGCCTTATTGGTATGTTTTGCAGTGGATCACTTCAGGTACACTCTGGGCAGTTTGGATCATGCAAGATGCTGCCAACATCGCCGTTTTCCTTCCAAGACAGTTGAATTTGTGGGAGTTTGTTGCCTATGCAGGCTTTGTTTTTGGAGGATTGGGTTTTCTTTTTTATCTAAAAGGGGATAAAATTCAGGGTATTGTCAACGAAAAGACAAATGTGACAGACGTAAGAGCGGCGACCATTGTTGATTTTGTGTATGCCATCATCTTGTTTTATTTTAAAATTGCAAGCAACATACCCATGAGTACTACTTGGGTTTTCATTGGACTTCTTGGGGGAAGGGAATTGGCCATTGCCTTGGCAAAATCCAGAAAACTAAAGAAAAGAAAAGCAAGACTGGTGAGGGCTTACCGACTGGCAAGAAAAGATGTCATAAAAGCTGGAATAGGCTTATTGGTTTCATTGGTCCTTGCCTTGATCATCAATGAAGGGGTGAGAAAAGAGGTGTTTGATCTAGTCGCCAATATATTTTGACAATTTAAAATAGGCACAAACCCTTCTATGGTTTGTGCCTTATTTTTTTAGAGCTAAATTTACTCGGAATCGATATTAAATGGAGCTTTACACTGACGCGTATTACATGAATGAGGCCTTCAAAATGGCCAAAATTGCCTTCGAGGAAGGAGAAATTCCAGTAGGGGCAGTGGTTGTCTGCAGGAAAAAAATCATTGCTAGGGCTTACAACCAAACGGAAAAATTGACGGACGTCACCGCGCACGCAGAGATGCTCGCCATCACAGCCGCCGCCAATGCTTTGGGCTCAAAATACCTTCCAGAATGCGCTTTGTATATTACCCTGGAACCTTGCGTCATGTGTGCAGGAGCTTGTTTTTGGTCCCAGTTGGGCGAAATCCACTATGGAGCATCAGATCCCAGAAGAGGGTTTTCCCAAATATCCCAATATTTGCTCCATCCCAAAACCAAGCTTTCTTCAGGTTTAATGGCCGAAGAGTCCAAACAACTGCTGGATCATTTTTTCAAAAAATTAAGAAATTGACCCCTTTTTTGAGAGAATAGAACCATTCCCCAATCAATTTGGTTAGTTAAAAGTAAATCGAAACGAATAATTATTTTATCATAAACTATAAAACTTTATAAAATATGGCTTTTGAACTTCCAAAATTACCCTATGATTTTAATGCGCTTGAACCGCATATTGATGCCAGAACTATGGAAATCCACCATGGTAAACACCACAATGCTTATGTGACCAATCTCAACAAAGCGATAGAAGGTACAGATTTAGCAGACAAGAGTCTTGAAGAGCTAATGAAGGTTGCCGGAGCCAATACACCGGTAAGAAACAATGGCGGCGGACATTACAACCACAGCCTTTTCTGGACAATTTTGTCGCCCAAAGGTGGTGGATTGCCTTCAGGAGATTTGGCGAAAGCCATCGATGCAAAATTCGGTTCTTTTGATGCTTTCAAAGAAGAATTCAACAAAGCGGCTACTACTCGATTCGGATCAGGTTGGGCATGGCTTGGCTTAGATGAGAGCAATGAACTTTTTGTTTCCTCTACCCCAAATCAGGACAATCCTTTGATGGATGTGGCTGAGAAAAAAGGCACTCCAATTTTGGGACTTGATGTCTGGGAGCATGCGTATTACCTGCACTACCAAAACAGAAGACCTGATTATATTTCTTCTTTCTGGAATCTTGTTGATTGGGATGCAGTAAGCAAAAGATTTACCGCTGCGAAATAATTAATTTTCGATGCAAGAGTGATTTAGCCTTGGGGATTTCAAAATCCCCAAGGTTTTTTTTGTACCCATATCGAACGGAAGAAGTGTACGGTATTGGGACACATAAAATTCGGGAGTGTTTTATAAATAACTGAATAATAGATATTTACGCCTTATAAAAATTGTTGGCATTTGTTTTTCATAGTAGCTGATACAGCATTATGAAAAACATTCAAAAAACAACAACAATGAAACTCTCCACTCAAATTTTTACAGCTTTTTTCTTCTTTTTACTAGGAATGAGCAATCTCGCCGCCAAAGAAGTCATGCAGATCCGTGGCCAAATTAAAGATCAAAATGGGGCAGGTCTTCCATTTGCCAATGTAGCATTATTGGAATCCGTAAACGGTGCCATGATCACGGGGACGGTTTCAGATGATAATGGACAGTTTAAAATTGAATCCGTTAAATCCGGAAAGGCACAATTGGTTATTTCCTCCATTGGTTTTGAAACCTACAAATCAGAGGAATTTGAAATTAAGCCAGGTGCCATGAAGGATTTTGGCGCCATCACCCTTCAGGAAGAAATGGCGGCTTTAGGAGAAGTAACCGTGAAGGCTACCCGGCCGGAAGTGATCATCGAGGCTGACAAAACAACCATTAACGTAGAGGGAACGGTGATGGCCGAAGGCAATACAGCTTTGGACGTCATCGGAAGGTCCCCTGGAGTCTACGTGGACCAAGATGGAAAGATCAACTTAAATGGACGTTCAGGGGTTACCGTCATGATCAATGACCGACAGACCTACATGAGCGCAGATGACTTGGCCAATTTCCTGAGAGCCATGCCCGCCGACAACATCAAAAGTATCGAGATTATCAACAACCCCACTTCAAGGTTTGATGCAGAAGGTGCTGCGGGTGTGATTAACATCAAGCTGAATAAAAACAATATGGATGGGGTTTTTGGAAATGTCCAGGCTGGCGGTCAATACAACGGCCAATATGCACCCTTCGGTGGCGTTACCTTGAACGTCAAAAAAGGAAAGTGGACAAACAATGCCAGCTTGAATTACAACGAATATGCTGTCTACAACGATCTTGAAATCAACCGCAATTTCCAATTGGAAGAGGGCGTTTCCCGATTCGAACAGATCGGTAGGATTACAACCCGTAACAAAAACTTGTTTTTCAATGGAGGTTCAGATTATGAAATCAACAAAAACCATAGTGTTGGCATAAATCTCCAAGCTTCGAAATCGGAAAGCAGTGATAACAATAACTCCAGCACCCTAGTTGACAATCCGGGTACATCGGACAGGGACAACATTTTTTCCTTCAATGAAAGCATTGGAAACCGAGACAGAATCTTTGGTAACCTTCACTATTTGGGCCTTTTGGATACTTTGGGTACCAAGTTGACCGCTGACATTGATTACACCAAAATGTGGGCGAAAGGAAATTCTCTGCTCAACAATAGCTACTGGGTAAATGACCAAGAGGACCAAGCGACACGGGATAGGATTTTGAATCTCAACGAAATGGATTACAATATTTTTACTGCCAAAGTGGATTTTACAAAACCCTTTGGAAAAGGAAGAGTTTTGGAGACCGGTTTAAAAGGTAGCTGGGTAAAATCCGACAATGATCTGGACTTGAGCAGATCCATTGAAGAACAACCCTTTATGCCAGATCCCAACAGCAATCAGTTTATTTACGAGGAAAATGTCCTTGCTGCTTATGCTTCTTACAAAAGTAAATTTTCCGACAAAGTGAGTTTTCAAGGAGGATTGAGAGCGGAATATTCTGACATCACCGGCACATCGGTGACCTTGAATCAGGTCAACAAACAAGAATACCTGAATTTGTTCCCAAGTGTTTTTATCCAGCATCAGGTCAGTAAAAACTATCAGATCATCTACAATGCAAACAGAAGGATTACCAGACCAAACTATCGCCTGCTGAACCCCTTCGTCTACTACATCGATCCATTGACAACGGAAGAGGGAAATCCCAATCTAAAACCACAATATGCACACAACCTGGAAATGAACCATGTGATCAAGGGGTCCTACCAATTTTCATTGGGTTATTCCCAAACAAATGATGCCTTCCAGCAGATATTTGAACAAGACGAGGAATCCAGGACGACCACCACTTACACCACCAATTTGGACAAGTCACAAAACATAAACTTCAAGGCCATGATTCCAGTGGAGATCAGGCCATGGTGGACCACAAGTAATATGCTTCAGGTAAATTACAACAAATGGAATTCGATGATCGGAGAGGCTTTGCTGGATGTAGAACAAACTTCTTATATGTTGAGATCACAGCATAACATTACGCTGCCGGAAGGATTCAAACTGGAAGTAGTGGGAATGTATCTTGGACCACAGCTTTATGGACAAGCAATGTTGAAAAGCTTTGGCTGGGTGGATGCCGGTGTGACGAAATCCTTCAAAAAAGACAAACTGACACTGACTGTAAACGGAACGGATTTGTTTCGTACCCAAGTGATCCGTGCAAATGTCCAGTTTGACAAGATTGATACCAGTTTCAGACAGTACAGAAGCAATCAGGGAGTAAGGCTTACCCTAAGGTATAAATTTGCCCAAGGGGAAAGTTTCAGGATTTCCAACAGAAGCGGAAGTACCGAAGAGCGAAACAGGTTGGACTAATGAAAATTATCCACAGCCCTATTTGATAAATTGGGTGTGATAAAAAGCGAACCCGAATGCCTGAAATTCAGCGTATTCGGGTTCGTTAATTTTACCGGAATATGGATTTTTCCCTCCAAAAAAGACCGGGTTTCACCCGTGTTTTTTCAAAATCAAAATAGCGTCCATCCCAAAACCCCATTGTAATCCCAACTCTTTTTCGGCTGGGAAAAGCAACAAAAATGGTTTGTTGCAATATTGAAAAAGAGGGAATCAAAAAACGGATAAATGGTCTATTCCTGGGTTTTAAAGTGGTATAGGAAGATCAATACACCTGTAAATGCAGGTTTTTTTTGACCTTTGATTTCCAGTTTCACATTGACTTCTGCCTTGATCGTTCCTCGAAGGTTCGCGATGTTTTTCAAGGAAGCATTGAGTCTTACCTCGCTGTTCACCAATACAGCTTGCGCAAAACGGAGGTTTTCGATGCCATAATTGACCATCATTTTCAGGTTTTCCACTTTGACGATCTGCTCCCAAAGATAAGGAACGATGGAAAGTGTGAGGTATCCATGTGCGATGGTATCCCCAAATGTCCCTTCCTTTTTGGCCCGTTCTGGGTCTGTATGGATCCATTGATGGTCAAGCGTGGCCGTACCAAAGAGGTTGATTTGTTCCTGGGTGATTTTATGGTATTGGGATTCCCCCAGGGTTTTTCCAGCGTATTGTTCGAAGTCCTCAAAACTTCCAATGATGATTTGACTCATAATATTATCCGATTTAAAAAAATAAAGGTATCAAATAATTCTATTGGATTAAAGCCATTTGCCCAAGAAGGAAGCAACAGCAGAAAATTCTGTGTGAAAATGAAAATACTGGTGTCCTACTTAAGCACAATTAATTTATTGAAAAAATCTTTTTTAATACAACTATGTATGTAAATTTAGTACTGCATAATAAGATCTATGGCAAGGTTTTCGATTTTTTTAATTGTACTGGAATTGCTTTTTTTCACACCAATAATGGCCTTCCAATCGGAGACAATTCCTGTTTATTCCAAATTGGAACAAAAGCAGACCATTCAATTGAACCCGGATTTTTCAGTCACCACCAAACAGTTTCAGTCCATCCACATCTTGGAGCCAAAAGGACTTCAACATGCCAACATCAATATCTATTATGATAAATTCAATAAAATTGAAAATTTTGAAGCCCTACTGATTGATCCGGTTTCTGGAAAAACAATCAGGAAAATAAAGCTGAAGGACCTCAGCGACGCTTCACGGGTCAGTGGAAATACGCTTTACCAAGACAGTCGTGTCAAATTTTTCGTGATGAGAGCCCAAAAAACACCCGTGATCTTGGAGGTTTCCCTGGAAGTGACAAACCAGGGAAATTTTTATTTTCCAGATTGGAGGCCGGTTCCGCATTACAATCAAAAAGTCACCGAAACAAGTCTGGAAGTGATTTATCCGGAAGATTTGGGTATCCGGTATAAGACACATCACTTGAATTCAATCCCTGTGTTCTCCGGTGAAGGATCTACCAAATCGATCAAATGGGAAGAGAAAAATCTATCTCCACAGAAAGAAGGAACTGAAGTGGATGATCCTTATCTCGAACTCGCACCCATCAAGTTTTCCATGGAAGGGTATGGTGCATCCATGGATTCGTGGGCAGGATTGGGCAGTTGGATGGGATTGTTAAACAAAAACAAAGATGTTCTTTCTCCTCATTTTAAATCGGAGGTTCATGCTTTGATTCAGGGAGTGGAGGATGATCCATACGAAAAAATCAGCGTGCTCTACCAGTACCTCCAAAAAAACTACCGATATGTCAGCATTCAGTTGGGAATAGGGGGATGGATGTCTGAGAGTGCAGATGAAGTGGTCAAGTCAAAATATGGGGATTGTAAAGCCTTGACCATGCTGATGAAAGCAATGCTCAAGGAAGTGGGAATTCCTTCTCAATATACCTTGGTCAAGGCTGGAAAAGCCGTTGAAAAAATTGACCTTGATTTTCCATCCAATCAATTCAATCATGTGATTCTCAGGGTGCCCCAGGAAGATGCTTCCAAGCCTTTATGGTTAGAATGCACATCAAATACGTTGCCAGCGGGTTATTTGGGGGATTTCACAAGGAATAGGGATGTATTGGTGGTGACGGATGCGGGTGGTTTTATGGACAAAACACCCGCATACGATGATGATAACTTCAACACGATTGTGTCCAGTTATGCCTTGGACTTGAAGGAGAATGGAGATGCCACGCTTAGTGGGTTGAGCAAATTCTATGGGGCTCCTGCTGTCGATTTTATTGACGTTCACTATTATTATGGCGACAGGGAAAAAAAGATTTTTTTGAACGCCAGGTTGGGAGGCAATGGTCTCTTGGTAAATGATTACCAAATGGATATTGGCCAACTGAATGATGTTGCCATCGCTGAGGTCGAGTTCAATGGCATTGTCCAGCGATTTTCCCAAAACACCTCCAAAAGATCGATTATCCCTGTCACTTGGAAAAAAATAGATGAGGAGATGATGGTCAATAATCATTTGATGTTGAAAGAATCCTTTCTGATCCGGACTCCAAATGGTCTGAAACTGGATGAAACAACATCGTCCATAGAGATTGAGGAGGAATATTTCAAATTCAAAGTGCTTGTAAGCGAAGAGAATGGACAGGTTTTCGTCCAAAAGGAGCTTGAAATCCATTTCCCTGAAGAGATGTCGAAGGAATCCAAAAAGGAGGCGATTGATAAAATCAATGTCCAAACCAATAAAAGTTTAATTTTTAAAAAATCAGTATCAATATGAGAGGTGTCATGATCAAATTTTTGCTTCTGCTGTTTTTTTCAATGGGCGTTAGGATTGTTGAAGGACAGGAAATGCGGTTTGGGAAATATTCACAGGCCGAAATCAAGCTGACCGAAGTGGATTTTGAGCCAGAGGCAAATGCTGTCGTATTGGAGGAATTTTCCAGAAACCAATTTATGGGAGGGATCCAGCATACGAATGTTCACCGGAGAATCAAGGTCCTGAAAGAAAGCGGGAAATCAAACGGAGATGTAAAAATCGCCTATTATTTTGGAGATGACGGTGTGGAGATGATCCAAAAATTCAGTGCCCAAATCATGAATATCATAGATGGCAAAGAAGAGGTAATCATGCTTTCCAAAAAAGATTATTTTGAAGTGGATCGGGAAAACGGATGGAAGGAGATTCGGTTTACTTTTCCAAATGTAAGAGAAGGGTCCATTATGGAATACGAATACCTTAAAATAGACAAAAACATTACCTTTTTGGATAGTTACCTTTTTCAAAATGAAGTGCCCACGCTCAAATCTGTCTATTTCCTGGAGATTCCCCCCTATCTGACTTATCGAATGCTTCTACAAGGGGATGCAACAATTAAGGCTGAATACCAAACCAGCAAAGCGGGTGTCTACAAATGGACCCTGACCAATCTGAGATCCATTTTTGGAGAACCTTATATGAATCATTATGTGGATTATTTGGAGAAAGTGGAATTTCAATTGGCTGGGTATGCTGTAAGAAACAAAATTGATGGTTATGGAACCAACCCGGGCGGATACAAAGAAATCCTTGGCTCATGGCAGGAGCTGTCCAATACGATAAGGGAGTTTCCAGACTTCAATTCATATATGAATCCAAACAATACCATTGAAAACCGGCTTAAAAGTTTCCGGACATCATCGGAATCTGAAAGCGATCGTGCCAAAGAAATTTACAAGTATGTGACAGAAAAATTCAAGTTCAATGGAAAATCAGGTGATATTCCTTCCCAAAATCTAAAAAGCCTGCTTGATATCGGCAGAGGTTCGCGGGCAGAAATCAACCTGAGTCTGTTGGCACATTTGAAAACCAACAATATCGAATCATTTCCAATGTTGATCAGCAGTAAGGGAAACGGTCGGTCCACATTGGTGGAGGCTCCATTTGCCGGTCAATTCAACCAGTTGATCCTGATGGTAAAAGCTGATGGGAAAGAATTCTTTGTTGATGCCACCGATCCCAATATCCCTTTTGGCTACCTTCCTTTGGAAAACCATTCGAGTAGTGGTTTTATCCTTTTGGAAAAAGAAAGTGGATTGCGTCCAATCCAACTGACACACCGTTCTGGCATCAAACAAATGACCAACATCAAAGCAAATGAGCATGGCGAGTTGATTTCGGAGTCCACAATAAGATTTTTGGATTATGAGGCGTTGGCAATGTCAAAAAAAAATGAATCAAGGGGAGAGGACGAATTCAAGAAAGAATTTTTCAACAAAACAGGAGGAGAATATTTGGACTTTGTTATCGAGGATACGGATGAGCCTCGAAAACAATTGGATGCCAAAGTCAAATCCTTGTTGACAACGACAGCATCCGAAACAATTTTTCTGATACCCTTTCAGTATCAAAGATGGACGGATAATCCTTTTCAATCCGAATATCGATCATTTCCTGTCGATTTCAATTATGTGTTTAGCGATAATTATACCACCATAATTGATATTCCAGAAGGATTCGAGTTGGATGATTTCCCGGAAGATGCGGCCATCAATACTCCTGGAGACGCTGTATTCTTTTCTTATAAGATCACCAAATTCGACGGGAAAGTCCAAATTAATGCCACCCTGGACTTGAGGAGAAAAGTCATTGAAGCATCCCATTATCCTGAGCTGAAATATTTTATGGAAATCGTCATCAGTAAATTAAAAGAACCCCTTGTCCTGAAGAAAATCTCCCAGCCATGATCCCAATCGGAAAGCCAATCCTCATTTCTTAATCTGATAAAATTCGACGTACTTTGTCATTCAATTGTAAGCAAAATGACAGCGGAATTTCCCCCTAAATACATCCACGGTTACCAAGAAGAAGAACAGCAAAGACTACGGCATCAGGCTTTGGTGATTGAAAAGCGAATCTATGATTTTATAGACTTCTCCAATTGTCGGAAGCTTTTGGAAATTGGTTCTGGAGTAGGTGCACAGACAGAAATTCTTTTGAAAAGATTTCCAAATTTGCAGATTACCTGCGTTGAGTATGAACCTAAACAAATCATAAAGGCGCGTGAAAACATGACTCAATTGGGATTTGGGGACGTTCAGGTCATTTTTATCCAGCAAGATGCAAAAAACCTTCAGCTGGAAGACACTTTTGACGGGGCGTTTATTTGTTGGGTATTGGAACATGTGTCAGATCCGATCCAAATATTGGTCAGCATGAAACCATTTTTAAAAGCTGGAGCCAAATTGGTCATTACGGAAGTTTTTAACACCACTTTTTATACCTACCCCGAAAAAAAGGAAATCATGGAGTATTGGAAAATTTACAATGACTACCAATCCAATATTGGAGGAGATCCGCAAGTGGGTGCCCGATTGGGTGATTTGCTTTCCCAATCCGGCTATCAGGGGATAGAGTTGAGGTCCGGTGGATTCCACTTGGACAGCAGGGAATTTGAAGAAAAACGCATCGTGTTTGACTATTGGAAAAATCTGATGGAAAGCGCTTCCCCTGCATTGCTCGAAGAAGGACTGATCGACCATCAGCAATTAAAATCCATGCAAGAGGCGATGGATTCACTCAAAGAAATGAAGGAATCGGTTTTTTATTATAGATTTATCCAGGCAACAGCCTTTGCTTAATTGTAACGATCCGATGACGATATTCAGAAAATCAATACGCATACTGGGGAAGATTATTCTTTGGTTTTTTATTATTACCATCGGTTTGACAATAATATACCGGTTTTTGCCAGTACCTGTGACACCGCTGATGGCGATCAGGTGGGTGGAGCAGGTTTTTGACAAGGAAAAAGAGGTGCGATTTAAAAAAGATTGGGTTTCCATCGACAAGATTTCCAGGCATATGCCACAAGCAGTAGTGGCTGCAGAAGATCAAAAATTCCTGGATCATTTTGGCTTTGATAGGGAAGCAATGGAAAAGGCCTGGGAAGGGAATAAAAAGGGGAAGCGTATCAAGGGCGCAAGCACCATCACACAACAGACGGCCAAAAATGTATTCCTTTGGCCGGGAAGAAATTTAATCAGAAAAGGGCTTGAGGCCTATTTTACAATATTGATAGAGGTACTTTGGTCTAAGGAACGGATCATGGAAGTTTACCTGAACGTAATCGAAATGGGAGAAGGGATCTACGGAATCGAAGCTGCTGCGCAAACCTATTACAAGAAACCCGCAGCCAAGTTAAGCCGACAGGAAGCAGCGATGATTGCAGCTGTTTTGCCCAATCCAAGGCGCTGGAGTCCTGCTCGACCCACCCCCTATATTTACGGCAGACAATCCTGGATTCTGAGGCAGATGAACAATATTAATCCAGTAGGTTTCGGGATTTGATCAAAGGAGTTTCAGGACCTCATCGATATATTCGCGGGTATTGGAAAGTCTAGGCACTTTATTCTGTCCACCGAGTTTTCCGCGGGACTTCATCCATTTTTCAAAAACCCCTTCTGAGACGAAATGGATTTTGGGTGCATTGAGCGCAATATCCCGATAGCGTTTGGCGTCATAATCGGAATTGATTTCCCTTAAGGTTTGGTCCAGCAAAAAAGCAAAACGGTCATTGTCTGAGGGCATGGATCTGAATTCTACCACCCATTCATGTGCGCCCTTGCTTTTGGAACCATCAAAATAAACCGGAGCGGCGGTGAAATTCGTAATGGTGGCACCGGTAGCCTCCGCAGCAGTCTGAATCGCTTTTTCCGCATTTTCCACGATGACCTCCTCGCCGAAGGCATTGATAAAATGCTTTGTTCTTCCTGTAATTTTGATTCTGTAGGGCTTGATACTCGTGAATTTGACGGTATCCCCGATTTTGTAGCGCCAAAGCCCACCATTGGTGGTGATCACCAAGGCATAATTTTTCCCCAATTCAACGGCTTCTAGGGGGATGACTATCGGGTTTTCATTGTCCCACTCTTCCATTGGGATAAATTCAAAGAATATTCCATAATCCAACATCAACAGTAAATCTTCCGAATCGGGCTGATCCTGTATCGCAAAAAATCCCTCAGACGCATTGTAGGTTTCCATATAACGCATCTTATCTGACGGAATCAATTCCCGGAACAATTTCTTGTAGGGTCCAAAAGCAACCGCGCCATGAAAAAACACCTCGAGGTTTGGCCAAACTTCCAAGATGTTTTTTGCACCCTTGATGTCCATTATTCGCTGAAGCAACACGATTGTCCATGTGGGGACGCCAGAAATACTGACCACATTCTCCTCCATGATTTCCCGGGCCATTTTCTCTATCTTCTCTTCCCATTCGCTCATGAGTGCGGTGTCAAGACTCGGTGTCCTGGCAAATTGAACCCAAAGCGGTAGATTTTCCATGATGATGGCAGAGATGTCTCCCACTTTGGCATTCCCGTTTTTGTCAAATGGATTGTCCCCGAGACTTCCTCCAATGCTCAAACTTTTCCCTGAGAATAATTTGCTGTCAGGATAATTGTTCACATACAGGGAAAGCATGTCCTTTCCGCCTTTGAAGTGGCAGTCTTCCAAGGATTCTTGGGATACAGGAATGTATTTGCTTCTGTTGGCGGTGGTGCCGGAAGATTTTGAAAACCAAATGATCTCTTCGGGCCAGATTACATTTTCAGCCCCCTTCATGGTTTTTTCGATATAAGGGGTCATCTCCTCATAATCGTACAGCGGGACTTGCTTTGCAAAATCAGCATAGCTACGGATTTTAGAAAAACCGTTTTTGATCCCAAACTCTGTTTTTTTTGCCCTATCGATAAGTTCATTGAGTATTTCCCTTTGAACTTCAATCGGATTTTCCTTAAAATTCTCGATTTGACCCATCCGGTTTTTAAAAATCCAGGTCATAAAAGTGTTGACAACTTCCATCAGTTGAAGGTTTTTCGTTTGAGTTCAAAATTTTGACCCAGATAAACGCGCCTAACCTGTTCGTCTGCCGCGAGTTCTTCTGCTGTTCCAGCCTTCAGGAGTCGACCCTCAAACATGAGGTATGCACGATCTGTGATGGAGAGCGTTTCGTTGACATTGTGGTCGGTGATTAGGATTCCTATGTTTTTTGTTTTGAGTTTTGCCACGATGGTTTGGATTTCTTCCACGGCAATGGGGTCAACACCCGCAAACGGCTCATCTAAAAGGACGAACTTTGGATCCACGGCCAATGCCCGTGCGATCTCCGTCCGCCGTCTTTCTCCACCGGAGAGTACCATTCCAAGATTCTTGCGCACATGGGTGAGGCTGAATTCTTCAAGGAGGCTTTCCACTTTCTCTTTTCTTTCGACTTTATTCATTTTGGTCATTTCCAAAACGGCCATAATATTCTCTTCCACGGAAAGTTTCCTGAAAACGGAGGCTTCCTGTGCTAGGTAGCCGATGCCCAACTGTGCCCGCTTGTACATGGGGAGGGAAGTGATGTTTCTGTCTTCCAAAAAAATCTGCCCTTCATTGGGCTGGATGAGGCCTACGATCATGTAGAAAGTGGTCGTTTTGCCCGCACCGTTTGGACCCAAAAGCCCAACGATCTCACCCTGTCCCACTTCTACGGAGATGTTGTTGACTACCTTTTTTCCTTTATAAATTTTGATCAGGTTTTCGGCCCTTAATTTCATATCAATCGAATTTAATGTCTTTTACGTACAATTGAAGGCTGCTGGTGTTTCTAAAGGTGTTTTCTCGGATATCAAAGGCGATATTAAAACGCATTTTTCCATTCAGCATCTTGAAGTAGGTATCATCCTCATATTTCAATTTGTCTGCCAGACCAAAAGCAATGCAGGTTGGCCGGGTTTGCTGCCCATCCTGTACAATATTGAACCTGAGGTGTTTGTCTTTCAAGACCTTCACATTTTCGGCATACACGTCATTTGCACAAAAAATGGGTTCTGGGTTGCCCGGACCAAAGGGAGCCATTTGCTTGAGGATGTTGTAAAATTTATAATTGATCTGGTCCAGGAGGATTTCGTCATCGATTTCCATTACGGGCATCATGTGGATCGTTTCGATTCGTGAACAGACCACCTGCTCGAATTTTTCCTGAAAGGCGACGACATTGTCTACCGAAAGTGTTAAGCCCGCAGCATACTTGTGTCCACCGAATTGCTCCAAAAGATCACTGCATTCGCTGATGGCTTCATAAATGTCAAAGTCATACACAGACCTTGCACTTCCTGTTGCTTTGTTGTTGGATTCCGTCAGGATGATGGTGGGTCTGTAAAATTCCTCTATGCAGCGAGAGGCAACGATACCAATGACGCCTTTGTGCCAATCTTCCTTGAATAAAACCGTGGATTTGAATTGTTTGGTTTCGTCCATTTTGCGGATCATGGACAAGGCTTCTTTGGTGATGTTTTCATCGAAATTCTTTCGCGTAGCATTCACGTCTTCCACCAATGCCGCACGTCGGAGTGCGTCCTCCAAATCCTTGGCAATCAACAATTCCACAGATGCTTTTGCATGTTCAATTCTCCCGGAGGCATTGATTCTGGGACCTATTTTGAAAACAATATCGGAAATTTCGATCTCCTTTTCTATTTTACTCGCAAGAATAAGTGCCCGAATCCCCGGTCTTGGGTTATTGTTGATTCGTTCAAGGCCATAGAAAGTCAGTATTCTGTTTTCGCCAGTGATCGGGACGATATCCGCAGCAATGCTGATCGCCAGAAGATCCAGGAATCCAATAAGCCCTGCAGGGTCCATTCCAGTAAATTCTGAATAAGCCTGGATCAACTTAAAACCCACTCCGCATCCACTGAGTTCTTGGTAGGGATAGGAACAGTCCTTCCTTTTGGGATCCAGGACCGCTATTGCTTTTGGGATTTCTTCTCCGGGTGTATGGTGGTCACAAATAATGAAATCCACCCCGAGTTCAGTGGCGAAAGCCACTTTTTCAATGGCCTTGATCCCACAATCCAAGGCTACGATAAGTTTGAAATTGTTATCGGCAGCAAATTGGATTCCTTTATCCGAGATGCCATATCCTTCTTTGTACCGATCTGGAATATAAAAGCTGACCTGGTCGTAAAACTGTTTCAGGAATCCATAAAACAAGGCGACAGAGGTAGTGCCATCGACATCATAATCTCCATAGACCATGATTTTTTCTTCATTTTCTATTGCGGATTTCAACCTGTTGACGGCTTTGTCCATGTCCTTCATCAGGAATGGGTCATGGAGCTTGTCCAAGTCCGGTCTGAAAAAATCCTTGGCCTTTTGAAAAGTGTCCACACCTCTGTTCACCAAAATATTTGCCAATGTTGGGTTTACATTGATTTCACTGCTCAGCGCCTCTACCCTTTCCTCGTTTGCCTTTTTACGGATCTTCCAATTGTACTCCATCGGGCTAAATTACTAAAGTATGCTGCTTATTTCTTAAAAAAGTTTTCAATTGTGATCCTGATCAGGCAATTTCAATTTCCCTACAAAGAAAATCCCCCAAATCCGTCGGAGGATTTGGGGGATTGAAAACCTTTAATAGAGATTTTAGGGCTGTTCTGCCACCAATTTCACGTCCAATTCCACATCATCATAAATGAGTTTATCCGCGAGATTCTCGAAATAATTTCCAGACCTATACTTGATATCATATTTGGTGCGGTCAAAAATAATTTTTGCTGTGGCAATGACCTTGTTTCCCACAGTTTCCACCTTTGCAGGGAAGGCCACCGGATGTGTGATTCCCTTGATGGTCAAGTTGCCTTTGATTTCATAATCTTTTCCGTTGCTGGTTTTCGCTTCGGTGATCTTGAAACTTGATTTACCATGATTGGCGACTGAGAAAAAATCATCGGACTTCAGATGGTCGGTCAGTCTTTTGTTGGAGTTGGCATCGGTGATGTCCTCAACCGTGAGTACCGTCATGTCAATTTCAAATGAGCCACCTGTAATCCTGCCATTGGCATAGTCCAAATTGGCATCACTCAAGGGTACTTTTCCGAAATGCTCACCGGTTACTTTCTTGGCTTTCCAGGTAACTGTACTTTCGGATTTGTTCACTTTTAAGGTTGCGGGTGTATCCATTTCCATTACCGGAGCAAATGCCACGGCGGATAAGAGCAGAAGTGTTGACAGTAAATGCATAAGGTTTCTAGGATGAAAGGTTAAATGAAATAAGAATAAATTCCTTTTCAGGGAACATTCCCTTAGACAGATTTTGGCAGGGGAAGGTTTAATTCGATTTTGAATTAAACCCCGGATTGTTCAGGTTTTTTTGATGGGTTGTAGAAAATGTTCATTGGACCCTGTTATGCATTGCCTATTATCTTGCAACTTCAACCCCAATAGGAATTGCAATGCAGATTTCGGGTTAGCCAGTGTCTTTTTGTTCAAACCTTTTTTGCCTCTTCCCAATAGACATCCATCTCGGCCAAAGACATGTCTTCAATCTTCTTTCCGGCCTCTTTCGCGGCTTTTTCCAGGTATTGAAAACGCTTGATGAATTTTAGGTTGGTCCTCTCCAATGCTTCTTCTGGGTTGATGTCGATGAATCTTGCGTAATTGATCAAGGAAAACAAAAGATCGCCAAACTCTCCCTTTGCCCTGTCCAAGTTGATTTCCTCAGGCTTGGCAGCATTGAATTCTGCTTTGAATTCCTGCATCTCTTCTTCGACTTTCTCCCAAACCTGGTTTTTTTCTTCCCAGTCAAAACCAACCCCACGGGCTTTTTCCTGAATCCGCATTGCTTTGATAATGGCCGGAAGTGATCTGGGCACACCTCCCAAAACCGAGATATTTCCTTTTTCCTTCAGCTTGATTTTCTCCCAGTTTTGTTTTACAGCCTCTTCATCCTCAGCGATGGTATCGGCATAGATGTGGGGATGTCTTCGCACAAGTTTTTCGGAAAGGCTGTCAATGACTGTTCCGATATCAAAAGCCGATTTTTCTGCTCCGATTTTTGCATAAAAGACAATGTGCAAAAGAATATCGCCCAATTCCTTCTTGATCTCCTCGAGATTGTTGTCCAATATGGCATCTGACAATTCGAAGGTTTCTTCGATGGTCAAGTGCCGAAGGCTTTCAATGGTTTGCTTTCTGTCCCAAGGACATTGGTCCCGAAGTTCATCCATAATGGTCAAAAGCTTGTCGAAAGAAGCGAGTTGTGATTTTCTTGAGGATAATTCAGACATATGCATTGAAACTATTCAGAATGTATGGGGGTTTTGAAAGTAATACGTAAATTTGGACAAATAAATTTATTATGGCAACCTTGTATTTAACAATGGGCTTTCTTGCTCTGTTTTTCGTACTTATGTCTGTAAGACTAATCTTTTTGAAGGACGGACAATTTAAAGGCACCTGTGCTTCTCAAAATCCCTTTCTCAACAAAGATGGAGACTCCTGCAGTTATTGCGGAAAAATCGTAGATGCAGACAGCAGCTGCGGCAATCCTGACAATGAGGTGGACAAAGTCATGGCAAAATTTAAATAATATCATCTTTTCTATTCCTGGGAAATCCGGAATTTTTTTAGTTTAACCTTAATTATTTTAAAGTGGCTTTAATCAAATCAATCTCTGGTATCAGAGGAACAATAGGTGGTAAACCAGGAGAAGGTCTTACCCCAGTAGATATTGTCAAATTTGCTTCGGGCTATGGTGCTTGGGTTTTAGAGCATACTCAGAATCCCAAAATCGTGATTGGCCGTGATGCCAGGATTTCCGGGGAGATGGTTTCCAAACTGGTTGCTGCCACATTGCAAGGCTTGGGAATTGATGTTATTGATTTGGGCTTGAGTACCACGCCGACCGTTGAACTGGCTGTTCCTTTGGAAAAAGCGGGCGGAGGAATCATCCTCACAGCCAGCCATAATCCTGTACAATGGAATGCGCTGAAACTGCTGAACGACAAAGGGGAGTTCATCTCCGATGCAGAAGGCAAAGACATTCTCGAAAAGGCAGAAAACGATGATTTCCAATTTGCAGAAGTAAGGAAACTGGGTTCTTATACTCAGATTGATGACTATATTGACAGACATGTGGAGCATGTTCTGAACCTTAGATTGGTCGACAAAGAAGCCATCGCGGCAAGAAAGTTCAAAGTGGTGATCGATTGCGTGAACTCTACCGGAGGAATCGCATTGCCAAAACTGCTCGCTGCTCTTGGAGTGGAGGAAGTGGAAGAAATGTACTGCACTCCTGATGGCAATTTCCCCCACAACCCTGAGCCCCTCCCCGAGAACCTAAGGGATATATCGGAGAAGCTTCGCAAAGGAAAGTATGATTTGGGAATTGTGGTCGATCCGGATGTCGATAGGCTTTGTTTTATCAATGAAGACGGTTCTTTTTTCGGTGAGGAATACACCTTGGTAGCAGTAGCAGATTATATTTTGTCCCAGGAGCCGGGAAATACGGTTTCCAATCTCAGCTCAACCCGCGCACTTCGGGATGTCACCGAAAAAAGAGGCGGCAATTATGAAGCCGCAGCAGTAGGAGAAGTCAATGTGGTCAACAAAATGAAAGAAGTCAATGCCGTTATCGGTGGAGAGGGAAACGGAGGCGTGATTTATCCTGAATCCCATTATGGAAGGGATGCTTTGGTCGGTATTGGTCTCTTTTTGACCCATTTGGCCAAATTTGGGAAAACCAGTTCCAGACTTAGAGCAACCTATCCCAATTATTACATCTCCAAGAATAAAATCGAGCTTACACCGGATATCGATGTGGACGTCGTCTTGGAACAAATAAAAAATAAATACAAAAAGCAACCCATCAATGATATCGATGGGGTAAAAATCGAATTTGATAAGGAATGGGTGCATTTGAGAAAATCCAATACTGAGCCCATTATCCGGATCTATTCAGAATCGGAGAGCAAGGTTACCGCTGAACACTTAGCACAAAAACTAATACTGGATATCAAGGAAGTGATTACCTTTTCCAAATAGGAAGAAGACGCTACGCGCGCACCCTTCATTCCAAAGGAATGAAGGGTGCGCCTTGAGTGGCAGAAATGGTTTCCTTAAGGAATACAAAGTTTGTTAAAACGTTTTCGGTTTTAGAAATGAAGCTGAGATAGATTGAGAAAATGATGAGAGTATATTTGGACAATGCTGCGACCACAGCGATGGATGACAGGGTGATTGAAGCCATGATTCCTTACATGAAAGAGCATTATGGGAATCCTTCTTCGGTACACAGCCATGGAAGGGAAGTACGTTCAGCCATAGAACGCTCCCGGAAAAAAGTGGCAGAATTGCTGAATGCATCTCCATCGGAGATTTTTTTTACTTCTGGTGGCACTGAGGCGGACAATACCGCTTTGGTCTGCGGCATAGAAACACACGGAATCCAACATGCCATTACTTCTCCTTTGGAGCATCATGCGGTATTGCACACATTGGAGGCATGTGCCAAAAAAGGGAAAATCAAATTGAGCCTTGTTGATATCAACGAAAAAGGGGAAGTCAATTTGGATCATCTCGAAGATTTGCTCAAAAACAATTCAAAAAGCATGGTCTCCCTCATGCAGGCCAACAATGAAATCGGAAATATCAATGACCTCAACTTGATCGCGAATATCTCGAGGGAATACGATGCGTTTTTTCATTCTGATACGGTACAGACCATGGGGCATTATGTCCACGATTTGAAAAATCTTCCCATTGATGCCTTGGTCGCTGGGGGACATAAATTTCATGGCCCAAAAGGTTCTGGTTTTCTTTATGTCCGAAAGGACAAAAAAATCCATCCTTTCATCTACGGTGGTGCACAAGAGCGAAATATGCGTGGGGGAACAGAGAATGTGATCGGCATTATCGGCATCTCAAAAGCACTGGAACTTGCCTACGAAGACATGGCGGGACATAGAGCACATATTGAAGGATTGAAAAAAAGAATGATCGAATTGCTACAAGCAAATATCCCCGGCGTAGTTTTCAATGGTCTTTCAGGTGATTTGGATAGAAGTCTTTACACCGTACTCAACGTAAGTCTTCCGCCTTCTGAAGAAAATCGAGGGATGTTGCTTTTCAATTTGGATCTCAGTGGGATTTCTGCTTCTGGAGGTTCAGCTTGCAGCAGTGGTGCATCCGTTGGTTCTCACGTTTTAAGGGCCATTCACCACAACCCTGAGCGGGATTCGGTCAGGTTTTCCTTTAGCAGGTTCAATACCATCGCCGAAATCGAATATACCGTCGAAAAATTAAAGGAATTTTATGCTGTGGAGGCATAAACAATTGACAAATATTTAAAACACAAAATCCCCAATATCTCGAATATTGGGGATTTTGTGTTTTTTGGAGCATCTGAGACTTGTTTTTTTCGACTGAATCAAGGCTTGGAATCAAAGTGCTGGTTCTTTTATATAGAATTGAACCCTTATTCGGCAAATTGCAATCTCACCAAGTTGGCATAAAAGCCATCTTCTTTTTCAGCCAATTGCTCATGGTTGCCTTCTTCCACGATTTCGCCGTCTTTGAGCACGTAGATCCGGTCCACTTTTCGAATGGTCGCCAAGCGATGGGCAATGATGATCGTCGTTCGGTTTTTCATCAGTTCATCCAAAGCTTCCTGTACCAAGGACTCAGACTCAGCATCCAATGATGAAGTGGCTTCATCCAATATCAAGATAGCTGGGTCCTTTAATATTGCCCTGGCAATGGCCACACGCTGTCGTTGACCTCCGGATAACTTGATGCCGCGCTCCCCTACCAGAGTATCCAAGCCTTCGGGGAATTTGCTGATAAATTGCCAAGAATTTGCTTTTTTGGCCGCTTCGATGATTTCCTCTTCCGTTGCATCCGGTTTTGCATAGGCGATGTTTTCTCGGATACTCCCGCCAAATAGTAAAACTTCCTGGGGTACGATGCCAATATTTGACCGCAGTTGCTGAAGGTTCCAATCACTTATCGGTTTGCCATCTACCAGAATCTGTCCTTTCTGGACTTGATAGAATTTCAAAAGAAGTTGCACAATGGTGGATTTACCGGCACCACTCTGTCCTGCCAAGGCAATCTTTTCTCCCGCTGGAATTTTCAGGTTGATGTTTTTGAGGACTTCAAGTTCGGTTCGGGTAGGATAGGAAAAAGCAACATTCTCGAAACTGATATCGCCATGGATGCGGACTTTCTGGAAATCCGCAGTGGATTCCTCGGGAATTTCTTCCAGAATTTCCAATACCCGCTCAGATGAACCGATCGCTTTCTGGACTTGGCCATAGATGTCGCCCAATCCTGCGATAGATCCACCAATGAATGTGGTGTAAAGTACAAACGACACCAAGTCGCCAATGCTCATTTCTCCCCGAGCTACCAATGAAGCGCCATACCACATCACGGCTACGATCCCACCAAAAAGCGCGAAGATAATAAACGAAATGAAGGCACCCCGAAATCCGGCTGCTTTTAGAGCCACATGGACGACTTTGTCCAAACCTCTTCTGTATCTTTTGGTCTCGAAATCTTCGCCGACAAAAGATTTTACGGTCATGATCGACTGCAATGTTTCCTCAACGATCACATTGGCCGCAGCCAGTTCGTCTTGGGTTTCCTTTGAAAGCTTCCTAATAAATTTACCAAAAACCATGGCGATAACCACCAATATCGGGAAGGTAGCCAACATGAAGAATGTCAGTTTTGGAGTGGTGACCATCAAAAAAGCCACCCCAGCGATCAGCGTGATAATCTGACGGAACAGCTCCGCAAGGGTCACTGAAAAGGTGTCCTGCAACAAACTTACATCCGAAGTAATCCTGCTGATGAGTTCTCCCGTTCTCCTCTTGTCAAAAAAAGTCATCGGCAATTGGACCATTCGACTATAAAGGGAAATACGGATGTCCCGCATCGACCTTTCGCTGACCTTTGCAAACAACCAAACACGGAAGAATGAAAAAATACTCTGTATCAGAAGAATTCCCAAAAGGATGAATGCAATTGAATTGATGCCGTTGACGATCCAATCTTTTCCTGAGGCCGTGTCAATAAGTTTTCCGGCCACAAAGGGAAATGTCAATAAAGTAAGGCTTGAAAACAATAGAAAAATCAAGCCAAGAAAAAATGTTTTTTTATAGGGAAGGATGAATCTAAAAATGCCACTAAGTTTACTCAGGTTTTGCTTGCTTAACTTCCTTTTTTCGTGTTCTTCTATTGCAACACCTCTTTTTTTAGCCATGGATAATTTCTATTCTTATTAATTTCGCCTTCAAATTTACAAAATAAGGTTGGCGCTTGTCCTTATTTTTTTTTTTATTGCTCTAAATGAGCTTTGTTTTTTAGCAGTGGCTTCAACCTGTCAAATTTTAAACCCCTCTCTTTTCGATTCAACCCAGCGGATTTTTATGGTTTTTCAGAGGGCTTTTGGGCTTTTCCTTTTCCGGTAATTCGTCTCAAAAACTGCTTTTCCTTTTCCCAAAAGAAACCAAACTGCCCAAATACAAATCCATAAAACAGCAATATTATCTGATAAAGCGGCAAAACAAACAAGAGATAAAGGACTGTTTTCCAAAACCCTCCCTTTTCCAAGCTTATTCCCAAAAGATCAAATATCGGTTGTTTAATAAAGAGCACTGTCGTGCCGGTTAAGGCAAAGACGATCAAGATCACACCCACCTGCCATAGGCTTTTGAGTTGCCATTTTGTTTTTAACCGCTCTAGGAAGTTTTTTTTAATTTCAGATGACACAAATTCAGTAGTTTATTGTTTTTCAACTCTGTAAACCGGGTAGCGATTGAGTTCTTTTTCCTTCCAGGGAGAATGGTCATAGACCCACCTCAGTTGTGCGGGACCGCTGTTTGCCAATTCCTGATTTTTGGATTTTTCTTCCTCTAATTCCTTTTTCAATTCCGGCTTGCTTTTCAGAAATGCAGCGGCCAAATCCTCAAATACATACGCAGAATAGCCTTCCTTGGACTGCAAGATCGTGTCAAAGAAGTTCCACGCAAAAAAGCTATCCTCTCCCTCTGGTTCTAATACCTCCACGATATACCTATTGATTTCCTGGTCCATTGGAACCAACCAATCACCTTTTCTGAAATTTACGTGCTCAGTTGATTTTTCAATCTGGATGTTGGAATGCAGGAAATGTCCTTCATATGGTCGGGGAGCGGTTTGGAAATCCTTGATATGATACACCGTGACAAGGGCTAGGCTGTCCTGTAGAAGGGCTGTCATTTTCACTCCATTCCTTTGTAGGTTTTCTATGATGGGATGCCAGGCTTGCGGGATGATATAGGCATTGGGTCTGTTGATCAAAATTGGGTTTGCATACGTGTCAAAGAATTTTACCTCCTTCATGAAGGGCTTATCCCGGTCATAAAATAATCGAGGAAGGCCTGAAATTTCAGAGGGTTTCTCTCCGGATTCATATCCCAGATATTCGATAAGCTTGTGTTGGCTTTTGTCAATTTTGTGGTTTAAGCCAAATGTTTCTCTTGTAATTTGCGCTGAACGATCTTCTCTGGCAATCTTCACTATCCTTTTTCCATCTAAGCTTAGGATTTCCATGAATGTTTCAAATAACGAATACGTGGAGCGTACGCGTTCCGAATAGGATTTCAACATGTGTGTTTCCGGCATAAAACTCAGTGTGTTGAAAAGTGCGGCATAACCGCTGCTGTATCGGCCATTGTCTTTGAATTGGTTCCAGCCTTCTTCCGGTTTTCCGCTCCATGCGTTGACATAGGGTACCATTGGGAAATTTCTTTCCTTCATTCCCTGAAACAAGGCCGGGTTCATTTCTTTTTCAAGATAGCTTCCCAGGTTTCCACCAAGCCTGTTGTGCTGGGTAGCGATCAAGGTCATCACATGCTGGTAATCCGCGCCATTGCTTACGTGGGTATCAATAAACACATGTGGTTTTAGCCATTGAAAGAGCTGCTGAAAGGATTTTCCGTTCTTGGTATCTGCTTTGATAAAATCCCTGTTGAGGTCAAAATTACGTGCATTTCCACGAAAGCCAAATTCGGTTGGTCCATTTTGGTTTACGCGGCTATAAGCGCCGCGATTGAGATGTCCACCGATGTTGTAAATGGGAACGATTGCGATTGCCAAATCTTGGGGTACTTGGATTTTGCCCAGGAGAATATCTCTCAAAAAAAGCATGGAAGCATCGATTCCATCCGGCTCTCCGGGATGGATGCCATTGTTGATGAATAGAACCAATCTTTCTTCCTGATGCCATTTTTTTGGATCAAAAGTCATTTGCCGATCAAAAAGGACCAGATGTAAGGGCAGGCCACTATCGGTCATGCCCATTCTCATGATTTTGACCTCCTGAAAATCCGCAGCCAATTTTTCAAAATAACCGATTACTTCCTCATAAACGGGTGTTTCCGTTCCATCGGAAGTTTCGAAAAGTGTTGGGTAGGTTTCCTGTGCGTGAAGGTTGGTCAACATCAACAAAGCACAGATCAGAAAGAATGTTTTTTTCATGCTTGAATTTGGGGAAAATGTTCAGGAAAAACTATCATGTTTCAATAAGAGGGTCAAATTTAAGAACCACCTCAACATCCGATCTTTTGTCAGAGATTATTGAGTTTTCGCCAAATGAAAAAAGCGGGAATTTTCCCGCTTTTAGAAATTCACTATCTGATTACCATTCAAACAAACCTGCATTTAGGCTTCTTAAGGCACTATTTTTCAATTTGGAATCCACCAATATTGAAATATTGTGTCTGCTCCCGCCATAGGAAACCATTCTGATGGGATAATCATCCAAACAGGTCATGATATTGGTGATTACTCCCTTTGTTTCTGCTATCTGATTGCCAACAATAGAGATGATCGCCTGATCTTTGTCCACTTCCACCGTTCCATATTTTTCAAGTTCTGAAACGATTTCCTTCAGGTGGGTAATCTCATCAATGGTTACCGAAACTGCCACTTCCGAAGTCGTGATCATGTCAATCGGAGTCTTGTATTTTTCGAATACCTCAAATACTTTCCTCAAAAAACCATACGCCAAAAGCATTCTGCTGGATTTTATCTTGATGGCCGTGATCCCATCTTTACCAGCAAGCGCTTTTACCCCACTGCCCAATTCCTCTGCGGTGATGGTCGTTCCCAGAGCATCTGGTTCCATGGTATTCAGTAGTTTTACAGGGATATTAAACTGCTGAGCTGGCCAGATGGAGGCTGGGTGTAGGATTTTTGCCCCGAAATAAGCCAATTCTGCGGCCTCGTCAAAGGAGAGTTGCGCGATGGGTCGGGTTTTGTCGACGATTCTCGGATCATTGTTGTGCATCCCGTCGATGTCTGTCCAAATTTCAATTACATCCGATTGGATTGCTGCGCCTATTAGCGAAGCCGTATAATCGCTACCACCTCTTTTAAGGTTATCGACTTCATTTCGGTGGTTTTTGCAAATATATCCTTGAGTGATGAAAATCCTGTCTCCAGGATAATTTTTAAGGATCGACTTTAATTTCTCAGAGATCTTGTTAAGCTCCGGTTCTTGATTTTCATTGATACTCATGAAATCAAGGGCTGGTAAAAACACCGCCGGGATGTCAAATTCCTGAAGAAGCGTATAAAAAAGCTTCGTGGACAACAATTCACCCTGTGCCAAAATATCCCTGTTGATGGCTTCATTAAAAGAGATTTTCAAGATAATATTCAGGAATTCGAAATGTTCCTTGATGATTTTTTCAGCCTTGGATTTGGCAGCGTCAGTCCTCAACAAGTCTTGATAAAACCCTTGGTAATGCTTGTGCAGCACATCAATGCGTTCTTTTGCAAGATCCTTATTGGCATCTGCAAGAGCATCTCCAATTCCTACAAGGGCATTGGTGGTACCGGACAAGGCTGACAGCACAACGATTTTCTTTTCACTGTCTCTGGTGATCAAATCTTTCACCTGGTGCATTCTGTCGGGTCTTCCTACTGAGGTCCCCCCGAATTTCATTATTTTCATGAGGATGTTTATGGTTTGGTGGCGGTCTAATGGTTTGATTCAATAATTGGGCTGGATACGCTTAACAAGCCTATCCAAGAATGGTTTTGAATTGGCCCTTGCAGGCCAATTCAAAGAAATGAGGTGTTTTTTTGGTGATTGTCAATCCCAAATCAGAAACCCAGCATCTTGATCGCAGTGATGGCAGCTTCGTCTCCCTTGTTGCCATGTTTTCCGCCTGCTCGGTCCAGCGCTTGTTGTTGGTTGTTGGGCGTCAAAACGCCGAAGATGACGGGTTTGTTATATTTCAATCCCACGTTTGTAATGCCATTGGCAACGGCATCGCAGATAAAGTCGAAGTGGCGGGTCTCGCCCTGTATCACACAGCCAATGCAGATGACCGCATCGATTTCTTCCATTGCCGCAAGCCATTGTGCTGCCAGTGGAAGTTCGAAGGACCCCGGGACATTTTTTCTAAAGATGTTTTCTTTTTGGGCCCCATGTTTCAAAAGGGTATCCACAGCACCCGAAAAAAGGGATTCTGTGATTTCTTCGTTCCATTCAGAGACCAAGATCCCGAATTTTTTTGACTTGATGTCGATAATATTTTTGTCGGAATATTGACTTAGATTTTTGAGTGATGTTGCCATATGGAGTCGGATTGGGAAATAGAATAAACAAAAAAGAGTAAGACCGATGGCCTTACTCTCCTTAATATGCTGTACTGAAAAGCATTATTTTGAGGCAAGACCTTCTAAACGTGCTTTATGCTTTCGCGCTGCCGTGAACTCGAAAGATTCGAAATATTTATCTTCAATGATGGAATAGGTTTTCACCGCGTTGTCGAAGTCACCTGCCTCTTCGTAAGCGATGGCGAGTTTCGAAAGATACCTTGGGGTGAAGTATTTGTTCTCTTTTTCATCGGCAGCTTTTTTGTAAAAGCTTATGGCTTCTTTGGTATTGCCCAATTCAAGATTTGCATCGCCCAATAGCGCATATGCCCTGGCCTGAACGAAATAATCATCCGCAGAGAATTTTTTCATATGGTCGATGGATTCTTTGAATTTCCCTTCGGAAAGATAAATCGCACCTATATAAAAATGGGAAAGATTGGCAGCGGCAGTTCCTGAATATTGATCTACGATCTTAAGGAAGCCTGGATTCGAGCCATCGCCATTCAAGGCCAAGTCAGTGCTGTCCTGCTCAAAATAATATACAGCTTGGAACATTTCTGCCTGGGCCTTTTTGTTTTGGTTCTGCTTGTTGATTTGGTAAAACAAGACGCCAGCGATCACCAGGATTCCGGCAATCAAAATGCCACCAAAAATCTTGGAATTTTTCTTGATGAATGTTTCTCCCCTGTTCAACCTCTCGGCAATCACTTCAGGGTTTTCAAGAAGTTCATTTGCTTGCTCATCCTGAGCTTTTGTTGTATGTTTCTTAGTCATTCTCTTCAAATTTCAGCCGCAAATATAGGGCTTTTACTTCAATCACAAATTTTGCTAAAAAAAACAGTCATGAATATTCAAATTAAATATCCAAGACTGTTTTCTTTTTTTATTGTTTTGGTAACTACTCCATTACAAATGGGTAATCTTCCTGAAGGTAAACATCCTTGAATGCATCCTGACCATCTGGCCAAGGAGACTCTTCAGCAAATTTCACCGCATCTTCGACTTGTTTTTTCACTTTTTTGTCGATTTCGGTCAATTCATCCTGAGTCAGGATGTCGTTGTCCAAAATTGTCTTTTTCACTTGCTCCAGTGGATCCCTTCCTTTATACTCCTCCACTTCTTCGCGGGTCCTGTATTTTTGGGGATCTGACATCGAATGTCCTTTGTATCGGTAGGTTCTGAATTCCAACAATGTTGGGCCATCGCCTTTTCTTGCTCTCTCGGCTGCTTCTGCTACGGCTTCGTGGATATCTTCCACATTCATGCCGTCTACGGCAAAGGCTGGCATGTCATAGGCTTCTCCGATGGTGTAAAGCTCTTCCACATTGGAAGATCTTTTTACGGAAGTTCCCATGGCATATCCGTTGTTTTCAATCACGAAAATGACCGGTGTTTTGTAAAGCATGGCCAGATTGAAGGCTTCATGAACAGCACCTTGTCTTACCGCTCCATCACCCATGTGACAGATACATAGATTTTTTGTGCCTTTGTATTTCTCGGCAAAACCGATTCCTAAACCCATGGGCACTTGGGCACCTACGATACCGTGACCTCCCATGAAATTTCTCTCCTTGTCAAAAATGTGCATCGATCCACCTTTTCCTTTGGTGGTGCCGGTGGCTTTGCCGAATAGTTCGGCCATGATAGCCCCAGGGTCTGTTCCCAATCCAAGTGGATGGGCATGATCCCTGTATGCGGTGATCCATTTATCGTCTTTGGTCAATGCTGTGATGGCTCCAGAGGCGCAAGCCTCCTGTCCAATATATAAATGACAAAATCCTCTGATTTTTTGCTGACCATAGAGTTGGCCTGCTTTTTCTTCAAATCGTCGCATCAATAACATGCTTTCGTACCAAAAAGTATAAGTTTCTTTGGAGTATTTCACCTTTGACTTTGTCGCTGTACTCTTCTTTGCCATATCGAATTTTATAAAATATGCTAAATTAGGCCTTAAATATAACCAAAAGGGTTGAAATTTAAGACCGAATGCGAAAATAGTCAAAAACCCAACACATTCTAAAGATGCACCTGAAAAATATCCAACTGAATCAATTTAAGAATTACGCACAAAGCCAGTTGAACTTTTCAGCAGAAATCAATTGCTTCGTTGGGATCAATGGAAGTGGGAAAACCAATCTTTTGGATGCGATCCATTACCTCTGTCTGACCAAAAGTGCATTGAATGGGGTGGACGCCCAAAATATCCAACACGAGAAAGACTTTTTCACTGTTTTTGGGGAATTTGATTTAGAAGAAAAAGATTGGGAGATCAAGTGCATCGTAGAGCATGGGAAAAAAAAGCAATTGCTCCAAAACGGGAAGGGGATTGATAAAATGAGCGAACACGTTGGTCTACTGCCCATCGTGATGATCGCCCCTGATGACACACAAATCCTAAAGGAAGGCAGCGAGGAGCGCAGACGGTTTTTTGACAATATGCTGTGCCAATTGAACAAATCCTATCTGGAGCAATTGGTCAGGTACCAGCATTTTTTGAAACAAAGGAATGCCTTGTTGAAAAAATTTGCGGAAACCGGAAGGTTTGAGGGTAGCCATCTGGAGCCGTATGACAGGGAAATCATCCATTTGTCCCAATCGATCGCCAAGTATAGGCAGGATTTTATCCTGGAATACAAACCCCTTTTGATAAAACATTACGCAATTATTTCAGATCAACAAGAGCCCATCGACATTCAGTATGAGTCCCAATGCCTGTCGCAGGATTTTCCCAAAGAATTTATAGGCAACCATAGACGCGATTTTGTGCTCAAAAGGACGACCATGGGGATTCACAAGGATGATTTTGTTTTCGAAATTGATGGATATCCAATCAAAAAATTCGGGTCGCAGGGACAGCAGAAGTCCTTTGTGATTTCGCTGAAACTTGCCCAGTTCCAAATATTTTTTGAGCATAAAAAAACGAAACCCATTTTGTTGCTCGATGATATTTTTGACAAATTGGATGACCGACGCATCAAAAAACTCATGAACCTGGTGGCTGACCATCAGTTTGGGCAACTGTTTATTACGGATGCCCGACCGGAGCGCTCCAGGAAGATTTTGGAGCAAATGGACGGGGAAGTGAAATTTTTTCAGATTGAAAATGGAGGGATTCAACCCTAAACTCAATACCTTCTGGGCCTGTTGAGCTGCCCATCAACGGAATATTTTCCGGGACCCAAAAGGAAAAGCACGATAAATATCACCAAAAAAAGGAATGCTTTTTCTTTGGCTGGAAAAGGATCTGCTGCGTGGGCCACAAATCCCGCCACCAGCATCGTGATCATAAGCGGAACCAAGGAGAGCCGTGTCATTAAGCCAAGCGCAAGCAAGATGGCACAGAAAAACTCCGCAAGTATGGCGAGCTGAAGGGATAATGCAGAACCAATGCCCAAAGGGTCTGAAAAAGTCATCAGTTTTGCACTGTAATTGGACAATTTGTCCCAGTCATGGGTAAGCATCATAAGCGCTGCACCGACGCGAAGAATGAATATCCCGATGTCTTTCGAAATGGGTCTGGTAGAAAAGAGCCAATTTTTCATGATTTTTCGATTGTTTGAACTTTAATTCAAGTTAAAACAAAAAAATTGATTTTCACTTTCTGACAGAACGTTATGTGCGTTTGGAGCCTTAATTCCTATCATTCAACCGAATTGTTTTTGGATAGGGGATTAAGTTTAAGGTTTTTGACTGTATCAAGGGGAATTATTTCAAAGAAAGATTTTTGGGGAAAAAAATATTTCTTATGTTTAAGGAACTTCTAGTTGGAAGTTAACTTTGGGACGAAGGTTCGTCTCACATTTTAAAATTTCGAAAAGTTTGTTCCGGTATATCTATTACGCTGTTAATTTAAATGCATACTCGCTTTTTTTCAGAATGAATAGATATACCATTTTTATACTCCTGCTTCTCTTGTTTTCCTGTGGCGCGAAGGAAGCATCCGAAGGAGTCATTTCCATTGATTTGGAAAAGTCCATAGATGGCAAATTTTCGGATTTGTTCGAAAGCATCGAATACGTGCTATTGGACAATCCCGATGAATCACCGCTTGTATGGCCCTACACGCTTAAATACCACGCGGGGAATTTCTGGATGCGGGATATTTCAACGAATATGATATTTAAGTATTCTGGCAATGGGAAAATATTGGGCGTAATTAGACCTATGGGCAAAGGACCTTTGGAATATTTTCAGGCGGATGATTTTCAGGTTTTTCAGGATTCCATTGTGCTGAAGGACAGCTATCTTAAAAAATTCATCTCTTTTGACCATTTTGGAACCCCCATCAGGGAATACAAATTCCCTCTCAATTCCTTACATTTCCATAAAGGGGATGGATATACGCTTCATTTTTCGGGCTTTACCCAAAGAAACGAAGGCTATTTGTTTCAAAGGATTGCGGAAGCAACCAAGGATCAATTGGGAGTCTTTCCTACGGATGGGTCAAAGGAGAAACTGGGTAACGCAGAAGGGCCTCAAGGCTTTTTGTCCGTGCCTGACTCCGAGAAATTAATCTATTTACTTCCACAGACAAGAGAAATTGCATTTTTTGATGGTACGAAGGGCTCCCCAATTTCCATTCTGGAATTTGATTATGGGGCCTATAATTTACCGGAAGAGCTTATTGGTCAGAGAAGAGGAAAAAATGATGAACCAAATTCCTATGTTGAAGCCAATGGGGCATTTTTGCCCTTGAAGAACAAATATTTTTTATTCGTCAAGCAGGGGAAGGAGAATTTTCATTATGTTTTTTTGGATCAGGACTTTTCCTTGTTGGCACAATATCAAAATTTGGAAAATGATCTGGATGGCTTCGATTTAAAATCCTTTCCGTGGGCATCAAATGAACAAGAAATTTTTTATTTGATGAGATCAGTAAAATTTTATAATGCTTACGTGGAAATCTTCGCAAATCAAAAAGTCAAAATTTTCCCCAATACAATTCATGATTTCTTCCAGCGCAACAAGGAAAAGCTGGTGGATGACAACTGGATGATCATCCGGTTGAAGGCAAAAGTGTAGTAGTGGTTTGGTAATGGGTAATTGTTTTTTAGGGTTCAGTAAAATTTAAAAATTGCAGATTATTTCCAAAGATTCTCAGGATATTCCATCTGAAAAATTTAATTCAAGGAAATCGAACTTTCCCCAATGATTCTGCTATTCGTTTACTTTGCTTTTTTTACAATCACTTTCCACAACCTAAAGATTCCATAAGCAATTAAAGAAAGTAAAATCAGATTTAAAATTTGGATTGCTAATCCAATATAACCTGAAATATTTATGCTGTAGATTTCCATGTTGTCTTCTTTTATTTGATTTCGACGAATTCACGAATTATTTGAATCCAAAGAACAAAGGTATTAAATCCAGGCAGCGTTTATGTTTTAAATAAATTTAAATTTGATCACGGGGAAGCGTTGTTGTTTTATTTCCCCAAATTCTTTGATTCGAAAAAATCTTTAATCAAAATTAGGCAATAAGACCTCACTATAAAATACCCACTAATGGGGATTTTATAGTGAAGCTCTCTTCTATTTCCAAAGATTCTCAGGATATTCCCCTGATGCATGCATTTTTTGGAGGGATTCGATTACCACGGGTTTGTCCTCGGTGTAGGTGACACCAAACCAGGTTTTTCCACCTTCCAGGATTTCAAAAGCGGCTTCTTCGGCCTCAATAAGGTTGTTGGCGACGGTTGGAATGAAAAATTCAGCTTTTAGGTTTTCGACGTTGGCGGGCAGGAATTCATGCCACATCCGGTCAATATCCGAAAATACATCTTGGTGAAAACCCCAGAAATTCATGGAAACAGGCGTTCCTTCTTTGATTTCAATCTCTTCACTGTCGCCCTTGGCCAGTATCTTATTGCCTTCCCGTGCGATGGAAGTTCTTTCTACCATCCCGATAAGTTGGTTGGCGGCATTCATGGAGCAGACGCCCCGGCTGACCGTTCCGTGTTCGGAAAGTACATTTTGGATCGCATAGCCTACCATGGCGTGCAAATCGGATCTGACATCATTCTGAAGGAATTCGGAGATGACGGCGAAAGCTTCCCTGCCATAAAAATCATCTGCATTGATCACCGCAAAAGGCTCCGAGATGGCATCCTTGGCACAAAGCACCGCATGGGCGGTTCCGTATGGTTTTACTCTTTCGGGATTTATAAATTCTTCGGGAACAAAACTGGTGATGGATTGTAGGACAAAATCGACTTCTATTTTTCCTTCCAATTTTGGCAACAACAAGTCCTTGGTCAATTGAAGGATCTCCTCTCGGACGATCAATACAATTTTTCCAAAACCGGCTCGGATGGCGTCATAGATGGAATATTCCAGGATGGTTTCTCCATTGGGGCCAAATCCATCGATCTGTTTATTTCCACCGTACCTGCTGCCCATTCCCGCGGCAAGCACCAGAAGTGTAGGTTTATTTTCCATAGTTAATTTGTAATGAATTGAATATAGGCCCCAAATCTAGGAGTTTCATTTTTCATATAAAGGGAATGTGCTTTTATTTTAAATAGGAACACGACTAAACCTGATTGAGCACGAATAATAATTCAGGTTCAAAAAAAAGTCATTTAGTTGGATAAAAGGTGTAATAAATAAAAAATATGGCTTTCGTGATGCCATATAAATCAAAAAAAGTGTTTTAAATTTTAAAAAGAGGTAAAAAATAAACCAAATTTCATTTTTTTGTAATTTTTGTTTTACATTAGCGTCTCTTTCCTAACAAACCGCTAAAATATTTGCCGAAAATGAAAAAAATAGAAGCAATCATTAGAACATCCAAATTTGAGGAAATATACCACTGCGTAGCAGGCCTGGGAGTGAAGTTCCTCACCTTCTATGAAGTGAAGGGAATGGGTATGGAACATGCCAAACCACAGACCTATCGTGGAGTCGCCTATGAGCCTGCCTATATCCCCAGAACGAAACTGGAAATCGTCACTGTGGAGGAACTCGTGCAGCCCGTGATCGACTGCATTCTCAAAATGGGGAAAACCGGTGAGGTTGGTGACGGCAAGATATTCGTCTATGATGTACTTGATGCCCACAGAATCAGAAATTCGGACAAGGGCGAAATCGCACTCTAAATCTCCAGCCTATTTCATCCACCATTAACCTATTAGAACCTATGAACCAAGAAATATTTACCATCAATAACCTTTGGATGATGGTCGCAACCATTCTGGTGTTTATCATGCACCTGGGATTTGCAAGCCTTGAAGCCGGACTGACCCGCGCAAAAAACACCGTCAATATATTATTCAAAAACACGATCATTCCCGCCATCGGCTTGCTGACTTATGCCTTTATCGGATTCAACCTGATGTATCCGGGTGAAGTATTTTCCGGGGGATTCTTTGGCTTGGCCGGTTTGGGGATTTCCCTTCCTGAGGGTTGGGATACTTATGCATACAATGAAGGCTATACGTTTTACACCGATTTTATTTTTCAGGCGATGTTTGCTGCCACTGCAGCCACCATCGTCTCTGGTGCCGTGGCCGAAAGGATCAAATTGGGACCTTTTATTTTCTTCTCTATATTATATGTAGGGGTTTGTTACCCGATAGTGGGCATGTGGAAGTGGGGAGGGGGATTTCTGGATGCCTTGGATGTCCCGTTTTATGATTTTGCAGGTTCCACGATTGTCCATTCTGTTGGTGGATGGGGCGCTTTGGTAGGTGCCTGCCTTCTTGGGCCAAGACTGGGAAAATATACTGAAAAGGGGATGAATGCCATTCCAGGGCATAATATTCCTTTGGCGGTCATTGGCGTCTTTTTACTTTGGTTTGGCTGGTTTGGATTCAATGGAGGATCAGTATTGTCCGCAGATCCGGGTACCGTTTCCCTTGTTTTTGTCACCACGGCTATCGCTGGCGCTGCCGGAGCCTTCGGTGCCTTGGTTGCCTCGTACCTCAAATTCAAATCTTATGACATTACCATGGTACTTAACGGAATCCTCGCCGGCTTGGTGGGCATTACCGCCGGAGCCGATCAGATGGGCATTGGAGAAGCCGCCATTATCGGATTTATCGGAGGAACCTTGGTTGTATTCGCCGTGGTGTTTTTTGACAGGATCAAAGTCGATGATCCCGTTGGGGCCATTTCCGTCCATTTGGTTGGAGGGATTTGGGGCACACTTGCCGTAGGTTTGTTTGGAAATTTGGCAAGTTTTCAGCAAGTCATTTCCCAACTGATCGGCATAGGCTCAGTGGGCGCATTCTGCTTTGCCTTCAGTTGGATCATATTCTTCAGTATGAAAAAAATGATGGGCATCCGGGTGGATGAAAAAGAGGAATTGGAAGGATTGGATATCAATGAGCACAGCATGAGGGCTTATCCGGACTTTGCCTCAAAAGACTAAATATCAATTTTGATGACACAAAAGAAGGGATCGCCGCGGCAATCCCTTCTTTTGTGTTTGTTGCTTTAAAATGCCTTTAGGCTAATGTCCATGCTTTGTACTTGGTGCGTCAGGGCGCCTACGGAAATATAATCCACGCCGCATTCGGCCACATCCTTCAAATTCTCTTCCGTGATCCCGCCGGAAGCTTCAAGTTTGTATCTTCCATTGACCATTTCCACGGCTTTGCGCATGGTGGCAAAGTCCATGTTGTCCAACATGATCCAATCCATTCCGCCGACGCGCAATGCTTCTTCCAATTCCTCCAGATTTCTGGTTTCTACCTCTATCTTCAAATCAAGCTTCTTGTCAGCAAGGTAAGCTCGAGTGGAGGCCACCGCTTTCTGGATGCCTCCTGCAAAATCAATATGGTTGTCCTTCAGCATGACCATGTCGTAAAGCGCAAATCTGTGGTTACGGCCACCGCCCAAGACAACAGCCCATTTTTCCATCATCCTAAAATTGGGCGTGGTCTTTCGGGTATCCATCAATTTTGCTTTGGTGTGGGCAATCAATTGGGCAAGCTTATGGGTTTTGGTGGCGATTCCGCTCATTCTCTGCATACAGTTGAGCACCAGCCTTTCTGTGGTCAGAATCGAGGCTGCGCTGCCCTCCACAATCAATCCTATGTCACCGGATTTCACCAAATCACCATCTTTGAGCAGCAAGGTTACTTCTAGTTTAGGATCGAATTGTTCAAAAATCATCTTGGCCAAATCCAGGCCGGCGATCACACCATCTTGTTTGATCAGTAGCTGGGCTTTGCCAATTTTTTCAGCGGGAATGGACGCCAGAGTGGAATGGTCTCCTTCGCCGACATCTTCCAGCAGGGCCGCTTGGATAAATTCCCGGATTTTGATTGGGGATAAATAAGGTAGGTTTTTCACACCTCAAAAATAAGGAAATAAACGGAAGGGGGAATTAAAATGCGCTATCGCTCGAGAGAATTTCCAAGCTAAAAATCCTGAGCACATCCAGACTCGATTTGATTTTGATCAAGATCCTGAATTGGGAATTGGGCGACGTATAATTGCCGATAAAGTATTGGATTTGATTTTCCACTCCACCTTTGTGGATAATTTGGAAGTCTTTTGGGGGATGTTTTTTGAAAAAATCCCGAAGGACCAATTCTGCCTGAATTTTTGAAAATTCACCCTGGTCACCATTGATATTGAGCTCAACCCCGTTGTCAAAAAACCGCGCCAAGTCCTTGCTTGATCCGGCACTGAAAAAATTGGAAATATTTTCGATTTGCAATATAACGGGAGCTTCTTTTTCCGGGAAGATGGAAAAGACCACCATGACCAGATAAAAGAATGCAGGCAATAATTTATTCATACTTAACACGATAACAAAATCTAAGCCAAAACCCTTTACAAATGCGTTGGATTCATTTTGAAACTGTTTTCCGGCGAGGATTCTTGAAATTGGGACTGTTTATATTGAATTTTTGTGGCCAAAATGAATCCAAAATCAATTTTTGGAACGAATGGCGTGTTTATTTGGCCAACTTAATTCGGCTGAAAAACCCAATCTCCGGGAGAATGTTAAAATATATTCCCCGAATTTTTGTCCTAATGGTAAAGAATAATCACTTTTACGTTTCGCTTAGAGACACATTATACTTTCATAAAACCGTATATTTGTACCATGAATAAAAAAATATTGCTCATGATCCTGGATGGTTGGGGAATCGCAACCAACCCCAACGTATCAGCAATTGACAAAGCCAACACCCCTTTTGTAGATAGCTTATTTCGCAAATACCCGCATTCAAAATTACATGCTTCAGGACTGGCCGTCGGTCTTCCAGAGGGCCAAATGGGTAATTCTGAAGTTGGGCACATGAATATCGGTGCCGGTAGGGTCGTTTATCAGGATTTGGTGAAAATCAACAAAGCGGTACAGGAAAATCACCTGAACCACCACCCTGTTTTGGTGGAGGCATTTGCCAAGGCAAAAGCTTCAGGTAAGAAGGTCCATTTCATAGGCTTGGTTTCGGATGGCGGTGTTCATTCCCACATCAACCATTTGAAAGGACTCTGTGATGCCGCAAAAGCCAATGGGATTGAAGATGCTTTTATCCATGCCTTCACAGATGGAAGGGATACGGATCCCAAAGGAGGAATCGAATACTTACTGGATTTGCAGGAACACCTTCAGCATTCCACCGGAAAGATAGCTTCGGTAGTGGGAAGATATTATGCTATGGATCGTGACAACCGTTGGGAAAGGGTGAAACTCGCCTACGATGGAATGGTCTATGGAGAAGGCGAGAAATCCAAGGACATCATTGCCTCCATGAAAAAATCTTATTCCAATGGCGTTACAGATGAATTTATCCGGCCCATTGTACAGGTAAATGGCGAGGGGAAACCTTTGGCGACGATCCAAGATGGGGATTTGGTCATTTGTTTTAACTTCAGAACTGACAGAGGTAGAGAAATTACCCAAGCGCTCACGCAAAGGGATTTTGAAGAATACAAAATGAAGAAGTTGAATCTTGAGTTCATCACCTTCACCAGCTATGACGAAACATTCCAAGGGATAAAGGTCCTTTTTGAAAAGGACAATCTTCACAATACACTGGGTCAAGTGCTTTCAGAACATGGGAAGAAACAGATCCGGATTGCCGAAACCGAAAAATATCCCCACGTTACATTTTTCTTTTCAGGCGGAAGGGAAAAAGAATTTGAGGGAGAAGGAAGGATCGTTGTCCCTTCTCCGAAGGTAGCGACCTATGATCTGAAACCTGAAATGAGTGCCTTTGAAATTGCAAATAAAATCAAAGCGGAATTGAAAAAGGGAGAGGTTGATTTTATCTGCCTCAATTTTGCCAATGCAGATATGGTGGGCCACACCGGGATTTTTGATGCAGCGGTGAAAGCAGTGGAAGCGGTTGACAAATGCACAGAGCAAGTGGTGACTCAGGCTTTGGAAAGTGGGTATACCAGTATTGTGATCGCCGATCACGGAAACAGTGATTGCATGATCAATGAAGACGGCTCGCCAAATACTGCACATACCACCAACTTGGTTCCCTGCATACTTGTGGATCAAGAACAGATCCAAATCAAAGATGGAAAGCTTGGAGATTTAGCACCCACCATCCTTACATTGATGGGCATCGATATTCCTTCGGAAATGACCGGAGAGGTATTATTGAAATAATATGGGAAAGTTTTCATTCAGTTTGATCCTTGTTGTATTTCTATTGGGTTGCAACGGAGGAAAAGACCAGGCAAAAGTACTGGATACAGAGCCAGCTTATTTCCCGATAAAGGAATTCATTGAAGATCAAGCGAAAAGGCTTGACAAAAAAGGAGTCCGAAAACGTATCGAAATCAAAGGCAAAAGCCAGGATGTCGAAAAGACCCTAACAACAGAAGACTGGCTTGTCGAGCTGGATTTCTTTGTCAAGGCAGACATCAATAAATCTTCCTTGGCCAATTCTTATAAAACGCAAAGGAGCGAAAAATTTCTCATCCATGAATTGAAACCTGGAGAGAAAGGGAAAGTCAAAAAGATAGTCGTTGGATATGAGGACAAATTGATCAAGCAGATTAGTTTTCAAATGGAAACGGATGACACCTTTTATCATTCAGGAACCCGCGGCGTACTTTATACCCACTCCGAAACGGGCTTGTTGGATCAATTTTCTATAGAAGGAACTCAAAAGGTAATCTTTTTTTCCCCCAATAAAATTACGGTTAAAGCATCTGTGAATCCGTATTAAATTTTGAAATTGATTTTGCAAAAAAAAACCGGCTCCATTTATAGGAGCCGGTTTTTTTTTGCCACTGAAGTTTTATCAAACAAAGGCGAAGAAAACCAACCAGATGATAATCAAAACAGGCAAAAGAATCGGGAGTGAAAACCGAATGATATAGCCAAAGAACGAAGGCATTTTGATGCCACTTTGTTCTGCAATGGATTTGACCATAAAATTTGGGCCGTTGCCAATGTAGGTCATCGCACCAAAGAAAACTGATGCAATGGAGATGGCCATCAATTCAAAAGCGGAATCAGCATAGTTGTCTAAGGCAAAATTTCTTACCATTTCCACGTTGCTAATTTCAGCGCCCTGGGAAGCCATTGCAGCAGCCAAGAAATTCAGGTAGGTAGGAGCGTTGTCAAGGACGCCTGAGAGTATCCCGGTCCCCCAATAAAGTGTGTTGTGGGTGATCAATGCCGATCCCTCAGGGGATTTTGCAAAATCCCCTACCAATTCCAAGGCAGGCATCATGGTGCCAAAAATCCCGATGAATATAAATGCAACCTCCCTAATCGGCTCAAAATTGAATTCGTTGCCTTTTATCGCTTTTTGGTCGGCAAATCTGAAGGAGAGATACGCCACAGATAACATGATGATTTCCCGGATAAAGGAGAATTTCTGTCCATCGTAATGGATCGCTGGTACCCATTCAATCACGTTGGGATCCAAAAACACCGAGCCAATGATCACCAATAGCCAAAGAAAATTTCTGGATCCGATGAGTGAAAAATTATTGGAAAACACTGTTTCTTCCAATTCATGTTCATCACTTGCCCTACCGAATTTCCGGTCGACAAAATAAAAGGTCAGAGCCAAAATACCCAAAGCCAATAACCAGGCGGGCCAGTTGTATTCAAGTGTCCAAAAGAATGGAATCCCTTTTAAGAAGCCAAGGAACAGCGGCGGGTCACCGATCGGAGTTAGGGAGCCGCCGATATTGCTGACCATAAAGATAAAGAAGATGATGTGGTAGGATTGGATATTGCCTTTGTTGAGTCTGATAAAAGGCCTGATCAAAAGCATGGAAGCCCCCGTGGTACCGATAAGATTGGCGACCAAAGCGCCGACGAGTAGCAGGGTAACATTTGCCAATGGGCTGGATTTTTTGTCGATTTCGATCAGGATTCCGCCCGAGGCAATGTAAAGTGAGGCAAGGAGCGCAATGAATTGCACGTATTCTGCCAGCGCATGGACAGGGCCGTGCACATTTTGCAGGACAAATAAATAATAAAACACGACCAATAAGGCCAATCCCACCGCAACTTTTGGGTAATTGTGGTGCCAGAAATGTTCGTAAAACAAGGGGCCGGTGGCGATCATCAGCAACAAGGCGGCAAAAGGAATAACCAACCAAACAGGTGCCGATCCATGGCTGGAATGGTCTTCTTCATGCTCGATCAATTCCTGATGAAGGTCCTCTTCCAAGGTGGAGGCAATCTCTTGATTCTCCACAGGCACCTCCAACTGAGCCAATCCCAAAGAAAAATCATTCTTGGCATGTGTTTCTTGGACAACAGCAAAAATGAAGATTCCGGAAAGCAGCACAAAAGCAGCAATAAAATTCTTCATCAAAATATAATTAGAGGTAATTTCGAAAGATTAAGCAACCACAAGTCAAGGCATTTTATACCTCTTAAGGGCAATTTGGAAGTGTTAATTTCGCTAAACTACTTATTTTGATTGAAAACCGCTAACATAAACAGATTAGCCAAGAGGATTTATTTTAAACTTTACCCTCTTGGCTGATGACTGGTTATATGCTTATATCAATTGTCGCAGGGCGATTTCAAATGAGGCCTGTGCGATCCCTGTTTTTTCAGGATTTTTTTCATGCGTTTTTTTGAGCGCCTTTGAAATTGTCCTGCTCACGTCTTTGAAAATACCATCGTCTGTGAGTACTGCATTTTCTGTCATCAGGTAAGCAAAAACCCTAGCCATACCACAATTTGCCATGAAATCAGGGATGACGGACACTTGCTCATCCGCCCAAAGCCCTGTAGGACCAAAGAAAATCTCCGGATCTGCAAAAGGGACATTGGCACCGCAAGAAATGACTTCAAGGTCGGATTTGACCATTCGCTCCACATTTTCTTTCGTGAGCAATCTGGATCCTGCCGCAGGGATAAAGATTTCACTTTTCACATCCCAAATACGTTCGTTGATCTCCTCAAAAGGGATCAATTTGTCCGCAACCAATTTATTCCCATCTTTTTTCAAAAACAGTTCCCGGATCTCATCCAATGTAAATCCGGCTTCATTGATCAAGCCTCCTTCACGGTCAATGATACCGACAATCTTAACACCTTCCACAGCCAAAAAACAAGCTGCAGCGGCGCCAACATTTCCCCAGCCTTGGATGATGGCACGTTTCCCTTTTATTTGGCCACCCCAGATTTTATAATAATGGAGTACAGCCTCCGAGACTCCAAAACCTGTGATCATGTCTGCCACAGTGTATTTTTTGATTCCATTTGGGGTGTAGTGCGGATCTTCCAAAACCTTGGAAACACCTTGCCTCAATTGTCCGATCTTCCGGATTTTTTGAGGTTCTGTGGCATGAAAGTGACCGTTTACAATTCCCTCTTGGGGATGCCAAAGACCGTAGGATTCCGTGATGGGGATAACTTCGTGGATTTCATCCACATTCATGTCGCCTCCTGTCCCGTAGTAATTTTTCAACAAGGGCATCACCGCTCGGTACCATCTCTCAAGTACTTCTGCTTTTCTGGGGTCATTGGGGTCAAAATTGATTCCTGATTTTGCGCCACCAATGGCAGGTCCAGAAACCGTGAATTTAACTTCCATGGTTTTGGCCAGCGACTCAACCTCCCTCTTGTCCAGTCCTTTTCTCATTCGGGTGCCACCACCCGCCGCGCCGCCGCGAAGGGAATTGATGACCACCCAGCCTTCCGCCTCAGATTCACTGTCACTCCATTCAAAAACTATTTCGGGTTGTTTGTTTTCAAATTTTTTGAGTAATTCTTTCATCTATCTATTGTTATGTATTTGGGTTTTAAAACTTCGTCAAAAATAGAAAAAATATTACAGCATTATAGACACCTGTCTCACATCCCGAAAACAGATCCGCCACTGTTGTCTCTGGATGCACCCGTTACGGATGCCAGACAGTTGTTTTCTCCCCGCACTTTCAGGACTCCCAAAAAAGCAAAGATCAAGGCTTCTTTGAAACCGATGATTTGGGGGTCTGCTTTTTCTATGAGGATCTCATTGCCAAGTTCCTCTTGTAATTTTTCCATGAAAAATGTGTTGAAAGCGCCCCCTCCCGTAACCAATAAGCTTTGTTGCTTTCCGGGCTCGCGCCAAAGGGTTCTGATGATTTGCTGCGTAAAATGGAGGGCCAGTGTATGCAGGATGTTTTCAGGTTGATGGCTTTTTGCCGTCAAAATCTTCATGAAGTCATGTGCAATATCTTCCCTTCCCAAGGATTTTGCTTCGATTTTCCTGTAAAAAGGAATGTCGTTCAGTGTCTCCATAAGCTTGGGCAGGAGTTTTCCGGACCTGGCAAATGCCCCATCTTTGTCGAAGGGGCTCCCCAATTCCCCTGCAAAATGATTGAGCAAAAGGTTGAAGGGGCAAATGTCAAAAGCAGTTCTTAAGCCCCCTTTTTCCATGCTGATGTTTGCGATTCCGCCCAGATTCAAACAGTAATCGTATTTTGAAAAAAGCAATTGATCACCGATGGGAACCAAGGGCGCTCCCTGTCCACCCAATTGCACGTCTAGCATCCTGAAATCATTGATCACCGGCAATCCACTGGCTTGGTGCAATGCCCATCCGTTTCCGATTTGAAGACTTAGGCCTTTTGCAGGTTGGTGAAATACCGTGTGGCCATGGGAGGAGACAAATTCCGGTTGTAAATGGTTTTTTCCACAAAATTCCCGCACCATTTCCCCCATCCATTTTCCAAAGGCCACATCCAAATGCGATAATTTTAGACCTTTTAATTTATGACTGTTTTGGAGTTCTTTTCCCATTTTTTTGGGGAAGGGAACGGTTTCGCTTCTGAGGATTTTGTATTGCCAAGATTCTGTTTTTTCAAATTCACAATAGGCGATATCCAGTCCATCTCCTGAAGTACCAGACATGAGTCCTATTGTTTGGTATTGATTTTTGGTCATCATGGGTTAATTCTTGTTAAATAAATGCCCTTAAAGTTAAATTTATTTTAATCAAAAGCGCTTCATTCCGAAAATGTCTAATTTAGCAGGACAAGATTTCCTCATAAATTTCCCCACCGAAGTTTTGCCATTTGCTTATTGGAAGAAATGAAAAATTTGATCATCGATATTGGCAATACCAGAATGAAGGCGGCGATCTTTGAAGGGGAAATACTGGTCATGGAAAAGGCTTTCCATGACATTTCCGAGTTGAGGGAGTTTTCAAAAAGTGTGGAATTTGACCATTGCATCATCAGTTCTGTCATAGCAGTGGACTTGGAAGCAGCATTGGGTTTTCCTTTTCTGCTTCTCACCAAAGACACAGAGTTGCCAATTGAAAATCACTATGCCACCCCCGAAACGCTTGGGGTAGACAGAAAAGCCGCGGCTGTGGGAGGCAGGGTGATGCTGGAAAAAGGGCCGGTATTGGTCATCGATTTGGGCAGTTGTATCACTTACGAATTTCTTAATGAAAAAAACCAATACCTGGGAGGGGCGATTTCCCCGGGCCTGAATATGCGGTTCAAGGCCATGCACACACAGACAGCAAAGCTGCCGCTGGTGGGCTTGGAGGATTCCCAATCCATAAGATTGATCGGTGACAGTACTGAAATGGGACTTAGGTCAGGAGTCTATTTTGGCGTCCAATTTGAAATGGAAGGATTTATGCAGGCTTACCGTTCACAACACCAAGATTTAAAGGTCATTATTTGTGGAGGGGATTCAAAATTCTTTGAAAGCTTGACAAAAGACCACATATTTGTAATCCCTAATTTGGTCCTATATGGATTGAATAGAATTTTAACGTACAATGTCAATAAAAAATAGATTACGGATTCTGGGTGCTTTGAGCGCCTTTTTAATATCTTCCGAAGCTTTTTCCCAATCTAGCGCTTCAACATACAGTGCATTGGGAATAGGGGAGTTCAATTATAGCGGACCCACTCATACCCAAGCAATGGGAGGATTGGGGATCAGTTTTGGTACTGGATGGGCCGTGAACAATGTGAATCCCGCCCTTTCCACACGGAATACGGTTTTTAACTTTCAAGCGGCTTTGAATTACAAGAGAATTGCCGCTTCAACCGAATCCCAGAGTGAAGACGTAGATGGGGGTGGTCTCTCCTACATTGCCATTTCTCTTCCTTATAAAGCAGGAAAAGCAACCCTCGGTATGGGGCTCAATCAAATCAGTAGTGTCAACTACAATATTTTAGTTTCAGGCGATGTGGCCAATTCGAACCTTTCTTCCCTGAGTAGGATAGAAGGAGATGGAGGGATATCAGAGGCCTACATTTCGGGTGGTTTATTGGTGGCAAAGGGCCTGAGCATAGGGCTACATGGATCTTATTTGTTTGGATCGACGATCAGAACGAACCAACTTAGCTTGGTCAATGAAAACGATTTGCCTGTTGGGGTATCCTCGGAATATTATGAAAGATTAACCATCAGTGATGTTGCGTTTAAAACGGGGGTACATTACCTTTTCAAGGTAGGGGAGAAAAGTAACCTTCATTTAGGAGCCATTTATCATGTATTTGGAAATGTCAATGGAAAAGAATTTGCAAAAGTTGCCGATTTTGGCCAAGCTAGCAAGCCAGAAACGCCGGGGGACTTGATCAGTGACAATAAAAAGGGAAGTGTTTTTATTCCAAACAGATTGGGATATGGAATTTCTTATGAAAAAATCAATAAATTTGTTATTGGCCTAGAGGCACAGTTTCAGGAATTCAGTCAATATAAATCCTTCAAAGGCAATACTGGCGAACTTGGGGATTCCTTCAAGGTGGCTTTGGGCGGTCAGATTACCCCAGACTATTTCGCCATGGATAATTTGTTGAAACGAACAACGTATAGAATGGGCTTGGAGTACCAAAAAACGCCTTATATCGTTAATCAGACACAGATAGAGGATATTGGCATCAATTTTGGAGCTTCGGTTCCGATGAATAATTTGTCTCTTGTCAATTGGGCAGTTAAGGTTGGAACTCGCGGAACCACCGGAAATGGATTGATACGTGAAAATTATCTAAACTTTAGTTTAGGGTTCTCAATCAATGACAATACGTGGTTTTATAAACGATCATTTGAATAACTAAAAAAGATATGAAAGTTAAATTTGCATTAGCCGGGTTATTGATCTTTGCCGCAGCGGGAGTTGCACAGGCTCAGGATTGGAATTGGCCAACCGACGAAAAGAAGGAAGCGAAAGCCAGAGAGTATAACGCTGCCTACACCGATTACATGAAGTCAGAACAATTTGTGGAAGCCACAAAGCCCCTTAACTGGCTTTTGGTGAACACACCTGACTTGAATGAGTCGATTTACATCAATGGCGTCACCATTTATAACAGTGCTGCCACCGCGGCAACGGACGCAGCTCAAAAAAGGGTTTATCAGGATTCTGTGATGACTGTTTTTGATCTCCGAAAAACCAATTTCGACAACGAAACCAAGTGGATTGAAAATAAGGCTTACTATGGCTATCAGTTTTACAGAGATGATAAAACCAAATTGGCTGATGCTGTAGCCACTTACGATCGTGCATTTGAAGTCAATGGGACGATCAATCCAGCCTACACTGCAGCGTATTTTGATTTGGTAAGAAGGCATTATCTTCTAAACAAAGCCTATACAGCTGAGGAGGTCCTCGCCATTCACGATAAATTGACCGTTTTATTGGAAGAAGCCGAAGCGAAAGGATTGGATGTCGCCACTCCAAAATCGAATGTGGAAGCACTTTTGGTAGCAATGGAGTTGATCGATTGTGATTATATCAACAACACACTTGGACCAAGACTTACAGCTGACCGCACCAATATGATATTGGCGCAGCAGATTTTCAGGTATTCTCTTCAATACAAATGTTTGAGCACTGATGCATTTGCATTGGCCTTGGAATTAATAGACATAGACAATCCAACCTTCTCTACCTCCCAGGTAAGGGCAATGCGTTTCATGCAAAACAGGGAATATGACAAGGCACAACCACTATTGGAAAAAGCCTTGAAATTGGCTGAAAACGACACCCAAAAGGCTGAAGTTTACATGGACCTTTCAAAAGTACATGCGCAGGCAGGAAGAAAAGGAGCGGCTAGATCTTCTGCATTGGATGCTGCGAAAGTGGACCCTACCAGAAACAGTGATGCTTGGGCCTTGATCGGTCAGCTTTACATGGGATCCTTTAACGACTGTAAAGGCGGAGTAAGTAGGGCTAAAGATTATTCAATCTATATCGCCGCTTACAATGCATTCCAAAGAGCAGGCGATTCCAAAGGAATGGCTGATGCAAGAGCAAGATTCCCTTCCAAGGAAGAATTGTTCACAGAAGGATTGCAGGTGGGTGAATCCATCAGCACAGGTTGCTGGATCGGGGAAAATGTAACCCTAGCCACAAGAGATTAAAGTTGTTTAAATATCCAATGAAAAGGGCGGTTTCTATACCGCCTTTTTTTATTTGCTTTTGAGAAAATCGCATTCAGGAATCTTTATCTATCTTTGTGACATGAAACCGCTTTACCATATGCTGGCCATGCTCACCATTTTCCAGTTTTTACTGGTTTCTTGTGGCCCAGAGACAGATACGGCTTTGCTGGAAGTTTATCAAGGGCCTACCAGTATTGGGTATGACATTGACTTGGTACACAGTGATTCTGCCATCATCCGAACGAACCTCAAGGCGAAAAAGCAATTGGAGTTTGGTACGGGTGACATAGAATTTCCAGAAGGGATTGAGATTTCCATCTTTGGGAGAGATGGCGAATTGACTACTACGATGAGAGCCGACCGCGGGTATTTTATCAGGAAGGACAATCTTTATAGAGGAGAGGGAGACGTTCAAGTCCACAATCTGGAGAAAAACCAAAAACTTTCCTCCGAAGAGTTGTTTTGGGACCCCAACACAAAAAAAATCTATACCGATAAGTTTGTGACCATTCAGGAGCAGGAGACATTGATCAACGGGACGGGAATGGAAGCAGATGAAGGATTTAACGAATATAAATTATTTAAGGTAACAAACAGTAGAATGCTTTTGCCAGGAGAAGGGTTTTGAAATGAAATTAGGAGACATTTTACTTTTATCGCTTTCAGCAGCTTTGGTCATCATTGGGACGCACCTCACCATGAAAGGGGGGGTAACGCTTTCCTATCCCGTATTCATGCTGGCAGTGGTGTTGTTGTTTTGGTATCAATTCCGCAAAATGCAGCTGAAGCAAGAACAGGATTCCAAAGAATCTCGTCCAAGTAAAAAGCCAAAAAACAAACATTAATGGAATCAAGTTATCTGATTTATGTAGGGATCACCCTTGTTTTTTCCGCATTTTTTTCCGGTTTGGAAATTGCATTCATTTCTTCCAATAAACTTCAAATAGAACTACAGAACAAGCAAGGCTTGCTTTCAGGTAGGATTCTATCCCGATTTTTAAAGCATCAAGGGCAATTCATCGGGACTACTTTGATCGGGAATACCATCTGCTTGGTATTGTACGGTATATTCATGGCCTATCTTCTCGATCCCCTGATCAAAGGATGGGTGCCGGATTCATTTGACAACCAGCTGGTCTTGCTGTTGATCCAGACGATCATCTCCACCATCATTGTATTGGTCACGGCGGAATTCATTCCGAAAAGCATTTTCATGCTCAATCCCAATACCTTACTTTCTGCATTTTCCCTTCCTTTTTTGGTCTTGTATTATTTGATGTTTCCAGTAGTTTGGTCTGTCGTGGGGCTGTCCAAATGGTTCATCAAGAATGTGTTGGGCCTCGACTACAACGAGGACAAACCTGTTTTTAAAATCACGGACCTGAATGCGTTCATCCAAAACAACCTGCACCATTCCAGTCAGGATTCAAAAATGGATCTCGACACAAAAATCTTTGACAATGCGGTGGAATTCAAAACCATCAAAGTGCGGGAGTGTATGGTGCCTCGGACAGATATCGTCGCAGTGGAGATTGACGCCAGCATTCAAGAATTGAAAGAGGTCTTTGCCGAAAGTGGACATTCCAAAATTATAGTTTACAGGGAGAGCATCGACGATGTCATCGGGTATTGCCACCAGTTGGAATTGTTCAAAAAGCCTAAAAAAATCACCGATATCCTCACTTCGGTTATCATTGTCCCTGAATCTGCACTGGCCAACGAACTTTTGGTGCAATTTATTCAAGAAAGAAAAAGTCTTGCTTTGGTCGTGGATGAATTTGGCGGCACCAGTGGGATTGTGAGTATGGAGGACATAATAGAGGAAATATTTGGCGAAATACAAGATGAATATGACAATGATGACTTGATCGAACAGCAGCTTTCAGAGCATGAATATCTGATGAGTGCCCGTCATGAGATCGATTATCTCAATGAAAAATACGGTTGGGATCTCCCTTATGGGGATTTTGAGACTTTATCGGGTTTTATCCTTTCCCTTGCAGAGAATCTCCCCAACAAAGGGGAGTCCATTTCCTATGGGGCATTCACCTTTACCGTGGTCGCCAAACACGATCATCGGATTGATACTTTGAAAATCAGAGTAAATTCCACCTCATTTTCCAATAAGTAATTTATTGACAGCGTAATATTTTGATATTAGCGATAGATGTAATTATTTTGCGGCACTTCATAAAACCAGAAGAATGGCATTAATTAAAAAAATCAGACAGAGAACAGGTCTTGCAATCGGTGTAATTGCAGTAGGATTAATATTCTTCCTCATTGGAGGAGACATTTTGAGTCCGAATTCTACCCTGCTGGGTGGGGGATCAAATGATGTTGGGGAAATCGCAGGGGAAAGTATTTCCTATGAAGAATACATCCAAAAAATCGAAGAAACCAAATTCGCATTCCAGCAGAACACAGGAAGAACACCTTCCGAAAATGAAATGTATAGCCTTCGTGAGCAAGCCTGGCAGGCCTTGATCGTAGACCGTGTTTTCAAGACCCAGTATGAGGCGCTTGGATTGACTGTAACCGATGCGGAATTGGTGGACATGGTGCAAGGTAAAAACATCATCGCGGAGCTCAGGCAGCAGCTTGTCAATCCCGAAACCGGTGAGTTCGATAGAATGCAGTTGGTAACCTTCCTTCAATCCCTTGAAAATGCACCTCCTGAGCAAAAAGCTTTCTGGGCGCAACAAGAGAGACTTTTCGCAGATTCCAGGCTGAGAATCAAATATGACAATATTTTGACCACCGCCGAATACGCCACCACTGCGGAAGGAAAACTTGAATACAGAATGGCCTCCACAGTAGCGGACGTCGACCACTTGTTCATTCCTTTCTATGTGATTTCTGATTCGGCAGTTGCTGTTACAGATAATGAATTGAAAAGCTACATCAAAAAGCATGAAGCGAAATTCAAAGTTTCTGACAATGCCGACCTTCAGTATGTGAGTTTCGATCTCAACCCAAGTGGTGAAGATTCAACCCTAGTCCTTTCGGAAATCAGAAGATTAACGGACGAACTTCGCGCAAGCGATTCAGATTCCACGTTTGTTTTGAGGAATTCAGAAGGTCAAAATCCATTCATGGTTTATAGACCTGGCGACGCATTGCCACAGACTTTGGTCAACAATGTTGAAAACATCGCAGTAGGTGAAACCTATGGTCCTTTTCTGACCAACAGATCGACCTACATCACCCATAAGGTTACTGAAAAATTTGATGGAACGCCAAGGATTAGAGCCAGCCATATTCTCTTCGGGACCAATGGTCTGGATGAGGCGGGTAAAGTAGCCGTTAGATTCACTGCCCAAAATGTATTGACAGAGATTCAAAATGGGCTGGACTTTGCGAGTGCAGCAGCACAATACGGCCAAGATGGAACCGCCCAGAGAGGTGGAGACCTTGGATGGTTTGCCAAAGAGGATTTTGTTACTGAATTTGCCGAAGCAGCCTATGCCGCCAAGTCAACAGGATTGATCAATAATTTGGTGGAAACCGAATATGGTTTTCATATCATCAGCGTGACGGAACTTCCTAAATCCGAAACCTATAAAATTGCCACTGTTGAGTTGGAACTGGCGCCAACAGATGCCACCAGAAACGATGTCTTCAGAAGGGCAGATTCTTTTGCCGCCAATACTTCCAATGCCAAAGAATTTGAAGCCAATGCGAAAGCAGAAGGATATAGAATCATCCAAGCAAATGGAGTAGAGCCATTTTCGAGAAACCTGAACAATCTGCAAAATGCAAGAGAGGTTATCAGGTGGGTCTTCAATGATGCATCCGTTGTAAAGGTCTCCCCAGTGTATGAATTGGACAATTCTTATGTTGTCGTTTTGCTGACCAACAAATCCGAAGAAGGAACAGCATCATTGGAGCAGGTAAGACAAGAAGTGACTGCTCAAGTGAGGAACGAGAAAAAAGCAGCCATGATTGTCGAGAAATTGAAGGGCAAAACAACTTTGGAAGAAATGAAAGCTGTATTTTCCACGGATGCCTCTTTGGACAACACCTCTGATTTGAGGTTGAATGCCTCCGTTCTTCCTGGTGTTGGTTTTGCGCCAAGGGCAATTGGAGCCATCTTTGGATTGAAAAACTCAGGTGAAATGACCAAGCCTATCCATGAGGATATTGGCATCGTAGTCGCCAAACTCAACAATATGGTGAGCCCACCAGAAATAGCGGATTACACAGGATACCAAAGACAGTTGGTGATGAATTCTTCGCAGAGAGCATCTTATATGGTGATGATGGCGCTTCAGGATTTGGCTGAAGTAAAAGATTATCGATACAAATTCTTCTAAAAAGACCTCCCTCCATAAAAAAAACCCATGTAATCGATACATGGGTTTTTTTTATGCCCTAGGCATATTTTTTTTGTGTCGGATATATCTCGTAAATTCGAAGATCATGAAAGACACATTTGATAAACAAGCATTCAAAGACAAATTAGAGGCCCAAACTACATTCCCGGTCCTTTATATGTTTAAATTCATCGTTCCAAGTGGTAAGGAAAGTGAAATTGCTGCCTTATTGCCCAACAATAAGATGCTCTTGAAGCAATCGTCCAAAGGAACTTATGTGAGTGCTACCATTCATGCAATGATGCCCAACAGTGAGGCCATTTTGCAGGTTTATGAAAAAGCGGCGACCATAGAGGGCGTCATCTCCTTATAAAATTAAAGAACCATTATTATGTGGAAAGAAGAAAACAATAAATTGACAAGAACATTTGAATTTGGGGATTTTGCAGAAGCATTCGCCTTTATGACCAGGGTTGCTTTTTTGGCAGAAGCCCATCAGCATCATCCCAATTGGAGCAATGTTTACAATAAAGTCATCATTGAATTGACCACGCACGACAAAGGAAATACCGTGACAGAAAAGGATCGAAAACTGGCAAAAGCCATTGATAAAATCTAAAATGGATCCTGATAAAACCATTCACCTCTACCTCGTCCCCACCCCTATTGGCAATCTAAAGGACATTACGCTCAGGGCAATAGAAATCCTGAAATCAGTGGATGTGATTTTGGCCGAAGACACCCGGACCACAGGCAAGCTGTTGAAGCACTATGAAATCCACCGACCTCTCCAAAGTTATCATGTTTTCAACGAACATAAAACAGTGGAAAGGCTTTTGGAAAGACTGAAGAATGGCGAACAAATGGCCTTGGTGAGTGATGCCGGAACACCCGGCGTTTCTGATCCAGGGTTTTTATTGGTAAGGGCTGCAAAGGATGCGGGATTGGAAGTGAATTGTCTTCCTGGCGCGACGGCATTTGTCCCCGCCTTGGTCAATTCCGGTTTACCCACAGATCGATTCACGTTCGAAGGGTTTCTTCCACACAAAAAAGGACGGAAAACCAGGATTGAGAACTTACTGGAGGAAAATCGGACCATGATTTTTTATGAATCCCCCCATCGCTTGGCCAAAACCCTCCTTCAGTTTTCAGAGGCTTTTGGACCGGACAGAATGGCTTCGGTTTCCCGGGAAATGACCAAAATTTATGAGGAAAACGTAAGGGGAACCTTGCAGGAATTGATTGCCTATTATGAGATTCATCCGATCAAGGGAGAAATCGTCATCGTGCTTGCAGGCAAATAGCCAAAAAAAATAATTCAATCAGGTACCTATTAGATCAAAACTATGGATTTATCGGAAATTTTGGATAAAACAAAAAAAGTCGCCATCGAGGCAGGTGCTTTTATCCGAAAGGAAAGTCAATTTTTTGACTTAAAAAGATTGGAGTACAAAGGCTTGAATGATTTGGTATCCTACGTGGACAAAGAGGCCGAAAAGATGATCGTCGAAAACCTCTCCAAAATTCTGCCTGAGGCGGGTTTTATTACCGAAGAAGGAACCGATTCCACTGTAGGGCTTGACTATACCTGGATTATTGACCCCCTGGATGGGACCACGAATTTCATCCATGGCTTTCCCCTTTTTTGCGTCAGTATCGGATTGCAAAAAGGGGATGAAATTGTCCTTGGCGTAGTTTATGAAATCAATTTCCACGAATGTTTTTACGCGCTCAAAGGCCAAGGAGCCTTTTGTAACGATACACCGATCAAGGTGAGCAGCGCTCCGGATTTGGCCTCAAGCTTGATTGCGACCGGATTCCCGTACAGTGCCTTCGATCAGATTGACTGGTACCTTGGGGTATTGAAATCCTTGATGAAGCAAACCCATGGACTGCGGAGATTGGGAAGTGCGGCGATCGACCTTTGCTATGTGGCTTGTGGAAGAGCGGATGGGTATTTTGAGTACAACCTCAACTCATACGATGTAGCCGCAGGCGCTTTGATCGTTCAGGAGGCGGGAGGTACCGTGACAGACTTCTCAAAAGGAAAGAATTACATCTATGGCCGGGAAATCATCGCCAGCAATGGCCACATCCATGAGCAATTGTGGAATGAATTTCCTACTGCCGAAAAGGGTTGAGAATATGGAGGTCCGCCTCATGCTGCCCTTTTTCTTTTTAGCTTGATTTTTGATCCATTCTTTGCATGTTCTCGTTATCTATAACGTGACAATTTGAAAAAACCATTATGAAAAAGACAATCATCATCATTTTAGCGGTATTCACGGTATTGTTGGTTGCCTTGGTTGCAGTCCCTTTTATTTTCAAAGATAAAATCATCGCCAAAGTCGATCAGAAAATTGCCAGCGCAGTCAATGCACAGGTATATTATGATTACAACAATATCAGTTTCAGTGTTTTCAAGCGCTTCCCACACATCAGCGCCACCTTAAAGGAATTTGGGGTAATAGGGAATCCTCCTTTTCAAAATGACACCTTGGTCCATGTGAACAACCTTCAAGTGGATTTCAATCTGAAGTCAATCCTCTTTGGTGACAATCCCAGCTTAACTGGCCTCCATTTGGATGGCGGGAGCATGTATGTCAAAGTACTCGGGGATGGCAGGGCCAATTATGACATCATGTATCCTGAGGAGGAGCAAGAGGCAGCGGAAGAAAGTGACTTCCAAATCGGAGTGGATTTGATAGAAATCAAAGATTTTGATCTGATCTACGATGATCGCCAGCTGAAGTATTTTATGGCGCTTGGCAATATCAATATGGTTGGATCCGGCGATTTTACCATGGATGTTTATGATCTCCCCTTGAAAATGGAGGCTTTGATCGCTGACATCACCTACGAGGGAACCAATTACATGCGGAACAAAAAGTTTTCCGGAGAAACCCAGATGAACATTGATTTGAACCAAATGAAGTTCACTTTTGGGGAAGGGAACTTTGCCCTGAATGAATTTCTGTTTGATCTCAAAGGTTTCGTAGCGCTTCCAGAAGAGGACATCGATTTTGATCTCGTCTTTGCAGGGAAAGACAATTCCTTCAAAAGTATCCTGTCATTGGTCCCGGGGATTTACACCGAAAGTTTCTCTACGCTCAATACTGCGGGAAATATGGATTTCAAGGGGTTTTTGAAAGGGAAATACAATGAAGCCAGTATTCCCACTTTTGATGTTTCCCTGAACATCACAGACGGAATGTTCCAGTATCCTGACCTGCCAAGACCGGTAAGCAATATCAATTTGGATATGCAGGTGATCAACACGTCCGGGAATTTGGATGATACCAAAATCAATATTCCCGCCTTTAACCTCGACTTTGGCAGCAACCCGATTTCAGGCCGGTTCTTACTCGAGAACCTGGTGACTTATGATATTGATGGCTTGCTGAAAGGGAAAATGAATCTGGAAGAAATGACCTCTATTTTTCCCATCGAAGGCATGACCCTCAAGGGGGTTTTGGATGTCAACGCCACGGCAAAAGGAAGGTATGATTCCATTGCAAAAATTATCCCAATGATCGATGCAAAGTTGTTGTTGACGGATGGCTATGTGAAAAGCGCAGAGTATCCCGCACCAATCGAAAAACTTCGGGTGAATGCCACGGTATTGAATACGACCGGAAAAATGAATGATTTTCAGGTCGATTTAACGGCCTTTGGCTTTGAACTGGAGGATGAGGCCATCAATGGAAAGTTAAAAGTCAATGATTTTGCCTTGCTCAAATGGGATGGGGCCGTGAAAGGGACAGTCGATTTGGGGAAACTACTGAAAATCTTTCCGATGGAAAATGTGATCATGGAGGGAAAAGTCAAGACAGATCTCCTCACAAAAGGATCCTATGAGGATGTGGAAAAAAGTAGGTTTGACAAATTGGACACTCGCGGAGATGTAGAAGTAACGGGTTTTTATTTCACTTCTGTTGATTTTCCCCAGGGAATCCGGATCAGGGATGCAAAAGCGGATTTTTCACCCGATAGAATCAACTTGACCCAATTCGATGCAAGGGTAGGTGAAAGTCCCTTGGTCGCAAGTGGTTTTCTATCCAACTACATGAATTTTTTCCTGAAGGAAAATGAAACCCTCAAAGGTCAGCTTACCCTGAATTCCACGCGATTCAATGCCAACCAATGGTTGACTGAATCGGGTGAGGCAGATTCTTCGGATTTGGCAGTCATCGAATTGCCAAAGAATATTGATTTCAACATGAAAGTTCAGGCAGCCGAAGTGCTTTATGACAATCTTAACCTGAAAGATGTAAAGGGCAGTCTCACCTTGAAAGATGGGGTTTTGAACTTCACCGATGCTTCTATGAGTACACTAGGGGGTCAAATGGTCCTGAATGGCAAGTATGATCCAAGGGATTTATCCAACCCTAAGTTTGATTTCAACTTCAATGTCGTCAACCTCAGCATTCAAGAAGCCTTCAAATCTTTCAACACCGTTAGAATCCTTGCCCCGATAGCACAACACCTTTCTGGAAATTTCTCCACCAGTATGGATTTCTCTGGGATTTTGGGACAGGATATGATGCCGATTCTTTCTTCCTTGGATGGGAAGGGATTGATGAAAGTATTGGAAGCCTCACTTCAGAACAGCGCTATTTTGGAAGGCATCGCAAGCCTGACAAAATTAAGTGATGCCAGAACACTCCAATTGAAGAACCTGGCCCTGCCGATTGAAATCAACAATGGGATGCTCAACGTCAAACCGTTTGACCTGAAGCTTTGGGATTATCAAGCGAATGTCCAAGGAAGCACCGGTTTTGACGGAAGCATCAATTACCTCGTCAATATGCAGGTTCCGGCGGGTAAATTTGGTGCCCAAGCCAATACTTTGTTGGCCACCATTTCTAAAACCGAGGCCAATGAATCTACCCTGATCCCTGTTGCCATTAGTTTGGGTGGAACCTACAGCAGTCCCAAAATTGGATTGGCAGGAGGAAACAGCCTTGAAAGCTTGTTGACCAATGCCTTGAAATCAAGGGTTTCCTCAGAAAAAGAAAACCTTACCGCAAAGGCAACCGAGCAGTTCAAGGCAGCCGAGGACAGTTTGAAACAGGAGTTGAAGCTCAAAGCTGAAATCCTTCAGGACAGTGTGAAGAAAGAAGCCGAGAAAAAAGTGACCGAAACCAAGTCAAAGGCTTTGGAAGAAGCCAAGGGCTTGTTAAGAGGTGTTTTGGGAAATAAGGCCAAGCCGGTGGTAAAACCGGACACCACCAAAAAGGAAGACAATTAACCCAAGATAAGATACCAGATCCCCACTGTCAAAAAAGACAGTGGGATTCCCACGCCGACCATCAAAGAAGCCAGTCTTGGTTCCAAATCATGGGATATGGCGATGATCGTGGCGGTGATCATGGGTGCCATGGCGGCTTCTATCACCGAAATCTTCAACAGCAGTCCCCCCAGATTAAATACCCCCTTGAAAAGCAAAAGAACGATGGCTGGGATCAGGATAAGCTTATAGCCAAGTCCATACCAAAGGAATTTTGACCGCATGGCTTCCGGATTTATCCTGATTTGCAATCCAACGGCGATCAGGGCCACTGGGGTCAGTGTCATGGCGATGATTTCCAAAACTTGCGCTAGAAAACCGCCGACTTGCCATTGGTAGAGATTCATGAACATGGCAATCAAGAAAAACAGAAAAGGAGGGAAGGTCAATATTTTTCTGGTAATGTCCCGCTTTCGTTTTTTTTCAGTTCCGTAAATGGAAGCTACGACAATCGCCACGCTGCTCACCAAAATAAAAGACCCCGCCTGATCGATCAACAAGGCGATTTTGATCCCCTCCTCACCATACAAGGCATTGACGATGGGAAAACCCACAAACGAAGTATTCGAGAGCCCGGCAGTGATTACGAGACAGCCCGTGACAGACTTTCCCCAATTGAATTTTTTTCCCAGCCAGCCAAACAGCAGCCAGGAAAGACCAAATCCAATCCATGCTGATAGGATGGGCAGGAGGAGTTCCAACTTCATCTCGATTCCTGGCAGATAGCGCAAGGCCATGGCTGGAAGGACGATGTAAATCAGATAATAATTAAGAAATTTTGGTGTTTGGGGCGGAAGGGATTTGACCTTCTGTAATATAACGCCAACCAAAAGAAAGACAATGATCAGAAGAATAGCATTCATATAGGGAATTAAATAGGCTCGCCAATTTCTAACTCAACCATTTATTCTTTTTGGGATACATAAATCCGGTAAAAATGGGTGGCGTTCTTCGCGAATTAAAGCTAAAGAAAAATCGTTTTAAAATGCTGCTTTGGAGAAAGGAATCTCAAGGAAGTAGGATTATTGAGGTCATGCAAAATTAACACAAGCGTAATGACTTGTTCATCAAATGCTTGAACGAAATGACTTAATTTGTAAGATAAGTTTTAATGTCATGGTCAAATTAATTCCCATTGTTATTGAAGGGCAAAAAATCATCCAATTGTCCCAGTTAAGGATCGATCAAGCGAATGACCTGAGATGCTGGTTGCCTGGAAACCAGCTCCGCAATTATTTTTTTCAGGGACTTGAACTCCATGAATGTATTCTATTTGAAACCTATGAGTACTGGTTTAGATCAAATCATATCCTATCCAGAAACTATGAAACGATTTTGGATTTCTAAGAAAGGCCAAAACTTCTTCTTTTTTCATTGAAATATGTTTTCAGATCCGGATAAAGCAGGCTTTCCGCTTCGGGTATGCCTGCAAGTGTCCATTCCACATTGCCTTGTGCCAAATCCGGAGCCACATCCATGGTTTCGATCATAATGATCAAAGCTTGAAGGGAAAGGGTTTGGCTATATTTTTCAGGAACGATTTTAAAGTCATTGCCATAGAAATCAACCGCCTCAAATAAAATCTCTCCATCTACGGTATTGGCGAAAATGCTGATTTCCTCACCCCATTGACTTTCGGGGTAGGTCAATTTGACCAATAAAGCAGAAGGGCCCGTTCCATCAAAATAGGTTGAGGGTTGGTAATCAAAATTTATCATGTTTCAAAAATAGGGATTAGATTCCAATCAAGGAATTGAATGGACTTCAAAATTGGTTATTGGATTTTTTTTATTCAAAAGGTACCGTTGACAAAACATTCTTTATTACTTTTGATTTATTATCTAGATATTCCAATTGTAGCGCGTGAACCACTTTAGGAAAATAATATCCCTTTTCAGTCATTTTTGCTTGGTGCTTATACTCAGTGTAATCGCCAATGGGATGCTTTTTTTCCATTCACATGAGTTGGACAATGGCAAAATCATTACCCATGCCCATCCCATTCTTACCGAAGAACAAGAGAACCTCCCTGATCATGGGCATACAGAATCTGAGCTCATTATTCTCGATCTGATCGCCCATGCCGATTATTTTGTTTTTGAATACCAGTTCCATTTACCTGAAAACCCTGTTTTTGAAACCACTGTTTCCTCTGGTTATTATTTCAAAAACAGCTATCAAAAATCGCTCATTGGTTTTGAACACCGCGGGCCACCTGCAAACGCATAATTCTCATTTTTACCTGCATACCCCTTGATGGGTATGCCCCTCTCTTTTTATTAAAATCTTAAGAATTATAGCAATGCGATTCATTTTACTAATCGTCTTGTCCCTGCTTTCTGCCGGGACAATGGCCATACAAGACATTTCCCTATCTGGTAAAGTCATTGACAAAAATACACAGTCTCCACTTCCGGGAGTTTCGGTTTTCATCCCTGAATTGAACAGAGGGGTGGTCACAGACCTTGACGGAAGTTTTTCCATCGGTACTTTGCCTGATCGGAATCTGACTTTTCAGTTTTCTTTTATCGGATATTCTACCATCATTCAGGTGCTCAAGCCGGGATCGAAAGACCGGGATTTGGTGATTAAATTGGAAGAGGCCACCACCAATATCGATGAAGTGGTCGTCTCAGGAGCGTATATCATGAGTAAGGAAAGCTCACCCATTTCTATAGAGAAAGTAAGCAGGGATGCCATTCTCAAAATGCCCTCTCCAAGTTTGATGACTTCACTAACCAGAACACCTGGCGTAAATGAAATATCATTGGGTCCAGGGATAAGCAAGCCGGTAATTAGAGGTTTGTCATTCAGCAGAGTCTTGTCCGTCTATCAGGGAGCAAGATTCGAAAACCAGCAATGGGGTGCCGATCATGGTTTGGGCTTATCTGAAACAGGTATTGGTAACATTGAATTGATCAAAGGTCCAGCATCGATCATTTATGGTTCAGGTGCCATGGCAGGTGTTGTCAATTTGATTGAAGATAAAGATGCCGCAGCAGGAACTGTTGAGGGGGATGTAAATTTGAGAGGATACAGCAATTCTTTAGGTTTCCGAACTGATGCCGGTGCCAAAGGAGCGAGCGAAAACGGATTTTTATGGTCTTTTAGAGCAGCAGCAGAATCACATGCTGATTATTTGGATGGTAATGGAAATGCTGTCGGCAATACCAGGTTCAACACACAAAATATCAAAGCGGGTGTTGGATTACGTAAAAAATGGGGAGATACCAGATTACGCTATACTTATTTGAGACAAAACCTTGGAATCATAGATGAGGAAAATGTCAGTGAGTTAGTAACAAGCCGTGGAGATAGAAAAGTACAACTGCCCTTTCAAGATGTGAGAGATCACTTTATCAATTCAGAGACAAATATAAATATTGGGCAAGACCGCTTGAAGGCTTCATTCGGTTATCATTTTAACTTTAGAGAAGAAGTCGAAACAGCCGAGGATCAAGTGGATTTGGGTTTGAGACAATCCAACTTCATGTATGATATCAAATACGCCAAAGAGCTATTCCCAAATGTGGAAGCGATTTTAGGTGTTCAGGGATTTTATTTGCAAAATGTGAATTATGAAAGTGCAAATGAATTTTTGATCCCCGATGCCATGAAAGATGACAGATCGGTTTATCTCTTGTTAAATTACAATAAAGACAAGTGGGTGGCGCAAGGGGGTATCCGATATGATTATAGAAAGGTAACTGCAGATGCCAGTGCAGACCATATTGTTGATTATGGGTTTTTACTTCCTGGAGATCCAGCAGACAGAACATTGACAAGAACATTTGATGGTGTCACAGCAAGTGCCGGGACCACTTTCAGACCGAATTCTGCATGGAGATTTAGATTGAATGTAGCACAAGGATTCAGGGCACCGGATTTGGGTGAGTTATTTTCCAATGGACCACATCCAGGAACAAATAGATTTGAAAGAGGAAGTGCTGATTTTGTCAGAGAGCAGAATATTCAGTCTGATTTTGGTATCAGATACAGCAGGTCAAACTTCTCTATTTCAGGTGAGGTCTTCTACAACCACATTGACAATTATATATTCTTCGCACCAACAAATTCGTTTGTTGGCGATTTGACAGTTTGGGAGTTTGAGCAAGAAGACGCAAGATTATATGGAGGTGAGTTGGAATTGGATATTCATCCTACTTCAGCCAAGTGGTTTTCAGCTTCAACTTCCTACAGCATGGTTATCGGCCAAAGAAGATCAGATATGAGTTATTTGCCCTATATCCCAGCATTTAGATGGAATCAATCATTAGATTTCAGGCTGAGTAATGTAGGAGCTTTGAAAAACCCATATATCAGTGTTTTGGGTTCATTTATTTTTGATCAAAACAGAGAAGCACCTTTGGAAGAACCTACTCCGGGATATTATTTGTTAGGATTGAATGTGGGAAGTCAGGTGATGATGGGAGGAAAAGCACTTGATATCTACATCAGTGGATCCAATATTCTAAACAAAACTTACATTGATCACTTGTCTCTTTTCCGACCTTTTGGTGTGAATCAAATGGGTAGAAATGTGGCTTTGAATGTTAGGATACCATTTTAACCCGAATTCCAAGACAGCGGAAAAGTAACGGAAAGCAGCTAACTTGAGAGAAGTTAGATGGAATATGAATTGGGTTTTCCAATCGGGTTTGAAACTGCAAGAAAATCACATCATCGGAAAATAAGTGACGTACAGATTTGCTGAAGCCGAAACCAGAAAAATAAAAGCGGATGATGAAGCAATTTCAAGATAGAATTGAATTCGTAATGCAGAACACGAGTTTAATCCAAAACATTGGATGAGGTTGTGGAATTAGCCAATCGGATTACAATTGGGATCAAAACTTATTTCAAATCGCGTGGTTATTTTATGGGAAATGAGAGATTGGATATCTGCATTTCCCTGTAATATCATTTTTATTCAATTGGATAATCCGTCGAATAAAACTAATTTTGGGCCACCTATTAAAAATATCCCCATGAAAAGAGATCAGATCATTTTCGACCTCATTGCAAAAGAAGAAAACCGTCAAAAAACCGGTATTGAATTGATTGCTTCTGAGAATTTCACCAGCAAACAGGTAATGGAAGCTGCTGGAAGTGTACTCACCAACAAATACGCCGAGGGTTTGCCCAACAAGCGATATTATGGTGGTTGCGAAGTTGTGGATCAAATCGAGCAGTTGGCGATCGATAGAGCCAAGGAGCTTTTTGGAGCTTCATGGGCAAACGTGCAGCCCCATTCCGGTGCACAGGCGAATGCAGCTGTATTTTTGGCTTGTTTAAATGCAGGAGATTCAATCTTGGGTTTTGACCTTTCCCATGGAGGACACCTCACACATGGTTCCCCCGTCAATTTTTCAGGAAAACTTTATCAGGCCAATTTTTATGGCGTGGAAGAGGAAACAGGTGTGATCGACTATGATAAAGTGGAGGCTACGGCACTTGAAGTAAAACCAAAGTTGTTGATTTGTGGTGCTTCTGCTTATAGTCGAGATTGGGATTATGAGCGTTTGAGAGACATTGCCGATCAGGTAGGAGCGCTTTTATTGGCTGATATTTCACATCCTTCGGGATTGATTGCGAGGGGATTGTTGAATGACCCCCTTGATTTTTGTCACATCGTGACCACCACCACACACAAAACCCTTAGAGGTCCGCGTGGTGGTTTGATTTTGATGAGAGCCGATTTTGACAATCCATTTGGTTTGAAAACGCCGAAAGGAGAATTGAGAAAAATGTCTTCCCTGTTGGATTCCGGGGTATTTCCGGGTACACAGGGCGGCCCCTTGGAGCATATCATCGCGGCAAAGGCTATTGCTTTCCAAGAAGCACTTTCAGATGAGTACATGGAATATGTGCTCCAGGTAAAACAGAATGCAGCAGTGATGGCAGAAACCTTCGTTGGTTTGGGTTACCAGATTATTTCAGGAGGTACAGACAACCACATGATGCTTATCGACCTTCGCAACAAAGACCTAACCGGTAAACTTGCAGAGGAAACCTTGGGTAAAGTCGATATTACGATCAACAAAAACATGGTACCTTTCGATACCCGCTCACCTTTTGTGACTTCTGGAATGCGCGTTGGCACAGCAGCAGTGACGACCAGAGGATTGATGGAAGATGACATGAAGCGTATCGTGAAGCTGATCGACAGTGCGCTTACCCATCACGACAATGAAGCAGAACTTGCCAAAATCAAGACTGAGGTCAACGATTGGATGGTTCAGTTTCCATTATACTAAATAGCAAAATCCAAGTGGCATTAGATCAATATAGAGAAGAAGAAGAGGAAGAAGAAGGAGGAATGTCCTTTTTGGACCATTTGGAGCAGTTACGATGGCATTTGCTTCGGTCGGTGGCCGCAGTATTGGTCTTCACGGTAGCTGCTTTCCTAGCCAAAAGCATCGTCTTCGGAAAGGTGATTTTAGGGCCTTCCAGGGTGGATTTCGTTACCTATCAAACCCTTTGTAAAGTTTCGAATTGGTTGAACGTCCCTGCATTGTGCATCGATGTACTTCCCTTTACCATCCAGAGTAGGCAGATGACAGGTCAGTTTTCCATGCACCTTACCTCCAGTATGGTCGTGGGTCTGGTCGTGGCGTTTCCTTATCTTTTTTGGGAAATATGGAGATTCATCAGTCCCGGATTGCATCTGCAGGAAAAAAATGCCGCTAGAGGGGCAGTTTTCTTTGTCAGCTTGCTGTTCTTTGCGGGGGCTTCGTTCGGGTACTTTATCCTGGCACCACTTTCCATAAACTTCTTGTCCAATTACCAATTGGACCCAAGTATTCTCAACGAGTTTGACATCGGATCCTATGTGACCACACTCATCATGCTGGTACTGGCCTCGGCCATTATGTTTCAGTTGCCGGTAGTGATCTATTTCCTGTCCATGTCAGGATTGGTTTCCGCGGCCATGTTGCGATCTTACAGAAGACACGCCATTGTGGTTATTTTGATCATTGCGGCAGTAATCACTCCACCCGATATCATCAGCCAGGTTTTGATAGCGATGCCTATTTTGGTCTTGTATGAAGTGGGGATAACGATAGCCAAAAGACTTGAAAAGAAAAGAGCAAAAAAAGAAGCAGCAGAAAATAGAGATAATTGAGCCATGTCAAAGAAAATTGCAGTAGGTGGTGATCATGCAGGATTTGCCTACAAAAAAGATATCATCAAAATGTTGGAATCCGAAGGTTATGAAGTAAAGGATTTTGGACCCTATTCGGATGCCTCAGCGGATTACCCGGATTTTGTACATCCTTTGTGCGAAGCGATCGAAAGCGGAGAATTCAAGCAGGGCGTACTGGTCTGTGGCAGCGGAAACGGTGTCGCCATGACGGCCAACAAGCACCAAGGAATCCGTGCGGCACTTTGCTGGAATGAGGAATTGGCAGCACTTTCTCGTCAACACAATGATGCCAATGTCCTTGCCTTGCCAGCAAGATTCATTCCATCCGAATTGGCGGAAAAACTCGTCAAGATCTTTCTTTCCACCGATTTTGAAGGGGGAAGACATGGAACCAGAGTGGACAAAATCAACTGTAAATAATAGCAAAAGGCCAGGTTTTCCTGGCCTTAACTTTTACTGGCAAGCGGTAATTGAATCCGCATGATGAATTAACTCCATTCTGGAATCAATTCATCATCAGTAAGTTGTTTCTGTTTTTTACTCCGCCTTATCGGGACTTCGTCTTATTTTCCAAATAGTCTGATTTTCTAATAGTTTCTATTTCATTAAGAAACCTCATGCCTATTGCCAGCTTACTTAATCAAGTTTGATGCTTTACGTTACTTTTTCCATGTCTTAGAATTCGGGTTAAAACTGGAGCAGGGTTTACAAAATCATTTTTTGAAGGGAAACCATTCCGATTGATCTTTATTGGATCACTTCAGCACATATATTCCTTCGGATTTTTTCAAATAAGAATTCTCAAGTAAAGGAATCCTCTCTACCAATTGTTCGAAGAGGCCATCCTCGTCTATGATCATTTCTGGTTTTTCCTTTAGGAAATCCTGGTATACGGCAGCCATCTCTGCGAAATTGTTGAAGTCCCGCAAAATTCCCTTGGAAAGATTGTAGTTCAAATAAGGGGTTGCCAGTTTTGCCTGTTGGTAATAGCCAAGGTCATTTCCCAATACCAAAATGGATTTGCCTGCAGTTTCCCTGTGTTTTTCGGAAAAAGCCACGGCGTAACTGTCGATTTTACCGGAAGCCTTTTGGTAATTGGTCCATCCAAATCCGATAAGTGGGATACTGATCAAAAAGGAAATAGAAAAGAATTGGAGTAAAAAACCTCGTTGGAGATATAGGAAAATCTGGGTGATGAAATAGGTCAGTCCAGGCAAAAGGATGACAAATTGATAGGGTGTTCGCCTGTTGGTCAAGAAAATGGTCAACAAGGCAAAAAGCAGGAAAAGAATGATGAGCTGTTTCTGTTTTTGCTGGTTGACGGTGATCAATTTGAAAACTGTTCCAATGAAATATCCCGCTGCCGCAAAAGAAAAAGGGGCAATGAGCAGCAGGATCAAATCCAAAAACTGAACATGGTAATACACATCGATGACGCGGGTGGCAAAAATATATTGAATGACAAACTCGGGAAGCCCATCAATCCAAAAATAATAAAGCCCGCAGCCGATAATGGGCAGGAAATAGCCCAGAAGGGAAAGCAGAAACTGATTGAAATTAAAACCACTGACGGTAACTCCCGCAACGATCAAGTAGGGAAGGAAGATGACCAAGGGAAAGTGGAAACAAGCTGCAATCCCCCCGAAAATACCCACCAGGAGGATGGAGTCTGATCCTTCTTTCTGAAGCACGGTCTGGGAAAACAACTGACCCAATGCCAGCACGATAAACGTGCTTCCCATCAATGCAGGGGAAAGGGTGAGGATGTCAAATGAAAAATGGAAAAGAACTACCAAGACCAAGGCTGGAATGTAGGTGTTTTCGTCAAAGGATTTGTATCGGATAAAAAGACCGTTGATATACGCTATCTGGAAGAAAATGACCAATCCGCCCAATAATTTGTATGCAAAAAGATTTTTGCCAAAAAGCACATGGATCATCCAGTATACAGTGGCAGAAAGCGGTCCTGTATCGTCAATGATGTCAATATACATGGAAAAACCTTCAGACATCCGCTCCCCGGCAAGCATCCAAATCAACTCTGGCTGCAACATCGGCACATCCAAAACCCAGATATAGATACCCCCGAACAAGAGCATCAAAAAGAAGATCCCAATAAATCTAAAAGGATCATTAATTCTAAAAAAACTCAACAAGGCTAGTGGATATTGAAGTGTGGGACAAACAAGACTTCCAAAATTAAAGGTTACGCATTTAATTCACTAAATTTGTATCAATTATTATCTGTTATGGAAAGTAAAAGACAACAAAAATATGCGAAGCTCATCCAAAAGGAATTGGGCGAAATTTTTCAAAGAGAAGCCAAGCTGCTGGTTGGTAGGGCAATGGTGACAGTAGTACGGGTCGAAATCAGCCCTGACTTGAGTGTTGCCAAAGTGAACCTTAGTTTCCTTTTGGCAAACAATCAGGAGCTTTTCGAAAAAATCAACGAGCATAAAAAAGAAATCCGCAAACACCTTGGCAACAGGATTGGGAAAAATGTCAGAATTGTGCCCGAGCTGGCCTTCTTTCTGGATGAATCCTCTGCCTATGCCCAACATATGGATAAGGTCATTTCGGCTTTGGATATCCCCCAAGCACCAGAGCAAGAAGAAGACGACGACGATCAAGAGGATTAAAACAATTCCAGTCAAGCCTTGAATCTGTCCACATTTATCGCCACTCGGTATTTTCGCAGCAAAAAGAAGCGAAATTTCATTACCATCCTTTCCAGGATTTCCATGGTAGGGGTGGCTGTGGGCACTATGGCGCTGATCATCGTGCTTTCTGTCTTCAATGGTTTGGAGGATTTGGTCCGTGGACTTTATGCCTCCTTCGATGCTGAACTGAAAATAGAAGCTGTAAAAGGGAAATCCTTTGAGGTAAATGAGGACTGGCTGGACAGTATCCGCAGCATCCAAGGGGTGGAAGTGGTGACCGAAGTGATCGAAGACAATGTTTTGTTTAGGTACCGGGAAGACCAACACTTGGCCAAAATCAAAGGAGTTTCCGATAATTTCGTCGATCAAGGCCGCTTTGAGAAGGGATATGTCTGGGGAGACCTGAACCTCGGCACGCCCGAGCAGCCGAGAGCCATTATCGGTCGGGGTATCGCCTTCTTTCTTTCCATTGACTTGGACAATGACTTTGACCTCCTACAGGTCTTTTACCCGAAAGCCCCTCGTAGCGCCGGCACGATCGACCCCAGGCAGATGTACAGCAGGGATGTAATTAAGCCAGCTGCTTTTTTTAGTATCGAAAAAGAATTCGATGAAAACTATGTGTTGGCTCCGATTGATTTTGTCAGCAAACTGCTCAACTATGGCCAAAAAAGAACTTCCCTGGAAATCAAATTAAAGGAAGGTCAAAAAATTTCTTCGGTTAAATCGAGATTAAGGGACTTGTTGGGGCCGGAATTTTCCGTCAAGGATACCGATGAACAACATGCCGGCATGCTGCGGACCATCAAAGTGGAGAAGTTATTTGTGTTTATTACCTTGAGTTTCATTTTGGCAGTGGCATCTTTCAATATCTTCTTTTCGCTTTCGATGATGGCGATAGAAAAAAAGAAAGATACTGCCGTGCTGATGGCCTTGGGGGCAACGGAGAAATTGGTTCGCCAGATCTATATGAAACAAGGTGCCATCATTGCCTTCACCGGTGCCACAATAGGATTGGTGCTGGGATTCTTGGTGTGTTGGGTTCAGGATACTTTTGGATTGGTTTCTTTGGGCATTGCCTCTTCCTTGGTGGACAATTATCCTGTGAAGATGATCTGGACAGATTTTTTGTGGACAAGTTTGGCCGTGATTGCCATTACCTTCATCGCATCTTATAGACCGGCATTGATTGCTTCCAAAGTGAAGGCAGGAGATATTTAAGGTCTTCTTTTATTCAGGAAAAAACCCAAAAGTAAATCACTCTTAATAGGGGTCTTTATCCCAAAGCATTTTTTTTAAAAAAGCCACCTGGTTGACTGCGCTGAAAAAATTGGGTTTTTTGCTGTTATTCAGATCTTGAACCCAAAACATGCATTAAGTTTCCTATTGGAGTTGAAACTGGAAGAAAATCAGACTATTGAGAGCATAAGGTCTTTTGCCGATTGGGTGGGTTCAAAAAACAAACCCTGATTCCTAAGTAATTTCAGCCTGGAAGGGAAAAGACAATGCATGACGACAGGGTTAAAATTAAAAAAGCCGTGAAATAAAATCTCACAGCTTTAGTCAATTAACAATAAACCCAAAATAACCAGCTGTAGGAGAAGGATTCGAACCTCCACGGAGCAGTTAGGCGAAACACGAGCTCGATGTTTGCTTTATACTGTGATCCCCACCCCCGAGACAGGAGGGCTTGTCTGCCAGTTTCAACATCCTACAATATGTGCATGCTAAAATTTTCAATTTAACCCGTTATATGCATGACCAACTCCATTACAACATGTAATTTATAAATAATCAGTTTTTGGGCCATGTTTTGGCTTTTTCCCATCGAAGAAGCCTGATGCATATTTCGGATTCAATATAGCTGTAGGAGAAGGATTCGAACCTCCACGGAGCAATTAGGCAAAACACGAGCTCGATATTTGCTTTATACTGTGATCCCCACCCCCGAGACAGGAGGGCTTGTCTGCCAGTTTCAACATCCTACATTGTAAAAGACCATTTGTCTTTGTTTGATATTTCAAAGTTAACAAAACATTCCTTTTATTAAAAATAATTCAAAGAAATAAATAAAAAAATACATATAATTTATAAAAAAGCTGTATTTGTTGTTGAATACGCAAAAACTATCCTTCGAATTATTTTTAAATTATGAATATGGAAATGCGGTTTTGATCCAATTGGGGACAAACTATCGAAGCTATCCTTCCTGTTTTCCTCAGCCATTGGGATTCCTGTTTCGATGAGGGATCCGGTTACCTTCATTAGGCGAATCAGAATGTAGCCAAGTTGATTGTGTTTTCTGTGAATGGGAAAGGAAGTACGGAGGGAAATCAAAAAAACAGGACATTGCCATCGGGATTATTGGCAGGCTTTTTCCAAAGCTTTTAGCGCAGGATCCAAACCCCATTGCGCAGCTTGCTGGAAATCGATGCAGGCTTGGTCCACATCTTTTAATTTGTGATGGGCGATTCCCCTTTGATAATGGGCTTGGGGATTTTCAGGCTGGTAAATAATGGCCAATGTGTAAGATTTTACTGCTTCAGGAAGCTTCCCTGATTTGACCTGCACATCGCCCAGTCCTATCCAAGCTTGGGAACGAGAGGGCTCTAGCACGAGAACCTGTTCAAAGTCTTTTTGTGCAGCACCGAGTTCTCCTTTTTTTTCAAATGCAAAGCCTCTATAAAGTAAGGTCTCTACATCATCTCTTTTCAATTCCAATACTTTGTGAAAATCCTCAAGAGCACCTTCGATTTGTCCAGCGATCAACCGCTGATAACCCCGTTGCTTATAAGGATAGGGGACGTCAGGTGCCTCGGCAATGGCTTGTGAATAATAGCGATCGGCTTTGAGTTTATCTCCTGATGCATTGGCCAATATCCCCATATATTGATGGACCATGGGATGATAGGGATTTAGGGAGAGTGCCTTGATGTAATCCTTTTCCGCATTTTCGACCTGTCCGGAGGATTGGAATATTTTGCCGCGATGGAGGTAATGGTCCGGGTCATCTGGGCGAAGCGCTATGGCTTTTTCCAGGTAATGAAGGGCCTCGTTGTAATCCTCCAGTTCCATGCAGATCAGTCCTAAATGCTGGTAGATGTAGTCTTGTTGCCCATTTTGGAGGGTAGTGATCCTGTCTATTCCTGATTTATAGGGCGATTTTCGGTACAGCACCGAGTTGGTTTCTCCTTGTGGCAATGCCAAGACCTTTAGAAAATCTTCTTTTGACAATTCATAGTGCTTCATCTCATAGCGGACGATTCCTCTGGAGAATATTCCCTCTGTGTGCGTAGGAGACAATTCCAGCAAAATATTATAATCGGTGAGGGCCCCTTCGAGATCTCCCATCTTTTCCCTGACCCCTGCCCTTTGGAAATAAGGCTCCGCAAAAAATGGATGGTCGCTGATGATTTTCGAAAATATCCACTCCGCTTGCTTAGGATTTCCTTTTTCAGAGATTTTAATGGCGTCACGCATCTGCCCATCGGCATGCGGATGCTGGGCATGCACACAATAGGGAAACAGCACTACCGCCAATAGTGTGATGATTTTCATAAAATAAAGATAGAAAAAAACGAGCAGGTTTAAGATGCTCATTTTCATTTCTTTATTCTTCCCTGTATTCGCTGCTGAGGATTTCTATCCTCAATGTTTTGTTGGAAAGTTGGGTCACTTTCCAGGTTTGAACAGAAATCCCGCCCCAATATTTGGCCTCAATGATGACTTCTTCCCCAAGGATCCTCCAAGTCCCCTGAAAATCAGAAGTGACCACTGGAGGTGTTCCACACCAGCCCGAATTGCTTCTTTGGATAAGCGTACCGTCCTTTCGAAAAGAATAACCATACACGTTAGAGGCCAAATTCTTGGATTTTTCCATCGTAAAAGCATCCATCTCATACTCAAAATTGGTCCAGTTGCCTACCAAAAAGTGCCCGGCCATGACCTCGGTTTGTCCCTGATCCATACAGGAGATAGAAAAAAAAGTCAATAATACTATCGCGAATTTAGTTTTCATAAGTCATGGATTTTTTATAAAGACAGGACGAAGAAATTTTGATTGATGTTGCAAACAAGAAAAAAATAATAAGCATTAAAGTGCAATAAACACTATTTTTGATCAAGATAGGCACAGCCTTTGAGAATTGATGTCCAGTCCGAAATATGCATGGGGTGTCCTTATAAGGGTGGATACTGCAAGAAAATCAGACCATTTGGAGAATAAGACGTATTACCGATATAGCGGAGCCAAAAACAGGAAACAGCTGTTTGATTTTTAAGTGATTTCAGGATGGAATGGAATTGGGAATGCAAAACACGGGTTTAACTTAATATTCTTTTATTTATGAGCGAAAATATCGAAAAGTATTCCGGAATGGGTGCTATTGTTGGGAATGAAGGCGTCACTTTTAGGCTTTGGGCGCCAAATGCCGAAAAAGTATTTGTCATGGGTTCTTTCAATGATTGGAAGGATGATGAATTTCAACTTGAACACGAAGGGGAGGGGTATTGGGCACGTTTCCTCGAAAATGCAGGAAATGGGGATGAATATAAATATGTCCTTGTCAATGGTGATCAGAAGCTTTCAAGGAATGATCCCTATGCGAGAAAAATGACCCACAGTGGTGGAAATTCAATGGTCTATCAGCCGGAAGAAAACCAAGAGGACCATCAATTTCAATTGCCCCCTTTCAACGAATTGGTCATTTATGAAATGCACATCGGTACTTTCTACAAAAAAGAGGACAGCCAAAATGGCGTTGGTGATTTTTATTCTGCTGCGGAAAAACTGGATTACCTTCAGGCGCTTGGAATCAATGTGATTGAGTTGATGCCCGTGATGGAATTTCCAGGAGCAAAATCCTGGGGCTATAATCCTTCTTATCCCTTTGCTATTGAATCCGATTATGGCGGCCCCGAGGGCTTGGCCCATTTTGTCAAAGAAGCGCATCTCAAGGGAATCGCTGTACTGATGGATGTGGTTTACAACCATTTTGGACCAGGGGATACTGACCTTTGGCAGTTTGATGGCTGGCAGGAAAATGACAAAGGGGGCATTTATTTTTATAACGATTATAAATCCACAACACCTTGGGGAGATAACAGGCCAGATTTTGGAAGAAAAGAGGTAAGGAATTATATAAGGGACAATGCCTTCATGTGGTTGGAGGCCTTTCAATGTGATGGGCTTCGATTCGACGCCACTGCCTATATTAGATTTGTGGAGGGTGGAGACCTTAAGGAGAGATCCGAACTCGAAGAAGGGTACCGATTTTTACAGCAACTGAATGCCGAGATCAGGGAGAAATATCCGCAAAAAATCCTGATTGCCGAGGACCTGAAGGCCGACTCGATAGTCACCGCAGACATTGCGCACAATGGCTTGGGTTTTCATAGTCAGTGGGGACTTGGATTCAATCATTCCATCAAACGTGTTTTGTTGGAAATTGAAGACGAGCACCGAAATCTTCAAGAAGTGGTAGAGTCGCTCTTTTTTTCCTTCAACAATTCCGCATTCCAAAGGGTAATCTTCACCGAATCGCACGATGAAGTTGCAAATGGATCCTCAAGATTGCCTGAGGAAATTCAACCGGGTGAAGCAGATGGGGAGTATGCCAAGAAAAAATCCACGCTTGGGGCAATTACCCTATTCACTTCACCAGGCATCCCCATGATTTTTCAGGGACAGGAATTTCTTACCGACAGCCATTTCAATGTGGAAAACCCACTGGATTGGAACCGGTATTCTGAATTGAATGGCATTGCCAGGATGTACAGGGATCTTATCCAGCTGCGGAATGGGAGGAATGAGGATTGTGTTGGTTTGACTGGAAGCATGACGGATACTTTCCATTTCAGCCAAGAATCCTTGGTTTTGGCTTTTCAGCGGGTACATTTTGAGCACCAGGACAAGCCTGTCTTGGTTATTTTGAATTTCTCCAATCAACTCTATCAAGGTTACAGGATCGGACTTCCACATGAAGGGATTTGGAAAGTCAGGTTCAACAGTGGCTGGAAGGGTTATGATGAGGATTTCTCTGAGGTGGAATTGTTGGAAGTCCATGCTGAGCCTTTTGAAATGGAAGGTTTTCCATTCTCCATGCTCGTTGATCTGCCCCAGTACGGAGGTATTGTTCTGAGTAGATAAAGTTTCAGGCAGAAAGATTTGCCAGATCTTCATTGGGAATTATGATGGATTGCTTCTGAATCTTTATATCACATCCATTTTTTGGATTTGGTGAATGAGACTTAGGTCTGGTTATCGGCCAGACTTAAGTCTCATTCATTTATATCCAATTCGATATTGGTTTCATGCTCGGAGATTGCACTGGTTTCATGCAGGAAAATCCCCTTTCGAGTAGATCATTTCAATTTTTCCCTGAAAAAGGAAATGGTCCTACTCCAAGCCAAATCTGCGGCAGCCTTGTCATACCTTGGGGTGGAATGGTTGTGGAAACCATGATTGACTCCCGGGTAGAAGTAGGCGGTATGTTCTTTGTTATTTGCTTTTAAGGCAGCCTCATAAGCTGGCCAACCTTCATTCACCCGAGTATCCAATTCAGCAAAATGCAATTGTACCGCGGCATTGATCTTGGGCACATCCTCGGCGGCAGCTTGTCCTCCGTAATAGGGGACCGCCGCAGGCAAATCCGGAATCCGAACAGCCATCATGTTTGAAATCCATCCGCCAAAACAAAAGCCTACCACACCGACTTTTCCCGTGCAATCCTTATGTGCTTGCAACAATTCATAGGCAGCAATAAAATCCTCAAGCATGGAGTCCCTGTCCCGTTTTGCCTGCATCGTCCTGCCTTCGTCATCATTTCCAGGATATCCGCCCAGTGGGGTCAATGCATCTGGTGCAAATGCAATAAAACCATCCAATGCAGCTTGATGGGCAACATCTTCGATGTATGGATTCAGGCCTCGGTTTTCATGGACTACAATGATACCAGGCAATTTTCCCACACTGTTTTTAGGCTTGGTCAAGAGCCCCCGCATTTTGCCTCCTCCTTTGGGAGAATCATACTCAATGTATTCCGAAGTCAATCTCGGATCATCTAGTTTGAATTGTTTGGCCTCTGCGTAATTGGGCATCAAATAAGCAAGTAACGCCGAAACCGTCAATCCCCCGACCGCATAAACGGACAGTTTGCTGACAAATTCCCTCCGGGCGATCTTGCTGTGGCAATAGTCATCGTAGATGTCAAAAATCTCCTGTTTTAAATCTTCTTTTTTAATTTCTGCCATTATTTTGGTTGTTAATTGTTTGACGGTTCAAGATCAAACCATGTGTTTTATAGATTGTTTCTGTCTGATTTAACCCGTTTAATGCATGCCCAATCCCTTTCCAGCCTATAATTCCTTAATAATCATCAAATATTTTCTGTTTTTGATTTCACCATATCGGGAGGAGTCCTTATTTTCTTGTGGTGATAAGTCCATTAGGGAATTGATGGCATATTGCGGGTTGAATTCGGAACAAGACAATGGAAAGCATTTGTGGAGATGTGCATTCAATAATTCTTTTCAGAACGGACAAAATGAATTTTAATTTAATGATTTATATGGGCAATCATCATTTTTTTTGCCGACCGGCGATTGGAATGGATTATGGGTCAATGAGAGGGGAAAACAGGTAATCCCCGTCCCTATCTATAGAAGTGCAGACCTTGTCAGAATTTGAAGACAATAATTTTTTATAAGGACCAAACGAATAGAAAAAGGTCGGCTGGTTAGGCCATACTTTTTTTTGTTTTAACCCCTATAATGCATTCCTAATACTAAACCAGCCTTAAATTGCTTAATAATCATTCCGTTATCAATAATTTTTGACTTCATCATGTCCCTACTGTAAGCGATTCTCCAAATGGTCTGATTTACTTGCAATTTCAATCTCCTTCGAAAAGCTATTGCATCTTGGGGTTTTAATAAATTGATGCCTTATGGGTATAGAATAGTCCTTTTGACTTAAATTTTTCCACCCAAATATTGTATTGGGGATAAATAGCATATTTTTACAAAGCTTTGGAACAGCCATCGCCAGTAGTGTCTGAATCGTTAGGTAAATAAGAAGCTGTTTCCATAATATATTTGTTAATTTCCAACAGATGACCTCATGGTTTCTGATGCAGAAATACTACCATCCGATGAAAAAAGAGCCCAAAGATTTTAAAATCTCCAAGAACAGATACATCCCTTCAGCAGATTTTTACAGCCAAATTATTGACAGCCTCCAGGATTATTCAATTTTCACCATGGACAATGCGCTGAAAATAAATAGTTGGAGTGCTGGGGCTGAAAAAATATTTGGATATGAAGAACAGGAGGTCTTGGGAGAAGGGTTTGATATTATTTTCACCGAGGAAGATATCCAAAATGAGGTTCCTAAAAATGAAATCGATAGGGCAACAAGCCATGGAAGAGCAACGGATAATAGATGGCATCTCTGCAAAGATGGCCAAACCTTTTATGCTTTTGGTTTGGTATTCCCACTCATCGGAAAGGGTGGCGAGAAATTGGGTTATGTAAAAATTCTTCAGGATTTGACGGAAAGAAAGAAGTCCGAAGATGCAATTAGGAAGTACATGAGGGACCTTAAGGAACTCAATACCCATAAAGACAGCGTTCTTGCCATTCTTTCCCATGATTTAAGGAGTCCGCTGACCGGGATCATCGGCGCAGCGGAATATTTGAAATCTAATTTCGAAAGACTGGAGAAAAAGACAGTTTTGGAGATGCTTGAGCTTATCCATCACTCTTCCGTAGAGGAATTGAACATGCTGGACTATCTGGTGGAATGGGCAAGGATAAAATATGCCTCAGAGGTGTTTTCACCCGAAAAAATCGAGCTTTCCGTTTATGTTCAAAAGGTTTTTGATATCCTGAATGAAACGGCGGAATTGAACACGATCAATTTTCACCAAGAAATCGAAGCGAATGAAAGCGTTTTTGCAGATGGTAAAATGTTGCTCTCAATCCTTCACAATATTGTTTCAAACGCAATCAAGCATTCCAGTCCCGGTGGAAAGATCACTGTTTCCGCCAAAAGAAAAGAAGACAAAATTATCGTAAAAATACAGGATACTGGAGTGGGGATGTCCAAGGAAATCCAAGCGAAGCTTTTTGCCCCCCAATTGAAGAGCCTTTCAAGCCCGAGGGGAGAAAACAAAGGGGCGGGTATAGGACTGCTTTTGGTGAAGGGCTTTTTGGAAAAAAACGGAGGGGAAATCTGGGTTGAAAGTAGTGAAGGAGTTGGGTCAACCTTTTATTTTACCCTGCCCGCAGATATGCCTAAAGTAGAAGTGGAGAAGAATAACCCCGCCGAATCTGAGGATTGATCCATTTCCATTTCGGATTGGCAAGAATTTATTTTTTCCCACCGATCACCAACTGTCAACAACAAGGAAAATGATCTAGGCGATTGAATTTCCTTTTCTTTTCTGGAAAAAATTGACCCAAATTGACGCAGCCAAGGCCAAAATTGCCATGCTGACTGTCAGCACATCAACCCAAAGATCAGGGAGCTTCAAGCCGAGCAGTCTTTGGAACAAATAACTGATATATGAATTTGGGAGATTTGTTTCCCCCATTTGCCGGAGAATATCCCAGTGCCAATCCGTCAGCGGACAATACCCTAAACCATACCAAATCCCCAATCCCAGCCAAGAAGCAAAGGTCAGGGAGATGGTGAGCAGTTGCCATTTTTGTAGCGGTTTCCAGAGCCAGCCAAAAAGATTGAAAAGGATCAGACAGGTGTGAAACAGCACAAAAAAATAATCGGCCATTTGGAGTATGTGGAGGTTCAGCATGGTGATTTTGTGTCCAGTTAATATGTAAATTTCCAAGGCCTTTCAAGTCTGAAACGTCTTTTCTCGCACTTGCAGGCTCTTTTAGCGTGCATTTCGTACTTTTCTTTTCCCAAATGTATAATTTCCACAGAAAAATGGGCCTAAATGCAGGTTCCTTTTCACCATTTTCCTTCCCCGGGAATTAATTTTGGTTCCTCCGGGGTTTTTCGAGGTTTTGTTTTCGTTTGTTTAAAGGAATCATTTAACCCTTGCGATGCATTTCCATTTCTCGTACAGGCTTAAATTTTGATTTCACCATATCGTGAAATTCCTTTATTTCCCGAATCTTCTGAATTTCTTTCAGTTTCAACCGCTTTTAGGAGAGATAATGCAAATTTCCATCTAACTTATGATAGGGCAGCATTTAACTCATCGGCTGACATATTCAGTGATAGCATCTTTTTTTTAATTGATGCTATCATTCGATCCTTCATTTCTTTTTGGTATTGGTCTAAATTACCGGGCTGGTATCTTTCTCCTTTTATAATCATGTTCCAGATAATTACTGCCAGCTTTCTGGCAGTTGCGGTAATGGCAGCTCCCCTTCCTTTGCGATAAGCCACTCGTTTGAAAAACCTTGTCAACACCCCATCTTTGGTTTTATCAATGGTGTTTGCAGCATTTCTTA